>CAVPAZ010000031.1:0-240324 GCA_963701725.1 uncultured bacterium | reverse complement strand
CATGTCGCTCTCGAGCGGGACGGGCGTGCTGCGCAGATCTCTCATGCGGAGCACCAACTCTGCGGGCCTTGCAACGTTCGATGATCTGAAAGTCAATCTGTCGGGGACCAAGCGTCTGGCAGCGTCCGGGCCGGGCCTCACGCCGACGGTAAGCTCTGAGTTCACCATCAGCCACTGCGTCAGCGCCGGTGATTACGTTGTGGTACGGAAAGCGGCTGACGTTTCGACAGGTCGGTGTCCCACAGCGGTGGGCCAATATCCTAGGTAACGTCTCCGATCCGGACGGGATAAAGTCACTGAAATACACCCTCAACGGCGGGCCACAGGTCAATCTGACGGTTGGCCCTGACACGCGGCGGCTTGCGCACAAAGGAGACTTCAACGTTGATATCTCATGGACTCAATTGAGTCCCCTGCCGGACAGCAACCGTGTGGTCATCACGGCAACTGATAGCCTCCTCAACGAGTCACGAGATACGGTCATAGTCCGCTATCACACTGGCCGCACCTGGCCGATCCCTGCTCGCGTTGCGTGGGCTGGTCCATCCTCGCTCTCGGACTCCGCCCAGGTGGTGGATGGGAGCTGGACAGTGGACGGCAATGGCCTCCTGACGGCTGATGTAGGGTACGACAGGCTTGTAGCGATCGGAGATACAACGTGGACCAACTATGAGGCGACGGTGTCCATCACCGTTCACGAAGTTGATTCCACCGGGTACAATCCCCCCAGCAACAACCCTGCCGTCGGCATCTTCATGCGCTGGAGAGGACACACAGATGATCCGGTAGCGGGGTGGCAGCCGAAGCAAGGATGGAATCCATTCGGTGCGGCAGGCTGGTTCAAGTTCGTAAAACCGCGAGGAAGGTTCGAGATCTCCCCCTTCGTCCAAGACGTCAGCGGAAAACGGATCCAGCTCGGAACCCCATACTATTACAAGATGCGGTGCGAAACAACACCAACCGGCAACCTCTACAACTTCAAGGTTTGGGCCGTCGGAACGCAAGAGCCGACGTCATATGACCTGACGTACCTGGCCCCATCCACTGGGCCGTCAGACGGGTCCATTCTCTTGCTTGCTCACCACGTCCGGGCCACGTTTGGTCCCGTGATCGTCACAGGCATTTCCGGGGATCTTGTTCCCCCGGTCATTTCCGAGATCAGCACAAATGACGGACGAACAAGTGCTGAGATCCGATGGACCACAAGCGAACAGGCCTTCGCCCGCGTGGACTATGGTCTGACAACTTCATATGGGACAACAATCACCAAGGATTCGCTGGCGAGCGGGCAAAGCGTGTTGCTCACAGGGCTCACCGAGAACACAACGTACCACTTCCGCATCACCGCAACGGATCCTTCCGGGAATGCGAGTTCTACAACGGACCGGTTCTTCGTGACAAAGGGCTCTTCCTCGATTTCGTCGGATGAGTTCAATAGTTCAACTCTGAATGCCAGCCTCTGGACGTATGTTGACCCTCTAGGTGACGGGTCCGTGGCTACGACGGGGACACAGGTGTCGATCGGGGTCCCAGCCGGGGTAGTCCACGATGCATATTCGGGGGGGAACACCACACCTCGGGTGATTCAGGCCGCCAACGACACTGACTTCGAAATTGAAGTCAAGATCGATTCGCCGATGCCATCAACGCAAGGCGCGGGAATCCTGGTGCAGGCCGACCTCGCCAATTACCTCCGATTCGACTTCTTCTCCGACGGGACAAACACGAGGGCGTTTGTTGGCGTTATTGTGAACAACAGTGGATCGAGCCGCTCCAATGTCATTGCCGCTCCGTCAGGCACAGCGCCACTCTATATGCGCGTGCGACGGGAGCGCAATGTGTGGACGCAGTGGTGGTCGACCAACGGCACAAGCTGGACACGGACCGTCTCGTTCGCGCACACCCTGCAGGTGTCCACGATCGGGCTGTTCGCACTGAACTACGGGAGCTCGCCACCGGCATTCTCAGCCCTGTTCGACTACTTCCGAAACACACAGACACCAAGGGTCCGGGCTGCGGTCAAGGTCCTCCTGCAGGGGCCATACGATGCCGGCACCGGGCTGATGGCGCATACGCTTCGCACAAGCGGAGCGCTTGCGACGCGGTATTCTGGCCGCATCATCCCGGCTGCCGCTGTGGACAGCATCAACGTCGAAATCCGAAATTCGTCAAGCGCTGAGGGGTCAAGCACGAGAATGTTCGCCCCTGCGTGGCTGCTTCGGGATGGGAGCATCAGGGATATGGCGGACACAACGAAGGCATTCGTGGAGTACGAAGTCACGGAGGGGGCTTACTATATCGTCGTGCGTCACGCCAATCATCTTCCCGTGATGTCGGCAGAGGCTCAGGGTTTGAGCGTTTCGTCGAGCACGGTATACGACTTCTCACTGGCTCTGGCACAAGCATACGGACCCGAGCCGATGGAGCAGGTGACGACGAGCGGGCCGACACGATATGCCCTGATCGCGGGCAATGCTTCCCCAGGGGACATCCGCGTGAACGCTGCCGACCGGCAGGTCGTCAAGAATCAGCTTGGCCTGACGGGATATCGTGCAGGCGACCTCAATCTCAGCGGCACAGTGAATGCAGCAGGACCAATCATTGGCCCGGACGAATACGGGCAGGGAGACTCAGATACCATGACGCACATAACCAAGAGAAGTGCACACATGCGAACACGGTTTTCTCGATGGACGGTGCTGTTCGGGCTCGCCCTCGTCTCCCTGATCTCAATCGGGGACGCGAAGGCTCAGACGGGCGACGTCACCCTCTCGGATAACCTCGTTGGCAGCACGTATGACGTGATCGTTTCGATCAAGCAGACGGGTTCGACGAGCTGGAAACTCGGGATGGCTTCATTTGTCTTCACGTATGAACCGCAGGCAATCCAGTTTGAATCGGAAATTGAGGAGGGAAACTGGGATGACAACAAGTTCCCGGCAGCCTATGCGGATCAGTACTCGAGCCGCTACATGGTGACCGGTGCGCGCTCTGTCGAGATCGACTTCATCGGCAGTAACGGCAGCGGAGTTTTCCTGTCTCTTCTCCCGACCGTGGTCGGCAAGGTCAGATTCAGCGTCCTGGATCCGGGTCGAAGCCCCCTGGTCCGCTGGCAGACTGATGCGACGGTGATCTATGACGATCAGGGGATTGACAGGACGGCCGGGCTGACATTTGATCTTGCCACAGCAATCGGTGACGAGCCTGCCTCAATCCCGACAGTCGTGGCACTGGAGCAGAATTATCCCAACCCATTCAATCCGTCGACGTCGATCCGGTATGCGCTACCGGGGGAGACTCACGTCGCCCTGACAGTGTACAATCTCGTCGGTGAGCAGGTCGCTGTCCTTGTCGACGAGCGACAGCAGGCAGGATACCATACCGTGAGCTTCAATGCGGCCAACCTTCCAAGCGGCATGTATGTGTGTCGGCTCACGGCAGGGGAGACGGCAGTGTCGCGCAAGTTGTTGCTCGTGAAGTAGCCATTTCTGTTCACGGGAACACGTCCGGGAATCCAACTCCTACGTTCATGCGCCTAGGACCATGCCTCAGATAACGATCGGGGTGCCGGTATTCAATGGAGAACGGTATCTCGAAGAGGCCTTGCGCTCGGTCCTTGCCCAAACGGGCGTTGATCTTGAGGTGATCATCTCGGACAACGCATCCACCGACCGGACCGCAGAACTGTGCCACGCATTTGTGGCTTCCGATAGGCGGATTCGGTATCTGCGCAGCGAATCGAACCTGGGCGCCGCTGCCAACTACAACCGGCTTGTCGGATTGGCACGAGGCGAGTTCTTCAAGTGGGCGGCACATGACGACGTGTTGGAACCAACCTTTATCTGTGAATGCGTGACGGCACTTGAGCGTGACGAGCGCGCGGTGCTGAGTTTTCCGCATGCGGTGGTCATTGACGAGGAAGGGGCCGTGGTCGGCCCTGAGATCATGGACGCGGTGGTTGTCCGCGCAGACACGGCACACGAACGCCTGCGGGAGTACCTCGCCTCGTCCTGGGAGAACCCGCATTGCACCGCGGTTCTCGGGGTCATTCGCACGCATATGTTGCGGCGCATTTTTCGCTGGAACTGATCGGGCGGAATCGCTGCCGGTCGATGCACGAGACAGAGGGATCTGGAAGTTCGATGGTACCAACCAGGTAACGTTCCTGGCCGCGGATGCTTTGGACTTCCGTGACGTGGGCACTTTTCAGGGGCGATGTACCTTGCGGCAAGACCACCGCAAGCCGATGCAGGGCTATTGAGTGAACTCTGGCGGTTTGATGGTCAACAGCTTATTGCCGTCGGTGACCTCGACCGATTCGGCGGGTCACTCCCGCAGAACTTCTGTAATTTTCAGGATGCGATGTACTTCTCTGCTGGCCTAACCCGACAAGGTGGTACCCTTTGGCGATACGACGGTTTCGATCTTCAGCAGGTCGGCTGGGACCTTGCCGGCGAGTCGTCTTGGCCAAACAACCTGACGGTCTTTCGGAATCAGCTCTACTTTGCCGCATGGCTGATCGGGGCCCTGAGTTGTATCGGTTTGACGCAGACACCGGCACCGTCGAACTCGTCGCCGACCGCAATCCGGGCCCAGGCGGTACCTACCCGGAAGACCTTATCGTATTCAGGGACGCTCTCTATTTCGATTCCAGGAGGTGCCGACGAACTCGCGGCCTTATTCGGTTTAACGGCGAGGAATTCACGCGGATCGCCGAGATGTCGATGGACGGGCCGATGATCTACCAGGATGAGTTGTATTTTTCTCACTGCAACGTCGACATGCCGCAGCAGTGGCCATTGTGGACTTTACAGGTATGATGGCCACGAGATTAACGCGATTTACCAAGAGCCGTACCTACCCGGAGACGGCTTTTTTGTTGCGGACATGTTCGTTTTCGCCGACCAGCTCTATTTCACAGGGCGGAACGTCGCCGCACGGTCCCGGGCTCTTTCGCGTGGACATGGTGCCTGAGCCATCGTCGATCCTGATCCTGGGCATTGGCTTCTGTGGGCTGTTCGGCCGAACGCAGGTCCATTAGAGAGTCAGCCTCCACTGTCCGCTGCCGCGAGTGCAGCGTACCGCAGGCCGAGCGATGGGTGTCGCGGGCGGACCGTGGCGGAGGTGCAACTTACACACCGAGCCGACGCACAGTCGCCTAACCCTTTGACGGTGGCGGGCTTAGGCGGGCCAGAGCGGACTCAGGCGGAGAGAGACGGAAGTGCCCCCTGTTGGAGTCGAACCAACGACCTACTGATTAAGAGTCAGTTGCTCTGCCAATTGAGCTAAGGGGGCAGGGTCTGATGGCACTTCGTCGCTAAAAAAAAGACCGGGCAATTTTACCAGGCCTCAACCAGCGCGACGTGGCAGCATCCGCGACACCGCATCGACGGTGACCATGTACCGGATTGGACTGGGACGACCGTCAACGCGGCCAGTTTAGCAGAAACCGGAGCCCCCGCAAACCCGCCCCTGGCTGGTGCACTCCGATCGCTGGTGGCGTCGCCAGTGTACGACCCGCATGACCATGCGCGTTGCGCCGCTGACTCAGAATCGCAGGGCCAATCGGGAGGCCAGGAGCGATCCAGCCCGCGTGGAATTCTCGAGCCGCCTGCCGTCGCCCATCCCGCTGTGCTGTGCATCAAACGCCTCGGAACAGCATAGCCCCGCGGAACGGCAGCCGTTGGCTAGGCACCGCTGCTGCGGCCATGTAAAGCGCGTGCAGCCATCGCGTTGCCCAGCCAGGCAGCTGAGGGTTCTCCGGGTGAACTTCGAAGTACTGGGACATGCTCTGGATTGTCGGGCAGCCAACGACAGGGCCTTCGGCAACATGCCGAGGCATTCCGTCCAGCAAACCGCCACCCGCCCTTGCAGCGCTGCGTGGCCCCCGAGCCCTCAGGCCGTGACGACGGGGATCTTGCCGATCCGGGCCTGCCACTCCTTCGGTCCGGTTTCGTGCACGCTGGTGCCCAGCGCGTCCACCGCCACCGTGACCGGCATGTCCTTCACGTCGAATTCGTAGATCGCCTCCATGCCGAGGTCGGCGAAGCCCACCACGCTCGGCTGCCTTGATCGCCTTGGCCACCAGGTAGGCTGCGCCGCCGACGGCCATCAGGTAGGCGCTCTTGTGCCTGCGGATCGCCTCGATCGCCGCCGGGCCGCGCTCGGCCTTGCCGATCATCGCGATCAGCCCGGTTTCGGCGAGCATCATCTCGGTGAACTTGTCCATCCGCGTTGCGGTCGTCGGGCCGGCCGGGCCCATCACCTCGTCGCGCACCGGGTCGACCGGGCCGACGTAGTAGATCACGCGATTCGTGAAGTCCACCGGCAGCTTCTCGCCCTTGGCCAGCATGTCCTGGATGCGCTTGTGCGCGGCGTCGCGGCCGGTGAGCATCTTGCCGCTGAGCAAGAGCGTGTCGCCCGGTTTCCAGGCGGCGACCTGTTCGCGCGTCAACGTGTTCAGGTCGACCTTGCGGCTCTTGTTGTAGTCGGGCGCCCACTGCACGTCGGGCCAGGTATCCAGGCTCGGCGGCGTCGATGTAGACCGGCCCCGAGCCGTCGAGCACGAAGTGCGCGTGGCGCGTCGCGGCGCAGTTCGGGATCATCGCCACCGGCTTGCCCGCCGCGTGCGCCGGATACATCGCGATCTTCACGTCGAGCACGGTGGTCAGGCCACCGAGCCCCTGTGCGCCGATACCCAGCGCATTGATCTTGTCGCACAGCTCGATGCGCAGTTCCTCGGTCTTGTTCTTCGGCCCGCGCGCCTTCAGATCGAACATGTCGATCGGCTCCATCAGCGATTCCTTGGCCATCAGCATCGCCTTCTCGGCGGTGCCGCCGATGCCGATGCCGATCATGCCCGGCGGGCACCAGCCGGCGCCCATCGTCGGCACGGTCTTCATCACCCAGTCGACGAGGCTGTCGCTCGGGTTGAGCATCACGAACTTGCTCTTGTTCTCGGATCCGCCGCCCTTGGCGGCGACCTGCACGTCGACCTTGTTGCCGGGCACCAGGCTCATGTGCACCACGGCCGGCGTGTTGTCGCGCGTGTTCTTGCGCTCGAAATGCGGGTCGGCCACGATCGAGGCGCGCAACGTGTTGTGGGATCGGTGTAGGCGCGGTGCACGCCTTCGTTCACGGCATCGGTGATGCTGCCGGCGAAGCCCTCGAAGCGGACGTCCATGCCGATCTTCAGGAACACGTTGACGATGCCGGTGTCCTGACAGATCGGGCGCTTGCCCTCGGCGCACATCTTCGAGTTGGAGAGGATCTGCGCGATCGCGTCCTTCGCCGCCGGGCTCTGTTCCTGCGCGTAGGCGCGGGCGAGGTGCTCGATGAAGTCGGCCGGGTGGTAGTAGCTGATGTACTGCAGCGCGGCAGCGATGCTCTCGACGAAATCGGCGTGCTGGATGATCGTGGACATGGCGTTCCTCGCAGTGCGGTCAGCGGAAGGGCTCGGCGCGAACGAGCAGTTCCTCGAGCCCGGGCTCCTTGGGGTCGCGTGGCGCTGCCGGGGTGGATGATCGCGACCTGGCAGCTCTCTGCCGCCTCCACGAGCTGGCGGTACGTGCCCGCGGCGAGATCCTTGATGAAGGCCTGCTTGCGCTCGTCGTAGCCGAACATGCGGTCGTTGATCAGCTGGCATTCGTTGCAGCTCGGGCAGCGCGCGGTGTCGATCCACGCCTCGTCGCGCGAATGCGCCGGCGCCGCGGGCTCGGCCTCGGGGCCGGCTGGCGCCGCCGTCAAAGCGGTCTTGGCAGCAGCTTGCGCCACGGCAGGTGCGGGCGCCTGGGCCTGCTGCTGCGCCGCCCAGGCCGCCTTCTCGCGGGCCAGCAGCCGCTCGGCATGCGAGTCGTGCACGCCGCCGTGTTCCTGCAACCGGTGCCACAGCAGCAGGCAGCGGCGCGTGGCCTGCATCAGACGCGCGTCGACGATCACGCGTTGCAGGACGTCCTTGCCGTCGACCGCCAGCAGGTAGGGCACGCGCTGCGCCGCTCGCGCTCGTCGAGCGCCAGCCAATCGGCGACCGGCAGCATCGCGGCGCCCCAGCGCTCGCGCGGCACGAGCGCGAAGTGCGCCGCGTAGCGCGTGTCGCACAGCACGAAGTCGGCGAACGTGAAGGCGCAGCCCTCGCTCGCGCGCTGCAGCGCAGTGTCGAAGTACTCCAGGGTTTCGACCGCCCAGTCGTCGTCGGGCTGCGGGTTGTTCTCCAGCGAGAAGCGCGCGGCCCAGTTGGCACCGGCCGCCGCGTCGTAGCTGAACGCCGGGAAGGCGCGCGACTGCATCGCCGCCGCGGCGCTGAGGTAGGGCGGCAGCTGGCTGGCCGGCTGCGCCGAGCCGGCGAACACGCTGAACAGCGCCGGGCCGCGGCACGCCAGGCCGCGGCGCGATCTGCGCCCGCAGCGCATAAGGTTCGCGCTGGTCGACTGCAGCACGAACATGCCGCCCAGGCCCATCGCCGCGGTCGCCAGGCGCGCACTGCGCACGCCGAAGGCGAAGTGGCCGGTGCCGATCGAGGCCTCCTCGAGCAGGTCGGAGGTCTGCACCAGCACCTTCACCGGCAGTCCGCTCGACAGCATCTCCATCAGGTTGGCGTTCTCCGGCGCATCGTTGTGGTCGGGCGGGATGCACACCAGGTAGTCGGGGAAGCGCGCCAGGTCGTCGGCAGCTGAGCGCGTCCTCGTCGAAGGCCTCGAAGACCAGGTCGTGTTCGGCCTCGACGTAGCGGCCTCGCGCCTCCAGCTCGGCGATCGAGATGGCCTTCACCAGGGCGACCACGTCGGGCATCCGCTCGCGGAAGGCCTGCGCCGCAGCGGCGCAGTTGTCGAACACGAAAGCGAAGCACGCGCCGTCGTCGGCTGCGTCCTCCAGGTCGGGCGGGGCGAAGAAGCGCTGCGACTCCAGCACGCCCAGCGTGTGCATCGAGGCGCGCGCGTCGTGCGGCGGGCAACTCGTCGCGCGGAACGCCCTTGCCGACGATGCGCGACAGGGCGTCGAAGTCGAACTGCTCGCGGTGCGGTCCGCCGACGGAGGCCTGCAGGCTCTGCGGTTGCCGGCCGGCCTGCGAGTGGCTGAACGCTGCGCGCAGGATGTCGGACAGCTTGACCACGAGACGGTTCAGGTCGGCGTGGAACCGCCGCGCCTTGACGCGCCGCGCGGCCTGCCAGGCATGGGTGATCAGCCGTGCCGGCAGTTCCCGCGTGCAGCCGAGCACTTCGCCATCGGCCTGCAGCGCACTGCCGGCCTGCACGAGTACCTGCTCCAGCGCCTCGCCCTCGCGCGCGCCGAGCCGTGCGGCCGCCTGGTCCCACAATTCTCCGAGCGAGCCGGTGACGCCTTCGTCGACCGCGCGGCGGATCTCGTGTTCGAGTTGCAGTGCGTGACGGCGCAGGCGTTCGCCTTCGATGCCGCGTGGCGCGACGTCCTTGAGCACCGCATCGACCAGGCTGGAAAGCGAGCGCACGAAATCGGCTCCGCCGCCGCGCTCGGCCAGCACGACGGGAAAGTCGTGGCGCAGCGCGGCGAGGTCGCGATAGGGTGCGAGCAGGGCGGGGCGCAGGTCGAGAGCGGCGATCGCGGCCACGCCGGCACCCTGGCGCTGGCCGGTGAGGTGGAAGATCAGCTGGTCCTGCTGCTTGGTCTGCATGTCCATCAAACGTTCTCGTTCAGTGCATCGGTGCGGGCGCGTGTTTCAGCCCGCGCCGGGCCGTCGTCGGCCCGTGGTGCCGTCATTTCACGCTGCGCGCGGCGCCTTCGCCTCGTCTTCCGGCCACACCGTGTACTTGTCCAACTCGCGGTTCAGGCCGGTCCGGATGTGCTCGGGCGAGCGCAACTGCCCGGGATGACGCAGGTCTTCGTAGCAAGGCGCATCGGGATTGCGGTAGAGGATGCCGACCGGAATCGGGTCGTCGAGCGAAGCGATCTCGCGCGCGCGGTCGATGTCCATGGGATCGTGCTCGCGCTGGTTGCGGTAGGTGCTCGACAGGCTGGGGCTCAGTTGCAGGCCGTCGGCGTGCGTCAGCAGCATCGTGCGCTGCGGGTCGTGCAGCCAGGGGTCGAAGGCCTTGGGCATGAATTCCGGGCAGCGCTGGAGGACGCGCACGAACGAAAAGCCGCGGTGCCGGAACGCCGCCTGCATGATGTCGAACAGCACCTCGGGCACCCAGTCGACCGCCTGTGCGATGAACGACGCGCCCTGCACGCCGAGCGACACCGTCAGCGGGTTCATCGGCTCCAGCGCCGAGCCGTAGGGTGTGGTGTTGCTCTTGAAGCCGCGCGGCGAGGTGGGCGAGGCCTGCTTCTTGGTCAGGCCGTAGACGTGGTTGTCGTGCAGCACGACGGTGATGTTCATGTTGTAGCGCAGCGCATGGATCCAGTGCGCCGCGCCGATGCTGCAGCAGTCGCCGTCGCCGGTGCTGACGAACACGTTGAGGTCTGGCCGCGCCATCTTGATGCCCTCGGCAACCGGAAACGCGCGGCCGTGCAGGCTGTGGAAGCCGTAGGTCTTCATGTAGTGCGGCAGGCGGCTCGAGCAGCCGATGCCCGACACGAACACCGTGTTCTCCGGCGCCAGGTTCTCCTCGCTGCACAGGCGCTGCATCGCGGCCAGGATCGCGTTGTCGCCGCAGCCGTTGCACCAGCGCGGCACGCCGCCCTGGTAGTCCTCGAGGGCGTGGTGCTCCTCGTGCAGCTTGATGACGCATTGACTCAGGGATCGGCTCATGATGCAAGACCTTTGCGTTGCAATGCTTCGCGTGTGACGCGGCAGATGTCGCCGGGCTTGATCGGCTGGCCGCGCGCCTCGCTCCAGCAGTCGATGTCGACCAGGAAGCGCGAGCGCAGCATCAGCGCCAGCGCCGAGTAGCGCCGGTTGTCTTCGTCGATCAGTTCGTCCTCGAGCTTGTCGGACCAGTTGCCCTCGATCGTCATCACGTGCTTGAAGCGCGCGAGGATTTCGCGGATGCCCGAGGGCATCGGCTGGATGAAGCGCAGGTGCATCGACGACACGGCGAGGCCCTCGCCGCGAAGCCGCGTCACCGACTCCTCGATCGCGCCCATCGTGCTGCCCCAGCCGACGAGCAGCATGTCGCCTTCGTCGCCGCCGAAGACCGTGGGTGCCTTCAGCGTCTTCT
This sequence comes from uncultured bacterium, assembly GCA_963701725.1. GTDB lineage: Bacteria > Pseudomonadota > Gammaproteobacteria > Burkholderiales > Burkholderiaceae_C > CAIKUF01. The sequence goes on along the minus strand of CAVPAZ010000031.1, from coordinate 229,192 downwards.
GCAGTGCGGCGAGCTTCAGGCTGCGCGCGCGCAGGCCCTCTTCGTTGATCGCCGGGTCGTAGGCGACCTTGCTTGCGCGGTCGTGCGCGAGCCCGGTGAGCGTGTGCATGCCGCCCGGCCGGCCGGGCTGGATGCGCCGCGACAGGCCGGTGACGGGATCCCAGTCGTAGGCCTTGGTGCCCGGCGGCACGGGCGTCTGGTCGACCGGTGGCGCGAGCCAGTCCTCGCTGAAGTTCGGGCGCGGGAAGGGCTGCTGCGCGGTCGAGAGACTGGCGTCGGACAGCACGACCACGACCATGCCGAAGGTCTCGGCGATCTTGCGCGCTGTGATCACCGAGTAGAAGCAGTCCTCGATGCTGCAGGGCGCCATCACCACCTTGGGCGCATCGCCATGGCTGCCGAACACGGCGGAGAGCATGTCGCCCTGCTCGACCTTGGTCGGCTGGCCGGTGCTCGGGCCGCCGCGCTGCACGTTGACGACGACGAGCGGGATCTCCGCCATCACGGCCAGGCCGATGACTTCCTGCTTCAGCGAGTAGCCCGGGCCCGAGGTGATGGTCACCGCGCACTTGCCGGCGTACGACGCGCCGACGGCGAAGGCACAGGCGGCGATCTCGTCCTCCGCCTGGTGCACGAGGCCGCCGACCTTCTCGAACACTTCGCTCAGGTAGTGCGAAGCCGAGGTGGCGGGCGTGATCGGGTACATCGCGCAGATGTCCATGCCCGAGGCCATGACGCCGAGCGCGATCGCGGTGTTGCCGTTGATGACGACCTGCGGCACGGTGGACTTCTGCGCCGGGATGCGGTACTTGAAGTCGAGGTTCGTCTCGCTCCAGGCTGCGCCTGCGTCGTACAGCGCCACGTTGCTCGCGATGATCTTGGCGTCCTTCTTGCCGAAGATGCGCGCGATCTGTTCGTGCGCCAGCGTGGCGTCGAGTCCGTAAAGGTTGCACAGGATCCCGAGCACGAACATGTTCTTGCCCTTGCGCGGATCGCTGACGAGTTCCTTGCAGCGGTCTTCGAGCGGAACCTCGTAGACCTCGAAGCCGTCGCGCCGCAGCGTTTCGACCGTCTGAACGTACGACGCGACGACGGTCGGGTCGCGATGCTTGCCCCACATCGACTCGAGCAGGATCTTCGCGCCGGGTCTGAGCTCGCCCGCCTGCACGCGCCCGATCAGCACCTGTTCGTTGAAGGCCACCACGAGCTCCGTCTGGTCGCCGCCGTTGCTCACGCGTTCGGAGCCGATGCGGATGCGGATGCCGCTCGCGCCGGCAACGCTGCGCGCGGGGGGCTGGATCTCGGCCGGAATGATCTCCGTCGTCCAGATGCCGTTGCCCATGCGGGCGGCGATTGCGCCGAGGGACTGGCCGCAGCGCTGCGCGCCTTCGCCCGAATCGCTGATGACCTCGATGATCGCTTCGCTGATCGGCGTGGCGGGCCGCGCAGATCGCGCGCGGGCCTTGGGCGGGGTAAGGGTCGACGTGTCGTTCATGATGGTGCTGGTGCGGCGCGGTGGCAGGAGGTTCAGGCGATGTGCACGCGGGCGAAATTGCGTTCCCGCCGGTCGATGCCGAAGAGCCGGCCCTGCGGCTCGACGCTGTCGGGGAGATAGACGACCTCGGTATCGCGCAGGCCGAGGTAGGCCTTCATGCTGCGCGCGGCCTTGCGGCCGGCGCCCATGGCCTTGATCACCGTGGCCGCCCCGGTGACGATGTCGCCGCCGGCGTAGACACCGGCGATCGAGGTGGCCAGGTTCTCGTCGGTCGCGATGTAGCCGCGCTTGTCGAGCCGGAGACCCGAGGTCTGGCCGAGGATCGGGTTCGCGTTGGTGCCGATCGCGAACACGACCATGTCGGTCTCGATCTCGAAGGCGCTGCCGGGTACCGGCATCGGACGTCTGCCGGCCCGAGGCATCGGGCTCACCGAGTTCCATGCGTTCACAACGCATCGCACGCACGTTGTTGTCGGGGTCGCCGAGCAGTTCGAGCGGGCTCGTGAGCCAGTGGAACTCGACGCCTTCCTGCTGCGCGTGGTGGATTTCCTCGGCACGCGCCGGAGCCTCGGTCGCGCTGCGGCGGTAGACGCAATAGACCTTCTCGGCGCCGACGCGCAGCGAGACGCGCATCGCGTCCATCGCGGTGTTGCCGGCGCCAATCACCGCCACCCGCTTGCCCGGTTGCAGCGGCGTGTCGAACTTCGGGAACTCGCGGCCGTGCATCAGGTTGCAGCGGGTCAGCAACTCGTTGGCCGACAGCACGCCGTTGAGCGACTCGCCGGGGATGCCCATGAAGCTCGGATAGCCCGCACCCGTGCCGACGAAGACCGCGTGGAAGCCCATTTCGGTGAGCATCTGCTCGACGGTGAACAGGCGCCCGACCAGGGTGTTGCACTCGAACTTGATGCCCAGCTTCTCGAGTTTGCCGATCTCGACGTCGACCACGCTGTTGGGCAGACGGAAGTCGGGGATGCCGTACTTGAGCACGCCGCCGGGCTCGTGGAAGGCCTCGTAGACGATGACCTCGCAACCGGCCTTGGCCATGTCGGCTGCGCAGGCCATGCCGGCCGGGCCGGAGCCGACGATGCCGACCTTGAAGCGGTTGCGCTCGATGTACGGGATGTTGGCCCAGCCTTCGGCGATCGCCATGTCGCCGACGAAGCGCTCGAGCCGGCCGATGGCCACCGGCTCCAGCGATTCGCCTACCGTGCACACGCCTTCGCACTGGTTCTCCTGCGGGCACACACGCCCGCACACCGAGGGCAGCAGGTTGGTATCGGTGATCACGTCGTAGGCGCCGTGAAAATTCTTCGCCTCCATCTTCTTGATGAAGCCGGGGATGTCGATGCTGACCGGGCAGCCCTTCACGCACGGTTGGTCGGCGCAGTCGAGGCAGCGCTGGGCTTCGACCATCGCATCCTCGAGCCGGTAGCCGCAGGCCACTTCCTCGAAGTTCTTCACGCGCACCTCGGGTGCCTGCTCGGGCATCGCCGTGCGGGCCTGAGGTATGGTGCGGATCGTCTTCTTCTTGGCCATCGTCGGGTCCTTGCTGGGCTCAGAGGCCGGTCGCGCCGGGCGCAGCTTCGGCCGGGTCGGCCGCGCCACGAATGCGGCAGCTCTCTTCCTTCCAACTGTCCATCGCAGCCTTCTCGGTCGGCTTGTAGCGTCCGAGGCGGGCCATCAGGTCGTCGAAATCGACCTCGTGTCCGTCGAAGTCCGGGCCGTCGACGCAGGCGAACTTGATCGTCTCGCCGATCTTCACGCGGCAACCGCCGCACATGCCGGTGCCGTCGACCATCACAGGGTTCAGGCTGACCATGGTCTTGATGCCGTGCGCTCGCGTCGCCTCGGCACAGCCCTTCATCATGATCGGCGGGCCGATGGCCACCACCTCGTCGATGTCGCTGTGCTTGGCGATCGCCTGCGCGATGCCCGCGGTGACCAGGCCCTTGATGCCGGCCGAACCGTCGTCGGTGCAGACGATCAGCTCGTCGCAGCAGGCGCGGAACTTGTCTTCCCAGAACATCAGCGCCTTGTTGCGGAAGCCGACGACGCCGATGACGTAGGCGCCGCTTTCCTTGTAGGCGCGCGCCTGCGGATAGATCGGCGCGACGCCGAGGCCGCCACCGACGCAGATGACCTTCTTCGCCTGGCCGATGTGGCTCGGAATGCCCATCGGCCCGACGACCGCGTGCAGCCGCGTGCCGACACGGCAGTTCTGCTGCATCTCGCGCGTCGTCTTGCCCACCGCCTGGATGACGAGCGTGATCGTGCCCTTGTCGCGGTCGAAGTCGGCAATGGTCAGCGGGATGCGCTCGCCGTGTTCGTGCTCCATGACGATCACGAATTGACCGGGCTTGGCCGCCTTGGCCATCACCGGGTGGCGGATCTCGAGCAGGTAGGTGACGTCGGAGAAATCCGCGCGCGTGACGATCTCGAAGTCGGACATGGCAGGCTCTGGGAGGGCGCGGCTTTGGCGCCGCGACCCCGCGACGCTGCGCCGGAGATCACGCCATGACCGAAGGCCGCGCGGTGTTGGAATGGCGTGTATGGTAGCGGCATGGCGCCGTTCCTCCTTGCGGTAGATCAAGCGAGCCGGAGAGCGCACAGGTGCAGAATCACGCTGCCCCTTCAGGAGACGCGATGACACAGAACCCGCAGCAAGTCCTTCAGGAACATCCGTTCGTGGCCGGGTTTCGCCCTGAACATCAGGAGCGGCTGGCCGCGTTCGCGAAGCCGGTCCACTTCGACGCCGGTCAGGTGATCTTTCACGAAGGCGAGGCGTTCTCGGTGTTCTACCTGCTCAACGACGGCATGGTTGCGCTGGAGCTGGAAATGCCGGAGCACGTGATGCGCGTGCAGACGCTGTACCCGGGCGACGAGTTCAACTGGTCGGCACTGTTGCCGCATGCCGGCAAGCACTTCCAGGCGCGCGCGCTCAGCCCGGTGACGGCGCTGGCCTTCGAGGGCGAGGAGTTGCAGAAGGCCTTCAAGGGCGACCCCGAATTCGGCCTCGCCTTCATGATGCGCCTGATGGGCGTGGTGTCGGAGAGGCTGCGCGCGACGCGGGTTCAGCTGCTCGACATGTACTCGCCGGTCGCCAAGCGCGCTGGCACCTGAGCCCGTCTGGCCCAGGCACCCCCCATCGCCTGGCTCAAGCTTCGGGCAGCACGACGAGCTTGCCCATGGCCCGCCGGCCGGCCAGGCGCTCGATCGCGGCGCCGGCTTCGGCCAGCGGGATGCGCTCGCTGATGACGGGCCGGACCTTGCCGCTGGCGAACCACTCGCCGAGTTGCTTCATGTTGGCCCGGTGAGCCGCCGGGTCGCGCCGCATCGCGTCACCCCAGAACACGCCGAGGATCGCGCGCTCCTTCAGCAGCGCGAGGTTGAGCGGAATCTTCGGAATCTCGCCCGCCGCGAAGCCGATGACGAGGAAGCGCCCGCGATAGGCCGTTGCGCGCAGCGCGATCTCCGCGTACGGACCACCGACCGGGTCGTAGACCACGTCGGCGCCCTTGCCTTCGGTCAGGGAATCGACACGCTTGCGCAGGTCTTCCTCGGCGTAGTTGATCGTCTCGTCGGCGCCGACCTGCTTGCACAGTGCGAGCTTGTCGGCGCTCGACGCGGCAGCGATCACGCGTGCGCCCATCGCCTTTGCGATCTCGATCGCGGCGATGCCCACGCCGCCGGCCGCGCCGAGCACGAGCACCGTCTCGCCGGCACTGAGCTTCGCGATCCGCTGCAGCGCGTGCAGCGAGGTGCCGTAGGTCAGTACGAAGGCCGCGCCGAGGTCGAAATCCATTCCCTGGGGCAGCGGAAGAACCTGGTGCGCGTCGGCGAGGCACTCCTCGGCGAACGCGCCTTGGCCGACCAGCGCGATGACGCGGTCGCCGACGCGAACGTGCGCGACTCCTTCACCGACGGCAGCGACCACACCGGCCAGTTCGGAGCCGGGCGAGAACGGCAGCTCGGGCTTGGACTGGTACAGCCCCTGCACGATCAGCGCGTCGGGGAAGTTGATTGCAGCCGCCTTCACGTCGATCAGCACCTTGCCCGGGCCGGGCACGGGGGAGGGCACGTCTTCGACGCGCAGCGTATCGATCGGGCCGAACGCCCGGCACATCAATGCCTTCATTGAAATCTCCCGTGGGTTGTCAGTCGAACACGATCACGCCGCGCGCATTGCGCCCGCTGGCCAGGTCGGCGAACGCCTCTGGTGCTTCGTCGATGCGGTAGCGGCGCGTGATCAATTCGTCGAGCTTTAGCCGTCCGGCCTTGTATAGCGCGAGCAGGCGCGGGAAGTCCTCGCGCGGCCGCGCCGAACCGAAGTAGCTGCCGGTGAGCGTCTTCTCTTCGAAGGTCAGCGTGCTGGTGCGGATCGTCGTCGTGTCCTTGGTGCCGGCCACACCGACCATCACGGCCGTGCCGCCCTTGCGCAGCGCGCCGTAGGCCTGCGCCAGCACCGCGCCGTAGCCGACGCACTCGAACGCGCACGTCGGCGCCTCCGCCGGTGATCTTGCGCAGTGCGCGAACGACGTTCTCCTCGCCGGTCACGTTCAGCGTGTGCGTGGCGCCGAACACGCGCGCCAAGTCGAGCTTGGCATCGCTGGTGTCGACGGCGACGATCATCGCCGCGCCGCTGAGCGCGCAGCCCTGGATCGCGTTCAGCCCGACGCCGCCGGCGCCGAACACGACGGCGATCGAACCCGGCTCGACGCTGCGCCGTGTTGCACGCCGCGCCGACGCCGGTCATCACCGCGCAGCCGACGAGCGCGCAGCGGTCGAGCGGCACGTCGTGGCCGATCTTGACGAGGTTGTCGACATGCAGCGTCGCGTACTCGGCCATCACGCCGCAGCCGCTGAAGTCGTTGAGCGGCAACCCGGCCGCGTCGCGCGTTCGCACGCTGCCGTCGGGCAGCGTGAACATCGCCTTGGCCGCCTGGTCGCACAGCTGCGGCCGGCCGGTGGCGCAATAGCGGCACTTGCCGCACATGCTGACGAACGAGCCGATAGCCGCGTCGCCGAGGGCGAACTCGGTGACGCCTTCGCCCACCTGGACGACGGTGCCGGCGCCCTCGTGGCCGAGCACCAGCGGCGGCGGGAACGGGATCGTGCCGTTGGTGGCCGACAGGTCGCTGTGGCAGACGCCGCACGCGGCGAGCTTGATCATCACCTCGTTGCGGCGCGGCGCCTCGACGACGATGTCTTCGACGACCACCGGCTGGTCGAGGGCGCGGCAGATGACGGCGCGGGCTTTCTGGTTCACTCGGCGCTCCTCGGAGGCTTGGGCAAGTGGGATGCGATGCCTGCTCTTATCATTCTTCCACGAACCAGGCCATCAACACGGAACAGGAACCTCTCGATGAGCATTGATTTCAAGGATCGCGTCGCGATCGTCACCGGCGCCGGTGGCGGCCTTGGCCGGCTGCATGCATTGGCGCTGGCCGCGCGAGGCGCACGCGTCGTCGTCAACGACCTGGGCGGTGCGTGCGATGGCTCAGGCGCCTCTGCGAACACCGCCGACGCGGTGGTGCAGGAGATCGTACGGGCCGGCGGCGAGGCGATCGCCAACGGCGCGTCGGTCACGGACTTCGACGCCGTGCAGGCGATGGTCGCGCAAGCGATGGACGCCTGGGGCCGCGTCGACGTGCTCGTCAACAATGCCGGCATCCTGCGCGACAAGAGCTTCGCGAAGATGGAGCTGGCGGACTTCCGCGTCGTGGTCGACGTGCACCTGATGGGCGCGGTGCACTGCACGAAGGCCGTCTGGCCGATCATGATGGCGCAGAAGTACGGCCGCATCGTGATGACGACCTCGTCCACGGGCCTGTACGGCAACTTCGGCCAGGCGAACTACGGCGCGGCGAAGATGGCGCTGGTCGGCCTGATGCAGACGCTGGCACTCGAAGGCGCCAAGCATGACATCCGCGTCAATTGCCTCGCGCCGACGGCGGCCACGCGCATGACGCAGGACTTGCTGCCGCAGGCGGTGCTCGACGCGCTCAAGCCCGAGGCGGTGGTCCCCGCGATGCTCGTGCTGGCGGCACAGGACGCACCGTCGCGCATGATCCTGTGCGCCGGCGCCGGCGGTTTCGAGGCGGCCCACATCACGCTGACCGCGGGCAGCTGGATCGGCTTCGACGACGACGCGCCGGAGCAGCTCGCCGCTCGGCTCTCTGCGGTGACCGATCGCCAGGGTGAGACCGTGCCCGGGAGCGGCTCGGCACAGGGACAGGCCGAGGTCGGCAAGGCGATGGCCCGCGCGGCGCGGCCAGGTGCCTGAGGCCATGAACTCGCCGGCGCCATGCAGCAACGATATGACTTGGGTACAAGCAAGTCTCCGCTGAACCTGCGTTTTTTTGGCTACGACCTAACTTGAGCACAAGTGAGTCTCCGCTGAAGCTGCGTTTTGGCTACGACGTCACTTGAGTACAAGTGAGTCTCCGCCGAACCTTCGGTTTCGGGCGATCGCCGACCTGGTGCGTGAACATGCCGCGCGCGCGCCGCGGAGTGCGGCGCTCGTGCAGGACGATCGCAGCCTGAGCTACGGCGAGCTCGATGCCCTGATGGACCGCGTCGCCGCGGCGCTGCAGCGCGACGGTCTGTGCCGGGCGACACGATCGCGATCTGCGCCAGCGCGTCGATCGAGGTCGCTGCGGTCTTCCTCGGCGCGTTGCGCGCCGGTGTGGCCGTTGCGCCGCTCGCGCCCGGCTCGACGCCCCCGCAGCTGGCGGCGATGCTGAGCGATGCCGGTGCACGCCACCTGTTTCTCGATGGCGCCGTTGCGAGCGCCTTGGCCGGCGCGGCCCTCGAGCCGACGCGACGGATCGCACTCGACGCAACCACGGCCGGCCAAGCGCTGGATACCTGGCTCGCCGCGCCCGGCGCGCAGCCGACGCCGGTCGATACCCAGCCGCAGTGGCCGTTCAACATCATCTATTCATCGGGAACGACGGGCACGCCCAAGGGCATCGTGCAACCCCACGCGATGCGCTGGGCGCACGTGCAGCGCTCGGAGAAATTCGGCTACTCGCCCGAAAGCGTGACGCTGCTGGCGACACCGCTGTACTCGAACACGACGCTCGTCGTGTTCTTCCCGACCGTCGCCGCCGGAGGCAGCGTCGTGTTGCTGGCCAAGTTCGACACCGCGGAGTACCTTCGGCTCGCGGAGCGCCACCGCGCGACGCACACGATGCTGGTGCCGGTGCAATACCAGCGCTTGATGAAGTTTCCCGGCTTCGACGCGCACGATCTGTCGTCGTTCCAGTACAAGTTCTGCACCAGCGCACCTTTCCACGCCGAGCTGAAGGCCGAGGTGCTGCGCCGCTGGCCGGGCGGGCTGGTGGAGATCTACGGCATGACGGAGGGTGGCGGCAGCTGCATCCTTGCCGCGCACCTGCATCCGGACAAGCTGCATACGGTCGGCCAGCCGGCCGAAGGGCACGACGTCCGCTTGATCGACGACGCCGGCCGCGAGGTGGCGAGTGGCCAGGCGGGCGAGGTCGTGGGCCGCTCGGGCGGCATGATGACCGGCTACCACCGTCAGCCCGCAAAGACGTCCGAGGCCGAGTGGCACGACGACGAGGGGCGGCGTTACATCCGCACCGGCGACATCGGTCGCTTCGACGACGATGGCTTCCTGATCCTGTTCGACCGCAAGAAGGACATGATCATCAGCGGCGGCTTCAACATCTACCCGAGCGACCTCGAGGCCGTGCTGCGAGGGCACCCCGCGGTGGCCGACGTGGCGGTAGTGGGCGTGCCGTCGCCGGCCTGGGGCGAAACGCCGGTGGCGTTCGTCGTCCGCGCTGCGGGCGCCGTGGAGACCGCCGAGACCCTGAAGGCGTGGACGAATGCGCAGCTCGGCAAGACCCAGCGGCTGAGCGACGTTCGCCTGGTCGACGCGTTGCCGCGCAACGCCATCGGCAAGGTGCTCAAGCGCGACTTGCGCGAGGCCCCGGTCGCTGCCACCGGCCTGCCCTAGCAAGGGAATTGCAGCTCGGCTTGTTCAACGGCGGCTCGCCATGCGACATCAGCACGATCATCTCCTTGCCCCGCCCCTAGCCGCTGCGCAGGGCAGGGCAACATCAGACCGGGCCGACGCGCTAGCTCTCACCCCCATGCGCTGGATCAAGAGCCCGGCCTGGGACCTCGTCTGGATCCTGAACGCGCTGTGGTTGGCCCCCCTGGTCCTTCTGCTGGCGCGGGGCCATGACCACGTACGCGCGAGCCCGGTGGACGCCCTGTTCTTCGCCCTCACGGTGCCTCTGTGGTTCGGCCATCGCGTCTCGTCGGCCTGGCTGGCCTACGCGACCCCGGCCTACCGCCCCCTGCTTGCGACGCAGCGGCTGCGCTTCGTCGTGGCTCCGCTGGCCATCGCCGCGGGCTGCTTCGCCCTGCTGCTGGCTCCCGAGAGCGTGCTGCCGATGCCGCTCGCCGAGCGCGTGGTCTGGCTCGCCGTCCTGGACTACCTGCTGGTGAGTTACCACTTCGCTGCGCAGCACTTCGGTCTGCTCAGTCTCTACCGCGCGCGCGCCGGGCGAGCGTCGGAGGCGACTACGAGACGGCTCGACCGGTGGTTCGCGCTCGTGGTGGGCGGCGGCTTTGTCGTGCTGGCAGACGGCCTGGCGGGATCGATCGCCTTCCAGGAGCGCTGGATCGACCCGCTGCTCGGCGCCGTCGGGTCGGACCTGTTCGCGCGCACGCTGCATGACGGCGGCATCGTCCTCGTCGTGATCCTGACCGCCCTGATGCTGCGCGTCGAACTGCGCTCGCAGCGCCCGTCGCTGCCGCGCGTGGCCTACATCCTCGGCGTCTCGGCCATGGTGCTGTTCGCCTTCCTGGCGCGCGACCCCTTCCTGTTCGTCGTGCTGTGGAGCGTGCAGCACTGGAGCGCCGCGATGGGCCTCGCCTCGCTCGCGGCTTCCGGTGGGGACCAGGAGGCCGGCACGCACTGGCAGCGGCTGCTGGCGCCCATCAATCGGCGGGGCTGGGCCGTGCTGCTCGTGCTCGCCGTCGTCTCCACCCTGCTGCTGCCGGTGTTGGAGGTGGAGGCCGTGACCGCCGAATTCGTCTATGCCGACCGCATCTTCGGCAATGCGGCCTGGTGGCTGCGCTCCTCGCCCTTCGTGCCGACGCTGCTTGCCCTGGGCTTCGCGACGGGCTTCATCCACTACCTGCTGGATCGCGCTGCCTTCCGCTTCTCCTCGCCCGACGTCAGGCAGGCCGCCCGCGGACTGCTGCAGCGAAGACCGCTTCGCCGCTAGCGGCCCTCGACGCGACAGGAGCGTCATAGAGCGCCATTGCGCCAGGTTTGATCGCGCAGGCGACTCTGCTTCGCGCTGACCGAGTGATCGGATGCTGGTTCCGCGAATCACCGTTGCTCGCCGGGGAGCAAAGGTTCGCAGGGTTCGCCGAGAGCGGGCCTTGGAGGCAGAGGGGCTTGCCGCGAACGACAGCGCACGAGCGCAGTTGCGAACTCACAGTGGCCGTCATGTATAGCTTTGCATGACGGCCATCAGCCGTCGGTCACGGCCGGCCGCTTACCGGCAGGCCAATCACATCGCTGCGATCCCGCCCGCGCCGACAATGCGGTTCGCGCATGCACCGCGCGGCATCAGAAAGGGCCGACCCCATGACCTTCCCTCCCGCCAATTTCGATCCGTCCATCGACCCCACGGCCGATCAGGTGCGCGCATTGCGCGATGCCGGCCCCGACGGTCCGGTGGTGATGCTCAATCTTCTGAAGTTCCGCGAGCAAGCGAACTACCCCGCAGGGTCGCCCCACGCGCCCTGCTCGGGTGCCGAGGCCTACCGCAGGTACCAGACGGCATTCGTGGAAACCGTGGGCGACGTGAGCCGTGCCGAGGTGGTGTGGGAAGGGAAGATCGACAGACCCTTCATTGGCGATGCCAGCCAGGACTGGGACAAGTGCCTGCTGGTCCGCTACCCGAGCCGCCAGCACTTCCTCGCGATGATGGCCAACGCCGCGTACCGCGAGGCGCTAGTCCATCGCTACGCGGGCCTCGAGCGCACCATCCTCTTGCAGATGCAGGGCTGACGACTCGGCCTCGCAAGGAGGCGTCGCAGAGCTTGAGCCTCGCGGCTTGGACAGGTTGTCCCTGGAGGACGCGATCCGCCGTCTGGCTGCGTGATGATCGGCCGAACAAGGACCCGGCGATCGGAGGGCAGTGCCGTGGGGCTGCGGCTTGCAAGCCGGTCAGCAGACGTTGCCGGCGTGGCATAGGGAGCATCCACGGAAGATCAGAGTCGGCCATCAGCCGTCCTTCACCGGCAGCCGGTATCCAGCATGGGAATAGCAGCGCTTCGGACTGCGCTACGAAGCGCATAGGCGGCGTTCATCCGCTCGCGATACGTTCATTGCTCAGAAACTCAGACTATCGAGGTGCGAGCCGGCAATCCAGCGCATCGCCGTGGCCGTTCGTCGAGGCGGAAGTGATGCCGCACAGCGGCTGCTCCGATCGCTGCATGACCTGAGCCGGTCCGACCCGTTTCTCCTCTGACTCGATCCCCGGATATCACACCAGGCAGCGCAGCGTTGCGCGTGCTCAATCGCGACATGGCCTTGCGAGATTAGGTTGCGCATTGAGTCGGGACGCTGCCCGCGGTCGCAGTCTCACGCGGAGCGCGTGATCTCGTCTGCGGGTGGACCCGATCGAACGACGACCAAGAACGGAGAGACGAAATGAGCGAGATCAAAATCAGCCGCCGTGATGCGCTGAAGCTGTCCGGCGCGGCGCTGGGCAGCGCGACCTTGACTGCCGGCACCGCCAGTGCGGCCTGGGATCCGCTGAACCCGCCGCCGGGGTTGACCCAGCAGAACACGCTATTCAAGTCGCTGCCCCTGTTCAGGCTCGGCGAGCCGCTCGCCCCCGACGAGATGCGGGTCTCGTTCATGGGCACGTCCCCGCTCGAGCGCAAGACGCAGATGGATACCAGCGTCTTCGTGGAGCTGGGCTGCGGCGACAGCTTCGTCTTCGACGCCGGCATGGGCTGCCAGGTCAACTACACCGCGATGCAGGTGCCGAGCTCGAAGATGCGCAAGGTCTTCCTGACGCACCTGCACGGCGACCACACCAGCGATCTGACGTACATGTACTGCTTCGGGCCTCAGCGGGACGGCAAGTCGCCGATGTATCTGTGGGGTCCGTCCAAGTCGTACGTGCGCAACCCCTGGTACAAGCACCCGCAGTTCCCCCAGTACGATGAGGAGCCCGAGTACTTCGACGATGGGATGCGGGCGTTCGCCAAGACCTTCCGCGAAATGAACCGCTGGCACTCTGAATCGCAGAGCTTCGTCGGGACGCGTTGGAGTGCCGCAGAGGGGGACGGCTACGACGTCGTTGCAACCGAGCTGAACTGGGCGACGGGAGCCCGGGAGGGCCAGTGGAGCGACAACCTCGCCCTCAGGGACACCGTGTTCCCGTGGAGAAGCGACGAGCTGTGGGTCGCGTACCACGACCGGTTGAACAACGTGAAGATCTCTTACTTCCAGGCCGTGCACGACCGGAACGGATCGATCAGCTACAAGCTGGAGTGGAACGGCCTGTCGATGATCTTCTCCGGCGATACCAGGCCGAACATGTTCATGGTGAACGCCCTCACCGGCAGCAAGATGCCGGTGGACTTGCTGATCCACGAGACGGTGCTTCCGCCGGAGGTCTGGGCCGCGGCTGCGAATGGCGGGCAGGCCGGCCAGGCCGCGATCACGACGGCCCATGCCGTGCAGGAGAACTCGCACACTCCCGAGAAGGGACTCGGTTGGATCCTCAGCCAGGCCCAGCGGGCCGGCAAGGCACCGCGGCTGGCGCTGGCCACGCACTTCCAAGCCTCCGACGACACCATCCGTCCCGCGCTGGACGCAGTTCGCTCGTGGTACCAGGGGCCGTTCAGCATCGTCACCGACCTCGTGGTGATCAACGTGTCGAGCAAGAGGATCCTGCAGCGCCGGGCCGTGGTGTCCGACTACTCGCCGACCCCGCCGACCGTGGACCCCAGGCTCAGCAGCGGGACCGTCGTGCCGAAGTACAACGATCCCAGAACAACCTCGCCGTACTACCCGTACTCGTACGGACCACTGGAGCAGTTGTCTCCGTTCCTGCAGGAGCAGGTGATCCAGCCCTGCCTCTACGACCCGACGAGCTTCTCTTGCCAGAACCCCTACGCTGCGTACAACCCGCCACCGAACCCTCCCGGCGTGACGAGCATGCTGCGCCGTCGCTGACGGTCGAGGCAAACTGGCCAATGCCGCCCGGGTATCGGCGGAGAGAGAAGTCGTTCGATATGTGCCGAGTACTTGCATGGACCGCTGCCGTACTCGCGTCGCTGACCACAGGCTGCGCGAGCCTGCCCTCCCAGGAAGGGAGATCCGCAACCTCCGCGCTAACCGACACCGCGGAGACGCGGCTTGGCCGTGCGGTCACGTCGGAGGTCGCCGCCAATCCGGGCAAGACCGGAATCCACCCGCTTCTCGTGCCCCGCGACGCCTTCGCCGCGCGTGTCCTGCTGGCCGCCGCCGCCGACCGTTCGCTCGACGTTCAGTACTACATCTGGCACGGCGACCAGACCGGCACGCTGCTCTTCGAAGCGCTGTGGCGGACGGCGGAGCGCGGCGTGCGCGTTCGGCTGCTGCTCGATGACAACAGCACGGCCGGGCTCGACGAGACGATCGCCGCCCTCGACGCGCATCCGAACCTGGAGGTGCGCCTCTACAACCCGGTCGTCCACCGCGACGCCCGCGGGCTCGACTTCCTGACGGACTTCTCACGCTTGAACCGTCGCATGCACAACAAGTCGTTCACCGCGGACAACCAGGTGAGCATCGTCGGCGGACGCAATGTCGGCAACGAGTACTTCGGCGCCGGTAACGAGGTCCTGTTCGGCGATCTCGACGTGCTCGCCGTGGGTTCGGCAGTGCAGGAGGTGTCGCAGGAGTTCGATCTCTACTGGAACAGTGCGTCCGCCTATCCCGCCGCGAGCCTCGTGGGCACTGGCGGGCTGGATGCCACCGACCGACTCAAGGCCGGTTTCGCTGCAGCGCGAGCCGACCCGGAATCGCTCGTCTACGTCGAGGCGGTGCGCAAGGCGCCGTTCGTCCGCGAGTTGCTTGACGGCCGGCCCGAGCTCGAGTGGGCGACCGCGCGCGTCGTGCACGACGATCCGGCCAAGACGCTAGACGCCACGGCGCGCGCAGAGGTGCTGCTGATGACCGATCTGCTGCGGACGATGGGCAGCCCGCAAAGCGAACTCGATCTCGTCTCGCCGTACTTCGTGACGGGCACGGAGGGCACGGCGGCCTTGGCGGCGCTGGCCAGGCGCGGCGTCAGGGTGCGCATCCTCACCAACTCGCTTGCGGCCTCCGATGTCGCCGCCGTTCACGCGGGCTACGCGAAGCGCCGTGAGGAGCTGCTGCGAGCCGGCGTGCAGCTCTACGAATTCAAGCCGTCGGCATCAAGAGAAGCGCAGGAAGAACAGTGGAAGCTCGGCGGCAGTTCGTCAGCGGCATTGCACGCGAAGACGTTCGCGGTCGACCGTAGCCGCATCTTCGTAGGCTCGTTCAATTTCGACCCGCGCTCGGCGCTGCTGAACACCGAGATGGGGCTCGTGATCGACAGTCCGGTCCTGGCGAAGCGATTGGCTGCATTCTTCGACGCCGTAGTACCCCTGGCGGCGTATGAGGCCCGGCTGGCACCGGACGGCCAAAGCCTGGAATGGATCGAGCAGAGTCCTTCGGGCTACAAGCGCTACGACGTCGAGCCTGGCACGAGTTGGCTTCTTCGAACAGGCATCGGGATCCTCTCCATTCTGCCGATCGATTGGTTGCTATAGAGATCCCTCCAACGGTGGGCCGAGGCAAGCGACCCCTGCTTCGACGCTGTACTGCCGTGCAGCCCCTTGCGCATCGTCGTGACACACCCGGAACGCGCAGCGTCGCTGCCTTTGACGCAAGCCAACTCTTTTCCCAAGTCGCTCAGCGCGTTGAGCCGAGTCAATGCACGTCACCCTCAGCGGCTCAGAGTTGAGGCATTCCGTTGACCAGAACTTTGGGCTCAGCGGCGTGCGGGTAAGACAGCTTCTCCTTCGGCCTGCGCCACTGCCTGACGTTGGCTGCGGTACGGCTCATTCAAGCCCGAAGGCTGAAGGGGAAGGAGATGGGACGAACTTCATGAAGCTTCGCGATACAGCGCCGGTCGCAAACTGCCTGCTCACCGCAGCATTGGCCTGCCTCGCTCCGGTCGCCGCCCAGGCGCAGAGTCCTGCGGAATCGTGGAAATTCGAGGCCGCAATTTATGGCTGGTTTCCGGGGATCAGCGGGTCGACCTCGTTCCCTACCGGCGCCATCGGACCCAGCATCGACGTGAGCGCAGGTCAGATGATCGACGCGATGAAATTCGCCTTCATGGGCCAGCTTCAGGGCCGCAAGGGCAAGTGGGGGATCTGGAGCGACCTGGTGTATTCAGACATGGGAGGGTCGCAGCACGGCTCGCGCGACTTCACGGTTGGCGGCCATCAGGTAGGCGTCGATGCCGACCTCAGCTTCGACGCGAAGAACTGGGTCTGGTCGCTGGCCGGTCTGTACAACCTGGATGCCAGGCCGGCGAGCACCGTTGACCTGCTCTTCGGCGCCCGGATGCTCGATCAGAAGCAGACGCTCGACTGGACCCTGAGCAGCACCATTGCGCAGCTTCCTGGGCGCAGCGGGTCATCCGATATCAGTTCCCGCTATTGGGACGCCATCGTCGGCATCAAAGGGCGTCACTCCCTCGGTGAAGGAGGCAGATGGTTCCTACCGTACTACCTCGACGTCGGCGGTGGTCAGTCCAAGCTCACCTGGCAGATCAGTGCCGGCCTGGCCTACCAGTTCGATTGGGGGGCCGTGGGCGTGACTTGGCGCTACCTGGACTACCAGTTCAAATCTGGCGAACCCATCGACAGCATGAGCATGAACGGCCCGACCATCGGCGTGGTCTTCCAGTGGTAGCTCCTGTCGGCCGAGTCCTGCGCCTGCGGCGCGTAGGCTGCTCAAGGCATCGCTCCGACTTGGGCAGTTTCGATACTTCCATCTAATTCTCAACAGGAAGGGTGATGCAAATGAACCGAGGCTTGAGTCTCTTTTCGATGACGATGGCGGCAGCCCTGTGTCTTGTCGCGGTTCCGGCGGCGGCGCAGCAGAAGAAGCCCAACATCGTGGTCATCATGTCGGATGACGTCGGCGTCTGGAACATCAGCGCCTACCACCAGGGCATGATGGGTGGGCGCACGCCCAGCATCGACCGCATTGCACACGAGGGCGCGCGATTCACCGACTACTACGGCCAGCAGTCGTGCACGGCAGGGCGGGCGGCGTTTATCACCGGCCAGCATCCGTTCCGGACCGGCCTGCTCAAGGTCGGCTTGCCGGGCGCCAAGCAGGGTTTGCAGGACAGCGACCCGACCATCGCAGAACTGCTCAAGACGCAAGGCTACGCCACGGGGCAGGTCGGCAAGAATCACCTGGGCGACCGCAACGAGCACCTGCCCACAGTGCACGGATTCGACGAGTTCCTCGGCAATCTCTACCACCTGAATGCGGAGGAGGAGCCCGAGGACATCGACTACCCGAAGAATCCCGAGTTCAAGAAGAGATTCGGTCCGCGCGGGCTGCTCGACTGCAAAGCCACGGAAAGTGTCGACCCAACGGTGGACCCACGATTCGGCAAAGTCGGCAAGCAAGCCTGCAAGGACACCGGGCCCATCACCCGCAAGCGGATGGAGACCGTCGAAGAGGAACTGCTTGCACGCTCGCTGAACTTCATGGACCGTTCGGTAAAGGCCGGCAAGCCGTTCTTCCTCTACCACAACACGACCCGCATGCACGTCTGGACGCGACTGTCGCCGAAGTGGGAGAACAAGAGCGGGTACGGACTTTACGCCGACGGCATGATGGAACTCGACCACGTGGTCGGAGAACTGCTGAAGAAGCTCGATGAGCTCGGCGTCGCCGACAACACAATCGTGATGTTCACTTCCGACAACGGGCCAGAGATCATGAGCTGGCCGGACGGCGGCAACACGCCGTTCAAGGGCGAGAAGGGCACCACATGGGAAGGCGGCATGCGGGTGCCCGGTATCGTGCGCTGGCCCGGCGTCATCAAGCCCGGCACCATCATCAACGACGTCATGTCTCACGAGGACTGGACCCCGACGTTCCTCGCCGCCGCCGGTGATCCCGACGTGAAGGAGAAGCTGACGAAGGGAATGAAGGCCGGCGACAAGACCTTCAAGACCCATCTCGACGGCTACAACTTCATGCCGTTCTTCAAGGGGGAGCAGTCGAAGGGCCCGCGCCGCGAGATCTTCTACTTCGACGACAACGCCAGCCTGAATGCGCTGCGCGTGGATGACTGGAAGCTGCACTTCAAGATCATGGAAGGCAACCTCGTGACCGCGCAGCTGAAACAGCTGAATATGCCCGTGGTCGTCAACTTGCGTCAGGACCCGTTCGAGCGGTTTTCCACCGAGTCGCAGATGTACTTCCGCTGGGCAGGCGACAAGCTCTGGTTCTTCGTGCCCGCACAGGCAGTCGTCGGGCAGTTCGTCTCCAGCTTCAAGGAGTTCCCGCCGAGCCAAAAATCGGGCAGCTTCAGCGTTGATCAGGTGCTGGAGCAGTTGCAGACTGCGCCCGCTGCCGCCAAGTGAAGCGGCGCCGGATGGAATGACGCGATACGGCGGGCCGCGCGAACCCGATAGCCGAAAGGGATTGAATCGATGAACGTGAACATTCGGGTGAGCCGGCGGGTCATGCTAGCGTTGGCGGCCCTCGCACTCGCGGCCTGCGCGCAGCTCGCACCGGTGGCCGACCCGCTGCCCTCGTGGTGGGACGGCGCGGCCAAGGACGCCATCGTCCAGTTCGTGAAGAAGACCACCGAAGCCGGCAGCGCGCAGTTCGTGCCGCCGGCCGAGCGCGTGGCCACCTTCGACCAGGACGGCACACTGTGGGTCGAACAACCCATGTACGCACAGGTGATGTTCGCCTTCGACCGCGTGAAGGACGTCGTCAAGGCACGGCCGGCTCTGGCCAACGAGCCGCCGTTCAAAGCGGTGGTGACGGGGGACCGCGAAGCCATGGCCAGGTTCACCGAAGAGGACGTGATGAAACTCGTCGCGGCCTCCCAGGCCGGACTGACGGTCGAGGAGTTCCAGGCCACCGTGAAGAGCTGGGCCGCAACGGCGAAGCACCCGAAGTTCCAGCGCCCCTACACCGAGCTCGTTTACGCGCCGATGGTAGAGGCGATGAAGTACCTGCGCAGCAATGGCTACCGCACCTACATCGTCACCGGCGGCGGGCAGGAGTTCGTGCGTGCGTTTGCCGAAAGCATCTACGGCGTGCCGCCCGAGCAGGTCATCGGCACCATGCTCAAGGTCGGCTACTCGTTGCGCGACGGCGTGCCCACGCTGATCAACGAGCCAGCCCTGTTCTTCAACGACGACAAAGGCGGCAAGCCGGTCGGCATCAACATGGTCATCGGCCGCCGTCCGCAGGCCTCGTTCGGCAATTCCGACGGCGACCAGCAGATGCTCGAGTGGACGACGGGCGGCAGTGGCGCCCGGCTCGGTATGCTGGTATTGCACGACGACGCGCAGCGCGAGTTCGCGTATGGGCCGGCGGCCGGGCTGCCCGCCAGCCAAGTCGGCACCTTCACCCAGGCGACCTACGACGAGGCGAAGAAGAGGGGCTGGACGGTCATCAGCATCAAGAACGACTGGCAGCGGGTCTTTGCCTTTGAGTGACACACTGCTTGGCCGGACCCGCCGCGTCGCCGGTAGTGGCTGGCATCAGGTCGCGTGCCCGGTGAGGCAATCAGTCGCACCAGATTCCAAGACTGCTTTGCGGTTGGCAATTTCGACGCGCGAGCGCCGGGTATGGGTCGCGGGCGGGTCTTCGCCAGTTCGATCTCGCTGCCGTAGACCTGCCGGTCAAGCTGGCCTTCCGTAGAGCTGACGTCCGGGTGTACCTCGTCCCGGCCATGACCGGGCACTGGTGGAGGGCCGGCATAAGGCAAGTCAGTTGGTGAGCTTGCCCTTACCGGTCAGGCTCGTCTTTGAGCGCGACCTCGAGCACCGCCCTGACTGCGGGAGCGCACTGAAGATCATCGCGGAATTTCTGGAGCGCCCGGTGATCGAGAAGATCCTCACGCACAAGGGACTGGAGCTGCAGCCGCCGCCCAAGGCGCCGGTGCGCGAGCCGGAGCCGCATCACGCGGGCTGAACCACATCCGCCGTCAGACACACGCCGCCAGGGTTGGCTCGGGAATCAGAGTCGGCTCGGCGCTGCGCGTCGAGTCAATCCGACCTTGCAGCACGAGCTGGCCATCAGGGTGAACCTCGAGCCGGAGGCTCTTGATGCTCCCTGCGAACGGTCGAGGAGCGAGCGACTCAGGGCCGTGGACCGCCCAAAGCACCGAACCTGAGCCACTTCACGCCGGTCTCGGTCCGGTCTTGGCCGCGCAGCGGGCAATGACGACGGTGGTCAAACGTCCTATGCTATCGGCGCATCGGGGTTCAGCGGGAGATGCACATGACCTACCGGAGTACACGGGATCGGGGGCCGGCCCCCAGGTGTCGCAGGCGTCTCGTCGTCCAGTCGTCGGCACTGCTGGCCGCACCCTGGCTCGGCTGGCCGGGCCGCGCGCGCGCGAAGGCCTACCCGGCCACCGTCACGGCGATGAAGGCCGGGCGCGACACCGAGACCAGCGTCTACTACCACTACGCCGAGTACGGCCGCCAAGCCCGGCGCGAGGGCTATCTCGGCATCGCCTACCTGTTCACCGCGGTGGCGGCCTCGGAGATGGTGCACGCGACCAATTTCTCGCGCCTGCTCGCGCGGCTGGACGCCGACGTGCCGCCGGCACCGAAGCCGGAGGTCAAGCCCGGCCCAACGCGCGAGAACCTGCTGCGCGGCGCCAAGGGCGAGATGCACTCGGTCGACACGTTCTATCCCGGCCTGCTCGAGCAACTCGCGCCCGAGGGTTTCGAGGACGCGATCACCGCCGTGCGCTGGGCCTGGGAGTCTGAGAAGCAGCACCGCGACAATATGCAGCAGATCCTGCGCTGGTCGCCGATGTTCTTCGAGAAGGTCGCGCGCACGATCGACGAGAAGACCGGCCGCTATTTCGTCTGCCAGATCTGCGGCGCCACCGTCAACGCAGTGCCGGCCAAGACCTGCAGCGTGTGCAAGCAGCCGGCCACCCAGTACCGGCTGATCGAGCCGCCGTCGGAGTGAGCCGCATCCACCCCGTCGACCAGACACGACCCTGAAGCCCCTGGTCGGAGGCGGGAAGTCCCGGACACTGCGGGCCGCGTCTGCTCGGAAGCGGCGCCCCGGTGAAGATCGCCGGCATCCTCGTGCCCCGTCTTCCGGAGAAGTCCCCCCGTGCTGAACGTGACCCTCGCCCTCGTCCCCCTGTCGTTTGTCCTCGGCTTCCCGACCTGGGCCATGACGATGGGTGCCCACCAACAGGCCCGTCATCCCGCACGTGCCGGTGCGCCATTGAGTGCTGTCGCTGCCGATTGCGCTGCGGCCGCTGCTGGCCGCGCAGCCGCAACTCGTCGCCCCGGTGCTGCAGGTGGTGCAGTGGGTGGTCACGCGCCATCTGCTGGACCGCGCCGGGCTCAAGGCTGACGAGGGCCACCACGGCGCCGTCACGCTGATTCAACGCTTCGGCTCGGCAGCCAACCTCAACATCCACCTGCACTGCCTGATGCTGGACGGGGTGTGCCGGTGCGGCGGCGATGGCGTGCCGAGCTTCGTCGAGGTCGATGCGCCCAACGACGACGAGCTGCACGCCCTACTGCAGACCCTCACCACCCGGCTGATGCAGCTGCTCGCGCGCCGGGGCGTGCTGGTCGAGGAGATGGGCCAGACCTGCCTGGCCGAGCCGGATGCCGATGGGGATGAGGCGCGCACGCTGCGGCCGCTGCAGGCGGCGGCCCTCGCCAAGCACAAACAGTCCACCGGACTGGTTGTGTCCGGGCTCGGCCTATTGCATCGCCTTCGGCCCGCGCGCCGGGCACAAGGTGCTGACCCTGCGCGGCGCCCAGCCGCGCGAGTCGCCGCCGAGCCAGCCCCTGTGCGCCGACGTCGACGGCTGCAGCCTGCACGCGGCGGTCGCTGCGAAGAGCACGACCGCAAGCGGCTTGAGCAACTATGCCGCTACATCACCCGCCCGGCTCTCTCGGACGAGCAGGTGCAATGCAACGCCGCTGGGCAGGTGGAGCTCAAGCTCAAAATGCCGTGGCGCGACGGCACCACGCACCTGGTGATGTCGCCGCTGGAGTTCATGTAGCGGCTGGCGGTGCCGATACCGCGGTCCCGGCTGTGCCCGCCAATGACTGCATTGCGGCGGCCAATCTTGGCAGTCCGATGCCCGGTTTAGGTCGGCACGGTGAATTCAAGGACCGCTTTCCGGCGCCTTGCCGCTGCGTCCCAGGGTAATCCGGCCGATTCCGGCACGCAGCAGCGGTCAATCGAGAATGCCAAGCCCGAGGCGAACGGAGCTCGCGCACCGCGAATGATCGGTGTGGAGAAGGCATTCGGGCGCGATTGTCGAGGGATACGGGGTCAGGCTGTCAAAAAGTGAACTTTGACGAGCGGCTGCCGGCCAACTGGAGTCATTCTCCACCGTCAGCTTCCGGGCACCCCCTCGTTGGCGTCGACGACAGGGTCCCCCAACTGGCGATCCACAGATCATCCGGAGACCCGCGTGCCGCATCCCTGCATTTCATCCCAACCCGAGACCCGGAGCGTAGCTCGTCCGAGGAACGCCACGCGCCACTGAAACCTGACCGGAGCGTTCTGGCCAATGTCAGAACAAAGGCACTGCCCTGTCCGGGCTGACTTTGAACTTCCACATTTCCACCCTGAGCGATGGCAATGCGTCGCGTCAGGGCAAGACCGATCCTCGTGCCCTCATATTCCTTCGTCAGGCCAGAACTGAGTTGCACGAACGACGAAAACAGTCTCAAGACATCGGCCTGTGAAATGCCAATACCGTGGTCCGTCACGACAACCTGCCAAAGCACTGCGTCGACAGGTCTTGCGACCAGCTCAACGCTGCCGCCCTCGTGTGAGAACTTGATCGCATTGTCGACCAGCGCCAACAGCATCTGGCGCAGCCGCAGAGGATCGGTGACAACCGCCTCGACATCGGGGGCCACATCGACTTGAATAGCGATGCGCCGGGCACGGCTAACGACTTTCAGCGCGTCCACCACCTCTGCCAGCGCGCGGGGCACGTTGACGGGCTCGACGACAAAGTCCATCTTTCCGGCCTCGATCTTT
Source organism: uncultured bacterium (assembly GCA_963701725.1). GTDB lineage: Bacteria > Pseudomonadota > Gammaproteobacteria > Burkholderiales > Burkholderiaceae_C > CAIKUF01. The sequence goes on along the minus strand of CAVPAZ010000031.1, from coordinate 206,354 downwards.
ACGTAGTCCAGCACCTGGTCGATCAAGCCAAGCAGGTGCTTGCCACTTGCGATGATGCGATCGATGTAGCTGGTGAACTTCGGCGAGTCGGGTCGGACCGTACCGACTTGCAGCATGTGCCCAAGTCCGAGGATGCCATTCAAGAGAGTGCGCATCTCATGGGAGATGTTGGACACAAACTCGCTCTTCAGACGATTCATCTCGCGCAACTGGAAGTTCTGCGCCTCCAAAGAGGCGGAGCGAACGCGTGCCTCCTCCGCGAACTTGAGCGGGGGTGATGTCGGCGAGCATCATCATCGCCTCGCCAGAGCTCTCGGACAGCAAGGCGCCGCTGGCGTCGATCCATACCGTGCTGCCAACGGCGTATCGATGGCGCTGGCGTGCGGGTGAACATAGGTCCTGCGATAGGCCGCCAGGGCAAATGGGACTCCGCGCATGCCCGAACAAGGTGGCTCTAGACGGTCCCTTGCTCTGGGTCAAACAGCTGATGACAGCACGGCCGTCGCGCCGTCGATGTATGGGAGCGACGGGCACAATCCACGAAGCGGTTCCAGCCTTGGTGCCGCAATCAACCGCACAGGGGATACCCATGGCCGCGATACGATGCTCAACCAAGTTGCTCCTGTGCATGTCTAGCGCGCTCGCGTTGGCCTATCCGGCGGCGGCACAGACCATCACCGGCACGCTGGGCTCACCCAGCGCGACGACGACGATCCCGAACACCCAGCTTCCGCCGCCTGACCCCCGGTTCGGCGGCGTCATCAAGAACGACGCGCTGCAGTCCAAGGCCTGGTGGGCGCCTCGCGTGGTGCCGCCCAAGGGCGCGCCGAACGTGCTGCTGATCATCACTGACGACGCCGGCTTCGGCGTGCCCAGTACTTTTGGCGGCGTGATCCCAACGCCGACCATGGACCGCATCGCCAGAGAGGGCCTGCGCTACAACCGCGTCTTCTCGACCGCGCTGTGTTCACCGACGCGCGCGGCGTTGATCACCGGGCGCAACCATCATTCAGCGGGCTTCGGCGTAATCTCCGAGCAGGCAACGGGCTTCCCCGGCTACAACAGCATCATCCCCCGCGACAAGGCCACCATCGGCCGCATGCTGCGAGACAACGGCTATTCCACCGCCTGGTTCGGCAAGAACCACAATACCCCGTCCTTCGCCGCCAGCGAGTCCGGACCGTTCGACCTGTGGCCCGTCGGCATGGGTTTTGAGTACTTCTACGGCTTCGTCGGTGGCGATGCCAATCAGTGGCAACCGAACCTGTTCCGCAACACGACGCAGATCTATCCCTTCCTGGGCAAGCCGGCGGGCACCTGGAACCTCGTCACAGCGATGGCCGACGATGCGATCGGCTACATGACTCGCATGCACCAGATTGACCCCGGCAAACCGATCTTCATTAAGTACGCGCCGGGGGCGACGCACGCGCCCCACCATCCGACCCAGGAGTGGGTCGACAAGATCCGCGCCCTGCACCTGTTCGATGATGGCTACGAGAAGCTGCGCGCGCGCATTCTCGACAATCAGAAGAGGCTCGGCGTCGTGCCGAAGGACACACAGCTCGCTCCCTGGCCGAAGGACAAGCTCAAGCCATGGGACGAATTGACGCCCGACGCGAAGAAGCTCTTCATCCGCCAGGTCGAGACCTTCGCCGCCTACGCTGCCTACAGCGACTTCGAAATCGGCCGTGTGGTCCAGCACTTCCAGGACCTGGGCCGGCTCGACAACACGCTCGTCATCTACATCAACGGCGACAACGGCACCAGCGCAGAGGGCGGGCCGCTGGGCACGCCAAACGAGGTCGCGTTCTTCAATGGCATCAACGAGATGCCTGTGGAGACGCAGATGAAGTGGTACGACGTGTGGGGCACCGAGCAAACCTACAACCACATGTCGGCCGGCTGGTCTTGGGCCTTCAATACACCGTTCGACTGGTTCAAGCAGAACGCCTCGCGGCTGGGCGGCATCAACCAAAACATGGTCGTCTCGTGGCCGGCTGGCATCAAGGACAAGGGCGGCCTGCGCGCGCAGTTCGTGCACGTCGTCGACGTCGTGCCGACCATCCTTGAGGCGGCCGGCCTGAAGGCGCCGCAGTCGGTTGACGGCATCAAGCAGGCGCCTATAGAGGGCACCAGCTTCGCCTACACCTTCGATCCGAAGAACGCCAAGGCGGAGTCGCGGCACAAGACTCAGTATTTCGAGATGATGGGTCAGTGGGCGCTGTACGACCAAGGCTGGATGCTCAGCACCCAGGTCAACCGCGCCCCATGGGAAGCCTACGGCGCGGCCAACCCCGACCCGTTGAACAACCAAGTGTTGCAGCTCTACAACCTGAAGAACGACTTCTCGCAGACCGACGACATCGCCGCGAAGAACCCGCAAAAGGTGGCCGAGATGCGCAAGGCGTTTGTTGCCGAGGCGAAGAAGTACCAGGTATTACCGCTGGACGCCTCGGTGGCGACGCGCCTGGTGCAGCCGCGGCCGAACATCACTGCCGGGCGCACCGAGTTCGTCTACACGCAGCCGATGGTCGGACTGCCGCAAGGCGCCTCGCCACAATTGCTCAACACCTCGTACACGATAAGCGCCGACATCGAGGTGCCCCAGGGCGGTGCTGAAGGCATGATCCTGACGTCCGGCGGGCGCTTCGCCGGGTATGGCTTCTACCTGCTCCAGGGCAAGCCGGTGTTCCTGTGGAACCTGATTGACCTGAAGCGCGTGAAGTGGGAAGGTCCGGAAGCCTTGTCGCCGGGCAAGCACGTGCTCGAGTTTGACTTCAAGTACGACGGCCTTGGCGTTGGCACGCTGGCGTTCAACAACATGAGCGGTCTCGGCCGCTCCGGCACCGGCACGCTGAAGGTCGACGGCAAGGCGGTGCAGACGATCAAGATGGAACGCACGCTGCCGATGATCTTGCAGTGGGACGAAAGCTTCGACATTGGCTCCGACACGCTGACCGGCGTGAACGATGCCGACTACAAGCCGCCGTTCACGTTGACCGCGAAGCTGAACAAGTTGACGGTCAAGATCGACCGGCCGCAATTGTCGGAGGCCGACATCCGCAAGCTCGAAGGCGCCCAAGCTGAAGCGGTGGACGGCAAGCCGCTAACGCGGGTGCAGGCCGGACCACAGTAGCGCTGCGCGGCGGCCGCCGCCACGGCCGCGACACCATAAATTGCCGCTGGCGCTGTGGAGTCTGCAGGTGGCGCGATCCGCTCGCCCTGGTCGAGCAGCGCCTCCAGGATCGCCTGCCCGCGCTCGTTGGCCGATTCGACGCGAGTGTCAATCCGGTCGAAGTACTCTGCGAGTGTCAGCCCGCCGCCCGCGCCCTGGTGCGGCCGTTCACTGCAATTCGCCGTCCAACGCGCCTGCTCGGGCGCCGTCAGCATTTGCGGGAATTTGCGCGCACGGTAGTGGAACAGCAGTTCTTCGAGCCGTGCATCGTCCGACTTGGTGCGGGCCGGTCCTCGAATGAGATCCGGTAACGTCTGGGCATACCAAAGATCGGCTTGTCAGAAGATTGTGGTCGTACGTGCGAATCTCGAATCTGCACCGCGAGGGAAGGCTTCAGCGGCAACGCGGTCGCGCCCTACGGCGAACGGCTGCTTCCGGGCGGGCGATCTGCGCTGCCATCCGGCTGCAATGGGTCGGGAGCGCCACTTCGATCCCTTGGCCTGCGGACATTCGATCGGCCTCTGACAGCGGCGGGCATCACCGTTCCACGAACGGCCGCTTTGGAGGTTTCGTCACCGAGCAAGGACGACGGGCTGCGTCTGCAGCACCTCGAAACTAGTCGTTGGCGCGGCGACTCTCCGGCAGCTTCAATGACTGGTAGTGGCCGGTGACGTTGGCGGCGGATGACCACCACTGCCCGCGCACGATTGCGGTTGCCATCGCCGTGCCGAGCAGGACGGCCGCGCCACCGCGGGGCATCGGCGCCGTCGCCGCCTCGCCCAGGAAGACGCTGCCCCAGAGCACGGCAAAGAGCGGGATCAGGTAGGTCACCGCGATCGCGTTGGCCGGGTCGACGTGCGCGATCAGCTGGAAGTGCAGCAGGTAGGCCAGCACGGTGCACGGCAAGGCGAGCATCGCGATGGCGAACCAGGGGCTGTTCGACGATGCGGTGTCTGGCCACCAGAGCAGGCCGGGCAGCGCCAGGCTCAGCGCTGCCGCGACCTGGCTGCCGGCGGCGGCGACGGCGAGCGGCGCGGTCGCATTGAGGATCGACGACAGACCGGCATTGATCGACAGCGCCGCGAAACTTAAGCAGACGAAGGGCAGGGCCGAGTTGACGACGCCAACGACGAAGATCGGCCGCCAGTGCCGACGCAGGTCGGCCATCTGCCCACGCCGGGCGAGCAAGGGCAGCAGGAGCAGTGAGGTGCCGCTGACGCGAAGGGCGACCAGCGCGAACGGTCCGAATTCGGCGGCGTCCCTGCGCATGAACAGGAACGAGCCGCCCACAGCGCGGCCAGGCTCAGCAGTTCGGCGCCATCGCGGGTTGTCATGAGAAGACGCCGGGCTGTCCCGGGCCTTCTTGCTCGCCATCGGTGGGGCGGACGTCGGCTGGCACCGGCCTTGGCGTCGCTCTCAGGACTCCCTCGAGTCGCAGCAGCGCGCTCTTGCGCTGCAGCCCGCCGGCATAGCCGGTGAGGCTGCCGTCGCTGCCGAGCACGCGGTGGCAGGGCACGATCACCCCCACCGGATTGCGCCCGACGGCGGCGCCCACCGCGCGCACTGCGCGCGGCGAGCCGACGGCGCGCGCGATGTCGCCATAGCTCACCGTCTGCCCGCTCGGAATGCGAAGCAGCGTGTTCCACACCTTGCGCTGGAACTCGGTGCCGCGCAGGTCCAGTGCCAGGTCGAAGCAGCTGCGCGTGCCGGCGAAGTATTCGTCGAGCTGCGACGCAGCGTCGTGCAGCAGCGGGTCGCCGTCGCGCTGCGGCGCAGCCAGGCCGCCGGGATGCGCCGCCTGGCCGTCGAACCAGGCACCGGCCAGGCCGGACTCGGTGCGTGCCAGCAGCACGGGGCCCAGCGGAGTCGCGACGGTGATCTGTGCAGTGCAGGCTGCGGCGAGAGACTTGAGGGTCATGGTCGAATCTCCGGGTGGGCAGGTATGGCCAATTTGGCGCCTGGGCCCGGGCGGTCGAGCGGGCGGTGGCAGACTGTCCCACAGCCTGAGCACGGCATAGGCGCGGCATGGACGCCATGCCTGCGAGCGTGCCTCGGCCTCGCGCTCGGCGCGCGCGCCACGGGGCAGGCCGAGTGCGTTGAGCACCGCCACGTCACCGGGCGGGAACGCATCGGCCCAGCCGAGGGCGCGCAGCGCGATGTAGTGCGCCGTCCACGGGCCGATGCCGGGTAGCGCGGACAAGCGCTCGATCAACGGCGCTGCCGGGGCATGCGCCTGCAGCAGCGGCTGCAGTTCCGGCCAGGCCTGCGCCAGCGCCACGATGGCCGCGGCGCGCGTGCGGATGATGCCGAGTGCGGCCACGTCCGCGAGCGGCGCGCTGGCCAGCACCGCGGGCGCCGGAAAGCAGCGGTCGAGTTCAGGCCACGGCGTGGCCATGGGCTCGCCGAAGCGGTGGACCAGCCGCTGCGCGAGCGTTCGCGCCGCGGCCACCGAGACCTGCTGGCCGAGCACGGCCCGGACGGCGAGCTCGAACGCGTCGACGCCGCCCGGCAGGCGCAGGCCTTCGCGACCGGGCAGGCCTTGCAGCGCCGCATCGATGGCCTGCGGGTCGGCGTCGAGATCGAGCCAGCGCCGGACGGCGCTCAGCAGCGCACCCGAGGCGGGGGCGAGCGAGGCCGAGCACGTCAGGCGGAGTCGTGGCCGCTGCGGCATGAACACCGCCTCGATCCAGCCCCCTTGCTCGCCGACGATGCCGGGGCGCACGGTGCGCCGCACGCGCAGCGCCTCGGGTGCGGCCTGCTCGATGCCGGGAATGGCGCGCTGGCCGAGAAAGCGCAGCAAGGCGTCGCGGGCGAGCGGCTCGCGAAAGCCGAGCATTACGCCCAAGGCGCCACCCGCATCGCGCGGGCCAGCCGCCGCCTCGCCGCGGAGCTGGGTCGGGCTGAGGCGGTAGTTGTCGGCAAACGCGGCGTTGAAGCGGCGCAGGCTGCGAAAGCCGCTCGCGTGCGCAACCTGGGCCACCGGCATCGTGGTGTCGGTGAGCAACTGCTTGGCGAGCAGCAGGCGCCGCGTCTGCAGGTATTGCAGCGGCGTGACACCGTGCTCGGCGGCGAAGATGCGACGCAGGTGGCGGTCGCTCACGCCGAGGTGACGGGCCAGCGCGGCCAGGCTGGCCGGTTCGGCGTCCGAACGCATGGGCGTGGCTGTCGAGCCATTGCGCCGCCTGACGGGCGAGCGTTCGCGACGCGTCCATCACCGACCACGCGAACCCCGGGCCGGGCGCGATCTCGGGCCGGCACTTCAGGCACGGCCGAAATGCTGCTGCCTCGGCCTGGGCCGGGGTGTCGAAGAAGCGGCAGTTCTCGCGCCGGGGCGTGCGAACGCGGCAGATCGGCCGGCAGTAGATGCCGGTCGAGGTGACGCCGACGAACAGGTGCCCGTCGAGGCGGGCGTCACGCGCGAGCAGCGCCGCGTAGGCGGCGTCGGCATCGATGGCGCGGCGGAGCGGGTTGTTCATGGCCACGATTATCGGCATCGGGCGGGCGCCCGCTAGCCGTTTTCGGACATGTCGTTGCGGCTCCAGCGGAGGGCGTCGCGACGGGCTCCCTACAATCGCCCATCGAGTGACAGGAGGGGTCAACGTGAACGTGAACGGTTCGATCTTCAAGGCCTACGACATCCGCGGCGTCGTCGGCACGACGTTGGACGAAGCGCTCGCCGAGCACCTGGGCCGTGCCTTCGGCACCGAGGCGCTGCTGCTCGGCGAGAAGGCCGTTGTCGTCGGGCGCGACGGCCGGCTGTCGGGCCCGGCGCTCGTCGCCGCACTGACGCGCGGGCTCGTGTCCACGGGCATCGACGTCGTCGATCTCGGCCCCGTCACGACGCCGATGCTCTACTACGTCGCCGCGACGCGCGGCGCGCATGGCTGCACGAGCGGCATCCAGGTGACGGGCAGCCACAACCCGAAGGACTACAACGGCTTCAAGATGGTGCTCGCCGGGCGCGCGATCTACGGTGAAGAGATCCAGGGGCTGCGCCGCCGCATCGAGGCCGAGGACTACGCGACGGGCGGCGGTCGCGCGGCGCGCATGGACATCCTGGCCGAGTACCGGGCGCGCATCGTCGGCGACTGCCGGCTCGCGCGGCCGATGCAGCATCGTCGTCGACTGCGGCAACGGCATCCCCGGAGCGTCTGCGCCCGGCATCCTGCGCGCCGCTCGGCTGCAAGGTGAAGGCGCTGTTTGCCGAGGTCGACGGCAGACTTCCCGAACCATCATCCCGACCCGTCCAAGCCCGAGAACCTCGCCGACCTGATCCGCGCGGTGCAGGCCGGCGACGCCGAACTCGGCCTCGCTTTCGATGGCGACGGCGACCGCCTCGGCGTCGTGACGAAGGACGGCCAGATCATCTACCCCGACCGCCAGCTGATGCTGTTCGCGCGCGACGTGCTCGCTCGCAACCCGGGCGCGCCAGTCATCTACGACGTCAAGTGCTCGCAACGCCTCGCGCCCGCGATTCGCGCGGCCGGCGGCGTGCCGCTGATGTGGCAGACCGGGCATTCGCTGATCAAGGCCAAGCTGAAGGAAACCGGCGCGCCGCTCGCCGGCGAGATGAGCGGCCACATCTTCTTCGCCGAGCGCTGGTACGGCTTCGACGACGCGACGTACACGGCGGCGCGGCTGCTCGAGATCCTGACGCGCGCCAACGATCCGAGCGCCGTGCTGAACGCGTTGCCGACGAGTTTCAGCACGCCCGAGCTGAACGTGCCTTGCGCCGAAGGCGAGCCCCGCCAGGTGATCGCGCGGCTGCTTGCCGAGGCGCAGTTTCCCGGCGCGCGCGAGGTGATCACGATCGACGGGCTGCGCGCCGAGTACGACGACGGCTTCGGCCTGGTGCGCGCGTCGAACACGACGCCGGTGCTCGTCATGCGCTTCGAGGGCCACACGCCCGAGGCGCTGCACGCGCATCGAGGCAGGCTTCATGGCCGCGCTGCGCGCCGTGAAGCCCGACGCGCGGTTCGCTGCCGCCGCACACTGACCGGCTGACGCCGCCTTGCGTGTCCTGGTCGTCAAGCTCTCGTCGCTCGGCGATGTCATCCAGACGCTGCCGGTCGTGCACGACATTCGCCAGCGTTTCGACGGCGCCTTGATCGACTGGGTCGTCGAAGAAGCCTTCGCACCGCTGCTGGCCGAGGTGGCGGGCATCGATCGCATCCTGCCGATCGCCGAGCGGCGCTGGCGCCGGCGCCCGTTCGGTTCCGCCACGCTGCGCGAGTGGCGGGCCTTCAGGGCGGAGCTGCAACGTGATCGCTACGACGCCGTGATCGATTTCCAGGGCCTGATCAAGTCGGCACTCGTCGCACGAAAGGCCCGGCTCGTGGCAGACGGGCATCGCTACACCTATGCCAACCGCAGCGAGCTGTGCGGCTACGAATGGCCGGTGCGCTTCATGGTCGACCGCCCGCTGGCGATGGAGCGCCGGGTACACGCGGTGCGCCGCTACCGGCTACTCGCCGCGCGCGCCCTCGGCTACGACTTCGCGGATGCGCCACCGCGGGTTCACTGGCGTTTCGGCGCGGTGCCGATCGGTGGGCGTGACGTGCTGTTCGCGCATGGCACGACGCGCAGCGACAACGAGTGGCCCGAAGCCGAGTGGGAAGAACTCGGGCGTCGGCTCGTCGCGGCGGGCTTCCACGTCGTGTTGCCGCAGGCCGGTGCGGCCGAGGCCGGGCGGGTGACGCGGCTCGCCGCGGCGATCGGCGCCGGCGTCGAAGTGCTGCCGCCGATGCCGCTCGACGTCCTCGCGCGGCGCATGGCGGCCTGCGCCGGGGTGATCGGCGTCGACTCGGGATTGAGCCACCTCGCGGTCGCGCTCGATCTGTGCCACGTGCAGATCTTCAGCCAGCCCCGCGTCTGGCGGGCCGGGCCGGTGGGCAGCGCCCATCAACTCGCGGTGGGCGGCGACGCTGCGCCCGCTGCCGACGCAGTGTGGGCGACCTGGCGCCATGTCTGGGCGGTGCGGGCGGCGAGCAGGAACGGGATCGGGAGCGGGAACGAATGATCCGCAGGGTCTATTCGTGGCTGACCGCGATGCTGGCGCCGGCCGTCTGGCTGCGCCTGCACTGGCGCGGGCGCAAGGAGCCGCTGTACCGCGCGGCGCTCGGCGAGCGGTTCGGGCGCTACCAGGGGCCCGCGAAGCCCGGCTGGCTCTGGGTTCATGCCGTGTCACTGGGCGAAACGCGAGCCGCCGCGTCGCTCGTCGAGGCGCTTCGCGAGAGCGAGCCGACGCTGCGCCTGCTGCTGACGAGCGGCACCGCGACCGGGCGCGCCGCGGGCGCGGCCCTGCTGCGACCGGGCGACCGCCAGGCTTGGCTGCCATGGGACAGCGCCGGCGCGACGCGGCGCTTCTTTGCGCAGCACCGGCCCTTGCTCGGCGTGCTGATGGAGACCGAGGTCTGGCCCAACCTGCTGCACGCCGCGCAGGCTGCCGGCGTGCCCATGGTGCTCGCCAACGCGCGGCTGAGCGAACGCAGCCGCCGCCGCGGCGAACGGCTCGGCGCCGTCATCCGTCCGGTCGCCGAAAGCCTGGCGCTGGTCCTGGCTCAGACCGAAGCGGACGCGGTGCGCCTTCGCTCGGCCGGCGCGCGGCACGTCGAGGTCTGCGGCAACCTGAAATTCGACATGACACCCGAGCCGCAACTGCTGGCGCAGGGGCGTCGCTGGCGCGACAAGGTCAGACGTACCGTCGTCCTCGCGACAAGCACTCGCGAGGGCGAGGAGGCCGAGCTGCTGTCGGCGTGGACGGCGCAGCCCGCGCCGCGGCCGCTGCTGCTGATCGTGCCGCGTCATCCGCAGCGCTTCGACGATGTGGCCAGGCTCGTCCAGGCCGCAGGGCTGAGCCTGGCCCGACGCAGCAGTTGGGCAGACGATCCGCCGGACTCGGCGCTCCACGCCGAGGCCTGGCTAGGAGACTCGATGGGCGAGCTGCCGCTGTACTACGCCCTGGCCCAGGTGGCGCTGCTCGGTGGCAGTTTCGCCCCACTGGGCGGGCAGAACCTGATCGAGGCAGCGGCGTGCGGCTGCCCGGTGCTGATGGGGCTGCACACCTTCAATTTCGCCCAGGCGGCCGACTTGGCCCTGGAGGCCGGCGCCGCCCGCCGCGTGCAGACCCTGTGTGAGGCCGTGGTGCTGGCCTGCGAACCGACGAGTCCGGCCGTACGCCGCGAGCAGTTTGCGCGTTGCCTGGCCTTCGCGGCGCAACATCGTGGCGCGGCGCAGCGCATGGCCGAACGCATCGCAGCGGTGCTGCATTCGACACGCCCAGGCGAGCCGCACGTCCCGGAAGCGGTCGCGTGAGGGGCACCTCCGGTTGGACGCGCCGAGCCTGGCTGGCAGCGGCCGTGCTCGGCCTGGCGGCCTGCCAGACCTCGCCGGTCGCACCACCAGCACCGCCGGTCGAGACGCCAGCACCAACCGCTGCGCCCAGGCCGCCGCCGCGGCCACCACGCATCGGGCTGGCGCTGGGGGGCGGCGCCGCGCGCGGTTTCGCCCATATCGGCGTCATCCAGGTGCTCGAGGAAGCCGGCATCCGGCCGGCGCTCGTCGTCGGGACCTCGGCCGGCAGCCTGGTGGCGGCGCTCTACGCCTCGGGCAAGAGTGGCGCCGAGCTGGCCCGCCTGGCCGACGCGATGGACGAGTCGGCGATCACCGACTGGTCATTTCCGGGCCGCGGGCTGATTCGTGGCGAGGCACTCGCCCGCTTCGTTCGCGAGCACACTGGTGGGCGAGCGATCGAGCAGATGCGCCTGCCGCTGGGCATCGTCGCGACCGACCTCGACAACGGCCAGGCCATCCTGTTCCAGGTCGGTGACCCGGGCGTTGCCGTGCGCGCGTCGAGCGCCGTGCCGGCCGTGTTCCAGCCGGTGCGCATCGGCAGCAGGGAATACGTCGACGGCGGGCTCGTTTCCCCGGTGCCGGTGCGCTTCGCGCGCCAGATGGGGGCCGAACTCGTGATCGCCGTCGACATCACCGACCCGCCAGACGGCGGAACCACCGGCGACGTGATGCGCATCCTGCTTCAGACCTTCTCGATCATGGGCCGAAGCATCAACGAGTTCGAACTTCGCGACGCCGACGTCGTGGTGCGGCCGCGTCTGGCCGGCGTGACGAGCGCCGATTTCGCGGCTCGCAAGCGCTCGATAGTGGCCGGTCGGGAAGCAGCGCTGGCGATGCTGCCGGAGCTGAAGTCAAGGATCGCAGCGCGCACCCAGTGAAGGGCACGGCGCTAAGAGCCTGTGTGCCAACGAAAGCGGCCCGGCATGGCGCCGGGCCGGAAGGTATCTTGAAGCCCTGCTTCGGGAGATACCGAGGAGACACTGGCTCGGTCGAGCCCGCCGCCAGCTTGCCGGCGATGGGCACGGACCTCAGGCAGCCCGGCGTGCCTTGGTTGCCGTCTGGGTAGCCTTCTCGGCCGACGCAGCGATCGCCTGGAAGCTCGATTCCGCAACATTCGCGGCCTGCTTGGCGGCCTTCTGCGCGCCTTCGAGGGCGTTGTTGGCCGCAGCGACGGCACTCTTCATGAGCGCGACAGCGTTCTCGCTTCCTGCCGGAGCGTTCTTCACGGCAGCGTCGACGGCCGACAGGAACTTGCCCTGCGCTTCGGACGTCTGCGATTCGACGAGCTTGGACAGGTCGGCGTTGGTGCTGGCGGCGATCTCGTACAGGTGACGGCTGTAGGCGGCGGCCTTCTCGGCGGCCGGTTGCAGCAGGCCGGCTTGCAGCGCCAGCAACTCCTGAGCGTCCTTGACGGACAGTGCGGCCTTCACGTTCTCGGCACTCTCGCCCATTGTCGCCTTCGCGACCTGGAGGTTGAGTTCGACGAGCTTCTCGACACCTTCGAAAGCCTTGTTGGTCAGGCCGAAGAGAGTCTCGACATTGGCCTTGTGGGCGGCGATGAATTGTTCAGCGGTCAGCATGGTGAAACTCCTGGCAGTCATTGAAAGAGGCATTCTGGAACAGATTTGTTGCACTGCACCATTAAGCGAATTATAGCGCCCGCTCCAGGACAATTCAAGCCGTTTCTGCTGCAGCGCAGCAATCTAGGCAGCCTCACCTAGACCTGTCGGGTCTTCGGGGTGCGCCTGGCACAGAGATGGGCACCTGGAGACCGGCACGGCCCGGGCACAATGGCACGATGCGTTCGTTGCACCCTTGCATTGCTCCTTGTCTGTCAGGAAATCCGTGACGCCCAGCCCCGAGACCATCGCCGCCGTCGATGCGGCCCTCACTTCGCGCCGCTCGGTGCGCGCCTTCCTGCCCACGCCGGTGCCACGGCAGACGGTCGAGGAGATCCTCGCCGTCGCCTCGCGCGCCCCGTCGGGCACCAACACCCAGCCCTGGAAGGTCTATGTGCTGACTGGAGCGTCGCAGGCCGCGCTGTCGCGCAAGATCCTCGACGTCTACGACGACCCGCGGCGCGGCAGCGACATCGCGAGGAGTACGAGTACTACCCCGCCGAAGTGGGTCTCGCCCTACATCGAGCGGCGACGCAAGGTCGGCTGGGACATGTACGGCGCTGCTCGGCATCGGCAAGGGCGACAAGGCGCGCATGCACGCCCAGCATCGGCCGCAACTACCAGTTCTTCGACGCGCCGGTGGGGCTGATGTTCACGATCGACCGCGTGATGGAGCAGGGCAGCTGGCTCGACTACGGCATGTTCCTGCAGAGCGTGATGGTCGCGGCGCGCGCGCGCGGGCTCGACACCTGCCCGCAGGTGGCGTTCCTGCAGTTCCACCGCATCATCCTCGAGCATGCCTCGGCGCACCGGCGAACGAGATGCTGGTGTGCGGCATGTCGCTCGGCCATGCCGATCCGGCGGCGATCGTGAACACGCTCGTCACCGAGCGCGCGCCGGTGGCCGAGTTCGCACGATTCCTCGAGTGATCCTCCGACATTCCGGGCGCTCTGCCCAATCACGGGAGCAACGACGATGAAGCCCGAAGTGCTGGTTGCACGCAAGCGTATTTCCCTCCGTTCTCGAGAGGCTGCGCGAGCATTTCGAGGTCGATGCCAACGAGGCGGACACGGTCTGGGACAGCGCCGAGCTGACACGCCGGCTGCAGGGCAAGGCCGGCGCGTTCACGACCGGCAGCGAGCGCATCGACGATGCGCTGCTCGCCGCCTGTCCGCGGCTCAGGGCGGTGTGCAACATGGCCGTCGGCTACAACAACATCGACATCGACGCCTGCACCGCGCGCGGCGTGCTCGTCACCAACACGCCCGACGTGCTGACCGAGACGACGGCCGACTTCGGATTCGCGCTGATGATGGCCGCCGCGAGGCGCATGGCCGAGTCGGAGCGCTTCCTGCGCGCCGGCGAGTGGCAGAAGTGGGCTTACGACATGTTCACCGGCAGCGACGTGCATGGCGCGACGCTCGCGATCCTCGGCATGGGCCGCATCGGCCAGGCCATCGCGCGGCGCGGCGCGCTCGGCTTCGGCATGAAGGTGATCTATCACAACCGCTCCCGGCTGGACGCCGCTGCCGAGGCGCCGCTGAATGCGCGCTACGTCGACAGGGACGCCCTGTTCCGCGAGGCCGATCACCTGGTGCTCGTCGTGCCCTATTCCGCGGCCTCGCACCACGCTGTCGGCGCGGCCGAGCTCGCGCTGATGAAGCCGACGGCGACGCTGACCAACATCGCGCGCGGCGGCGTGGTCGACGACGCCGCGCTGGCGCGCGCGCTGCGCGAGCGGCGCATCGCGGCAGCCGGGCTCGACGTGTTCGAGGGCGAGCCCGAGGTCCATCCCGGCCTGCTCGACGTGCCCAATGTCGTGCTCACGCCGCACATCGCGAGCGCCACGCGTCGCCACGCGGCTGGCGATGGCCGATCTGGCGGCCGACAACCTGATCGCTGCGCTCGGCTTCGGGCCACAGGCCGGCCGGCCGCCGACGCCGGTCAATCCTGGCGTGCTCGCCGGAGCTTGAGGTCCGCCGCCGATCTGGCGGGCGTTTGCCGCTCATTTCGGGACCATGCGGCGAACGAGCGAGCCGGACAATGAATCCCTGCCGTCGCGCCACCGGGTGCGACGCGCTTCGCAGCCAGTCTGTCGGGGAGAGTTCGCCGTGAAGTCAAACGTCCGGATCGGCCTTCTCGCCTTGTCGGCAGCCGTTGCCGGTTGCTCTGCGTGCAGGTGCGCAGCGTGGGAACGAACACCGGCCAGGCCGCGTACGACCTCGCTGGTCCCAATCTCGACATCACTCGTCGCCGAGGCCGTGCGGCTTTGCCCGCAGGGCCACGCGGTGATGCGCCAGTGGCAGCGCAGCAACCGGCCCGCCGACGCGTCCGACGCGTCCACGAGCTCTGCCCAGGTCGCCGCCGCGCTCAGCTACGACATCCAGCCCGATCAGGCCCAGATGAGCATCGCCTGCAAGGCCTGAACCGCGGCGCCACCGCGGGCGCGGCGGGCCCGAACGCGCGGCGGGGTCGCGGGTGCCCTGCGACAATCCGCCGATGATCGAATGGCTTCCCCTCGCGCTCGCCGCGGCCAACCTGCTGCTCGCTGCTCTGGCTGCTGCTTCGGCGTGCGGACGACGTGGCGCTGGTGCGTGCCACCGAGACGCTGCTGCAGGCAGGCCGCGCCGACAGCGAACGGCTGGAGCGCGAGCTGCGCGACGAGGTCGCGCGCACCGGCAGTGCCACGCGGCAGGAGCTCGGTCAGGCGCTGGCCGCGTTCCAGCAGACGCTCCTCGCGCAGACGGGCGACGCCGCGCGCACGCAGAACGAGCAGTTGCGCCAGCTTTCCGATGCGAATGAGCGGCGCCTGCTCGAAGTACGCAACACGGTCGAGCAGCGGCTCAGCGCGATGCAGGCCGACAACGGCCAGCGCCTCGAGCAGATGCGCGCCACGGTCGACGAGAAGCTGCACGCCACGCTCGAGCTGCGTCTGGGCGAGAGCTTCAAGCAGGTCGCCGACCGGCTCGAGCAGGTGCACAAGGGCCTCGGCGAAATGCAGACGCTGGCGCGCGATGTCGGCTCGCTCAATCGCGTGCTGACGCAACGTGAAGACGCGCGGCATCTTCGGCGAGGTGCAACTCGCCGGCCTGCTCGAGCAGGTCTTCACGCCCGAGCAGTACGCCACCAATGTCGAGACGGTGCCCGGCAGCGGTGCGCGCGTCGAGTTCGCGATCCGCCTGCCGGGCCGCGGCAGCGATGGCACGGCCAACGCCGCCGCTCTGGCTGCCGATCGACGCCAAATTCCCGCGCGAGGACTACGAGCGCCTGCTCGACGCGCAGGAGCGTGCCGACACGGCCGCGGCGGAGGCGGCGGCCAAGGCGCTCGAGGCCCGCCTGCAAGCTCGAAGCGCGCACGATCAGCCAGAAGTACGTGCAGGCGCCGCACACGACCGACTTCGCGATCCTGTTCGTGCCCACCGAAGGCCTGTATGCCGAGGCGCTGCGCCGCCCCGGCCTGGTCGAGGCCTTGCAGCGCGAACACAAGGTCATGCTGGCCGGGCCGACCACGCTGCTGGCCACACTCAACAGCCTGCAGATGGGTTTTCGCACCCTGGCGCTCGAGCGCCGCAGCGCCGAGGTCTGGCAGGTGCTCGGTGCCGTGAAGGCCGAGTTCGGCAAATTCGGCGATGTGCTGGCCAAGACCAAGAAGAAGCTCGACGAGGCCAGCAACACCATCGTTCAGGCCGAAGTGCGCTCACGGGCCATGGAGCGCCAGCTGCGTGGCGTCGAGGCGATGCCGGTGGCGGGCGCGCAGAGTCTGCTCGACAGCGTGGCCGGCGATGACGACCGGGACGCTGGCGACGACGCCGGAGCGCGGCCCGGCATGAACCCGCCGGGCAGCCCAGAGGCGAACGCAACGGCGGGCAGCGGGAAGCGTGCCGGATGAGCCGCAGCGAGAACGCTGCGGCCCCGCGCAGCGCGTTCCTGATGGTCATCGCCACGCTCGTCGGCCTGCATGCCTGCATGGCTGCCACACGCATGGCTGCCAGCCTCGCGGTGCTGAAGCAGGGTCATCCGGATTGGGTCGTGGGCGTGCTGTTCAGCCTCTACGCGGTGGCGCCGATCGTGCTGTCGCTATGGGCCGGCCGCCTGGCCGACCGTTTCGGCTTTCACCGGCCTGTGCGCTGGGCGGTTGGCCTGGCGCTGACCGGTGCCCTGCTGCCGGTGTTCACGCAGCACCTCGCGGCGTTGGCTTTCTCGGGCTGCTCACCGGTGGCGCGGCCAGCGTTGCCGCCGTCGCGATCCAGCGCGAAGCCGGCCTGATGGCGCGTGACGCCAGTGACCTGCAGCGCGTGTTCAGCTGGGTCGCGCTCGGCCCCGCGTTGTCGAACACCTTGGCGCCAGTGATCGCGGGCTTGCTGATCGACCATGTCGGCTTTCGCGCTGCGTTTGCTTTCGGTGCGCTGTTGCCGCTGTTGGCGGTGGCTGCTGCGTCGCGCGTGCCGCACCAGGCGGCGCTGCCCGCAGGCGAGGTCCACAAGTCGGCGCCCGGCCATGCCTTCGAGCTGCTGCGCTTGCCGGTCTTGCGCAACCTGCTGCTGGTGAACGTGGCGATGGCCGCGGCCTGGGACGCGCACAATTTCACCGTGCCGGTGGTCGGCCATGCGCGGGAAATCAGCGCGTCGGCGATCGGCCTGGTGCTCAGCTCGTTTGCCATCGCGACCGCTGGTGCGGCTCGTGATCCCGACCTGGGCCGACCGCATCGACGACCACCGTGCACTGCTCGCCGCCATGACGCTTGCCAGCGCCGTGCTGTTGGCCTACGCCTGGTTGCCCGGTGTCGCCGGCATGATGTTCGGCTCGGCCTTGCTCGGGCTCGCGCTTGGATCGGTGCAACCGATGATCCTGTCCACCCTGCACCAGGCTGCGCCGCCGGATCGCCAGGGCCAGGCCTTGGCACTGCGCATGGTCTTCACCAACGTGGCCACGATCGCGATGCCGGCCGGCTTTGGCCTGCTGGCTGCGGTGACGACGACAGCCGCGCCGATGTGGCTGATGGCCGCACTGCTGGTCGCAGCGCGATGGCCGGCGCACCGGCTGGCGCCGACTGTCAGTTCAGAAACGGATGCCCGTCGGGTTTGACTGCCCGTCGACGGCAGGCGCCGTCGGCGCTTGCGGCGGCGCTTTCGGTGGGGCAGGCTGACGCGCGATCATCGGCACGGCGGGCGGTGTCTGGTAGTTGGCTGGCAGCAGGGACTGGCGCGGGTAGCCGGCAAGGTCGAGCGTTTCGTCCCAGGCCCGCGCGGTGTAGCCGCGCAGCGTCTGCTCACCGACCCTCAGTGCGGGCGCCTCGGGGCCGCCCACGAGGCGGCCCAGGCTTCGCGCTCCTCGTCGGACTCGGCCACGCGCTCGGTGTAGGGCACGCCGCGCTTGGCCAGCAGGCTGCGCCCGAGCGCGCAGCCTTCGCCGCAGTTGCTGGCGGTAAACAGCGTGACCGGGAACCGCGTGGCGACCAGGCGCAACGCGTAGGGCAGCGCGAGGTCGCTGGCGCGGCCCGAACTGCCGTCGACCGGCATCACCTTGCCCTCGTTGGCGTTGGGCACACGGTCGGTGTAGGTCACTTTGCCGTCGGGGCCGACGACCTTGAACAGGGCGTGAGCCGAGGGCGCGGCGAGCAACAGCGTTGCGGCGAGGGTGGCCAGTGAGACGGATGTGCGCATGACACGCAATCTAACCGCCCTGGGCCGCGGACTCAAGCCATTCCTTGATGGCGCAGCAGTGCATCGATGCGTGGTTCACGGCCGCGGAAGGCGGTGAAGTTCTCCAGCGCACTGCGGCTGCCGCCCGCTTCGAGAATTTCTTCACGAAAGCGCCGGCCGGTGGCCACTGACAGCGCGCCCGCTTCCTCGAAAGCGCTCCAGGCATCTGCCGAAAGCACCTCGGCCCATTTGTAGCTGTAGTAACCGGCGGAGTAGCCGCCGGCAAAGATGTGCGAGAAGCTGTGCTGGAAGCGGTTGAAGGCCGGCGTGGCTCAACACCGAGACCTCGTCGCGGACTTCGTCGAGCACTTCCTGGACACGCTGGGCGGCGCCTGGCTCGGCGTGGATGCGCAGGTCGAACAGACCCATCTCGATCTGGCGCAGCGTGCCCATGCCGCTTTGGAAGTTCTTGGCGGCGACCATCTTGTCGAACAGGGCGCGCGGCAGCGGTTGGCCGGTGTCGACGTGCGCCGTCAGGCGTTGCAGCACATCCCCTCCCAGCAGAAGTTCTCCATGAACTGGCTCGGCAACTCGACCGCGTCCCACTCCACGCCCGACATGCCCGAGACGCCGATGTCATCGATGCGCGTGAGCATCTGGTGCAGGCCGTGGCCGAACTCGTGGAACAGGGTGATCACGTCGTCATGCGTGAGCAGCGCCGGTCTCCTCGCCGACCGGCGGTGCGAAGTTGCAGATCAGCGTGGCCACAGGCGTCTGCAGCGCGCCGTCCGGCCGCGTCCAGCGCACGCGCACGTCGTCCATCCAGGCGCCGGGCCGCTTGCCCGCGCGGGCATAGGTGTCGAGGTAGAACTGGCCGACCAGTTCAGGCGCCGTCGCCTGCGCGTTCGACCCGATAGAAGCGCACGCTGTCGTGCCACACCGGCGCGATGTCGGCGCGATCGCTGACCTCGAACAGCGCCTGCACGATCTCGAACAGGCCGGCCAGCACCCGCGGCTCGGTGAAGTACCGCTTGACCTCCTGGTCGCTGAAGGCGTAGCGCGCTTCCTTCAGCTTCTCGCTGGCGTAACGCCATGTCCCAGGCCTGCAGCTCGGGCAGGCCCAGCTCGGTGCGCTGCGAATTGCGCAGTGCGGCGAGGTCGCGTTCGGCGTAGGGCCGGGCGCGCGTGGCCAGGTCGCGCAGGAAGCCGTTCACCTCGGTCGTGTTGCGGCCATCTTCGGCACCAACGAAACCTCGGCGTAGTTGCCGTGCCCCAGCAGCGCGCGCCTCCTCCTGGCGCAGCGCCAGCAACTCGCTGCATCAGCCGGCTGTTGTCGCGCTCGAGCGGGCCGAGTTCGCTGGCGCGTGTGACGTAGGCGGTGTAGAGCCACTTGCGCAGGTCGCGGTTGCTCGCCGTACTGCATCACCGGGCCGTAACTCGGGTAGTGCAAGCGTGAGCTTGTAGCCCTCGACGCCGTCGGCCTGCGCGGCCGCGCGCGCTGCCTGTTGCACGTCGGCGGGCACGCCGTCGAGTTCGTCAGCGCGTGCAAGGTAGCTGAAGCCGTCGGTGGCATCGAGCACATGCTCGCGAGTACTGCTGTTCGAGTTCGGCCGCGCGCTCCTGGATCGCCGCAAAGCGCATCTTCGCCTCGCCGCGCGAGCTCGGCGCCGGACGAGCACGAAGTCGCGCAGCGCGTTGGCCAGGGCCTTGCGCCGCGGCGCGCTGAGGTCGGCCGCCGCCGCGCTGGCGGCGATGGCCTTGTACTTGGCGTACAGGCGCTCGTCGGCGCCCAGCCGGGTGTGGAACTCGGTCACCTTGGGCAGGTTGTCGTTGTAGGCTGCACGCAGCTGCAGGCGTGTCGGCCACGGCATTCAAGTGCGCACACAGCGCCCCACGCGCGACCCAGTCGTTCGGTGGCCACGTCGAGCACGGCCGACATCGCGTCGTAGTCGGCCGCAGACGTCGCGGGCCGACCGCGGATTCGAGCGCTGCGTTGGCCTGTGCCAGCAGCGCGTCGATCGCCGGTGCGACATGGTCCGGATGGATGGCGGCGAAGGCGGGAAGCCCGTCGGTGTGCGAGCAGCGGATTGGTCATTCAGGCTTCTTGGTGTCAATATGTCAGCGGCGGCTCGTTCCGCGGCCTGATCGGTATTGACCAGCAGCATCGCGATGCGTCATCGGGCCGACGCCGCCGGGCACCGGCGAGATCCAGCCCGCGACCTGGCGAAACGCCTGCGAAGTCGACGTCGCCGCAAAGCTTGCCCGCTTCGTCGCGGTTCATGCCGACGTCGATGACGACCGCGCCCGGCTTGACCATCTCGGCTGTCAGGGTGTTGCGCCTGCCAACCGCGGCGACGACGATGTCGGCTTGCCGCGTATGGTGGCGCGACAGATCCGGCGTCGCGCTGTGGCAGACCGTCACGGTCGCGTTCGCCTGCAGCAGCAGCATCGCCATCGGCTTGCCGACGTGTTGCTGCGGCCGATGACCACCGCGTGCTTGCCGCGCGGATCGCAGCCGTGGCTCTCGATCATCTTCATGCAGCCCTAGCGGCGTTGCCGGCGCTTGAAGCCCGGGCGGCCGGTCATCAGCGCGCCGGCGCTGGCGACGTGGAAGCCGTCCACATCCTTCGCCGGCGGATGGCCTCGATGACGCTGTTGGCGTCGATGTGCTGGCGGCAGTGGCATCTGCACCAGGATGCCGTGGATGGCCGGGTCGGCGTTGAGTGCGCGATGCGTGCCAGCAGCGCGTCCTCGGCCAGCGAGGCGTCGTGGCGCTCGAGCACCGAGCGCAGCCCGCTGTCCTCGCAGTCCTTCACCTTGTGCCGCACGTAGACCTGCGAGGCCGGGTTCGTCGCCGACCAGGATCACCGCCAGGCCGGGTTTGGCAGCCGCGCGCCGTGAGCGCCGCCGCGCGCGCGTGCGACCTCGGAGCGAATGCTCTTCGCGACAGCGCGTTGCCGTCGATGAGCTGGGCAGTCATGTCATGGGCTCCATCGTGCTTGGCGCGCCCTGCGACGCGAGATGCTGATCAGGTATGAAGGTCTGCATTCGGCCCATTGCCGACCGTTGAAGCGTCCGCTTTGCGCGTGCACGTCGGTGCGGCAAAGGCGCGTCCGGGCAGCCCGCAGCGCTTGACTGGGGCGGTCGGCGCTTCGCGCCGACTGCCCTGCGATGCTCGGTCTCGCGGCCCCGTCGCAGAACTCGCTTCGTTCGCTGCGCTCACTGCGTTCAGACAACTGCGACGAGTCAGTTGACGATTCGCGCTTCGCGCGCGGCCACGAGCCCTGTGCTTCTCGGCGCCCCAGAGAGCGCGCCGCGGATCGTCGCCCGGACGCGCCTTCCTGCGGACAGCGCTGGCGCGTCGCTTGCGGCACGCCACAAGGCACCAGAGCGCTGCCGCGCCCGCGGCCACACAGGAGCGAGACGCACAGCGAATGGCCGCATGGGGCCGAGAGCAGACTGCCTTGCCCCATGTGCGCGGGGACATTCATCGGGACACCTCCATAACGACAAAGGCCGCTTCGCAGCGGCCCTGCATGAGTGCGAAGACTCAAGCCTTGGCCTGCGCGCCGAGCGCGATCTTGAGCAGGTCGGCCACCGTGTTGGCGTTGAGCTTTTCCATGATGTTGGCGCGGTGCGCCTCGACCGTCTTGATGCTGATGCCCGAGGTCGTCGGCGATCTGCTTGTTCAGCCGGCCGGCGACGATGCGCTCGAGCACCTGCGCCTCGCGCGACGTCAGGCGAGACAGCAGCGCGTCGCGGCTGGCCGCTTCCTGGTGCTGCGAGAATGCGCTGCGGGCGCTGTCGAGCATGCGCTCGACCAGCGCGACGCAGCTCGTCTTCCTTGAACGGCTTCTCGATGAAGTCCTCGGCGCCCTTCTTCATCGTCGTCACCGCCATCGGCACGTCGCCGTGGCCAGTGATGAAGACGATCGGCAGCGGCGAGCTGGCGCTCGACCAGGCGATCCTGCAACTCCAGGCCGCTCATGCCGTCCATCCGGATGTCGGCGATCAGGCAGGCCACTTCGCGCGGGTCGAATCGCGACAGGAACGACTCGGCCGAATCGAAGCACTTGACGCGATAGTCCTTGCCCTCGAGCAACCATTGCAGGGAATCGCGCACCGCCTCGTCGTCGTCGACGACATAGACCGTACCGCGCTTGGGGATCAGGCTCATGAAAGCAGGCTCATGGAAGTTGCAGGGCCTTCGATCCGGGAGGATTCGACAGGCAGCGTGAACGAGAAACGACAGCCCACGGCGACGTCTCCATTGTAGAAGTTCTGCGCCCTTATCCGGCCGCGGTGCGACTCGACGATCGAGCGGCACAGCGACAGCCCGATGCCCAGGCCCTCGGCTTGGTCGAGAAGAAGGCCTCGTACAGGCGGGCAAGGACTTCATCCTTCAGGCCCGGCCCCATGTCGGTCACGCTGAACTCGATCACGCCGCCTTCCTCGGCGGTGTGGCGCGGCACGACGCGCAACTCGATGTTGCGTCGCGCCTGGCGGCAAGCCTGCGCGCTGTCGATCGCCTCGGCGGCATTCTTCAGCAGGTTGAGCACCACCTGCTCGATCAGGATCGGGTCGGCGTTCAGCGCCGGCAGCCGTTGCGCGACATAGGTGTGGATCGTCACGTTGCGCCGCCGCAGCTCGATACCGGCCAGCTCGACCGCATCGTCGATGATCGTCTGCGCCTGCGTCGTCTGCCGCTGGGGTTCGCTGCGCTTCACGAACGCGCGGATGCGGTGGATGATCTGCCCGGCGCGCTGCGCCTGGCGCGCCGTCTTCTCCAGCGCAGCGATCAGGTCGTCCTTCTCGATCATGTCGCCCCTGACGCGCGTGACCATGCCGTTGCAGTAGTTGGTGATGGCCGTCAGCGGCTGGTTGAGTTCGTGCGCCACCGACGAGGCCATCTCGCCCATCGTCACCAGCCGGCTCGTGACCTGCGCCTTCTCGGTCTGGCTGGCGGCCAGCGCCTCGGCGCTGCGGCGTGCCGTGATGTCGGTGGCGATCAGCATCTGCGCGAGCCGGCCGTCGGTCCACTGCAGGTAGCGCGCGCGCACGTCGAACCACTTCCTCAGGCCCTCGACATAGACCTCGCGTGTGTCGGCGCCGACATCGGTGAGCTCGTGCGTCGGCAGGCCTCCGAGGCTGTCGATCGAGTCGTCGAATTCGCCGACCGGCTGCGGCGGGCCCGACTCGCCGCCCGCCAGCAGCGTGTGCCCGCCGCTCTCGGCGCCGAACCACAGCCGGTACGAGCGGTTGGCGAAGAGCAACTCGCCTTGCTGCACGGAAACCACCGACACGGCCGCGTCCAGCCCCTCGAGCACCGTCGTGAAGCGCTCGTGCGACGCCGAGAGCTGGTCGCGCACGCGCTTGCCTTCGGTGATGTTCGTCATCGAGGTCATCCAGCCGGTCTGCTTTCCCTTCGAGTCGATCAGCGGCGACACATAGTTGCGGGCGTCGAACAGCGAGCCGTTCTTGCGCATCACCTTGACTTCCACGCCGCCGGCCGGGCTGCGGCCCTGGAGTTCCTGCTGCAGCAGGCGGTTGTTTTCTTCCTGGCGGTCGGTCGGCCAATGCGGGAACGGCGCGCGGCGGTCGATGAGTTCCGATTCAGCGAACCCCGTCATCGCGCAGAACGCCGGGTTCACGTAGGTGATGCGGCCCTCCATGTCCATCGCCCGCATGCCGGTGAGCATCGAGTTCTCCATCGCGCGGCGGAAGTTCGTTTCGGACACGAGGGCACTCTGCATCTGCAGGCGCCGTTTCATGTGGCGCCACGTTCCGAGCAGCATCCAAAGCGTGAGCACGCTGAGTGCGACGACCATCCAGAACAGCGTGTTGCCGATCAGGCCGATCGACGTGCGGAATCCATGGCTGCGCAGCACGAGACCATTGCCCGGCGGCGCGAGCGGCACGTCGTGCACGATCGCCGCCGGCCGCGCGGCGTGGCCGGGAAGCGGCATCACCGAACTGGCCAGGGTGCGACCCTGCTCGTCGAACAACGTCACCACATGGCGCCGGGTGACTTCTGCAGGCACGAAGTAGCGATGCAGGCTCTCGATCGAATACTCGGCGAGCAGCGTGCCGACGAAGGCACTGCGGTCGAGCAGTGGCAGTTGGACCTGGAAGGCCGTGTGGCCCGCGGCATTCGTGTAGGGCCTGGAGTACACCGGCTGGCGCTGGCTGCGCGCAGCGGTGAAGGTGGCTTCGGACTCTCCCTGGCCGTTCTCTGCCGGCAGTTCCAGGTTGGGGTCGTCAGCGGTCTCGCCCGCACGGCCCTGCAGGGTGCTCGCCGAGTAGCTCGCCTTGTTCTTTCGGGAAGCGGTGAGCCAGACCAGGTGGTTGATTTCGGGGCGCTCGCGGGTGAAGCTCGCGGCCTGGCCGAGGAACTCGTCCCTGTCGATCACGCGCGTCGCGAGCTCGCGCGCAATGCGCACGAGTTGCTCCTGGTTCTCGATCAGGCGCAGGCGGATCTGCTGCTGCGAGATCTCGGCGTCGCGCTTGACCGCTTCCTGCTCGCGCTCGAACTCCTCGTTGCGCAGGTACCAGAAGGCCGAGATGATCGCGGCCAGGAACAGGAGCACCGACACGAGCGGGCCGAGCGTGGCGAAGCGGTCTTGCCTGGCGGGGGTCTGGCGGCGCCACCAGCGGCCGAGCAGGCGCTCGAGCCGCCCGCGCGGCGGGGCGGGCGTAGGCGTGGCAGCGGTAGCTCGGTGCATCGTCAGATTATCGAACTGCGGCGCGCGGCCCTTCCTGGTGCCGCGCCGCGCCGCAGCGCGGCCGGGGTTGATCGCGGGAAGTTCATAAAGTAGAAGTAGCTTTCACGATGTGCAACACATTCGGCCTGTGCGACACTCCGCAAGAGTGCCTGAAAGAGGAGACAAGCATGTCAGCATTGCCCAAGTCATTCCTGGGGGCCGCCGCCAACGATGCCGATGCACAGGAGACGCGCGAATGGCTCGATGCGCTGTCGGCAGTCATCGGCGCCGAAGGCGGCGAGCGTGCGCACTTCCTGCTCGAGCAGATGATCGACCAGGCTCGCCAGGCCGGCATCGACGTGCCGTTCTCGGCCAACACGGCCTACGTCAACACGATTCCGGCCGACCAGGAAGAGCGCACCCCGGGCAACATCGACATCGAGGAACGCCTGCGCGCCACGATGCGCTGGAATGCGATGGCAATGGTCGTCAAGGCCAACCGGCTGCACCCGGCCGATGGCGGCGACCTCGGTGGACACATCTCCAGCTTCGCTTCTGTGGCGACGATGTTCGGCACCGGTTTCAACCACTTCTGGCATGCCGAGAGCGAAGGCCATGGCGGCGACCTGCTGTACTTCCAGGGGCACTCATCGCCCGGCGTCTACGCGCGCGCCTTCATGGAAGGGCGCATCAGCGAGGAGCAGTTGCTCAATTTCCGGCAGGAAGTCGACGGCAAGGGCATTTCGAGCTATCCGCACCCGAAGCTGATGCCGGAGTTCTGGCAGTTCCCGACCGTCTCTATGGGCCTCGGCCCGCTGATGGCGATCTATCAGGCACGCTTCCTGAAGTACCTGCACGCGCGCGGCATTGCCGACACCGCGAATCGCAAGGTCTGGGTGTTCTGCGGCGACGGCGAGATGGACGAACCCGAATCGCGCGGTGCGATCGGCTTGGCAGCGCGCGAGAAGCTCGACAACCTGATCTTCGTCATCAATTGCAACCTTCAGCGCCTGGACGGCCCGGTGCGCGGCAACGGCAAGATCATCCAGGAGCTCGAAGGCGAGTTTCGCGGGGCGGGCTGGAACGTCATCAAGCTCCTCTGGGGCAGCTACTGGGACCCGCTGCTCGCGCGCGACAAGGAAGGGCTGTTGCGCAAGGTGATGATGGACACCGTCGACGGCGACTACCAGGCCATGAAGGCCAACGACGGTGCCTTCGTGCGCAAGAACTTCTTCGGACGCCACCCGAAGTTGCTCGAGATGGTGGCCAAGATGAGCGACGAGGACATCTGGCGCCTGAACCGTGGCGGCCACGACCCGCAGAAGGTCTACGCGGCGTTCCATCGCGCCGTCAACCACCAGGGCCAGCCGACGGTGCTGCTGATCAAGACCGTCAAGGGCTTCGGCATGGGCAAGAGCGGCGAGGGCAGGAACACAGCGCACCAGACGAAGAAGCTGATCGACGAGGACGTGAAAGCCTTCCGCGACCGCTTCAATATCCCCATCCCCGACGACCAGTTGGCCGACATCCCGTTCATCAAGCCGGCCGAAGACACGCCGGAGATGAGATACCTGCACGATCACCGCAAGGCGCTCGGCGGCTACCTGCCTCATCGGCGCGCCAGGGCGGACGAGAAGCTCGCCGTGCCGCCGCTCGACACATTCAAGGCCGTACTCGAGCCGACCGCCGCAGGGCGCGAGATTTCGACGACGCAGGCCTTCGTGCGCTTCCTGACCCAGTTGCTGCGCGACAAGGAACTCGGACCGCGCGCGGTGCCCATCCTCGTCGACGAGGCGCGCACCTTCGGCATGGAAGGGCTGTTCCGCCAGATCGGCATCTACAACCCCGAGGGGCAGAACTACACGCCGGTCGACAAGGACCAGGTGATGTACTACCGCGAAGACAAGGCCGGCCAGGTGCTGCAGGAAGGCATCAACGAGGCCGGTGGCATGAGCAGCTGGATCGCCGCGGCGACGTCGTACTCGACGAACAACCGCATCATGCTGCCATTCTTCGTCTACTACTCGATGTTCGGCTTCCAGCGCATCGGCGACCTCGCCTGGGCGGCCGGCGACATGCAGGCGCGGGGCTTCCTGCTCGGCGGAACCTCTGGTCGCACGACGCTCAATGGCGAAGGTCTGCAACACGAAGATGGGCACAGCCACATTCTCGCGGGCACCATTCCCAACTGCGTGAGCTATGACCCTAGCTTTGCGCACGAGGTGGGCGTGATCCTGCATCACGGCCTGAAGCGCATGGTCGAGCAGCAGGACAACGTCTACTACTACCTCACACTGCTCAACGAGAACTACCAGCAGCCCGGACTGAGGCCGGGCACCGAGCAGCAGATCGTCAGGGGCATGTACCTTCTCGAGGAAGGCGCCAAGAAGACGCCTCGCGTCAACTTGCTCGGCAGCGGCACGATCCTGCGCGAGAGCATGGCGGCCCGGGAGTTGCTCGAGGGTGACTGGGGCGTGGCCGCCAACGTCTGGAGCTGTCCGAGCTTCAACGAGCTGGCGCGCGACGGCCAGGACGCGGAGCGCTGGAACCTTCTGCACCCGACCGAGGCGCCTCGTGTGCCGTTCGTCGCGCAGCAACTCGGCAAGTTCGCGGGGCCGGTGATCGCGGCGACCGACTACATGAAGAACTACGCCGATCAGATCCGCGCCTTCATGCCCAGGGGCCGGACGTACAAGGTGCTCGGCACCGACGGCTTCGGGCGCAGCGACTTCCGCAGCAAGCTGCGCGAGCACTTCGAGGTCAATCGCCACTACATCGTGGTTGCCGCGCTGAAGGCGCTCGCCGAAGAGGGCACGCTGCCCGCGGCGAAGGTGGCGGAGGCGATCGCGAAGTACGGCATCGATGGCGACAAGATCAACCCCCTGCACGCGTGAGCGGACAACGGGGTCGATCCGGCGGCGAAGGCTCACGACGCGCAGCGAAGTGAGCCGAAGCCGGAGGCGCCCCGCCAACGGAGACAACAGATGGCAATGATCGAAGTCAGCGTTCCCGACATCGGCGACTTCAAGGAAGTCGAGATCATCGAGGTGATGGTCAAGCCCGGCGACTCGATCAAGCTTGAGCAGAGTCTGATCACCGTCGAGAGCGACAAGGCCTCGATGGAGATCCCGTCTTCGCACGCCGGCGTGGTGAAGGACGTGCGCGTCAAGGTCGGCGACAAGGTTTCGCAGGGCAGCGTCGTCGTGTTGCTGGATGCAGCGGCCGCCGCGCACGCCGTCGTGCGAGAGGACACCCCCACCGGCATGCCGGGGGTGGTCGTGGCCGCGCCAGTGCCGACCGAGCACATTGCGCCCACCGCAGCGCTGCCGGCGATGGCGCCCGAGCCTGCTGCCGGAGCGTTGCCTCACGCTTCGCCCAGCATTCGCAAACTCGCCCGTGAACTGGGCGTGCCACTGGCCGAGGTGCGCGGCAGCGGGCCGAAGGGCCGCATCACCCAGGGCGACGTGGAGGGCTTTGTCAAGGGCGTGATGGGCGGCAGCGTGCAGACCGGGGCGCAGAAGGCCAACGCACCGGCGGCGGCCGGCGGCGCCTTCCCGGGCCTGCTGCCGTGGCCGCAGGTCGACTTCGCGAAGTTCGGCCCGATCGAACGCAGGGATCTCTCGCGCATCAAGAAGATCAGCGGCGCCAACCTGCACCGCAACTGGGTGGTGATCCCGCACGTCACCAACCACGACGATGCGGACATCACCGAGCTCGAAGCCTTCCGCGTGCAGACGAACAAGGAGAGCGAGAAGTCCGGGATCAAGGTCACCATGCTCGCCTTCCTGATCAAGGCCTCGGTCGCGGCGCTCAAGAAGTTCCCCGAGTTCAACGCCTCGATCGACGGCGAGCAACTCGTGCTCAAGCAGTATTTCCACATCGGCTTCGCGGCCGACACGCCGAACGGCCTGATGGTTCCGGTGATCAAGGACGCCGACAAGCAAGGGCATCTTCCAGATCTCGCAGGAGATGGGCGAACTCGCCAGGAAGGCGCGCGAGGGCAAGCTGTCGCCGGCCGAGATGAGCGGCGGCTGCTTCTCGATCAGTTCGCTCGGCGGCATCGGCGGGCGCTACTTCACGCCGATCATCAATGCGCCGGAAGTAGCGATCCTGGGCGTCTGCAGGGGCGCCACCGAGCCGCGCTGGGACGGCAAGGCGTTCGTGCCGAGGCTGATCCTGCCTCTTTCGCTCTCGTGGGACCACCGCGTCATCGACGGCGCTTCGGCGGCGCGGTTCAATGCCTATCTCGGGCAGATCCTGGCGGACTTCCGTCGCGTCTTGCTGTAAGGGACCGCACCATGGCACAGATCGACATCAGGGTTCCCGACATCGGCGACTTCAAGGACGTCGCGATCATCGAACTGCTCGTCAAGCCGGGCGACAGCGTCAAGGCCGAGCAGAGCCTGATCACCGTGGAGTCCGACAAGGCGTCGATGGAAATTCCGTCGTCGCATGCCGGCGTCGTGAAGGAGCTCAAGGTCAAGCTCGGCGACAGCGTCAACGAGGGCACGGTGATCCTGACGCTGGAGGCCGAGGGGGCTGCGGCAGCCGCGACGACTGTGCCGCCCCGCTGCCACGACCGCAGTTGCCGTCGCCGCGCCGGTGGCCGTCTCGCCGGCGCCGGTCGCCTCCACCTACGCCGGCAGTCGCCGACCTCGAATGCGACATGCTCGTGCTTGGCGCCGGCCCGGGCGGCTACTCGGCAGCGTTCCGCGCCGCCGACCTCGGCCTGAAGACCGTGCTCGTCGAGCGCTACGCCGACGCTCGGCGGCGTGTGCCTGAACGTCGGCTGCATTCCGTCGCAAGGCGCTGCTGCACGTGGCCGCGGTGATGGACGAGGTCAAGCACTTCGGTGCTCTCGGCGTGACCTTTGCCGAACCTGTGGTCGACCTGGCCAAGCTGAAGACACACAAGGAGAAGGTCGTCGGCAAGCTGACCGGCGGGCTGGCGGCGATGGCCAAGATGCGCAAGGTCACCGTGGTGCAGGGCACGGGCGAATTCGCCGACCCGTTCCACCTGAAGGTCGAGCTCGGCCAAGGGCGGCACGCAGACGATCCGCTTCAGGCAGGCCATCATCGCCGCCGGCTCCGAGGCGGTGAAGCTGCCCTTCCTGCCGAAGGACGACCCGCGCGTCGTCACCTCCACCGGCGCGCTCGAACTGCGCCAGCGCCCGAAGCGAATGCTGGTCGTCGGCGGCGGCATCATCGGCCTCGAGATGGCCACCGTGTATTCGACGCTCGGCGCGCGGCTCGACGTGGTCGAGATGCTCGACGGCCTGATGCCCGGCGCCGACCGCGACCTCGTCAAGGTGTGGCAGAAGATGAACGCGCCGCGCTTCGACAACATCATGCTCAAGACGAAGACGGTCGGTGCCGAGGCGACGAAGGACGGCATCCTGCGTGAAGTTCGAAGGCGAGGGCGAGCCGAAGGAGCAGCTCTACGACCTGGTGCTGCAGGCCGTGGGCCGCATGCCCAACGGCAAGAAGATCGGCGCCGACAAGGCCGGCGTGATCGTCGGCGAGCGCGGCTTCATCGCGGTCGACGCGCAGATGCGCACCAACGTGCCGCACATCTTCGCCATCGGCGACATCGTCGGCCAGCCGATGCTGGCGCACAAGGCGGTGCACGAGGCGCACGTGGCGGCCGAGGTGGCGGCCGGCGACACAAGGCCGCATTCGATCGCCCGCGTGATCCCGAGCGTGGCCTACACCGACCCCGAAATCGCCTGGGTCGGTGTGACCGAGGACGACGCCAAGGCCCAGGGCCTGAAGGTCAGGAAGGGCCTGTTCCCCTGGACCGCGTCGGGCCGCGCCATCGCCAACGGCCGCGACGAAGGCTTCACCAAGTTGCTGTTCGACGACGAGACGCATCGCATCGTCGGCGGCGGCATCGTCGGCACCCATGCCGGCGACATGATCGGCGAGATCGCGCTGGCCATCGAGATGGGCGCCGACGCGGTGGACATCGGCAAGACCATCCACCCGCACCCGACGCTGGGCGAAAGCATCGGGCTGGCCGCCGAAGCCTTCGAGGGGGCTTGCACCGACTTGCCGCCGGTGCGCCGGTGAGCGAGTAGCGCTGCCTCAACCTGGATCGGGCCGGCCGAGTCCTTCTTGCCGATCCCGATAGTTTCAGATGGCGCGCAGCGATTGACGACGACACCCGATGGAACCATAATGGTTTCACTTCGGTTGGAGACTGATATGCCCACGACGCTGACTCTGAAGAACATTCCCGACGAGGTGTACCAGCGCCTCAAGGCTTCTGCCGAGACGCACCGGCGCAGCATGAACAGCGAAGCCCTTGTTTGCCTGGAGTCGGTGTTGCTGCCAGGGCGCATGACGCCGAGCGAACGGCTGGCTCGGGCGCGCGAGTTGCGGAGCGTCCTGCTGCAAGGAAAGTTCCGGGCACGCGACATCGACTCTCTCAAACGCGAAGGCCGCCAATGATCGTGGTGGACACCAACGTGCTGGCGTATCTCTACTTGCCAGGCGACCACACCGCTCGGGCCGAAGCGCTCCTGGAGCGCGACCCTGATTGGGCGGCACCCGTGTTGTGGCGCAGCGAGTTTCGCAACATTCTTGCCGGATACATGCGCCGGCGCACGCTGAGCTTCGACCAGGCGCGCGACGTGCAAGCCGAGGCCGAGAGCCTGCTTTCGGGCTCGGAGTACGAGGTGGATTCGCAACGCGTGCTTGAACTCGTGCGCGACAGCGACTGCTCCGCCTACGACTGCGAATTTGCGGCACTGGCGATGAAGCTCGGCGCGAAGTTGGTGACGATGGACGTCAAGCTATTGCGGGCATTTCCGAAGCACGCGGTCGCATTGACTGCGGGTTAGGCCTGGCGCCTTTGCTTCGGAAAGCCAGTTCAGAACAGCTTGTCCTGCGCGCCGGCCTTCTCTTCCGTCTTCGCCTTCTTGAACGTCTGCTCGCCGCGTGACAGGTCGGGCAACTGAGGCTTCTTGCCGGCCAGCAAGTCCTCGACGGTGAAGATCTGGATCTTCGGTACCGCACCGAAGTGCGATGTCTCGAAGTGGCCCGCTGCCGTCGACTCGCGCAGCATCTCGCGCGTCGGCTCGGCCAGCGTGATGAACAGGCCCACCGCGGCCTTCTCGCGCTCGACGTCGCCCTTCAAGGTCGCGATGTTGGCGCGCGTCAGGTTCGCGCCGCCCTTGACCTGCACGATCACCTTTTCGGTCTTGTTCTTGCCCACCTCGATGTAGAGCAGGCCGTCGATGCCGCGGTCTGCTCCCTTGCGCCCGCCCTGGTAGGGCTGCGCGTTGACGAGGCCGCAGGCCCAGAGCTGGAACTGGTGCTTGTCGCGTTCGGCCAGGTCGCGCGCCGCGGCGATGTCGGTCGGCGTGCCGTGCACGTCGAAGGCGATGCCGGGGAAGGCCTCCTTCAGGCGGCGCTCGATCAGGCTCACCGCCAGGTGCGTGATGTCGATACCGATCCAGCGGCGATTCAGCTTCTGCGCCGCGTGCACGGCGGTGCCGCAACCGCAGAACGGGTCGAGCACGACGTCGCCTTCGTTGCTGCTGGCGGCGATGATGCGTTCGAGCAGGGCGAGAGGCTTTTGGGTCGGATAGCCGAGGCGTTCTTCGGCCTGCGAGTTGATCGGGGCGATGTCGAACCACGTATCGCCAACAGCGACGCCGCTGCTGTCGCTGCAGGTACCGCTTCTACGCGTGGCACACCACCCGGCTTGGGCATGAATCACGAGCCCGTCTTGGATCATCTGCTCCATGCGAGTGCGTGAATACCGCCAGTAGCGAACGACGCCCATGACCTCGTACTGCGGGTTGCCCTTCGCGGCACCCCCAGGGCCAGTCATATCCCACAACCCGTAGCGACGACCGGCCGGGTCCTCATAGGGTACTTCGTTCGCAGGTAGTCTGCGTCGTGTTCGACAAACTGAGCCTTGAAGTGCGGATCGCCCGGTCCGACTTCACTAGAAGAGCAGCACGTCATGAATGCGCGGCCAATGTGTGGCACCTTGCGCGTGGTCACTCTTTGAACTCGTGCGCTTCCAGATGATCTCGTTGCGAAAGGTCTCCGGCCCGAACACGCCGTCCAGCACCAGCTTCAAGTAGTGACTCGCCGTCGGATCGCAGTACAAATACAAGCTGCCCGTCGGCTTCAGCACGCGGTGCAGTTCGAGCAAGCGAATGCACATGGCCGTCAGGTAGGCCATCATGTCGTTCTCTTTGAGGAACGAGCGCAGCGCGCGCATCAGCTCGGCCACGTCGGTGTTGGCGTGCTGCAGGATTTCGCGGAACTCGTCTTCGGCCTGCTGGCCCCAATGCCAGGTGTCCTCGAACGCGGTGATCTGCGCTTCGCCGTAGCCGTACTCGGCCTCGGGCTCTTCGGCCGCGACGGCGTTCTAGGCCTTGCCGTTCTTGTTCGCCTTCGGTGACTTGCGCGTCTTGAACAGCAGGTTGTAGTCGCGCTTGCTGTTGAAGGGCGGGTCGAGGTAGATCAGGTCGACCGACGCGTCGGCGATGCTCTCGCGCAGCACGCGCAGGTTGTCGCCGAAGAAGAGCTGGTTGCGTTCGTCGCTCATCGATGCTCGCTCCGTTCACGCTTCCATCAGCAAGTCGCCGAGCAGCGGCGCGGCACGCTCCAGGACTTGCGCGTCGCGGGTCAGCAGGATCATGCGTTCGACGCGGGCCGAACCGATCAGCAGGCGGTCCACCGGGTCGCCATGCATCGACCCAAGCCCCGCAGCGGCCTCGGCATGTTCGGGCCGCAGTGGCAGGAACTCCGCACCAGCGTGTTCGATAGCGCGGATCAGCGAGCCGTCGGGCAAGCGAAGCCGGCCCTCGGAATGCTTCAACAGCAATTCCCAGACACTCAGCGCGCTGACGAAGACCGGCTCTTCATCGAGGATGCGGCGCGTGGCGGTATGCAGCTTGCGCGGTGCGGTCAGCGCCCACAAGACCACGTGGGTATCGAGCAGGTAGCGCTTCACTTGCGCGCTCTGGTGCCTGCCGTTACCTTGGTCTTGCGCACTGCCGCGCTGCGAGCGCGAGGCTTCAGCCCGGCTTCGAGCGGCCGGGCTATCGACGCCAGCCACTCGCGGGCCAACGCGGCGTCCACCTCGGGCGAGAACGCGTGGTCGATTTCCTCGTCGGTCATCAGGCCGGCCCAGGCACCCCATTGCCGCTTTACCTGCGGGCCGGCTCTCACCAGCTTGACCACCGGTTTGCCCCGATTGGCGATCACCACCTCTTCGCCGCGCAGCGCGGCCTCGACCAATCTCGACAGATGGGTCTTGGCTTCGAGCATGTTGACCTGCATGGTGTGCTCCGGAATGGAAGGGTCCCATTCTAGCCAACTTGACCAGGAGCGAGCGCTACCGCAAGGCGGAGGGTGATGCGGGGTCGTTCACTCGCAACTGCTGCCGTGCGGCCAAACCGCTCAAGTCGGCGCCGCCGCGGACGACATCAAGGCGATGCGCCTCGCTTCGTCGCCGCCCGTTCCCCTTGTTTCGTCGCCGCGGGCCGTGCTCCGTGCCCGCGCGGCGGTGGCGCGCCGGCTCGCGTTTGCGCTGACGGCACTGGCCCTGGGTTGGGCCATCGCGGCCCCGGCGCCGCTGCGCGCGCGCGACACCGAACGGTTGCAGGCAACTGCTCGCCCGGCCGCGCTTGCTCCGCTGCTCGAGGCGGCATCCGGTCTCGACGACGCGGGCAAGCTGCGCACGGTGAACCGCTTCTTCAACCGGCGCATCCACTTTCGCGACGACATCGAGGTCTGGGGGGAGAGCGATCACTGGGCCAGCCCGCTCGAACTGCTGGCCAGAGGCGAGGGCGATTGCGAGGATTTCGCGATCGCCAAGTACTTCAGCCTGCTCGCGCTCGGCATGCCGCGCTCGCAGCTTCGCCTCGTCTACGTGCAGGCGCTGATGGCCGACGCCCCGGGCTCGCCGCAGGCGCACATGGTGCTGGCGCACTACGCTGCACCGGGCGCAGAGCCGTCGATCCTGGACAACCTCGTGACCCAGGTGCTTCCGGCCGCGCAGCGCCGCGATCTGACGCCGGTGTTCAGCTTCAACGCCGAAGGGATGTGGCAGGGCCTCGGTGCGCAGTCCGCCGGCGACCCGATGGAACGCCTGTCGCGCTGGCGCGAGGTGCTGGCCCTGGCGCGCAGCGAGGGCTTCCCGTGAGAGGCATCCGCAGGAGCCGCCCGTGTCCCTGATTCGACAGTTCGGGGGGCTGCTGTTGTTCACGCTGCTGATGGTTCTGGTCGGCGGTGCAGGAGTCAGCCTGGTATGCGCGCGCGACTCGGCGCAGGCCCGGCTCCAGCTCGTGAACGGCGAGGGTGCGGCGCGGTTGGCCGGGGCGCTGTCGCAGCAGCGCGTCAACCACGCGCCGATCGAGCCGCGGCTCGCCGCCGAGTTTGCGAGCGGCGCGTATCAGAAGCTCCGGTTCGAGCCCGCGGACGGCGGGGCTCCGTTCGTGCGCGAGCGCGCGCAGGTTGCCCGCGAGGCACCTGCCTGGTTCGCGCGGTGGGCTGCGCTGGAGCCGGTTGTCGGGCGGGCGCAGGTCTTCGACGGCGCGCGCGCGCTGGGCGCGGTCGAGGTGACGAACAGCATGGCGCTCGCGCACGACGAACTGTGGCGTTCCAGCGTGCAAGCCGTGGCCGCGCTCGGCGCGACAGGCCTTGCTGTCGGTGTGGTCGCGGCGCTCGTGCTGCTGCGCGTGCGCCGCGCACTGGCCGCGACGGTGGGCCAGGCGCAGGCGCTGCTGGAAGGCAGGCTCGTCACCCGGCCCGAGCCGACGCAGCCTGAGCTGCGCTCGCTGACGCGTGCCATGAACGCGGCGGTCGAGCGCCTGAAGGCGACGTTCGACTCGCAGACCGCCCAACTCGAGCGGCTGCGCCACCGGGCGCAATGCGACGGGCTCACGGGCCTGTCGAACCGCAGCCATTTTCTCGCCCAGCTCGAGGCCACACTGCAGCGTGAGGACGGCGCCGCGCAATGTGGCTTGGTGCTATTGCGCCTGCGCGATCTGGCGGGCGTCAATCGCGAGCTCGGTCGTGCCGCGACCGACCGCATCCTCGGTGCGATCGCGCAGGCGCTGCAGCCGTACGGCGAACGCGTGCCGGGCTGCATGCTGGGCCGCCTGAACGGCGCTGATTTCGCGCTGTGCCTGCCGGCCGGCGGCGTCGCGCATGAATCGGCGCTGGCGCTGGCGGCCGCGCTGCGGGCCATGCTGCCCGGGCTCGGGCAAGGCATCGCGGTTGCGCTGGGCGCCGTCGAGCTGAAGCGCGAGACGCCGCTGTCCGATGCGCTGGCGGCTGCCGACGAAGCCCTGGCTCGCGCGGAGGCTCGCGGTGCATACGAAGTGGAACTCGGCGGCGAGTGCGCCGGCGATCGGCGAGGCGAGGACGCCTGGCGCCAGGACATCGCAGACGCGTTGACGCATGGCCGGGTGAGACTGGCGGAGTTCCCGGTGCTCGACGCTGCCGGCGAGGTGGTGCACCTGGAGTCCCCACTGCGCTTGCAGCTGCAGTTGGGCGGCACGTTCGAGGCGGCTGCTCGCTGGTTGCCGCTGGCTGTCCGTACCCGGATGACCTCCGACGTCGACGTATGCGCCGTGGCGCTGGCGTTGGCCGCGATCGCCCGTGACGGCAAGCCTCGCTGCGTGAACCTGGCCCCCGCCTCGCTTGCCGAGAGCGGCTTCGTACCGCGCCTGCGTACGCTGCTGTTCGCGGCGCCCCGCATGGCGCGCAAGCTCTCAATCGAGGTGGCCGAGGTGGCCGCCGTCGAGCGCTTCGTTCTGCTGCAGGAGATCTCCAGGCAGTTGCGGCCGTGCGGCGTGCGGCTCGGACTCGAACATGCAGGTGCGCGGCTGGGCCAGATCGAGCGCCTGTTCGATGTCGGGCTGGAGTTCGTCAAGCTCGACGCCGCTGCCACTCGCGGCGCGGGCAGCGATTCGGCGCGCATGAAGTTCGTGCACTGCAGCGTCGAACTGCTGCACAGCCTGTCGATTCAGGTCTATGCCGAGGGCGTGTGCGACGACGACGATGCGCGCGCCCTGTGGGCCTGCGGCGTCGACGCCATCACCGGGCCGTGGGCGACCGAGCGGACGAGCGCGGTGGGCGGCTAGCGCGGTCGTCGCCGGACCGCCCCCAAGAGGACCGAGGCCTTGCAGGCCGCGCTGGGCCAGTGGCCCAGCCCATCGCCAGGCACGAGCAGTCCACTGGACTGTTCATGTCCGGGCTCGGCCCCCCGGGGGGCGACACCGAAGGTGCCTTGAGGTCCACAGCTGTCTAGCCGATGTCGGCGCAGTGCAGGCCGAACTCACCGCGCCGGCAGTCGTCGAAGAAGTGTCGCAGCGTCTCGCGCACGGTGCGAAAGGCGATCTCGTCCCACGGCATCGAGTCCTCGGAGAACAGCTGCGCTTCGATCGTCTCGGGGCCGGGCGCGAACTCGGTGTCGAGCAGGCGTGCGCGGTAGAACAGGTGCACCTGGCCGACACGCACCACATTGAGCACCGTGAACAGCCCCTCGAGCTCGATCCGCGCGCCGGCTTCCTCGACGGTCTCGCGCAGGGCGCCTTCGGCGGTGGTCTCGCCGAGTTCGAGAAATCCCGCCGGCAGCGTCCAGAAGCCGTGCCGCGGCTCGATGTTGCGCCGGCACAGCAGCACCTCGTCGCCCCAGACCGGCACGGTGCCGACGACGTTGAGCGGGTTCTCGTAGTGCACGTGCCCGCAGCCGGTGCAGACGGCGCGTTCGCGGTTGTCGTCGGCCGGCACCAGGTACAGCACCGGCGCGCCGCAGGCCCGGCAGTACTTGATGCTGCGCGCTTGGAACATGGCGTGCAGTTTAGCGCCGGCGCCTCGGCCGAAGCTCTGGCGGCGCAGGGCGCATGGCATGATCCGGGAACCCTTTGTCACCTCGTTCACGGAGCCTCAGCCCATGTCCTTCGTCATTCCCGTCGCGCCGCCCGCCAGCGTTCCCGTCACGGCGCCGAGGGCGCGAGCTTTCCCGTCCACCGCATCTACTGTGTCGGCCGCAACTATGTCGAGCACGCGGTCGAGATGGGCTTCACCGGGCGCGAGCCGCCGTTCTTCTTCATGAAGCCGGCGACGCCGTGGTGCCGGTGGCCGAGGGCGAGACCGGCGTCATCGACTACCCGACGCTGACGAAGAACCTGCACCACGAGATCGAGCTGGTGGTGGCCATCGGCAGGGCGGTCGCGACATCGCGGCGCAGCCGACGCGCTGAGCCACATCTGTGGCTACGCGATCGGGCTGGACATGACCCGCCGCGACCTGCAGGGCGAGATGAAGAAGCAGGGCCGGCCCGTGGTGCATCGGCAAGGGCTTCGAGCAGTCGGCGCCGATCGGCGCAGCTGCCCCGCGCCGCGCAGCGGCGAGCTGATGCCGGCGCGCGATCACGCTTGTCGGTCAACGGCCAGTCGCGGCAGACGGGCGGCATCTGAGCCAGCTGATCTGGAACGTGGCCGAGACCATCGAACATCTGAGCGCAGCGTGGACGCTGGCGCCGGGCGACCTGATCTTCACCGGCACGCCGGCGGGCGTGGCGGCGGTGGTGGCGGGCGACTGATGGTGGGCGCCACGTCGCAGGCCTCGGACGTTGCGCGTGGCAGTGCACTGAATCTGCGAGGTGAATGACGATGCAGCTCTACAACTACTTCCGTTCGTCGGCGTCGTACCGCGTGCGCATCGCGCTCGCACTGAAGGGCCTGGACTACGACTACATGCCGGTGCACCTGACCAAGAACGAGCAGTTCAAGCGAGTCGTACGCCGCGGTGTCGGCGTCGCGTCTGGTGCCCCTGCTCAAGGACGGCGATGCGCTGCTGACCCAGTCCCTGGCCATCATCGAGTACCTCGACGAGACGCACCCGCACGCCGCCGCTGCTGCCGGCCGACCCGCTCGGTCGGGCGCGCGTTCGCGCGCTGGCGCTATGACATCGCCTGCGAGATCCACCCGCTGAACAACCTGCGCGTGCTGCGCTACCTGGTGCACGACCTGAAGTCGAGCGAGGACGACAAGAACCGCTGGTACCGCC
Organism: uncultured bacterium; assembly: GCA_963701725.1. GTDB lineage: Bacteria > Pseudomonadota > Gammaproteobacteria > Burkholderiales > Burkholderiaceae_C > CAIKUF01. The sequence goes on along the minus strand of CAVPAZ010000031.1, from coordinate 167,819 downwards.
ATTGGGTCGAGACCGGGCTCGAGACTGTCGAGCGCCAGCTCGGCGATGCGCGCAGCCGGCCGCTTCTGCCATGGCGATGCGCCAACGCTGGCCGACTGCACGCTCGTGCCGCAGATCTACAATGCCCAGCGCTTGGACTGCCGGCTCGACCACGTGCCCGCCGTGATGCGCGTGTTCGAAGCCTGCATGGCGCTCGACGCCTTCGAGCAGACGCGACCCGAGAAGTGCCCGGATGCCGCCTGAGCGCGGCACTGCCGGGCCGGCTGATCCCGGATTGGCGCGGCCGGGCCGCGCGTCGGTGCGCTGATGAGTACGCGCGCCGGCGGCGTCAGCACAGGCGCATTCGACAGCCTGAATCTCGGTCGTTGCGGCGGGCGATGCGCTGGCGGCAGTCGCACGAGAACCGACGCCGCTTCGCAGCAGCGCTCGGTGCCCGTCCGGTCTGGATGTCACAGGTGCATGGCACGCGCGTGTTGCACCTGCCGCTCGACGAGGACCAGGCGTCGATCGGCGCCGATGCCGCGATCACCACCGAACCGGGCATCGCCTGCACCGTGATGGTGGCCGACTGCCTGCCGGTGTTGTTCGCTGCGCCCGGCGGCCGCGGCGTCGGCTGCCGCGCACGCGGGCTGGCGCGGCCTGGCCAGCGGCTTGCTCGAAGCCACTGTCACGGCGCTCTGCGAGGCCGCGGCGTGCGCGCCGCGCGAACTCCAGGCGTGGCTCGGCCCGTGCATCGGGCCACGGCAGTTCGAGGTCGGCGCCGACGTGCTGCCGAGGCCTTCGGTGCGACCAGGCGGCAGCACTTCGTTGCGCTCGACCGCGACCAGATGGCACGATGCGCTGGCTGGCCGACCTGCCGCGGCCTGGCGCGCGACCGCTTGCGCGCTGCGGGCGTGACGCATGTCAGCGGCGGTGGCGCGTGCACTGTCGAAGACCGCTCACGGTTCTTCTCGTTCCGGCGCGACGGCATCACCGGCCGCATGGCCGCCGCTGTCTGGTTCGCGTCGCTGAGGCTCGGCGTCGCCCGCGGTGCCCGCCGCCTCGCCGGCGTGCCCAGAAGGTAGAGCACCAGTGCCAGCGGCAGCGCGCCGTAGAACACGAATGTGATCGCCGCGCCGAGCAGGCTGCCGTTGGGCGCCAACGCCTCGGCCACGCTCATCATCAGCACCACGTACATCCAAGCAATGGCCACCAGATAGAGCACGATGATGTGACGCAGTGAATTCAGTGAACAAGAGTGATTGTCATAATGCGGTAAGCGAGCCCTCTTACAACGTGGCATTGTTCACGACCTCGCCCAGGCTCAGGAAGATGACCCGCCATGACCAAGCAAAGCGCGCAATTGCCCCACCCGGATCACGCACAAGCCTTCGGCCACGCCGTGGGTGAAATCTGGAAGTCGATGCAGGGATTGTCGATGCCGCTGCCCGAGCTCAAAGCGCTGCAGGCCGACTATCTGGCGCAAGCGACTGAGATGTGGAACGGCGCTGTCGATCATGTGTCGCGCGCCAAGGCGCCAGCCACTGTTGCGCACGGCGACCGCCGCTTTGCTGCCACCGACTGGGCGAGCAACCCGACCGCGGCCGATGGCCGCGCAAACCTACCTGCTCAACGCGCGCACGCTGATGAAGCTGGCCGACGCCGTCGAGGGCGACGCCAAGACACAAGGCCCGCATTCGCTTCGCGGTCCAGCAGTGGGTCGACGCGGCCAGCCCGAGCAATTACCTCGCGCTCAACCCCGAAGCCCAGCGCAAGGCGATCGAGTCCAAGGGCGAGAGCATTGCCCAGGGCATGCAGCACCTTTGGCAAGACATCCAGCAAGGCCATGTGTCGCAGACCGACGAGAGCGTGTTCGAGGTTGGCCGCAACGTGGCCACCAGCGAGGGCGCCGTGGTCTACGAGAACGAATTGTTCCAACTGCTCGAGTACAAACCGCTGACGGCCAAGGTGCACGAGCGGCCGATGCTCTTCATCCCGCCTTGCATCAACAAGTACTACATCCTCGACCTGCAGCCCGACAACTCGGTGATCCGCTACACCGTGGCGCAGGGGCACCGCACGTTTGTCATCAGCTGGCGCAACCCGGATGCGTCGATCGCGGCCAAGACCTGGGACGACTACATCGAAGACGCCGCGATCCGCGCGATCCGCGAGGTCCAGGCCATCAGCGGCCAGGAGACGATCGACACGCTGGGCTTTTGTGTCGGCGGCACGATCCTGGCCACCGCGTTGGCGGTGCTGGCCGCGCGCGGCGAACAGCCCGCAGCGAGCGTGACGCTGCTGACCACTCTGCTCGACTTCTCCGACACCGGCATGCTCGACCTGTTCATCGACGAGCCCGGGGTGCAGTTGCGCGAAATGACGCTCGGCGACGACGCGCCCAACGGCCCCGGCTTGCTCAAGGGCCAGGAGCTGGCCACCGACCTTCAGCTTCCTGCGCCCGAACGACCTGGTCTGGAACTACGTCGTCGGCAACTACCTCAAGGGCGACAAGCCGCCGCCGTTCGACCTGCTGTACTGGAACAGCGATTCGACCAACCTGCCGGGCCCGTTCTTCTGCTGGTACCTGCGCCACACCTATCTGCAGAACGATTTGCGCATGCCGGGCAAGCCGACGGTCTGCGGCGAAAAGCTCGACCTCGGCAAGATCAAGGCGCCGGTATTCGTCTACGCCTCGCGCGAAGACCACATCGTGCCGTGGCAGGCGCGTTCGAGCACGCAGGTCATGAAGGGCAAGGCAGCGCTTCGTGCTCGGCGCCTCGGGACACATTGCCGGCGTGATCAACCCGCCGGCGAAGAACAAGCGCAACCACTGGGCCAGCCCGCCCGGTGGAGCGCTGCCGGCCAAGGCGCAGGAATGGCTGGCCGGCGCACGGGAGACTCCCGGCAGCTGGTGGCCCGACTGGTCCGCCTGGCTCGCCAGCCACGCGGGCAAGCAGATCGCCGCGCCGCGCACGCCGGGGAACCGGACCTTCAAGCCGATCGAGCCGGCGCCGGGCCGCTACGTGAAGGTGAAGGCCTCGGCCTGACGCGCAAACGCGCTGGCGGCACGAGCGTGCTCGGGCGCGGTCAACGGGGCTTGCGCATGGGGTGATCCGACGACTCCAGGCGCATCAAGATGTCGGCGCGGCGTCGGCCAGAAGTGCGTTGGCGATGCGAGTCAGCGTCGTGGGTGAACTGTCGTCGAGGGCAATGATGCGTGCTTTCTCGAACCCCTCGAAATTCGCCTTCATCGACTTCAGATATCCCGGGTCGTAGTGCGCGTGCATCAGATCGAGGAACACCTCGGCCACGCGCCCTGCGCGGGCGGCGGCCTGCCAGCCGTGCACGATTGCACGCCCGCGCAGTTCGAGCAGGCAGTCGAGCTGGTGGCAGAAGAGTTCTACGTCGCGAACGAAGAAGTCGTAGTCCTGCAACAGGAGCGCGAGGCGCTCGCTGTCGGGCATCTCGACGTTGAAGCAGCGGCCGTGCTCGCGCATCCGTCGGACCATCGCCTCGGGCACGCGCAGGTTGCCGACCTTCCTGCTCTCGCTCTCGACCCAGACGGGACGCGCCGAATCGAAGTGCCGCAACGCATTCCAGACGGCCGTTTCGAACGCCTTCTGCGAAGGCTGCGGCCGGCCGGGCAGGATGCCGAGCACCGAGCCGCGGTGGCTGGCCAGGGCTTCGAGGTCGAGCACCTGCGCCCCGGCGTCACGCAGCGCGACCAGCAGGCGGGTCTTGCCGCTGCCCGTCTTGCCGCACACGACGTTGTACTGCAGGCTCAGCGGCAGCGTTTCGAGTTCGGCCATCACCGCGGCACGAAAGGCCTTGTAGCCGCCCTCGAGCACGTGGGTGCGAAAGCCCATCTGGTCGAGGAACCAGGCCATGCTGCCAGAGCGCTGACCGCCGCGCCAGCAGTAGACCAGCGGTTGCCAGGTCTTGGGCTGGTGCATCACGTCGCGCTCGATGTGGGCCGCGATGTTCTTGGCCACCAGCGCCGCGCCACGCTTCTTCGCCTCGAACGGCGAGACCTGCCTGTACTCGGTGCCCACGAGCCTGCGTTCGGCGTCGCCGAGCACCGGCCAGTTCACTGCCCACGGCAGGTGGTCCTCGGCGAACTCGCCGGGCGACCGCGCGTCGATCACGGCGCCGAAGCTGCCGAGCCGGGCGATGGCCTGTATGGCGGTGAGGAATTGAATGGTCATGCGAAGGGAAGTGGATCCGGCTCTGCGATTGGACTGCGATGGAGGCCCGTGCGTTTCAGCCGGCGGCGAAGAACCACTTCAGCACGCCCTTGGCGACGAAGCCCACCATGCCGAAGCCGAGCCCGAGCAGCAGCACGAAGGTACCGAAGCGGCCGGCCTTCGATTCGCGCGCCAGCTGCAGGATGATGAACACCATGTAGATCATGAACGCGCCGACGCCGAAGGTCAGCCCGAACTGCGCGATCTGCTCTTCGCTGAAGCCGAACATGGTGGCCTTTGCAGCCCCGAAATCAAGTTTGCTCGGGCAGGCCCGACGCGTCGACGAGTTCGAGATAGGCGTGCCAGCTTGCATGCCCCAGCAACGGCACCACGAGCACGAGGCCGAGCATGGCCGTGGCCATGCCGGCGAACGTCAGCAGCATGATCAGCGCCGCCCACAGCGCCAGCGGCGCCGGATTCGCCATCACCACGCGCCAGCTCGTCAGCACGGCCGCCAGCACGCCGATGCGCCGGTCGAGCAGCAACGGGATGGCCACCACGCTGGAGGCGAATATCGGCGCGGCGAGCACGCCGCCGAGGGCGAGCCAGCACTCGAACAGCAGCGAATTCTCGCGCAGCACGACGACGCGCAGGAAGTCGGCCGGGTTGTCCACCGGTCCGGCGGCGAAGCGGGTGATCAGCGAGGCCGAGGTGAGCACCCAGCCGGTGCCGGCGAGCGCGAGCAGCAGGCCGAAGGCCACCAGCCGGCCGTCGCGCGGGCGCCACGCATCCATCGCCGTGCGCAGGCCGGCCGCCTCGCCGCGCGAGAGCGCGCGACTGATCGCGTAGAGCCCCGTGGCGAGCACCGGCGCGACGAGCAGGAAGCCCGAAAAGGCCCCGGCGAGCAACCAGAACTCGCCGTGCGCCGCCCACAGCAGCACGGCACCGAAGAGTGCCAGCGCAGCGCCGTGCAGCAGCGCCGGGCCCGGACAGCGCTGCAGGTCCTGCCAGCCGAGCGCCAACCAGGCCAGCGGCCGCAGCAGTGGCAGCGGCTTCACGCCAACGCCGTGCGACTCGTCGATGGCAGAGGTGTTTCGCATCTGTTCAGCTTATCAGCGTCGAGCGATGGCCAGGGTTGGGTGGGCGTGCGACCGTCTCGGGTCGCTCACGGCGCGATCGCTTCGAGCAGCTCGGTCTCGATCGCGATCTGCTCGCGGTTCTGCTGCAGTGCGGGGCCGTCGACGAGAAAGGTGTCCTCGACGCGCTCGCCGAGCGTCGTGATCTTCGCCAGTTGCAGGTTGACGTGGTGGCGTGCCAGCACGCGGGCGATGGCGTAGAGCAGGCCGGTACGGTCGCTCGCCGAGACGCCGAGCAACCAGCGCTGGGCGCGCTCGTCGGGCCGCAGCGTCACGCGCGGCGTGATCGGGAAGCTCCTGACCCGGCGCGACACGCGGCCGCGCTTGGGTTCTGGCAACGGTCCGACGGCCGCCAGCGCGAGCGCAAGCTGTGTCTCGACCAGGGAGCTCAGGTCGCGGTACTGCAGTTCGAGGTGCGGGCTGATGACCTGGAAGGTGTCTAGCGCATAGCCGCTGCGCGAGGTATGCACCTTGGCGTCGAGGATGTTGAAGCCGGCACCGTCGAAATAGCCGCAGATGCGGGCGAACAGGTCGGCTTGGTCGGGCGCGTAGACGAGCACTTGCAGCCCTTCGCCGAGCGGTGACGGACGGGCACTGACGATGGGCCGCGGGCTGCGCACATGGCGGTGCAGCACGCGGGCGTGCCAGGCGATCTCGCCCGCGTCGTGGCGCGCGAAGTAGCTGACGGCCAGCGTCTGCCACAGGGCCGTCTCGACCCCTGCGGGGAGCGACTCGAGGTTGAGCATGTGGCGCGCCTCCAGCTTGCATGCCTCGATCTCGGCGTCCATGTGCGGCGGGGCGCCGCCGAGAGCGCGCAGACCGAGCCGGTACAGGTCTTCCAGCAGCTTGCCCTTCCAGGCGTTCCAGACCTTCGGGCTGGTGCCGCGGATGTCGGCTACCGTCAGCAGGTAGAGCGCGGTGAGCCGCGGTTCACTGCCGACGCGGCGCGCGAAGGCCTCGATCACCTCGGGTTCGCTCAGGTCCTCCTTTTGCGCGATGTGGCTCATCAACAGGTGGTTCCTGACCAGGAATTCGATCAACGCCGTGTCGTCGCGGGCGATGCCGTGGTCGCGGCAGAAGCGCCGCACCTCGGCGGCGCCGAGCTCGGAATGGTCGCCGCCACGGCCCTTGGCCACGTCGTGGAAGAGGGCGGCGACGTAGAGCACCCAGGGCTTGTCGAATTGCGACGCGAGTTGCGAGCAGAACGGGTACTCGTGCGCATGCTCCGGAATGAAGAATCGCCGCGCGTTGCGCAGCACCATCAGGATGTGCTGGTCGACCGTGTAGACGTGAAACAGGTCGTGCTGCATCTGGCCGACGATGCGCCGGAACACCCACAGGTAGCGCCCGAGCACGCTCGTCTGGTTCATCAGCCGGAAGGCGTGCGTCTGGCCTTCGGGTTGCTGCAGGATCTGCCGGAACAGCTCGCGGTTCACCGGGTCCTTGCGGAAGGCGCTGTTCATCACGTCGCGCGAGTTGTACAGCGCGCGCAGCGTGCGCGCGGACAGGCCCTCGATGCCGGGTGTCTGCTCGTACAGCAGGAAGGTCTCGAGAATCGCGTGCGGCTCGCGTTCGTAGAGGTCGTCGCTCGCGACCTCGATCATGCCGGCGCGGTCGAGGAAGCGCGCGTTGATCGGCCGCATCGGCGCGTCCTGCGATCCGTTGACGCGCTCCTCGATGTTGAGGATCAGGATCTGGTTGAGCTGCGTCACCGCCTTGGCAGCCCAGTAGTAACGGCGCATCAGCACCTCCGACGCGCGCGTCGCGGAAGTCCCATGGAAGCCGAAGCTCTCGGCGACGGCGGTCTGCAGGTCGAACACGAGCCGGTCTTCGCGCCGCCCCGCCACCATGTGCAGCCGGGCGCGGACCAGCTTGAGCAGGCCTTCGTTGTGCTGCAACTGCTTGACCTCGAACGCGGTGATCAGGCCGTTCGCCGCGAGTTCGCTCCAGTTCTTGCCCAGTCCGGCCGCGCGCGCGACCCAGATCACCGTCTGCAGGTCGCGCAGGCCACCGGGGCTTTCCTTGCAGTTGGGCTCGAGCGAGTACGGCGTGTCCTCGAACTTCTGGTGGCGCTGGCGCATCTCCAGCGTCTTGGCGACGAGAAACGCAGCCGCGTCCATCGCTGTCGTGTTGGCGACGCGAAACGTGCCGAAGACGCGCCGCGAGCCGCAGACGAAGCGCGACTCGAGCAGCGCCGTCTGCACCGTCACGTCGCGCTGGCCTTCGGCGATGCACTCGTCGACCGTGCGCACGCTGGAGCCGATCTGGAGCCCGATGTCCCAGCAGGTGGAGATGAAGGTCTCGATCGCGGCTTTCAGGTCGCCGCCCTCGGCGGACGCGTCCCAGGCGGCCAGCGTGTGGCCGGGCGGCAGCAACACCAGCACGTCGATGTCGGAATGGGGGAACAACTCGCCGCGGCCGTAGCCGCCTACCGCGAGCAGCGCAGCGCCGCCCGGCATGCGGGCGCGTTCCCAGAGATCGATCAGCGCACGGTCGACAAGGCGCGTCAGGCCGCGCACGAGGCGGGTGGCGGCAGGAGCGCTCGGCCGCGCGAGGCTGAAATGCTCGAGCAGCGCCGCCTTGCCGTCGCGGAAGCGGGTGCGCAGCACGCCCAGCGATGGCTCGGGCAGCGCCGCCATCGCGTTCAAGCGGGAACCGCAGCGCTCGCGACGAAGGCCGGCGGGGCGGGCGTTCCGGCAGACACGGTGAGCACCTCGTAGCCTGTCTCGGTGACGAGCACCGTGTGCTCCCACTGCGCCGAGAGGGATCGGTCGCGGGTGACGATGGTCCAGCCGTCGCCCATTTCGCGGATCTCGCGCCGGCCGGCGTTGATCATTGGCTCGATCGTGAAGGTCATGCCGGGCAGCAGTTCCTCCAGCGTGTCCGGGCGACCGTAGTGCAGCACCTGGGGCTCCTCGTGGAACCTGGCGCCGATGCCGTGGCCGCAGAACTCGCGCACGACCGAACAGCCGGCGTTCTCGGTAAAGGTCTGGATCGAGTGGCCGATGTCCCCGAGCCGCGCGCCCGGCCGCACCTGCACGATGCCGCGCCACATCGCCTCGTAGGTGAGCTGGCACAGCCGCCTCGCGGCGATCGAACCCGTGCCGACGATGAACATGCGGCTCGAATCGCCGTGCCAGCCGTCCTTGATGACGGTGACGTCGATGTTGACGATATCGCCGTTCTTCAGCGGCCGCTCGTTCGGGATGCCGTGGCAGACTTGGTGGTTGATCGAAGTGCAGATCGACTTCGGATACGGCACGTAGCCCGACGGTGCGTAGTTCAGTGGCGCCGGGATGGCTTGCTGCACGTGCACGATGTGGTCGTGCGCAAGGCGGTCGAGCTGTTCGGTAGTGATGCCGGGCCTGACATGCGGCGTCAGCATGTCCAGCACCTCGGCCGTGAGCCGCCCGGCGATGCGCATGGCGGCGATCTGCTCGGCCGTCTTGATGGTGATCGTCATGGGGCAATTATCTCTACGGTACGGCGCTCGCGCAGCTTCACTTCACTGCGTGAAGCGATCCCTCGACGCAATGAGCCGAGCGGCATTGTCTCATCGGCCCCGTAAAATCGACGGCATCCCGCCCGGGTGGCCATCGCGCGTTCCCGGTCTAGGTTACGACATGACTTGAGTACGAGTCAGTCTCCTTCGAAACCGCGTTCTCTGAGTCGCCACCGCGCCCCCTCGTGACCACCACCGCCAAACACCTGCTCTGCTTCGAGGGCGGCAACGCCTTGTCCGGCTTTCGTGCGCAGGCGCTGCTGCCGCGGCTTCAGGGCGTGAGCGGACGGATCACGGAGGTGCACGCACGGCACGTGCACTGGGCCTGGAGCGACACGCCGCTGGCGCGCGCCGAGGCCGACCGGCTGGCCGCGCTGCTCGACTACGGCGACGCGTACGCCGGCGCCGCCGACGGCCCGCTGATCGTCGTCGCGCCGCGCCTGGGCACGGTCTCGCCGTGGGCTTCGAAGGCAACCGACATCGCGCACAACTGCGGCCTCGCGATCCACCGCGTCGAGCGTGTCACCGAGTGGCGGCTCATGCTGGCGCGCACTCGCCTGGGCGGCGCCAAGCCGCTCGCAGAACCCGAGTTGCTCGCCTGCGCCGAACTGCTGCACGACCGCATGACCGAAAGCGTGCTGCTCGCGCGAGACGACGCGCGGCACCTCTTCGACGAGCAACCCGGCCAGCCGATGGTGCATGTCGACGTGCTGGGGCGCGGGCGCGACGCGCTGGTAGCCGCCAACAGCGACTTCGGCCTCGCGCTCAGCGACGACGAGATCGACTACCTCGTCGACGCCTTCAAGGCCCTGCGCCGCAACCCGACGGACGTCGAGCTGATGATGTTCGCGCAGGCCAACAGCGAACATTGCCGGCACAAGATCTTCAACGCAGGTTTCACGATCGACGGCGTGGCGCAGGAACGCTCGATGTTCCAGATGATCCGCAACACGCACGCGGTGGCGCCGCAGCACACGGTGGTGGCCTACAGCGACAATGCCTCGGTGATGGAGGGCGGCGAGATCGAGCGCTGGGCGCCGCAGGGCTTCACCGATGCGCCGCAGTACGGCGCCCGGCGCGAGACGATGCACGTGCTGATGAAGGTTGAGACGCACAACCACCCGACGGCGATCTCGCCGTTCCCAGGCGCCGCCACCGGCGCCGGCGGCGAGATCCGCGACGAAGGCGCAACCGGCCGCGGCTCGCGTCCGAAGGCCGGGCTGACGGGGTTCAGCGTGTCGAACCTCCACCTGCCGGGTACCAGCGAGCCCTGGGAGCGAGCGCCCGTCGGCAGGCCGGGCCACATTGCGAGCGCGCTGCAGATCATGATCGACGGGCCGCTCGGTGGCGCGGCGTTCAACAACGAGTTCGGCCGGCCGAACCTCGCGGGCTACTTTCGCGTCTACGAGCAGCAGGTCGCCGGCGTGCAGCGCGGCTACCACAAGCCGATCATGATCGCCGGCGGGCTGGGTTCGATCGCCGCCACGCAGACGCACAAGGTCGAGTTCCCCGCCGGCACGCTGCTCGTCCAGCTCGGCGGGCCGGGCATGCGCATCGGCATGGGCGGCGGCGCGGCGAGCTCGATGGCGGCGGGAACGAATGCCGCGGCGCTCGATTTCGACTCGGTGCAACGCGGCAACCCCGAGATCCAGCGCCGGGCGCAGGAGGTCATCAACCACTGCTGGTCGCTCGGAGACGCGAACCCCATCCTGGCGATCCACGACGTCGGCGCGGGGGGCATCAGCAACGCGTTTCCGGAACTCGTCGACGGGGCCGGCAAGGGTGCCCGATTCGATCTGTCGAAGGTGCCGCTCGAGGAGACCGGCCTCGCGCCGAAGGAGATCTGGTGCAACGAGAGCCAGGAGCGCTACGTGATGGCGCTGCGCGACGATGCGCTGCCGATGTTCGAGGCGATGTGCGAGCGCGAGCGTTGCCCGTTCGCGGTCGTCGGCGTGGCCACCGACGAGAGGCGAGCTGATCCTCGACGACCCGGCCGAGGCGTCGACACCGACGGACCGGCCGATCGACATGCCGATGGAGGTGCTGCTCGGCAAGCCGCCGCGCATGCAGCGCGACGTGCGGCGTGTCTCGTGGCAGGGCAGTCCGCTGGACCTCACCGGCGTCGCACTCGAACTGGTGGCGTTCGACGTGCTGCGCCACCCGACGGTGGCGAGCAAGCGCTTCCTCGTCACCATCGGCGACCGCACGGTCGGCGGCCTGAGCCACCGCGACCCGATGGTCGGACCGTGGCAGGTGCCGGTGGCCGATTGCGCGGTGACGCTGGCCGACTTCAGCGGCTTTCGGGGCGAGGCGATGAGCCTCGGGGAGCGCACGCCGCTGGCCGCGCTCGACGCCCCGGCCTCGGGCCGGATGGCGGTGGCCGAGGCGCTGACCAACCTGCTCGCCGCGCCGGTCGAATTGAGTCGCGTGAAGCTGAGCTGCAACTGGATGGCCGCCTGCGGTGAGCCCGGCGAAGACGCGGCGCTGTACGACACCGTGCGCGCGGTCGGCATGGAACTGTGCCCGGCGCTCGGCATCAGCGTGCCGGTCGGCAAGGACAGCCTGTCGATGCGCACACGCTGGAGCGAAGGCGGCGAAGCGAAGCAGGTCACGGCGCCGGTGTCGCTGATCGCCACCGCCTTCGCGACGCTGGACGACGTGCGCGGCACGCTGACGCCACAGCTGCAGCCCGGCGACAGCACGCTGATCCTGATCGACCTCGGCCAAGGAAGCAACCGCATGGCCGGCTCGATCCTCGCGCAGACGCTGGCCCAGAGCGGCGACAGCGTGCCCGATCTCGACGATGCCGATCGGCTGCGGCGGCTCTTCGTCGCCGTCAACCGGCTGCGCGCCGAAGGCCGGCTGCTCGCCTACCACGACCGCAGCGACGGCGGGCTGTGGGCCGCGGTGTGCGAGATGGCATTCGCCGGGCATTGCGGCGTGAGCCTGAACGTCGACATGCTGGTGACCGAGGGCGACGGCATCGCCGACAGCCGTGCCGATGTCGGCGACTCGAAGAACTGGGCCGCACAGGTCGGCGAGCGGCGCAACGAACTCACGCTCGAGGCGCTGTTCAACGAGGAGCTGGGCGTCGTGATCCAGGTCCGCGCGGCCGAGCGCGACGCGGTGTTCGCGACGCTGCGCGAGCACGGCCTGAGCCGGCACAGCCACGCCATCGGCAAGCCGAACGACGCGCGGCCTGATCGAGATCTGGCGCGACGCGAAAGCGGTATTCAGCGCGCCGCTGGTGCAGCTGCACCAGACCTGGGACGAGGTGAGCTGGCGCATCGCGCGGCTGCGCGACAACCCGGCTTGCGCTGACGCCGAGCACGCTGCCGCAGGGGCGCCGGACGATCCGGGCCTGCATCTGCACCTGAGTTTCGATGCGACCGAAGACGTCGCCGCGCCGTTCGTCAACAGCGCGCGGCCGAGGGTCGCGATCCTGCGCGAGCAGGGCGTGAACAGCCAGGTCGAGATGAGCTATGCGATGGCCCAGGCCGGCTTCGACACCTTCGACGTGCACATGAGCGACCTGCAGTCCGGCCGTGCGCGGCTGGATATGTTCCAGGGCTTCGTCGCCTGCGGCGGCTTCAGCTACGGCGATACGCTGGGCGCCGGGGAGGGCTGGGCCCGATCGATCCTCTTCAATGCGCAACTCGCAAAGCAGTTCGCCGCGTTCTTCCGGCGCAGCGAGAGCTTCGCGTTGGGCGTGTGCAACGGCTGCCAGATGATGGCCGCGCTCGCGCCCCTCATTCCCGGCGCGCACGCTTGGCCGAAGTTCACGCGCAATCGGAGCGAGCAGTTCGAGGCGCGGCTGTCGCTGGTCGAGGTGCTCGACAGTCCGAGCCTGTTCTTCACCGGCATGGCCGGCAGCCGGCTGCCGATCGCGGTGGCGCACGGCGAGGGCTTTGCCGACTTCTCGCAGCGCGGCGACGCGGGTGGGGTGCACGCGGCGATGCGCTTCGTCGACCCACGCGGCGAGGCGACCGAGGCCTATCCGTTCAACCCGAACGGCAGTCCGGGCGGGCTGACCGCCGTGACCACGGCCGACGGCCGCTTCACGGCGTTGATGCCGCATCCCGAGCGGGTGTTTCGCAACCTGCAGATGAGCTGGACCTCGGGCGACCCCGCAAGCGCGAGCCCGTGGATGCGCATGCTCGCCAATGCGCGGCGCTGGGTGGGCTGATCTGCAGGCGCCGACGCGCTTGCGATATCGTTCAGCGGTGTCCGCAACGAACCAGCCTGCCGTTCAGCGTTTCGGCCGCCTCGACGCCTTGCGAGGCGCGGCGATCGTCTGGATGGCGCTGTTCCACTTCGGGTTCGACCTGAACCACTTCGGCCTGGTGACCCGGCAGGACTTCTATCACGACCCGCTGTGGACGGTGCAGCGCGCCTGCATCGTGACCCTGTTTCTGTTCTGCGCCGGGCTCGGCCAGGCGGTCGCGCTGGAGCAAGGTCAGGGCTGGCCGCGCTTCTGGAGGCGCTGGGCCCAGGTGGCCGTCTGTGCGCTGCTCGTGACAATCGGCTCGTACCTGATGTTCCCGCGAAGCTACATCGCGTTCGGCGTGCTGCACGGCATTGCCGCGATGCTGATCGTCACCCGCCTGACGGGCGGCTGGGGCCGCTGGCTGTGGCCGCTGGGCGCGCTGGCCATCGCGCTGCCGCGGCTCGCCGCGCACCCGTTCTTCGACAGCCCTCTGTGGAGCTGGTCCGGGCTGGTCACGCACAAGCCGATCACCGAGGACTACGTGCCGCTGCTGCCGTGGCTGGGCGTGATGTGGTGGGGCCTGGCGGCGGGGCGATGGCTGCTGGCGAATCGGCGGTCCTGGCTGGACGGCTCCGTGCCCGCCGCGCTGAAACCGCTCGCGGTGCTGGGGCGCTGGTCGCTCACCTTCTACATGCTGCACCAGCCGCTGCTGATCGCGGCCTTGATGCTGTGGCTGAAGCTTCGCGCCTGAATTCCCATCAGCGGCCAGCCGCTACCATCGCCGCATGAGCAACAAGATCCTGTTCGGCTTCCACGCCGTCACCGTGCGGTTGAAGGCAGCGCCGTCGACGGTCGTCGAGATCCACGTGGACGCCAGCCGGCGCGACCAACGCATGCGCGCCCTCGTCGCGCGGGCGGGTGAGGCCGGCGCGAAGCTGATCGACAGCGACGACTCGCGTCTGGCCAGCCTCAGCGGCACGTCTCGTCACCAGGGTGTCGTGGCGCGCGTGACGCCTGTGTCGAGGTCGAACTCGCTCGACGACACGCTGGACGCCGTCGAAGGCCCGGCGCTGCTGCTCGTGCTGGACGGCGTGACCGATCCGCACAACCTGGGCGCATGCCTGCGCGTGGCCGACGGCGCCGGTGCGCATGCGGTCGTCGCGCCGAAGGACCACGCGGTCGGCATCAACGCCACCGTGGCCAAGGTGGCGAGCGGGGCGGCCGAAACCGTGCCCTACTTCATGGTGACCAACCTCGCGCGCACCTTGGGCGAGCTGAAGGAGCGCGACATCCGCGTCGTCGGCACCTCTGACGACGCATCCAAATCCCTCTACGAAATCGACCTCACCGGACCCGTGGCGCTGGTGCTGGGCGCCGAGGGCTCCGGCATGCGCCAGCTCACGGCCCGCCATTGCGACGAACTGGTGCGCGTGCCGATGCGGGGAGCGGTCGAGAGCCTGAACGTTTCGGTGGCCAGCGGCATCTGCCTGTATGAGGCGCTGCGCCAGAGAATCAAGAAGCAACCCTAGGGAGAGGCCCATGCCAGTGATCGATGTCCAGCATCCGCTCGTCAAGCACAAGGTCGGCCTGCTGCGCGAAGACGATATCTCGACGAAGAAGTTCCGCGAGCTGACGAACGAGCTGGCGCGCCTGCTGGCGTACGAGGCGACAGCCGATTTCCCGCTCGAGAAGACGACCATCGCCTGCTGGAGCGGGCCGACCGAGATCGAGCAGATCCGCGGCCGCAAGGTCACCGTCGTGCCGATCCTGCGTGCCGGCCTGGGCATGCTCGACGGCGTGCTCGACATGATTCCCAGCGCCAAGATCAGCGTCGTCGGGCTGAGCCGCAACCACGAGACACTGCAGCCGGAGAACTACTTCGAGAAGTTCGTCGGCCACCTCGACGAGCGCACCGCGATCATCGTCGACCCGATGCTCGCCACGGCAGGCTCGATGATCGCGACGATCGACCTGCTGAAGCAGCGCGGCTGCAAGGACATCCGCGCGTTGGTGCTGGTGGCCGCGCCCGAGGGGATTGCGGCTCTCGAGAGCAAGCATCCCGACGTGCGCTGCTGGACGGCAGCCGTCGACAGTCATCTGAACGAGGTCGGCTACATCATTCCCGGGCTCGGCGATGCAGGCGACAAGATCTTCGGTACCAAGGAGATGTGATGCGTGCCTTGCTGCTGCCTTTGAGCCTTGCGCTCGCGCTCGTCGGCTGCACCCAGGAGCGGCAGAACCAACTCAAGCGCGAGATCCAGAACTGGACCGGCACGAATGGCGTGCTCGAGGTCTACGGCGGCGACAAGGTCGTCAAACGCTTCCTGAAGATCGACAAGCTGAGCACCGCCCTGGGCACCGACGACAACGCGCCGCGAGCCTATCGTTTCGGCTACGGCGTGCTCGACGAGAACCTGAACGGCATCGTCGACAACGGCGAGAAGCGCGTGTACTTCGAGGTCAGCGACTTCAGCCAGTACGTGTTTTTCGAGAACCCGCGCTGAGCATGAATTCGCACTGCTTCCTTCAGTGGTCGTCTGCATTCGGCCCCTTGCCGACCTTGAACGTTCGCTTTGCGCGCGCACGTCGGTGCGGCAAAGGCGCGTCCGGGCAGCCCGCAGCGCTTGACTGGGGCGGTCGGCGCTTTGCGCCGACTGCCCTGCGATGCTCGGGCTCGCGGCCCCGTCGCAGAACTCGCTTCGTTCGCTGCGCTCACTGCGCTCAGACAACTGCGACGAGTCAGTTGACGATTCGCGCTTCGCGCGGGGCCACGAGCCCTGTGCTTCTCGGCGCCCCAGAGGCGCGCCGCGATCTGCCCGAACGCGCCTTTGCGGACACGCTGGTGCTTCTTGCGGGAAAAGGCACAAGAGGGTCCGCGCGGCGGGCGGTGCCCGGTGGGGGCGATTTCTGTGGCGACGAGAAGCGCAGGCCCGGGGTCGGCGCGCGAAGCGCGCTTCGTAGACTGACTCGGCGCAGTTGTTCGAACGGAGAGAGCGCAGCGAACGCAGTGAGTTCTGCGACGCGACCGCGGGCCGAGCATCGCAGTGGAGTCGGCGCGCAGCGCCGACCGCCACAGCATGAGCCCCTGCCGGGCACCGCCTGCCGCGCCGCGCTGAGGTCACACAAGAGCGGACGCACGCGAAAGGCAGCAACGGGCCGACAGCTGACACTCGAGCGGAAACCTCTATGGACCACGTACCGCGGATTGGATCAAGCATCGTGGAGCAGATGAGATGAGCCTGTACGCGAAACTGTTGCAACGCGCGGCAGAAGGCCGGCCGGTGCGCATCGGCCTGATCGGCGCCGGCAAGTTCGGCTCGATGTACCTGGCGCAGGTGCCGCGCACGCCCGGCGTGCACCTGGTCGGGCATCGCCGATCTGTCGCCCGCGCAGCTGCGCGCCAACCTCGGCGCGTCGGCTGGGAAGCGCAGCGCACGCAGGCGCGTCTCGCTCGACGACGCGATGACGCACGGCACACGCATGTCGGCGACGACTGGCAGGCGCTGGTCGCGCATCCGGCGATCGACATGATCGTCGAATGCACCGGGAGCCCGATCGCCGCGGTCGAACACTGCCTGGCGGCGTTCGCGCAGCGGCAAGCATGTCGTCAACGTGACGGTCGAGGCCGATGCGTTCTGCGGCCGCTGCTGGCGCGCAAGGCGGCCGAGGCGGGCGTCATCTATTCGCTGGCCTTTGGCGACCAGCCGGCGCTGATCTGCGACCTGGTGGACTGGGCGCGCACCTGCGGCTTCCCGGTGGTCGCCGCCGGCCGCGGGCACAATGGCTGCCGCAATTCGGCGAGTCGACGCCCGAGACGGTGTGGGGCCACTACGGCCTGACGGCCGAGCAGGCGGCGCGGGCGGCCTGAATCCGAAAATGTTCAATGCTTTCTCGACGGCTCCAAGCCGGCGATCGAGATGCACCGCGATCGCCAACGCCACGGGCCTTGAGGTGCCGAGCGCGGCCTGCGGTTCCCGCCGGCCACGTCGACGACATCCCGTCCCTCACGCGGCCGAACAGCGAAGGCGGCGTGCTCGAGCGCAAGGGCATGGTCGAGGTGGTCTCCTGGCTCGAGGCCGACGGCCGCAAGATCCCCTACGACATCCGCATGGGCGTCTGGGTCAGGATCGAGGGCGACACCGAATACATCCGGAGCTGCTTCGAGGAATACAACGCCCTCACCGACCCCAGCGGGCGCTACTTCAGCTGTACAGGCGCTGGCACCTGATCGGGCTGGAAGTCGGCATCTCCGTCGCCAGCGTGGCGCTGCGCAGCGAGCCCACCGGCGTGGCGACCTGCTTCAACGCCGACGTGGTGGCCACCGCCAAGCGCGACCTCGCGCCGGGCGAAATGCTGGATGGCGAGGGCGGCTACACCGTGTTGGGCAAGCTGCTCCCCGCGGCCACGTCGCGCGCGATGGGCGGCCTGCCGCTGGGGCTTGCGCACCACGTCAGGCTGCTGCGGCCGGTGGCAAGGACCAGAGCCTGAGCTGGGCCGATGTGGCGATCGACACCACGACCGACGCCTACCGCACCCGCAAGGCGATGGAGTCGAGTACTTCACGGTGCCGCGGTTGGCGTCGGCGTAGCGGCGCTCGTTTCAGACAGAGGCGCGCATGAGTCCACACGACAAGGTCGCGATCGTCACCGGCGCCGGCACCGGCATCGGCAAGGCGGTCGCGCTCGCGCTGCTGGGCGACGGCTACCGCGTCGTGCTCGCCGGGCGGCGCAAGCGACTGCTCGACGAGGCGGTCGCCGAGGCCGGTGCCCGCGGCAAGGGCGCTGGCCCTGCCGACCGACGTGAGCGACCCCGCATCGGTGCGCGGCGCTGTTCGAGCGCACCGAGCACGCGTTCGGGCGGCTCGACCTGCTGTTCAACAACGCCGGCCTCGGCGCCCCGGGCGTGCCGCTCGAGGACCTGACGTTCGAGCAGTGGCAGAGCGTGTCGACATCAACCTGACCGGCGCCTTCCTGTGCACGCAGGCAGGCGTTCAAGCTGATGAAGCGCCAGCTGCCGCGCGGCGGCCGCATCATCAACAACGGCTCGATCTCGGCGCACGCGCCGCGGCCGAACTCGGCGCCCTATACCTCGACCAAGCACGCGATCACCGGGCTGACCAAGTCGACCTCGCTCGACGGCCGCACGCTACGACATCGCCTGCGGCCAGATCGACATCGGCAATGCGCTGACCGAGATGGCCGCGCGCATGGCCACGGGCGTGCAGCAGGCCAACGGCCAGATCGCCGTCGAGCCGATGATGGACGTGCAGCACGTCGGCCGACGCGGTCGTCCACATGGCGAGCCTGCCGCTGGACGCCAACGTGCAGTTCATGACGGTGATGGCGACCAAGATGCCGTTCGTCGGCCGCGGCTGACGAGCGAGCGCTCGACGCGATCTTGCGCTACACCCAGCCGAGCGCGCCGGCCAGCATGCCGGCGGCGACCATCCAGATCGGGCTCGGCCGTGCTGCGCAGCATCACGACCACGGTGAGGCCACCAGCGCCAGCAACCCCAGTGGTCGCGCGCCGGATCGGTCAGCACCCAGCCGGTGGACAGCAGCAGGCCGATCGTGAGCGGTGCCAGGCCGGCGCGAAGGCGCGCACGCCGCGCCTGTCGCGCCGCTGCGCCCCCAGCGCGTGGCCCAGAGCGCCAGCGTCGTCGACGGCATCAGGATGCCGAGCCAGCGTGGCCACCGCGCCCAGCGGGCCGGCGACTTCAAGCCGATCACGGCGACGAACAGCACGTTGGGCCCCGGCGCTGCCTGGGCCAGCGCGACCGACGCGCTGAATTGCGCGTCGGTGATCCAGCGCTGATCGACCACCAGATAGCGATGGATTTCCGGCGCCGTTGTGATCGCACCGCCGATGGCCAGCAGCGACAGCACCAGGAAGTGCGCGAACAACGCCAGCAGATCGGATGCACGGCTGAGGCCGGCTCAGTCGCACGCTTCGCCGAGCCAGCCACCACGCGATGGCCAGGCCGCCGCCCGAGGCCGAGCACGACGCACACCAGCGGCCAGCGCGCGACGCCCACGGCGCCCAAGGTGGCGCGCCAGCGCCAGCACACAGTCCGCAGGCCGAGCGGGTTGGCGCGAGCGGGCGGGCCAGCTTGAGCGCGGTTGCGACGATCAGCCCTGCGGCCACCGCACCCATGCCACGCAATGCGCCGGCGACCAGCGGCACGTGTGGCCCAGTGCACGTACACGGCAGCCAGCGTCAGCACGATCACCAGCGGCAGCGCGAGCAAACCGGCCAGCGACGCGAAAGCGCCGCGCCAGCCGAAGAACCGGTCGCCGATCATCAGCGCCATGTTGATGATGTTGGGGCCCGGCAATACCTGGCCGATCGACAGGGTCTCGACGAACTGCTCGCGCGTCAGCCAGCCGTTCGCTCGACCAGCTCGCGCTGTGCCACCGGCAGCACGCCGCCGAATCCCTGCAGCGCCAGTGCGTTGAAGACGCGCACAAGTCAACGGGCCGAGCGGCGGTCCGGTCGCGGCACGGACGGCGCGTGCGGCACCACGCTCAACGCATCACCTTCAGCGCATCCGGGTTGACGATGTTGGTCGGCTTGCTGATTGATGAAGTTGACGACGTTGTCGAACGCCGCGCCGAAGTACAGCTCGTAGCTGTCCTGTTCGACGTAGCCGATGTGCGGCGTGCAGACGGCGTTTTCCAGGCGCAGCAGCGGGTGGCCCTGCAGGATCGGCTCGCTCTCGAACACATCGACCGCGGCCATGCCCGGGCGGCCCCGGTTGAGCGCGCCGAAACCAGCGCGCCTTCTGTCAACAGCTCGGCGCGCGAGGTGTTGACGAACAGCGCCGTCGGCTTCATGCGCGACAGGTCGTCCGAGTCGACCAGGCCACGCGTCTCGGCGATCAGGCGCAGGTGCAGCGACAGCACGTCGCACGCCTCGAAGAAGGCTTCGCGGGACGGCGCGCGGCCAGGAGCCGTCGGCGCGCGCCCGCAGTCGCGCGAGGCCTCACTGCCCCACACCGTGACCTGCATGCCGAACGCGCGCCCGTAGCCGGCCACGAGCGTGCCGATCTTGCCGTAACCCCAGACGCCGAGCGTGCTTGCCCTTCAAGCGCCATGCCGATGCCGAAGTTGGGCGGCATCGAGGCCGCCTTCAGCCCCGACTGCTGCCAGGCGCCGTGCTTGAGGTTGCCGATGTACTGCGGCAGCCGGCGCATCGCGGCCATGATCAGCGCCCAGGTCAGCTCGGCCGGCGCCACCGGCGAACCCGCACCCTCGGCCACGGCGATGCCCATCCGGGTGCAGGTGTCGATGTCGATGTGCGCCCCGACGCGGCCGGTCTGCGCGATCAGCTTGAGTTTGGGCAGCTTCTCGAGCAGTTGGCGCGGAAACGTGGCTGCGCTCGCGGATCAGCACCAGCACCTCGGCGTCGCGCAGGCGCACCGACAACTGGCCGATGCCCTTGACGGTGTTGGTGAAGACCTTGGCGTTGAGGTGTTCCAGCTGCGCCGCGCACTTGCAGCTTGCGCACGGCGTCCTGGTAGTCGTCGAGGATGATGATGTTCATGGTTGGCGCAAGGGTCGCGTTGCCACGATTCTGCACGCGGGCGCGCTTCTAGCATCGCGCACCGCTCCCACCCCAGGAGACATTCACGATGTCCATTTCGATGCACTCGGCCAGTGCGCCGGTCTTTGTCCGCATGCTCGGCAACCTGGCTCGCTGGCTCGACAAGGCCGAGGCGCACGCCGTGGCCCGCAAGTTCGACCCCGCGATCTACCTCGGCTTGCGCCTGGCGCCCGACATGCTGCCTTTCACCGCAGGTCCAGATCGCCAGCGACACGGCCAAGGGCTGCATGGCGCGCCTGGCCGGCGTCGAGGCGCCGAAGTGGGACGACAACGAGGCCACGCTGGACGACCTGCGCGCGCCGCGTTCGCAAGACCATCGCCTACGTCCAGTCAGTGCCAGCGGCGCAAATCGATGGCAGCGAAGAGCGCGAGATCACCGTACCCCGGCGCGCCGGCGAGCCGCTGTTGTTCAAGGGCGAGGCCTTCCTGAAGCACTACGCGCTGCCGAACTTCTTCTTCCATGTCACCACCGCCTACGCGCTGTTGCGCCACGGCGGCGTCGAGATCGGCAAGGGCGACTATCTCCGCGTGTCCTAGGAGCCCTAGAGCGGCGCGAAGCCCGAGCGTGGCGAGCGCGTCGGAAAGTGGCGGTTCAGCGGGTCGAGGCGGCCTGCGCTTCGGTCTGGCTGAAGCGCAGCGCGACGAGTTCGAAGAGCTGCGGGCGCAAGTGCCAGAGCTCGCGCAACGAGTGCGCGATGCCGATACGGTGGCGCAGCACGGCGACCTCCTGGTTATGGATGTCTTGCAGCGCTTCCAGGAACTCCTCGCGCACGGTACACAAGCGCCGATCTCCGGCTTGCTCGCGGCCAGCGTGTCCCCGCGCCGGGCCTTGCACTCCGCTGGCGGACACGCTCCAGCCGGTGCTCAGCCAATCGCGCAATCCGGCGCGCCAACCGGGAGCCGGGAGCGCGCTGCCCTGCAGCAGCGAAGGCGGGCAGACCTCGACCCGGCAGTGCGCCGCGGCACGGCCGTCCGGACGACGCATTCGATGCAGTAGGCCTGGGAGCATGGGCGGGAGCGGATCGAAGTCGGGGGTTAGAGCCAGTGTTGCCGACGCGGCAGCGCCTGGATGCCGGGAAAAGGGGCTCGAAGGGCGGCCAGATCCGGCCTCGCGCGTGCCTCGAAGGCTGCCACGCGTTCAATCAAACAGGGCCGAACTCCGCTTGCGCCGTGCGGTGTAGGCCCACCACGGCGCCGCCGCGGCGCCGCGCATGAAGTCGGTGGCGGCCATGAAGGTGTCGAGCACGCAGGGGTCCTGGCGCTGGCCGGTGTGCGCGCACAGCTCCTGGTAGAGCACGAAGGGGTCGCGCGCCGCCAGTTCGCGCGGGTGCACGATGCCGAGCGGGCGCAGGTCGGCGGCCAGCGACGGGCCGATGTTGGGCAGCTGTTCGAGCGCTCTGGCACGTCGCCGGTGATGCGCGGCCTTCGGGCTGCTTGACGCGGGTGCAGCGCACGATCACATCATCATGTTGTTGCGGATCAGCCCGACCGCCATGCCTTCGAGTTCGAACCGCGTGGCCCTGGGCGGCGACGACGATGGTTTCGAAGTCGGGGTTCTCGGGGATCAGCTCGATGCCGTGCCCGCTGCGCCTGAAGCGCTTGACGGTGACGTCGTCGCCCAGGCGCGCGACGACGATCTGGCCGTTCTTGGCGTCCTTGGCTCTTCTGCACGGCGAGCAGGTCGCCGTCCATGATGCCGGCGTCGCGCATGCTCATGCCGCGCACCTTGAGCAGGTAGTCGGGCCGGCGCGGGAACATGCTGGCCTCGACGCAGGTAGGTCTGGTCGATGTGTTCCTGCGCCAGGATCGGGCTGCCGGCGGCGACGCGGCCCACCAGCGGCAGCGTCAGTTGCGCGAGGCCGGGCAGCGGCAGGCTGAACTGCGTGCTGCGCGCCTGGTTCAGCGCGCGCAATGTGTCAGACTGCAGGCGGATGCCGCGCGAGGTGCCGCCCACCAGTTCGATGACGCCCTTGCGTGCGAGTGCCTGCAGATGCTCTTCGGCCGCGTTGGCCGAGCGAAAGCCGAGCTCGGCGGCGATCTCGGCCCGCGTCGGCGGCGCGCCGGTGCGCTCGATGGCGCTCTGCACCAGCTCGAGGATCTGCTGCTGGCGCGTCGGTAAGCTTGGGCTGTTCTTCGCATGGCGACTGGCCGCATTCGATGGCTGGAGTTTTATCCAGTGACTGTATTTTCATCCAGATAGCGCAGAAATGCAAAACACCGTTCCAAGAATCGTCGTGATCCTGGGCACCGGCGGCACGCATTGCCGGCACGGCGGCGACGCCGCGACAACGTCGGCTACACCGCCGGCGCAGCTCGGCGTTGCCAACCTGGTGGCGGCGGATGCCCGCGCTGGCGGCAGTCGATGCGAGAGCCGAGCAGGTGGCGCAGCTCGACAGCAAGGACATGGACTTCGCCACCTGGCATGCGCCTGCGCGCAGCGCGCGTGGCGCACCACCTGGCGCGCGCCGAGGTGGCCGGCGTGGTGGTCACCCACGGCACCGACACGCTGGAGGAAACCGCCTATTTCCTGCACCGCGTGCTGGCGCCTGCCAAGCCGCTGGTGCTGACCGCCGCGATGCGCCCGGCCACCGCGCTGCTCAGCCGACGGGCCGCAGAACCTGCTCGACGCCGTGACGCGTGGCGCGCCACCCGGCGCGCGGGGCGTGCGTGGCGGTGCTGGCCGGCCGCATCCACGGCGCCGACGTGCGCAAGGTCCACACCTACCGGCTCGACGCCTTCGGCTTCGGGCGATGCGGGGCCGCTCGGCGCGGTGCAGGAAGGACTGACCACACTCTGGCGGCCGTGGCCCGAGGGTGAAGCCCTGGGTCTTCAGGTGCTGGCCCGCGAGAAGCCGCCGCGCGTGGCCATCGTGACCAGTCATGCCGGCGCCGACGGAAGCGTCGTCGATGCGCTTTGTGCCGCACGGCATCGACGGCATCGTCGTGGCCGGCACCGGCAACGGCACGCTGCACCAAGGGCTGGAGCAGGCGTTGCTGCGTGCGCGCGAGGAAGGCGGCGTGCAGGTGCTTGCGTTGCTCTCGGGTCGCCGCGGGCGCCGTCGTGCCGACCGCGCACGACGCGTTGCGAGTCGGCCGGCACGCTCACGCCCGCGCAGGCGCGGGTGGAGTTGCTGCTGCGCTTGCTCCGTGCGGCGTAGCGCCCCAGGGTGCCGCGCCGCGTCGGCTCAGACGACCGTCAGGGTGACGTCGATGTTTCCGCGCGTCGCGTTCGAGTAGGGGCACACCTGGTGCGCTGCAGCGACGAGCGCCTCGGCGGCGGCGCGCTCCATGCCGGGCACCTTGATCGCCATCGCGACCTGGATGCCGAAGCCGACCGGAAGCGGGCCGATGCCCACGTCGGCGGTGATCGATACCTCGGCCGGCAGTGCAATCTTCTGCTTCGCCGCGACTGCCTTCATCGCGCCGAGGAAGCAGGCCGAGTAGCCGGCGGCGAACATCTGCTCCGGATTCGTACCCGGACCGCCGGCGCCGCCGAGTTCCTTGGGAGTGGACAGCGCGACCTTGAGCACGCCGTCGGACGACTCGGAGGTGCCGGTACGGCCGCCGGTGGACGTGGCGCGGCCGGTGTAGAGGACTTTCTGGAGCGTCATGGCGAACTTCCTTTGTGGGTGCGGACGGGACCTTGGACGCGACGATGTTGCCACGGAAGCTCGGGCGCGCGTTGCAGCGCAACTCAAGACCCTCTGGCCCGGGCAAACTGTTCGGAAGGCGGGCTCAGGTCGCGGCCAGCGCTTCGATCTGCGCGCCGAGTTCCAGCCAGCGAGCCTCGAGCGCCTCGAGTTCGGCGCTGGCCCGTCGAAGCTGCCGGCCCTGCTCGGCTCGTTCGATCGGGCTGCTGTCGGGCCGGGCGAGCGCTTCGGTCAGCCGCTCGCGCTGCGCGATGGCTTCGGCCATGCGCTTCTCGACCCGCGCCAGCTCGGCTTTCAGGGGCTTGGTCTGCTCGGCGATCTTCTGTCGCGCCGCAGCACCCGCCTTGCGCTCGTCGCGCTTGCCGGAGACGGCTGGCGGCGCTTGCAGCGGCGTCTTCGGCGGCGCCGTGACCGCCGGCGCAGGCAGGTTGTCTGCGCGGGTCGCCTTGGCCGCCCGCGCAGCCTCGCGCGACTGCTCGAGCAGCCACTGCTGGTAGTCGTCGAGGTCGCCGTCGAACGGCTGCACGCCGCCGCCGGCGACGAGCCAGAACTCGTCGCACACCTCGCGCAGCAGCGCGCGGTCGTGGCTGACGAGCATCACCGTGCCTTCGTATTCGTTGAGCGCCATCGACAGCGCCTCGCGCGTCTGTCAGGTCGAGGTGGTTGGTCGGCTCGTCGAGCAGCAGCAGGTTGGGGCGCTGCCAGACGAGCATCGCCGAGCACGAGGCGCGCCTTCTCGCCGCCCGACAGCGAGCCCACCGCCTGGTGCACCATCTCGCCGACGAAGCGGAAGTTGCCCAGGAAGTCGCGTAGCTCCTGCTCGCGCGCCATCGGGCCGATGTCCCTGCGCCAGGCGCACCATGTGCGCGAGCGGCCCTTCGTCCAGCTGCAGGACGTCGAGCTCCTGCTGCGCGAAGTAGCCGATCACGAGGCCCTTGCCCTCGATCGATGTGGCCCGCCGAGCGGCGGCTGCATGCGCGCCACCGTCTTCACGAGGGTCGACTTGCCCTGGCCGTTGGCGCCCAGGATGCCGATGCGCTGGCCCGGCCAGCACCGAGCGCCGGATGCCGCGCACGATCGTCGTCTCGCCTTCGTCGCTGCGATAGCCGCACGAGCACGTCGTCGAAGCTCAGCATCGGGTTGGGCAGGCGCGAGCGGCTCGCGGAACTCGAAGCTGAAGTCGCTCGCCGTCAGCACCGGTGCCAGGCGCTCCATGCGTTCGAGCGCCTTGACCCGGCTCTGCGCCTGCTTGGCCTTGCTCGCCTTGGCCTTGAAGCGGGTGATGAACTTCTGCAGGTGTGCAATGCGCTCCTGCTGCTTGCCGAACGCGGCCGCGGCCTGTTCGAGGCGGATCGCGCGCATCTCCTCGAAGGCGCTGTAGTTGCCGGTGTAGCGCGTCAGCTGCGCTTCGTCGAGGTGCACCGTGACGCGGGTGATCGCGTCGAGGAACTCGCGGTCGTGGCTGATCACGATCATCGTGCCCTCGTAGCGTTGCAGCCACGCTTCGAGCCAGACGAGCGCGTCGAGGTCGAGGTGGTTGGTCGGTTCGTCGAGCAGCATCAGGTCGGCCGGGCACATCAGCGCGCGGGCGAGTTGCAGGCGCATCCGCCACCCGCCGGAGAAGCTGTTCACCGGCGCGTCGAGCTGTTCGAGCTTGAACCCGAGGCCCATCAGCAGTGCCTGCGGCGCGCGGACGGGCGTCGAACACGCCGGCTTCGGCCAGCTCGTGGTGCGCCTCGGCCATCGCGTGGCCATCGTCGGCGGCTTCGGCGGCGGCAAGCGCGGCCTCGGCCTCCATCAGCCGCGTGTCGCCCTGCAGCACGTAGTCGCTGGCGCCGTCGTCGGTCTCCGGCATCGTCTGCACGACCTCGGCCAGGCGCCAGCGGGCCGGATAGTCGGCATCGCCGGCATCGGCCTGCAGCTTGTGCGTCAGCAGCGCGAAGAGGCAAGACTTGCCGGCGCCGTTGCGGCCGACGAGGCCGACCTTCTCGCCCGGGTTCAGCGTCAGGTCGGCCTGGTTCAGCACGACCTTGCTGCCGCGACGCAGCGTGAGCTTGCGCAGCGTGATCATCGGCGGCTCCAGCCCTGCAAGGCGTCGCGCGTGACGAGCAGCACCTGGTCGTCGCCGCCGCTCGTTTCCAGCCAAGCCACGTCGAGGCGGCGGAAGGCGTGCTCGAAGTGATGCCGCTCGTGGCCGATCTCGAGCACGAGCACGCCCTCGTCGCTCATGTGTGCCGGCGCGTCGCCCAGGATGCGGCGCACGAGGTCCATGCCGTCGTCGCCACCGGCAAGCGCCAGCGCCGGCTCGGCCCGGTATTCGGCGGGCAGGGCGGCCATGCTGGCGCGTGTTCACGTACGGCGGGTTGCAGACGATCAGGTCGTAGACGCCGTGAAGCGCCGCGAACAGATCCGACTGCACGAGCGTGATGCGATGCGAGAGCTCGTGGCGCTCGACGTTGATGCGGGCCACGGCCAGCGCGTCCTCGGAGATATCGCAGGCGTCGACCGTGATCTCCGGATACGCCATCGCGGCTATCACGGCCAGGCTGCCGTTGCCGGTGCACAGGTCGAGCACGCGCCGCGTGCGGTCGCTCAGCCAGGCGTCGAGCGTGCCTTCGCCCTCTCCGTCGGCGAGCAACTCGGCGATCAACGAGCGCGGCACGATGGTGCGTTCGTCGACATAGAACGGCACGTTCTGCAGCCAGGCCTCGTGGGTCAGGTAGGCGGCCGGCTGGCGGGTCGCGATGCGCTGCGTGAGGAGCGCCTCGGCGCGAGAGCGCTCCTCGTCGCTCAACTCGCGCTTCGCCTGCGACTCGAGTTCGTCCAGCGGCATGGCGAGCGACCACAGCACCAGCCAGGCCGCCTCGTCGAAGGCGTTCGTCGTGCCGTGCCCAAACGAAACGCCCGCCTGTCTGAGGCGGGCGCTCTGCGCGGTGATGAGGTCGATGAGCGTCATGTCAGCAGGGCTTCCAGGGTCTTGCGGTAGATGTTCTTCAGCGGCTCGATATCCGCCACGGCTACATGTTCGTCGACCTTGTGGATGCTCGCATTGAGCGGGCCGAACTCGACCACCTGCGGGCAGATCTTCGCGATGAAGCGGCCGTCCGAGGTACCGCCGGTCGTCGAGAGCCGGGGCTCGACGCCGGCTTCGCCGCGGATGGCGTTGCACAGCGCTTCGCTCAGGTTGCCCACGGGCGTCAGGAACGGCTCGCCACCGAGCGTCCAGGCGATGTCGTAGTCCAGCCCGTGCCGGTCGAGCACGGCATGGACGCGGCGCTTGAGAGATTCGGGTGTCGACTCGGTGCCGAAGCGGAAGTTGAAGTCGACGACCAACTCGCCTGGAATCACGTTGCCCGCGCCGGTGCCGGCATGGATGTTCGACACCTGCCAGCCGGTTGGCGGAAAGTACTCGTTGCCGGCGTCCCAGTCGATCGCCACCAGTTCGGCCAGCGCGGGCGCAGCCCTGTGGATCGGGTTCAGCGCCAGTTGTGGGTAGGCAATGTGGCCCTGAACGCCCTTCACGCTGAGCGTTCCCGACAGGCTGCCGCGGCGGCCGTTCTTCACCATGTCGCCGAGCCGTTCGACCGAGGTCGGCTCGCCGACGATGCAGTAGTCGAGCCGCTCGCCGCGCGCCTGCAGCACTTCGCAGCAACTTCACCGTGCCGTCGACGGCCGGGCCCTCCTCGTCGCTGGTGATCAGCAGCGCGATCGAACCGGGCGCAGCGGGGTGCATCTGCACGAACTCCTCGGCGGCGACGACCATCGCTGCGATCGATGTCTTCATGTCGGCCGCGCCGCGCCCGTACAGTTTGCCGTCGCGATGGCTCGGCACGAACGGGTCGCTCTGCCATTGCGCGAGCGGGCCGGTCGGCACGACGTCGGTGTGGCCTGCGAAGACGAGCAGCTTGCCGTCCGGCGCGCCCCGGCGCACGGCCCACAGGTTCGTGACCGGCGCGTCGGCGGGACCGCTTCGGAGCGTCTCGCAGGCGAAACCGAGCGGCTGCAAGCGATCGGCGATCAGCGCCTGACATCCCCCGTCGTCGGGGGTGACGGAGCGGCAGGCGATCAGTTGTTCGGCAAGGCGCAGCGCCCGCGACATGTCAGTTCTCAATGCGACGGCGCATCGAGCATGATCTCGGTGAAGGTCGCTTGATCGTCGGGCTCTTCGTTCGCGGTTTGCGGCTTGGACTGCGGCGTCAGGTCGTTCTGCAGCCGCCACATCAGGTTGGTCGGCGAGTCGGCGTAGGCCAGGCCCTCTTCGCGCGAGACCACGCCTGAGTTGATCAGGCGTGCGATGTCCTGCTCGAAGGTCTGAGATCCTTCGGCGAGCGACTTCTCCATCGCCTCGCGAATGCTGCCGAAGTCGCCCTGCTCGATCATCTCGGAGATGAGCTTGGTGTTGAACATCACCTCCACCGCCGGGACACGGCCGCCGGCCGTGGCGCGCAGCAGGCGCTGCGAGACGATCGAACGCAGCCCGGCGCCCAGGTCGGCCAGCAGCGCGGGGCGTGCCTCGGGCGTGTAGAACGACAGGATGCGGCTCAGCGCGTGATAGCTGTTGTTGGCGTGCATCGTCGACAGCACCAGGTGGCCCGACAGCGCGTAGCTCAGCGCGGAGGTCATCGTCTCGCGGTCGCGGATCTCGCCGATCTGTATGCAGTCGGGCGCCTGGCGCAGCGCGTTGCGCAGCGCCACCTGCATCGACTGCGTGTCGCGACCGACCTCGCGCTGGTTGACCACCGACTTCTTGTTGGTGAACAGGTACTCGATAGGGTCCTCGATGGTCAGGATGTGGCCTGCCACTTGCTGGTTGCGCTGCTCGAGCATCGCCGCCAGCGTGGTGCTCTTTCCGGTGCCGGTCGCGCCGACCAGCAGCACCAGGCCGCGCTTGGCGACGGCGAGCGTGCTGAGCAGATCCGGCATGTTCAGGCTCTCCAGCGTCGGGATCTGGTGCGGGATGCAGCGGAACACGGCCGCCAGCGTGCCGCGCTGCTTGAACCCGCTCAGGCGAAAGCTCCCGATGCCCGACAGGCCGATGCCCACGTTGAGCTCGCCGGTTTCCTCGAGTTCCTCGAGTTGCACCGGCGTCAGCAGCTCGGCGAGCAGCTGGCGGGGCTGGTTCGGCGTGAGTTGCTGGTCGCTGAGCTGCAGGATCTGGCCGTTGATCTTGATGAGGATCGGCGTGTTCGCCGACAGGTACACGTCCGACGCGCCCTTGTCGGCCATCAGCCGGAGCACTCGCTCCATGTTGCCGCTGCTCATCGTGGTTTCTTCGATCCGCGTCATGTCAGGCTCGCAAGAGTTCATTGATGCTGGTCTTGGCGCGCGTCTGCGCGTCGACCCGCTTGACGATCACCGCGCAGTACAGGCTGTGGGTGCCGTCGGCACTAGGCAGGTTACCGCTCACCACCACCGACCCGGCGGGGATGCGGCCGTAGCTCACCTCACCGGTCGCACGGTCGTAGATCTTCGTGCTCTGGCCGATGTAGACGCCCATGCTGATGACCGAATTCTCTTCGACGATCACGCCCTCGACGACCTCGGAGCGCGCGCCGATGAAGCAGTTGTCCTCGATGATCGTCGGCCTGGCCTGCATCGGCTCGAGCACGCCGCCGATGCCTACGCCGCCCGACAGGTGCACGTTCTTGCCGATCTGCGCGCACGAGCCCACCGTGGCCCAGGTGTCGACCATCGTGCCCTCGTCGACGTAGGCGCCGATGTTCACGTAGCTCGGCATCAGCACCACGTTCCTCGCGAGGTAGGCGCCGCGCCGTGCCACCGCCGGCGGCACGATGCGCACGCCGGCCGCGCGGACGGTCTCCTCGTCGGTGTGCGAGAACTTGGTCTTCACCTTGTCGAAGAAGGTCAGGTCGCCGGCACGCATGATCTCGTTGTCGTGCAGCCGAAAGCTCAGCAGCACGGCCTTCTTGACCCACTGGTTCACCGTCCACTGGCCGATGCCGTGGCGCTCGGCGACGCGGATGCGCCCGGCGTTGAGGTCGGCGATCACATGTTCGACGGCGTCGCGAACCTCGGGCGCGTTGATGGCGCTGATTTGGGCGCGGCTCTCCCAGGCGAGGTCGACGATGTGCTGCAGTTGAGGGGGCGTAGCTTGGGTCATGGAGAGATCCGTTGAGACTCGACAAAGGCTACGATGCGCTGCGCCGCTTCCAGGCATTCGTCGACGCCGGCCACCAGGGCAAGACGAATGCGCCCGGCGCCGGGGTTTGCACCATGCGCTTCACGCGCCAGCAGGCTGCCCGGCAGCACGGCCACATTGTATTGAGCCAGCAGCTGGAGCGCGAAGGCGATGTCATCGCCCGCGGGCACGCCGGCCCAGAGGTAGAAACCGGCGTCGGGCAGCGCGACATCGAGCACGTCCGCCAGCAGGGGCGTGACCTGGGCAAACTTGCGACGGTAGAGCTGGCGATTGGCGACCACATGCTCTTCGTCGTTCCACGCCGCGATGCTGGCGCGCTGCACCGGCGGGCTCATCGCGCTGCCGTGGTAGGTGCGATAGAGCAGGAAGGCTTTCAGCAATCGGGCGTCGCCGGCGACGAAGCCCGAGCGCAGGCCCGGCACGCTGGAGCGCTTGGACAGGCTGGTGAAGGCGATGAGGTTCTTGAAGCCCTCGCGGCCCAGCCGGGTCGCCGCTTCGAGCGACCCGAGCGGCGCCTCGTTGCCGAAATAGATCTCCGAGTAACACTCGTCACTGGCGATGACGAAGCCGTGGCGGTCGCTCAGCTCGAACAGCATTCGCCACTCGGACAAGGGCATCACCGCGCCCGTCGGGTTGCCTGGCGAGCAGACGTAGAGCAACTGGGTGCGCGACCAGCTGGCATCGTCGATCTGCGACCAGTCGATGGCGAAGTTGCGGCGCGGATCGCTGTTGGCGAACGCCGTGTCGGCGCCGGCGAGCAGCGCCGCGCCTTCGTAGATCTGATAGAACGGGTTCGGGCAGACCACCGTCGCGCCGGGACGCGTCGGGTCGATCACCGTCTGCGCGAGTGCGAACAGCGCCTCGCGCGAACCGTTGACAGGCAGTACCTGCGTCGCAGCGTCCAGGGTCACGCCGTAGCGGCGCTGCACCCACTGCGCGCAGGCCTCGCGAAGGGCCGGTTCGCCGGCCGTCGCCGGATAGCTGGCCAGACCGGGCAGGGCATCGATCAGCGCGCGCTGGATCAGCTCTGGCGTTGCATGGCGCGGCTCGCCGATCCCGAGGCTGATCGGCGTGAGCGCCGGGTTCGGAGTGATGCCGCGTGTCAGCTCGCGCAGGCGTTCGAACGGGTAGGGGTGAAGCCTGGCCAGCAGCGGATTCATGCGTCGATTATCGAGGAGCGCCCGCGGCGGCCGCCACTACAGCCAGCCCGCACACCCCGGCGCCCCGCAGCGGCAGGCGAGGCGGCCTTCATGGTGCGTAGTGCCGTAGTTGACGGTGATCTCCTCGCCCGGCGCGATCTCGCGCAGCGCGTAGAACTCGACCCGCCCCTGGCGGATGGAGAGGCGTGCGTTGGGCGAACAGGAGTGGTTGGTGTAGCGCATGGGGTCTGTCGAGCGGGTGAAGTCGATTGCCCGCTCCGACGAGATCTCGACGATCATCACCCGCTCGTGCCGCGTGGCCCGGATGCGTGCCTCGACGACGCTGATCGACTCGCCGCGGATCTCACCGATCTTGCGCCAGCGCGCCACAAGCTCCGAGGCGAACACGCCCTGGCCGTCGATCGCGCTGGCGCGTACTGCGACGTCGTACTTCTGGTAGGGAGGTCTCACGCGCTGTCAGTCTTCGCGTGCGGAAGTCTGCTTGCGGCCCCTTGCGGCACTTCGCGAGCGTCCGCTCCTGTGTGGCCGCGCGGACGCTCTTGTGCGTTTGCCCGCAAGCAGCACCAGCGTAGTCCGCAAAGGCGCTTGACGGGCAGTCGCGGCTGCGCCGTCTGGGGCGCCTGAGAAGCACAGGGCTCGTGGCCCCGTCGCGAAGCGCGCTTCGTTCAACTGCGCTCACTCGCTCAGACAGCTGTTTGAGCGTAGTGAGCGCAGTCGAACGAAGCGAGCTTCTGCGACGGGGCCACGAGCCCGAGCTTCGCAGGGCCCCAGTCGGCGCGCAGCGCGACCTGCCCCAGTCAAGCGCCTTTGCGGGCATGCCCGGACGCGCCTTTGCGGCAAAGGCACACGAGCGTCCGCGCGGCGCACAAAGCGGACGTGCGGAAAGGTCGGCAACGGGCCGAAAGCAGGCTGCCTCGTAACGAGAACCTGCAGACGTTTCATCTCAACCGGCCAGCCCCGTCTGGGCACCATGCGCAGGCAGTTCGATCTGCGCTTGCGGCTTCCAGCCCTTCTTGCGGTGCTCGGCGACGATGGTGTGTAGATGCCGCCTCGTACATACCACTGGGCAGTGATGCGGATGAAGCGCGGCGCGGTGGCCTGCACGATGTCGTCGAGGACCTCGTTGGTGACCTTTTCGTGGAACGCGCCCTCGCTGCGGTAGCTCCAGAAGTACAGCTTCAGGCTCTTCAACTCCACGCACCGCTTGTCGGCCACCATGGCGATCGTGAAGTGCGCGAAGTCGGGCTGTCCGGTCAGCGGGCACAGGCAGGTGAACTCGGGCAACTGGAACTCGATCAGGTAGTCGCGCCCAGGTGCCGGGTTGGGGAAGACCTGCAATTCCTTGCTCGGGACGGTGGGCGGCTGGGGCGGCACGGGGCGCTCCCTGGGGGTCGAGGCACGGGCTGTCTTCTTGGCCATGGCGGTCATCTTCGCTGAGGGGTGACGAGAGGGGCGCGATGGTATCATCAGGGCCGTCAGAGAGCCCGCGAATCCACGCGATTTCTCAACCAGATCAAAGACTTGCGCGCGACAGCGCCGCTCCCGCCGCCGCTCTCCAATGCGCCTGAACTCGATCAAACTCTCCGGCTTCAAGTCGTTCGCGGAACCGACCCATTTCCAACTGCCCGGCCAACTGGTCGGCGTGGTCGGGCCCAATGGCTGCGGCAAGTCGAACATCATGGACGCAGTGCGCTGGGTGCTCGGCGAGAGCAAGGCGAGCGAGCTGCGCGGCGAGTCGATGCAGGACGTGATCTTCAACGGCTCGGGCCTGCGCAAGCCGGCCAGCCGGGCCAGCGTCGAGCTCGTCTTCAGTAACGAGGACGCGCGCGCCGGCGGGCAGTGGAACCAGTTCGCCGAGATCGCCGTCAAGCGCGTGCTGACGCGCGACGGCACGAGCAGCTACTACATCAACAACCAGCCGGTGCGTCGGCGCGACGTGCAGGACGTGTTCCTCGGCACCGGGCTGGGTCCACGCGCCTACGCCATCATCGGCCAGGGCACGATCAGCCGCATCATCGAGAGCAAGCCCGAGGAACTGCGGATGTTCCTCGAAGAGGCGGCCGGCGTTTCGAAGTACAAGGAGCGCCGCCGCGAGACCGAGAACCGGCTGAAGGACACGCGCGAGAACATGACCCGCGTGGACGACATCCTGCGCGAGCTCAACGCCAACCTCGACAAGCTCGAAGCCCAGGCCGAGGTTGCGGCTCAGTACCGCGGCCTGCAGGAGGAAGGCAGCCTGAAGCAGCACCAGCTATGGTTCCTGAAGCACCGCGACGCGGCGAGCGAGGAGCAGCGCGTTCAGCGCGACGTGCTGGCCGCGACCACCGCGCTCGAGGCGCGGCTGGCCGAGTTGCGGCATGTGGAGGCCGGGCTAGAGACCTTGCGCCAGGCGCACTACGCGGCGGGCGACGGGTTGCACGCGGCGCAGGGTCTGCTCGCCGAGGCGTCGCTCGAGGTGAGCCGGCTCGAGGAGCGCATACGCTACGTCGCCGAGGGCCGGCAGCGTCTCGAGCAGCGCCTGGTCGAATTGCAGGCGCAGAACGCGCGCTGGAGCAGCCAGGCGGCCGAGGCGCAGCTGGAGCTCGAGCTCGTGGCGGGCCGCATCGTGCAGGCCGACGAGCAGGGCGAACTGCTCGCCGCGCAGACCGAGACGCAGGCCGAGGAGTTGCCCGCTATCGAAGAGGTGCTGCACGCCGCGCAGGGTCGCAGCAGCGATCAGCGCGCGCTGGTGGCGCAGGTTCAGCAGCAGATCCAGGTGCTTGCGGCTGAGTCGCGCAGCGTCGAGGAGCAGGCGCGTCAGCTGACGCTGCGGCGCGAGCGGCTCGCCGCGGAGGACAAGGGGCTCGCGCCACCCGACGCCTTGCGCCTGGACGAACTGAGGCGTCAGGGCGCCGATGCCGCACGGGCACAGGCGGTGGCCGAAGCGCAGCTGGCGGCGCTGGGCACCGAGGTGCCCGCACTCGACGAGGAGCGGCGCGCCCGGCAAGACGCGTTGAACCACGAGGCAGCCCGGCAGGCCAGCCTCGCGGCGCGCCTCGACGCGTTGCGCGCGCTGCAGGACAAGGTGCAGACCGAAGGCAAGATCAAGCCCTGGCTGACACTTCACGGCCTCGACAGCCTGCAGGGCCTTTGGACCCGTGTGCACATCGAGCCCGGCTGGGAACCCGCGCTCGAAGCTGCGCTTCGAGAACGCCTGAACGCCCTCGCGGTGGGCCGCATCGAGACGGTGTGCGCATTCGCCGACGACGCGCCGCCGGCACGCCTGGCGTTCTACACGACGCCGACGGCGACCATCGCCAACACGCACCGGACGCTGCCGCGCCTCGCCGACCGGCTGCGCCTTGCCGACAGCGGTCTGCAAGCGCTGCTCAACGACTGGCTCGAAGGCGTATACACCGCGCCGACGCTGGCCGACGCGCTGGCCTCGCGCGACAAGCTGAGTCACGGCGAAGTGGTCATGACGGCGGCCGGGCACGCGGTGAGCGCCTTCGCGGTCAGTTTCTACGCGCCCGATTCCGAACAGGCCGGCATGCTCGCTCGGGCGCAGGAGATCGAGAACCTGACGCTGCAGCTTCGCGCCCAGGCGCTGATCGCCGACGAGTCGCGTGGCGCGCTGGTCCGCAGCGAGGCGGCTTCCACCGACGCAGCGCATCGGCTCGAGCAGGCGCGCCGCGAGGCGGCCGAGGAGCAGACGCGCTCGCACCGCATCCAGGTGGAACTGCTGCGCCTGACCGAGCAGGCGCAGGCCACGCAGGCGCGGCGCGAGAGGCTGGCGAGCGAGCTCGTCGAAATCGACCAGCACCTCGAGACGCTCGCCGGGCGTCGCGCAACGGGTGAGGCGCGCTTCGAGGAATTCGACATGCAGCTCGGCACGATGCAGGAGCGCGATGCCGATCTCGACGAGGCCGTGCTCGAGGCCGAGCGCGCGCTGGCCGCGGCGCGCGAGCAGCAGCGCGCGCTGGAGCGACAGGCCCAGGAGGCGCAGTTTGCGTCTCGCTCGCTTGCAGCCCGGCGCGCCGAGCTCGAGCGCAGCATGGCGACGGCGCGGCAGC
This sequence comes from uncultured bacterium, assembly GCA_963701725.1. GTDB lineage: Bacteria > Pseudomonadota > Gammaproteobacteria > Burkholderiales > Burkholderiaceae_C > CAIKUF01. Next base: position 132,185 of record CAVPAZ010000031.1, on the reverse strand, counting down.
AGCTCGAGGCCAACGAGCAGTCGGCGGCGCAGTTGCGAGCCGAGCTCGAGACGCTGGCCGACGCGTCGGAGCAGGCCGGGCTCGAAAGCGCACTGACGCTGCGGCTCCAGCGCGAGAAGGCGCTCTCGGCGCAGCGCAGCGCCTACGACGAGCTGAGCGCCGAACTGAAGCGCGCCGACGAACGACGCATGGGCTTCGAGCGCAGCCTGCAGCCGCTGCGCGACGCCATTGTCAAGCTTCAGCTCGAAGAGCAGGCCGCGGCCCTCGGTGGCGCGCAGTACCTCGAGCAGTTGATGCAGGCGCAAGTCGATCTCGAGACGCTGGCGCAGACCGTGGCGGCTGGCGCGGTGAAGCTTCAGGGGTTGCAGGGCGAGATCGATCGCATCAACCGCGAGATCGCCGCGCTCGGCGCGGTGAACCTGGCCGCGCTCGACGAGCTGACGAGTTCGCGCGAACGCAAAGCCTTCCTCGACGCACAGATGGCCGACCTGCTCGATGCGATCGGCACGCTCGAAGACGCGATCCGGAGAATCGACCTCGAGACGCGCGAACTCCTGGCGAGTACCTTCGACGCCGTCAATGCACACTTCGGTCGCATGTTCCCGACGCTCTTCGGCGGCGGCACGGCGCGGCTGGTGATGACGGGTGACGAGATCCTCGACGCCGGCGTGCAGGTGATGGCGCAGCCGCCGGGCAAGAAGAACAGCTCGATCCACCTGCTGTCGGGTGGCGAGAAGGCGCTGACCGCGATCGCTCTCGTCTTCGCGATCTTCCAGCTGAACCCGGCACCGTTCTGCCTGCTCGACGAAGTGGACGCGCCGCTGGACGACGCCAACACCGATCGTTACGCCGCGCTGGTGCGCGAGATGGCGAAGAGCACGCAGTTCCTGTTCATCAGTCACAACAAGATCGCGATGGAGATGGCCGAGCAGTTGATCGGCGTGACCATGCAGGAGCAGGGCGTCTCGCGCATCGTCGCGGTCGACATGAAGGGCGCGGTCGGCATGGCGGAGGCGGCCTGATGCGCGTCCTGCGATCGAACCGGCAAATGGCATGAATGACTTGACGGTCGGGCTGGCAATCGTCGGCGGTGTCGCGCTCGCCGCCGTGGTGGCGCACGGAGCATGGCAGGCGCGCCGGGCGGGGCCGCGGCGCGCCGCGCCCGCGGGCGAAGCGCAGCTCGCTGCACAGATCGAGCCGGTGCTGACCACGAGCGCGGTTGAGGTCGCCGAGGGCGATGTCGCGCTGGCGCGTGCGGGGTCCCGCCGGGCGAGCCCGCGTCTGGATGCATTGATCGACGCCATCGCGGCACTCAGGCTCGAGGCACCACTGGCCGCCGAACTCGTGCTCGCCCACCTGCCTCACACCCGCCGCGCAGGCAGCAAGCCGTTCCTGATCGAAGGGCTGAACGCCGAGACGGGCGAGTGGGAAGCCATTGCCCTTGGCGAACGTTACGGCGAGCTGCAGGCAGGCGTGCAGATGGCCAACCGCACGGGTGCGTTGAACGAGATCGAGTACTCGGAGTTCGTGCAGAAGGTGCAGGCCTTTGCCGACGCGCTCGGCGCGATGCCCGAACTGCCGGACATGCTCGACGCGGTGGCCCGGGCGCGCGAGCTCGATGCCTTCGCGGGCGGGCACGATGCCCAGCTCGCACTGCACCTGCGGGGTCGCTCCGCGGCCTGGTCGGTCGGCTTCATCCAGCAGCATGCGGCGCGCCACGGCTTTGTCGCCGGCGCAGTGTCGGGGCGCATGGTGCTGCCGGCGATCGACGAGGGTGGACCGCCGGTGCTGGTGCTCGGCTTCGACACGCAGGCAGCCCTGGCGGACGACCCGAACCTGGCGGCCGTGCGCGACGTGACGCTGAGCTTCGACGTCGCCCAGACCGACCCGGCGCAGCAGCCGTTCGCCGCGTGGCAGGCGAGCGCGCAGGCACTGGCTTCGAGCATGGACGCGCTGGTCGTCGACGATCAGGGACGAACGCTCAGCGAGGACGGGTTCGCCAGCATCGCCACCGAACTCGAGCGCCTGTACGCGACGCTCGCGACGCATGGCCTGGCGGCCGGATCGGGCGCCGCTCGACGTCTCTTCAGCTGAGCCGCCGCAGCGAAGCGCCTGTGAAACTGCGCAGCGAAGGCGGCTCAACCTCGCGCCTGCCCTGCACACTTGCAGAGGTGCTTCGGTCCGGCGCGACGCCGGCGCGCGCCGGGCGACGGGCCGCCATGTTCCTCGTCTGGCTCACCGGCATTGCAGCGCTCGCCCTGTTCACCGGGCTCGCCTGGACCCTTGCACCCCTCGAGCCGGGCATCATCTCGCTCCAGTTTGCCTTCACGCCGGGTTCCTTCGCCGCGGTGGTCGATGCCTGGCCGGCCGGGCACCTGGCTAGGTACCGCGCACACCTGCCGGTCGACTGCCTCCTGCTCGCGTGCTACGGGAGCTTCGGCTACCTTCTCGCCCAGCGCTCGACGCTTCTCGCCCGCTGCTCGCCCGCGGTTTGTGTCGCCGCCAGGTGGGCACTGCCGCTCGCTGCCGTGTTCGACGCCACGGAGAATGCGCTGCACTGGTGGCTCATCGAAGCGCCACGCTCCGCCGCTACGTTTCCCTATGCGCTTTCCGCCGCGTGCTCGGGCTTGAAGTGGGCGCTGCTGCTCGGCTACGCCATCGCGGTCGTTCATGCGCTCACACGAGCCGGGGGATCGCCAACCCGTCCATGAACGGGATCCCGACCAGGGAGCGCCGCAACCGCTGGCGAAGGGCTTTTCGATGCGAACGCTGAGCCACGGCTGCCTGTCTACACTTGCCGCATGAAGCACCGCCCGGTTGCCGCCACGAGCTCCGCCCTAGAGACCGCTGCCGAGCGCGCGGCCGAGTTGCGTGCGCTGCTGAATCACCATGCGCAGCGCTACTACGTGCTCGACGATCCGGAAATCACCGACGCCGAATACGACCGGCTCTTCGCCGAACTGCAGGCGCTCGAGTCGGCGCATCCCGAACTGCTGGGCGCCGACTCGCCGACACAGCGCGTGATCGGCAAGGTGCTCGAAGGCTTCACTCCGGTGCGCCACGCGGTGCCGATGCTGTCGATCCGCACCGAGACCGACACGACGGCCGGCGGCGCGGCGGCTTTCGATGCCCGCGTCCGGCGCGAGCTCGAACTCGGCGACGGGCAACCGCCGGTCGAGTACGCGGCCGAGCTGAAGTTCGACGGCCTGGCGATCAACCTGCGCTACGAGCGCGGCGTGCTCGTGCAGGCGGCCACGCGCGGCGATGGAGAGACGGGCGAGGACGTGACGCAGAACATCCGCACCATCCAGCAGATTCCGTTGCGCCTGGCCGGTGGCGAAGCCGACGTGATCGAGGTCCGCGGCGAGGTGTACCTGCGGCGTGACGACTTCCAAACCCTCAACGAGCGCCAGCGAGCCCGGGGCGAGAAGACCTTCGTCAACCCGCGCAATGCGGCCGCCGGTGCGGTGCGCCAGCTCGACCCGGCCATCGCTGCACGGCGTCCGCTGAGCTTCTTCGCCTACGGCGTGGGCGAGGTGCGCGGCTGGGCGCTGCCCGAGACGCACGGCGCACTGCTCGACGCGCTGCAGGCGCTGGGCGTGCCGGTCTGCGCCGACCGCGCCGTCGTACTCGGGCCGCAGGGTCTGATCGACTTCCATCGCGCGATGGGCGGGAAGCGCGACGCGCTGCCCTTCGACATCGACGGTGTGGTCTACAAGGTCAACACGCTCGCGCTGCAGCAGCGCCTCGGCTTCGTCTCGCGCGAGCCGCGCTGGGCCGTGGCGCACAAGTACCCGGCGCAGGAGCAGACGACGCTGCTGCTCGGGATCGACATCCAGGTCGGCCGCACCGGCAAGCTCACCCCCGTGGCCAGGCTGCAGCCGGTGTTCGTCGGCGGCACGACGGTCAGCAATGCGACGCTGCACAACGAAGACGAGGTGCGGCGCAAGGACGTTCGCGATCGGCGATGCCGTCATCGTGCGCCGCGCTGGCGACGTGATTCCCGAGGTCGTCGGCGTCGTGCTCGAGCGGCGAGCGCCCGACGGCGGCGAACCGTTCGACCTCTACAGGCGCCTGGACGGCCGGTGCCCGGTGTGCGGCAGCGCGATCACGCGCGAGGAGGGCGAGGTCGACTGGCGCTGCTCGGGCGGCCTCTTCTGCCCCGCGCAGCGCAAGCAGGCGATGCTGCATTTCGCCAGCCGCCGGGCGATGGACATCGAGGGCCTCGGTGACAAGCTGGTCGAGCAGCTCGTCGACGCCGGATTGGCCGGAACGCTGCCCGAGCTGTACGCGCTCGACGAGGGCAGGCTCGCGGCGCTCGACCGGATGGCCGAGAAGAGCGCGCAGAACCTCGTCGCCGGGCTGGAGAAGAGCAAGCGCACGACGCTGGCGCGCTTCCTCTATGCGCTCGGCATCCGTCACGTCGGCGAGACCACGGCAAAGGACCTGGCCAAGCACTTCGGTTCGCTGGAGCGCATCGTCGATGCGAGCATCGAGCAACTGCAGGCGGTCAGCGATGTCGGCCCGGTGGTCGCGCGAAGCATCCGCACCTTCTTCGAGCAACCGCACAATCGCGAGGTCGTCGGGCAGTTGCGCGCCTGCGGCATCGGGTGGGACGAGACCGACGGTATGGCGGCCGACACCCGCCGGCAGCCGCTCGCCGGCAAGACGCTGGTTCTTACCGGCACGCTGCCGTCGCTGACGCGAGACGAGGCCAAGGCGCTGGTCGAAGCGGCCGGCGCAAAGGTCACCGGTTCCGTGTCGAAGAAGACCGACTTCGTCGTCGCTGGCGCCGAGGCCGGCAGCAAGCTCGACAAGGCTCGGGAGCTCGGCATCGCGGTGCTCGACGAGCCGGGGCTGCGGGCACTGCTCGGCGAGGCGACGTGACGAAGCTAGAGACAAAGGGGCGCTGACGATGACCGTCCGAGACATCCTGAAGATGGGCGATGCCCGCCTGTTGCGCGTGGCGCCGCCGGTGCAGCGCTTCGACACGCCGGAGCTGCACGCACTGATTGCCGACATGTTCGACACGATGGAGGCAGCCCAGGGCGCCGGCCTGGCAGCGCCGCAGATCGGCGTCGACCTTCAACTGGTGATCTTCGGCTTCTCGCACAACGAGCGCTATCCCGAGGCGCCGGCGGTGCCGCGCACGGTGCTGATCAACCCGACCATTACACCGCTGTCGGAGGAGGAGGAACAGGCTGGGAAGGCTGCCTGTCGGTGCCGGGACTGCGCGGCGTCGTGCCACGCTGGAAGCGCATCCACTACAGCGGCTTCGACCCGCTCGGCCAGCCCATCGCGCGCGAGGCCGAAGGCTTCCATGCACGCGTCGTGCAGCACGAGTGCGATCACCTGATCGGCCGCCTGTACCCGACGCGCATGCGCGACTTCACGCAGTTCGGCTACACGAGCGTGCTGTTTCCCGAGCTGGCCGAGACAGGCGACGACTGAACCGGGGCTTGCGATCGATCGCAAGCATTTGAATCCGCGGTCAGCCGACACAGCCGCTGCTGCGTTGAGGGTGCAAACGGATCGGGGAATCGCCAGCGAGCCAAGGACTTTCGCGCGGCGGCTTTCCACCGCTGTACCGACTCGCAAGGAGCCTGCTGTGCCGAGCATCTGGAGAATCTCAAGACTGTTGTCCAGCCTGCTGGCGGCAGTGCTGATGGCCATGCTGTCGCATCCCGCCTTGGCCGATCCGCCAGGGCGCGTCGGGCGGCTGGCCGACCTGAAAGGCACCGTCTGGCTGTACGACGCCGAGACGGCCGACTGGTTGGCCGCGGCGCGCAACCGCCCGTTGACCAGCGGCGATCGGCTGTCGACAGACGCTGGCGCACGCGCCGAGTTGCGCATCGGATCGACGACGCTTCGACTCGACGCCGGGACCGAGGTCGAGTTGCTTCAGCTCGACGACGAGGGGGTGCGCGTGCAGGTTCACAACGGCCGGATGGCACTGCGGCTGCGAACCCACGAGGCGGCGCGCGAATTCGAGATCGTCACCGCCGAGGGGCGCTTCAAGCCCGACCGCGCTGGCCGCTATCGCGTCGACCGCGTCGATGCCATCAGCAGCATTACCGTCTGGAGCGGGCAGCTGCTGTTCGACGCGCCCGACGAAACCGCCAGCCTCGGCGCCGGCCAGCGGGCCGACGTCTGGAACGACGGACGGTCGCATTACACCTTGATCGAGCCACAGAACGATGCATTTGCCCAGGAAGTGGCGGCCAGCGAAGCTGGCCGACGAGCGCAGTGTGTCAGTCCACCTACGTCTCGCCCGAGATGACCGGCGTCGAAGATCTCGACCGCTATGGTCGCTGGCAGAACGACCCCGAGTACGGCGCGCTGTGGGTGCCACGGGCGGTGGCGCCGGGCTGGGCGCCGTACCGCTTCGGCCACTGGGCCTGGGTACGACCCTGGGGCTGGACCTGGGTCGACGATGCGCCGTGGGGCTTCGCTCCCGTTCCACTACGGCCGCTGGGTCTACCAGCGCAACGTCTGGTGCTGGGCGCCCGGGCGCTGGGTCGCGCGGCCGGTCTACGCACCGGCACTGGTGGCGTGGGTCGGGGTGCCAGGCGCTTCGGTCTCCATCGGCATCGGGGCGGCGGTCGGCTGGTTCCCGCTTGCGCCGCGCGAGGTCTTCGTGCCGGGCTACCGCACGACCCCGCGCTACGTTCGCAACGTCAACGTCACGCACGTGACGAACATCGGCAATGTCACCAACATCATCGAACAACCCGAACGCGGTGGTGGAGAGGACGAACTATCGCAATCGCGGCATACCGGGCGCGATGACGGTGGTGCCCGCCAACGTGGTCAGCGGTCGGCAGCCGGTGGCGCCGGCGCGGGTTCACCTGACCGACCCTCGCCCCGGTGACGGGCGCGAACGTGGCGTTCCCGCTGCCGCAGCGGCCAAGGTGATGGCGGCCCCCGAGATCGCCGGCACCGGTGTCGCAGAGCGCGGCAAGGGGGCAGAGTTCGCGCGACCGGGTGCGCCTTTGCCCGGCCTGGCATTGCGGAGGCCGGCGGCGCCAGGTCGAACGTGCCGTCTCCGGCGACGCCGAGCGTGAATGCAATGCCGCCCGCACGGGGGAGTGCTCCTCCGCCGCCGGCAACGCAACCGGTGATCCCGCATCCGCCGCGGGGCGCCGAAGTCAGGACGGGCGTGCCACCTTCGGCGGATGCACCGCGCGCGGTGCCGCTGCCGGCTACCGCACCGGCAGCACCGCAGCCGGGCCGCGGGCAGGCGCCCGGGCGAACGGCCGCCACCCAAGAGCCCGCAGGGACGCCTTCGGTCCGGCCCCAGCCGGGTCGCGGGCAGGCGCCCGGGCCCTCGGCAGGCCCTCAGGAGTCTGCAGGCACTCCTTCGGTCCGGCCCCAGCCACCGCAGTCGGGGGGCACGGTGCAAGACCGCGGCCGAGCCCGGCCCAACCGGCTGCGGAGGCGGCGCCGGCGGCGAACGCCGCGAAGCCGGTGCCAGCAGCCGCGGCCGCTGGCCCGAAGGCTGCCCCGGCGCCCGCGCCGCGCCTTCGCGAGCCGAAGGACGACCCGCGCGAGAAGGGCAAGGCAGACAAGTAGCGGATGCAGGTGGGCTCAGGAGGGCGACAGAGCGGCCTTGGAGGACGGAGTCGCCGGACTGCGGTGCTGCGGCATGCGCAAGGCCCTGCAACGGGGCGCGCATCCGACGTCAGCGCAACAGCGGTCGCAGCGCAGCCCAGACGTTGTCGAGCATCGTCGCCTGCGCCTGTGCGTTCGGGTGGATGCGGTCGGCCTGGAACAGCGCTTCAGACTGCGGCGCGTCGGCGACGCCCTTGAGCAGGAAAGGCACCAGCGCCGCGCCCTCGGCCCGGGCGACGCTGGCGAACATCGCCGCGAAATCCTCGGCGTACTTGACGGCCGTAATTCGGTGGCACCCGCATGCCGACCAGCAGCACCTTGGCCCCGCCCGACCTGGCTGCGCGCGCCATGCGGCCAGGTTGCCCCGGGTCATGGCGAGCGGCAGGCCGCGCAGGGCATCGTTGCCGCCGAGTTCGAGGATCACGTGCGTCGGGCGATGGCGCGCCAGCAGGTCTGGCAGGCGCGAGCGTCCACCTGAGGTGGTGTCGCCGCTGACGCTGGCGTTGACGACGCCGACGTCGAGCTTCTGCTCCGCAATTCGATGCTCGAGCAGCGCGACCCAGCCGGTGCCGCGTGCCAGGCCATACTCGGCGGACAGGCTGTCGCCGACCACCAGCACGGTCCGGCGCGAAGCGGCTGCGATGGCGCGGCTGCAGCGCCAGCCCGAGCGCCAGTGCCAGCCAACCGCTACAGTGGCCGAGAAACCCTCGCCGATCCGTCTTCATCCGCAGAGCCTCATCCATGCCCGAACCGATCATTGCCGTCGAGCGCGTCACCAAGCAGGTGAGGGACTCGACGGGCACGCTGACGATTCTCCACGAGATCGATTTCAACCTGGCGGCCGAGGAGTCGCTGTCCATCGTGGGGGCCTCGGGCTCGGGCAAGAGCACGCTGCTGGCCATCATCGCGGGGCTCGATACGCCGACCAGCGGCACCGTGCGCGTCTGCGGCGCCGACCTCTTCGCGCTCGACGAAGACGCGCGCGCCGCGCTGCGCGCCGAGCGCCTGGGCTTCGTCTTCCAGAGCTTCCAACTGCTCGCCAACCTCACCGCGCTCGAGAACGTGATGCTGCCGCTCGAGCTGCAGGGCCGGCGCGACGCGCGTGCGCAGGCCACCGAGATGTTGCGCCGCGTGGGCCTGGCCGAGCGCTTGCGGCACTATCCGAAGGTGCTCTCGGGGGGTGAACAGCAGCGCGTGGCGCTGGCCCGCGCCTTCGTCGTGCGGCCGGCCGTGCTGCTGGCCGACGAGCCGACGGGCAGCCTCGACTTCGCGACCGGGGCCACGGTAATGGAACTCATGTTCGATCTCAACCGCGAGGTCGGTACGACGCTGGTGCTCGTGACGCACGATCGCGAGATCGCGGCGCGCTGCGATCGTCAGCTGCACATCGAGGCCGGCCGCGTGGCGGCGCAACTCGCCGTGCTGTGACCTCGGCCTTCAGTTCGCGAACTTGTAGTCGGTCTTCGCCTTGGCGCGGATCTCGTCGCGGAACTGTGCCATCTTCATCTGCATCAGGCGCTGCTCGATCTGCGGCTTCACCTCGGCGAGCGGCGGGAACTGCGCATCGCGGACATCGACGACCTTGATGACGTGCCAGCCGAACTGCGACTTCACCGGCACCTCGGTCATCTCGCCCTTCTTCAGCTTGACCATCGCCTGCGAGAACTCGGGAACGTAGGAACCGGCATTGGCCCAGTCGAGGTCGCCGCCCTTCTCGCCCGAGCCCGGGTCCTTCGAGTTCTTCTTGGCCAGGTCTTCGAAGCTCGCGCCGCCCTTGATCTGCACGATCAGCGCCTTGGCCTGGTCCTCGTTCTCGACCAGGATGTGGCTGGTGCGGTATTCCATTCCGCTCGCCTGCGCCTTGAACTTGTCGTACTCGGCCTGGATGTCGGCATCGCTGACCGGGTGCTTCTTCTGGTACTCGGTGAACAGCTCGCGGATCATGATGCTCTGGCGGGCCAGCTCCATCTGCGCCTTGTACTGCGGCGAAGCGGCGAGCCCCTGCCGCTCGGCCTCCTGCATGAACATCTCGCGCAGCACCACCTCGTCACGCACCTGGGCTTCGAGCTCGGGGGTGCGCGGCTGGCCCTGGCTCGTGGCCTGCACGAGGAGTGCCTCGACGCGAGACTTGGGTACGGCCTTGCCGTTGACGATGGCCACGTTCTGTGCGGAGGCCGCCAGCGGCACGAGCAGCGCGGCAGATACGGCGAGCCAGGCAGCGGCGCGCAGCGGCTTCTTCGAGGGCAAGGGGCGAAGCGAAGCGAACATGGGACACGGACCTTTCGGGGGGTAGCGGTTGAATCGGTGAACCCTGCGGCGCGGCGGGCGCGAGGACGGTTCGGTGCGGAGCAATCAGGTGTCGTCCGGGGCGTGCGCATCGACGGCCAGCGCGTGGATGCCCTGCGCCATCAGCGGAGCGACGGCATCATATACGAGGCGGTGCCGGCGCAGCCGCGACAGGCCGCGAAACGCTTCGGCCGTGATGGCAACGCTGAAATGCCGGCCCTCGCGTGCGCCGGCATGCCCCACGTGCAGGTGGCTGTCGTCCTGCACCTCGAGCTTCAGCGGCGCGAGCGCCTGGCGCAGCGCGCTTTCGATGTCTTCGCGGGTCACGGCCATGCGGGGGTTCCGTTCGGTCAGTGCGTCTCGGGCGGGACCTGCGTTTCGTCCCCGAGCGGCTTGATGTGCCGGCTCAGGTACACGCCCTGCGCCAGCGTGAACAGCAGCATCAGGCCGAGACCGCCGAACAGTTTGAAATTGACCCATGCGGCGGTCGAAAGGGTGTAGGCGACGGCCAGATTGAGCACCCCCATCGTCGCGAAGAACAAGATCCAGGCCCAGTTCAGCCGCAGCCAGACCGCCGGTGGCAGTTCGAGCTGCTCGCCGAGCAAGGTCTGCAGCAGGTTCTTGCGGAACACGAACTGGCTGACCCAGAACGACATTCCCATGGCCCAGTACAGCACGCTCGGCTTCCACTTGATGAAGGTCTCGTTGTGAAACCAGACCGTCGCGCCGCCCAGCACGGTGACGAGCCCGAGGCTGATCCACAGCATCAGGTCGATCTTGCGCCCGCGCGCGACGAGGAAGGCGATCTGCGCCAGCGTGGCGACGATCACCACCAGCGTGGCGAGCAGCACGGGCCCCTCGACCGGCCCGACCACGCCGCCCGAGACCAGGAAGCCGAAGTGCTGCGTCGCGAAATCGGCCGCCCCCTGCGCGTCGCGCTCGGCGAACTTGAAGGTGCCGAAGAACAGCAGGATCGGCAGGAAGTCGAGCAGGATCTTCATCGGGGGATGCGTTGGGGTGCACCTCGGGCAGCGCCGGGCCGCTCCAAGTGGGTTGAGCGCCCCTGATGGCGGGCGCGAACGAAGCGAGCTTGGGGGCGCGATGTTACCGCGGAGGATCGAAGTCCATCGCCGCCGAGTTGATGCAGAAGCGCTCGCCGGTCGGCGCGGGGCCGTCGTCGAACACATGGCCGAGGTGCGAACCGCAGCGGTTGCAGCGGACTTCGATCCGCACCATGCCGAGGCTGCGGTCCTCGATGCGCTCGACGACCTCCGCGTCGAGCGGCTGCGAGTAGCTCGGCCAGCCGCAGCCGGCGTCGAACTTCGTCTCGGATGCGAACAGCGCTGTGCCGCATCCGACGCACTTGTATTGCCCGGCCTCGAAGTGGTCCCAGTACTTGCCGGTGAACGGCCGCTCGGTCGCCGCGCGGCGGGCCACCTGGTACTGCATGGGGTCGAGTTCGGCACGCCATTGGGCGTCGGTCTTGTGCACCGGGTAGGTCTTGTCGTCGATCGGCTTCATGATGAACAGGACACCTCGATCGTGTGCGCCCAGTCGGGCGGAAAACCGGCGTCCGACAGGTCCTGCGCCGAGGGTTCGGCCGGTTCGTCGAAGGGCCGCGCCAGCACTTCCAGCAGCCGCTCGACTTCCGAGAAGTCGCCCGCGGCTGCGCGCTGGATGGCGGTCTCGGCCAGGTGGTTGCGCAGCACGACGCGCGGATTGACGCGGCGCATCCGCTCGCACCGCTCGGCGTCGACGCTCCCTTCGGCGCGCAAGCGCTCGCCGTAGCGCTGCGCCCAGGCATCGAGCGCCGGACGGTCCAGGAACAGGTCGCGCAGCGCGTCGTTGCGGGCGCCGGGCATGCTGTCGAAATCGCACAGGCGCCGCAGCGTGATCGTCAGGTCCGCGCGGTCGGTGGCCATCAGGCGCAGCAGGTCGTCGACGAGCGCGCGGCCCGATTCGTCTGCCACTGCGAGGCCGAGCTTGGCCGTCATCCGCGACAGCATCCCCTGCTGAAATGCGCTTGCATAAGGCTCCAGGGCCTCCAGCGCTCGCTCGCTCGCCTCGTCGGGGGCGCCGAGCAGCGGCAGCAGCGCCTGCGCCAGCGCGTGCAGGTTCCACAGCGCGACGTTCGGCTGGCGCGCGAACGCGTAGCGCCCCTGGTGGTCGGAGTGGTTGCAGACGTGGCCGGGGTCGAAGGCGTCGAGAAAGCCGAACGGCCCGTAGTCGATCGTCAGGCCGAGGATCGACATGTTGTCGGTGTTCATCACGCCGTGGCAGAAACCGACCGCCTGCCACCGCGCCATCAGTTCGGCAGTGCGCAGCGTCACGGCCTCGAGCAGCGCGGCCACCGGCTGCGTGGCTTCGCGGCACTGCGGGTAATGGTGGTCGATCACGAAGTCGGCGAGGCGCGCCAGCGCGGCGTGCTGGTCGTGATGGGCGAAGTGCTCGAAGTGGCCGAAGCGGAGGAAGCTCTGCGCGACGCGCGTGACGACCGCGGCCGTCTCCATCGTCTCGCGCCGCACCGGCAGCGCAGAGCCGGTGACGCACAGCGCACGCGTCGTCGGAATGCCCAGGCCGTACATCGCTTCGGAGCACAGGAACTCGCGGATCGACGAGCGCAGCACCGCGCGGCCGTCGCCCATGCGCGAGTACGGCGTCAGCCCCGAGCCCTTGATCTGGACTTCCAAAGGGCCGCCCGGGGCATCGACCTCGCCGAGCCACAGCGCCCGGCCATCGCCGAGCTGGCCGGCCCAGACGCCGAACTGGTGTCCGCTGTACACGCTGGCCAGCGGCTGCATGCCGGGCCAGAGCGCGTTGCCGCTGAAAACGTCCAGCGCTCCGTCGCATTTCCACCAGTCGACGGCCAGGCCCAACAGGTCGGCGCAGCCCTGGCTTCGAGCGACCCAGTGCGGCGCAGGCAGGGGCTCTGCAGCCAGCGCGACGTGGAACCCCTCACCCAGTGTGGCAAAGCGGTTGCGCCAGCGCAGCTCGGGCGGGGGCACGACGTGGGGCTGGAGGACGGCGCTCATCAGGTCAGTGTAGTCAGCGCAGGTTCTTCATGACGAAGAAGGGTCTTCGCGCCGATCGGCCCGCCATGACTCCGGAGCCCGGCCGGCGTGGGGCGGCGCCGCGGCAATCTGTTGCGCAATTGACAGCGAATTGAGGGAAGTCCCTGTAACGGACGGAGTGCGCCTCCCGTACCCTCGGGGCCATCCCACTTGTCGCAGGAGACGATTGTCATGAATCTTGGAAGCATCCACACCTCACGCAGGTTGTTCACCCTCACCGTGGGCGCTGCACTCGTCGCCTCGGCCTCGGTCGCGTTCGCGCAGGCCAAACCGCTGCAGGGCCAGGTGGTCAAGCTCGTGCGCATCGATCCGCTGTCGGGCCTGCTCGGCCCGGTGGGCGTGAGCCAGAGCAAGGGCTACCAGTTCTTTGCAGAGAAGTTCAGCGCGACGAACCCGGCGGGCGTGAAGTTCGAGATCAGTTTCATCGACAACAAGCTCAGCCCGACCGAGAGCCTGAACGCGCTGAAGTCGGCTCTCGACCAGGGCGTGCGCTACATCGTTCAGGGTAACGGCTCGTCGGTGGCGCTGGCGCTGGTCGACGCGATCAACAAGCACAACGAGCGCAATCCGGGCAAGGAGGTGATCTACCTCAACGACTCGGCGGTCGACCCGGACCTGACGAACAGCAAGTGCAGCTTCTGGCACTTCCGCTTCGACGCGGACACCTCGATGAAGATCGAGGCGATGACGACGTTCATGAAGGACCAGCCGGACATCAAGAAGGTCTACCTGCTGAACCAGAACTACTCGCACGGTGTGCAGGTCGCGAAGTTCGCGAAGGAGAACCTGGCGCGCAAGCGCCCCGACGTGCAGATCGTCGGCGAGGACCTGCACCCGCTGGCGCAGGTGCGCGACTTCGCTCCCTACATCGCCAAGATCAAGGCCTCCGGCGCCGACACCGTCATCACGGGCAACTGGGGCTCCGACCTGTCGCTGCTCGTCAAGGCGGCCAACGAAGGCGGCTATACCGGCAAGTTCTACACCTACTACGCCGGCGTGACTGGCACACCGACAGCGCTGGGCACCGGCGGTGCCGGCCGCGTCTTCCAGATCGCCTACAACCACTACAACATGGGTGGTCAGATGGACAAGTGGCAGGCCGAGTTCAAGCAGAAGTACAACGACGACTTCTACACCGGCTCCACGATCCGCATCTTCGAGATCCTGGGCGCGGCGATGGCCAAGTCCAAGTCGACCGATCCCGTCAAGGTCGCGTTCGCGATGGAAGGCCTGAGGTTCACGAGCTTCAACGGTGAAGTCGAGATGCGCAAGGCCGACCACCAGCTGCAGCAGCCGCTGTACCTGTCGGTGTGGCAGAAGGCCGACAAGAAGTTCCCATACAGCCCGGAGAACACCGGCATGACGCTGGCGCCGGTGAAGGATTTCCCGAACTACGTGTCCAGCACGCCCACCAGCTGCCAGATGGTGCGCCCCGCGGCCTCCTGAGCGTTAGCGTCTACAGTAAGGGCCCGATCGGGGAAGACCCGTCGGGCCCTGCTTGTGACTGTCGTTCGAGACTCCTCGCAATCCGCCACCGCACGCTCGCCCCACGATGGAGTTCTTCACAATCTCGATGCTCAACGGCCTGAGCTACGGGCTGTTGCTGTTCATGCTGAGTTCGGGCCTGACCCTGATCTTCAGCATGATGGGCGTGCTGAATTTCGCGCACGCGAGCTTCTACATGGTGGGCGCCTATGTCGCCTACTCGATCGCGCGGGTGGTTGGCTTCTGGCCCGGGCTGTTCGTCGCACCGTTCGTCGTTGCCGCGCTCGGCGCTGCCTTCGAGCGCTACTGTCTGCGCCGCGTGCACAAGTTCGGCCACGTTCCGGAACTGCTCATCACCTTCGGCCTGTCGTACGTGATCCTCGAGCTGGTGCAGCTGATCTGGGGCCGTACCGCGGTCTCCTTTGAGCCCCCCGAAGTGCTGCGCGGGCCGGTGTTCACTCTGCTGAACTCGTCGCTCGATGGCTTGCGCCTGATCTGGGGCGAGGTGCCGGCCGCGATGTGCAGTGCCGCCGATGCGGCGGTGCGCATCGTCTGTTCGCCGTTTCCCGCGACGCGCGGCTTCATGATGCTGATTGCGCTGGTGATGCTGCTGGCGCTGTGGCTGATGCTCACGCGCACGCGCATCGGCCTGGTGATCCAGAGTGCGTTGACGCACCCCGACATGGTCGAGGCGCTCGGCCACAACGTGCCGCGAGTGTTCATGCTCGTCTTCGGCGCGGGCGCCGGGCTCGCTGGGCTGGCCGGCGTGATCGGCGGCAGCACTTTCGTCACAGAGCCGTCGATGGCGGCGACGGTCGGTTCGGTGATCTTCGTCGTCGTGGTGGTCGGTGGCATGGGGTCCCTGGCGGGGGCGTTCGTCGCATCCGTCCTGATCGGCGTGATCCAGACCTTCGCAGTGGCGCTGGACTATTCGGTCTTCAGTGCCTTGAAGAACGTCGGCATCACGCTAGCCCCCGCGATGGCCGACCACTCCCTGCTCAAGCTCACGCTCGCGCAGGTGGCGCCGATCCTGCCGTATCTGTTCCTCGTGCTGATCCTGATCTTCAGGCCCAAGGGCCTGATGGGCACGCGGGAGGACTGACGGTGAAGCAGCCAGCAATCAACCGGTTCGGCGCGCTGGGTCCGCGGGACATGGTCGTCTGGGGCATCGCCGTCGTGGTGGCGGGGGTGGCGCCGCTGCTCACGTCCAGCGGCCTGGCGGTGACCATGCTGTCGCAGATGGGCATCGCGATCGTCGCCTGCCTGTCGTTCAACATGCTGCTCGGGCAGGGCGGCATGCTGAGTTTCGGCCACGCGGTGTACACCGGGCTCGGTTCGTACGTCGCGATCCACGCGCTGAAGGCCGCGGGCGATGGCACGTTCCCGATTCCGGTCAGCCTGATCCCCTTCGTCGGCGGGCTCGCCGGCCTTGGTTTTGCCGTGCTGCTGGGCTTCGTGACGACGAAGAAGGCGGGAACCACCTTCGCGATGATCACGCTGGGCATCGGTGAGCTGGTGTTCTCGATGTCGCTGATGATGCCGGAGTTCTTCGGGGGGGAGGGCGGCATCTCGGCGAACCGCGTCGTCGGCAAGCCGGTGCTGGGCGTCAACTTCGGCCCGCAGATACAGGTGTATTACCTGCTCGCGATCTACACCCTGCTGTGCACCGCCGGCATGTACGCATTCACGCGCACGCCGCTGGGCCGCATGTTGAACGCCGTGCGCGACAACCCCGAGAGGGTGGAGTTCATCGGCTACAGCACGCAGCGCGTGCGCTACGTCTCGTTCATCATCTCCGGCTTCTTCGCGGGCATCGCGGGTGGGATGTATGCGCTCAGCTTCGAGATCGCCACCGCCGAGGTCGTCGGCGCGGGCCGCTCGGGTGCCTACCTGCTGTTCACCTTTCTCGGCGGCGCGACCTTCTTCTTCGGCCCGATCATCGGCGCGATCCTGATGGTGCTCTCGTTCGTGCTCCTGTCTGAGCTCACGAAGGCCTGGCTGCTCTACCTCGGCCTGTTGTTCATGTTGATGGTGATGTTTGCGCCCGGCGGCATCGCCAGCCTGATCATGTTGAACCGGCGCGTGGCGGCCTTCGGCAAGTTGCGCGGGTTGCTCGGCTGGTACCTGCTGCTCGCGTTGACTGGGTTGCTGATGTTCTTCGGTGTTGCCGCGCTGATCGAGATGGTCTATCACCTGCAGCTCGAGTCCGGGCTCGGCCCGTCGGTGCGTTTCATGAGCCTGGAGTTGAACGTGCAGGCCGCATCGAACTGGCTGGCTGCCGTCGCCGTCGCCAGTGTCGGACTGGTCTTGTTCGAGGTCACGCGGCGGCGCTTTGCCGGGCGCTGGAGCGCGGTCCAGGGCGAGATCGAGGCAGCGGTCCAGGCGAGGCAGGCATGAGTTCTCCGTTTGCCATTGAACTGAAAGACCTGCGCAAGGCCTTCGGCAAGACCGAGATCATCCGTGGCGCCAATCTGGCGGTCGCGTCCGGCGAGCGGGTGGCGATCATCGGGCCGAACGGCGCAGGCAAGTCGACGCTGTTCAACCTGATCAGCGGCCGCTTCGGCGCGAGCAGTGGCGAGATCCTGCTCAATGGCGAGCGCATCGACGGACTCAAGCCGTACGAGATCAGCCGCAAGGGCCTGGCGCGCAGCTTCCAGATCACCAACATCTTCGGTCGCCTGTCGGTGTTCGAGAACTTGCGCTGTTCGGTGCTCTGGTCGCTGGGCTACCGGTACGCGTTCTGGAAATTTCTTGCCGGCCTGGGCGACGCCAACGAGCGCGCAGACCAGTTGCTGCGCATGATCAGGCTGGAACACAAGCGTGAAACGCTGGCCATGAACCTCACCTACGCGGAGCAGCGCGCGCTCGAGGTCGGCATCACGATCGCCGGTGGCGCCAGCGTGGTGCTGCTCGACGAACCCACGGCCGGCATGAGCAAGAGCGAAACCGCCCGGTTCATCGAACTGATCCGCGAAGTCACGGTCGGCAAGACGCTGTTGACGGTGGAGCACGACATGGGCGTGGTGTTCGGGCTGGCGGACAAGATCGCGGTGCTGGTGTACGGCGAGGTGATCGCTTTCGACGTACCTGAAGCAGTGCGCGCCAACCCGCGCGTTCAGGAAGCGTATCTTGGTTCGGTGCTCGCCGATCATCACGCGGCCGCCTCCCCGGTCTGATCGCGAAACGAAGATGCTGACCCTCAAGGACCTTCACGCCTTCTACGGCAAGAGCCACATCCTGCACGGGGTCGACCTGCAGGTCGGCGAGGGCGAAATCGTCAGCCTGCTCGGGCGCAACGGTTCCGGTCGCTCGACCACCGTGAAGACGATCATGGGCCTGGTGCACGGCCAGGGCTCCGTGCAGTTCGGGAACCAGGAGATCCTGGGCCTGCATGCGTTCGACATCGCCCACCGCGGGATCGGCTACGTTCCCGAGAACCGCGACATCTTTCCGAGGCTCACGGTGCACCAGAACCTGCTTCTGGGCGAGAAGCGCGGCAAGGCCGATCCGCGCTGGTCGTTCGACGACATGTACTCGCTGTTCCCGCGGCTGAAGGAGCGCCAGAACGCGCTGGCAGGGGTGCTGTCGGGTGGCGAGCAGCAGATGCTCACGCTGTGTCGCACACTGATGGGCGACCCCGACCTGATCATGATCGACGAGCCCACCGAGGGCCTGGCGCCAAAGATCGTCGAGCAGGTGGCTGAGTACCTCACGGAGCTTCAGCGCCGCGGCGTCTCGGTGCTGCTGGTGGAGCAGAAGCTCACCATTGCGCTGCAGATCTCGGGTCGCTGCTACGTGATGGGGCACGGCAGCATCGTCTTCGAGGGCACACCGGCAGAGTTGCGCGCGAACGACGAAGTGCGCAAGGAGTGGCTCGAGGTCTGATCTCGACCGCCGAAGGCCGGAGGTCTGCGTTCTCGACGCGGCCCGGCGCCGGGGCAGCGCGCTGTGCGCACCCAGTGAGGGGGCCACTCGAGCTGTCACCGCAGGGACAGGCGGCGCAGCCATCGCCGTCCTAGAATCGAACGACCGTTCCATTTCCATTCGCAGAGGTCTTTCCATGAGCGCCACCTACGAAGTCCGCGGCAACGTTGCCGTGATCACGATGGACAACCCGCCCGTCAACGGGCTCGGTTACGCGACGCGCTTGGGGCTCACCGACGGGCTGGCGCGTGCGCTGGCCGATCCGGCGGTCGGAGCGATCGTCATCACCGGCGCCGGCAAGGCGTTCTCGGGCGGTGCCGACATCCGCGAGTTCGGTTCACCGATGGCGCTCGCCGAGCCGAACCTGCTGAGCGTGATCCTCGCCATCGAGGCGAGCGGCAAGCCGGTCGTGGCTGCGATCCACAGCGTCTGCATGGGTGGTGGGCTCGAACTGGCGCTCGGCTGCCACTACCGCGTCGCCTCGCCGGGTGCGCAAGTCGCGTTGCCCGAGGTCAAGCTCGGGCTGCTCCCGGGCGCCGGCGGCACCCAGCGCCTGCCGCGCGCGATTGGAGTCGAGAACGCGCTGAACATGATCGTCAGCGGCCAGCCGGTGAAGAGCGAACTTCTCGCGGCGGCGCCTGGCCAGAAGCTGTTCGACAAGATCGTCGAAGGCGACCTGATGGCCGGCGCGATCGCGTTTGCCGGCGAGAAGGCGGCCGAGCACGCCAAGGGCGCTGCACTGCCGCTGGTGCGCAACCTCGAGGCCACGCATCCGAACCCCGACGGCTACTTCCAGTTCGCGCGCAACACGGTGGGCGCGATGTCGCGCAACTTCCCGGCGCCGCTGCAGTGCGTCGAGGCGGTGGCCGCGGCGGTCAAGCTGCCGTTCGAGGCCGGCCTCAAGAAGGAGCGCGAGCTCTTCACCGCGCTGATGTTCACGCCGGAAAGCAAGGCGCTGCGCCACGCCTTCTTCGCCGAACGCGCGGCGAGCAAGATCCCCGACGTTCCGGCCGACACTTCGGTCCGCGCGGTGAACAAGGTGGCGATGATCGGTGCCGGCACGATGGGCGGCGGCATCAGCATGAACTTCCTCAACGCCGGCATTCCCGTCGTCATGCTCGAGATGAAGCAGGACGCGCTGGACAAGGGTGTCGCGACGATCCGCAAGAACTACGAAGCGCAGGTCAAGAAAGGCAAGCTCAAGCAGGACAAGGTCGAGCAGCGCATGGCGATGCTGAGCACCACGCTGAAGTACGAGGACCTCGGCGACGCCGACATGGCTATCGAGGCGGTGTTCGAGGACATCGGCGTCAAGGAGCAGGTCTTCAAGGCGCTCGACGCGGTGATGAAGCGCGGTGCGATCCTCGCCACCAACACGTCGACGCTCGACGTCGACAGGATCGCCGCGTTCACGAAGCGGCCGCAGGACGTGATCGGCACGCACTTCTTCAGCCCGGCCAACGTGATGAAGCTGCTCGAGGTCGTGCGGGGTGCGAAGACGGCCAAGGACGTGCTCGCCACGGTGATGGCGATCGGCAAGAAGATCAAGAAGACCTGCGTTGTCTCCGGTGTCTGCGACGGCTTCATCGGCAACCGCATGATCGAGCAGTACTCGCGCCAGGCGGGGTTCCTGATCGAGGAAGGCTGCACACCGCAGCAGGTGGACAAGGCGGTCGAGAAGTTCGGCTTCGCGATGGGGCCGTTCCGCATGGGAGACCTGGCCGGCAACGACGTCGGCTGGTACATCCGCAAGCGCCGCTACCTGGAGAAGCCCAACCTGCGCTACAGCAAGACGGCCGACCTGCTGTGCGAGATGGGCCGCTACGGGCAGAAGACCGGTGCCGGCTGGTACGACTACGTGCCGGGCAAGCGCGACGCGATTCCAAGCAAGATCGTGACCGACATGATCGAGAAGCATCGCGCCGATCTGGGTATCACGCCGCGCAAGATCGGCGACGACGAGATCGTGCACCGGCTCGTCTTCGCGCTCGTCAACGAAGGCGCCAAGATCGTCGAGGAAGGCATCGCGCTGCGCGCGTCCGACATCGACATGATCTACCTCACCGGCTACGGCTTCCCGCTGCACCGCGGCGGGCCGATGTGCTACGCCGACACGGTGGGCCTGTTCAACGTCGTGCAGGCGATGAGGCGCTTCCAGCGGAACCCGCACGACGATGCGGCGTTCTGGGAACCCGCGCCGCTGTTGAAGAAGCTGGTGGCCGAAGGCAAGAGCTTCAGCTGAGCTTCGTTCTGAACCGGTCGCGCCACGTTTCCAGCACCAGATCCGACACCCACTGCAGGCCCGCCGCTTCGAGCGAAGCGCCTGGCCTGTTCGCTTGACTTCAGGAGAAGCCCATGACTGCCGCCGTGATCGTTTCCACCGCCCGCACCCCGCTTGCCAAGAGCTGGAAGGGCGCCTTCAACATGACCCACGGCGCGACGCTGGGCGGCCACGTCGTCAAGGCGGCCGTCGAGCGCGCCGGCATCGAAGGCTCGCTCGTCGACGACGTGCTGATGGGCTGCGCCACACCCGAAGGCGCCACCGGCAGCAATATCGCCCGCCAGATCGCGCTGCGCGCCGGCCTTCCAGTCACCACCAGCGGCATGACGATCAACCGCTTCTGCTCGAGCGGCCTGCAGACGATCGCAATCGCGGCGCAACGCATCATCGCCGGCGAGGGTGAGGTCTACGTGGCCGGCGGCGTCGAGAGCATTTCCTGCGTGCAGAACGAGGCCAATCGCCACATGATTGCCGACCCCTGGCTGTCGTCGAACAAGCCGACGATCTACTGGAACATGCTGCAGACCGCCGAACAGGTGGCCAAGCGCTACAAGATCGATCGCGAGCCCATGGACCGCTACGGTGCCGCCAGCCAGCAGAAGGCCACAGCCGCACTCGAAGCCGGCAAGTTCAAGGACGAGATCGCGCCGATCACCGTGACGGCCGGGGTGGCGGACGCGGTGATGGGGCTGCGGACCAAGGAAGTGACGGTCGCCGACGACGAAGGCATCCGCGCCGGCACGACCTACGAGGGCATCTGCGGCATCAAGCCGGCGATCCCCGGCGGCGTGATCGCGGCCGGGAATGCCAGCCAGTTCAGCGACGGCGCCGGCGCCTGCGTCTTGATGCACGAAAGGCTCGCCGAGCAGAAGGGCCTGAAGCCTCTCGGCCGCTTCCTCGGCTTCGCGGTGGCCGGCTGCGAGCCCGACGAAATGGGCATCGGGCCGGTCTTTGCCATTCCCAAGGTGCTCAAGCGCCTGGGCCTGACGATCGCCGACATCGATCTGTGGGAACTCAACGAGGCCTTCGCGGTGCAGGTGCTGTACTGCGCCGATACGCTCGGGATTCCGATGGACCGGCTCAACGTGAACGGCGGTGCGATCGCCGTAGGCCACCCGTACGGCGTCAGCGGCCAGCGCCTGACCGGCCATGCGCTGATCGAGGGCAGGCGGCGCGGCGCGAAGCGCGTCGTCGTGACGATGTGCGTCGGTGGCGGCATGGGTGCGGCCGGCGTGTTCGAGGTGCTGTGACAGCACGACATCGAGGGCACGACTGACTGCGTTGCCCGACGCGCGTCGCGGCCATGCGACGATGGGGTGTTGAGCACCGGAATTCTGTCCTGAGGTCAACCATGCGCAGCACGCTCGACTTCCTGCTCTACGACTGGCTTGCGGTGGAGACGCTGGCCCGACGGCAGCGGTTCGCCGACCACTCGCGCGAAACCTTCGACTCGGTGCTGGACATGTGCCAGAAGCTGGCGGCCGAGAAATTCGTGCCGTTCAACCGCCTGGCCGACACCGAGGAACCCTGGTTCGACGGCGAGCGCGTCCACCTGCCCGAGGCCAGCCATGTAGCTGCGCGCGCCTACGCCGAGTCGGGGATGCTCGCCGCGGCGCAGGACTACGACGTCGGCGGCATGCAGCTGCCCTGCGTGGTCGAGATGGCTGCCAACGCGTTCTTCGCGAAGGGCGGCATCGGCGTCGGCGGTGGCGGGATGCTCACCAGCGGCAACGCGAACCTGCTGATGGTGCACGGCACCGAGCTGCAGAAGGCGGTCTTCGCGCGGAACGAGTTCGACGGGCGCTTCGCGGACGATGTGCCTGTCCGAGCCGCAGGCTGGATCGTAGCCTGTCGACATCACCACCCGCGCCGTGCCCGACGGCAGCGACTTCGAGGCCGACCGCTCGGCCCGCGCTACCGGCTGCGCGGCAACAAGATGTGGATCTCCAACGGCGACCACGAACTCACCGAGAACATCGTCCACCTCGTGCTCGCCAAGATCCCAGGGGACGACGGCAAGCTGGTTCCAGGTACGCGGGGCATCTCGCTCTTCATCGTGCCGAAGAAGCTCGTCGACACCGAAGGCCGGCTCACCGGCGAACGCAACGACGTCGCGCTCGCCGGGCTGAACCACAAGCTGGGCTACCGGGGCATCCCGAACACGCTGCTGAACTTCGGCGAGGGAAGCACCCGGTGCGAGGCAGCGCGGGCGGCGGCCTGGACGGCGCCGGTGCGGGCGCCGTGGGCTACCTCGTGGGCCAGCCAGGCGAAGGTCTGCGCTGCATGTTCCACATGATGAACGAGGCGCGCATCGCAGTCGGGCTGGGCGCCGCGATGCTGGGCCTGGCCGGCTACGAGGCGAGCCTCGCGTATGCGAAGGAGCGTTCGCAGGGCCGGGCCGTCGGCCCAGGTGGCAAGGATCCGGCGCAGCCGCAGGTCCCGATCATCCGCCACGCGGACATCAAGCGCATGCTGTTGGCGCAGAAGAGCTACTGCGAAGGCGCGCTCGCGCTCGAGCTGTACTGCGCGCGGCTGGTCGACGAACTGCACACCGGCGCGCCCGAGGCCGCGGCCGAGGCCGGGCTGCTGCTGGAGATGCTGACGCCGATCGCCAAGAGCTGGCCCAGCGAGTGGTGCCTCGAGGCCAACAGCCTGGCGATCCAGGTGCTCGGCGGTTACGGCTACACGCGCGACTTCCCGGTCGAGCAGTACTGGCGCGACAACCGGCTGAACATGATCCACGAGGGCACGCACGGCATCCAGGCACTCGACCTGCTGGGCCGCAAGGTGCTGATCCAGGGCGGGCAGGGCCTGCGGCTGCTTGCCCGGCGCGCGACCGCGACGGCCGAGCGCGCGGCGCAAGTGCCCGCGCTGGCCGAACACGCGCAGGCTCTGGCTGGAGCCCTGGTCCGTCTCGGGAAAGCGACAGAGTCGGCGTGGGCGGGCGGCGAGCCGGCCGAGGCCCTGGCCAATGCCACGCCCTACCTGCAGGCCTTCGGCCACGTGGTGCTGGCCTGGATCTGGCTCGATGTCGCGCTGTGCGCTAGGTCCGGCCTGGCCAGGGGCGGCGATGAGGCGCCGCTGCGTGGCAAGCTCGCCGCGTGCCGCTACTTCTTCCGCTACGAACTTCCGCGCGTCGATGCCTGGCTGACGGTCGTCGAGACGCGCGACGACACCTGCCGCACGATGGCCGACGAATGGTTCTGACAACTCATCGCCGCGTCATCGATCAACCCACCGCCTGAAAGCGACTGCCATGAGCACACCTGTCCAGAAACTCTTCGACCTGAGCGGCCGCACCGCGCTCGTCACCGGCGGCTCGCGCGGGCTCGGCCTGCAGATCGCCGAATCGCTGGGCGAAGCCGGCGCGAAGATCCTGCTCACCTCGCGCAAGGCAAGCGACCTGGAGGAGGCCGCTGCCGACCTGCAGGCCAAGGGCATCGACACCCGCTGGGTCGCCGCCGATGCCAGCCGGCCCGAGGAGGTAAGGCGCGTCGCCGACGAGGCGATGCAGCGCCTGGGCCGCATCGACATCCTCGTCAACAACGCGGGCGCCACCTGGGGCGCGCCGGCCGAGGACTATCCGCTCGAGGCCTGGGACAAGGTGATGAACCTGAACATCCGCAGTGTCTTCCTGATGAGCCAGGCGATCGGCAAGGCGAGCATGATCCCGAACCGGCAGGGCCGCATCATCAACATCGCGTCGATCGCCGGTCTCTCGGGGGCCGGCGCCGACATCCAGTTCATCGCCTACGGCACGAGCAAGGGCGCGGTCGTCAACTTCACGCGCACACTGGCCGGCGAGTGGGGCCGCTACGGCATCACCGTCAATGCGCTCGCGCCGGGGTTCTTCCCGAGCAAGATGACGAAGGGTGTGCTGCAGACCTTCGGGGCCGACAAGCTCTCAGCGCACGCGCCGCTGCGGCGCATCGGCGATGACGACGACCTGAAGGGCGCGGCGCTGCTGTTCGCGTCGCAGGCCGGCAAGCACATCACCGGGCAGATCCTCGCCGTCGATGGCGGTGTCAGCGCCGTGCACGGCTGACGCGAGCACTGGCCCTGGATCGAGACTGAGCGTGCGCATCCCGTTCGTCGACCTGCTCGGCTTCGAGTTCCTGGCGTGGGAAGGGGGGCGCTCCGAGATCGCGCTGACGCTGCGCGAGGAACTCTGCAACTCGTGGAGCGTCGTGCACGGCGGCGTGACGATGACCTTGCTCGACGTCGCGATGGCGCGCGCCGCGCGCAGCCCGAACCAGCCCGGCCACGCGACGAGCTCGGGCGTGGTGACGATCGAGATGAAGACGAGTTTCATGCGCCCCGGAATCGGCCGCATCGTCGCCAGGGGCAGCCTGTTGCAGCGCACGCCGACGATGGCGTTCTGCGAGGCCTCGGCGTTCGACGAGGCCGGCCAGTTGCTCGCCCATGCCACAGGCACCTTCAAGTACCTTGCGGGGCTCCCGGCCGGGGGGCGCAAGATCCACAGTCCGGATGCCTCCGACTGACCAGACCACCCAACCCAGGAAACTGACCATGACCACGATGAATTGCCAATGGCTGCTCGCCTCGCGCCCGAAGGGCGAGCCGACGGTGGAGAACTTCCGCCTCGTCAAGACGCCCGTGCCGGAGTTGAAGGACGGCGAGGTGCTGGTGCGAAACCACTTCATGTCGCTCGACCCCTACATGCGCGGGCGAATGAACGACGCGAAGAGCTACGCGCTGCCGCAGCCGCTCGACCAGGTGATGCAGGGCGGCACCGCAGGCGTCGTGGCGGCATCGAAGCACGCCGGCTTCGCGGTGGGCGACAAGGTCGTCGGCTTTGGCGGCTGGCAGGAGTACTCGGTGGTCGACGGCAACCAGCCGGCGATGCTGCGCAAGGTCGACACGACGCACATCCCGCTGTCCGCATACCTCGGCACGGTCGGCATGCCCGGCGTCACAGCGTGGTACGGCCTGATGAAGATCATCGCTCCCAAGCCCGGCGAGACAGTGGTCGTCAGCGCCGCGAGTGGTGCGGTCGGCACCGTCGTCGGCCAGCTCGCCAAGGTGCGCGGCTGCCGCGCGGTCGGTCTGGCCGGCGGGCCGGAGAAGTGCCGCTATGTCGTCGAGGAGCTCGGCTTCGACGCCTGCATCGACTATCGGCTGCACCCCGATCTGAAGGCGCTCAGCGCGGCGCTGAAGGCGGCCTGCCCGAACGGTATCGACGGGCATTTCGAGAACGTCGGTGGCATCACGCTCGACGCGGTACTGCAGCGCATGAACCCGTTTGGCCGCATCGCCGTGTGCGGAATGATCGCCGGCTACAACGGCGAGCCTATCCCGATCACGCAGCCGCAGCTGATCCTGCAGTCGCGGTTGAAGGTCGAGGGCTTCATCGTCAGCGAGCACATGGAGATCTGGCCCGAGGCGCTGAAGGAGATCGGCGGCCTCGTCGCTGCCGGAAGACTCAAGTACCGCGAGACCATCGCCCAGGGTATCGGCTCCGCGCCCGAAGCCTTCCTCGGCCTGCTCAAGGGTCGCAACTTCGGCAAGCAGCTGGTCAAGCTCGTCTAGTCAGGCAACGCGATGAAGACATTCAAGGGCCGCACGGCCGTGATCACCGGGGCCGCTTCGGGCTTCGGCCTCGAGGCCTCGCGCATCGCCGCTCGTGAGGGCATGAACGTCGTGATGGCCGACGTGCAGCGGGACGCGCTGGACAAGGCCACGGCCGAGATCGCCGCGCTCGGTGCGCCGGTGCTGCCGTTCCGGCTCGACGTCTCGAAGGCCAGCGAGGTCGAGGCGCTCGGCGTCGCCACCTTCGCGCGCTTCGGCGCGCCGCACCTCGTGTTCAACAACGCCGGCGTCGGTGCCGGGGGCCTCATCTGGGAGCACACGCTCAAGGACTGGGAGTGGGTCGTCGGCGTCAACCTGATGGGCGTGGCCCACGGCGTGCGCGTGTTCACGCCGATGATGCTGAACGCGGCGAAGAACGACCCGGACTACGAGGGGCACATCGTCAACACGGCATCGATGGCCGGCCTGCTGAACCCGCCGAACATGGGCGTCTACAACGTCACCAAGCACGCCGTCGTGTCGCTCAGCGAAACCCTGTACCAGGACCTTTCGCTCGTTACCGAGCAGATCGGCGCCTCGGTGCTGTGCCCGTTCTTCGTCCCCACCGGCATCAACCAGAGCCAGCGCAATCGGCCCGTCGAACTGACCGACCGCGCGGCACCGACCAAGAGCCAGCTGATCCAGCAGGCACTGACCGAGAAGGCCGTCGGTTCGGGCAGGGTCAGCGCGGCAGAGGTGGCGCAGTTCGTGTTCGACGCGGTGGCCGAGCGCCGCTTCTACATCTACAGCCACCCCAAGGCACTGGCCAGCGTGCAGACGCGGATGGAAGACATCATGCAGGCGCGCAACCCGACCGACCCGTTCGCGGGCAAGCCCGAGATCGGCGCGGAGCTGCGTGCCGCGCTGCGCGCCGCCGGCTGAGCCGGACGTGAGCTGCAGCGTCGTCGTCATCGGCGCCGGCCCCGCCGGGCTGATGGCTGCCGAGACGCTGGCCGAGGCCGGCCTGAGCGTCGACGTGCACGACGCGATGCCATCGGTCGGACGCAAGTTCCTGCTCGCCGGCAAGGGCGGGCTGAACCTCACGCACGGCGAGCCGCTGGAGGCCTTCCTCGGCCGCTATGGCGCACGCCGCGCGGCGCTGGAGCCGATCTTGCGCAGCTTCGGCCCCGAGGCCTTGCGCGCCTGGGCTGCCGGCGCTGGGCGTGGCGACCTTCGTCGGGACTTCGGGCCGCGTCTTCCCCAGCGACTTGAAGGCCGCGCCGCTGCTGCGTGCCTGGCTGCACCGCCTGCGCACGGCCGGCGTGCGCTTTCACATGCGCCAGCGCTGGCTGGGCTGGGACGAGCAGCGGCGCACTGCGCTTCGCGACGCCGACGGGTGAGCAGACGGCCGCGCCGGCTGCGGTGGTGCTCGCGCTCGGCGGCGGCAGCTGGTCGCGCCTGGGTTCGGATGGCGCCTGGGTACCGCTGCTTGCCGCGCAAGGGCGTGCCGGTCGAGCCGCTGTGTCCGAGCAACTGCGGCTTCGACGTCGGCCGCACGGCAGCCGGGCCCGAGGCCGGTGGCTGGAGCGAGCACTTTCGCGGCCGCTTCGCTGGCCAGCCGTTGAAGCCGGTTGCGCTGGCCTTCACCGTAGCCGGTTTCGCGCGGCAGGGCGAGTTCGTCGTCACCGCGACCGGCATCGAAGGCAGCCTCGTCTACGCCGCGTCGGCGGCGATCCGCGACGCGATCGCCGCGCGCGGCGAGGCCACGGTTCATCTCGACCTGCTGCCCGGACGCGACGCGGCGAACGTGCTGCGCGAGGTGACGCACCCGCGCGGACCGCGCTCGCTGGCGACGCACCTGAAGAGCCGGCTCGGCATCGGTGGGCGTGAAGGCGGCGTTGCTGCACGAACTGCTGCCACGCGAGACCCTGCACGACGGCGCGGCGCTGGCCACCGCGCTGAAGTCCCTGCCGCTGCGCCTGGCGCGTGCGCGTCCGCTCGACGAGGCGATCAGCAGCGCCGGCGGCGTGCCGTTCGAAGCGCTCGATGCCGGGCTGATGCTGCACGCGAAGCCGGGCGTGTTCTGCGCTGGAGAGATGCTCGACTGGGAGGCGCCGACCGGCGGCTACCTGCTCACCGCCTGCTTCGCAACCGGGCGAGCGGCGGGCGCGGCGGTGGTGCGCTGGCTCTCGGCATCCTGAGCAGGAGCGTTCTCTCGCAAGCCTCGCGCGCCAGCGGGCGGGGCGATCTGCCAGCCTGTGTTGCCTTGGCACATTGCGACGCTGTCCCCGCGTGTGCCTGCACGGCGCCTGCGTGGCGCCGCAAAGGCTTCGGCGTCAGGCGCACCTGCGTCACGGAGCGTCTTCGGTCGCCAGAACTGCTCGCGCGCTGAATGGGTTCTCGGCCGAGCGCAGGCCTCAGAAATCGTAGCGGCCGCCCAGATAGTAGTAGGCGCGGGTCGCCGATTCGCTGCGTAGCGGGCCGGTGACCTTGCTCTGCTCCACGCTCAGCTCCGACTCCGCCGCGACGTTCTGCCCGAAGCGGTACGTGACGCGCATGCCCGGGGTCAGGCGGGTGGCCTTGGTTCCGGTGTCGTCGCTCTGCATGTACAGCTTGATCGAGGGTTCGAGCTGCCACGCCCCGGACACCAGCGACGAGTTGTTGTACGACAGCAGTTGCCCGTTGAAGGTCGGGCCGCTGATCAGGTTGACGATGACGACGTGAGTGTCGCTCGACGAATAGAGGTTGGTCCCGATCACCTGTCCGCCCACGCTCCAGATGTCGCCCGTGCTGGGCAGGCCGTTCGGCAGGATGTCGGGCACCGGCAGGATCGCACCGGTGTTCGTGTAGCGGATATCGCCGCCGATCTGCCAGTTCGGCGCCAGCGGTGTCATGACCCCCATCGCCGCCTGGGTCGAGACCGCGGTCGTGGCGACGACCTGTTCACGCAGCGCCTGCAGCGTCTTGGTTCCCAGCAGTTCGGTGATGCGGGTGGCCCGGATCACGGCGTTGGGGTCGGCGAAGAAGAGTGCGTTGCCCAGCATCAGCATCGGCGCGGTCCGGCGGTCGTACAGCACGTTGAAGACCGTGTTGTCCTCGCGCTGCCAGTTGCCCTGGACCGAGGCGATGTTCAGGCCTCTCATCGTCACGTCGTAGTCGAACTGCGCCGTCGCAGACAGGCCGGTGTCGAAGTAGCGCAGTTCGGTACCGAGCGCGCGCCGATCGACCTGGCTGTCGACCGTCTGCTGGATCGCGTAGAGCGAGCCGCCGAACTGCGGCGTCAGCGCCTCGGCCTCCAGCCACGCGCCGTAGAAGTAGCGATTGGCGTCGAGCAGATGGTCGGTGGGGACGCCCGCCACGACACCTGCCCTCCAGCGCGGCTGGAATGTGTAGGCGGCCTGCGCCCCGTCGAAACGCCCCAGCACGCCGTAGCCGGACGGCGACTGCCGGCCCAGGCGAAAGCTCGTGCCGTTCGTCATCGAGCGTTGGTCGAAGTAGAGCGCCGACAGCTTGTTGACGCTCTTGTCCGAGCGCTGGAAGTCCTTGGTGTACTGGTCGCGCACGACAATGCGCCGGTCGACCTCGGCGTCGCGGTAGCGCCAGTTCATGTCGACACTGGTGACGAGCTGGCTCTGATCGGCCGCCGACAGGTTGGCGTCCGAAACCAAGGTCGGCAGGCCGCCGAGCGGCGAGTCCTGGAATTCCTGCGTGCGCACCTTCGATTGCCCGCCGTAGTAGAAGCTGCTGGCCGAGCCGGTGAGGGTGGTGGTCGGCGCGACGACCCTCGCCAGCGCGGTGCCCGGTGGTGGCGCCGCGGGCAGACGTGGCCAGCACGGATCGCACGCGGTCGGCATCGGGGCCGGTGGGATACAGGCGCAGGAAGAGCTCGTACTCCGAGCGTGCGCGTGCGCTGTCGCCGGTGGAGAGCCGCACATCGCCGATCAGGGCCTGGGCTTCGCGCGATGCCGCGTTGGGCGGCAGATCGAGCAGCCTGGACAGCGCGTCGACGGCGGCGACGGCATCCTGGCGCGCCAGTGCATCGCGGGCCTGCGCCAGCAGTCGCGTGGCCTCGAGCTCGATATCTGGCGCGACCGGCGCCGCCTCGGCCGAGGATGGTGCCGCACTGGCCTCCGGCGAGGAAGGGGCTGACGCGGGCGAGCTCGGGGCGACGACGGCGACACTGGCTGCGGGCGGTGCGGGCGGCGCCGATGCCGCGGCGGCAGGTGGTGGTGCAGTCGCTCTAGACGTCGCCAGGGCCGTTGCTGCAACCGGGGCTGGAGGCGGCGTCTCGGTGATCGAGGACTGCGGGAAACGTGCCTTCAGTTGCGCCAGGGCAGCCTCGGCCTGGGCGCGAGTCGCGAAGGGACCGAGATGCGTTTCGTACAGCACCTGTCCATCGACCACGCGCTGCGTCGTGAACACCTGGCGTCCTGCAGCGCTGCCGGTATGGCGGCTTGGAGGAAGGTGCCCGAGTCAGTCGAGCTCTGCAGCGTGACGCGGTAGCGTTCCTGCGCCTCGGTGGCAGGCTTGCGTGCAGCGACGGCGGCGCCCAGGCCCTGGAACACGATCTCGATCGTGAAGTTGCCGCGCCCGGCGCGCACCCTGTGTTCCGCCGGGCTGTCCAGGCGCAAGACGAGGCGACGCTGGCGGACCGAACCGGTGCCGGCTTCCTCGTCGGTCAGCAGGATGCTGGGCAGGCCGGGCTGGCCCGCCTCGCCCGGCTTGGCCGGGACGCGCCGCTGCGTCGGATGCAGGCTCAGCTCCTGCCGATTGGACACCACCCGGTAGAACACCTGCGTGAATTCGTTCGAGCGCGTGATCGCCGCGCGCTCGAACTGCACTTCGGTAGCGAAGCGCACCTGCAACACCGCATTGGCGCCCTCGCGCCGGTAGTCGACGTCGTCGACCAGCTGGGCTCGGGCGGCCGGCGATGCGAGCAGCGTGACGACGGCGGCGCCGAAGACAGCAAGAAGGTTGGCACAGCGGGTGCGCAGGGATGAGGACATGTCGCGTGGGATGAAAGGGGTTCGAGACGGGAGATCAATCCCACTTGGTGTAGGCGGCGCCCTTGCTTCCCAACGGGCGGTGGCAGCCCGACTCGGAGCAGTCGATCGCGGGCGGCGTCTTGGTCTTGTGCGTGGGCGACTTGCGTTCCATGCTGCCGAGGTAGCTCGTGCCGGTGGCATGGCAGGCCTTGCACCAGCCGGCGCCGCCGCCCATGCTGCCGTTGTGGTTCATCTTGATGGTCCAGGCCGTCGTGGCGATGTGGCAGGCGTTGCATTCCATCGCCGCACCGTTGAGAAGCTGCGCCTCGGGGATGTGGTTGCCCGGCTTGGCCGTTGCCCCCTGTGAGGTGTATGCGCCGCCGTGGCAGGTCTTGCATTGGCCATTCACGCTGACGTTGACGTGGAACCGGCCGGTCGCCCAGCTTGCGTAGCTGCCCTTGTGGCAGGTGTCGCAGTTGGCTGCGGCCGATGCGGCGACCAGCTGGTAGGGGATGTGGTTGGCCGGCTTGCCGTCTGCAGGTGCGTAGGCGCCCGAGTGGCACGTCGCGCACTGCGCCGTCACCGTCACCTGGGTGTGGTTGAACTTCGTCGGCTTCCAGCCGTTGGTGTTGTGGCAGGCGAAGCAGTTGGTCGCGCCGACCGGAACGTGTGTCGCATGCTTGCCGGTGGCGCCACTACCGTTGTGGCAGCCGCTGCAGTTGGTGGCCACGCCGAACGTGCTGTGGTCGACCTTGGCCCCGGTCCACGCGGCAGTCGACTTGTGGCAGGTCTCGCACACCGTCTGTCCGGCGTGGATGGCCGTGTTCGGCTTGATACTGGCGTGGCAGGTCGAGCACTGCGTCGAGGTGCTGACGTTGCTGTGGAAGCGCGCCGGCGTCCACGCTGCGTAGCCGGACTTGTGGCAGGTGTCGCAATTGGCGGCCGCCGCGGCTGCCACCAGCTGGTAGGGGATGTGGTTGGCCGGCTTGCCGTCTGCAGGTGCGTAGGCGCCCGAGTGGCAAGTCGCGCACTGCGCCGTCACCGTCACCTGGGTGTGGTTGAACTTCGTCGGTTTCCAGCCGTTGGTGTTGTGGCAGGCGAAGCAGTTGGTCGCGCCGACCGGAACGTGCGTCGCATGCTTGCCGGTGGCGCCGCTGCCGTTGTGGCAGCCGCTGCAGTTGGTGGCCACGCCTGAACGTGCTGTGGTCGACCTTGGCCCCGGTCCACGCGGCAGTCGACTTGTGGCAGGTCTCGCACACCGTCTGTCCGGCGTGGATGGCCGTGTTCGGCTTGATACTCGGCGTGGCAGGTCGAGCACTGCGTCGAGGTGCTGACGTTGCTGTGGAAGCTGCGCCGGCGTCCACGCTGTGTAGCCGGACTTGTGGCAGGTGTCGCAATTGGCGGCCGCCGCGGCTGCCACCAGCTGGTAGGGGATGTGGTTGGCCGGCTTGCCGTCTGCCGGTGCGTAGGCGCCCGATGTGGCAGGTCGCGCACTGCGCCGTCACCGTCACCTGGGTGTGGTTGAACTTCGTCGGCTTCCAGCCGTTGGTGTTGTGGCAGGCGAAGCAGTTGGTCGCGCCGACCGGAACGTGTGTCGCATGCTTGCCGGTGGCGCCACTGCCGTTGTGGCAGCCGCTGCAGTTGGTGGCCACGCCTGAACGTGCTGTGGTCGACCTTGGCCCCGGTCCAGCGCGGCAGTCGACTTGTGGCAGGTCTCGCACACCGTCTGTCCGGCGTGGATGGCCGTGTTCGGCTTGATACTGGCGTGGCAGGTCGAGCACTGCGTCGAGGTGCTGACGTTGCTGTGGAAGCTTCGCCGGCGTCCACGCTGCGTAGCCGGCCTTGTGGCAGGTGTCGCAGTTGGCTGCAGCCGCCGCTGCGCACCAGCTGGTAGGGGATGTGGCTGGCCGGCTTGCCGTCGGCCGGCGGGTAGGCGCCGCGTGTGGCAGCTCGCGCACTGCGCCGTCACCGTCACCTGGGTGTGGTTGAACTTCGTCGGCTTCCAGCCGTTGGTGTTGTGGCAGGCGAAGCAGTTGGTCGCGCCGACCGGAACGTGTGTCGCATGCTTGCCGGTGGCGCCACTGCCGTTGTGGCAGCCGCTGCAGTTGGTGGCCACGCCGAACGTGCTGTGGTCGACCTTGGCCCCGGTCCACGCGGCAGTCGACTTGTGGCAGGTCTCGCACACCGTCTGTCCGGCGTGGATGGCCGTGTTCGGCTTGATACTGGCGTGGCAGGTCGAGCACTGCGTCGAGGTGCTGACGTTGCTGTGGAAGCGTGCCGGCGTCCACGCTGCGTAGCCCGCCTTGTGGCAGGTGTCGCAGTTGGCTGCAGCCGATGCGGCGACCAGCTGGTAGGGGATGTGGCTGGCCGACTTGCCGCCCGCGGGCGGGAATGCGCCGGTGTGGCAGGTCGCGCACTGCGCCGTCACCGTCACCTGGGTGTGGTTGAACTTCGTCGGCTTCCAGCCGTTGGTGTTGTGGCAGGCGAAGCAGTTGGTCGCGCCGACCGGAATGTGTGTCGCATGCTTGCCGGTGGCGCCACTGCCGTTGTGGCAGCCGCTGCAGTTGGTGGCCACGCTGAACGTGCTGTGGTCGACCTTGGCCCCGGTCCACGCGGCGGTCGACTTGTGGCAGGTCTCGCACACCGTCTGTCCGGCGTGGATGGCCGTGTTCGGCTTGATGCTGGCGTGGCAGGTCGAGCACTGCGTCGAGGTGCTGACGTTGCTGTGGAAGCGTGCCGGCGTCCACGCTGCGTAGCCCGCCTTGTGGCAGGTGTCGCAATTGGCGAGGCCGATGCGGCGACCAGCTGGTACGGGGTGTGGTTGGCCGACTTGCCGCCGGCGGGCGGGAACGCGCCGGTGTGGCAGCTCGCGCACTGCGCCGTGACCGGCAACTGGGTGTGATTCCACTTGCTGGGCTTCCAGCCGGTGGTGGTGTGACAGCTGACGCAGTTGGTGGCGCCCACCGGGATGTGGGTCGAGGCCTTGCCGCGTCGCCGAGCTGCCGTTGTGGCAGCCCGCGCAGTCGGTGGCGGCGTTGAACGTGCCGTGGTCGACCTTGGCCCGCGCCCCAGTTGGAGGTGGACTTGTGGCAGGTCTCGCACACCGTCTGCCCGGCGTGGATGGCCGTGTTCGGCTTGATGCTGGCGTGGCAGGTCGAGCACTGCGTCGAGGTCGCTGACGTTGGCGTGGAAGCTTGGCCGGTGTCCACGCTGCGTAGCCCGCCTTGTGGCAGGTGTCGCAATTGGCTGCGGCCGATGCGGCGACCAGCTGGTACGGGGATGTGGCTGGCCGACTTGCCGTCCGCGGGCGGGAACGCACCGCTGTGGCAAGTCGCGCACTGCGCCGTGACCGGCACCTGGGTGTGGTTCCACTTGCTGGGCTTCCAGCCGGTGGTGGCGTGGCAGCTCACGCAGTTGGTGGCTCCCACCGGCATGTGGGTCGAGGCCTTGCCCGTCGCCGAGCTGCCGTTGTGGCAGCCCGCGCAGTCGGTGGCGGCGTTGAACGTGCCGTGGTCGACCTTGCCCGCGCCCCAGTTGGAGGTGGACTTGTGGCAGGTCTCGCACACCGTCTGCCCGGCGTGGATGGCCGTGTTCGGCTTGATGCTGGCGTGACAGGTCGAGCACTGCGTGGACATCGTCACGTTGGCGTGCACCTTGGCCGGCGTCCACGCTGCGTAGCCCGCCTTGTGGCAGGTGTCGCAATTGGCAGAGGCCGATGCGGCCACGAGTTGATACGGGGTGTGACTGGCCGACTTGCCGCCGGCGGGCGGGAACGCGCCGGTGTGGCAGCTCGCACACTGGGCTGCGACCGGCAACTGCTTGTGATCCCACTTGCTGGGCTTCCAGCCGGTGGTGGTGTGGCAGCTGACGCAGTTCGTGGCCCCCACCGGGATGTGGGTCGAGGCCTTGCCCGTCGCCGAGCTGCCGTTGTGGCAGCTCGTGCAGTCGGTGGCGGCGTTGAACGTGCTGTGGTCGACCTTGGCCCGCGGCCCAGCCGGAGGTGGACTTGTGGCAGGTCTCGCACACCGTCTGCCCGGCGTGGATGGCCGTGTTCGGCTTGATGCTGGCGTGGCAGGTCGAGCACTGCGTGGACATCGTCACGTTGGCGTGCACCTTGGCCGGCGTCCACGCTGCGTAGCCCGCCTTGTGGCAGGTGTCGCAGTTGGCAGAGGCCGATGCGGCCACGAGTTGATACGGGGTGTGATTGGCCGACTTGCCGCCGGCGGGCGGGAACGCGCCGGTGTGGCAGCTCGCGCACTGGGCTGCGACCGGCAACTGCTTGTGATCCCACTTGCTGGGCTTCCAGCCGGTGGTGGCGTGGCAGCTGACGCAGTTCGTGGCCCCCACCGGGATGTGGGTCGAGGCCTTGCCCGTCGCCGAGCTGCCGTTGTGGCAGCCCGCGCAGTCGGTGGCGGCGTTGTAACTGGCGTGGTCGACCTTGGCGCCGCTCCAGGATGTATTCGACTTGTGGCAGGTCTCGCACGCCGTCTGTCCGGCGTGGATGGCCGTGTTCGGCTTGCGCGCTGGCGTGGCATGTCGAGCACTGCGTGGTGACGTTCACGTTGGCGTGAAGCTTGGCCGGAGTCCAGGCCTTGGAGCCCGCCTTGTGGCACGTGTCGCAGTTCGCAGAGGCGGCTGCCGCCACCAGGTGGTAAGGCGTGTGCTCGGGCGACTTGCCGTCGGCCGGCGGGAACGCGCCGGTGTGGCAGCTGGCACATTGGCCTGTCACCGGCAACTGCGTGTGGTCCCACTTGCTGGGCTTCCAGGCGTTGGTGGCATGGCAGGTGATGCAGTTGGTGGCGCCGAAAGGCACGTGGGTCGCCGACTTGCCCGGGCAGCGCTGCCGTTGTGGCAGCCGGTGCAGTCGGTGGAGGTGTTGTAGCTGGCGTGGTCGACCTTGGCGCCGCTCCAGGATGTGCTCGACTTGTGGCAGGTCTCGCACGCCGTCTGCCCGGTGTGAATTGCGTTGTTCGGTTTCGCAGTGGCGTGGCAGGTCGAGCACTGCATGGTCACGCTGACACTGGCGTGGAACTTGGCCGGTGTCCAGGCCGTGAAGCCGGCCTTGTGGCAGGTGTCGCAGGTGGCCGAAGCTGCCACGGCCACCTGGGCAAACGGTATGTGGCCGGCGCCCTGTCCTGTGGCGCGTTGACCGTTGTGGCAGGTGCCACAGCTGCCGGGGGCGACACCGGTGTGGTCGAAGCCGACCGCCGGTCGCCATGCCGTCGTGCTGTGGCAGGTGTCGCAAGAGGCGGTGGTCGCGAAATGGTTGCTTGCCTTGCCAGTCGCGAGTGCGCCGTTGTGGCAACTCGTGCAGGTGCCCCGGGCCACGCCCGTGTGATTCATGCGCGCGCCGATGAAGCTGCGCGTGTTGTGGCATAGCTCGCACACCTGCTGGGTCGGAATGTGCGTCTGGGGCCGGACGGTGTTCGCGCGGGCGTAGCGCGTGCCCGACACGTGGCAGGCCTCGCAGACGCGCGGCGTGCCTGCGAAAACGCCACCGATGTGGCACGACTCGCAGCGCTCGGTGACGTGGCGACCCGACAGCGCAAAGCCCGTGCGCAGGTGATCGAAGTCGCGGTCCTGTTGCTGCGCTGCCGCGGGCAACGCGAACGACAGCAGGAGCCCTGCGAAGACGGCAAGGCGCCCGACTCTATGCAATAGCGCGACGATTGTTTTCACCTGGTGCTCCCTGCTGCCGGCGCGGACGCCGGGTTCTGAGGTGAAGGCGCAGGAAGACGCGGTCGGTTGCTGACCTGCTTCCATTGGGTCGCCAGGTGGCATTGGTCGCATCGCATCCCGAACGCGCCGTCGTGCACGTCGTCACGGCGATGGCAGCCCAGGCACTGCCGTTCGAGCGGGGCCGCAGCCTTGCCCTTCGGCGCCGGGTTCACGTGGCAGGTTTCGCAAGCCACCTTCGCGTGTCCGGCCTCCAGCCGGTACTCGGTCTGGCGCTGGTGGTCGAAGGCCCACAGCTTCCACACGCGGGCGTTGTGGCAGCTCTCGCACTTCTCGCCGAAGCGTGCCTTGTGCTTGTCGTCCTTGGCGTGGCAACCGAAGCAGTCTCGCGCGGCGTCGCGGTAGCGCAGCGTCTTGTGACACGCGCCGCATTCGACGCGCACGTGGGCGCCCGTCAGCGCAAAGCGTGCCTTGGCATGGTCGAAGCGCGTGTCCTTCCAGCGCAGCTCGCCATGGCAGCTCTCGCAACGCGTGCCGAGTTGCCCTTCGTGCTTGTCGTCCTTGCGGTGGCAGCTCAGGCAATCGGTGGCCGTGGCGCGGTAGCTCTTCAGGTCGCGGTGGCAGTCGCTGCACTGCCGCGGTGGAACGGCGTGCCCCAGGCGGAGCCCGAACTTCGTGCGGGCGTGCTCGAAGCGGGTTGCCTTCCAGTCCCGGTCGGTGTGGCAGTCGGCACAGGCGCTCCCGAGCGTGTCGACGTGCTTGTCGTCCTTCCGGTGGCATGCCACGCAGTCGGACGGCGCTTCCTTGTAGCGCACCGACGTGTGGCACTTCGCGCACTCGACCTTGACGTGCCCTCCTCGCAACGGGAACGTGCTGCGATCGTGGTCGAACTTGTTGGCGGTCTCGCGCCAGTTGCGCTCGGTGTGGCAGGCCACGCAATCGTTGCCCAGCGTGCCGTTGTGCTTGTCGTCCTTGCGGTGGCAGTCGATGCAGGCGGTGCCGGTCTTGTCGCGGTAGAGCACGCCGGTGTGGCAGGCGTCGCAGCGGATTTCGCGGTGCTTGCCGCGCAGCACGTAGCGGGTGTCGGTATCGTGCTTGAACGTGATGCCGGTCCAGTTGATCGCGCTGTGGCACAGCTCGCACTTCTCCCCGTACCGCGCCTTGTGCTTGTCGTCCTTGCGGTGGCAGCCGATGCAGGTCATCGGCGCCTCCTTGTAGTTGGTGGTCTTGTGGCAGGCCGCGCACTTGGTGTCGACGTGCTTGCCGCTGAGCGGGAAGCGGGAGGTCGAATGGTCGAACCGGGCTTCCTTCCAGCTCTGCTCGGTGTGGCAGTCAGCGCACTTCGGGCCCAGCGACGCCTTGTGCACGTCGTCCTTGCGGTGGCAGGCCAGGCAGTCGCTGGGAGCGTCGCGGAACTTCTTGCCTGCGAGGTGGCACTTGGCGCATTCAAGGGCCTCGTGCTTGCCGTGGAGCACGTAGTCGGTGAGGCGGTGGTCGAATGTCTTGCGGTCGAACTCGGCGATCTTCGCGTCCGCGCCACGATGGTCGGTGTGGCAGGCGCGGCAGGCCTGCGGCTTGTTTCGGCCGTGGAAGCCGGTCTTGTCGTGCAGGTCACGCCCGGTCTCCTTGTGACAGGCGACGCACAGAGCGTCCTGGGCGGCGCGGTCGAAGCGCAGGTGGCAACTCTTGCAGTCGCCCTCGACCTTGGCATGGCCGCGGATCAGCGGCCCGGGCGACAGGACCGATTCGACCGACTGCGCCCACGCGCCCTGACCCGCCACGAGTGCTGCGACGAACCAGGCTACGGCCTGCCACCACCGGCGCGTCATGGCGCCGCCTCGGGCGCGCGTACAAGGGAAGAACCGGGATATCGCATCGCATGTCAGTAGGCGTGCACGGCCACCACGTGGACGATGGCGCAGACCACCATCAGGTACACAAAGGGCACGTGCAGCACGTGCCAGAGCGAGAACAGGCGCACGAACGCGGCGAACTGCCCGACCCGCATCACCGCGCCGATGTAGCGCCGAATCAGGGTGTGCGCACGGTGCCGGCGCTCGAGGAGGTCGCTGGTACGCCAGTGGTTGTCCCGCCCCTGATCGCGCAGTGCGCGGTCGGCTTCGCGGCAGCAGCGCCGCCGAACCTTGCGCGCTTCGAAAGGCAGCACGAACACGCGGTACAGATGGGCGCGCCAGGCGTCGGACGGCTGCGAAACGTGGCGCTCGAACGACCGAAGCCGGGCCTCGGCCCGCGGCGCAAAGTGAAACCGGCTGCGCTCCAGGTCGGTGGTCAGCCCGGTGGCCTGGCGCAGGTGCTCCAGGGTCTCGAGCTCGCCGCCCAGGCCGCGGTGAATGCGCAGGTAGATGAATCGCCCGATCACGCCGCTGGCGGCCACGATGAGCATGCTGAACAGCGCAATGCCGGCATTCAGCGAGCCGATGCGAAAGGTGGAATGGGCGAGCACCAGCAGCGGGCCACCGACCCCGAGCACCATGTGCGCGATGAACCAGTACTTGGCCTTGCCGAAGCGCGCCAGCACCTGCCAGCGCTTGCGCAACGGGTAGCTGAAGAGCAGGAGCATCAGCACGCCGCCGGCGACGCCCATCCAGTAGCCGGCATCCGAGCGCGCGTCATAGAGCCCCGAGCGGCTCAAGTGCCAGACGCCGACCAGCAGCACCGCGATCGCCACGTAGATCGCAGCGTCGGCGCGACGCGGCATGGCGCGCCGCGCCTCGGGACGTGGCAGTTCACAGGCTTCACCCATGATCGTGGTTGCAGTGTTCATCAGGGCCGCTTCATCGTTCTTGCTTTTTTCTTCCACGCAGACGCCTCACGGACGTCCCATGGCAGGGTGGTTATCGGCAACCGGACGCGAGGATAGCGAGCATTGGCGCACGCTCTTGTTACAGTGTGCTCACGACGTGGCGGCCATGCCGGGCCCGTGCACAGCCCGGCGTGCCGGGCCGCTGGGACAGCCGGGACTCGCGGCCCGGCACATGAAGGGCCAAGCGCAAGACGGCACAATTGGTTGCAATCTCGTGGGGGCCGAAGGCGCAGGACTGCCCGCATACCATAGGTTCCGCCAGCCGGTCCTCGCGGCCGGTCCAATCCCAAGCTCTCAATTCACCAAAGACCGTGCAGATCCAGTTGACAACCCTGTGGCCCTACCTGCTGGCAGCGGCTGGCGCCGTGGTTCCCTACCTCGCGTTTCGGCGCCGGCGTGAGCGTGCCGGTCGGGCGGCGCATGAAGCATCGGTGCAGCAAGGCCTGAACGAGCCACCCTCCCTCCATCCGGTGGTCGACCCGCATCGCTGCATCGGCTCGGGCGGCTGCGCGCATGCCTGCCCCGAGAACGCGCTGGCGGTCGTGAACGGGAAGGCGATGCTCGTCAATGCCGCGCACTGCATCGGCCATGGCGCCTGCGCGGCGGCCTGCCCGGTGGAAGCGATCCAGCTGGTCTTCGGCACCGAAAAGCGCGGCATCGACATTCCGGCGGTGTCGCAGCACTTCGAGTCGAACCTGGCCGGCATCTTCATCGCCGGCGAGTTGGGCGGCATGGGGCTGATCCGCAAGGCCGCCGAGCAGGGGCGCCAGGCGATGGACGCCGTCCGGCGTCGCAAGGCGGGCAGCGCCGACTTCGACGTGCTGATCGTCGGCGCCGGACCGGCCGGGATCTCGGCCGGCCTGAGCGCGCTGGAACACAAGCTGCGCTACCGGCTCGTCGAGCAGGAGGACTCGCTCGGCGGCTCGGTCTACCACTACCCGCGCAACAAGATCGCGATGACGGCACCGGTCAAGCTGGCGCTCGTGGGCAGCGTGCGCCTGGGCAGCGAGGTCCAGAAGGAAAAGCTGCTCGAGTACTGGCACGGCGTGGTCGCGAAGACCGGACTCGAGATTGCTTTCAGCGAGCGCATGGAGGGTATCGAGCGCCGCGACGATACCTTCGTCGTGCGCACGAACAAGGGCCGCTACCACGCGCGCTCGGTGCTGCTGGCCATCGGGCGCCGCGGCACGCCGCGCAAACTCGGCGCGCCCGGCGAAGAGTTGCCCAAGGTCGTCTACAAGCTGGTCGACGCGTCGCAGTATCGGGGGCAGGCGGTGCTGGTGGTCGGCGGCGGCGACAGCGCGCTCGAGGCCGCCATCGCCCTGGCCGACGAGGCCGATACGACGGTCACGCTCGCCTATCGC
This sequence comes from uncultured bacterium, assembly GCA_963701725.1. Taxonomy (GTDB): domain Bacteria; phylum Pseudomonadota; class Gammaproteobacteria; order Burkholderiales; family Burkholderiaceae_C; genus CAIKUF01. Next base: position 91,149 of record CAVPAZ010000031.1, on the reverse strand, counting down.
GGCGCGGCATTCTCGCGCGTGAAGGAGAAGAACCGCCAACGCCTCGCCGCGCTCCAAGCGGAACGTCGGATCGACCTGCGGCTGGAGACCGAGATCGAGTCCATCACGCCCACGCAGGTGGCGCTGAAGTCACACCATGGCGTCGATCAGCGGCCCAACGATGCCGTCATCGTCTGCGCGGGGGGCGAGTTGCCGACGGCAATGCTGCGCCAGATCGGCATCGCGTTCGACACCAAGCACGGCACGGCTTGACCCAGCCGATCGCCGGCGCAACTGCAGGCAGGCATGCACCGTTGCGACGGCGCGCGCGGCGATGCGTTCCTGTGGTATGCGGCCGAAATCGGCGCAGACGAACCGCTGACTGCCGGCCTGTCTGCGAGTCGAGTCAGTCCGGCTCGACGCTGCAAGCGTGAACTACAATCGGCGCCTCATCTACGCAAACAAGAGCGAGAAAGGCACCCTGGTTATGACACCGCGAACGCCCTCCGGCCATTTCGAGGTTTGCTGACCGCTGACTTGTCACGTCCAACTTGTTCGTACGAAAGGCGCGGTCGATCACCGCGCCTTTTTTGCATCCTTGGAGTCCTTCGATGATCTCGATTCAATTGCCCGACGGTTCCAGGCGCGAGTTCCCGGCACCGCTGACGGTCGCCGACGTGGCTGCGTCCATCGGTGCCGGCCTGGCCAAGGCGGCGATCGCCGGGCGCGTGGGGCACGGCGCCGATGCGCGGCTGGTCGACACCGGCCACTTGATCGAGACCGACACGGCGCTCGCCATCGTCACCGACAAGGACGCCGACGGGCTGGAGATCATTCGCCATTCGACGGCCCACCTGCTCGCCTATGCGGTGAAGGCGCTGTTCCCCGAGGCGCAGGTAACGATCGGTCCGGTGATCGAGCACGGATTCTTCTACGATTTCGCCTACCAGCGCCCGTTCACGCCCGAAGACCTGGTGGCGATCGAGCAGAAGATGGCCGAGCTCGCGAGACGGGACGAGGGTGTCGAGCGTCGCGTGTTGCCGCGCGACGAGGCCGTCGCGCATTTCAAGGGGCTGGGCGAGCACTACAAGGCCGAGATCATCGGCAGCATCCCCGCTGGCGAGGAGGTGTCGCTCTACCGCGAAGGCGCGTTCGAGGATCTGTGCCGCGGCCCGCACGTGCCGAGCACGGGCCGGCTGAAGCATTTCAAGCTGATGAAAGTGGCCGGCGCCTACTGGCGCGGCGACCACCGCAACGAGATGCTGCAGCGCATCTACGGCACGGCGTGGGCGACGAAAGACGAACTGCAGCGGCACCTGCAGATGCTCGAGGAAGCCGAGAAGCGCGACCACCGCAAGCTCGGCCGCGAACTCGACCTGTTCCACCTCGACGAGCACGCGCCGGGGCTCGTCTTCTGGCACCCCAAGGGCTGGACCGTGTGGCAGCAGATCGAGCAGTACATGCGCGCGGTGTATCGCGACAACGGCTACCTGGAGGTCAAGGGCCCGCAACTCCTCGACCGGGGCCTGTGGGAGAAGACCGGCCACTGGGACAAGTACCGCGACAACATGTTCACGACCGAGAGCGAGAAGCGCGACTACGCCTTGAAGCCGATGAACTGCCCCGGTCACATCCTGATCTTCAAGCAGGGCATCAAGAGCTACCGCGACCTGCCGTTGCGCTACGGCGAGTTCGGCCAGTGCCACCGCAACGAGGCCACCGGCGGCCTGCACGGCATCATGCGGGTGCGCGGCTTCACGCAGGACGATGGCCACATCTTCTGCACCGAGGAGCAGATCCTCGATGAGTGCGTGGCCTACACGGCGCTGCTGCAGCGTGTCTACGCCGACTTCGGATTCGTCGACATCATCTACAAGGTCGCCACGCGGCCCGATGCGCGCATCGGTGCGGACGAGATCTGGGACAAGGCCGAATTCGCGCTGATCGAAAGCCTGCGCCGCTCGGGTTGCGAATTCAAGGTCTCACCGGGTGAAGGCGCGTTCTATGGCCCGAAGATCGAATACACGCTGAAGGACGCGATCGGGCGCGAATGGCAGTGCGGCACGATGCAGGTCGACTTCTCGATGGCCGGCCGGCTGGGTGCCGAGTATGTTGCCGAGACCAGCGAGCGGCGCACGCCGGTGATGCTGCATCGCGCGATCGTCGGCAGCCTGGAGCGATTCATCGGCATCCTGATCGAGCAGCATGCCGGCGCGCTGCCGGCCTGGCTGGCGCCCGTCCAGGTGGCCTTGCTCAATATCACCGACGGGCAGGTCGAATACGCCGGGTTCGTCGCGAAAACGCTGCAAAAACAAGGAGTTAGAGTTTCAATCGATTTGCGGAACGAGAAGATTAACTATAAAATCCGCGAGCATTCGATGCAGAAGGTGCCGTACATCCTCGTCGTCGGCGACAAGGAAAAGGCGAACGGAACCGTTGCGGTGCGTGCCCGCGGCAACCAGGATCTGGGTGTGATGCGACTCGAAGACTTCGCGCTGAAGCTCTCGGGCGACATTGCATCCCGCCACTGATTCAGGCTTGTCGTGCGCAGGCGCCTTTGTCTGGTTGGGGCTCGACGCCTTCGAGTCCATTGAAAGGTTCACACCATCGCTACTTTCCTAGATCGTCGGACTCCCAACGTCGAGCGCAAGCACCGCCTGAACCGGGAGATCATGGCACCTGAAGTCCGCTTGAACGGCGTCGAAAACGAACCGCTAGGGATCGTGAACATCAACGAAGCGCTGCGCATGGCAGGCGAACTGGATGTCGATCTGGTCGAGATTGCCGCCACTGCCGAGCCGCCCGTCTGTCGTCTGATGGATTACGGCAAGTTCAAGTACCAGGAACAGAAACGTGCCGCCGACGCCAAGGCCAAGCAGAAGATCATCGAGATCAAGGAAGTCAAGTTCCGTCCCGGCACCGATGAAGGCGACTATGCGATCAAGATGCGCAACCTGCGGCGCTTCATCGGTGAGGATGGCGACAAGGGCAAGGTGACCTTGCGCTATCGCGGTCGCGAGATCACTCACCAGGACATCGGGATGCGGCTGCTGGAACGAATTCGCGACGAGTTGGCCGATATCTCGGTGGTCGAGAACATGCCCAAGCTCGAAGGGCGCCAGATGATCATGGTGCTCGGACCGAAGAAGAAGAGTTGAGAGAATGAGAATGCAGTGCTGCGGTCTGGTCGCCGCGGTGCTTGCCAAGAAGCCCCTGCAGGCCAACAAGAGCGCAAGTGTCTTGCGCTCGCCTGCTGGAGCAACATAGAAGGAGCAGTCATGCCCAAGATGAAGACCAAGAGCGGCGCCAAGAAGCGCTTTCGCGTTCGGCCGGGGGGCACCGTCAAGCGGGGCCAGGCGTTCAAGCGCCACATCCTGACCAAGAAGTCCACCAAGAACAAGCGCCACCTGCGTGGCATTACCGCGGTGCACGAGACCAACATGGGCCACATGGCGCAGATGCTGCCATTCGCGGGCCTGTGATCGTCATCAACGCTTGAAGGAGAAGACTCATGCCTCGCGTCAAACGTGGTGTAACTGCCCACGCTCGCCACAAGAAAGTTCTCGCCCTCGCCAAGGGCTATCGCGGTCGCCGCAAGAACGTGTTCCGCATCGCCAAACAGGCGGTGATGCGCGCTGGCCAGTATGCCTACCGTGACCGCCGCACCAAGAAGCGCGTGTTCCGCAACCTGTGGATCGCGCGTATCAATGCGGCGTCGCGCGGCCTCGGCCTGACGTACAGCAAGTTCATGGCCGGCCTGAAGAAGGCGTCGATCGAGATCGACCGCAAGGTCCTCGCCGACATGGCCGTGAACGACCCGGCTGCCTTTGGCAGCATCGTCGAGAAGGCGCGCGCCCAACTCGCTTGATTTCCGTGCGACGGCCGGGCCGCCTTCGGCCCGGCGCCACGGCAAGCATCTGAAGGCCGCGCTGGACGCGGCCATTTTCTTTTCACGACGACCCCAGCGATGAACGAACTGGATGACCTGGTGCATGCAGCGCAGGCCGACTTCGCGCAAGCAGAGACGCCTGCCGAACTCGAGAATGCGAAGGCGCGCTTCCTCGGCAAGTCGGGGCAGCTGACCGAGCTGCTCAAGAGCCTCGCGACACTCGCCGCCGACGCGAAGAAGACGCGCGGTGCCGCCATCAACGCGACCAAGCAGCGCGTCGAGGCCGCGCTCACCGCGCGCCGCCAGGCGCTTGCCGACGCCGAACTCGATCGCCAGCTGCAGGCCGAAGCGCTCGACGTCAGCCTACCGGGCCGCCAGCGCGGCAGCGGCGGCCTGCATCCGGTGTCGCGCACCATCGAGCGCATCGAGGCGATCTTCGGCTCGATGGGCTTCGACGTGGCCGACGGGCCAGAGATCGAGACCGATTGGACCAGCTTCACGGCGCTGAACAACCCGGAGAACCACCCGGCGCGCTCGATGCAAGACACCTTCTACGTCGACCTGAAGGACGCCGACGGCCGATGGCTCAACCTGCGCCCGCACACCTCGCCGATGCAGGTGCGCTACGCCCGCGCGCATGCGCGAAAGTACGCAGGGCGCGAACCGATGCCTGAGATTCGTGTCATCGCCCCGGGGCGGACCTACCGCGTCGACAGCGACGCCACGCACTCGCCGATGTTCCATCAGTGCGAAGGGCTGTGGATCGGCGAGAACGTGAGCTTCAAGGACCTGAAGGTCGTGTTCACCGACTTTTGCCGCCGCTTCTTCGAGACCGACGCGCTGACGCTGCGCTTTCGCCCCTCGTTCTTCCCGTTCACCGAACCCAGCGCCGAGATCGACATCGCGTTCGCCAGCGGCCCGCTCGAAGGCAAGTGGCTCGAGGTCGCGGGATCGGGCCAGGTGCATCCGAACGTGGTGCGCAACTTCGGCCTCGATCCCGAGCGCTACATCGGATTCGCCTTCGGCATCGGCCCGGACCGTCTGGCGATGCTGCGTTACGGCGTGAACGACCTGCGCCTGTTCTTCGACAACGACCTGCGCTTCCTCGCGCAGTTCAAGTGACTGGGAAACCCACGCCATGCAGTTCCCCGAGTCCTGGCTGCGCGAGTTCTGCGATCCGCCGATCGCCACCGCTGCGCTGGCCGAGCTGCTCACCATGTCCGGCATGGAGGTGGAAGAGTTGCGCCCGGTCGCGCCCCCCTTCAGCGACGTGGTCGTGGGCCACGTGGTGTCGGTCGAGCGTCACCCGAACGCCGACCGGCTGAGCGTGTGCCGGGTCGATGTCGGCGTCGGCGAGGCCTTGAACGTCGTCTGCGGCGCGCCGAACGTGAAGCCGGGCATCAAGGTGCCCTGCGCAATGGTCGGCGCCGAACTGCCCGGTGGTGACGACGGCAAGCCGTTCGTGATCAAGCTCGGCCAGCTCCGAGGGGTCGAGAGCCAGGGCATGCTGTGCTCGGCGCGCGAACTCAAGCTGTCGGACGACCATGGCGGCCTGCTCGTGCTCGACGACGCGGCGGTGGTCGGGCAGGACATCCGCACGCACCTGAAGCTCGACGACGCGATCTTCACGCTCAAGCTCACGCCGAACCTGGCGCATTGCCTGAGCGTGTACGGCATAGCGCGCGAGGTCTCGGCGCTGACCGGCGCGCCACTGAAGCAGCCGGTGTTCGCGCCTGCGCCGCTCGCCCACCATGAAGTGCTTCCCGTCGAGGTGGAGGCGCCCGATCTGTGCGGCCGCTTCTCGGGCCGCATCGTCCGCAACGTCGACCCCCGCGCCAGGACACCCGCCTGGATGGTGGAGCGGCTCGCGCGCTGCGGTCAGCGCCCGGTGACGGCACTCGTGGACATCTCGAACTACGTGATGTTCGAGTTCGGCCGCCCGTCGCACATCTTCGATCTCGACAGGATCCACCGCGGCCTGACGGTGCGCTGGGCGCGCGTGGGCGAATCGCTGAAGCTGCTCAACGGCAACACCATCAGGCTCGACGACACCGTCGGCGTGATCGCCGACGACGAGGCGGTCGAGTCGCTCGCCGGCATCATGGGCGGCGACGCGACGGCCGTCTCCGACGCGACCCGCAACGTCTACGTCGAGGCCGCCTTCTGGTGGCCCGAGGCCGTGGCGGGGCGCTCGCGTCGCTTCAACTTCACTACCGATGCCGGACATCGCTTCGAGCGCGGTGTCGACCCGGCGCTGACGGTCGAGCACATCGAGCGCATCACGCAGCTCGTCATCGACATCTGCGGTGGCGAGGCCGGCCCGATCGACGACCACGTGCTGAACCTGCCGCTGCGCCTGCCGGTGGCGCTGCGCGTTGCACGCGCTGCCAAGGTGATCGGCATGCCGGTGACGCAGGCGCAGTGCGAAGGCGTGATGGCCAGGCTTGGTCTCGAATTCACCAGCGAGCCGGGACTTCTGAAGGTCACGCCGCCGAGCTGGCGCTTCGACCTGCAGATCGAGGAAGACCTGATCGAGGAGGTGATCCGCGTGCTCGGCTACGGCAGCCTGCCCGACACGCCACCGCTGGCGCCGGTGACGGCGCGCGTCGAGAGCGAAACGCGGCGCAACCTGAACACACTGCGCCACGATCTGGCGGCGCTCGACTATCACGAGACGATCAGTTTCAGCTTCGTCGAGGAGCGCTGGGAGCATGAGCTTGCCGGCAACGCCGAGCCGATCCGTGTGCTCAACCCGATCGCCAGCCCGCTCGCCGTGATGCGCTCGTCGCTGATCGGCAGCCTGGTCAACGTGCTGCGCTTCAACCTGGCGCGCAGGGCCGGCAGGGTGCGCATCTTCGAAGCCGGGCGGGTGTATGCACGTGACCCGTCGGTGGCCGACAGCGACGCCAGCGTCGCCGGCCTGAGCCAGCCGATGCGCGTCGCTGCGCTCGCCTACGGGCCGGCGCAGACGCTGCAGTGGGGCACGCGCGAGCGCGCAATCGACTTCTTCGACATCAAGGGCGACGTCGAGCTGCTGCTCGCGCCGCGCGGCGCGCGCTTCGTGCCGGCCACGCACCCGGCCCTGCACCCGGGGCGTTGTGCCGCGGTCGAACTCGATGGCGCGCGCGTCGGCTTCGTCGGCGAACTGCACCCGCGCTGGCGCCAGGCCTACGAGCTGCCGATGGCGCCGCTGCTGTTCGAGCTCGACTCATCGGCCCTCGAGCAGCGCACGCTGCCCGCCTTCGAGCCTATCCCGCGCCAGCAGTCTGCCTGGCGCGACCTGGCACTTATCGTGGGCGAGCGGGTCAGCCACGACGCGCTGATGAACGCGATCGACGCCGGTCCCCACGGCGTGGTGCGTTCGGCACGGTTGTTCGACGTCTACAAGCCCGCCACGGCGACAGCAGACATCAAAGTTGGCGAGCGCAGCCTGGCGGTGAGGCTGGAACTGCTGGACGGCGACTCGACGCTGACCGACGAGCGCATCGAGGCGGAAGTGGCGACGGTCATCGCCACGCTCGGCGCGAAGCTCGGCGCGCGCCTACGGGCCTGAAGGGCGGAGACAATCATGGACGACCAGAAGAACGTCGCGGTGCTGCTGCCCACGCTCGAGACGCCCACGCTCACCAAGGCCGAACTGTCGGAACTGCTGTTCGAGCGACTGGGACTGAACAAGCGCGAATCGAAGGACATGGTCGACGCCTTCTTCGACATCATCCACGCCACTCTCGTCGAGGGCAGGGACGTGAAGATGTCGGGCTTCGGCAACTTCAACATCCGGCGCAAGGCGCCCCGGCCCGGCCGCAACCCGCGCACCGGCGAATCGATCCCGATCAAGGCCCGAAACGTGGTCACATTTCACGCAAGTCACAAGCTCAAGGGCATTGTGCAAGGCGACATACCGAGCGAGGGTGAGTTCGAGTAAAGTCTTAGCTTTTGGTGCCGATCTAGTTGATTCATATGGAGAAAGCACTCCCGGCCATCCCCGCCAAGCGGTACTTCACGATCGGTGAGGTGAGCGAGCTGTGCGGCGTGAAGCCGTACGTGCTGCGCTACTGGGAGCAGGAGTTCACGCAGCTCAAGCCGATGAAGCGGCGCGGCAACCGGCGCTACTACCAGCACCACGAGGTGCTGCTGATCCGCCGGATTCGCGAGCTGCTCTACGACCAGGGTTTCACGATCAGCGGGGCGCGCAGCCGTTTGACCGGGTCTGCCGCGGGGCGCGCAGCGGCCACCGGCGCGAATGGCGGCGAAGGTGCGGAGTCGACGGTGGCCGGTGCTTCGAGCGGAGCGGTCGAATCGCCCGAGGGACATGACGGCCACGCCCGGTCAGAAACGGGCGCAGAGGGCCTCGCGTTCGACGTCGACGAACTCTCCGTCACTGCGATGCGGCAGGAACTGCTGCTGATTCGCAAGCTGCTGTCGCCGTAGGCGAGGGCTGCGACCCCCATGCCCCTATAATCGCCGGCACGTCGGGGCGTAGCGCAGCCTGGTAGCGCACTTGCATGGGGTGCAAGGGGTCGCGAGTTCGAATCCCGCCGCCCCGACCAAAGAAAGTGAAGTAAATCAACGGCTTAGCGGCTCACGCCTCTAGGCCGTTGTCCTTTCCAGGGTCGAAAAGTGGTTTCACGTTCAGAACCACGTTCAGAAATCGCAATCGGTGCCCGGCACGTTCAGAACGCAGGCGGCAGGGTTGCGCCCACGCCCCAGGATCGCCCACAGCACGCGATCAGCGCCGAGTCGGTGCCGATGGTGCAGGCAAGAAAAAGCCCGCACTAGGCGGGCTTAGGGGGACGCGATCAGCGCCGGGTCGGTGCCGATGTGCCGGCGCTCTCGACTGAGCGCCTGCAGCGGCTGCTAGCGCGTCAGCAGTGCGGGCCAGGCCCAAACGGAACCCGGCACAGCAGGTTGCCGGCGTTGTCGAACACCTGCGCGAAGTGGCAGCGGTGCAGCACCTCTGGCTCGATGCCGGCGAGGATCGAATCGCCGTCGCAGCGGCAGGGCGCCATCGCGACAATGCGGCCGTCGAGGTCGGTCAAGTGAAGCGCACGTGCGGTGCGCATCAGGTCGCGGTCGCCGCTCGGGCGGGCCATCTGGTCGGTGTTCATTGGGAGAGTGCCTTTCTAACTTGGGCTTCGGCCTCGAGCGACGCGACGCGTGCAGCGAGCGGCTTGAAGCTCCGCTCGAAGTAGCCCTTGATCGAGTCGAAAAGCTCGTTCATGGCCCGGTCGAACGCGGCGGGGTCAATCTGCGTGGACAGCATCTCACGCCGAATTTCTCCGAGCGTTGAGTCGGTCGCGGCAGCCAGGTCGGCGAGCTGCTCGCCGAGCGCGCCGGCCACGGTTTTTGCTTCGGTCAAATTCACTTTTTCACTCCCGCGGTAGGTCGCTGACGATGCGGCTGACAGGCGACATTTCCGCGAACTGAATCAGCCCCATGTCATCGCGCACAAACTCGATTCGCCAGCGATATCGCGGACGATCAACGACGACAACTTCGCTCGGCGCAGCCGTTTCGCCGGGCAGGGCAGACGGGCTTTGTGCGAAGGGCGAAAACGCGGTGGCGCCCTCGGCCAACTTCAGCGCGAGCAAGCCCGAGAAACGATCTTTGTCGAATGCCATTTTGTGTCCTTGTTCAATCATGCAAGCAACGAGTCTTCGCCCTCGAAGTCGATCCCGGCCTTTTCGAAACGCCGCTCAAGGCGCCGCCGGCCGGCTTCGTTGCGAACGTCGCCAGCAATTCGGCCAGCCATCCGCAGCGTCCTCATCAGCGCCATCTCTCGCCGGGCCAGCTGCTCGAGCACGGCCACGCGAGGATTGGCGACCATCGTGCCGCGCTCGTTGGCCAGCACCATCTGCTCGCCGTCGAGAATCAGCGATTGCGCCTCGATGTCGGCTTGACAGCGCGCGAGCTGGCTGCCGACAACCAGGTCGGCCTCGCTCCACTCATCTCTTGCGCGCGCGCGCACAACGCCATTCCAGAAAGGCAGGTCGCCGGGCCGCAGTTGAACGTGCGCCGGAGGTTGAAGCCTAGGTTGCCGGGCTTTGGCCACGGCCTTGATATGGCTTGAGACGGCGTTAGATCGGGGGTCACGCATGGTTTAGGTTGGGCCGAGTTGTGTGCATGATGTATTTGAAGCCTTCACGTGCGGTCTAGGGGGTTCGACCGCGCAGACCTCGACCGCGCCCCCGTCATTCTTGGGTCTGCGTTCACCAGAGCACTCGCCCGGCAGCGTCGAACTTCGTGCGTTGCTTGCCCGAGCCCTCGGCCATCTTCTTGTCGCTGTTGTGATGCGTCCGGCAGAGTGACTGCCAGTTCAACGGATCCCAGAACAGCGCCTGATCGCCGCGGTGCGGCACCCGATGATCGACAACACTCGCCGCCTTGATCCTGCCCTCGGCCTCGCACATGCAGCAGAGCGGGTGCGATGCCAGGTGTCGAAGCCTTGCCTTCTGCCATCGGCTGCCGTAGCCACGGCGCGCGGCCGTCGTCTTGTCGGCGCGCCATGCGGGCGATGTGTCTTGCATGTCAATGCACCGATGGAGCAGGCAGCGCAGGCTCGGTGTCGTCCTCGAGCAGACACCTAACTCTTGTGCAATATGCGGCGCGGTCAGCCTCGGTCAGGATCAGCCGCATGCAAACATGCTCGGAGATTCGCCCATCGCCGCCTCGAATGCGTCGTCGTTTTGCGTGTCCATCACGATGCGCCACCTTCCAAAAGCGCGCCGGTGATGACCTGCACAACGCCCGCTCTGCGAGCAACGTAATTGACGTTCAGTTGAGCCAAGAGCGCAGTGCACTCGGTCTGGAACATCGATTGCATGGTCGTCGCAGCGACTGGCGTTGACGATTTGACGGTCGGCGCATTCGCTCATCTCGACCATCGCGTGCGTTGACGTGCGCAGGATGGCCGGCGCTTCGCAGTAGGTGATCTGCGAGGCGTCGAGCAACACGATGCTGGTGCCACCGCCCGTGTCAGTCTCGAACACGCCGCTTGTGATGACCGGCAGCCCGGCCAGCGTCGGGACCGGGCCGCTCATCGTCGGATAACAGGGACTGCCGCCCGAGCCTCGGAATAGGCACATGCTGGCGGCCAGGTTGGCACCCATCACCCAATACGCGTTGCGCAAGTTCGAGCCCGTCGCAAGCAATGCCGCGATTGCTTCGGCCAGGTCGAGGTCGAGCGACTCAGCGGTCATGCCGCTCGCCGGAATCTTCGGCGCAGCGTAAGTGATGCTCGGCGGCGAGACGTTCGCCACGCCCACAAAGTCAGAGTCGATGAAACTTGTGATCCTGCATTTGCTGGCACGAGGCGAGCAGTTCGGCCAGCACTTCGGTTTCGGCCTCGAACGAGTTGTCGCGCAGCAGCTCGTTTGTGGCGACGCTCATCGCCCCAGAGGGAAAAGATCGGCAGGGTTGTGCTCGTGCAGGTGCCGACCACCGGCAGCCGGCCTGCGCCGTTGCCGGTCCACGTCGCCACCGAGCGAGCAGTTTGCAGTCAACATCCTGATGTGCGGTGGCACGCGCCGCAGCAGACAGCTCGCCCATGATGGTCAACGGGCGCAGCGCAGCTTGAAAGTCGCTCGCGATGTAGCTGCCGCCGCCAATGTCCACGGTGCTGATGCCGCTCACGCCCGACTTCACACGCTCAACAATCTGGCGCTTGTGCTCGGCGGGCCAGGCGTCGTTCGCCTGAGCGAATGCGGCCGCCGCGAGGGCATCGGTGCCGCCGATTGCGAGGGACTTCAGATAGCGCACCGCCAGCAGGCCGGGTGTGGTGTTGTCGATCATGCTGCCGTCCGGGTTATGTTCATTTGGGGAAGTCTGAGCCGGACAGTACAGAACAGCACCTCATCAGCGAGGACGTGCAACACGCTGACGCGCTCGACCGATTGCGGCAGCGGAAGTCGGCGCATGCAGCCGGCGCAAGTCTTCGAGCAATTCTTCGCAGTCACGCGGGCAGGGCCGGGTGCCACGCAGGATTGCCGCAGCCTTCCGGTCGCCGCCGGCAGCGACACTCAGGCGCAACAGGCCATCGTCGCGCGCGTCCTGAGCGACCATTGCCTGCGGTGTACGGTGCGAGCCCCGATTCGCCTTCACGCCGAGCCTGTCTGCCAGTTCGCCACCACGCTGCAGCCAGGCCGCCAGCGAGCGCCCGAGCCAGCGAGCCTCTGCCGACTTTCCGGCCTGCAGCTCGCCGGCCAGGCGCCGCAGACAATCGACGCGGCCCGGCAGGTCGAGCAGCTCAGGTGCGCCGATCAAGCGGCCGAAGGCATCACGCATTGCGCTCGCCCGGCCTGCGGTGAAGTTCGCACTGCGTCGCTTTCGTCAGCCTCTTGCACCCTCGCTCAGCACAGCGCCGAATCAGCGTGGCGCGCGGCTTTGCCTTGCGAGCCCGCAGCCGCTCGACTGCCTGCATCAGCGCATCGTCGGCGTCGCTGTCGGTGCGCGCCAAGTGCAACAGGCGGCCGGATACGGATAGCGCGGGGGGTGTCACTGGCTCGCCGGCCAGGCGCAGCGTCATCAAGCCGAACCGGTCGGCGGTGTCGCGGCTCATCTCGTGAGCCTGCGCAGCTTGTGCGCGTCGCAGTGCTTGCGGTCGAATGCCTTTGACGTGCTTATGAATCGCGGGGTGGACACCGAGAAAGGCGCGCCACAGACAGCACACGCCGATTGCCAGATCGACAGCAGGGTTTGAGTCCCATCCCGGCGGCTGTAGGGGTCGCATCGAATGTGCTCGAACAGGCGGCCATCTTTGGCACTCGCTTGCATCCCATTTCCAAAATCCGCCGTCCCGCCGATTTCCTCCCCTCCTCTATATAGGAGGGGGAGGATTTCGGCGTCGGGATTCGCCGTTTTCGGTGTTTTCGGAGAATTTCGGCGTGTCACACAGTCCATAGCCAACCCTCGTTCAAGCCCAAAACACCACGCGCCACAAGGCCCGTTATTGCCTCTCGGGCTCGCGAAGTTCGCTTGTCCGTGGAACACGTCAGCCGGGCAGCGCCGGCTATCACTGCGTCCTCGAGTTCGATTGATGGGCGCAGCGGTGGCGCTCCGGGCTTGCCGAGTAATGCCGTCTTTGAACAGGCCCCGGATGCCTTCGTAAACGAGTCGCTGATTGCCGCCCTGCGGCACCTTCGCGCGGCGTATGTCGTCGCCAGCGGTGTCCACTCGCACCACGCAAGACGTGACCGGCTCGCCCTCGTCGTCTTGCCCGAGCTGGACCACTTCAAGCCGGAACGGGTGCGCTTCGCCGTCCTTCCCGTCCTTCGATTTCGCCAGGCGCCACTCGCGCCGGTCTTCGTCGCGGGTTACTTCGATGGCGGCGTCGAGTGCAGCGAGCAACGACGAATGCCCGCGCAGGCCCTTTGTGGCGTCCTTCCCCGTGTGGTGCACCAGAACGACAAGCCCACCGATCAGGCGTTGCAGCGCCTTCGCCGCTTCGATGATTCGGCCCATGTCGGCCGATGAGTTTTCATCGGTGCCCGGTGCGGCGGCGTTTTGCGTGTCGATGAACGTCAGCGCGCCGGGGCCGGCCGATAGCGCGGCGGCGCCCATGTCGGCCACGTCTTGCCGCTTCGGTCAGCCTGAACGGGTCGAGCACGACATGCAGATTCGCCGGCAGCGGTCGCCCGTTCGCTTGTTCCCACGCTTCGACGCGCAGCCGAAAGCCCGCGGCGCCTTCCAGGCAGACATACACCACCGGGCCGGCCTTCACGCGATGCCCGAACCAATCGCCAGCCTTCGGCGGCGGCGGCGGCCAGGTCGAGCGCCAGAAACGACTTGCCCGAAGTGCTCGGCCCGTAGATGCTGGCGATTCCTTGCGCCGGCAGCACTCCACGAACGCGCCAGGCGGGCGCCGGCAGCGCGTGGAGGTCGGCGCTGCCGAGCAGCCTGTAGCGTTGCTCTGGTGCGAGCGGTGCCAACAGCAGCGCCTCGAGCGCATCGAAGCCCTCGCGCTGCGCGTAGTCGTTCACGTCCGCGTTTTGCTCCCAGCCCTCGGGCAGCATTACGAACAGGCCCAGCACTTCGCGGGCGATTGCTTCGGCTTCGCGTTCCTTGCCCACGTCCGGCACCACCACCAGGCGGGCCGATACGTCACGCTCGCGCAGTTCCGCGGCGACGCCACGAACGCGGCCCCAGCCGAAACACACAACAGCGGCGGCGCCGGTCGCCTTCCAGCAGGCCCAGGCTTGCCCGATGCCCTCGCATAGATAGGTGGTGCAGCCGGGCGCCAGGTCGCCCACGATGAACACGCCGGACATGCTCGCGCCGGGCAGGTTCAATTTCTTGCCCGCGCCGGGCGGCGGTATGAACTGCAGCGAGACAGGCTCATCGCGTGAGCCACCCAGCGGCACCACGGGCACAGCGAGCCAGCCGGCGACGGATGCCCCAGCGATTCGCAGCGGGTCGCCCTCGGGCACCACGCGCAAGCCCTCGGGCGTGCCGGCCTTCGATGCGATGTAGCCATGCTCGGCGGTGGCGGGCGTGCAGCGTGCCCACACCTCGGGCGCCGATGCCCCAGCGCGGCCCGTGGCGGGCCTCTGGTGCGCCTGCGCCGGCCTCGGGCGCGCTCGGTTGCCGCTTCGGTGTTTCGGGCGGCTCTGGCGGTTTCCATCCGGCTTCCATTGCAGCCTTCCAAAGTGTGCCGGCGCCTGTGCCGCCGTTCGCCTTGATGCCCCGAAACGCTGCCCTCACGTCGCGCTCGCCGCTGTAGTTTTCGGCGGGTGCGCTCCAAGTGTCGATTTGCTCGACGGTGAGCCCGGCAGCGATTGCGGCGCGGCCGATTGCGTGCCACTCGTCGCGGCTGCAATTCGGGTCGATTGCCTGCAGCGCCTCGAGCGCGTGTTTCAGGTCGATAGGTCCGAGGCGCTCGGGCCGCTCACGAAGGTACAGGCTCATGCGGTCGCTTTCTTTGTGTGTGCCGGTCCTTTGGCAAGCCCGGTGCAGCCCCGATAGAGTTCCCACGCTTGCCGGCGCAGCGCGAGCGACTGCATGAACAGCGCGGCGCTTGCGTCGAGCAGCCCGCGGAATCGGGCAGCGTCGGCCGGCTGCAGGCGCGAGGCGCACGCGTCAACTTGTCGGCGGCTCATCGCGGCCCCCAGGCCAGGCGCCGCAGCGCAACGGTGCGCGCGAGCCGGCGCCAGGCGGTGCAGGTCGAGCACGTCACGCGCGGCCGGCAGGTGCAGCCCTCGCGCAGCAGCGGGTGAGCGCGCGGCGCGGTGTAGGGCCGGCTCACGGCACGTCCCCGTGACTGCGCGCGTTCGCCACGCCTTCGGTGCAGGCCCACTGAATCCGCTTTTCGAACTCTGCGGCATCCTCGGCCTGCTCGCGCCGGTCGTCCTCGCGTCTCAGTCTGTACTCGGTGAAGGCGGCGACGAACTCATCGAGGATGCCCAGCTTCGCGGCGACGATTGGCGCCTCGGTGCAATCGGCCGGGTCGCTTTCGTACATGTGATCGAAGTCGGCTGTATCGACGGCATACAAGACCAGCGCATCGGCCAGCATCAGGCGCTGCACCTCGTCGAGTCCCACGCTTCGCAGCTTGGTGGCGCTCATGCCGGCACCTGTTGCGCGTTCGCCAGCTCGAGCAGCACGTCGGCGTGGCAAGCCTCGGTGAGCTTGCAGAAACACCAAAGGTTTCTGCCGCGCAGCTCGGCCAGGTCGAGAGCGCCGGCCGCGAGCTTGTCTGTCAGCCAGCCGCGATAGAGCGCAATAGCTTGCTCGCGTCCGTAGTCGGCCACCGTGAACGGGTTTTCCCACTTCGACACCCGCGCCACCTTGACGGTGCCGGGCGGGATGCGCGCACCTTTGCGGCGTGAGAGTTGAACGCGGCGCGGCGCGGTGTAGTCGCTGCTCATCGCTTCGCCTCTATTGCAGCGATGCGCCGGTCTAGTTCAGCGTCCAGCAGCCAGTCGCCCAGCTCGCGCCCGTAGGTCACATGGAACGCGCGGCGCAGCGGGTCCAGGCTGCCGCACTCAAGCTCGTATGCGTCGAGCATTGCCGTTAGGTGCGCGACTTGTTCCGGCAGCGGCATCGCTTGGTCGAGGTCTTCCTCGGTCCAAAGACGGCGCAGATGGCACGCATCAAGCAGCCCCGCGTCGCTCGCGATTTCGTCCTCAAGCTCGGCGATGTGGTCCTCGGCGGCTTCCAGGCGCGCGGACAGCTCGCGCTCCAACGCAGTCGGCGTGCCGATCGCGACATCGAACAGCAGCGCCCGGTTGGCAGTGCCCGAAGGCAAGCGTGCCCGTGTATGCCTGTGCCAGAATAGAAGCTCACCTCTTGAGCTAGTCCCCTCGAGCCCTGCGCCGTGCTACCGGCCAGGGCTCGGTTATTTGGCGGCTTCATTTGTCGCCCCCTTTGCGTCGCGAGCCTTCGCGGCCTTGTGTGCCGTGCTCAGGTTGTGGGGGATGCCTAGGCCCGCGGCGCAGTCCGGGCCGATGCCGATAGCCTTTGAAACCTCATCGCGCAGCGGGCGGGCGCAGCAAATACAGCTCAGCCGGTCGGCGCGGTGCGGCTGGATGGCACGCAGCAGGCCGGCGGCGTCCCATGTGGCGGTAAGCGCAATCGTGCGAATCAGAGCCGCCACTCGCTCGGCTACGGGCACAGGCAGCCCTGTGATGTAGCTGCGGTCTATTTCGTTCGCCTCGTTGCTAATCCGCCCGGCGTGCCAGCGCTGCGCGCCATCGTCAGCAAACACCGTGACCCGCAGCGTGGGGTCGTTCGGGAACCACGGAACGATGTGCGGCTCGCCGCGCCTGAACTCGACGGTAATGCGAACCTCATCGCGCGGCGAGCCGCCCGGCAACATCAGGCGAATGGCGGTCTTGAAGGTGTCGCCCTCCGTTGGTGGAGTCACCAACTTGTCGAGTTCGTCAATCCAAGAGGTCGCCGAAACCCACTCGGGTTCCGGGTCAACCCACACCAGGTTGTGATGTATAGCTTCGAGTTCGGCACTACGCGTTATGCACGCTGCGCGCCACTCGCGTTCGTACTCGTCGCATTCCTCCTTCGTGGGCCGCTCGAATTGCAGGGTGTCTTCGTTCATTGGTATGCCCTTTCGCTCGTGCCGAATCTGCGGTCGGCCTCGGCCTGCAGCGCGTTCGCCTGCGCGAGCTGGCGCTCGCCCTCGTCGCGCATCCAGCCCGCCACAACGTCTAGGGTTTCGTTGTCGTTCGAGCCGAAACGCTGCAGCGCGGCGATGACAAGGGGAATCGGGCTCTTGTGCGCCCGCAGTGCCACCAGGTAGGCGAGGGCGGCCTCGCCCGCAGCGCCGGCCGGCAGAGTTGCGCCAGGCGCGAGCGCCAGCTCGACAAGCTCGAGCATCTCGGCTTCGCTGAACCCGGCCAGTGCGGGCGCATTGCGCAGCCGGGCCTGAGCAATGACGCTGCGCAGGCTCACAACATGTTCGGTCACGGCTTGAGCCGCGGCGCGCACGGCCTCGAGCGCGGCGGGCATGTTGCGGGGGGTATTGGTTGAGCGGGCGGCCTTCACGCGGCCACCTCGCTCGTGCGGCGGGCCTCCCTGCGCTTGGCCTTCGAAGCCTCACTCGCGCGCTGCCGCGTCTCCACCCAGTTTGCTGCGGGTTCGCGCTGTTGAGACAGCGCCCAGGCCATCAGCTCGCTGCGCGGTCTTCGCTTCAGTCGCGGCCCGAGCAGGAGAGGCTTTGGAAAATCCGGCTGTTTCTCAAGTTCGAACCATTTCGTCGGCCCCACCTTGAGAAGGCGCTGGCCTTCGCGGTCGTTGAGTAGTTCGTCGCCGGTGGGCAGGGTAGTTTCGTCTTGCATCTTTACGCTCCAACTGGCTGCGTTTGCAACCGTTGGGCGTGAGAGTGCCGACTAGCTGCTCACTTTCCTAGACGCACAGACCTCGGTGGTTCTGCATCATTCGCTCGAGGTGTTGGTGCGCTTGAGCGAGCGTTTGATCGTGTCCACTGAGACGCCCAGCAGGCGCGCGATTTCCTCCCGCGCCGCGCCTTTGGTCATCTGCAAATGGGTCGTCAGCTTCTCGAAATACGCGCGCGCCACGCTGTCGTCACGCTGCGTCAGCAGGGACGCGGCCCCATCCGACCGCCCTTGTTTTGCATCGCGGATCACCTCGGCCAGTACTGGCAGCAGGCAGTCGGGAATCGGGACCGCACTGTCCAGCATCTTGAGCAACTGCGACGCGTCCCGGCCTTCGAGTGCCGACTGCAGCGCGTGCAGGTAGTCCTCGCCCGAGCTGGGGCGCGGATCGCTCCACCGGCCTTCCAGCCACAGCGCATTCGCCTCGCGCGTGATGCCGGCCTGCTCGGCCTTGAGCGCCTCGAGCAGCGCCGGCCAATCGCGCGCAGCCGCGGCGCGCTTAGAAGTGGGGCTGCTCACGCTGTGGCCCGATCTGCGGCCGGCACCAGTTCGGTCACGTTCGACGTGTCGAGCTTCATCAACCGCTGCAGCTCGACGCCCCACGCCTCGAAAGCCTCTTTGCGCTCGGGCATCAATTCGCCGGTCTGGTACGTTCCGACCAGTGGGGGCGGCGCGTGGTTTAAGCAGCGCTCGATTACGTCGCTGCTGATTCGCAGGTCGCGCATACACGTCGCCATCGTGCGGCGCAGGTCGTGAGGGGTCCACTTACCCCGCGGCAGCAGCAGCGTCGCCACGGCCTTACTGCGGCCCTTGAGGGGCACGCTACGCTGCCGGTCGCCGGTCAGCTTGGTGATGAACTTGTCGCTTATCGGCGCGTCGGGCTCGCCTTCGTCGGTGCGGCCCGGCAGCAGGTACTCGGACGCGCCGCGCGCCAGTAGCAGCGCCTTGACGTGCACCATGGCGAAGTCGGACAAGTGCACCAAGTGCTCGCTGCCGTTTTTCGTCTCAGGTATCAGCCAGGTCTTACCCTTCAGGTCGAAGTCGGCAGCACGCGCCCCCGAGATTTCGCCGACACGGCAGCCGGTCGCCAGGATGAGCCACAGGGCGCGCTCGATGCGCTCGGGCAGCTTCGCCGCGGGCAGGGCGTCGCGCAGCTTGACTATCTCGACGGCCCACAGCACGCGCTTGCGCGGGTCTTCCTTGCCGCCGACGCTGGCTTTCGACATCAGCAGTGTGGGGTCGGCGGCCATCCAGCCCTGCGCCATGCACCAGCGTGCGAACTGACGCAGCAACGAAAGCGCCATGTTCGCTGTGCGCAGGCGACCCTGCGCAATGATGGCGTGCAGCACTTCGACTACTTGAGCCTGACGCAGCGCCTCTAGGGGCAGGTCGCCGAGGGTCGAGAAGATGTGTCGCTCGAACAAGTCGCGAACGAACTTGCCGCCGTCCTTGCGGTGCGGCACGCCACTCTTGGGATGTTTCGCCCACAGGTAGAGCTGTTCCCACTTGTCGAAAGCCTGTCGCACGGTGCGCCGGCTGTCCAACTCGGCCAGGCGAGCCCGCTGCGCCTCGACGGCCTCGGCATCGGCGAGCCGGGCGGCTTCGCGGGGGTCGATACCCTTCGCGACCAGCTCGCGGGCGGCGTCGCGTGCTTGTCGGGCGTCCGACAAGGTGAAGGGGCGCGTCTTGCCGGCGGCGTCGGTGAACGGGTCGCCGATGGTGCCCAGGTGCAGGGCGCCGTTTCTGTAGGTGCCGTCCGGCTGCTTCAGCTTGAAGTGAAACTCAGCCAGGCGGGCACCCTTGGGGTGGTTCGCGCTCGGCTTCAATAGCCGGATTCGCAGCCCGCCGCCGTCCGGCAGATACAGCCCATCGCGGGCGAATGATGCCGACCGGACACGCGCATCGGATAACAGGTTCGCAGCCATCGTAGACCCCTTGCTTCAATTTCACGTTCAGAACCACGTTCAGAAAACTCTGCGGATGGTGCCGTTGTGTGACGAAGTTTAACGGTGTCTATTGTGGCATAAGTCTTTGATTGCAAAGGGTAGGGGTCGCTGCAGCCCGCATGTTTCCTAGGGTATTTTTTGCATGGGGTGCAAGGGGTCGCGAGTTCGAATCCCGCCGCCCCGACCAGGAAAGACGAGGCCCAGCAGGTGAGCACCTGCTGGGCCTTTTGTCATTCTGGCGCCCGGCGAGGCGAGTGCCTGTTCCTCCGCTCGGTTCAACGCCAAGCTCAGCGAAATTGATCCAGAGCAAACACACCAAGTGTGAGCAGGTGAAAAAGCATGGTGCCGAAGCTACATTCGACCCGTGTTCCATTTCGGCACGACGATCAAGGAGAACCCTCGTGAAGCATCCCGACCAGTCAGGCAATTGCCGGCCCTCCCCGCACTGGGCCAGATTTGCGTTAGCGGCCTTGGTAGCCGCCGCTCTCGCCGGTTGCGGCGGGGATGACGGCGCGACGGGCCCGACCGGCCCGCAGGGTCCCGCAGGCCCGGCCGGCCCCGATGGCGCTCCCGGCCAGGATGCCGGCATGACGGTCAATGCAGCCGCGCTTTCGCCCGAGCAGTGGGCAACTTCAGCCTGGACGGCAGAAGTCACCAGCGTCGACATGAGCAAGGGCACGCCGGTCGTCACGTTCAAGGTGGCCGATGCCAGCGGAAGATCGGTGGTTGGTCTCGGCAGCCAGGCGCAGAGCGCCACCGCGACCCTGAAGAGTTATCCCAATACTGCGTTTTCGCTGGCCAAGCTGATACCGGCGACCAGCGCCGCACCGAGCAAGTGGGTCAGCTACATCGTGACCACGGTGCCGACCTACAAGAGCGCGACCGACAAGACCGTCGTCGACCCGGTGCCCAGGGTGCCGACCACCGACAACACCGGCACGCTGGTGGACAACGGTGACGGCAGCTACAAGTACACGTTCTATCGCGACGTCACGAAGATCAAGGACCAGATCGCTGCCATGCCGGCGGTGACGGCACCGGCCGACAAGGCCGATCTGGGCGACCTGACCTACGACCCGACGCTGGCACACCGCCTGACGATCCAGATCGCCGGCGCAGCGCCCGGTACCGGCTCCAACACGGCCAATGCCGTCACGGTGACGCCTGGGGTCAACATGGAAAACCCGCTCAACGTCATCTACGACTTCACGCCGTCCACGGGCAAGGCCATTGCCGCCGCCGACCTCAAGCGGCAGGTCGTCGCGATCGACAGCTGCAATGCCTGCCACGAGAAGCTCGCGATTCACGGCGGTGGCCGCGTCGACACCGACTACTGCGTGGTCTGCCACACCGACCAGCTCAAGTACGGCAGTGCGAACACAGTCTCCGCGTCCTACTACTTCAATAAGGCTACGTTCAAGGAAACAGCCACGACCAACGCGGCGACTGGCATTACCGCCTTTACCTACTCGCCTGCGACGAATATCGCCGACGGAGCGGTCTCGGGAGACTTCACGACCTTGGTCCACAAGATCCACCAGGGTAAGGACTTGGTCAAGCAGAACTACAACTTCGCCAACGTCGCGTTCAACAACAAGGGCTTCTCGAAGATCGGCGGCGGTCAGAAGATGTGCTCCACCTGCCATGACAGCAGCAAGGCGGCGAACGCCGACAACTGGAAGACCGCCCCCAGCGTGCTGGCCTGCGGCGCCTGCCACGACGGCATCAACTTTGACAACGACACCGGCGCCACCCTGGCCGACATGGCCGCGGACCTCGCGGCACGCAAGCCGATCGGCACGACCCAATCCGGCCACGGCCGCGCCGGTCTGGCCCCTAGCCAGCCGTGCAGTACCTGCCACGAAGAGTCGACCATTGCCGTGAGTCACCAGACCGAGAACATCACCCCGAACAACCCGGCGATCGAAGACGGGCTGGCGACGTTCACGTATGAGATCGCGTCTGCGACACAGGCCACCAGTGGCGGCGACGTCACCATCAAGTTCAGGATCATGAAGGCCGTTGCTCCGAGCAAAGCCACGACGCCCGTGACCTTCCTTCCGGCCGCGTCGGGCATGGCAAATCCGTTGACCGGGTTCACTGGCTCCCCGGCCTTCCTGCTCGCCTATGCGATGCCCAATCCGGACGGCAACATTCCCGCCGACTACACCAACACGGGCATCAAGCAGGCGCAGGCGATCAGTATCTCGATCGCGAGCTTGCTCAACACCTCGACGAGTGCAACCGGTGCCAACACCACCACCGTGGGCTCGCTGTCAGCGCAAGACGCCAGTGGCTACTACACCGCGACCATCAAGGGCGTCAGCACCGCCGGCTCTGCCTTCGTCTGTGGCGGTACCGCCACCCCGGTGAAGTGCGCATTCCCGGCTGGCGCGAAGATGCGCGCAGTCGGCTTGCAGAGTTACTTCACCCAGGTCTCGGCGCCTGCGTCTGCTGCCGCCGGCATCGGCCGCCACGCAATCGCGGTCGTCAAGGCCGTAGGAAGCGACACGGCGCGTCGCACGGTCGTCGCCCCGGCCAAGTGCTCCAACTGCCACGAGTGGTTAGAGGGACACGGCGGCCAGCGCGTGTATGAAACGCAGGTCTGCGTGATGTGCCACGTGCCGGGTCTGGCGACCAGCGGCCGCGGAATTCCGGATGCCGCCGTCAGTACCTGGCCGTTCTCCGCAGCAGACCAGAGGATCCTCGCTGACTGGAAGTTCGACAAGACGGCAGCCAATGCCGCGCTGGCCTTCCCGGTGACGAGCAACAACCTCAAGGACATGATCCACGGCATCCACGCGGGTCGGGATCGGGTCACGCCGTTCGCGGATGCACGTGACCGGACCACTTACAGTGCCACTACGAATACGTACAGTGGCTCGATCACTCTCCTTGACTTCAGGCGGATGGACTTCCCAGGCGTGTTGAACAACTGCAACACCTGCCACGTGACACCTACTTCGGCCACGACCACCTTCAACACGGTGCCTGCGACTGCCGTGGTGTCGACCAATGAGTCGATCGACGCTGCCTACGCTGCCGCAATCGCGGGCGGGACAGCGACACCGGCGATTGCCAAGACCGCGCTCAACACAGCCAACGACACCGACTCGGCGAGCTCACCGTTTGCCTCGGCCTGTGCCAGTTGCCATGACAATACGGCAGCCAAGAACCACATGACGCAGAACGGCGGCGCGATCAAGGTAGCCCGCAGTCAGGCCAAGGTGGCCGGCGAGGCGTGCGCCATCTGTCACGGTCCTGGCTCGCAGTTCGATGCGGCCGTGGTTCACAAGTAGACCCGCGGCGCAGGAGGGAAGAGACAAGCTCTCTTTCCTCCCTCGCAACGAGCAACCCGGAGCCGGCAACGCCTCCGGGTTTTTTCTGTCCGTCAGGAAGAGCCGATGAAATACAGACCGAACTCCGTCGCCCTGTTTGCCTTCACTCTGCTGCTCGGCAGCAACCTGGCCTTTGCCGCGGACAAGACCAAGGCCACAGCGCCCCAACCCGTCGCCAGCCAGGCCATGACGAGCCCGAAAGACACCGCGGTCAAACTCGTCGACATCAACAGCGCCAGCAAGGCGGAGCTGAAGAAGCTTCCAGGCATCACCGACGCCGACGCCGCGAAGATCATTGCGGGCCGTCCCTACGGCAGCAAGGCGCAACTCGTCTCGCGCAGCATCATCAGCAACGCGGCGTACCAGAATCTCAAGGCACTGATCGTCGCGAAGCAATCCTCCACGGGGTCTGCGAGCGGCGCGGCGCCCCACACCGTCAAGAAGTAGCGCGAGCGGTTCGCTGCCGCGCCTGTCGCGCGACCTGGATGGTCCCCGGGCAGCAGCGGTGCCTCGGCATCTCGGCCGCGATTTTGGAGTCGACCTTTGGTTCGATGCCAACGCGGTGGCGATTGATCTGGAACAAAGATCTCCCTTGTGAGTGCATGAGAATCCTTGGCACCGAAGCTGCGTTCAGTTCGTGATTCGTTTCAGCACAGCGACCTAGGAGAATCCTCGTGAAGCATTCTGACCAGTCAGCCAATTGCCGGCCCTCCCCACACTGGGCCAGATTCGCTCTAGCTGCCCTGGTGGCGGCTGCCCTCGCCGGTTGCGGCGGCGATGACGGCGCGCAGGGCCCCGCCGGCCCGGCGGGTCCCGCAGGCCCACCCGGCGCGGATGGCGCACCGGGCGCGGATGCCACCGCCGCGGTGCAAGTGCCCAGCAACAGCACGCCTGCCACCAGCGAAAGCGCGGCCGCATGGGCAGCGCTCTCGCCGCAGGTCACGATCACCGGCGTCACGATCAACAGTGCGCCCGTCGTCAGCTTCACGGTCAAGGATGCCAATGGCATGCCGGTCGTGGGCCTGGGCAACAAGTCGAAGAGTTCCACCGCCACCGTGGCCGGGCTGACGAACATCGCCTTCACGATGGCCAAGCTCGTTCCCGGAGCGGCCAACGCCGGGGGCGGCGCCCAGCCGAGCAAGTGGGTCAGCTACCTGGTGATGAAACCGGTCACCGTCGCACAGGCGGGCGGCACCGTCACCGCTGATGCCTCGTGCAACCAGACCGCAACCGCGGCCGCCACGTGGTGCGGTACCTACCCCACCAGCGACACCCAGGGGACCCTGGTCGATCACGGTGACGGCAGCTACCAGTACACCTTCTATCGCGATGTCAAGCAGGCCACGGCGATCGTCGCCAGCCTGACCGACTCGGTCGACGGCCTCTCGAAGAAAGCCGACATGGGCGACGTCAGCTACGACGCCAGCCTGACCCACCGTCTGGGCATCCAGATCGGTGGCGCGGCCCCCGGTACCGGCAGCAACAATCCCACGGCCAACAGCGCGGGCGCCCCTGCCAGCGTGAACATGGTCAACACCGCGAACGCCGTGTACGACTTCGTGCCCAGCGGCGCGGCGGTCACCTCGACGCGCAACGTGGTCGACATCGCTTCCTGCAGCGCGTGCCACGATGGGCAAGTCCTGGCCCACGGCAGCCGCAAGGACCCGAACTACTGCGTGACCTGCCATACCGACCAGGTCAAGTACTCGTTCAATGCTGGCGATTCGCCCACCATGGCCGGAACGAACCCGGCGACCGTGAACGGCTTTACCTTCGCCCCGCCGTCCGCCACCGCCAGCACGGCAGTGAAACGCGCGAACTACGCGATCGTGAGCGGCCGTGCCGTCGGCAACTTCCCGAACATGATGCACAAGCTGCACATGGGCGAGGAACTGGTCAAGCAGGGCTACAACTACAACAACGACGGAGGCCCGATGCAGTTCAACACCGTAGGCCTGCCGCAAGACCCGCGCAATTGCACGAAGTGCCACATCGGCGCGGACGGCACGGCGAGTGCGCTCACCGCCAAGGTGACGGCGAACGGCGGCGACTGGAAGAGCGTTCCCAGCGCGCTGGCCTGCGGCGCCTGCCACGACGGCATCAACTTCAAGACGGGTACGGGTAGCACGCTGGCCGACAAGCTGGCCGACGTAGCAGCCGCCAAGCCCATCGGCACGACGCAGACAGGTCACCTCGGTGGCGTTGCTGCGGACGACACGATGTGCTCGACCTGCCACAACGCATCGATCCTTCCTGTCGACGTGAATCACCAGACGAACTTCGCGACGCCGAACAACCTGACGTCCAAGGCCGGTGTGGTCAATTTCACGTTCGACATCAAGAGCGTCGCACTGAATTCCAGCAAGCAGCCCGAGATCACGTTCCAGATCAAGAAGGACGGCGTGGCCGTGACCTCGTTGGCAGTGCCGACGCTGGTGACCAACGCGCAGAACGGTCAGCAAGTTGTGTCGCCGACCTTCGAGCCGATCCCAGGCTTCGCGGGGGGCCCGGGCTTCTACATCGCCTATGCCGTGCCGCAGGACGGAATCTCCGCGCCCGCTGACTACAACGCCCGTCAGAACGTGGGCTTGGCCAACCTGCTGATTTCGAGCGGCTCACCCAAGCAAGGGACGTTGACGGGTCCGGATGCCAATGGCTACTGGAAGGCGACCCTGACCGGTGACCTGCTGGGGCAGCCAAAGGGTGCCTGTGCAGCGCCGGTTGCTCCTGCGGTAGCGACATGCGTCATCACTGCAGTCAACAAGAGCCCGATCGTGATTCCCGCCAGCGCGAAGATCGTGACCGGGGCGGTGTTCGGTTCCTTCACGCAGAAGGGCCTGGCGGGTTATCCCTATACGGCGGCAGATGTGTCGGTCAACCCGACGAAGTCAGCCTCGGGGGGTCTGGCACGTCCTGGCATCTTCAAGAAGCTCGTCGCGACGGGGTCGACGGCACGCCGCGCGATCGTCGATTCGGCCCGCTGCAATACCTGCCACGAGCAGATCGGCACGAGCCCGGCCTTCCACGGTGGAGCCCGTAACGATGCATCGGGTTGCGCCATCTGCCACAGCGGTATCCTCACCGCCAACGGCTGGAGCGCTGATGCGAGCACGTTCATTCACGCGATCCACGGTGCTGGCGCGCGGTCGGTGCCCTACACCTGGGCGGCGGTTTCGGCGACCGATAATTTCTCGATGATCGGATACACGGGTCAGCTGAAGAACTGCGACAACTGCCACGTCTCCAACACCGTCAACTTCGGTGCGAGTGGCGCGGCTCTGCAGCCCAGCCTGCTGTGGAGTACGACCGCGACGGGCAGCTTCGCCAATCCGCCGACGGGAAGTGCTGTCTACAGGAACTCGCCCTATATCGTGCCTGGCACGAACTACGGCAACAACTTCAGCTACACCCCTGAAGGAGCGACTGTCGCTGAATACACGAAGTCCGACGGAACCAAGGTCCCGGCACATGTGGCCGGCGCCGGCGGGGAGACCGTTCCTGCCGACCCGGCGACGTTGGTGAATTCGCCCATCAGCTCAGCCTGCTTCGCTTGCCACGACAGCACGTCAGCGAAGAACCATATGAAGACCCAAGGTGGTGCAGTCTACGAAGCGCGCAGCACGGCACTCAGCAAGGGCGAGGCCTGCCTCGTCTGCCACGGCGCCGGCGCGGTAGTCGACACAGCGATGGTTCACAAGTAAGCCACGCCTGTTGACACCGGACATGCCGGGGCACAGAACAACGTGCCCCGCGCCACCGGACCTGACTTGATGACCCGGATGCGGCAACGCATCCGGGTCCTTCACTTTGTGAGGCAGTATTGCCCCATCAGACCCAACACAATTCCATGCAGAAGGACCTCATGAAGCTTCGATTCACTGCCCTTGCGCTGACTGCCGCTGTCTTGTTGTCAGGTACGGTTCCGTCCCTTGCCGCCGACGCCAAGGCCGCGGCGACGCAGCCGGCCACTAGTGCTGCAAAGGCCAGTCAGAAGGCCACCGCCCCGGGTACCGGCGCAAGTGCCGCCAAGGCGAAGGCGCCGGCCAGTACGAAGCTGGTCGACATCAACAGCGCCACGAGCAAGGAGCTGAAGAAACTCCCGGGCATCAGCAACGCAGAGGCCGCCAAGATCATTGCCGGCCGTCCCTACGGCAGCAAGACCTGGCTGGTCACGCGCAACATCCTGGACGCCGCGGTGTACGAAAACCTCAAGAAGCTGATCGTCGCCAAGCAGCCCTACAAGGACGCTGCGAGCAACGCGGCGCTCTACACCGACAAGAAGTAGCGCGAGCGGCTCGCCGCAACGGCGCAGCCGGGTAGGCTCTCGCTCCAGCCAGGCCTGCATGCGACGGTGTGTGTGCACGCCGGACAGCGCACGCCACAAAGAAAATGCCCCGACGCCGCCTTGAGCGGCATCGGGGCAGGGCGCTTCGGTTCGGCCTGACTTGCGCCAAGCCTGAGCGGGGCGAGCCTACTTGGACGAAAGTACGACGGCGACGACGGCCTTCAGGTCGGCGTCGCTGCCGGCCACCTTGGCGTGGTCTTCCTTGCCGCCGGTCTTGAGCACCTCGGCGAGCTTGCCCGCCGCCGCGGCGTCGCTCTTGTACTTCTCGGCCAGCGAGGCAAACGAGGGTGCCTTCTTCGTCGTCGTGGCCGTGTGACACTTGTTGCACTTCTCCTTGGCAATGATGTCCTCGCCAGCGCCCGCACAGGCGGACCCGGTGAAGGCCAGCACGGCCAGGGTGGCTAATAGGCTCGGCAACTTTCTCATGGTGATGACTCCTCTTGGATGGGACTGGGGTTGACGGACTGATTGCGGCTTACTTCGAAGCGAGCACGATGGCGACGATGGCCTTCAGGTCGGCGTCGCTGGCCGCCACCTTCTGGTGGTCGTCGGCGCCACCGGTCTTGAGCATGCCGACCAGCTTGGCCTCCGCATCGGCCTTGCCCTTGTACTTCTCGGCGACCGATGCCCACGAGGGGCCCTTCTTAGTCGTGGTTGCCGTGTGGCACTTGTTGCACTTGTCCTTGGCGATGATGTCTTCGGCCGGACCGGCAACGGCTGGGCCGGCAAGGGTGACGGCGGCAAAGGCGGCAGCGATGGCGAGTGGGAATCTCATTTCGGTTTCTCCGGGTGGGGTGGGCAGGAATGCGAGGTAATGACAGAACTGTTTTCAGGTCGTTTGCGTTGACCGCGCGGAATCAGCAGTGACGCATGCATGACACGAGGGCACCTGCTGGAATCGGAAATGACCCGACTCAGCCCAAGATTATCGTGGCGGGGCGCCTTGCTGCGCTTGACATGGATCACCGACGCGTCGGTTCGCCCCTGGTGACCCGGGGGCGTGGTGGCGTCGACAGAAGTGAACGCCCAAAAAACACAGCGCCCCGCGGCTGCGGGGCCCTGGATCTCTCTCGGGGGCGGGGGGATCCGACCCGACCCTACAAGGTGCGGCTTACTTCGAAGCGAGCACGATCGCGACGATGGCCTTCAGGTCGGCGTCGCTGGCGGTCAGCTTGAGGTGCTCGTCGGCGCCACCGGTCTTGAGGTGGTTGACCAGCTTGGCCTCCGCATCGGCCTTGCCTTTGTACTTCTCGGCGACGGACGCCCAAGAGGGGGCCTTCTTCGTCGTGGTCGCTGTGTGGCACTTGCCGCATTTCTCCTTGGCGATGATGTCTTCGGCCGGGCCGGCGAGGGCGGGGCCGGCGAGGGCGACGGTGGCGAAGGCGGCGGCGATGGCGAGCGGGAATCTCATTTCAGTCTCTCCGGTTGGGCTGGTCAGGAATGCCAGGCAGTGACAAAACTGTTTTCAGGTCGTTCGCGTTGACCGCCCGGAAGCAGTAGCCAAGCATTCTCGCCGTGACAGTGACGGCTGGAATCGGGAAGGACCCGACTATCGATCCGTGTCAGGACCGTCTGTGCTGCTCGCAGGAGCAGCCGGGGCATTGCGTCGATGGTTCGCCAGGTGGCGGGGCGTCCATGAAGCTGCGACTCGCCGCACGAAGTTGGATCGAGCGATGTGATAGCTGGTGTCGAAGCCGTAGAAGTTGCGCTGCATTCGAGCGAGTTCCTCGATTCGATAGCTGGCGAGCGGCTTGTGCGCCTCGTCGTGTTCGCGTCGTTCGCGCTTGGCGAGCAGCAGCGCCGCAAGATCGGCACTGGCGGCCAGCGCAGCCGCACGCTCTCGTACCTGATGGCGGAAATGCAGCGAGCTGTCGGCGAGAACGGCATCGACCAAACCGATGCTTGCCGCCTGTGCGGCAGACAGCGGCAGGCGCTGGCCCATCAGGTCGCTTGAGCTCACCGACTTCAGTCTCCGCGGCAGCAGGTAGGTCCAGTACTCCGACCCATAGAGGTTGCCCATGTTCTTGTAGTGCGGGTTCAGCACCACGCCCTTGCGCGCCCAGACCTGGTCGGCCGCGAGCGCCATGAACACGCCGCCCGCGCCGGCGTTGCCCTGCATCGCGGCGACGATCAGGCGATCGCTCGCCTCGATAAGGGTTTGCGTCAGATCGTTCATCGCGTTGATGTTTCGCCACGACTCGTCGGCCGGGCTCTCTGCGGCCTCGATGACGTTCAGGTGGATGCCGTTCGACCAGAAGTCGGCGCCACCCGACAGCACGAGCACGCACGGTGGTTGCGCCAGCGCAAAGCGCAGCGCTGCGGTGAGCCTCTCGCAGTGCGCCGTGCTCATTGCGCCGTTGTAGAAATCGAAGTGCAGGGTGCCGACGCCGTCGCCGGCCTCGTAGCGGATTTCGCGCCAGCCCGACGCGCCCTCAGGGGCATCGATGGCGATCGTCCGCTCGGGCAGGCTCGCCGTCTCGCCTGGAAACGCCAGCGTGGTGGGCAGCTTGAAGCTCCCGTCCTGATCCGCCCGGCGCACGTGTCCGATCCAGACCGCGCCGTCGACCGTGGCACGCAGCACCGCCTCGTGCCGGCGGGCGAACACGGTGCCCGGGGGCCGAAGCGGCACCAGTGCTTCGGGGTGCGCGTCGAAAAGATGGCAGGGCACGCCGAACAACGCGTCGAGCGCGCCCGGCACGCCGTCGGCCGCCCGGATCTTGCGCAGCACCGTGTGCGTGTCGTCCCGCTGCCAGTCGATGCGACGGTCGGCCTGCTGCATCAAGGGGCGCCAGCGGCCGTGCCGGCCGGCAGTGTCCATGGCTGGAGGCTCGCCGGAGTCGGCAAAGCGCCGTACCGCAGCGACCACCGCGCGCGCGGCGCCCTCGGTGACCTCGTTGCGGTACAGGCTGGCTTTCGTGGCCTCGCGCATCGCAAAGATTTCGGCCGCCCACACCGGGCCGGCGTCCATCTCGGCAGTGGCCTGCAGCACCGTGACGCCCCACTCGCACTCGCCTTCGGTGAGGGCCCAGTCGAGCGCCGACGGCCCGCGGTCGCCGACGATGCCGGGGTGCACGACCAGACAGACCGTATCGCGCCAGACGGCCTCGGGAATCGCTCGCTTCAGGAAGGGCGCGACGACGAGCGCAGGGCGGAACAGCGCTACGGCCTCGATAGTCACCGCGTCCGAGATGTCGAACTCGACAGCCAACTCGTGGCCAAGAGCAGCGAGTTCAAGGTAAAGGCGCTGCGCGAGGCTGTTGAAGCTGCGGGTCAGGAACAGGATGCGCACGTTGCCCGCTCAGCAGATGCGGGGCAGCTGATCCCCGGTCAGCCAGTCGACATTGCGCTTGCCGCCGAAGCGGGTGCGCATCTGCACGAAGTGGTGCGGGTCTTCGACCACCTCGCCGATGACCGCCGCGTCGCGGCCCAGCGGGTGCGCGCGCATGGCCTCGAGCAACCGCGCGGCGTCGGATGGGGCGCAGATCGCGACGAGCTTGCCTTCGTTGGCGACGTACAGCGGGTCGAGACCCAGGAACTCGCAGGCAGCTTCCACGGCGCGCTGCACCGGCACTGCGGCTTCGTCGATCAGCATGCCGGCGCCGGACTGCGAAGCCAGCTCGTTGAGGGTGGTGGCCAGGCCGCCGCGCGTCGGGTCGCGAAGACAGTGGATTTCGGGCACGGCTGCCACCATTGCCGCCACCAGACCGTGCAGCGACGCGGTGTCGGAGCGGATCGTGGTGCCGAAGCTCAGGTTCTCGCGCAGCGACATGATGGCCACGCCGTGGTCGCCGATCGTGCCGCTGACGAGAATGCGGTCTCCGGGGCTTGCGCGGTCTCCGGAGATCTGCACGCCCTCCGGCACCACGCCGACGCCGGTGGTGGTGATGAAGACACCGTCGCCCTTGCCCTTCTCGACGACCTTGGTGTCACCGGTGACGATCGGCACGCCGGCTTCCCTGGACGCGGCGGCCATCGACTCGACGATGCGCTTCAGGTCGGCGAGCGCAAGGCCTTCTTCGAGGATGAAGCCTGCGGCCAGGTAGAGCGGCACTGCACCCGACATCGCGACGTCGTTGATCGTCCCGTGCACCGATAGGCAGCCGATGTCGCCACCGGGAAAGAACAGTGGCGAGACGACATGGCAGTCGGTGGCCATCACCAGGCGCCCGTGCGGCACCGTGAAGGCAGCCTGGTCGTTGCCCTGGCGCAGCCATTCGTTGTCGAATGCGCGCAGGAACAACTCTTCGATCAGCTGCGCCATCGCCCGCCCGCCACCGCCGTGCGTGAGGTCGACGCAGCCATGCTTGAAGTCGACCGGGCGGACGTAGTCCTTGCGTACGGGATTCATCTGGGCTTCGTGCTGCGCACTCCGCAATTCGCCCCCAGGGCGACGATCATGCAGTTCCGGCCGCGTGAAAGGAATTCGGCCACGGCGACCATTCGGACTCCGTGGCCGGGGGCAGCGGTGGATCAGGGCTTGAGCGTACTCAAGATCTCCGGATCGGCCTCGTCTTCGGCCAGGATCGTGTGGCAGGTCTTGCAGCCGCCGCCGATCTTGGTGCCGTCTTCGGCCACGTGCTTCTTGTCGTGGCAGCGCACGCAACCCGGGGCGTCCTCGTGACCGAGGTTGCTCTTGTACGTGCCCCAGGTGACCTTCATCTTCGGGAACACGTTCCAGGCGTAGATGTCGCCGAGCGCCTTGCCGGCTGCGGCGACGCTGGCTGCCTTCGTGGTTGCCACGTCCGGGTACTTGGCCTTGTAGAAGGTCTCCACCTCGCGCGCAATGCCCGCACGCGCCTCTTCGTGCGACGCGTAGATGCCGTCCAGGACGCGCAACGCTTCGCGCTTGATGAAGGGCAGCGTCTTGTCGATGCGGCCGTCTTCGAGGGCGTTGTCGACCTCCAGTGCCGGCGGCTTGAAGGTGTGCGACGGCCGGTTGTGGCAGTCGACGCAGTCCATCGTGCGCCATTCGGTCGGGCCCTTTGCCTGCTCCTTCGTCTTGAAGGTGCGGACTTTGCCGTCGGGCGTGGTCATTTCGACGTCGAAGATGTCTTGCCGATCCGGGCCGGACAGGTAGCGAACCTGCACGCCACGGTCCACGTGCCAGTGGATGCCCGAAGACGTTCCACCCTGCTGGCCGCCGACCTTCATCATCATCACGGTCTTGGTCACGGAGTTGGCTTCGTCGTCGGCGAACTTCGTGCGCACCTGCAATTTGTCGCCCACATGCCGGGTCGGCCAGTGGCACTGCTCGCAGGTGTCGCGCGCCGGGCGCAAGCTGTGGACCGGGCTCGGGATGGGTCTCGGGAACAGGTTGAAGGCCACCGACACCATCTGCCAGGAGCCGGAAATCTTGGACTTGACGAACCAGTCGGCGCCGTGGCCGATGTGGCAGTCGGCGCAGCGGAGCTTGCTGTGCGACGAGCGCTGGAACGCGGTGTGCTGCGGCTCCATCACGGTGTGGCACACGGTGCCACAAAACGCGACCGACTCCATCACCGCAACGCCCTTGTAGGTGGCGCTGCCGACGAGCACGATGCTGACCATGCCGACCGCCACGCTGGCGAGCAGCACGCTGCGAGTGTGCTGGTTGTTCAGGTCGATCACCGGCAGGCGCGGGGGCCGCTCATGATGGGCGAGTGCGGCGGCGTCGAGGCGGCGCTTGCGGATCACACCCACCGGAATGAGCGCCAACCCGAACACGAACATCATCGGCAGCAGCAGATAGGTCAGGATACCGAGGTACGGGCCGCCCCTGAAGCCGCTCAGTTCCATCCCGAACAGCAGGATCATCAGGACCGCGACCCCCAGCGCGATCACCGAGCCGAGCATGCTGATCCAGTGACGTGTGACGAGGGAGATGAAGTTTTGGATCACTGTCTGTTTTTCCTGTTCTTGGATGCCGTTTCGGCGAGATCGCGGTGGGCTTGCCTCAGTGCACCAGCCCACGCATTGCAGGAGCGAATTTTAGCATCGCCACGATGGCGTTCGCGGTCCGCGTGACGGGGCCGCGCGGCGATTCAGGCCTCGGGCTGAGCGGCCACCTTTTCGCCGCGCCGCAACAGGCGAGGCGCGATGATGAGTGCGGCACCATACAGGGCGAGCGCGATGAAAAGGGTTGCGGGACGCGAGTGCTTGAAGTCCTGAGTCAACAGCTTCAGACCGATGCCGACCAGCAGTGGATAGACCAGCCATCCCCACTCGCGGAATCGGTCGTGACGACCCATCCACGCCACCAGGAGCGTGGCCAACGAGAGCACGCCAGTACTGACCGTCGCGAGCACCCCCGAGTCGACGCTGCGATCCGCCAGCCCACCGGCGACAGGCGCGATGAATCCGATCATGCTGCCGGCGGCGATCCACACGAAGGCGATGGTGATGACGAACCTCGCCCCGATCGCAAGTTCGGTTCTGTGGGCCATCACCCGCGTCGCGGCGAGCCCTGCAGCCAGTGCGGTGGCGGCGAGCACGACCAGCATGACGGCATCGGGCCCCGCCCACGGCCCGGCCTCACCGGCCACCAGCGTCCGTACGCCGTAGCCGAGCGAGCCGGACACAATGCCAGCCGCCACGATGTAGGCCAGGCCGTGAAGGAGCAGGAACAGTCGCCCGAGACGAGACCACAGACCGGTGGCCAGCACTCCGAACAGCGCGAAGACCGCGCCCAGCCACGCCCCGTCGACGGCGATCGCGAAGCCGGCCAGCACCAGCACGAGTGCAAGGGTCGTGTAGAAGTAGGAGTTCAGCTCGCTGTCCTTGCGCCTGTCCACGACCTTGACGGCTGCGCCGTAGCACGCCGCGCCGATGAGCAGGGCGGCCACGCCGATCGCGGCCGGAACAGCGCCGCTGGCACGCGCCATGAAGATGGCACCTCCCAGGATGACGACCAGGGCGGCGATGGTCTGCACGACCTCGAAGCGGCTCACGTCACGGCCTCGGACCAGAGTGCGGAACGCGATGCTGCCGAAGTAGCCGACGAGCAGCATCAACAGCAGCAGCATGGCGACCGCGGGTTCGTCCTGCTGTTCCGGCGCGAAGGCACGGAGCGTCACGCCGGCGACGGCGATGTCTGCAGCCAGCGCCGCCGGCCAGCGGCTGCCCCACCAGCCGCTCGAGTAGCTCAGCCACAAGGTCGCCACGCCGAGCGCGACGAGATAGAAGGCGAACGGCGCGACGACGCCCGTCTGAATGAGCAGCGCGGCGCTGGCGGGCAGCGCGCCGACGACGGTGATCCAGGCGAGCCCGCGAAGGCGCCGGCGCCAGGCGACGAACAACAATCCAGCGCTCAGTGCCGAGACGACCAGTGCGCTGCTCAAGCCGGTCAGCACATGGAAGCGGGTCGTCGCTTCGACGGCGAGCGGGAACGCGGTCAAGGCAGCCGCCAGCGCGTGGAGCACCGCATTCGGTACCTGCCCGCGTCCGCCCGCCCGGTCGCTCAGGAAGAGCCACACCGCAGCGTAGGCGAACGCCAGGGCAATGCCGACGGGAACCGCGAGCACGCCGGCATCGGTCATCGCACGCAGGAAGAATCCGCCGGCCAGAACGAGCAGGAGCCGCCCGACGAGCGAGAGGATGGCGATCGGGTCGTACGGATCCTTCGTCCGCACGGGGACTGGCCCGGCTTGCGCCGCGCCCTGCGCGACTGAATCGACCGCAGTGAACGGCCCCCCCGCCTCGATCGCATCCAGGCGCTGCTGGAGCGAAGCGACCGTCAGCTGCAGATGTTCGACCGCAGACTCTAGACGAGTGGTTCGATCATCCACGATGTTCCCCTCGAGGAAAGGAAATCCGTATTCAGTCGATGCGGGGTCGACATGCGACCCCGTGCGAACTCAGGACGCGACAGGCGCCGCGTGTGTCGCGTGGTCTTCCCAGGGCGGGAACAGCTTGATCATTCCCAGCAGCACGGCAAGCGGCGCCAGACACAGGATGATTGCCACCAGCGCGCCCTCCTGGCCGAGGAACTGCAAGTGGTAGGTCAGCAGCCCCTTGCCTGTCTTGGAGATCTCCTGCCCACCGATCACGACGTTCCAGCGCATCATGAACACCGAGAACAGCACCAGGCAGGAGCTGATCGTCGCGCCCAACACCAACAGCTTGCCAGCCGTGCCACGCCAGAACATGTACGAGAGCCACAGCATCGGGACAATCGCGCCGACGGCGAATTGCAGGATGAAGTACGGTACGAGCAGCGGGCCCGACACGTACTCGATGATCATCTCGACGCCCTCGCGGCCCTTGTAGACGATATTGACGAACTCCAGGGCTTCGAGCAGCAGCGCCACCATGATGAAGGCCCACACCGTGTAGGCCATGCCCTTCACGCAGGACGCGTCGATCGGAATCCTGCGCAGAAGGCACGACACGACGTAGATCACGATCAGCAGGGAGACCCCGGAGATGATCGCGGAGAACAGGAAGATGACCGGCATGAGGTCGGACGACCACCACTCGCGCGACTTGAGCGAGCCGAACAGGAAGCCGACGTAACCGTGCAGGCCGTGGGCGCCGGGGATGCCGGTGACCGCCAGCCAGAAGACCCACTTGCGGTCGTGGGCCAAGGCCTTCTCGGACACATCGTAGGACCCGAGCGTCAACAACTTGTAGACCCTGCCCAGCAAGTCGTTGCGTTTCTGCGCCTGCTCGACGATGTAGG
This sequence comes from uncultured bacterium, assembly GCA_963701725.1. Taxonomy (GTDB): domain Bacteria; phylum Pseudomonadota; class Gammaproteobacteria; order Burkholderiales; family Burkholderiaceae_C; genus CAIKUF01. The sequence continues at coordinate 55,152 of CAVPAZ010000031.1, read as the reverse complement.
GCCGATAGGCGAACCAGATCTCGAGCATCAGCAAGAAGACGTAGAAGGTCGCGAAGAAGCCGAACATCGCCATCGCCGACGTGAAGTGCGGCGTGATCATCGCGTTCATCGCCCGTTCCGGATGCCCGAGGTGGAGCAGTAGCGGCAGGGGCACGAACAACATGCAGCACAGCGACGTGAGCAGCGCGAGGTGCGCCACGGGCTTCAGCCGCTCGAATCCGAAGACCTGATAGAGGCTCGAGACGGTGAATGCGCCGGCGACCAGCCCGGTCAGGTAGGGGTAGACGGCGAGGAGCACCGTCCATTCGAACACCGTCTCGTTGGGAAACACCCATCCGGTGTAGGGGGCGAAGTGAATGAGCGGTTCCATCAACTCACCTCCCTGTCGAGTCCGACGTAGAAGACATTGGGCGAGTTGCCCGATTCCTGCTTCAGGACCTGGACGTGGTTGTTGCGCACGAACAGGCTGATGGGGCTTTCCCGGTCATGCATGTTGCCGAACACCCGCGCTCCTGTGGGGCACGAATCAACGCAGGCTGGTTGCATGCCCTTGGTGATCCGGTGATAACACCAGGTGCACTTGTCCGGAACGCCCCTTCGCTCGTCGAAGTAACGCGCGCCGTAAGGGCAGGCCTGCACGCAGTAGCGGCATCCGATGCACCGCTTCTCGTCGACCAGCACCACGCCGTCTTCGGTCTTGTACGTCGCGCCGACAGGGCACACCTGGACGCACGCCGGATTGCTGCACTGGTTGCACAGCTTGGGCACGAAAAAGGCCTTGTCCACCTTCGCGCCCTCGTAGCGATTGGCGAACCGGTACTCCTTCTCCGAACCGGAGGCCGCGATATTCACCGGATCCTGGTGGCTGTCGATGCGCGCGGCCTCCTCGCCTTCGATGTGGACGTAGCGCTCGACCCAGGTGCGGAATTGATGCGCATTGCGGGGAACATCGTTCTCGGCCTTGCAGGCCTCGACACAGCGCAGGCAGCCGATGCACTTGTTGACATCGACGCCGAACGCCCAGCGCGTCTTCGTCCAGTCGTAGTCCTTGGTCGGGAACGACCCGCCTTGCGCCGCGGCATCGGACTTGCCGCCTGGCGCGGGAGTGTCCGACTTCGCGGACGCAATGCCGGAGAAGCCGAGCGCTCCCGCTCCAGCGAGCGCCCCCGCGCCGGTGACAGCCAGCCCGAGCCCGTTCAGGAAGCGGCGCCGGGCGGTGGAGGCGAGGTCAGAATCGATCGTCATGGTCTGTCCTTCTCTCATTTGACCGCTGCGCACTTCTGCGCGGAGTAGAACGCTGCCAGATTGACAATATCGGTGTCGCTCAGGCTGCCCGCAGTGGTCGCCATCATCGGGTTCTTGCGCAGGCCCGCCCGGAAGGACTTGAGCACGTTCACCAGATAGCCCGGGGCCTGGCCGGCGATCAGCGGCCAGGAGCGGATCGTCGGGATGCCGGTCTCGCCATGGCAGCGGGCGCAGTTCTTGGCGAGCGACTGTCCCGCCGCGACGTCGCCTCGGCCGGTGCCCGCCTGGGTGCTGCCGCAGGCCAGGCTGGCGTAGTACGCGGAGACGTCCTGGATGTCCTTGTCCGACAGCTTCTTGGCGAGCGGCGTCATCGCCACGTCCTGCTGGTCGCCGGTCTTGTAGGCGGTCGTGGTCCTCACCAGGTACGCGGCGCTGAACCCGGCCAGGCTGGGCCATGTCGCGTTGGGGCTGACACCGGCGTCGCCGTGGCACTCCGCACACGCCTTCGCCGCCAGGCGCTTGCCGTCCTCGACGTTGCCGGTCAGTTTCACGTCGGCCGAGATCTTCGGCGAATGCGGGTTGTGGCAACCCGCGCACTCCTCGCGCGGGGCGTGCCCGGCGAGAACGACTTGCGGCTGGGCCGCGGGTCGGCCCGCGGTCGCCTCGTGGCAACCGCTGCAGAGCCGTATCGTGTCCTTGGGGACGGGCAGTACCTTGATGCCGCCTTTGGGGTGCGTTCGCGCCGGCCCGTGGCAGTTCTCGCATGCCACGCTCTTGTGGTTGGCGGCCGACCACTCGGCGTAGCGCTCGTCGTGGCAATCCTCGCAATAGGCGGAAGTCCGGTGAACCGGCTGCTGCGCGGCGATCTCGGTGACGGAATCGGCGCGGTAGTGGCCAAACCGGAAGAACGAGTCCGGGATCAGGAACGATCTGGCGACCAGCGCGAGCACCAGGCCGGCGCCCATCAGCAGGAGGAGTCGGACGACGTGTTTGGGCATTGCGATCCCTCCTGTGGCTGCCTGGTTCTTGCGGCGGATGGTGGTTCGGATGCCGTTGCACCAACGAACCCGCGCAACGCAGCGCGGTGCAAGGTAAGGCGCCGCTTCGCGTCGGACTTTGATTCAGCGCAAGCTATTCCCTCGCCGCCACGTCGTTGCGCAGACATTCTTCGAGCGCTTACGCACCGCTGACGCGTGGCTGACGCGCGGCTGACGCGCCGCCTGCCAGCGGCGCGTTCGCACGACGCCCGTGCGATGGCCTGGACGCTATCCCGCCGGGCCTTGCGAGAGTTGCCCTCAGTGCAGCAGGCCGGCCAGCAGCGCGCGGAAGATGAACACTGCCAGCACGATGCCGGTGAATAGCGCGGTAAAGCCGAACACGTAGGCGACACGCAGTTCGACACGGGTTGGCGCCGCGGTCAGGCGTGCTTCCAGCTTGCCCTCCGCCACCAGCCGTTCGTACTCGAGCGGACGCTCTTCCTTGAACGCCTCGAGCGGCATGCGCCCGGTGAAGACGACCGGATCGAGTCGGGAAGGCCTCGGGCCGCAGGTGCGTGTGGAAGAAGTGGAACAGGAAGATGAAGCCGGTGGCCAGCAAGGCCTCGTCACTGTGCACCACGTAGGCGGCGTTGAGCACCCAGCCCGGGAAGAACGTCGTGAAGAACGTCGGTTGCCACAGCACGAGGCCCGAGAGCCCGATCACCGCGACGCCCCAGAAGACCCCCATGTAGTCGAACTTCTCCCAGTAGGTGAAGCGGTCGAACTTGGGCCGCGGCCCGATATAGAGGAAGAACTTCAGCATGGCCCACAGGTCGAGCAGGTCTCGCGGCTGCGGCACCATCGAGCGCGGCCCCCAGAAGTAGCCGCGTTCCTTGTCGACGATCCAGCCGTAGGCCAGCATGCCGAGGTGCCAGGCGAAGTAGCCGAAGGTCACGATGGCGGCGAAACGGTGCAGCGCGCTCGCGACCTCGGGGTTACCGAAGATCGCCATCAACTTGGGCGCCCAGGATTCTCCGGCGAACTTCAAAGGCAGGCCCGTGGCCGCCAGCAGCAGGAAGCTCGTCACGATCGACACGTGGACCCAGATCTGCATGCTGTTGAAGCGGCGGATGTACTGGCCGTGCTTGCCATGGCCGCCTTCCCACTCGCCGCGCAGGCGGCCGACGATGGCGCGCTGCAGCCACAGCAGGTCGTGCAGGCCGAAGAAGCCGAACACGCCGAGCAGCAGTGCCGTCATGCCGATCCACACCAGGTACACGTAGAGATTGCGACTCGGGTCGGTCGGATTGGCGTGCGGATCGAAAGTCAGGAACGATGCATTGACGTTCTGGTGGCAGGCGCCGCAGGTCTTGGCCAGGTTGGCTGGGTGGATGCTCGAGCGCGGGTCGGACGCCGGCAGGTTGGCGTGCGGCGTATGGCAGTCTGCGCACGCAGCGGACTTCAGGTTCTTCAGCGAGGTCGCCTTGCCGTGGAAGCTGTCGTTGAACGACGCGTAGCCCTTCTGATGGCAAGTGCCGCAGCGGTCGGCGACCTGTTCGCGCACCGTGGCCGTATCGGGGCGCTTGATCGCATGAGGCTCGTGGCAGGTGGAGCACACCGGCCCGGCGTGGCCCTTGGAACCCCCGTTCCCCTTCTTCCACAGCGTGCCGTGGGCACTTTCCAGCCATTCGAGAAGGACGCCGGTGTGGCACTTGCCGCAGGTGTCGGGGATCTTCTCCTGGCTCGTCGTGGAGGCGGCCTCCTTCTTCGGATGGACGTCGTGCTTGCCATGACAGCTCGAGCAAGACGGCGAGCTGGTCACCAGCCCCGACTTCAGCAAGCCGCGCGCATGCTCGCTGCGCTCGTAATTCACCAGCACCTCTTCGTGGCAGGCACCGCAGGTCTTGATCTGATTGACTGGCGACAGCGGCGATGCAGGATCACCTCCCTTGAAGACCCGGTGCAGGCTGTCGTGACAGCCCGTGCAGTCCTTGATGGCGTTATCGCCGGCGCTGCGGCGGCCGTGGATGCTCCCGGAGATCGTCTTGAACTCGTCGGCGTGGCAGTCCTGGCACACCTTCGGCTTGACCGCGCCGAGCGGATTGCTCGGGTGCTTGACGGACAGCGCGGCGTCGTGACAGTCGCTGCAATCGAGTTTGCGGTGCGCCGAGCGGTTGAACTCGTCGGCGAGCACGGCAACCGACTTGCCGTCGTCGGACTTCATCGTTGCGTCGTCGTGGCAGCCGAGGCACTTGTCCTTCAGGCCCGTCGCGGCGGCGGCTTTCGCCACGGCCTGGGCAGACACGGGCGCGGCCACACACGCCAGCAGCAATGCCAGCAGTCCTGTCTGCGCCAGCCTGCCGGCCGTCGCGGCGAGCCCTGCGATCGATCTGGATTCCATGCGCCTCATCACGATGACTCCGTGGTTGTGCTCGGCTGCGACAGACGATCCATCGCCATCGAGCGCGTTTGATTGTGGCGAGAAAGGCCGCAGATCAGTTGATCTCGGGCAACAAGTGCCCAGGCGATACGGGTGTCAAGCCCGACGCTGCCGGCTTGGCATGGGCATGCCCATGCCGCGGTTGTCAGACGCTTGCGCTGGCGACGGCTGCCGGTCGAGCAACGATCGGCGTGTCCTTGAATCGGCCGTAGCTGTAATGCGCCGCACACGCACCCTCGGACGACACCATGCACGAGCCGATCGGGTTCTCCGGCGTGCAGACCGTGCCGAAGACCTTGCAGTCGCGCGGATGCTTCACGCCGCGCAGGATGGCGCCGCACTCGCAGGCCTTGTTGTCGGCGACCTTTCGAGTCTCGAGCTTGAAGCGCCGCTCGGCATCGAACGCTGCAAAGGCTCCGCGAATGCGCAGCGCGCTGTACGGTACCTCGCCCAGGCCCCGCCATTCGAACGAGCGCCGCAACTCGAACACCTCGGAGACGAGCGCCTGCGCCTTCAGGTTGCCCTCGCGCGTCACGGCGCGGGTGAATTCGTTCTCGACTTCGGCGCGGCCTTCGTTGATCTGGCGCACCAGCATCAGGATCGCCTGCATCACGTCGAGCGGCTCGAAGCCGGCAATCGCCACCGGCTTGCGGTATTCCTCGGCGAAGAACTCGTAGGGCTGGCTGCCGATGATCGTCGACACGTGCGCCGGGCCGATGAAGCCGTCGAGCGGCAGCGTGCCGAGCTGGCGCACCTCGGGCGACTCGAGGATGTTGCTGATCGCCGCGGGCGTCAGCACGTGGTTGCACAAGACCGTGAAGTTGGCCAGGCCGAGACGCGCGGCCTCCTTGATGACGAGCGCCGTGGGCGGCGTCGTGGTCTCGAAGCCGATCGCGAAGAACACGACTTCGCGATCCGGATGCGCCTGTGCGATCTTCAGCGCATCGGCCGGCGAATAGATCATGCGCACGTCACCGCCGCGCGCCTTGGCCTTCAGCAGCGAGAGATTGTCGGAGGCGGGCACGCGCAGGCAGTCGCCATACGTGCAGAGGATCGCGTGCTGATCGAGCGCGAGCCCGATCGCGAGGTCGATGCGGCCGATCGGCAGCACGCAGACCGGGCAGCCCGGCCCGTGGATCATGCGCACCGGCGCGGGCAGCAGGTCGCCGATGCCGTAGCGCGAGATCGCATGCGTGTGTCCGCCGCAGAACTCCATCAGGTTGTAGCTGCGGGTCGGGTCGGCCTCGGCGGCGATGGAGGCGGCGATGTTGCGTGCCAGCGCGCCGTCGCGGAACTCGTCGATGTACTTCATGCGGGTCGCCGTGCGGGCAGGGCACGCGAACAGCGCCAGCGTGCGGGCGGCCTCTTCGGGGTCCAGCCTCGAGAGCGCGTAGCCGACATGCAGGATCACGTAGTCACCGACCTGCACGCCGTCGACGAGGGCGAGCGAGATCTCCTTGCGGATGCCGTCGAGGTCGACGATCGCCGTCGCCTCGGCTAGCAGTTCGACCACGCGCACCGGAATGGCAAGACACATCGTTCAATCTCCGTGGGTCATCCTGCAGATCGCCACCCAGGCCTGGCCCAGCGAAATGCCGCCATCGTTGGGGGGCGCCTGGCGAGCCTCGAGGACGTGGACCCCAGGGTCTCGAGGCGCGCGCACCAGTCCGTCGTCAGCAGGGCATTCAGGAAGCAGCCACCGCCCAGCGCGACCGTGCGCAAGCCGGTGGATTCTGCGGCCTGCGCGACCCAGCGGGCAAGTCCGTCGGCGATGGCGTGGTGGAACAGCGTCGCGCCACGCGGCAGCGTTGTCTTCATCGGCGAGGCGGGCGATCAGTGGCGTCGGATCGAGCGTGCCGTCGGGCAGGATGCGGACCAGCGCGCTCAGTTCGGCACCGAGCGCAAGCTTCGCTGCTGCCGGCCAGCGCTTCGAGCAACATCGGCGCCTGGCCCTCGTAGGCGCTGTCTCACGCACGCGCAGCAGTGCGGCGGCGGCATCGAACCAGCGGCCCATGCTCGTGGTGGGCGGGCAGCGCAGGTTGCGAGCGAGCATCTGGGCCACGGCGGCGGCGCCGGGCCGGGCGGCAAAGCGCGCTTCGATCTGTTCCGCGCGGCCGATGCGGTGCAACGCAGCGGCAGCCATGCGCCAGGGCTCGCGTGCGGCGGCGTCGCCGCCCGGCATCGCAAGGCTTGCCAGATGGCCCAGCCGCCGGAATTCGGCGCCGTCTACCTGCAGCAACTCGCCACCCCACGCTGCGCCGTCGTTGCCGAGGCCGATGCCGTCGAGCGCCAGGCCCAGCAGCGGACCATCGAAGCGATGCTCGGCAGCGACTGCGGCGATGTGCGCGTGGTGGTGCTGCACAGCGTGGGCAGGCAGCGATCGCGCGGCGGCGAACTCGAGTGCGAAGCGCGTGCTGAAGAAGTCGGGGTGCAGGTCGTGTGCCACGGCCTGCGGCTCGACGTCGAGCACCGCGCACAGATGATCGGCCATCTCGATCAGCGCTCCGCAGGTGGCCGCGTTGTCGAGGTCGCCGACGTGCGGCGAGACAAAGGCCTCGTCGCCGCGGGTGATGCAGATCGTGTTCTTCAGCCAGGCGCCGGCAGCCAGCACCGATGGGCCGGAACGCGGCAGTTTGATCGGCCTCGGCGTGTAGCCGCGCGCACGGCGGATGAACTGCGGCGCGCCCGTGGCGCCGATGCGCAGCACCGTGTCGTCGCAGCGGGCGACGATGTCGCGGTCGTGCGTCAGCAGCGCGTCGGCAATGCCACGTAGCCGTGTCAGTGCCTCTTCGTTACCGATCACCAGCGGCTCGCCGCCCGGGTTGGCGCTGGTCATCACGAGCAGCGGATCCTGCGCATCGCGCAGCCACTCGATGCCTGCCGGTCGGCCCGCCGCCTCGTGGAACAGCAGGAACTGGATCGGCGTGCAGGGAGCATGACACCCAGCGTTCCAAGGCCCGGTGCGACGCCGGCGAGTTGCGCGGCAACGCCATCCTGCAACGGCAGCAGCACGATTGGCCGTTCTCGTGACTCGAGCAGCGCCTGCTCGGCAGCGTCTGCGCGCACCCAACGCGAGGCCGAGGCGAGGTTCGCGGCCATCACCGCAAACGGCTTTTCCTCGCGCTGCTTGCGTTCGCGCAGTCGCGCCACGGCAGCTGGTTGGCGGGCGTCGCACGCGAGGTGGAAGCCGCCCAGGCCCTTGACGGCAACGATCTTGCCTGCGCGCAGCAGCGCGAGCGTGGCCGCGATCGGATCGCCGCCGATAGCCACGCCCTGCGCATCGACCAGCGCGAGCGCGGGCCCGCACGCCGGGCAGGCGTTGGGCTCGGCGTGGAAGCGGCGGTGCAGCGGATCGGTGTACTCGCGCAGGCACTGCGGGCACTGCTGGAACGAGGCCATGCTCGTCTGCGCGCGGTCGTAGGGCAGGGCACGGGTCAGCGTGTAGCGCGGGCCGCACTGGGTGCAGTTGATGAAGGCGTAGCGGTGGCGCCGATCGGCGGGATCGAACAGTTCGGCGAGGCAGTCGTCGCAGGTGGCGGTGTCGGGCGGGATCGACGTGGTCACCTGGCCCGGCCGGCTGGCCAGGATTCGGAAGCCGTGCTCGCGTGCGATGCCCGGACAAGCCGTCGCTTCGAGATGCTCGACGCGCGCGAGCGGCGGTGCGTCGGAGTTCAGTTGCAGTTCGAACTGCGCGAGTGCTGCGGCCGTGCCCTGGACCTCGATGGCGACACCCTGCGAGTCGTTGACGACCCAGCCGGCGAGGCCGAGGCCCTGCGCGAGGCGAAAGACGAACGGCCGGAACCCGACGCCCTGCACCGCACCGCGGACGCGGATCGCACGGCGCTCGACGGTGGCAACGGCCGGAGCCCGCATCGCCGCGCGGGTCAGGGCGACCGCAGCTGCGCGATCTGTGCTTCCAGCTCGGCCACGCGGCGCTGCAGCGCGATCACCTTGTCCAGTCGCTGCTGGCGCGCAGCACGTGCGCCGTTCTCTATCCAGGCCAGCCAGGCGGCCATGCCTTCGCCGGTGGTCGCCGAGACCTGGGCGATCTCGATCGAAGGGTTGACGCGGCGCGCGTTGGCGAGGCAGCGCTCGACATCGAAGCTCAGGTGCGGCAGCAGGTCGACCTTGTTCAGCAGCATCAACGAGGCGGCGTGGAACATGTCGGGGTACTTCAGCGGCTTGTCCTCTCCTTCGGTCACCGAGAGCACCACGACCTTGTGCGCTTCGCCGAGGTCGAAGCCGGCTGGGCACACGAGGTTGCCGACGTTCTCGATCATCAGCACCGAGTCTTCTTCCAGCGTCAGGCGGCCGAGTGCGGTCGCGACCATCGTGGCGTCGAGGTGGCAGCCCTTGCCGGTGTTGATCTGGATCGCCGGCGCGCCGGTGGCGCGGATGCGGTCGGCGTCGAAGGTGGTCTGCTGGTCTCCCTCGATCACCGCGACCGGCATCTTCCCGGCCAGCTTCTCGATCGTGCGCACGAGCAGCGTCGTCTTGCCCGAGCCGGGGCTCGAGACGAGGTTGAGCGCGAAGATGCCGCGGTCGGCGAGCCAGGCCCGATTGCGCTGCGCGACACCATCGTTCTTGGCCAGGATGTCGCGTTCGATCTGCACCATCCGCGCCTGCGTCATGCCGGGCGCGGAGGCGCCGGCAGCGCCGGTGCCGTAGTGGAGGTGGTCGGTGCCAGCTTCTTGCGGGTGTTCGTGCGGTTGTTCGTGCCGATGCGAATGCGTGCTGCCGTCGGCGTGCGTGTGCGCGTGTTCGTGCGCGTGGTCGTGGTCGTGGTCTGGTCGTGGTCGTGGTCGTGGGCGTGGGCGTGGCGTGGCGTCGTGCGTGTGATCGTGCGCGTGATCGTGCGCGTGACGGTGGGTCGTGCCGTCGGGGTGAACGTGCTCATGCACGTGTCCGGCCCCCTCGACGTGGGCGTCGTCGCTTCCGCAACCGCAGGTCATGCACATGCCGGGCCTCCTTCGCCTATCCGATCTCGATATCCATTACCCGCATGCGGTCGCCACCGGTGACCTGAAGCTGGTAGCTGTCGCAGTTCGGGCAGGCGTCGCCGCGCCGCGCTATCAGCACCGCTTCCGAGCAGCGCATGCACCAGGCGTTGCCGTCGGCTTCGACGATCTCGAGCCGGGCCGTTTCGGCCAGCGACCCTCGCATGACTACGTCGAACGCAAACCGCATCGCCTCGATCTCGACCTGGGCCAGCTTGCCGATCTCCAGCCGGACGGCGGTGACGCATCGGGCACCGCTGGAGCGGGCGGTCTCTTCGACGATCTCGCGAACGCTTTCGGCGAGCGACATCTCATGCATCGTCGACCTCGACACGACAGGCCACACAGGGGTCCAAAGAATGTACCAGACGAAGGGTGCGGCGCCTCGCTTCATCGGCGTCGACGGCAGGGGTATCCGCAAGCGCCAACGCCAGTGCGCCGCGCGGATGGAAGTTCCATTCGGTCGGCGCGACGATGCGGTAGCCGACGACGCGGTCTTCGTCGAGCCTCACCTGGTGAATCAGCAGGCCGCGCGCGTTTTCGATCCAGGCGATGCCGCCACCGGACGGCGTGGCCTTCGCGCCGACGATCGCCGTGGCCTGCCCGCTCAGCAACAGTGCGAGTTCGCGCAGGCGCGCCACGAACCGGGCCGGCACGCGCGAGGCGGACCGGCGAACCAGGTCTTGGAGCAGCGGGTCGGATTGCCGCCGCGCCAGCGCTCCGGTCTCCGCAGGCGCGTCCTGCCAGGTCGGTTGGCTGGCGAACTCGGGGTCTGCCTCGCAGGCCGCCGACACTTCATCGATCCAGGCAGCGTGATCCCGGCCCTCGAGCAAGGGAACCGTTGCCTCCAGGCGACCGGACTTGTCGCGCACTGCCGCATCGTCGTCGCGCACCTGGCGGATGCAGCGTGCCGTGGCGGTCTGTCCGGCGTCGATCCAGCGGTCGAGTTCGTTCAGCGAATTCAGCGCCAGCCACTCGTCGGCGGCGCTGCCAAGTGCCGCCTGCGCGATGGCGCCGGCGCCCTGGCTCGGCTGGTGCGCCGATTCGAAAGGCGAGCGAGCCGCGCGCGGCCGCGACGGCGTTGTCGGAGGGTGTCTCGCCCATCGTCTTTGGCCAGTCGAGCAGCGTGCGCCAGGCGATCTCGCGCACGGTCTCGGCCGCTACGGTGGCGCTGCAATGCGCCAGTGTGTCGGCGGCAGATTCCTCACCGGCTGCCGCCGCGCAGGCGAGTTCGCTGGCCGCCGCCTGGGAGCGGCCGCAGATCGAGAACAGCAGCGGCACTGCGGCGCCCACCTCGGCGCGGGTTCGTCCCTGAAGCAGGGAGCGCGCCACGTCGGGCCGCGTCGAGGTGATGTGAGTCCGCGCGATGCGCCCGTGGCCGAGCCGCAGGCAGACGCGCAACTCCCCCTCAAGGCCCATCGCCGTCCCGTGGCGCAAGGCCGAACAGGAAGTCTCGTTTGCTGACGGCACGTGGCGCCCTCGCCGCAGGGGCGGCGTCAGCCACGGGTCGCGTCGCGGCCCCTTCGCCAGGCTCGCGGCTGGCCGCATCGAACAGCGCATCGAGCGCCGCGACGGCGGTGTCGCGCGCGCCCTGCTGGTTGGCGAATTCGAACATCGGCGAGAACAGCGAACAGGCCTGGTAGTCGCCGAGCGCCGGGTCTCGTGCACCGATGAACTCGAAGACACCGGCCGGGAAGACGTAGTGCCGACTGGCGCCGCCAGTGATGGGCTGCCATTGGGCAGTGACGCGAGGCATCAGCACCAGGTTCATGAACCAGGGCGTGATCAGGATGCCGAGCCAATGCTCGTTCCAGGGGCGAAAGCCGATCGCCTCGACCCTCAATTCGGCGTTCAGCATCGGCACGTCCTTCATCTGCCGCCGCAGGATCGTGCCGAACGCGGCTTCCAGCGCGGCGGCCGGCGAGGGCAACTCGTCGGGCGGGGGAGCCGGCTCAGTCATCGAGCACCAGGAAGTCCTGCTTCAGGGCCGAGCAGTTCGGGCAGGTCCAGTGCGCGGGCAGTTCGGCGAACGGTGTGCCGGACGGGACCTGCCAGAGTTCGTCGCCCAGCGCGGGGTCGTAGACGGTCCAGCAGATCCTGCATTCGAGCCGGGTCGTGGGGCCGATCGATGCCTCTCGGTTGGCCGGCGCGCTGCTGTCGCTCATGTCCTTCAGGCGTCTGCGATCGAGTCGCCCATCCACTGCACCAGGTCGGCGAGCCGCTCGCGGGTCTCGAGCAGGTCTTCGCGTGCGGCAAGGGCCACTTCGGGCATGGCGACGACCTCGATCGTGTTCAGGATCAGCGTCTGCATGTTGTTGAAGTACTGCACCCGCCAGACGTTGCGCGCGGCGGTGCTGCTGATCCGGCAGTTGCCGAATCCGCGCGACAGGATCACCACCGACCCGCCGTCGAGCACCTGGTCGATGTGGGCAGTATCTTCGGGCGACAGCGGCAGCAGCGTCAGGTTGATCACGTGGGCCGGCGTGCCCGGGGCCGCTGCGGTCCATGGCTTCCTGCAACTCATGAATCAGCGCCGGCACGTTCATGGCCCCGGCCGGCAGTTCGAGTGCACGCAAGCTTGGCGCCGCGCGGTCGCGGGCGAGGGCGCCTACCACCGGCGGAATGGACGCGGCGATCAGGTAGTCGTGCAGCATTGCGCCGCTGGCATCGAAATGCTGTTCGCGCCACGTCCCCGAGAACACGGTTTCCTGGATGCGGATCTCGTGGTCCCTCGTTGACGATGGCGGCCACTTCGCCTTCGCCCAGCGTCTCGTTCAACACGCGCAGCGCGTCGGGGGCGAAGCCCGCGAGGTCGAGCGCGGGCGGCTCGCCGCCGGCCTCCAGCCAGGAGTCGATGTGCGACAGGAACTTGTCCAGCACGTCGCGCGCACCGGCAACGTCGTTGCCCGGCCCAGGTTCTGGAAGGCGCGGCATCTCGAAGGTCGTCATCTCGCGCGGCATCGGCATGTATTCGACCGCGTCGTCGGGCGCTGGCATCAGGCTGCGGATCGGGATGGTCACGGATCGCATGGGTGCATTCCTCGGGGCTCAGTCGCAGTGCGGTGACGAGGGTCGACCGGTCACCGTGACAGCAATGCCGACGCTGGGTGGCCGGGTGGGCTTGGCCGCCAGCAGGCGGTCGAGCTCGCCGACGTAGACGTCCCAGTCGCGGATACCGTCGACGGCGCCGAGGTACTGGCCGTCGCGCAGCATCACGATCGCCGGCCAGCGCGCGAAGCCATAGCGCGGCGCGAGGCCCCGCGCCGCAGCAGGCGACAACAGCGCCACGCGAAACTGGTGCGCGCGCGACGGCGTGCCAGTTCCGGCACGATCACGGCGAGGTCCAGGGTCTCCTTGTGGCGATCCGGATCGTCGACGAAGACGAGCATCGCCGCGCCGGGCCGGTTCGCCCAGACATCGAAAGTCTCGAGATCGAGGGCGGCGGCGCCGGTAAGTGCCACCAGGCGCGCGAGCAGCGGGTGCTGGGCGGCCGCTGCTGTCGCAGAAGGAATCGACGCGTTCATCGGGGCAGTTTCCGCAAGTGGGCAGGGAGTTCGGGAACGCGTCCGACCAGGTCGGCGAAGAAGTCGTCGATGTGTCCTTCGCCGCTGAGCACCGCAGCGAGCGCCTTGCGTCCTGCGCGTGCCTGCATGGCTTCTTCCTCGCTCAAGACCTGTCGCGCCGCGCCATGAAACGCGAGCACCCAGGTACCTACGGGCTGCTCGCCGACGAGCATCATATCCAGCTGTTCACGCTCGTTGTCGGCCTCGCACCAGGCATGGTTGCCGTCGCGCTCGACCACCCGCATGGGCATGCCGATGCACATCAACCGCCACCCGTGAGTTGAGTGCGGGGCAGGAAACGCGCATCGCCGATCCGGCAGGCCTCGGACTCGGAAGGGCGCCCGGTCTCGTAGTCGCGGATTGCGAGCGCGCCGGGGCTCAGCGGTTCGTCGGGGGGTTCTTTGCGCGGTGCGGCGGTCATGCCCCAGGCGGCCAGTTCTGCCACCGCCAGCGCCACCGCTTCGTCGAGCCGCGCGCGCACGAGCGGGCTCAGGCTGCCGCCGAGGTCGTCGAGCACGTCGGGCTGCACGCCGATCAGCGTGATCTTCGAAGGGAAGCGGCCCCGCAACCGGGCCAGCGACAGCAGTTCCTGGAACGTGGCCTGGTGCAGGCTCATCATCGTGTCGGTCCACACAGGCACTTCACTGTCTCGAAACACGCGCAGCGTGCCGGGCGCCAGCTTGTAGTCGATCGCGTCGAACACGAGTACGCGGTCGGCGGAGCACACGTATTCGAGCAGGTACATGCCCTGCGTTCCGCCATCGACGAGCGACACGCTCGCCGGCAGTCGGTATCGCTGGTGAAGCGTCTCTACGGCGCGAACGCCGAAGCCTTCGTCGGCCCACAGCACGTTGCCGATGCCGAGCACCAGCACCCCGGCCGGAGGTGCCGGAACCGCTGGCTCCTCCGTGTCCGGGGCGAGGCTCACTTCTTCGACACCCGCCAGCCGCTGACCATCGTGCTGATGACGGTCTCGTCGGAGTAGATGTCTTCACGCACCACCATGTACAGATGGACGATCGTGAAGAGAATCAGGTACCACATGCCCAGATGGTGCAGCGTGTGCACGTTCTGGCTGTAGCCCAGCAGCGGCATCACCCAGGACGTGAACAACCTGAAGGTCCAGCTCTCCATGCCCTGGGCTTCGCCGTACATCGCAAAGCCGGTCAGGATCATGAACACCGTGCCCAGCACGTACATGAAGAACATCCCTGCCATGGCGAGCGGGTTGTGCCCCTGATAGGACCGGGCATGGGGCGTGATGAACAGGTAGTACTTCACCTGCTCGATCAGGCCGGCCCACCACTCGCCGTCGAAGAGCTTGAGCGGCACCAGGAAGATCTCGCGCGAGTAGCGGTTTCCCCTGAAGTCCCCGGTGACCCGCCAGACGAAGGTCACCGCGAACAGGTAGGCCGCCCCGAAGTGGATGTAGCGGACATAGCCGAAGAAGAAATGCTCGCTCGCCTCACCCCCCAAGACCACAAGGGCGTGCCGATCAGGTACCCGGTGATGGACAGCACCACCATGCACAGTGCCATCAGCCAATGCCAGATCCGGACCGGCAACTCCCAGACATAGGTCGGGGGAATCCTGCTTTGAGTCGTGCTCATGATCGCCTCCCTGCGGTCAGCGAACCGTCACCCGGGTGATCTCGTCGCCTTCGGGCGACATCACGTGCGTGGCACAGGCCAGGCAAGGGTCGAAGCTGTGGATCGTGCGCAGGATCTCCAGCGGCTCGTCGGGCTTGGCGACCGGCGTGTTCATCAACGCCGCCTCGTAGGCGCCGATCTGGTTCTTCGCGTCGCGCGGTCCGGCGTTCCAGGTGGTGGGCACGACGCACTGGTAGAGGTCGATCTTCGTGTCCTTGATCTTGATCCAGTGGCCGAGCGCGCCACGCGGCGCCTCGCAGTAGCCGGCGCCCTGGGCCAGGGCGGGCCAGGTCTTCGGTTCCCAGCTGTCGACGTTGGCGGTGGCGAGGTTGCCCGCCTTCAGGTTGGCCATCAGCTTGTCGAAGAAGTAGCGCATCTTGTGCGCTGCCCACGAGCACTCGAGGCCGCGCGCCGCGGTGCGGCCCAGCGTCGAGAACAGCGCCGGCAGCGGCACGTCGAGCTTCTTCAGCACCATGTCCACCGGGTCCTTGAACTCGGCGCGTCCCATCGCGTAGCCGATCACGTAGCGCGCGAGCGGCCCCACCTCCATCGCGTTGCCTCGCCAACGAGGGGCCTTGACCCACGAGTACTTGGCGCCTTCGTCGATCGACTCGATCGCCGTCTTCGTGCCCTTGGTGTCCTTGCCGAGCACGAAGCTGGGGTCGGTCACGCCGTCGAACGGGTGCAGGCCCTTGGTCCCCTCGGCGTACTTGTACCAGCTGTGGTCGACGAACTCCTGGACCTGCGCCGGGTCCTTCAGGTCGACCGGCAGCACCTCCGCGAGCTTGCCGTTGAGGATCGCGCCGCGCGGCATCAGCAGGCTCTTGTTCGAGTCGTCGTTGGCGATGTCCGGGAATTCGCCATAGGCGAGCAGGTTCTGGCTGGAGAGGCCGCCGCCGATCGCGCCCCAGTCCTTGTAGAACGATGCGATCGCCAGCAGGTCGGGGATGTAGACGTTGTCGATGAAGGCGATGGTGTCGTCGATGATCTTCGACACCATGTTCAGCCGCTCCATGTTGATGCCGCCGATGCCGTTGAGGTTGATCGAGCACGGCACGCCGCCGACGAGCCAGTTCGGGTGCGGATTCTTGCCCCCGAAGATCGTCTGGATCTTGACGATGTCCTTCTGGAAGTCGAGCGCCTCGAGGTAGTGCGCGACCGCCATCAGGTTGGCTTCGGGCGGCAGCTTGTAGGCCGGATGGCCCCAGTAGCCATTGCGGAACGGCCCGAGCTGGCCCGACTCGACGAACTTCTTCAGCCGGTTCTGCAGGTCGCGGAAGTAGCCGGGCGACGACTTCGGCCAGCTACTGATGGCCTGTGCCAATTCCGAGGTCTTCTTCGGGTCGGCCTTCAGTGCGCTGACGACGTCGACCCAGTCGAGCGCGTGCAGGTGATAGAAATGCACCAGGTGGTCGTGCGCGTAAAGCGTCGCGTGCATCAGGTTGCGGATGATGTTCGCGTTGTCGGGGATCTTGATCTTCAGCGCGTCTTCCACCGCGCGCACCGAGACCAGCGCGTGCACGCCGGTGCAGACGCCGCAGATGCGTTCGACGAAGGCCCACGCGTCGCGCGGGTCGCGCCCCTTGAGGATCACTTCGAGGCCGCGCCACATCGTGCCGGTGGACACCGCGTTGCGGATGACGTTCTTGTCGTCGAGGTTGACCTCGATGCGCAGGTGGCCCTCGATCCGGGTGATCGGGTCGACGACGACACGTTTGCCGCTGTTGTCGAGCTTGAAGCCTTGGGTTTCGATGACGGCCATGATCAGCTCTCCACCTTGTTCGTACTATCGGCCTGGGTCTTGCCGCGGTCGGCGGCGCGCTTGATCGCGCTCACGGCGGCGTGCACGGCCACCGCGCCGACGGTGAGGCCGGCGACGGCCAGTCCGATCTTGTCGGCATTGGCCTCGATCCCGAACTGGGTGATCGTGGTCAGGCGGTCGTAGAACGAGCCCTTGTCCCAGAAACCGTCTTCCGAGCAGCCGATGCAGCCGTGGCCGGATCCGATCGGGAACGACACGCCTTCGTTCCACCGCGTTGTCGAGCAGGCGTTGTAGGTGGTCGGGCCCTTGCAGCCCATCTTGTAGAGGCAATGGCCCGCCTTGGCGCCGTCGTCGTCCCACTTCTCGACGAACTGCCCGGCGTCGAAGTGCCCGCGCCGGTAGCACTTGTCGTGGATGCGCTGGTTGTAAAACATCTTCGGCCGGCCCTGCCGGTCCATCTCGGGCAGGCGGCCGAAGGTGACGAAGTACGTCACCACCGCCGTCATCACCTCGGCGATCGGCGGGCAGCCGGGCACCTTGATGATTGGCTTGTCGGTGATCACCTTGTCGATCGGCACCGCGGTGGTCGGGTTCGGCTTGGCCGCCTGCACGCAGCCCCACGACGCGCAGGAACCCCAGGCGATCACGGCGGCGGCGTCCTTCGCCACGTGCTTGAGCTTCTCGACGAAGGGCCTGCCGCCGGGCATGCAGAACATGCCTTCCTCGCCGAGCGGCGGGTTGCCTTCGACGGCGAGGATGTAGTTGCCCTTGTATTCCTTCATCACCTGTTCGAGCGCGGCCTCGGCCTGGTGCCCGGCAGCAGCCATGATCGTGTCGTCGTAGTCGAGCGAGATCATCGACAGGATCACGTCCTTGGCCAGCGGGTGCGCCGAGCGGATGAACGATTCGGTGCAGCAGGTGCATTCCAGTCCGTGCAGCCACAGCACCGGCGTGCGCGGCTTGGTCTCGAGCGCGTGCGCGATGGTTGGCGCGAAGGCCGGCGCGAGGCCGAGAGAAGCTGCCGTCAGGCTGCAGAACTTGAGGTAGCTGCGGCGGGTGATCCCCTGCCTGCGCATGACTTCATAGAAGGTCTCGGTCATTTGGCGTCCCCTGGTTTGGGCTGGTTGTGACCACGCACCGGGTCACACGGCTTGAACAAGCGCAAGTGTGTACGCACGGGGGCGTGCCAAACTGATCCACGTCAATGGGCGCATTCTCTAGCCGCTAGGGGCTAACCCGCACTGCGACTGCAAGGGGACGCGGCGGCACATTTCAGGCGCGGGTCTCGGCGCAACGAAGGCGGGTACACTTTTTCCGCCATTGCAGGGGGAGGGTGCTCGTTGGAGTTGAGGCGTTCGGTGCTCGTGCCGTATTCGGCGGAAGGCATGTTCGATCTGATCGAACAGGCCGAGGCGTACCCGGAATTCCTGCCCTGGTGCACCAAGGCGACGATTCTCGAACGCAGCGACGAATGGGTCGCTGCGCGCATCGACTTCAGCTACCTTCACGTCCGCTTCGGCTTTCAGACGCGCAATCCGAAGCGGCGTCCCGAATGGCTTCAGGTCCGCCTCGTCGAGGGTCCGTTCCGGCGCTTCCTGGCCGACTGGCACCTCACGCCGTTGGGCACCCAGGGCTGCAAGATCGACTTCGATCTTTCGTACGAGATCTCCGACGGCATTCTCGACAAGGTCGCGGCCCGGGCCGTCGATGTCGTCTCGCGTTCGATGCTGGACGCATTCGTCAGGCGTGCCGAAGAAACCCTGACGCTGAGCGTTCCGGCGCGATCGTCCGGCGAGCTGCCGGAGCCCCTACCCGAGCCCGACCTTGAACCCGCAACCGAACCGCAGGCCACTCCCAACGCAAGCGAGACTCCCATGACCCCAACCGACCAGCAACTGTACGAAGCCGCCCGGGCCTGCCCGCTCGCCAAGGAGATGACGGACGAACAGACGGCCGTGCTGGCCGGGTTGCTGGGCCTCGAATCGTTCCAGGCGAAGCAGGTGCTGGCGCGCGAAGGCACGACCGACAACCACCTCTATGTCGTCGTCGCCGGCTCGCTCGGTGTGATCAAGCACCTGGGCACGCCAGACGAGACGCTGCTCGCGACGCTGAACAGCGGCGACTTCGCGCATGAGCTCGGCTTCCTCGACGGTGCCGAGCGCTACGCGTCGCTGATCGCCTCGACCGACGCGCGCGTGCTGGTTCTCGAGCGCGAAAAGCTCGAGAGCCTGATCGACACCCACCCGCGCATCCTCTACGCCGTGATGTGCGCCATCGTGCGCACCGTACACCGCGTACAGACCCGTCTGTCGATGCAGGCGTCTGAGCTGACGAACTACATCTTCAAGCAGCACGGCCGGTACTGACCGGGGCCTGTGGCAGCGCCGCGGTCGGCCGGCGGCCGGCCTGCAGTGCGCTCGCATGAGCAGCTAGAGGCTGGAAACGAACAGCCCCGGCGCCGGCCGGGCGCGACCCGACCGGTTCGTGACCACGGTGCCGATGTTGATGCAGCACACCGGCGTTTCGCCCTCGGCCAGCGCGAACAGCTCCCGCATCCGGGGTGAGGCCAGCGCCTGCCCGCCGGTGAGCCCGCAGCCCAAGCCCATCGAGTGGGCAGCGAGCAGCATGTTCTGCACCGCGCAGCCCAGCGACAACAGGCGTTCGACCGCGGGAATGTCGGGATCGGCAGCGCCCAGCCTTGCAATCGCCAGCATCAGCAGCGGTGCGCGGTAGGCCTTGCGGTGCGCCTCGCCGATCTGCTCCGGCGTGGCGTTCGGGTCGCGGTCGATAAGGGCAAGCGCGAACACCTCGGCCAGCCGCGCGCGCGCTTCTGCGGGCACGATCACGAAGCGCCACGGCGTGATCTCGCCGTGATCCGGGGCGGCCGCCGCGGCGGTGAAGATGCGCTCGAGCTGCACGGCGTCCGGGCCGGGCTCGATCAGCCGTCTCGGCGAGATGTTCTGGCGCGATGCGATGAGCTCCTGCACGAGTTCTGCGATCGCGCCGGGCTCGTCGGCGGCCGAGGTTTCGATCACAGCTTCGCCCGGCTTGCCTCGCGGGTCGGCAAGATGGCCGGGTTGTTGTGCAGGCCGGACGAAACTTCGCCCGCCATGGGGGCGACGCCCGCCAGCGCCAGGCCCTGCTCCTTGGGGCTCGGCTGAAACAGCCCCGGCTCGGCGGGCGGGTTCAGCGTGTAGTGCGCGATCAGCGTCTCGCTGATCGCCAGGCCGCCGGCAAAGTTGTTCAGCCGAAACGGCAACAGCAGGCCGTCGACTGGCCGGTAGTCCGAGAACTCGACGGCCAGGCTGGTCGTCTTGCCTTGCGCCGCGAACTGCGCCGCCACCTTGACGATGCGGTGCGTCGCCGCATCGACGTTGACGCGCATCACCGGCCCTTCGTCGTCCCAGACCTCCATCGCCTCGGTCCGACGCTCGCCCAGCGCCTCGGGGCCCAGATGGCGCAGGTTGAAGCGCGCGTTCACCAGGGTATGCAGCAGATCGAGCTGCTTGGCCTGGTAGATCATTGCCAGCCTCGAAATGCCGTCGACCTCCTGCATCTGCCCCCCGGGGCCGCTGCGCCAGGCCTGGGTGCCGTTGAAGATCCGTGTCTCGCCGCTGCGCGGGTAGGTCGTTTCCACCCTCAGCAGGCGCGGCCGGTTGAACCAGCGTCGGTAGACACCGACTTCGCCGCGCATCGCCGACTTGATGTGACCCTGCGCATCGAGGGCCACGACGCGCTCGATGGCCGGGGCGCCGCCGTGGGCCTGGACGATCTGTTCCGTCAGCGCCAGTGACGCCGGGTCTCGTTCCACGGCCAGGGCCGCGAAGCCGAACAGCAACGCGGCGCACGCAGCCCCGCGCAGGACGGTGTGCACGAGGATCATGCGAAGCGGCTCATTCGTTGGGCGTTGCATGTCGATTTGAGGGGCAGTCGTCGGGGCCGCCCTGCGTGTTGCCGATGCTATGCGACTTGTGCGAGGAACTCCACTCTACCGGCTGCGCGTGGTGCGCATTGAAGGCCCACTGCTGGCACGCGCCCGCGCCCAGCGCCGGCTTCAGCGGCTCCGCAGTAGACGTGGATGCCGGCGGGTGTTCAGGGGCAGTTGACCCGGCGCAATTCACTGCGCCGGCCAGACGCTAACCTTGTCTCCAGGGAGGATGCAAAGTGAAACAGTGGGTCGGGCTGGTACTTGCACTGATGCTGGCGCTCGGCGTCGGCTTGGCGGATGCGCAGAGTGGCACGAAGAAGCGGCGGCCCCCGGCGCACGAGTACGGGCAGGTCGTCATCGGCAACTTCTCGAAGGGCGCGGGGCTCGATGCGGTGCAGTTCGACCACTGGCTGCACCGGGCCAAGTTCACCTGCCGCCTCTGCCACGTGGACATCGGCTTCGCGATGAAGGCCAACGAGACGCGCATCCAGGCCGCCGACAACGTCAAGGGCTACTACTGCGGCACCTGCCACGACGGCAAGCGCGCCCATGGCGACCGCAAGATCTTTGCCGCCTGCAGCGTGGCGCAGCCGGCGGGCGACGCCGGGCGCTGCGAGCGCTGTCACTCCCAGGGGCGCAAACCCCAGCGCCTGTACGACTTCGCCACCTTCACCGCCAGTTTCCCGAAAGAGCGCTTCGGCAACGGCGTCGACTGGGAGAAGGCGGAAGCGCAGGGGCTCATCGCGCCGGTGAACTTCCTCGAGGGCATCTCGATACGGCGCCCCTCCATCACCGCTCAGAAGGACTTCAATCTCACGCCCAAGGTCGAGGGCATGCCCGAGATCGTGTTCTCGCACGAGAAGCACACCATCTGGAACGGCTGCGAGCTGTGCCACCCGGACATCTTCGTCGGCATCAAGAAAGGCTCGACCGCCTACTCGATGATCGAGAACTTCGACGGCAAGTACTGCGGCGCCTGCCACAAGAACGTGGCGTTCCCGCTGACCGACTGCCAGCGCTGCCACACGAAGCCGGTCGGGTAGCCATGCCAGCGCTTCGCCGCGGGGAGGGGGTCACGGTATCGGCGATGTTCGCACGGCCGATGGCGGGCCTCCTGTTCGCCGCCTCGGTGGCAACGGCGTTCGCCGCCCCGGGTTGGAGGGCCGAGTTCGAGGAGGTCTGCGCCGCGACGGACTCCGCCATGACGCTCTCGACGGACGAGCTGACGCAGCGCATCGCGCGTTGCGATAGGCTCAAGCCCGGCATCGAGGCCGAGGACGAGACAGTGCGCAAGGTCTACCTGCGGCGCCTGAAGATGTGCCGCGACCTGTACGCCTACGTGCTGGAGCGCAAGCAGCCATGATGAAGCGAGCTGCGATCGTCTTCGCCGCCCTGTGCCTGCTGGCGCTGGACACCTCCCGCGCCGGTGGGCGGTTCGAGCTGCCCTCGCTGCCGGCACCGGAGCGCTACGGCGAAGTCTTGATGGTGGTGCCTGAGGCGAAGCGCATCCCGTCGGTCACGTTCTCGCACTGGGCCCACCGGGTTCGCTACACCTGCCGCGCCTGCCACTTCGAGCTCGGCTTCTCGATGAAGGCGAACGAGACGCCGATCGTCTGCGACGAAGGGTCGATGAAGGGCGAGTTCTGTGCCCGCTGCCACGACGGCAAGACTGCCTTCGGACCGCGGGAGGCCGCTGGGGGCAACTGCCTGCGCTGCCACGGCACCGGCGATGGCGGCCGGGCGAAGGCGTTCGAGGCACTGCGCGCCCGCCTCCCGCCCAGCCCGTATGGCAACCAGATCGATTGGTCGACCGCGCTGCTCGGGCGGTTCATCCAGCCGAAGGACAGCCTGGCCGGGGCCGCGCAGAAGCTGGCCAACATCGGCGACACGCTGCACCTGCAGGCGGAGTGGTGGGGCATTCCAGAGGCCGTGTTTCCGCATCTGGTTCACGAGCAGTGGATGGATTGCTCCGACTGCCACCCGGAGCCCTTCCAGATGAAGCGCAAGACCACCAAGAACCTGCGGATGGCGAACATCCTGAAGGGCGAGTCATGCGGGTCGTGCCACCTGCGGGTGGCCTTTCCGCTCGACGACTGCAAGCGCTGCCACCCGCGGATGAAGGACTCTTGAGGGCGGCGCCGCCCGGGGTCTTGCCGGGTGTACGCGGGGAGAGCAAGACGGCCTCCCGTTGATGCTCAATCATATTTCCAGTAACATAAGATAATGGAAGATATGTCGACCCCAAGGGAATGCCTGCCATGAGCGCCGTCACCAAGAAGCTCTCCTTCCTCGACCGCTACCTCACCGTCTGGATCTTCGCCGCCATGGCGCTCGGCGTCGGCCTGGGCTACTTCGTGCCCGGCATCGAGGACTTCATCAACCGCTTCCAGGTCGGCACGACCAACATGCCCGATCGCGGTCGGCCTGATCCTGATGATGTACCCGCCCTTCGCCAAGGTGCGGTACGAGGAACTGCCCGACGTCTTCCGCGACAAGAAGGTGCTGGGGCTCTCGCTGGTGCAGAACTGGATCGTCGGCCCGGTGCTGATGTTCGCGCTGGCGATGATCTTCCTGCACGACAAGCCCGAATACATGGTCGGCCTGATCATGATCGGCCTGGCGCGCTGCATCGCGATGGTGATCGTCTGGAACGAGCTCGCCAAGGGCTCCACCGAATACGCCGCCGGCCTGGTCGCCTTCAACTCGATCTTCCAGGTGCTGTTCTTCAGCGTCTATGCCTGGTTCTTCATCACCGT
Source organism: uncultured bacterium (assembly GCA_963701725.1). GTDB lineage: Bacteria > Pseudomonadota > Gammaproteobacteria > Burkholderiales > Burkholderiaceae_C > CAIKUF01. The sequence continues at coordinate 31,835 of CAVPAZ010000031.1, read as the reverse complement.
GCTGCCGCCGCTGTTCGGGCTGTCCGGCTCGGTGGTCGACATCTCCATCGGGCAGATCGCCGAGAGCGTCTTCATCTACCTCGGCATCCCCTGCATCGCCGGCGTGCTGACCCGCGTGATCATGCTGCGCTTCGTCACCAAGGAGTGGTACCACACGCGCTTCGTGCCGAAGATCGGGCCGATCACGCTGATCGCGCTGCTGTTCACCATCGTCGTGATGTTCAGCCTGAAGGGCAAGCTGATCGTCAGCATCCCGCTGGACGTGGTGCGCATCGCCATCCCGCTGCTGATCTACTTCGTCGTCATGTTCGTGTTCTCGTTCTTCATGAGCAAGCGCCTGGGGGCCAACTACGAGAAGAGCGCCACGCTGTCGTTCACCGCGGCGAGCAACAACTTCGAGCTGGCCATCGCGGTGGCGATCGCGGTCTACGGCATCAACTCGGGGCCGGCGTTCGCCGCGGTCATCGGGCCGCTGGTCGAGGTGCCGGTGATGATCGGGCTGGTCAACGTCGCACTCTGGTTCAAGAGCCAGCTATTTCGCTCCGGCACCAGCCTCGCCCGCTGCGCTGCCTGAGGTGCACGCCATGGACGAAAAGTCTGCCGTCGCCTCGCTCGCCGCCCTGGCCCAGGCGATGCGCCTGCGCGTCTTTCGCGCGCTGGTCGGTGCCGCGCCCCAGGGCATGACGCCGGGCGCGCTGTCGGCCACGCTGGACGTGCCTGCCTCGACGCTGTCCTTCCACCTCAAGGAACTGATGCATGCGGGCCTGGTCTCGCAGCAGCGCGACGGCCGCAACCTGATCTACCGGCCCTCGATCGAGCAGATGAACGACCTGCTGGCCTACCTCACTGCCCACTGCTGCCAGGGCGCCGCCTGCGGCGTCACGGCGACGCGCCGCCGCACCAGCTGTTGATCCAGTGCCCGCCCGGGCCATTCGCTTGAAGGAGAGGAACATGAACAGAGACAGCGACGTGAAGGAAGTCGTGAGGCAGAAGTACGGTCAGGCCGCAAAGCGGGTGGCGCAGGGCGCAGGCGGCAGTTGCTGCGGTGCAGGTCCTGGGGACGGCGGAGGATCGGCATCCGATCACCGCCAACCTCTACGACGCTCTGCAGGCCGGCGAGGTGCCCGACAACGCGCTGCTCGCCTCGCTGGGCTGCGGCAACCCGACGGCGCTGGCCGAACTGAAGGCGGGCGAGACCGTGCTCGACCTCGGCTCCGGCGGCGGCATCGACGTGCTGCTGTCGGCCCGGCGCGTCGGGCCGACCGGCGTGGCCTTCGGCCTGGACATGACCGACGAGATGCTGGCGCTGGCGCAAGAGAACAAGCGCAAGAGCGGTCTCACGAACGTGCACTTCCTCAAGGGCGAGATCGAGCACATCCCGCTGCCGGCCAATTCGGTCGACGTGATCATCTCCAACTGCGTCATCAACCTGTCGGCCGACAAGGACCGCGTGCTGGCCGAGGCCTTCCGCGTGCTCAAGCCCGGCGGCCGCTTCGCGGTGTCCGACGTCGTCGTGCGCGGCGAGGTGCCGCCGGCGATGCGCAAGAACATGGAGCTGTGGATCGGCTGCGTGGCCGGCGCGCTGTCCGACCGCGACTACCTCGCCAAGCTCGCCGCGCGCCGGTTTCACCGATGCCGGCATCGAGGTCACGCGGGTCTACGGCGTCGACGATGCGCGCGAATTCCTGGCCGCGCAGAGCGCCGACCTGCAGCAACTCGCGCAGCAGGTCGATGGCAAGTTCGTCAGCGGATTCATCCGGGCGACCAAGCCAGTAGCGGCTGTCGGTCGTGCCGAAAAGGGGGTGAAGACGATGCAGGTGTTCGACCCGGCGATGTGCTGCAGCACCGGCGTCTGTGGCGTCGAGATCGATCAGGCCCTGGTCAGTTTCTCGGCCGACGTCGACTGGGCCAAGGCACTGGGCGCGAAGATCGAGCGCCTCAACCTGGCGCAGCAACCGATAGCCTTCGCCGACAACCCGGTGGTCAAGGACGCGCTGGAACGCAGCGGCCAGCAGACGCTGCCGCTGATCCTGGTCGATGGGCAGGCGGTACTGTCGGGCCGCTACCCCACGCGCGACGAACTGGTCGGGTGGCTCGGTCTCGCCACTAGAACCCCCGAGCCGACCGTGACGTCGGCAGGCGCCAAGTTGGCCGCCATCGCGGTGACCGGATCCTCCTCCGCAGTCGCGCAGGGCTCCTGCTGCGGTCCTGCGGTCGATGGCGTCCCAAGGGTCGCGTCCAAGTGCTGTTGACCGAGAAGGCGCCAGCGGGATCGAAACTGAGATTCCTCGATCAGCCGCCACGCTTCCTGTTCTTCACCGGCAAGGGCGGCGTGGGCAAGACATCGATCGCCTGTGCCGCCGCCATCCAGCTGGCCGAAGGCGGGCAGCGAGTGCTGCTGGTCAGCACCGACCCGGCCTCCAACGTCGGGCAGGTGTTCGGCATTGCCATCGGCAACCGCGTCACCGCCATTCCCGCCGTGCCGCGCCTGTCGGCGCTCGAGATCGACCCGCAGGCCGCGGCGCAGGCCTACCGCGACCGCATCGTCGGCCCGGTGCGCGGCGTGCTGCCCGACACCGTGGTCAGGAGCATCGAAGAGCAGCTCTCGGGCGCCTGCACGACCGAGATCGCAGCCTTCGACGAGTTCACCGAACTACTTACCGGCCAGGCCCAGCGGGCCGACTACGAACACATCGTCTTCGACACCGCACCCACCGGTCACACCATCCGCCTGCTGCAACTGCCCGGCGCCTGGAGTGGCTTCCTCGAAGCCGGCAAGGGCGACGCGTCGTGCCTGGGCCCGCTGGCCGGGCTGGAGAAACAGCGCGCGCAGTACAAGGATGCGGTCGATACCCTGGCCGACCCGCAACGCACGCGCCTGGTGCTGGTGGCGCGCGCCCAGCAGGCCACCCTGCGCGAGGCGGCGCGCACGCACGCCGAGCTCGCGGCCATCGGCCTGACGAAGCAGTATCTGGTCATCAACGGCGTGCTGCCGCAGCGCGAGACCGCGCAGGACCCGCTGGCCGCGGCGATCTTCGAGCGCGAGCAGGCGGCGTTGGCGGCGATGCCCGACGTGCTGCGCGCCTTGCCGCTCGACCAGGTGTCGCTCAAGGCCTTCAACCTGGTGGGGCTCGATGCGTTGCACCGGTTGTTCGATGCAACTGACCCACCCAACGCCGTCCGTGCCGACGAGCCGACCGCGCTCGACGCGCCCGACCTGGCGTCGCTGATCGATGCCATCGCCGCCGAAGGCCATGGCCTGGTGATGCTGATGGGCAAGGGCGGCGTCGGCAAGACCACGCTCGCCGCGGCGGTGGCCGTGGCGCTGGCCGAGCGCGGCCTGCCGGTGCACCTGACGACCTCCGACCCGGCAGCGCACCTGACGAAACACTGAAGGCGCCCGCGACAACCTGGCCGTGAGCCGCATCGACCCGCACGCCGAGACCGAGCGCTATCGCCAGCATGTGCTCGAAACCAAGGGCGCCAAGCTCGACGCCGCCGGCCGCGCGCTGCTGGAAGAGGACCTGCGCTCGCCCTGCACCGAGGAAATCGCGGTCTTCCAGGCCTTCTCGCGCATCATCCGCGAGGCCGGGCGCAAGTTCGTGGTGATGGACACCGCGCCCACCGGCCATACGCTGCTGCTGCTCGACGCCACCGGCGCCTACGACCGCGAGATCCAGCGCCAGATGGTCGGCACGGGCCTGCACTTCACGACGCCGATGATGCAGCTACAGGACCCGAAGCAGACCAAGGTGCTGCTCGTGACGCTGGCCGAAACGACGCCGGTGCTCGAAGCGGCCAGCCTGCAGGCCGACCTGCGGCGCGCCGGCATCGAGCCCTGGGCCTGGATCGTCAACAACAGCGTCGCCGCCGCGCATCCCGTCTCGCCGCTGCTGCGCCAGCGGGCGCACAACGAGCGCGCCGAGATCGACGCGGTGGCCACGGTCCATGCGCGCCGCTACGCAGTCGTTCCGTTGTTGAAGGCGGAACCGGTGGGCGTCGATCGCCTGCTGGAGCTGTCGGGGCAGCTCGTCGCGTGAGTCCGGCAAGGCCCCGCCAGGCCGCGGCGCGGGTGCGCCGCTGCGCATGATCCGCGAGCGCCGCGCGGCCACGGTGGCGGCGCTCGGCACGGCGCAGACGCTGGCGTGGGCGTCGTCGTACTACCTGCCCGCGATCCTCGCCGCACCGATGGCGCGCGACCTGGGGGTCTCGACACCGACGGTGTTCGCCGCGTTCTCGGCGGCGCTCGTCGTCTCGGCCGCGGTCGGGCCCTGGGCCGGCCGGGCCATTGACCAGCGCGGAGGGCGGCCGGTGCTGATGGCCACCAGCCTCGTGTTCGCGCTCGGGCTGGCGCTGCTCGGCCTGGCGCAGGGGCCGCTGACGCTGTTCGCCGCATGGGTGCTGATCGGCGCGGCGATGGGCAGCGGACTGTACGAGGCCGCGTTCTCGACGCTGGTGCGCCTTTACGGGCACGAGGCTCGCAACGCCATCACCGGCATCACGCTGATCGCCGGCTTCGCCAGCACGGTCGGCTGGCCGCTGTCGACGCTGCTCGAAGCACAGGTCGGTTGGCGAGGCGCCTGCCTGACCTGGGCCGCCTTGCATCTGCTGCTGGGCCTGCCGCTCAATGCATGGTTACCCTGCGTGGCGGCCACGACGCCGATTGCTGCGGAGGCACCCTCTGCCGCGGTCGCCGCCGGCGTGCCGCCGGCCACCGTCAACCCGAGGCCGCTGCTCACCACCGCGTTGCTCGCCTTCGTCTTTGCCGCAACCTGGTTCACCAGCACCGCGATGGCCGCGCACCTGCCCGTGTTGCTGCAGGCGGCCGGCGCGACGCTCGCGGTGGCGGTCGGCGTCGGCGCGCTCGTAGGCCCAGCACAGGTGGCGGGGCGCCTGCTCGAATTCGGCTTTCTGCGCCGGGTGCACCCGCTGCTGTCGGCCCGGCTCGCAGCGCTGGCACACCCGCTCGGCGCGCTGGCGTTGCTGCTGGCGGGCGCGCCGGCGGCGGTGTTGTTCGCGTTGCTGCACGGCGCCGGCAACGGCATCCTGACCATCGCCAAGGGCACGCTGCCGCTGGTGCTGTTCGGCGTCCGGGGCTACGGCGCCCGACAGGGGTGGCTGATGATGCCAGCCCGGGTCGCGCAGGCTGCGGCGCCGTTCGTGTTCGGGCTGGCGCTGGATCGCTGGGGCGTCGGGTCGCTGTGGCTGTCGACGCTGCTGGGGCTGAGCGCTTTCGTGGCCCTGATGCTGCTGCCGCGGGTGCGCAGGGGACGGCTCGGCGTGGCGGCCCCTGCCGGGTAAGACTCGACGGCCAATGAGACATCCTGGGTCAACAAGCCTGATCGAACGCGCGCACTCCCGGTGTCGTGATCGACGGCAAGGTGGTGCACGCCGGCGGCGTGCCCTGCCGTGACATGATCGAACAGTGGCATGCAGGCCGAGCGCGGCCGGCAGCAGAAGGGCGTGAGCGGCGGATTGGGTAGCTGCTGCGGCTGAGCGCTCCCGCGTCCCGGCATGGCCGTCTGAGGCCCCAGCGAAGCCCCGGGGAAGCTGTGCAGCGCAGGCCTCTCAGGCAACGCGCACGTCGAGGCGCCGTCCGAGCACGCGCGCAGCGGCTTCGATCTGATCGAGCCGAGAGGCGTGGCGCAGGTCGAACAGCCGATCCACCTGCGGCAAGTGCCAGCCCAAGCGCCGCGCCAACTCGGCTTTCTTGATACCCTGCTCGGTCATCGCCTGGTACACGCCCAGCTTCGCGCCTTCCAAGGCCGATAGGCGCACGGTCTGCTGCCCACGCCTGGGCTTACTCGGCACCGGCAGCGGCTTGCGCGCATCCACGTAGAACGACAGCGCCGTTTCCAGGGCGTCGACAGCCTGCAGCAGCGCCTCGTCTTCATCGGCGCCGAAGGTGATGGCCTCAGGCACGTCGGCAAACCTCACCAGCACGGTGTCGCCGTCAGGGGTCAGGGTCACGGGGTAGTCGAACATGGGGCCTCACTTCAATCCGATTTGGCGCTTGATCGCGGCCTCGAGCCCTTTGCCCAGCTCGGCAGTGCCGTGCATGGGCAGCGTGGATTGCCTGCCGTTCAAGAAGACTTTGAGATGCGAAACCTTGCCGGGCTGGAAGGTGGCGCCCTGCTGCTCCAGCCACTTCTTCATCTGCTTCGAGTTCACGGGCTCAATACTAAACAATTCTGTTGTGTGCGCCATCGGCAACGCAACTCGGCACTGCAATACCAGTGTTGCGCGGCGCTGCACGGCAGCGTTGCGAGTTCGGCAGCGCGGTGCGAAGACGCAGCGGCAGCAGGGCGCGAGCGGCGCGCAGGGAGGCTACTACGGCTGAGAGCGCCGCGCGCGGGCAACGTCGGGCCGGCATCAGGGCAACTTTGGCGGCGTCTGCGGCGGAAGCGGCCCGCTCCCCAGAGGCGCAGGCACGGCCCTTCGGGATGCCTCGCCGATCAATGGGTGATCGGTGCGCCGCCTTCCATGCGCACGAAGCGCTCGGTAAGCGCTGCGAGTTCACGGTAGAACGCTGTCTCGGCACCGGCCTGAACGGCCGCCGCGAGGGGGCCGATCCAGGCGCCCAGGTGCTCGGCTAGGAACTTGCGCTGCAACTGCTCCGCCGCCGCCAGATCGTCGAGCCTGCCCAGTGCTTTCGCCTGGTTCTGCTTGAAGAGGAGCAGATAAAGGAATTCAAGCTCTACCGCAACATGGTCGGGCAGTTCGCGGAACTCTTCGTCGATCTCGAAACCGCCTTGCTCGTACAGCGCGAGCACGTCGACGCTCGACGGTTGCATCAGCGTCGTCTCGCCGCTGAGCCAGTACGAGCCGTAGGGCCTGGCGCGCGGATCGACCGGGCCGAGGAAGAGGCGCGTGTAGTCGATCAGCAGGGTTTGCATGTCATCGGCCGCGTAAGCCTCACCCAGCCTGCGAGCGTGCGCCTCGAGGTCGGGATGGATGCGTGAAGCCGCGCCGAGCATCGAGTCGAACAAGCGTTCCTCAGCGAACTCCGGGCTCGGCTCGTAGTAGCACGCCGCCAGGAAGCGGCACAGGTCCACGCGCGCACCGGCCTGGCCCGGATCGTGTTCCGACATCGTCACCCCAGAGAATTGAAAAGGGGCCGGAAGAACCCGGCCCCCGATGACCCGAGCGCCTTGGCGGTCAGGCCCTTTGACTGTACTTGCCAACGTAGTGCACGTTCGGCTTGGTGCCCTTGTCCTCCTGCAGACGGAACGACTTCTGCGCCTTCAGGATCTGCGCGATTTCGGCTCTTCGCGTCGTCCTGGTCGCCGAAGACGCGCGCCTTCGACGGGCAGACTTCCACGCAGGCCGGTTGCAGCCCGTTGATCGTGCGGTGGTAGCAGAAGGTGCACTTCTCGACCACGTCGCCCTTGCGGATCGGCTGCAGATCGCCACCCGTCGACTGGTTCATGGCCGGGATGGTGGCGCCGGACTTGCGCGCCGTCTCGGCGCCCGACGCAGTGCAGCCCGCGATCGCCGAAGCCGTGTCGGCCCAGAACGGCTGGGTGCTCTTGTCGGCCTCGTTGTAGCTGATGACGCTGTAAGTCTCGCCGGTCAGGCTCGACGCGCCCAGCTCCTCATGGCTGTAGGGGCACGCGTTCTGGCACTTCTGGCAGCCGATGCACAGTTCCGGGTCGTGCATCGTGATGCCCTCGGGGGTCTTGAACATCGCCTTGTTCGGCTTGACCGGACAGGCCTTGATGCAGGGCGCATCGGTGCAGTGGTTGCACAGCACCGGCATGACGTAGTGCGTGGCGTTCGGGAACACGCCCTCGGTGCTCATGATGAAGTCGGCCCAGTTGTGGCTCTGGCCGTTGCCGCGCGTGCGGGTGTTGTTCTCGGCCTTGCACGCGAACGCGCACGCCCCGCAACCGACGCAGCGCCCGAGGTCGATGACCATTCCAAGTCTTGACATGATTTGTTCCTTCGGTTCGTGTGGCGGGCTCAGGCCTTGACGATCTTCACGCCGGTGAAGCCGCCGTTGCGGGCCGTGGCGCCGCTCAGACGGTCGTAGTCGTCGACCAGGATCTCGTTGTTGTTGCCGCCGTGCGGTGACGCCTTGGTGTAGTCCTTTGCGGCCACGCGGCCGTAGGCCCAGTGGCCCTGGCCGAAGCACTTGGCGACCGTGCCGGGTCGCACGCCCTCCCACAGCTTGAGCTGGGTGACGATCGAGCCGACCGTCGAGGTGATCTTCACCGTGTCGCCGGTCTTCAGGCCGAGCTTGGCGCCATCGAGCGGGTTCATCTTCAGCACGTCGCCATACGACACGTCGCCCGGATCGACCTTCTTGAACTCCTGGTACCAGGGCAGGTTGGCCGAGCGGCCTTCGCGGTTCAGGCGCGACTTGTAGTCGACGAAGTCGAACGGGATAGTCGGCCACGCTGCCGTGGCGCTTGGGCGGCTCGTAGTGCGGCACGAAGGCCACGTCGCCGCGCGCCGTGTAGCCGCTGACGGCGAGGATGTCGTCGGCGGTCGTCTCGTACTTCTTGGCATGTTCGAGCAGGCCCTTCTTCAGCGTCTCGCTGTAGAACTCGAACTTCTTCGTCTCGGTGGCGAACTTGCCACCCCAGCCCTTCTTCAGGCTGTACTTCGGTCCATTGAACATGCCCTTGGCCTTGAAGTCGGCCCAGCCCTTGATGGCAGCGTCACCCTTGAGCGGCTCCTTGGCCATCCAGATCGGCGCGCTGGTGATCTTGGTGGCGATCTCGGAGAACTCGATCGCAGTGGTCGGAGTCTTGCCGGTTTCCGGATCCTTGAACTCCTTCGAGTAGTAGTCGAACAGGTTCGGGAACCCCTTGGCCTTGAGCTTCTCGGCCAGCAGCCACATGACTTCGGTTTCCTCCTGCTTGACGTCCCACAGGCGCTTGACGGCGCCCTGCTGGATCGACGCGTAGCCGTGGCCGTTGCCCATGTTGGTGACGATCGACCAGCCCTCGGCCGAGTTGAAGGTCGCGGGCAGCACGATGTCGGCGAACTGCGTCATCTCCGACGGGTTCGTCACCATGTGCACGAAGAACGGCACCTTGGCCATCGCCTTGTCCCAGCGGTCGGCGCCGGTGCAGGAGAAGTTGAAGTTGCTCCACGAGGAGATGAACACCTTGACCGCGCCCGGGTCCTTGAGCATGCCGTTGGCGACGTTGTTGGTCACCACGCCGCTGCCGGGCCTGGCGTTCATCATCGCGGGCATGTCCTTGGCGCCGCGACCGTCGAGCTTCTTGCCCTTGCTGGCCGTCTTGGCCAGGTCGTCGACGTAAGCGTCGGCGCTGGGGAACTTGCCGAGCGGCGGGCCGCTGGGGCTCTGCCACACGCCGCCCTCGACGTCGATCGAGCCGAGCAGCCCGTTGAACGCATGCACCGCCATCGCGGCGTAGGTGCCGCGCGGGTTCATGGCCACGCCGGGGCCCATCCAGACCGCCGTCTTCGGCGCCGCCTTGCCCATCGCGCGGGCCACGCGCAGGATCTGCGCCGCCGGGATCAGCGTCTCCTTCTCGGCCCAGGCCGGCGTGCTGGTCCTTGAGTTCCAGGTTCCACCACTTCACGAGGCCGTTGGTTTCCTTCTCGACGAAGGCCGCCTCGTCGACCGTCTTGCCGGCGACGAACAGGTTCTTGCCGTCCTTGAAGTCGCCGACGAACTCGCGGTTCCACAGGCCTTCGGTCAGCAGCACGTGCGCAATCGCGCCGGCCAGCGCGCCGTCGGTGCCCGGGCTGACGGGCAGCCATTCGTGCGCCTTGGCGGCGACGTTGGACAGCCGCGGGTCGACCGCGATCACCGTGCCGCGGGCCGCGATCTCGTGGAAGCGGAGGATCGTGTTCGGCACCATGCGGTTGGACGCCAGCGGGTCGGTACCCCAGAGCACCAGGCAGTTGGTCTTCTCGAGGTCGTAGTCGCGGTAGCCGAAGAAGCCCTGCGTCAGGCCCGGGCCCATCTTCTCGGCCTCGGCGCAGATTGCGCTGTGCGAGAAGTAGTTCGGCGTGCCGAACACCTTGGGCAGCGTGCCGTAGAGCAGGTCGGTCGAGGTCGGCGAATAGCGGCCGCGCATGTACACCAGCTTTTGCGGCTCGTTGGCCTTGCGCAGTTCGATCATCTTGTCGGCCACGGTGTCGAGCGCCTCGTCCCAGCTGATGGGCACGAACTTCGGATCGACGCCGCGGCCCTTGGCCGGGTTGGTGCGCTTCATCGGCACCTTGATGCGGTCGGGGTCGTAGACCTGCTGCGGGATCATGTGGCCGCGCGGGCACACGTAGCCGTGGTTGGTCTTGCTGAGCGGGTTGCCGCGCACGCGCACCGCGCGCCCGCCCTCGACGAAGATCTGGATCGCGCACCACTGCGTGCAGCCCTGGCAGCTGCTGGCTACCCACTCACCTTGGGCGGGGCTGGACGGCCGCGCCTTGCGCGGGGTGAACGCACTGGTGACCGGCGCGTCGGTCGTTGCGCATCCGGTGGCCACCCAAGTGGCCGTGATGCCCGACGCCATGATGAAGGTCCGTCTTGTCAGCTTCATAGACTGCTCCGCGATGAGGAATCGACAAATTTGGAATGATGGGAAGTTTGCGCCGGCACTGCGGGGGGGAAGCTGATACATGTCAAAGCGACGCGGGTTATCCCGAGTCCCCGTCAAGGTTGGTCGGGCATGCGGTGTGCGCCCTGCGGGCGGTGGCCTGGTACTTGTTCGGTCACCAGATCCCGCCGCCATCGGCGATCATCCCGGCCCATGAAGATCTTCGGAATCGCCGGCCACTCCGGCATGGGCAAGACCACGCTGCTCGAGCGGCTCGTGCCTGAAATTTCCTCGCGCGGATTGGTGGTTTCGCTGATCAAGCACAGCCACAAGAACATCGACATCGACCGCCCCGGCAAAGACTCGTACCGCTTGCGTGAGTCCGGCTGCAAGGAGGTGCTGCTGCTGGGCAACGACCGCTGGGCCCTGATGCACGAGTTGCGCGGCGCCGAGGAGCCGTCGCTCGACTACCTGCTCGACCGCATGCAGCACTGCGACCTGGTCTTGATCGAAGGCTTCAAGCAGGGCGGGTTTCCGAAGCTGGAGGTCTGGCGGGCATCGCTCGGCAAGCCGACGCTCTGGCCCGACTGGCCGGGGATCCTGGCGATTGCCGGTGACACGCCATGGGCTGATCTGGGGCTGCCAGCATGCGAGCCCAGCGTCACCCGATTGGATCTATCGGACGCCGCGTCGATCGCGAACTTCGTGCTGTCGCGCGCCGCTCCGCGGTGATCCCTTCGGGGGCTACTGACGAATGCCGAAGGCCTTGACCGAAGAGACGGCACGGGCGTGTCGCTTCTCCTCAAGTGGCGCTTCGAGATCGAAGGCCTTCGATGTGCGGGAGTGCGACCATTTCGCCAGGCTCAGTACGCCAGAGGGGAGCCGCATGCCCCGCCCAGCGGGGGCTCCAGGTGGCAACGCCGCAGCAGCGCCAGATCGGCGAACAAGTCGATCGGCGAACCGTCGGCCTGCACCCGGCCGTCGTGCAAGATCACGACGCGCTGACAGACGTCCTGCACCAGGTCCAGGTCGTGGGTCGCGATCACGCGGGTCTGGGTGAACGACCGCAACAGGCCGATCAGGCGCCGCCGCCCGGCCGGGTCGAGCCCGGAGGAGGGCTCGTCGAGGACCAGGATCGACGGCTCCATCGCCAGCACGCCGGCGATGGCGACGGCGCGCTTCTCGCCGCCGGACAGGCGGTACGGCGCGCGCTTCGCCACGTGCGTTGCGCCCACCGCCTCGAGCGCGGCGTCCACGCGGGCCTGAACCTGATGCGCCGGCAGGCCCTGGTTCGACGGACCGAAGGCCACGTCGTCCCGCACCGTGGGCATGAAGAGCTGGTCGTCGGCGTCCTGGAACACGAAGCCGACGCTGCGCCGCACCCGTTCCAGCGTGGCGCGCGTGACAGGCACCCCGTCGATGTGAACGTCGCCGGCGCCGGGCATCAGCAGCCCGTTCAGCTGCTGCAACAGGGTGGACTTGCCCGCTCCGTTGGCACCGACCACCGCCACCGACTCGCCGTGCTCGATGCGCAGGTCCACGCCGCGCAGGGCGGGCGTCCCGTCGGGATACGCGTAGCTCAGCCCGCGCAACTCTACAGCCGGGGCGCTCGCTGGAGCACTTTCGTGCTGCGCACTCCGGTATTCGCCCTTGGGGCGGCCCGGCGGGCTCAAGCGGTGCTTCCCGCAAGCAGCGCGCCGATGGCGGCGGGCAGATCGACCGCGCGAACGCAGGCGAAGAAGGCGCACCAGCCGAGCACGAACAGCGTGTCGGCGCGTTGCCAGCGCCAGGGGTCGGCGAGCGCAACTCGCCGTCGAAACCACGCGCGAGCATGGCGCCGTGGATGCGCTGGGCGCGATCGAACGCGCGCAGCAGCAGGTGCCCGAGTAGCGAGGCATAGACCGCCAGGGCCATGCGCGTGTGTTCGCCGCCGCGCAGGCGGCGCGCGGTGGCCATGCGACTGGCTTCGCCTGCCAGAACGAAGAGGTAGCGGTAGAGGAAGAGCAATTGCATCGTGAACACCCGCGGCGCGCCGAGGCGGGCGAGCGCCGCGCACAGCGGCTGCATGCCGGTGCCCGCGACCAGCATCAGCGCGGCGCTCGCCGTGAGCGCGAAGCGGAGCAGGATCGAAGCGAACGAGACCCAGCCGCCGCTGATCTCGACGCCGGCCAGCGCCAGCATTGGCGCGCGGTCCAGCAGGGGGTTGAAGATGCCGACCATCAGCGCGAACGGCGATGCCAGCCACAGCGTGCGCAGCAGCAGGCGCGCTGGCACTTCGCCCTGTGCGGCCAGCACGGTCGGGTAGAGTGCCAGCGGCAGCAGCGCGGCCACGCTGTAGCGATCGAAGGACACCACCATGACGATGAAGATCAGGGTAGCGACGAGCTTGGCGCGCGGGTCCAGGCGAGCGAGCGCGCTGTCGCCGGCCGCCAGTGCATCGAGCGAGCGAAGGTCGTCCAGCGCGGCGTCGAAGCGGCTCATGATGCCGGCCGCCGCACCGGCCTCCAGTCTGGCGCTGTGGTTGGCTCCACCGGCTACGAACTCGGGCGGCGCCTGCGCAGCCCGAAGCCCACGGCCATCACCAGCGCCAGCGTGACGACGCCGCCGACCACGCCGGCCATCGACCTCGCAGGATTGACGTCCGGCCAAGTGGCATCGGTGGGCGGCGTCGCAGCCTCGGTGGCCGCAGGAAGGTCGTAGCCGGGCAACCAGGCGAACTGCTTCTGCAGGGTGGCGAGCGTGGCGTGCAGGCCGCTCGGCGGGGCGTCCAATTCGGCGCTGCCAGCGGTCCGTGCCACCGACCATTCAAGGCCATCGGGCTGTGTCGACGCGAACCAGCACGCGACGCCGCCCGTGAACAGCGCTGCCACCGCCACGGCTGCGAGCAGCGGCCTGATCGGCGCCGTGCCGTCAGCCGGGGATGCGGCCTCGCCGCCCGGCAAGTCGGGCCGCGCGCGGCGCAGGAACACGAGGACGGCCACAGTGGCCAAGCCCTCGGCGACGCCGATGGCCGCGTGGATCGGCAGCATCAGCAGCAGGAAAGTCTTCAGCGGCAGGCTCGAAATACCCGACAGCGTGGTCTGCAGCACCACGCCGAGCGCACCGAGCTGCAGGCCCAGTATCGCGGCGATGAGGGTCGCCATCGCCAGGCGCCGTTCCGAGGGCAGGGGGCCGGCCAGTGGCCGGTAGATCAGCGGATAGGCCACGAAGCAGGGCAGCACGCCCAGGTTGAACATGTTGGCACCCAGCGCCAGCAGGCCGCCGTCGGCGAAGAACAGCGCCTGTACCGTCAAGCACCGAGCCGATGACGACGAACGCCGCGTGCGGGCCGAGCAGGATCGCCAGCAGCAGGCCGCCGCCGAGGTGCCCGCTCGAACCGGTGGCCGGGATGGTGAAGTTGATCATCTGCGCGGCGAACACGAAGGCGCCGAGCATGCCCATCAGCGGCACCAGCCGGTCGTCGGCGCGCGCGCCGACACGCCGCGAGGCGACGGCCAGCACGACGCCGGAAGCGACCCACATCGCAATGCCCACCGTCGGGGAAAGCAAGGCATCGGCCATGTGCATTCTTCTGCCCTCCAGCGTCCGCACCCGCGCGAACGCCACCGAGCGAGTATCACAAATGTATGAAGAAGTGCAAAGGCTTCACATCAAGCGCGGTGCTCGCGGGGCAGGCGCGGCCTCGTGTATGGTTTGCCCGCCACAACGATTGCGCCGAGGACCGCCATGGAACGCTTCACCATCTCGCTGGACGACAAGCTGGCCCACGAGTTCGACCACTGGATCGCCGACCGCGGCTATGCCACCCGCTCCGAAGCGGTGCGCGACCTGCTGCGCGGCGAACTCGAGCGCGCGCGCCAGCACGAGGGCGCGTCGCTGCACTGCATCGCCTGCCTGTCCTACGTGTTCAACCACCACGAGCGCGACCTGATGGAGCGCATCACCGGCCTGCAGCACGACCACCACGACCTGACGGTGTCGACGATGCATGCCCACCTGGACCACGACCACTGCCTGGAAACCGTGATCCTGCGCGGCCCCACCGGGAGGTCCGCCGCTTTGCCGACGCCGTCAGCGCCGAGCGCGGCGTGCACCATGGCAAGCTCAACCTGATCAGCATGGAGCAGCACCAGCCGCACCGGCACGGTCGCGGTGCCCGGCAGGCGCCGCATGTGCACCTGAAGCCAGCGACCTGAGCGCCGACCCGCCGCGGTCTTCAGTTCAGCAGGATCGCGACGCAGAGCAGCGCCGAGAACAGCACCTGGAACTTCGCGGTTCGCGCCAGCAGCGGATTGAAGCTGGAGCCGGGCTTCTCGCGCCAGAAGCGCCGCACGAGCCCAAGGGCCATCGGCAGCGCCAGCAGCGGGGCGAGCCGCGCAACGCCGATCGGCGCCTGCGGCGAGAGCAGGCCCAGCAGCACGAAGGGCGCGAGCATCAGCACCGCGTATTCCCAGCGGCTGAAGGCCGGTCCCAGGCAGACCGCGAGGGTGCGCTTGCCCACCTGGGTATCGGGATCGAGGTCGCGGTAGTTGTTGACGACGAGCACCGCCGTGGCCGGCAGGCCGACCATCGTCGCCGCGACCAGCACGCCAGGGCTCAGCGAGAGCGTCTGCAGGTAGTACGTGCCGCCCACGGCGACCAGCCCGAAGAACAGCCAGACCACGAAGTCGCCGAACGGCGTGTACGAGATCGGGCGCGGGCCGCCCGAGTAGGCCAGGGCCGCCGCCGCCGCCGCAATGCCCGCGACCAGGATCGGCCAGCCGCCGTGCCAGGCGAGCAGCAGCCCGATGGCGGTGGCCAGCGCGAAGCAGCCCCACGACGCGCCGCGCACCTGGCGCGTCGTCAGCAAGCCGAGCGCCGTCGCCCGCGGCAGGCCGATGCGGCCGGCGCGGTCGGTGCCGCGCTGGAAGTCGCTCACGTCGTTGTCCAGGTTGGTGCCTGCCTGCAGCAGCAGCGCGCCGAGCAGCGAGAGCAGCAGCAGCGAGAAGTCGACGCGGCCGGTCTCTGCCCAGGCGAGCGCGCCGCCCACCAGCACGGGGCTGACGCCGATCGTCAGCGTGTGCGGTCGCGAGGCGATCAGCCAGGCGCGCAGCGCAGAAACCGCGCCGGGCTCGGGCCGGGCCGGGCCGTTCTGCACGGGCAGCGAGCCTGCGTCCAGCGCCTCGTTCGTGTTCGGTCGGTACCGCGACATCGGGATCCTCTTGTGTATCGACAGCTGTGCCCTTGCCGCCGCGGCGAGTCTAACCATCGCTGCCATGTCCAGCGCGGCGTACTCGCGGGTTGGCTGGCGAGTCCGGCAGTGTGCTTGACATGGATCAATCGCCTCGCATGAAGCCCTCCGTAGAGTCGCTCGCGGACTGGCGCGAGGCTCTCGCAGGCAGGGCGAATCAGGAGAAGACGGCGATGAGTCCTGTGGGCATTAGCGTGATGATACTGGCGGCCTTCGCCGGCTTCGGCTGGCTGAGCTGGCGCAAGCTTCAGATCGTGCTGGCCCTGCAGCCCGAAGTCCGCTGGGACCAGCCCTGGCAGCGACTGCGCAGCGTGCTCGTCAATGGCCTGCTGCAGCGCCGCATGGTCGAGCGCGAATGGCGCCCGGGCCTGATGCACGCGGCGATCTTCCTCGGCTTCATGTCGCTGTTGCTGCGCAAGCTGCAGCTGATCGCGATCGGCTACCGCGAGACGGCCACCTTCCCCGACGTGCTGGGGTCGCTCGTGACCCTCGACGTGCTGGGGCCGTTCGCCGCGCTGAAGGACACGATCGAACTGGCCGTCGTGCTGGCGGTGCTGTACGCGTTCTACCGCCGCTTCGTGATCCGGCCGCCGCGCCTGGAGCCCAACCGCGAGGCGGTGCTCGTGCTCTCGCTGATCCTGGCGATCATGGTCACCGACTTCGCCTTCGACGGCTTCCGCTTCGCGTTGTTGTCGCAGCAAGTGCCGGGCATCGCGCACGAGCGCAGCTGGGCCTACGCCGGCAACGCGGTGGCGAATGCGTTCTCGGGCCTGTCGCCGCTGGCATTGAACGCAGGCTACGTGCTGACCTACTGGGTGCAGATGTGCGTGGTGTTCTCGTTCCTCGTGCTGTTGCCGGTGGGCGAGCACTTCCACATCGTCACCGCCTTGCCGACGCTGTTCTTCCGGCGCGGGCGCCCCGCCAACCGCGTGCCGAAGGTCGACATCGAGAAGCTGATGGAGGCCACCGACGAGGCCGACATGAAGGCCGGCGTGCGCACCGCACGCGACCTGACGTGGAAGGAAGGGCTCGATGCCTTCACCTGCACCGAGTGCGGCCGCTGCAAGGACGCCTGCCCGACCCACCTGACCGGCAAGCCACTGTCGCTGAAGAAGGTGAACGACAGCCTCAAGCACCACCTGCTGGAGCAGCGCGACGCGATCGTCGCCCACGACCCGAAGAACGAGCTGCCGCCGTTGGTGGACGGCGTGATCAGCCAGGACACGCTCTGGGCCTGCACGACCTGCGGCTACTGCGAAGCGGCGTGCCCGATCGAACTCGAACACCTGGACAAGTTCTTCCGCATGCGCCAGCAGCAGGTGATGATCGTCGGCGAGTTTCCGCACGAGCTGAAGAAGGTGTTCGAGGCCTGGGAAGTGCAGGGCAACGCCTGGGGCCTCCCGGCCGAGCAGCGCGGCGACTGGGCGCAGGGGCTCGAGGTGCCGATCGTCTCGTCGGCCTCCGACGCGGCGGGGCTCGATTATCTGTTCTACGTCGGTTCGGCGATGTCGTTCGACCCGCGCGGGCAGAAGATCGCGCGCGCCTTCGTCACGATCCTTCGCCATGCGGGAGTGAAGTTCGGCATCCTCGGGCCGCGCGAAGGCTCGACCGGGGAATGCGCGCGGCGCCTCGGAAACGAGATGCTCTTCCAGCAGCTCGCAGCGAACCTCGTGGCCACGCTCGGCGAGGTCGGCGCCACGCGCATCGTCACCTGCGACCCGCACGCGATGAACTCGCTGCGCAACGAGTACCCCGACTTCGGCGGCCGCTACGAGGTGATCCACCACACCCGGCTGATCGCCGACCTGCTGCGCAGGGCCGCCTCCGCGTCACGCCCGCGCTCGAGCGGGTGATCTACCACGACCCCTGCTACCTGGGCCGCCACAACGGCGAGTTCGATGCCGCCCGCGCCGTGCTGGCCCGCCTGTGCAAGGACGAGCCGCTCGAATTCGCGCTGACGCGCGAGAAGGCGATGTGCTGCGGCGCCGGCGGTGGCCGCATGTGGCTGGAAGAGAACCTCGGCACGCGCATCAACGTCGCGCGGGTCGAGCAGGCGCTCGTCGCGACGCCGAGGACGATCGCCACCGCCTGCCCCTACTGCGCGGTGATGGTGGCCGATGGCCTGGCCACGGTGCAAGGCGATGCCCGGACGCAGTCGCGAGACATTGCCGAACTCGTCGCCGACGCGCTCGTCGCCGAGGCGAAGGGACATTGACCTGCGTTAAGGCAGGACTCGCGAGCTGAGCGATAATTCCAGCCTCGCCAGCCCTTCCCGGGCTGTCTTTTTGCCTGTCTCGCAGCTCTGCTGCCGAGAGCCCCTTCCATCGACAGAGTCCAGCCCCCACCGAGCCGCCTCCGCGCCCCCACTGAAGTGAATTCGCCAGCCCCCTTGCCTGCCGGTGCCGACGTCGCCACGCGCTCCGATGCGCGGGCGCCGACGCTCGCGGCTGCCTCGCTCGGCGGTCAGCGCGGCGAGCGGCCGTTGTTTCGCGCGCTGCAGCTGACGTTGCGGCCGGGGAGCGTGGTCTGGCTGCGCGGCCGCAACGGGCGCGGCAAGACCAGCCTGCTGCGCCTGCTGGCCGGTCTGGCGACGCCGGCCGCGGGGGCGGTGCTGTGCGACGGCAGTGCCGCTGCGCCAGGCGGGCGCCGGCGTGGCGGCGCCGCCTGCTCTACATCGGCACGCCAATGCGCTGAAGGACGACCTGACGGTCGGCCGAAGCGCTGCGCTTCCTCGGCACGCTGCACGGGCGCACGCCCGACGGCGCCGAGATCGACGCCGCGCTGTAGCGGCTGGGCGTGCGACACCTGCGCGACACGCGCCGGTGCGCACGCTCAGCCAGGGCCAGCGCCGCCGCGTCGCGCTGGCGCGGCTGGCGCTGCCGCAGCCGCCGTCGACTGTGGCTGCTCGACGAGCCCTTCGATGCGCTCGACGACGACGGCATCCAGGCCCTGCAACGGGCTGCTGCCGGCCCATGCCGCGCGCGGCGGCGCCGCGCTGCTGACCAGCCACCAGGCGCTGAGCCTGCGCGACCCGGTGCCGCAGACACTTCGACCTCGATCGACTTCGCGGTCGCCTTCGCCGCATGAGGGACCTGTTCCTCGCCGTGCTGCTGCGCGACCTGCGGCTGGCTGCGCGGCGGCGCATCGACGTCGCTGCTGCCGCTGGTCTTCTTCATCGTCGCGCGTGAGCCTGTTCCCGCTCGGCGTCGGGCCCGGAGCCGCAGACGCTGCGCCACATCGCGCCCGGGCATCGTCTGGGTCTGCGCGCTGCTGGCGTCGATGCTGTCGGTGGAGCACGCTCTACGCCGGCGACCAGGCCGACGGCTCGCTCGAGCAGATGCTGCTGGCGCCGCACCCGGCGGTCGCGGTGGCCGCGGCCAAGTGCGTGGCGCACTGGCTGCTCACCGGGCTGCCGCTGATCGTGGCCGCGCCGCTGGTCGGCCTGCTGTTCGACATGTCGGCGCCGGCCCTGCTGTCGCTGGTGGTCGGCCTGCTGCTCGGCACGCCGATCCTCAGCCTGCTCGGCGGGCTGGGCGCGGCGCTGACGCTGGGCCTGCGCAGCGGCGGCATGCTGCTGATCCTGATCGTGCTGCCGCTGGCCATGCCGGCGCTGATCTTCGGCGCCGGTGCCGTGGGCGCGGTCGAGGCGGGCCTGTCGGCGGCGGGCACTACTCGCTGCTCGGGCGCGCTGCTGCATCGCCACGGCGCTGGGCGCCCCGCTGGCCACCGCAGCGGCGCTGCGCATCTCCACCGAATGAACCACCGAGCAGTGACTTCCCATGACCGCTGACTGCGACTCTTCAATCTTCGCCGCGCCGTCGCGCTTCTACGCGCTGACCGGCGCGCTGGTGCCCTGGTTCTGGGCCGCGACCGTCGTGCTCGACGGCGATCGGCCTGTACATCGGCTTCTTCGTCGCGCCGACCGACGCCACGCAGGGCGACGCCTACCGCATCATCTTCATCCACGTGCCGGCGGCCTGGATGTCGATGCTGCTGTACCTGGTGATGGCCTTCTGGGCCGGCGATCGGCTGGGCCTTCAAGGCGCGCCTGGCGTCGATGGTGGCGCGCGCCATCGCACCCACCGGCGCGATGTTCACCTTCCTCGCGCTGTGGACCGGCGCCTTCTGGGGCAAGCCGACCTGGGGCGCCTGGTGGGTGTGGGACGCGCGGCTGACGTCGGAACTGATCCTGCTCTTCCTGTACCTGGGCTACATCGCGCTCGTCGAGGCGATCGACGACCCGCGCCGCGCCGACCAGGCCGGCGCGCTGCTGGCGCTGGTGGGCGCGTCAACGTGCCGATCATCTATTTCTCGGTGCAAGTGGTGGAACACGCTGCACCAGGGCGCCACCGTCAGCATGACGGCGGCGCCCAAGATGGCCACCACCATGCTCACCGCCATGCTGATCATGACGCTTCGCCTTCTGGGCCTATGCCTTCGCCGTGGTCTTCACGCGCACGCGGGCGATCGTCATCGAGCGCGAAGCCGCACGCTGGCTGGGTGGCGGAACTGACCGCCGAGGGAGACATGCATCATGAACTGGGGCAGCGCTGTCGGAGTTTTTCGCAATGGGCGGCTACGGCCTCTATGTCTGGGGCTCGTACGGCGTGACGGCGCTGCTGATGCTGGTGGAGCCCTGGCTGGCGCGCGCGGCGGCGCCAGCGCGCGTTGCGGGATGCGGCCCGGCCGAATCCTGGAAGCGAGGCTGAATCATGAAACCACGTCACAAACGGCTGGCCATCGCTGGGCGGCGTGCTCGCCGCCGTGGGCGTCATCGTCGCCCTGGTGCTCAACGCCTTCCAGAGCAACCTGGTGTTCTTCTATTCGCCCACCCAGGTGGCCGCGAACGAGGCGCCGCTGGGCCGCACCTTCCGCGTCGGCGGGCTGGTCGAGGCAGGCAGCGTCAAGCGCGACGGCGTGACAGGTCAACTTCGTCGTCACCGACACGGCCAAGACCGTGCCGGTGCGCTACAAGGGCATCCTCCCCGACCTGTTCAAGGAAGGCAAGGGCGTGGTCGCGCAGGGCCAGCTGCAGGACGGCGTGTTCGTCGCCCGCGAGGTGCTGGCCAAGCACGACGAGAACTACATGCCGCCCGAGGCCGCCGATGCGCTGAAGAAGGCGCAGAAGGTCAACGAGCGTGCCGCGCAAGCTCGGCAAGGCAGCCCCGTGGCCGCATCAGGAGCCCGCCAATGATCCCCGAAATCGGTCACTTCGCGCTCTGGCTGGCGCTCGGCGCGTGTCGCTCGTGCTGGGCATCGTGCCGCTCGCCGGCGCGCAGCGCGGCCGCGCCGACTGGATGGCGCTGGCGCGGCCGGCTCGCGGGCGCGCTGGTCGTCGCTGGTCGCGCATGTCCTTCGCCTGCCTGACGGCCGCCTTCGTGCGGCAACGACTTCTCGGTGCTCTACGTCGCGCCAGCACTCCAACAGCGCGCTGCCGCTGGCCTACCGCATCGCCGGCGGTCTGGGGCGGCCACGAAGGCTCGCTGCTGCTGTGGGTGCTGATGCTCGTGCGGCTGGATCGGCCGCGGTGGCGCTGCTTCAGCCGCGCACCTGCCGCTGCCGGTGGTGGCGCGCATCCTCGGCGTGATGGGCTGCGTCGCGGTCGGCTTCCTGCTCTTCACGCTGCTCACCTCGAACCCCTTCGACCGGCTGTTCCCGGCGCCCGCCGACGGCCGCGACCTGAACCCGCTGCTGCAGGACCCGGGCATGGTCATCCACCCGCCGATGCTCTACATGGGCTATGTCGGCTTCTCGGTGGCCTTCGCCTTCGCGGTGGCGGCGCTGATCGGCGGCAACCTCGACTCGCAATGGGCGCGCTGGACGCGGCCGTGGACCACGGCCGCCTGGATGTTCCTGACCCTGGGCATCGCGCTCGGCAGCTGGTGGGCCTACTACGAGCTCGGCTGGGGCGGCTGGTGGTTCTGGGACCCGGTCGAGAACGCCTCGTTCATGCCCTGGCTGGTGGGCACCGCGCTGATCCATTCGCTGGCCGTGACCGAGAAGCGCGGCGCGCTTCAAGGCCTGGACGGTGCTGCTGGCGATCATGGCGTTCTCGCTGTCGCTGCTGGGCACCTTCCTCGTCCGCTCGGGCGTGCTGTCCTCGGTGCACGCCTTCGCCACCGACCCGCGCGCGCGGGCTGTTCATCCTGGCCTTCCTCGCCGTCGTCATCGGCGCCTCGCTGGCGCTGTACGCCTGGCGCGCGCCCAAGCGTCGGCCTGGGCGCGCGCTTCGCCGCTGTTCTCGCGCGAGACGCTGCTGCTCGCCAACAACGTGCTGCTGGTCGGCGGCCATGGCCGCGGTGCTGCTGGGCACGCTGTACCCGCTGGTGCTCGACGCGCTGGGCCTGGGCAAGATCTCGGTCGGCCCGCCGTACTTCGACACCGTGTTCGTGCCGCTGATGGCGCCGCTGGTGTTCCTGATGGGCGTCGGCCCGCTGGCGCGCTGGAAGCAGGCCTCGCTGCCCGACCTGGCGCGTGCGGCTGCGCTGGGCCGCCGCGGTCGCGCGTGCGTCGCGGCGCTGGCCGCTGGCTGGGCTCGCGGGCCGCATCTCGCTGGTGGCCACGGTCGGGCTGCTGATGGGCTGCTGGATCGTCGCCAGCGTGGCGGCCGACCTGTGGGAGCGCATGCGGCCGCGCGACGGCGCGCGGCATCGTGGCCCGCGCGCGCGCTGCTGCCGCGCGCGATGGTCGGCATGATGGTGGCGCACCTGGGCGTGGCGGTGTTCATCTTCGGCGTGACCATGGTCAAGAGCTACGAGGTCGAGCGCGACGTCAAGATGGCGCGTCGGCGACACGACCGAGATCGACGGCTACGTCTTCACCTTCCGTGGCGTGCGCGAGGTCGACGGGCCGAACTACCGCGCCGCGCGGCGCTGGATCGAGGTCAGCGCGCGACGGCCGCAAGGTGGCCGACATGCTCCCCGAGAAGCGCGTCTACCGCGTGCAGCACAACCCGATGACCGAGGCCGCCATCCGCACCCGCCTCACGCGGCGACCTCTACGTCTCGCTGGGCGAGCAGGTCGACGAGCGGCGCCTGGATCGTGCGCGTCTACGTCAAGCCCTTCGTCGACTGGATCTGGGGCGGCTGCGTGCTGATGGCGCTCGGCGGCCTGCTCGCCGCCACCGACCGCCGCTACCGCGCTGCGCGCGGCGCCGCGAGCGAGCCGACGGTGACCACTCGCCGGCGGCCGCGCCGCCGCCGCATGAAGAGCGCCTGGCAGTTCCTGGTCCCGCTGGCGCTGTTCGTCGTGCTGCGCGGCTTCCTGGCCGTGGGCCTGAAGCTGAACCCGCGCGAGGTGCCGTCGCCGCTGATCGGCAAGCCGGCGCCGGCCTTCACGCTGACGCGCCTGGACGACCCGGCGCGCGACGATCACGCGCGACGACCTGATGGGCCAGGTCTGGATGCTGAACGTCTGGGCCTCGTGGTGCGCGGCCTGCCGCGAGGAGCACCCGCTGCTGGTGGACTTCGCCAAGCGCAAGCGCGGTGCCGATGTACGGCCTGAACTACAAGGACAAGCGCGCCGACGGCGCTGGCCTGGCTGCGCGCTTCGGCAACCCGTACGAGGCCTCGCTGTTCGACGCCGACGGCCGCGTCGGCATCGACTTCGGCGTCTACGGCGTGCCCGAGACCTTCGTCATCGACAGCAGGGCGTGATCCGCTTCAAGCACATCGGCCCCTTGACGCCCGAAGTGCTGCGCGACCAGATCGAGCCCTGCTGAAGGCAACTCGAGATGCCTAAGCCCTCGCTTCCTGCGCTGGCTGGTGCTGGCGCCTTGCTGCTTCGGCCGCTGGCCGGCCACGCCGCGCGACGCGCCGCCGCGCCGCCGCCGACCCGGCGCTCGAAGCACGCGTGATGGCGCATCGCCGCCGAACTGCGCTGCCTGGTCTGCCAGAACCAGACCATCGCCGACTCGCACGCCGAGCTGGCGGTCGACCTGCGCAACCAGGTGCGCGAGATGCTGCGCAGGGCCAGAGCGAGCGAGCAGATCATCGACTACATGACCGCGCGCTACGGCGACTTCGTCCTCTACCGCCCGCCGCTGAAGGAGAGCACCGCCCTGCTCTGGTTCGGCCCGGGGCTGCTGATGGTCGGCGGCCTGGTGCGTGCTGATCGTCGTGCTGCGCCGCCGCTCGCGGCTGCCTGCCGATAGCTTCGAACCCGATGAAGACACGCCGGAGGGGATTCCCCCCGCTGGCAGCCCCACGCCCTGAACACCATGACCGAATCCGTACAGACCATTCGAGAACAACTGCAGCAACTGCGCGCCCGGCACGCCTCCGGCTCGCTCGCGGACGCCAAGTACGCCGAGAAGCGGGCCGAGCTGGAGCGCCGGCTGGTCGACCTGGTGGTCGAGCAGCCGGCTGCGTCGCAGGCGGCGCCCAGGCCCGGCGTGCAGGCAGCCGGCCCCGCGCGCCCGGGCGGGCGCCTGTGGCTCGCGCTCGGCGGCATCGCCGTCGTGGTGGCGGCCGCAGGCTACTGGTGGATGGGCGCACCGGACCAGCTCAGCCAGACGCCGGCCGGCTTTGGCGATCAGGCTGCGGCCGGCGCCGACGGTGCCGCCAGCGCCCCGCACGCGATGGACAGCGCGCAGTTCGCCGCCTTGATCGAGCGCCTGGCCGCGCGCCTGAAGGAACAGCCGGACGACGCCGAAGGCTGGAGCATGCTGGGTCGCTCCTACATGGCCATGGGGCGCGCGGACGAAGCGGCGGAGGCCTTCGGACGCGCCGTCAAGATTTCTCCCGACGACGCATCTCTGCTGGCCGACTATGCCGATGTGCTCGCCGTGAAGAACAATCGCTCGCTCGACGGCGAGCCCGCCAAGCTCATCGAGCGCGCGCTCAAGCTCGACCCCGACAACCTGAAGGCGCTGACGCTGGCCGGCACCGTTGCCTTCAACCGCGGCGACTTCGCGGGTGCCGCGCAGCACTGGGACCGCGCCGTGAAGGTCGGCCCGCCCGACAGCCCGATCGTGGCGCAGGCGCGCGGCGCCGCCGCCGACGCGCGCGAACGCGGCAAGCTGCCGCCCGCTGCCGCCGACACGGCGCCGCCGGCCGCCGTCGGCAAGGCGCCCGCCGCTCCCGCCGCCACCGACATGGCACCGCGTGCGGCCCCTGCCGGCGCGAGCCCCGCTGCCACCGGTGCAGCCGGCGCGGCGGGTGCAGTGGCCGGCACCGTGAGCCTTTCACCGGCGCTGAAGGGCAAGGCGGCGCCGGACGACACCGTCTTCATCTTCGCGCGCCCGGCCGAAGGCTCGCGCGTGCCGATCGCCATCGTGCGCAAGCAGGTCAGCGATCTGCCCTTCACGTTCCGCCTCGACGACAGCCTGGCGATGTCGCCGGCATCGCTGCTGTCGACGGCGGGGCGGGTGATCGTCGGCGCGCGCGTCAGCAAGTCGGGCCAGGCGATGCCCCAGCCGGGCGACCTCGAAGGCCTGACCGCGGCAACCGCCGTGGGCAGCACCGGTGTTGCCGTGGTGATCGCCAACGAAGTGAAGTGAGTCGCCCCGGCGTCAGTGGCACGGGCCAGCCGCGGCCCTGACGCCGAGTCGCAACGCGGAATCGCCGGCAGGCTCGCCGGCCCGCGTCACATCTTGTGGCACTTCTGGCAGGCGGACATCCCCTTGCCGAACCGGTTCAGCCTGGGCAGCTCCGAGCGGTGCGGCTCGTGGCACGACGCGCAGTAGAACGGCTTGCCGCGGCGCAGCGGGTCTTCCGCCGCTTCGCCTTCTTCGCGTCGCCCAGCGGGTGCCCGCCGCCGGAGAACCCGACGATCGACGTGCGGCTTCTTCTTGACGTCGGCGTGGCAGTCGAGGCACAGCGCCGCGGGCTCCTTCTTCAGCAGGCCGGCGTTGTCGGACGCGTGCGGGTCGTGGCAGTCCATGCACTTGCCGGCGGCCACCGGGCCGTGCACGACCTTGCCCTTGAACAGCTTCGCTCTCGTGGCAGTCGCGCACAGCGCGGGCGCCTCGGCCGTCAGCCCCTTCGCGAACTTGCCCTTCGACTTGTGCCGCTTGGTGCTCGTGTCGAGCTGCGTCGTGGCAGGTCTTGCAGCCCTTCTTCAGGGCCTCGTGGACGAACTTCTTCTCGGTCAGGTCGGCGTGGCACTCGGCGCAGTCGACCTCCTGGGCGTGCGCCGGCAGCGCGAACGTCGCGCGAGGATCAGGCACAGCGACGCTGCGAGCAGCGCGTTCATCTCATGTGCTCCGTTGCGGTCGGTGGGCTCGCGGACTGTCCATGGCCTGCGCGCTCCGGGTGCCGCCTTGCGCGTGCCGCGGCGATCAGTAGCTGAGCGGGTTGTGGTTCTTGCCATGGCAGTTCAGGTAGCAGCGGCCGCCGGTCGGTGCCCACCCGCTCCCAGTTGAGGTCGCCGCCGCTCGGCGTCACGACTCCGAGTCTGGAAGTTGATCAACCGCGCGTTGTGGTCGTCGTGCCCTGCGTGCTGCTGACGCCGTGCGGGTCGTGGCAGACGTTGCAGGGCGTTCTCTCGCCGACTGATGTGCTTGCGGTGTTCCTTGAAGCTGCCGGTGGCGTCGGCGAGGATGTTCGTCCGGCTGTGGCACTTGTAGCAGAGCGCATAGGCCGCCGCGCTCTCCGTCGTGTTGTCGGTGGTCGACGTACTGCCGCTCGAGCAGCAGCGGATAGGTCGAGCCGTGCGGGCCGTTGACGCCAGTGCCCGACGGCGTCGTGCCGGTGCCGGTGCTGTACGGCCCGGCGTTGTTGTTGTGGCAGTCCGTGCACTTGATCCGGCTCGACGTGGTCCACGGCGAGAGCAGCGACGGCACGGTCGTGCTCCTGCCCGACGGCCGCCACCGGATGGAAGGACGGGTTGCCCAGGCTGGAACTCCAGCCGCGTGTTGTTCTGGACGAGCTGGCGCGCGGTGCGCGACGCCACCGGGTTGTTGCTGCTGTGGCAGCGGAAGCAGATCTCGTACTCGAACGCGGCCGGGTTCACCGCCGTGCCGGCGATGTTGACGCCCTTGATGCCGGCCTGCGAGCCCGGAAGCGTGGGCACCGTGCTGCCGCCCTAGGGTCGGCAGGGCGCTCGCGTAGGCCGCGTGCGGGTTGTGGCAGTCCACGCACTCGACGTGCGTCGTCGCCACCGGGTCGGCCTCGGCCGGGTTGTGGGTCCCCGTGTAGTTGCCGACGTCGTGCGCCGAGGCCTTGGCTGAACTCCGCCTGGACGTTCTTGGCCGCCGCATTGCCGTTGTGGCAGGGGAAGCAGTTCGTCTCCTCCGCCGCGTAGTTGAGCAAGCTCCTTCGCGCCGCCGGCGGTGTGCGGCCGGTGGCAGTTCTCGCAGGCGTTAGCCGCCACCGTGGTGCCCGTGGTGTGCGGCCACGGATTGGTGCCCGCGCCGTTCCAGGTCCGGGTCGAGTTCCGGTGGTCGCTGCTCGCCCAGTAGTTCTTCAGGTGGCAGGTCAGGCACAGCGCCGAGGCCGTGTTGGGCACGACCAGGAACTTGGCGTTGGTGTTGTCGTGCGGGTCGTGGCAGGCCGTGCACTGCAGCCGGCCGCGAGGCGTCGAGCCGCACCTTGCTCGGCTTGACCAGCGTCGCCGGGTCGGCCAGTTCGCCGCGCGCGGCGCGCAGCGCCGCGTCGTAGGCGAACGAGACGGGGTGGTCGTCGGAGAGATTGGTGCCGAGCAGCGCGGTGCCGCTCAGCGCGCCGCCGGCCATGCCGATCGCGCTGGTGCGGCTCAGCACGTCGCCCAGCGCGATCGTGCCGTCGTGGCAGCTCAGGCACAGCAGCGAGGCGCCGTTGGGCTGGCCGGCGGACGCTCTTGCGCGTCGAGCTGGTGTACGGCGTGTAGGTGGCTGGTCGGCAGGCGGTGGTTCCACAGCTGCCCGGCCGGCGAGGTGTTGTGCGGCGCGTGGCAGAAGATGCAGATCTCGGACTCGCTCGTCGCCTTGCGCGTGCCCGGCCCGCTGGCCGACAGGTTGTGCTTGGTGGTGGCGACGCCCGGCCAGCGCTGCGGACGCCGGGCAGCGATGCGACAACGCGAACGACGCTCGCCAGCGCCAGGCATCGCGGCGAGGGTGGCAGCCTTGCGTCGATGGTTCACGTCGGACCTCCGATGTAGCGGAATACCTGGATGCGGCCGTTGTAGGTGTCGGCCACGTAGATCTCGTCGTCTTCGCCGATGAAGATGCCCGCCGGCAGCCAGAACTCGCCGCGGTCCTGGCCGAGGTTGCCGATGCCAGCAGCAGGCCGGCCGGTCTCGTCGTAGATCAGCAGCGCGCTCATCAGCGCGTCGACGACGTAGACGTGGCCGTAGCTGTCGGTCGCAACGCCCTTCTGGCGCATGAAGTCGCCGCTGCCGTCGCCCGGCCTGGCCGAACTTGCGCAGGAACCGGCCCTGCTCGTCGAAGACCTGGATGCGGTAGTTCAGCGAGTCGGTGACGTACAGCCGCCCGCCGGCATCGCGCCAGAGCTGCGTCGGGTAGTTGAACTCGCCGTCGCCGTCGCCGCGCACGCCCAGGCTGGCCTGCAGCGTCCCGTCGCGGTCGAAGACATTGACGCGATGCGCGGTCGTGTCGGCCACGAACAGGCGGCCCGCCTCGCGGTCGAACGCGACCCCGGTCGGCTGGCCCATCTTCGGCAGCGCCACGCGGCACCGCGGCCTTCGCGCCGGGCCGGATGACGAGCACCGCGGCCAGCGACCGAGTCGGTCACGTAGACCTCGCCCTCGCTGCCCGACGGCAAGCCCGACCGGCGACGGCAGCGGCGACGTCGTCCTCGGCGCCGATCAGGTCGTAGCGGCCGCCCACCGGGTCGAAGCGGTGCACGCCCTTGGCGCCCGGATCGGCGACGTAGACCACGCCCTTCACCGCCACCACCGCCATCGGCCGCACCAGCCGCGCGTCCGGTCTCGCCGAACAGGAACTCGCCCAGCGCGCTGCAGGAATCCCTTCTCGATGCCGAACTCCTCGGGCCGCGAAAACGTCTCGACGAAGGCGATCCGCGCCGGCTGCTCATCTCCTCCGGCCAGACCAGCGGCGCCTGGTCCTGCGGCTTCGGCGGCGCCGGCGCGCAGGCCGCCAGCGAGGCCGGCGCGACACGCGAGCGCCACGAGCAGGCGCCAGCCGACCGGCGCATCAGAAGTCCCTCCGCAGCGTGAACTGGCCGTTGCTGCGCGTGCGTCTGCGTCCGCGCCTGCGATTCCTTGGTCCGGCTCAGCGTCGAGGGTCATCAGCACGCGGCGCACGCGCCACAGCGCCTTGGCGATGCCCGACGTGTACTGGCGCGTCGACCTGCGGCGAGCCGGTGTCGTGCGTGCGCGTTGCGCCTCGATCGACAGGCCGCAGCCCGTTGCGAAAGCGGGCCCAGAGCCTGGCGGTGACCGTCTCTGGTTCACGTCCTGCTCGGGCTGGTCAGATCGTATTGCGTGTCCTGCTGCCGCGCCGCCAAGCCGCAGCGCGCCGCGGGCGATCAGCGGCAGCGACAGCTCGACATAGGCCTCGTAGGTCGTGCGCTGGTAAGGCGAGATGACTTCGCGCCGGTCTTCCCACTCGGCGAAGCCGCCGGCCTTGCATTTCCTCGTCCAGCAGCGCGAACGGCACGTCGGCGCGCAGTGCCGAAGAGCGTGCTGTTGGCCGGGTTGAGCGGCGACGTCGGCGTGCCGGAGACCAGCGTCGGCGAGGAGTCGATATAGCGGGCATAGACGCTGACAGTTCTGCTTGCAGCGCCACGCGAGGTCGATCGCGTTGTCGAACTCGGTCAGCGCGTAGGTGCCGCCGGTGTCGAACTCGTAGTCGACCAGCACCTCCTGGCCGTCGAGGATGTTGCCGCCGACCAGGCGCTGGATCTCGGTGGACGAGCCCGATCTCGCGCAGCGTGTAGTCGACGCCTTCGACGAAGGTCTGCGTGCGCGGCATGTTGCTGACGACGACGCTGCTGGCGACGACCTGCGGCCGCCGCAGCGCGCACCCAGCTCAGTGCCGGCCAGCACCAGGCGCTCGCCGACCACCTGCCCCACGGGCTCCGTGGCGACCTGGTCGCGCCGGAAGTACCGGTGAGCCCGTAGTTCGCCGACACGGTCGCCGAAGTCGAGCTCGCTTGCGGTACTTGGCCGAGCCGTTGATCCCGACCTGGTTCGCGTGTACGCGGTGTTGCGGTTGACGTCGCCGACGGCGTCGAGCGTGCCGCTCAGCCTCGTCGGCTGGCCTGGTAGGTCACGCCGGCGTTGACCGCGTTCAGCTTCGGCCGGACTGCGGTGCCGGTCTGCCCGGCTCTGCTCGTAGGCGTCGAACTGGTAGCGGGCGCGCGTCTGCAGGGCATCGGTCGGGCGGCCCTGCAGGTTGAGGTCGAAGCGGAACTGCTGCGTGTCCGCGACGCGTCGCCTCGTTGCTGGTGTAGTCCAGCGCGTACCAGGACACGGTGTTGATGAGCGTGTACTCGCTTTCGCTCGCCGAAGTTGAGGAGGGTGTCGAGGTCGGCGCGCTGGTGCTGTCGAGACGCGTGTTCTGGATCGGCAGGCCCAGGCTGCCGCTCTGCGAGTCGTCCTGCACCGCCTGGTAAGTGGAACGTCGGGTCTCGCCGAGCCTGCCCAAGCTGCGCTCGGCGCGGAAGTTGACCTCGTCGATCTGCTCGTTGATGACCTGGTCGGTCCCCGAGCCCTTCGCTGTGAAGCGGTTGCGCGTCGATGCGCAGCGGCACCGGCGTCACCGGCGCCAGCAGCGCGAAGTCGAAGCCGTAGCGCGTGTTCTGGGTCAGCAGGCTCTGCGCCGGGCCCACCGGCTGGCTGTCGTTCTTGCGGTCGTAGAACAGCGCCGCCGTTGTACGGCTTGTCGCGCAGGAAGCGTGGCCCGGGCCGTGAGGTCGTAGGTCGCGCTGTTGGCCGTCGTGTCCACCCCGTCGACCGCATAGCCCTGCCGGAAGAGCACCGGGCCGGCGCCGAGGTCCAGCAGCAGCAGGTTCGGGTGGTAGACGTAGCTGTGCGTCATCACGAAGAACTCGCCGCTCAGGTTCGAGGCGGTCTGGGTCGAGTTGTACGTCAGCGGAGGGGCGGCGCCGATCACCGTGGTGGAGCTGGCGTTGCCATCGCGCCAGTACCGTCCCAGCGCATAGCCCTCGACGCCGATCAGCCCGAACAGCGAGACCTCGGGTGTCGCGATCGCCTTGGCCGCCGCGCGTTCCTGCGCCCAGCCATGCCCGCGCCCAGCCACAGCGCCAGGCCGATCGTCGCTCCAACCGCCGGCTGCAACCGGCCATTCGCGTGCCCGCCGCGCACTTTCCGTCAACCGCCCGGCTTGGCGGCGGGCTCGCATCCGGCGGGTAGTCGACGCCGCGTCATCTTGCCGAATCCGAACACGTCCACCTGGTCGGGCCCGAACTGGCTGACGACCAGGATCACGTACTCGAGGTCGAAGCCGGGCGCGGCATAGCGGCGGAACAGCAGCTCGGGCGGTTCTGCGCCGCGGGACTGCAGCTGGGGGCTGTGCGTCGGCCAGGTGCAGTGTCAGCCCCAGTGCGGAGATAGCGCACTGGTACAGGCCATTGGCCACGGAGGGTGCGCCCGCTCAATGCGATGCAGGGTCACGCGCGACAAACCGGCCGCCTCGGCCGCCGCGGTGGCGCTGACGCGCAACTGTTTGCGCCGCGCGCGGATGCCGGCGCCCAGCGCGGGCAGCGCGCCTGCAATCTGTGTCGCTGTGTCTTGCATAGAGTTTCCCCATTTTATTCAATGTGGATGGGATTGCAAATAATTGGAAACACTTTAAGCGCTCAGTGCCCCTGGCTGCCGCGGTGTGCCCAGGCGGTGGTGCGTTTGTCGATAATAGAGAACAGCTCGTACATGGCCATGGCCATGATGCCCACCACCACCAGCCCGCTGAAAGCCAGGCCCATCTGCATGCTGCTGCCGGCGCTGATCAGCAGGTAGCCGATCCCCTCGTTCGATGCGGTCATCTCCGACACCGTGGTGCAGACGAAGGCCAGCGTGATCGCCACCTTCAGGCTGCCGTAGAAGTAGGGCATCGACCGCGGCAGGCCGACCTTGGTGAGCACGTCCCAGCGCTTGGCGCCCAGCACGCGCAGCACGTCTTCCAGCTCCGAGGCTCCAGCGTCACCCAGGCCTGTTGCGATGTTCAC
>CAVPAZ010000030.1:0-47190 GCA_963701725.1 uncultured bacterium | reverse complement strand
GCAACGATTAAAATGGGACTCCACCCGGTTCACGGCCAGGTAGCAGGTAACCGACAAGCCTAACCGACTCGCCGCACCCCTGCCACGGCACGCCATCCTCCCACCGAAAGCCTCCCATGTCCCTCTTCTCCGCCGTCGAAATGGCCCCGCGCGACCCGATCCTGGGTCTGAAAGAGCAGTTCAACGCCGACCCGAACCCGTCCAAGGTCAATCTCGGCGTCGGCGTCTATATCGACGAGAACGGCAAGCTGCCACTGCTCGCCTGCGTCGCCGCGGCGGAGGTGCTGATCCAGGCCCGCCCAAGCCGCGCGGCTACCTGCCGATCGACGGCATTGCTGCCTACGACAAGGCGGTGCAGGGCTGGTCTTCGGCGCCGACAGCGAGGCCGTGACGGGCGGTCGCGTCGCCACCGTACAGGCGCTGGGCGGCACCGGCGCTCTGAAGATCGGCGCCGACTTCCTGAAGCGGGTGAAGCGCCGGGGGCCAAGGTGCTGATCAGCGACCCGAGCTGGGAAAACCACCGCGCGCTGTTCACGCAACGCGGGCTTCGAGGTCGGCAGCTACCCCTACTACGACGCCGCCTGCGGCGTCGGCGGTCGACTTTGCCGGCATGCTTGGCGCACTGCAGGCCGCTGCCGGCGGGCACCATCGTCGTGCTGCATGCCTGCTGCCACAACCCGACCGGCTACGACCTCACGCCGGCGCAGTGGGACGCAGGTGGTCGCGTCGTCAAGGCGCGCGAACTGATCGCCTTTCTGGACATGGCCTACCAGGGTTTCGGGCAGGGCCTCGTCGAGGACGGCGCGGTGATCGGCAAGTTCATGTCGGCGGGAATCGACTTCTTCGTCGCGACCAGCTTCGCAAGAGCTTCTCGCTCTACGGCGAGCGTGTCGGCGCGCTGAGCATCGTCTGCGAGAGCCGCGACGAGGCAGCACGCGTGCTCAGCCAGCTCAAGATCGTGATCCGCACCAGCTACTCGAACCCGCCGACGCACGGCGCGCAGATCGTGGCCACGGTGCTGGCCACACCCGCACTGCGCCGCCAGTGGGAGGAGGAGCTCGCCGGCATGCGCATGCGCATCCGCAAGATGCGCGCCGCCCTGCAGGACAAACTGCGTGCCGCCGGCTTGCAGCGGGACGTGAGCTTCATCACCCGTCAGCAGGGCATGTTCAGCTACTCGGGCCTCAGCCGCGAGCAGATGCAACGCCTGCGCAGCGAGTTCGGCGTCTATGGCGTCGACTCCGGCCGCATCTGCGTGGCGGCGCTGAACGACCACGAACATCGATGCGGTCGCGCGGCCATCGCTCGTGTCAGCGAATTGCCGGTCAGCCCCTGATCCAGGTCCGGCGGTCGGAATCGACGCAGAGGGGGGTGCGGCCATGGCACGCACAGCGCGCTGATTTCGCGTCGATTTGCCGGTCTGTTGCGGGTTTTCACTTTCCTGCCAGTCAGCATGATGACAGCGGAGCACCTAAGATGGTGCAACGCACGATGTTCGCGCGTCTTCGATGTCAGACCGGTCTTGCGCTTTCGCAGCGTCGAGCCCGCGAACAGTATGGAGAAGGAAACCGATGCTGTACCAGTTGTATGAGACCCAGCGCGCCCTGTTGAGCCCCTTCTCGGAGTTCGCCTAGCGCCTCGGCCAAGCTCTACAGCCATCCGCTGTCGCCGTTTTACGCACACGCCGCTGGCGCAACGCGTCTCGGCCGGGCTCGGACCTGATGCACCGGCTGGCCAAGGACTACGAAAACCCGAGTTCAACATCCGCACGGCGTGCATCGACGGGGTGGACGTGGCGGTCCAGCAGCAGGTGGCGATCGACAAGCCCTTCTGCCGCCTGCTGCGCTTCAAGCGCTTCACCGACGACCCGCCGCGCTCGACCGAGATGAAGACCAGCCGGCGGTGCTGGTCGTGGCGCCGCTGTCCGGCCACCACTCGACGCTGCTGCGCGACACCGTCAAGTGCCTTGCTGCCGGCACCACAAGGTCTTCATCACCGACTGGACCGACGCCCGCATGGTGCCGCCGAGGCAAGGGCCCGTTCCACCTCGACGACTACGTGGCCTACGTGCAGGAGTTCATCCGCCATATCGGCCCCGGCGTGAACGTGATCTCGGTCTGCCAGCCGACGGTGCCGGTGCTGGCGGCCGTCTCGCTGATGGCCAGCCGACGGCGAGTTCACGCCGCGCACGACTGACCATGATGGGCGGGCCGATCGACGCCCGCAGAGCCCCGACGAAGCGTCAACAACCTGGCCACCGAACAAGAGCCACGAACTGGTTCGAGCACCAACGTGATCTACCGCGTGCCGCAGAACTTCCCCGGCGCGACGGACGGCGCGTCTACCCCGGCTTCCTGCAGCACACCGGCTTCGTCGCGATGAACCCGGACCGGCACGCTAAGTCGCACTACGACTACTTCCTCGACCTGGTGCGCGGCGACGAGCGACAAGCGCCGACTCGCACCGCCAGTTCTACGACGAGTACAACGCCGTGCTCGACATGCCGGCCGAGTACTACCTCGACACGATCAAGACCGTGTTCCAGGACTTTGCGCTCGTCAACGGCACCTGGAAAGTCAAGGGCGAGCTCGTGCGGCCGCAGGACATCACGACGCAGCGCGCTGCTGACCATCGAAGGCGAGCTCGACGACATCTCCGGCGCCGGCCAGACCCGCGCCGCGCACGACCTGTGCACCGGCGTTGCCGAAGGCGCGCCAGTTCCACTACGACGCCGAAGGTGCCGGCCACTACGGCATCTTCTCCGGCCGCCGCTGGCGCGAGCAGGTCTACCCCGAGGTGCGAAGCTTCATCGCCCGCTACCACCCGGCGGCGATGCGCCGGTCGCAGCGCCGCGGCGGGCCAGCCGTCGACGGAGCCGTCGCAACGGCAAGTCCGCACGCGCGAAGCCGGCAAGTGACGACGTCACTCGAGTCCAAGCGTCTCCACCAGGACCCTGCTTCGACTCGCCGCCGATAATCCGGCGGTGACCCGTCAGCCGCCGCCATCTCGCACGCGCATCGACGCCGCGCTGCCGCAAACGCAGTGCACGCGCTGCGGCTACGCCGACTGCCGGCCTACGCCGAGGCCATCGCCAGCAGACGAGGCGCGGCATCAACCAGTGCCCGCCGGGCGGCGCCGAGGGCATCCGCCGCCTGGCCGCCATCACCGGCCTGCCCGCCGTGGCGCTGAACCCAGCCAACGGCATCGAGGGCCCGCGCAAGCTGGCGGTCATCGACGAGAGCCTGGTGCATCGGCTGCACGCTGTGCATCAAGGCCTGCCCGGTGGATTGCATCGTCGGCGCACCGAAGCTCATGCACACGGTGATCGAGAGTCAGTGCACCGGTTGCGAGCTGTGCATCCCGGTCTGCCCGGTCGATTGCATCGCCATGGAAGACGCACACCGGCCGCGCAGCGGCTGGGCGGCGTGGAGTCCGGCCACAGGCCGCACAAGCGCGCGAGCGCTACGCTTGGCACCGGCGAGCGCCTGCAGCGCGACCTGCGCGAAAACGACGAGCGCCTGGCCGCCAAGGCCAGGCCAAGCTCGACCGACCTCCAGAGCGTCCTCGGCGATCACCGACCCCGCAACTCCTGGAGCGCAAGCGCGCGGTGATCGAAGCAGCGATGAAACGGGTACGGCAGCGCCGCGAGACCTGATCGCGCGCCGGGGCTCGGCGACAATCCGAGCATGAAGCGCGATGACATCGAAGCCTTCTTCGCGACGCTGAGGGCAGCCAATCCCCAGCCGGCCTCGGAACTGGAGTACAGCAGCGTGTTCGAGTTGCTGGCCGCGGTGCTGCTGTCGGCGCAGGCCACCGACGTGAGCGTCAACAAGGCCACGCGGCGCCTGTTCGCGCTGTCGCCGGCACGCCGGCAAGATGCTCGCGCTCGGCGAAGCCGACGGCTGGCGGAGCACATCAGGACCATCGGTCTGTACCGCAGCAAGGCCAGGCACCTGGTTGCACACCTGCCGCATCCTGGTCGAACGGCATGGCGGCCAGGTGCCACGCACGCGCGAGGCGCTGCAGACCCTGCCCGGCGTCGGCCGCAAGACCGCCAACGTGGTGCTCAACGTGGCCTTCGGCGAGCCGACGATTGCGGTCGACACGCATGTCTTTCGCGTCGCCAACCGCACCGGGCTGGCACCGGGCAAGACGCCGCTGGAGGTCGAGCTCGGCCTGCTCGAGCCGCGTGCCCGCGGCCTACCTCGCCGACGCGCACCACTGGCTGATCCTGCATGGCCGCTACGTCTGCCAGGCGCGCAAGCCGCTTTGCCCGCAGTGCCGGGTGGCGGCATGGTGCGACTTCACGCCCAAGACGCGGCTTCAGTGAAGACAAACTCGTACCCAAGTCATGTCGTAACCAGGGCGATACGGTGACGCGACGCAGCCGGCTTCGCACGCTGGCGCTGGCGCTGGTCTGGCTGCCGTCGCGTTCGCAGGGCACGGTGGCCGGCCAGGGCGTCAGCGTCACAGACGATGAAGGCCGCGTGCTCGCCCTGCCTCGACCCGCGCGACGCGTCGTTGCGCTGGCGCCGCACCTGACCGAAATGGTCTTCGCAGTCGGCGGCGGCGACGCTGGTCGGCGTGATCCGCTACAGCGACCACCCGGCCGCTGCACGCGCAGCTTGCCGGTCGTGGGCGATGCCTTTGCGCTCAACCTCGAAGCGCATCGCCCAGCTCAAGCCCGACCTGGTGCTGGTCTGGCACTCAGCGGCCTCAGCGAGCGGCAGCGCGAGCAGCTGCGCGCGCTGAGCTGCCGGTCTACGAGAGCGAGATCCGCCGCGTCGACGACATCGGCACCACCTTGCGCCGGCTCGGCACGTCTGCTCGGCACCGGCCGACCGGCCGACGCCGCCGCGGCCCAACTCGATGCAGCGACTGGCGCGCGCTGCAGCGCGCGATACGCCGGGAGAACGCCGGTGCGCGTGTTCTACCAGCTGTGGCAAGAGCCGCTGATGACGGTCAACCGCGAACACCTGATCGGCGCAAGCGATCGCCGCCTGCGGCGGCAGTCAACGTCTTCGCCGGGCTGCCGCGGACTGACGCCGACGGTGAGTTGGGAGGCCGCAGCGCAAGCCGACCCGCAGATCATCGCCAGCGCTCGCGTTGACGGCGAAACTGCGCCGCAGGGCCAGTGGACCCGCCTGCAGCAGGTCGACGCCGTGAAGCACCAGCGCTATGCGTTGCTGCCGCCCGAACTGCTCGGCCGCATGGGGCCGCGCTTCGTCGAGGGCGCGCAGTTGCTTTGCGAGGCGATCGACAAGGCGCGTTGAGCTTCGCCTCGCGCGGATCAATCGACCATCAGCCAAGCTCCGTCGGCCTGCCGCCAGCGGCAACCATAGACCGCCTCGAGCCGTTCGGCGCTGAGCATCCTCGCCACCGGCCCGGCCTCCCAGCGACCATCGCCCTGCAGCGCGAGCACATGCGTCGCGACGCCGCGCGATCCAGTTCACGTCGTGCGCGCTGATCACCAGGCAGCGCCCGGCCAGCGTGGCCAGCCAGCGGGCGACTTGCAGCTGGTGCGCCGGATCCTGGAACGCCACCGGCTCGTCGAGCAACATCAGCGGCGCGCCCTGCACCGCACATTGCGCCAGCGCGACGCGCTGGCGCTCGCCTCCGGAGAGCTGCATCACGTCGCGGTCGGCCAAGGCGGTCGCGTCCAGTGCCTTCAGCAGCGCGCGTGGGTCCGGCCCGCCGGGGACGCAGACGGCAAGCTCGAGCAGGCGCTGCACGGCGATTGGAAATCGATCGCTCGACTGCTGCGGTGCAAATGCGCGCAGCGCGGCGGCGTCTGCGCACGCCCACTCTGCCTGATTGCGCCCGAGCCAGCTCACCGTGCCCTCCCGCTGCGGCACCGACAGGCCGGCCAACGCGCGCAGCAGCGTGCTCTTGCCAGCCGCATTGCGCCCGATCACGCACCAGCGTTCGCCGACGCGCGCGCCTGCCATGAGAGTTCGCGCACCAGCGTGCGGCCGGCGGCGCCGAGCGTGAGCGCGCGGGTCTCGATCAGGCTGCCATGCATCATCGCCCGCTCCGCAGCAGGAAGACGATGAACAGCGGCGCGCCGATCAAGGCCATCACCGCGCCCACTGGCAACTCCATCGGCACGACCGCCATGCCGCGCGACCAGATCGGCCGACACCAGCAGCGCGGCGCCTCCGACCGGGCTCATCCAGGCCAGCTCGCGCGTGCGCTGCACGCCAGCCAGCCGCAACAACTGCGGAACGACCAGGCCGACGAAGCCGATCGCGCCCGCCGTCGCCACCGCCAGCCCGGCCGCGAGTGACGCCGCCACCAGCAGTTCGTAGCGCAGGCGTCGCACCGGCTCGCCGAGCAGATGCCGCGGCCTCGCTGCCGAGCATCAGGCGGTCGATGCTGCGGCGACGCGCGAAGAGCGCCAGCGCGAAGGCAATCGCCGCGAGCAGGCACACCCAGCCCTGCTGCGCGCCCGAGAGGTCGCCGACCAGCCAGAAGATCGCGCCACGCAGGCGCTCATCGGGGGTGAGCGTCAGCAGCAGCGTGGCCAGCGCGCCGGACACCGACGCGAGCATGGCGCCGGTGAGAATCAGCCGCGCCGAGGCATCGTCGCTCGCCGCCAGCGCCGAGCGTGCCAGCGCGAGCAGCAGCATGCCGGCCAGTAGCGCGCCCCCCGCCGCACCGATCCACAGGCTCACCCCACCCAGCAGCGCCAGCAGCGCTCCGACCGAGGCACCGCCCGAAGTGCCGAGCACATACGGGTCGGCGAGCGGGTTGCGCAGCAGCACCTGCATCGCCAGGCCCGACAGCGCCAGCAGCGCACCGACGCCGGCCGCTGCCAGCACGCGAGGCGCGCGCAAGGTGGCGATCAGTTCAGCGTCGAGTCCGCCGCTGCCGAGCAGCACAGCCCGCGGTCAGCAGCGCCGCCGTCGCCGCCAGCAGGAGCGCAGCGAAGGCAGTGAGGCGAGTGCCCTGGAGGCCCATTTTCCTGTTCGCTCAAGTCTTCCAGCGCAGGCCGATGAAGGCCCCCAGCGACGGCTGGTTGTAGCCGCTGGCGGTCTGGTAAGTCACGTCGAGCAGATTCTCGATGCGGCCGAAGACTTGCACGCCGCGGGCCACGTCCCATTGCGCCAGCAGGTCGATCAACGAGTAGCTGCCCAGCGTGACGCCGCCGGTATCGATGCGCGAGCCGACGTAGGCCCATTGCGCACCGAGGCGCCAGGCGCCAATCGGCTGCCAGACCGACGCGGAGGCAAGCGTTCCGGCGCGGCGCAGCAGGCGATCGCCGGTCTCGGCGTTGATCGGATCCTGCACGGTCAGGCTGGCGCCGAGTTGGGTCGTGCCCAGCGCTCCGCTGTACGACAGCTCCAGGCCCTGGTTGTCGGTGCTCGCGATGTTTCCGAACACGTTGGTCTGCACGTCGTAGAGGAACTCGTTGCGGACGCGGCTCTTGAACAGCGTCGCGCGCAGCAACTGGCCGTCGGCCGCGTACTGCAGGCCGAGTTCGTAGGAGCGCGCCTCCTCGGCCTGCAGCGCCGGGTTGCCGAAGTACGGCGCATAGAGGTAGCCCAGCGGCGGCGCGTTGAACGCGCTCGACGTGCTGGCGGTGAGCTTCCATTGCGGCGCGAACTGCAGGCCGACGCCGAAGTAGCCGGTCGTCTGGCCGCCGATGCCGTCGACGTCGTCGCGGCGCAGGTTGAGTTGCACGCTGCCCGTGCCGATCTGACCCTGCGCGCCGGCGAACAGCGCGCCGACATTGCGCGACTTGTCGTACACGCCGCCGAATCCGTCTTCGGTGGCGATCGACTGGCGTTGCCACTCGAGGCCTGCGCTGAGCTTCCAGTCCGGGTTCAGCGCGATGCGGTTGTTCCAGGCGAGCAACTGGTTGCCCGAGGTGTAGTGGCTGCTGTAGCCGAAGGCGCCGCTCTCGTCGAACTTGCTGTCGTCGCGCTGCCAGCCATAACTGAGCTGGCTCTGCCAGTCGCCTGTGATCTGGTTGTTACTCGTCAGGCGGGCGGTGGAAATCCTGGTACGGCTGGTCTGGGTATCGACAGCGCTGGCGAAGGCGCTGTCGTAGTCGAGCCGGCCATCGCTCTGCGTCAGCGCCAGACCCAGCGTGTGGCCGGCCGCCACCTCGTGCGAGATCGAGGCCGATCCGCTGCCGTTGCGATAGCCGTCGCGGTCCGGATTGACGCCCGGCTTGGCCACCGCGTCCTGCGCCGAGAAGCCGTCGCTCCGCTGGCCGGCGACGCCGATCGCGAGCCGCGTCGCACCGAATTGCCCCGACGCGTTGGCGCCCGCTCGCGCGTAGCCGTAGGCCCCCCCCTCGGCCGTGACATCGCCGCCCGGTGCGCCATTGCCGCGCCGCGTGAAGACCTGGATCACGCCGCCAATTGCGCCCGACCCATAGATTGCCGAGACATTGCCGCGGACGATCTCGACCCGATCCACCTGGTCGAGCATCAGCTGCTCGACGCTGAGGGCACCCGAGGCATCCTGCCGCGTCTGCGGAACGCCGTCGATGAGCAGCAGCACTTGCGACGACGGCGCACCGCGCAGGAACAGCGTGGTCGCCGCGCCCCGCCCGCCATTGCGCGCCATCTGCAGGCCAGCTTCGCGCGCCAGCAGGGCGGGCAGGTCGACCGCCTGCGAGCGCTCGATGTCCTCGCGGGTCAGCACGGTGGAATGGGCGAGCGACTCGGTGAGTGGCTGCGGATAGCCGGTGGCGGTGACGAGCACCGGGTCGAGCGGGGTTGCGGGAGTGAGTTGAGCCTGGACAGGCAGCGAAGAAAGACCAGCGCATGCGGCTGCCAGCGACAGGGGCAGTGCCGATAGTTGACGAAACATGAAGGAGAGATCCACAGGAAACGCCTGCCACCCGCTTCCCCGCGGGTGCGTGGCAATTCGGTGTTCGGCCAAGGTGACGAACACCCCCTGTTGGCCGGTATCCGGGCTGGCGGAACCGACCCGGGCGACCTTCCCAGGGACCGTGGCCCCCAGTGGCAATGCGCTCGAGCTGAAGCCGTGTGGGCGGCTTCGTCCGCTGTACCGTTGCGGGGGCAGCGCAGGCCGGGAAGCGTGCGACCGAAGTCGAGCGCGCGTTCCCTCTGCTTCCCGTTTAACTGCGCCGGCAAGAACACTGGCGCGGGCACCAACACTGTCGATTGTGGCAGAGCCGGCCACTACAATCAAAGCGAAGCCCGCCCACCTCGTCTCTACCCGCACCATGGCCACCGTCGAAGACCTCGCAGACCGCGTGGAACGCCTGCTGCTGCGGCATGAAGAACTCGGGCGCACGGCGGCGCTGCTCGAGCAGCAGCTCGCAGGAGCGACACAAGAGCGCGACAGCCTGCGTTCGCGTTTGAGTGCCGCGCGCAACCGCATCGACGCACTGCTCGAGCGCCTGCCGGCCGAGCAGCCGGCTGCTGGCGACGGCAAGGGAGCCGCGCCGTGAAGCAGATCGAAGTGACGATCATGGGCCAGAGTTACCTCCTCGGTTGCCCGGAAGGCGGCGAGGCTTCGCTGCTCGCGGCGG
Source organism: uncultured bacterium (assembly GCA_963701725.1). GTDB lineage: Bacteria > Pseudomonadota > Gammaproteobacteria > Burkholderiales > Burkholderiaceae_C > CAIKUF01. Next base: position 37,679 of record CAVPAZ010000030.1, on the reverse strand, counting down.
TGAACCAGGTCGACCGCGAGATGAGCGCGATACGCGACGCCGGGCGTGTCAAGGCGCGTGAACGCATCGCCGTGCTGGCCGCACTCAACCTGGCCTACGCGCTCGCCGAACGCCCGGCGCCGGCGGTGAACCCCGCGGGGACGAACGTGGACATCGCATCACTCGTTCGCCGGCTCGACCAGGCCCTCGGCGCAGACGGCCAATTGCTTTGAATTGCACCGTCAGCTCGTGCCAAATGACACACGCGATGCGGAGCGCGCGGCGTAGAATGATTTCGTCCGTTGCGCTCGCGTGAGTCCTATATTTCCTTGAACCGATGCTCTTGCCGAGCTAGGGCTTGGAATATCGTCCGGCAGGCGTGAACGTCTCGCGTCAGATGATCCCAATGCCGGATTGACCTCGCCCACCTGAACCCTGGGTTCAGGAATGCGGCTCCCGGTTCGCGACGGACACCCCACCTCCACTGCCACCATGGCGCGTCAGTACTGGCTCATGAAGAGCGAGCCGTCGGAGTGCTCGATTGCCGACCTCGAACACGCGCTGCGACAGACCGTGCCCTGGGTCGGCGTGCGCAACTACCAGGCGCGCAACTTCATGCGAGACCAGATGCGCCTCGGCGACGGTGTGCTCTTCTACCACTCGAGTTGCCCGCAGCCGGGCATTGCCGGCCTGGCGGAAGTGTCGCGCCTGGCTTACCCTGACCCGACGCAGTTCGATCCGAAGAGCCCCTATTTCGACCCCAAGTCCACGCGCGCTGCCCCGCGCTGGCTGAACGTCGACGTGACGCTGCGCGCCAGGGAGCGACTGATCGCGCTCGGGGAACTGCGGCGTCAACCCGAGCTGGCCGCGATGCGCGTTCTGCAGCGCGGCAATCGGCTGTCGATCACGCCGGTGACGAACGCCGAATGGCGATTCATCTGCGGGCGCCTGTGGGGCATCGTGCCCTGACCCGCCTCATGCCTCGGCGAGCAACTGCCCGCCGCCGAACGTCGTTCGTGCGCGGACTACGCCGCCGGAGTGCACGCGCACGGCGCAGTACTTGAACTCGGGGATCTTGCCGAACGGGTCGAGTGCCGGGTTGGTCAGCATGTTGGCCGCCGCTTCGTAGTAGCAGAACGGAATGAACACGGCGCTGCGCGGCGTGCCGTCGTCAGCGCGCGCATAGAGCGACACCTTGCCGCGGCGCGATTGCACGGTGACCGTCGCGCCCGGCGCGATGCCGAGCGCGGCCAGATCGAGCGGATGCAGCAACGCGACCGGCTCGGGCTCGAGCGCGTCGAGCACCAGCGAGCGCCGCGTCATGCTGCCGGTGTGCCAGTGCTCCAGTTGGCGACCGGTGATCAGCACCATCGGGTACTCGCTGTCGGGCCGTTCCGCAGCCGGGATGATGTCGGCGGGCACCAGGCGAGCACGTCCGGTCTCGGTCGGGAACCGCTGCGTGAAGACGACGCGCTCGCCGGGGTCGCCCTCCGTGTGGCAGGGGTAGGTTGCTGCCGAGTCCTGTTCCAGGCGCTGCCATGTGATGCCGGCGATCGAGGGCATCGCATTGCGCATTTCCTGGAAGACCGCCTCCGGCCCGGGATAGCTCCAGGCCAGCCCCATCCCGCGTGCCATCTGCTCGATGATCCACAGGTCCTGCCGCGCCTCGCCCGGCGGCTGCAAGGCCTGGCGCCCGAGTTGTACCGTGCGGTCGGTATTGGTGAAGCTGCCGGTCTTCTCGGGGAAGGCCGAGGCCGGCAGCACCACGTCGGCAAGGGCCGCAGTCTCAGTGAGGAAGATGTCCTGGACGACCAAGCACTCGAGCCGGGCGAGCGCTTCCCGAGCATGCCGTGAGTCGGGGTCCGACATCGCCGGGTTCTCACCCATGATGTACATGCCACACACCTGTCCGGCATGGGCCGCGTCGATGATCTCGACGACGGTGAGTCCGGGTTCGCCGACGAGCGTCGTCCCCCACAGGCGCTCGAACTTCTGGCGCGCCTGCGGCGAAGCGACGCGCTGGTAGTCGGGGTACATCATCGGGATCAGCCCGGCGTCGGACGCACCCTGCACGTTGTTCTGCCCACGCAGCGGATGCAGCCCGGTGCCCGGCCTTCCGATCTGCCCCGTCAACAGCGCCAGCGCGATCAGGCAGCGCGCATTGTCGGTGCCGTGCACGTGCTGCGAGATGCCCATGCCCCACAGGATCATCGAAGCCCTCGACGTGGCGTACAGACGCGCCACTTCGCGGATCGTCGGCGCGGCAATGCCGCACAGTGGCGCCATCGCCTCCGGGCTGAAACCCTGCACATTGCGTTGCAGCTCGGCGTAGCCGCTGGTGCGGTCGCGGATGAAGGCCGCGTCGACGAGGCCCTCGCTGACGATGGTGTGCATCATTGCGTTGAGCAGCGCGACGTCGCTGTCGGGCTCGAACTGCAGGTAGTGCCTCGCGTGGCGTGCCAGTTCCGAGCGTCTTGGGTCGGCAAGGACAAGCTTCGTGCCGGCCTTGACGGCGTTCTTGATCCAGGTCGCGGCCACCGGATGGTTCACCACCGGATTGGCGCCGATGACGAAGACCACCTCGGCCTGCGCCACGTCGCGCACCGGGTTCGATACCGCGGCCGAGCCGAGGCCCTCGAGCAGCGCCGCGACGCTCGATGCATGGCAAAGCCGCGTGCAATGGTCGACGTTGTTGGTGCGAAAGCCGGTGCGCACCAGCTTCTGGAAGAGATAGGCCTCTTCGTTGCTGCCCTTGGCCGAACCGAAGCCCGCCAGCGCCTGCGGGCCGCGGCCGTCGCGGATCGCACGCAGGCCGCCGGTGGCCACCGCCAGCGCCTCGTCCCACGAGGCTTCGCGAAACACGGCGAACGGGTCGTCGGGGTCCAGCGTGAGGTCGGCGCTCTTTGGCACGTCCCGCCTGCGGATCAGCGGCCGGGTCAGGCGCTGGCGGTGATGCACGTAGTCGAAACCGTAGCGGCCTTTGACGCAAAGCCGTCCGGCGTTGGCCGGGCCGTCTCGCCCCTCGACGCGGACAATGTGCTGGTCCTTCACGTGGTAGATCAGCTGGCAGCCGACGCCGCAATACGGGCAGATCGAATGCACCTGCCTGTCCGTGGCGGAACTGCCCTCGCCGCGCGCGGGCGTCAAGGCGCCGGTCGGGCAGGCGCGAACGCACTCGCCGCAGGCGACACAGGTGCTTGCGCCCATTGCATCGCCGAGATCGAACACGATCCGCGACCGGTCGCCACGGTGAGCGATGCCGATCACGTCGTTGACCTGCACTTCGCGGCAGGCGCGCACACAGCGCGTGCACTGGATGCAGGCGTCCAGGTTGACCGCGATCGCCGGGTGCGAGAGGTCGGCAGCAGGCGCGGACCGCGCCGCGAAGCGCGACGAGCCGACCTTCAGCACCCGCGCCCAGTGGTCGAGTTCGCTGTCGCTGCGCCGGGGCGCATGCGGGCGATCCGCGCACAGCAGTTCGAGCACCATCTTCTGCGAATGCAGCGCACGAGGGCTGTCGGTCGTCACTTCCATGCCTGGCGCCGGCTGGCGGCAGCACGAAGCGGCGAGCACGCGTTCTCCCTTGATCTCGACGACGCAAGCGCGGCAGTTTCCGTCGGGGCGCAGTCCATCCTGATGGCAGAGGTGCGGAACCTCGATGCCGTTCCTCGCGGCCACCTGCAGCAGCGTCTCGTCGGGCAACGCCTTGACTTCTCGGCCATTGAGAGTGAACGGGATCGACGCCATGTCAGCGGATCTCCTGCGGGAAGTACCGGATCACGCAGCGCACCGGATTCGGCGCCGCCTGACCGAGCCCGCAGATCGACGCGTCGGCCATCGCCTGCGAGAGCTCCTCGAGCAAGGGCCGGTTCCACGTCGGTTCCTTGAGCAGCGCGGCAGCCTTCGCGGTGCCAACGCGGCACGGCGTGCACTGGCCGCAAGACTCGTCGGCGAAGAACGCCATCATGCTCGCCGCGGCGTCGCGAGCGCGGTCGTGCTGCGAAAGCACGATCAGCGCCGCCGAGCCGATGAAGCAGCCGTGCTCGGCAAGGGTGTCGAAGTCCAGCGGCAGGTCGGCCAGCGCTGCCGGCAGGATCCCGCCGGAGGCGCCACCGGGCAGGTAGGCATAGAGCTCGTGACCGGGCAGCATGCCGCCGCAGAACTCGGCGATCAGTTCGCGCGCGGTGATGCCCGCCGGCGCCAGGTGGACGCCGGGCCTGGCGACGCGCCCGCTGACCGAGAACGAACGCAGGCCCTGTCGGCCGTGGCGCCCCTGACCGGCGAACCACTCGGCACCACGCTCGACGATGTCGCGCACCCAGTACAGGGTCTCCATGTTGTGTTCGAGCGTCGGCCGGCCGAACAGCCCCACCTGAGCGACGTAGGGCGGACGCTGGCGCGGCACGCCGCGCCGGCCTTCGATCGACTCGATCATCGCCGACTCCTCGCCGCAGACATAGGAGCCGGCGCCGCGGCGCAGATGGATCGTCGGCAATGCGCACGGCGGGTCGGCAGCAAGCGCTTCGAGCTCGCCCGCCAGCATCTCGCGGCAGGCGGCGTATTCGTCGCGCAGGTACACGTAGATCTCGGCAACGCCGACGACGTGCGCTGCGATCAGCATGCCTTCGAGAAAGCGGTGCGGATCGCGCTCGAGCCACCAGCGGTCCTTGAAAGTGCCCGGCTCGCCTTCGTCGATGTTGACGGCCAGCAGCCGCGGCGCCGGCTCGGCGCGGACGATGCGCCACTTGCGCCCGGCCGGGAAACCGGCACCACCGAGCCCGCGCAGGCCGGAATGCTCCATCGCCTGCAGGACCTCTTCGGCGGCGAGCGTGCCGGCGGCGCAGGCCGCCAGCGTCGCATAGCCCCCCGCGACGCGGTAGCCGCGGTAGTCGAGGTGCGGAGGCGCCACCGCCTTGATCGCGCCGCAGCGCACCGCTGCGGCGACGGCGACAGGATCGGCATGGTCGATCGCGTTCTGGCCCACGACGGCCACGGGCGCGCCGTGGCAGCGCCCGACGCAGGGCACAGGCAGGACGCGCACGCCTTCGAGTCCGGCCAGATCGCCAAGCAGTTGCCGCGCACCGGCCAGTTCGCACGATAGCGATGCGCACACTCGCACCGTCAGCGCAGGGGGCACCGGCTCACCGTCGCGCACCACGTCGAAGTGATGGTAGAAGGTCGCCACCTCGTAGACCTCGGCCTGAGCGAGTTTCATCACCGCGGCAAGGGCGACGAGGTGCGCCGCCGAGAGGTGGCCGTAGCGATCCTGGATGCGATGCAAGGCCTCGATCAGCAGGTCGCGCGGATGCGGTCCATCGCCGAGCAATGCCACGATCTCGGCTCGTGCCAAGGGCTCCAGCACGCGGCCTTTCGGTGTCGCCTTCGCGCGCCGCCCGCCGGCGGCGACGGGAATGACACCGGGTGCCGTGTGCACATCAGTCATCAAGTTGCCTCGCAATTCGCTGCACGCGGTGCCCCGCCAGTCGCGTGCACCGCCCGTGCGATGTTACTGTGGCCAGCCGCTCCGCCCGGACCACGGCAAGCCGCCAAGCGACAATCAGACGCTGCGTCACCGACACTGACCGCACGGCGCACCGCTGCCGAAACGCGGAGTGCCTATGCACACCGGAAAGGGAATCATGATCTTCGGCCTCGAGTGGCAACTGATCGCCGAACTCCTGCTGCTCGGCTCGGCGACGGGTTTCCTCGCCGGCTTGCTGGGCATCGGTGGCGGGATGCTGCTCGTGCCGTTTCTGACGATGATCCTCGCGCACCGCGGCGTGCCCGCCGACTTGGCGGTAAAGATGGCGATCGCCACTTCGATGTCGACCATCCTCTTCACGTCGCTGTCGAGCGTGCGGGCGCATCACCGGCGCGGCGCGGTGCGCTGGGACCTGGTGCGTGGCCTCGCGCCCGGCATCGTGATCGGCGGCCTGTTGGCCGGCGTGGGCGTGTTTGCGCTGCTCAAGGGCGCCTGGCTGGCGATCTTCTTCGCGCTCTTCGTAAGCTTCTCGGCGACACAGATGCTTCGCGGCAGGAAGCCTTCGCCGGGCCGACAGATGCCCGCAGCGGCAGGCCAGGTGGTCGCCGGTGGCGTGATCGGCTTCCTGTCGGGCCTGGTCGGCGCGGGAGGCGGCTTCGTGTCGGTGCCCTTCATGACCTGGTGCAATGTCGCGATCCATAGCGCGGTAGCGACGAGCGCGGCTCTGGGCTTCCCGATTGCACTGGCCAACACGGCGGGTTACGTGATCGGCGGTTGGTCGCTGCCATCCGTCCTGCCAGGCGCGCTGGGCTACCTGTACCTGCCCGCGCTCGCCGTGATCGCCGCGGCAAGCGTGCTGCTTGCGCCGCTGGGGGCGCGCGCAGCCCATGCGATGAACATCACGCAACTCAAACGCGTCTTTGCGTCGCTCTTGTACGGTCTGGCCGCTTACATGCTCTACAAGGGCATGTTCGGCTGAGCCGCCGCTGCGAGCCGGAGCGAATCAGGTCGGCTCGAAGCGAATGCTGGCCAGCGTCACGTGGTTGCCACCGCGGCGCCGGGCCTGGTCGAGTGCGACATCCGCAGCCTGCAACAGCTCATCCTGGCCGAGCGCCGTATGCGGGAAGCTGGCCACGCCCATCGACACGGTAAAGCCGAGTTCGTGTCCTTCGAGCATCACGATCTGGGTCGCGCATTGCCGACGCAGCCCCTCCATGCGCGAGTGCGCAGTCGCCAGGCCGACGCCAGACAGCAGCAGGGCAAATCGCTCTTCATCGAGGCGGCAGGATGCATCCATCGCACGCGTATTGCTGCGCAGCAGGCGGCCCAGTTCCTCGAGCACCCGGACGCGGGCGGCCGCTCCGAGTGACAGCGCCTTGTCCGCCAGCGGGTCGAGGGTGATCGACACCAGCGCGAACTCGCGGTGCTCGCGCGACGACAGATCCACTTCGCGGCGCAACTGGTCGTCGAAGTGAACGCGCTGATAGAGGCCTGTCCCGGCGTCACGCAGTCCGCCCTCCGGTGCCTCACGGCGGACGGCCTCGGCCGTCCGCTGCAGGCTCTCGATCTGCTGCAATGCAAGCTGCAACTGGGCATCCCGGGCCCTGCCTGCCGTGATTTCGGTCCAGAGGCTGCACAGGAAGCGCGGTGTGCCGCCATCGCCGGCCGGCAGCACCTGGCGGAACACGCTGAACTCTCGCCGTTGCCCGGCCCGCTCGAGGAAGTGCTCGCTCAACTGCGGCGCGCCCAGCGCAGCGGCGGACTGATCTGCGGCGCGCAACGGCGCCCACTGGCCAGACTCCATCAGGTCGACATCGGCCAGCCCGATGACTTCGGCTTGCGGTCGGCCCAGCAACGCCGCCATGCGAGCGTTGACATGGACGTAGCGGCCGCTGCCCAGTTCCTTCACCGACAGCAGGCATTCCGAGCGCTCGAGCCACCTCAGCAGAACCTCGTGCAGCGCCCGCTCATCCACGGCGGGGGGTAGGCTCGGTGAGTCGAGCGTGCCGGAGCCTGTGGCGGTTTCGACCATCGGTGATGGGTTCATTGCGGAGCGTTCCCGTGCGTTTCGATCGACAGGCCTTGGCAACCCCAGAGACCGTGGACCAACGCAGCTGACATACTGTCGCGCTCATCATGACTGGCTGTCCGAGACATTTCAAGGGCAACATCACTGCAGGGATTCGCTACCCCTAGGTTCATGATATCGGCCGCATCTCGCGCCCCAAGCCACATGCTGCTTGCACCCGCTGCGGCCGTCGTCGCGGGCCCGAGCGACGATGCCGATACAGAGTGAGGTGGCCGCCAGCGCGTCGGCCCGGGGACTTGCCGGAGAATCGGTCCGGTACCGCGACGAGTCGACGTCGTCACCGCGCGTACCTTGGAGCGAGGCATGCGCATTGCGGGCTACTTCCGGGGGATCGAGCGCGGCAGGACCGGCGCCCGCAGCCTCTTCACCCCATCGACGATAGCGCGTACCCGCCATGCAGCGGTTTGACATTGCAATCATCGGTGCCGGTGCGGCGGGGCTGCACTGCGCCGGCATGGCCGGGCAGCGTGGGCTGCGCGTGCTGCTGATCGACCATGCCGACAAGGTAGCAGAGAAGATTCGCATCTCGGGGGGCGGGCGCTGCAACTTCACCAATCGTGACACCTCTTCGGCGAACTTCCTGTCGGCCAATCCGGCCTACTGCCGCTCGGCGCTGGCACGTTACACGGCGGCCGACTTTCTCGCGCTCGTACGGCGCCACCACATCGGCTGGCACGAAAAGCATCTGGGACAGTTGTTCTGCGACGACAGCGCCGAAGACATCATCGGCATGCTGCTGCGCGAATGCGGGGCCGGTGCAGTCACCCGTTGGCAGCCCTGCAGGGTCCGCGCGGTGCGTCCGTGCGCCGACGGCTACGACATCGACACCGACCGGGGAAGCGTCGGGTCGGCCAACGTCGTCGTCGCGACCGGTGGCCTGTCGATCCCGAAGATCGGTGCCAGCGATTTCGGCTATCGACTGGCTCAGCAGTTCGGGATCGGGCTCGTCGAGACGCGTCCGGCCCTGGTGCCATTGACCTTCGATGCGGTTCACTGGGCGCCGTATGCGGCGCTGGCCGGCCTGTCGCTCGAAGTCCAGGTTGCCGCTGGGAAGGGCCGCGGGCGCGGGCATTTCGTCGAGAACCTGCTGTTCACCCACCGCGGACTGAGCGGCCCGGCCATCCTTCAGATCTCGAGCTACTGGCGTCGCGGCGAGCCGCTCGACATCGACCTGACGCCTGGCATCGACCTCGCCGGCGCGTTGCTTTCGGCCAAGGGGAAGTCGCACCGAAACCTTGCCAACGAGTTGGCGACCCTTCTGCCGCGCCGCCTGGCCGACACCTGGCTCGCACCGCACCCGGGATGGGCCGGCAAGCCGGTTGCGGATGTGCGCGATCGCGATCTGCTGCAGCTTGCCGAGACCCTCAAGCACTGGCAACTGACACCCACGGGCACCGAGGGCTATCGCAAGGCCGAGGTCACGGCAGGCGGCGTCGATACCCGGGCGCTGGACTCGCGGACGATGCAGAGCCTGCGCCATCGTGGTCTGTACTTCATCGGCGAAGTGGTCGACGTGACGGGCTGGCTTGGCGGCTACAACTTCCAGTGGGCCTGGGCAAGCGCGGCGGCCTGCGCCCGCGCTCTTGAGCCCGGGGCACTTCGTTGCATGGCATCTCCGGGCAGTCTATAATCACCCTTTTGCCGGTTAGCCGGCGCTGCGTGCACAACCTCAACTCCGACCTTTCATGACTACTGTTCGCGTCAAGGAAAACGAACCGTTCGACGTGGCCCTGCGCCGCTTCAAGCGCACCATCGAGAAACTGGGCTTGCTGACGGACCTGCGCGCCCGCGAGTTCTACGAGAAGCCCACTGCCGAGCGCAAGCGCAAGAAGGCCGCGGCCGTGAAGCGCCACTTCAAGCGCATCCGCAGCATGCAGCTGCCCAAGCGCATGTACTGAGACCGCCGAACCTCTCGTGCAAGCCCGCGACGCTGAGCCTCGCGGGCTTTCGACTTTCTGGACACCCCGTCTTTTACGAACCTCATCATGACACTCAAGGATCGCATCACCGACGACATGAAGACCGCCATGCGCGCACGCGACGCGGAGCGCCTGCTGGCGATTCGCGGGCTGTTGGCGGCAGTCAAGCAGCGCGAGATCGACGAGCGCATCACGCTGGACGATGCGGCGGTGGTGGCCATCGTCGACCGCCTGGTCAAGCAGCGCAAGGACTCGATCACGCAGTTCGAGGCCGGCGGCCGCGCCGATCTGGTGAACAAGGAAACGGCCGAATTGCGCATCCTCGAGACCTACCTGCCGCAACGGCTCGGCACCGACGAGATCGCTGCAGAGGTGGCCGCACTGGCTGCGGCGTTGACGGTCGAACTCGGTCGCCCGGTCGCCCCTTCCGACATGGGCCGGGTGATGGGAGCGGCCAAGTCCCGCCTCGGCGGAAAGGCCGACATGGGCGCGGTCTCGGCGGCGGTCAAGAAAGCCCTGGCCCCGTGACGCGCAGAGCGAAGCAGCCCGCATGACTCCCCTTCCATTCCAGCAGCTCAGCCCCGACCTGTGCGTCGCGCCGCAGCTCGGCCCGGAGGCCATGGTCCTGGCGGCGCAGCAAGGGTTCCGCAGCGTCATCAACAACCGCCCCGACTTCGAAGCCGGGCCCGAGCAACCTACCAATGCGCGCATCGAAGCCGCAGCCGCCGCGGCCGGTCTGGCCTACGTCTTCCTGCCGGTGGCGCCGGGCTATCACGGTCCCGAAGAGATCGCGCGATTTGCCGAACTTCTGGCAACGATGCCCAAACCCATACTTGCGTTCTGTCGCTCGGGTACGCGCTCTGGCAAGCTCTATTGGGCAGCGACACAGCGCTGAAGCGATCCAGCTTCGCGCGGCGTGCACGGAGCCCGGGCCCGGCGCCCGCGCAACGCGAAGCTCGCCCTGGGAGTTTCCATGGGGCCTGTTCACACCGCTGGAAGGGCCTCGGGCACGGGCCAATCCAGGCGCAGCGCGCCGCCCCCTCTGCCGCTACAGACGCTCGATGCGCGCGAAGGCCGAGTGGTTGTGGATCGACTCGAAGTTCTCGACGTCGACGCTAAAGCGCCCGATGCGCGGGTCTGCACCCAGCCGGAGCGCCACGTCGCGCACCAGGTCTTCGACGAACTTCGGGTTCTCGTAGGCGCGCTCGGTCACCCACTTCTCGTCGGCGCGTTTGAGCATCGGCCAGAGCTCGCTCGACGCGCTGTCCTCGGCGAAGCGAACCAGCTCGGCCCACCCGATGTCGCGAAGCATCTCGACCCGGATCGTCACGTGCGAACGCTGGTTGTGAGCGCCGTAGTCGGCGATCTCCTTCGAGCAGGGACACAGGCTCTTCACCGGCACCATGACCTCGGCCCAGAGCGTCGTTCCGGCACCCGGCGAGCGCGCCTCGGCGATCCAGCAACCCTGGTATTCGAGCAGGCTCTCGACGCCCGAGACCGGTGCGCGCTTGCGCAGGAAGAACGGGAAGCTCGCCTCGATGCGGCCCTCACTCGCGTGCAGACGCTCGAGCATGCGCCCGGCCTCGGTGCGCAGCGTGCCTCCCTCCAGTGGCCCGTCTTGCGCGTCCAGCCAGGCCACGAAGCGCGACATGTGCGTACCCTTCTGCTCTGCCGGCAGCGCCACGTCCAGTGACCACATCGCCACCGTGGGCAGCACGGTCCTGCCGATCCGCAATAGCAACGGATAGCGAAGGCCCCTGATGCCGACATGCTGGATCGCGAGATGGCGCTCGTCACGCCCGCTCTGGGTGTCGGGGATGTGCAGCGCGTCCTTCAGATGGCTCATGGATTTCATAGGGTCTCCTCGGACCCCCCTCAGTCGAGGCAACCCGGAAGCAGGCGGGCTTCGTATCGCCCGAGAATGACAGCAAACGATCAGCCGCGGTGCAGGTAGGGCTGAAAACGCAGTTTCAGTGGAGACTGACTTGTACCCAAGTCATGTCGTAACTAGTGCCGGATTCAAGACGGCTCAACGATTCGCAACGGGGCGGAGCAGCAGCGGCTTGGCAGGGAAACGCTTCAGGACCGCCTTTTCGATGCCCGCGGCGTCGAGCCCGCACATCGCCAGCAGTTTGGCCGGATCGCCGTGCTCGACGAACTCGTCGGGCAGCCCGAGCACGAGCACCGGAACCTCTAGGCCTGCCATTTGCAGCGCCTCCAGCACCGCGCTGCCGGCGCCGCCCATTACGCAGCCCTCCTCGACCGTCACGATCGCATCGTGGCTGCGCGCCAGATTCGTCACCAGTTCGACGTCGAGCGGCTTCACGAAGCGCATGTTTGCCACCGTCGCGTCGAGCCGTTCGCCGACCGTCAGCGCCGGATACAGGAGCGTGCCGAAGGCAAGAATGGCGATGCGCTGGCCGCGGCTGGCGGACTCGCGCCTTAGCTCGCCCCTGCCGAATGGGAGCTCCGACATCGTCTCCTGCACATCGACGCCGACGCCATTGCCACGCGGATAGCGCACTGCCGTCGGGTGGTCCTGCAGAAATGCCGTGTAGAGCAGCTGCCGGCATTCGTCTTCGTCGGCCGGCACCAGCACGCTCATGTTCGGGATGCAGCGCAGATAGGCGATGTCGTAGGCCCCGGCGTGCGTCGGGCCGTCGGCGCCGACGATACCGGCGCGGTCGAGCGCGAACACCACCGGCAGGTTCTGCAGTGCCACGTCGTGCACCAACTGGTCGTAGGCGCGCTGCAGGAACGTCGAGTAGATCGCGACGACCGGCTTCAAGCCTTCGCAGGCCAGGCCCGCGGCGAACGTCACCGCGTGCTGCTCTGCGATGCCGACATCGTGATAGCGCAGCGGAAAACGGCGCTCGAACTCGACCATGCCCGAGCCTTCGCGCATCGCCGGTGTGATGCCCACTAGTCGCTCGTCGACAGCCGCCATGTCGCACAGCCACTGCCCAAACACCTGTGAGAACGTCGGCATGCCAGGCGCCGCTTTCGCGAAGCCCTCGGCCGGATCGAACTTGCCCGACGCGAAGTGGTAGCGCACCGGCTCGGCCTCGGCCAGCTTGTAGCCATAGCCCTTCTTGGTCACCACGTGGAGGAACTGCGGTCCCTTCAGGTGGCGCAGATTCTCGAGCGTCGGGATCAGCGAATCGAGGTCATGGCCGTCGATCGGGCCGACGTAGTTGAAGCCAAACTCCTCGAAGATCGTGCCCGGCACGACCATGCCTTTCGTATGCTCCTCGAAACGGCGCGCAAGCTCGAGCAAGGGTGGCGCGTTCTTCAGCATCGCTTTGGCCGTATCCCGCGCCGCGGTATAGAAGCTGCCCGACAGCAGCCGCGCCAGATAGCGGTTCAGCGCACCGACGGGTGGCGAGATCGACATGTCGTTGTCGTTCAGGATCACCAGCATGTCGGCATGCGACACGCCGGCATTGTTGAGCGCCTCGAAGGCCATGCCAGCGGTCATCGCGCCGTCGCCGATGATCGCCACGACGCCGCGGCTCTCGCCCTTCTGGCGCGCGGCGACGGCCATGCCGAGCGCGGCGGAGATCGAGGTCGAGGAGTGCGCCGTGCCGAAGGTGTCGTACTCGCTTTCCTCGCGCCGGGGAAAACCGCTGATGCCGCCGAGCTGGCGCAGACCGCGCATCTGCTCGCGCCGCCCGGTGAGGATCTTGTGCGGATAGGTCTGGTGGCCCGACATCCCACACCAGGCGGTCGTTGGGCGTGTCGTAGACGGCGTGCAGGGCCACCGTGAGTTCCACCGTACCCAGGTTGGACGACAAGTGGCCGCCGGTCTGCGACACGCTGTGGAGCAGGAAGTCGCGCAGTTCCTGCGCGAGTTGCTTCAGTTCGCTGCGCGACAGGCGGCGCACGTCGGCCGGGCTCTCGATCGTCTTCAGCAGGGCATGTTTCATCGTGGTCGTTCAGTCAGCTGTCGCGCTCGACGATCTTGTCGGCCAACAGGCTCAGCCAGGCTGCCTGCGCCAGCCCGCTGCGGGCCAGCGCGGCCAGCGCGGTGTCTGCGCAGATCCGCGGCATGACGACGCGCGGCGTCGAGCCCGAGCACCGTCACGTAGGTCGGCTTGTTGTTGTCGGCATCCTTGCCGGCGGTCTTGCCCAGCGTTTCGGACTCTTGCGTGACATCGAGGATGTCGTCCACCACCTGGAAGGCGAGGCCGATCGCGTCTCCATAGTCAGACAGCGCCTGCCAGGCGGCGGCATCCGTCGTGCCGCACGCGGCGCCCATCAGCACGCTGGCCTGCAACAGGGCACCGGTCTTGCGGTGGTGCATGTCGCGCAGCGCCTGTTCGTCCAGAGGCTGGCCGATGCTCGCGAGGTCGATCGCCTGCCCGCCAGCCATGCCGGCATGCCCGGCGGCGCGCGCCAGCAGCGCGCACAGGCGCGCCTGCAGTTCCGGCGAAACACCGGTCTCCGGCGTCAGCACCTCGAACGCCAGCGCCTGCATCGCGTCGCCGGCGAGCATCGCCTGGGCCTGGCCGTACTGCACGTGCACGGTCGGTTTGCCACGGCGCAGCACGTCGTCGTCCATGCACGGCATGTCGTCGTGCACGAGCGAGTACGCATGGATCAGCTCGACCGCACAGGCCGCGCGCAGCGCGGCGTCGGCGTGTCCTTGCACCGCCTGTGCAGCGGCCAGCACGAGCAGCGGACGCACGCGCTTGCCGCCGTCGAGCACGCCGTAGCGCATCGCCAGCCCGAGACCGGCCGGCGCATCCGAGGGCACCCAGCCCTCGAGGGCGCGCTCAACCACTTCGAGTTCGCTGCTCGCCCAGGCGTCGAAATCGGCCAGTCTCATGCCTCGATCCAGGGTCTCAACTGACCGTCTTCCAGCACCTTCACCTGCGCGTCGACCGCCTCGAGCCGGGCGCGGCAGAACGCCAGCAACTCGGCGCCACGGCGGTAGCTCTCGAGCAGACGGTCGAGCGGCATCTGGCCACTTTCCATCGCGCCGACCAGGCGCTCGAGCTCCGCCAACGCATCTTCGTAGTGCGCAGGCGGCGCGGCGTGGGCGGATGTCTGCGGGGCGGACGTTTGTTTGGCCATCTTGCAGGGTGAAACCTTGATTGTAGTCAGCCTGCCCCGGCCGCTTGCCGTCGTCGCGGCTCGACGTGCCCACACGACAGGGCGCGCGCCGCCGCGCAGGCATCCGCTGGGTACAATCCGGCGCTCGCCGAGCTCGCGCCCAGCGCGCATTCGACCCCCTGTCCCAGCCTGCAGCGACGCAGGTGTGGCGCGCTGACACCACCGACCGGAGCCCCCGGGATCATGTCTGACCTGAGCCTCGCCGCAGCGAGGCGTTCGAACGCAGCCGCTCGCAACTCCCGGTCTCGGCCTATTTCGACGCCGACCTGTTCCGCCGCGAGGCCCAGTGCATCTTCGCGCGCCGCGCGCGCTACCTCGGTCACGCACTCGCCGTTCCCGAGGTCGGCGACCACTACGCCCTGCCCCAGGAGGGCGAGGGGCGCGCACTCGTGCGCACGACCTGCGGCGTCGAACTGATCTCCAACGTCTGCCGCCATCGCCAGGCGGTGATTCTGCGCGACCGCGGCAATACCCAGGGCAACATCGTCTGCCCGTTGCACCGCTGGACCTACGACCTTCACGGCCGCCTGCTCGGTGCGCCGCACTTTGCCGACGATCCCTGCCTGAACCTGCGCAACTACCCGACGCAGACCTGGAACGGCCTGGTGTTCGAGGACCGCGGGCGCAACATGCAGGCCGACCTCGCGCCGCTGGACGCGGCCTCGACGTTCGATTTCAGCGGCCATGTGCTCGACCGCGTCGTGCTGCACGAGTGCAGCTACAACTGGAAGACCTTCATCGAGGTCTACCTAGAGGACTACCACGTCGGCCCGTTCCACCCCGGACTCGGCAACTTCGTCACCTGCGAAGACCTGCGCTGGGAGATGGGCGCCGAATACTCGCTGCAGACGGTCGGCCTCGCGAGCGCCAACGGCAAGGCGCTCGGCCGGGCCGGGCTCACCGGCGTACGGCCGGTGGCAGGAAGCAGTGATGCGCTTCCAGCAAGGCCGGCTGCCGGCACACGGTGCGGTCTGGCTGACGCACTACCCGACACTGATGCTCGAGTGGTACCCCAACGTGCTGGTGGTCTCCAGCCTGGTGGCCAGGGGCCCGCAGCAGACGACCAATGTCGTCGAGTTCTATTACCCGGAGGAGATCGTCGCATTCGAGCGCGAGTACGTCGAGGCGCAGCAGGCCGCCTACATGGAGACCTGCGCCGAGGACGACGAGATCGCGCTGCGCATGGACCAGGGCCGTGCCGCACTGCTGGCGCGTGGCGACGAGGAATTCGGACCCTACCAGTCGCCGATGGAAGACGGCATGCAGCACTTCCATGAGTGGTACCGGCGCCAGCTGGCAGCCGACACTTGAGCCACCCATGTCGGCACCGGCGCTGATGATCGTCGCCTCGTTGCTGTTCGCATTGATGGGCGTGTGCGTCAAGCTCGCGTCGGCTCACTACGCAGCGGGCGAGATCGTGCTCTACCGCGGTCTGGTGGGTGCGTTGACGATCGCGTTGCTCACCCGCTGGCGCGGCGGCAGCTTGCGTACCGCCGTGCCGGCCATGCATTTCTGGCGCAGCCTGACCGGGGTGTGCGCACTGTGCCTGTGGTTCTATGCCATCGGCCACCTGCCGCTGGCGACGGCGATGACGCTGAACTACATGTCGTCGGTCTGGATGGCGCTGTTCCTGATCGGCGGCGCGATCGCCCTCGGCGGTTCGCGGGTCGACGCGCGCCTCGTCTGCACCGTGCTGGCCGGATTCGCCGGTGTCGCCTGCGTATTGCAGCCCGCCATCGAGCGCGACCAGCTGCGCGGGGGCCTCGCGGGCCTGCTGTCGGGCGTGCTGGCGGCGATGGCCTATCTGCAGGTCACCGCCCTCGGCCGCGCCGGAGAACCCGACTACCGCGTGGTGTTCTATTTCTCGCTCGGCGGCGTCGCCGCCGGCGCGCTGACCACGCCGCTGACCGGCGGTCTGCACACGCACGACCTGCATGGCCTCGCGCTGCTGGCGGCCATCGGCCTGCTGGCGACGGCGGCGCAACTGATGATGACGCGCGCCTACGGCACCGGCCGCACGCTGGTCAACGCGAGCCTGCAATACCTGGGCATCGCCTGGTCGTTCCTGTTCGGCGTGCTCTGGTTCGACGATCCCGTCACCGCGCTCTCGCTCGCAGGCATGGCGCTGATCGTCGCCGCCGGCATCGCCGCGGCCCGCTTGCGCCGCTCAGCCAACCCCGCCGATCCGGCAAACTCGACACTCGAATCATGACGCACTCCAACCCCACGGCGAGCCCGCTCGTCGCTGCAGCCTCGTTGCGAGCCGCGCTTGGCCACGACGCCATCGTGCTGCTCGATGCGAGCTTCGATCTGGCCGACCCGGCGGCCGGCGAGCGCGCCTGGGCGGAGGGCCATCTGCCGGGGGCGCACTATGTCCATCTCGAGCGCGACCTGTCAGGCGCCAAGCTCGCGCTCGGTCCGGGTTTCACCGGTCGCCACCCCTTGCCGTCACGCGCCGCGTTCGCCACCACCGTCGGGCGCTTCGGCATCGGCCCGAGAACGCACGTGGTCGCGATGGACCGTCAGGGCGGGCCCTATGCCGCACGTCTGTGGTGGATGCTTCGCTGGCTGGGCCACAGCCGCGCCTGGGTCCTGGACGGCGGCATCGACGCATGGCTCGCCGCTGGCGGCACGCTGACGGCCGAACCGGCGCGGGCCGAACCCGTTGCGCCCTACCCGCCGCGGTCGCGCTCGATGCCCACTGTCTCCGCCGACACCCTGCAGCGTGCGCTCGGACGCGTACGTCTCGTCGATGCGCGGGCGCCGGAGCGCTTTCGCGGCGACATCGAACCACTGGACAGCGTGGCCGGTCACATTCCCGGGGCGCTCAACCGACCCTTCAAGGCCAACCTCGCCGCGGACGGATGCTTCAAGGCCCGCGGGCAACTGGCGAGCGAGTTCGACGAACTGCTCGGCCGCAGTGCGGCCACCGCGGTGGTGCACCAGTGTGGCTCCGGCGTCACGGCTTGCCACAACCTGCTGGCGATGGAGGTCGCCGGGCTTGCGGGAGCGCAGCTGTATCCGGGCTCCTGGAGCGAGTGGTCGGCCGACCCGGCGCGACCGGTGGCGATCGGTAGTTGAGCCGGACCGCGAGGACGCCTGCCTGGCAACCCCGACGCGACTTGAGGCCGTCAACCCGCAGTCCCGGCAATGGTGCAACATCGCAGCGTCGGAAAGATTCATCCCGTGCACCAGAAGGAGCCAGTCATGTTCAAACGCATCCTCGTCCCGACCGACGGGTCCGAGATCACGCTGAAGGCGGTCGCCACCGCGATCGGTCTGGCCAAATCCGTCGGCGCGATGCTCTACACGCTGAGCGTCAAGGAGCCCTTCCCGTACAGCGCCATCTCCGAGATGCAACCGGTGCCGCCGCAAGAGTTCTTCGACGCCCAGGAACGCATCGCCAGCGAGCGCGTCAACACCGTGCGCGAGGCCTGCAAGGCGGCGGGCCAGGGCTGCGAGGCCCACACCGTCGAGGCCGTGCACCCGTGGGAAGCGATCATCGAGCACGCGCGGAACAACGGCTGCGACCTGATCGTCATGTCTTCCCACGGCCGCCGCGGCGTCACCGCGCTGCTGCTCGGCAGCGAGACGCAGAAGGTGCTGACGCACAGCTCGATACCCGTGCTCGTCGTGCGCTGAGGCCCGCCGCTGCGCACGCGGCGCCCCGGCCCGCACCGCTCACCCGCCGTGGCGGACTTCGTCAGTGCACCAGACGCACGGCGACGATGACGATGGCCATTCCCCCGGCCAGCCACGCCAGTTGCGCCGCAGTGTCGGCGAGCGGCATGCGCTGTTGCAGCTGGGGAATCAGGTCGGCCACTGCAACGTAGATGAAGCTGCTCGACGCAATGACGAGCAGGTACGGAAACAGCGACTCCCACGGCCCGACCACGAAGTAGCCGATCACGCCGCCCACCACTGCCGCCAGGCCCGATAGCGCGTTGTAGAGCAACGCCCTGCCGCGCGAGAGCCCGGCGTTGAGCAGCACGATGTAGTCGCCCACCTCCTGCGGAATCTCGTGCGCGATGATCGCCAGCGCAGTCACGACACCGAGATGCAGGTCGGTCAGGAAGGCGGCGGCGATGATGATGCCATCGCAGAAATTGTGGATGCTGTCGCCGACGAGCACGCTCCATCCCCCCTGCCCGGCCTGCAGCTCGTCGAAGTGATGATGGTGGTGGTGCCCATCGCCTTCGTGGTGGTGGGTGTGGCGGTACAACTCGGCCTTCTCGAGCAGGAAGAAGAACAGCAGCCCGGCGAGCAGCGTCGCGAACAGGCTGTGCGGGCTGGCCTGGCTCTCGAACGCCTCGGGCAGCACATTGAGCAGCGCCGTCGCCAGCAGCACGCCGGCCGACAGGCTGACCAGATTCCTCACGACCCGCACGAGCAGGCCGACCGTCAGGCTGGCGGCAATCAGCACCGAGAGCAGGCCGCCGGCCAGAGTGGCCAGCACGATGTAGAGCAGGGTCATCGGGGCGTTCAACGGACCGGAGTGGGCGGCGAATTTCATCTTATCAACCCTGTCAAGCGCGATGCCTCCCGCGGCCCGGTCGTCGCGAACCCGGCAACCGTCGAATTCGCACGACCATTCGACGCCACGGCCCGACCCCGTGCTGAATTGCCGCGACAATTCCCGCATGGACCCGCTCCCTCCGATGACCGTCGCACTCGGCGAGGGACCCCGCTGGCCGCACCATCTCGCCGCGATCGACATCGGCTCGAACAGCTTCCGGCTCGAGATCGGCGAAGTCGCGCGCGGTGGCTACCGGCGCATCGACTACCTGAAGCAGACCGTGCGCCTGGGTGCCGGGCTCGATGCCAGCGGGCTGCTCACCGAAGAGGCCGCACAGCGGGGCCTGTCCTGCCTGGCGGGCTTCGCCCAGCGGCTTGCCGGGTACGCCCTGCCCCAGGTGCGCGCCGTGGCCACGCAGACCCTGCGCGAAGCGGGCAACCGCGACGCCTTCCTGGCCCGCGCGCAGGCGGTGCTCGGCCACCCGATCGAGGTGATCTCGGGTCGCGAGGAAGCGCGCCTGATCTACGCCGGCGTGGCGAGGCTGCACCCCTCCACCGCGCGGCGCCTGGTGATCGACATCGGCGGCCGCTCGACCGAAATGATCCTCGGCGAGGGCCGCAAGCCGACGCAGGCCGAATCGTTCCGCGTCGGCAGCGTCAGCCTGTCGATGCGATGCTTTCCCGACGGGCGCCTGACGAAGAACGCCTTTCGTCAGGCGCAGATCGCGGCCGGCGCCGAGTTCGAGGAAGCGCTCGTGCCCTTCGCGCGCAAGCATTGGCAGGAGGCGCTCGGATCGAGCGGCACCGTCGGCGCGGTCTCGCAACTGCTGGCGGCCAGCGGCATCACCGACGGCAGCGTCACGCCCGACGGCTTGCGCTGGTGCATCGGGCAATGCCTGCGCGCCGGCCACATCGAGCGGCTCGCGCTGCCCGGCCTGAAAGAGGACCGACGGCTGGTGATCGCCGGCGGCCTGGCCATCCTGTACACGCTGGCTGCGCACTTCGGCATCGAGGCGCTGCACCCGGCACGCGGCGCACTGCGTCAGGGCGTGATCTTCGACCTCGACGAGCGCCGTGTCGCGGTGCGCGACCCGACCCACGGCCACGACATGCGCGATGCATCGGCGCGCGAACTGCAGCGGCGCTTCATGGTCGACGCGCAGCAGGCCGATCGCGTCGTCAGGCTGGCCGACGCCCTGTATGCGATGGTGCTGCCGCAACCGGACGCCGAGGCTTCGCCGGAGCAACGGCTCGAGCTCAGGCGCGAGTTGTCGTGGGCCGCGGCGCTGCATGAAGTGGGGATGATGGTGTCGCACCACGACCACCACCGCCACAGCGCGTACCTGTTGGCGCATGTCGATGCCGCCGGCTTCTCCCAGTCGCAGCAACGACGGCTGGCCGAGTTGGTGCTGGCCCAGCGCGGCAGCCTGCGCAAGAGCGAGGAGGCGCTGGCGAACGAGAACTTCGCGTGGCAAGTGCTGTGTCTGCGGCTGGCCATCATCAAGTGCCACGCGCGCCGGCCGGTCGAATTCGGCGCGCTCACGCTGCACCGCGGCGAGCGGCTGGCCAGGCTCGAGTTCGCGCCGGGCTGGATCGATCGCAATCCGCGCACGCTGCACCTGCTGAACGAGGAAGTATCGGCCTGGGAACGCAACGGCTCGCTGAGCTTGACCTTGAGCGTCTGAACGCCCCGAACGCACGACCTGCGTTCAGCAGGGACCGCGACCCTGGCTATCGCTTCGGCGGTCCGTCACCCGTGTGCTTGCCCGCGCTCCAGCCCTGGCTGCCGATCGCCTTCTCGGCCACTGCGGCCGGTGCCTCTTCGAGCGGCGTCGCCAGGCTGTCGTTCCAGCGGTTCAGGAAGCCGAACAACGCCACCACACCCAGGATCTCGACGATCTGGGTATCGGTCCAGTGCGCCTGCAAGCGGGCGAACAGCTCGTCCGTGACGGCATTCGGTTGCCCCGCCGCGGCGAGCGCGAAGTCGAGCGCCACACGCTCCCGATCGGTGTAGAGCGGGCTGTCGGCGTAGCGCCAGACGGCGGCGAGCTTCGCTTCGCCGATGCCGAAATTGGCGGCCCCCAGCAGCGTGTGCGCCTGGCAATACAGGCAACCGGCGGCCTTGCTCGCGACGTGGCCGATCAGGCGGCGAAACCCGAGATCGACCTCGCCTTCGGGGTCCATCACCGCCGCGTTGAGCTGCGCCAGCGCCTGCACCAGCTTCGGTTTGCGCTGCATCGTCAGCACGCTGTTCGGCGTGAAGCCGAGCGTGCCGAGGAAGAAGTCGAAGTGCGGCTTGAGCGCCGGCGTGGTCTCGGCGGGCAATGGGGCGAGGCGGGGCATCGATGGGTCTCCTGTGCAGCGGGGGGCGGGCGAAGTGGCGAAGCCGCAAGTTCGGGGGCTGTCGGCTAGGCCTTGTCCGGCCCCTGTACCGCCTGCAGCGTCACCTGCGCCACGCCTTCGCGCTCGCGGTGCACCAGCCACCAGACCGCGCCCTTCTTCACCGCCCAGGCCTGCTCGACCCCGGCCAGCAGCCTGGCCGCGACGAGGCCCAGTGTCGGCTGGTGCCCCACGATCAGCACCGGCTCGCCGGAATCAGGCCAGCATGCCGCCTTCAGCAGGTCGTCCACGCCCCGCCCCGGGGCCAGCAAGCTCGCGGTCTTGAAGCGGCGCTCCAGCGCCCGCGCGGTCTGCTGTGTCCTCAGCGCCGGGCTGGCGAGAATGCGCGTCGATGGCGGCAGCCGCTCGTTGAGCCAGGCCGCCACGCGCCTGGCCTGGCGTTCGCCCTTGGGCGTCAGGTTGCGCTCCATGTCGCCCTGCCCCAGGCGCGGGAGTTCGGCTTCGGCGTGTCGCCACAGGATCAGGTCCATCGCTTCGCCCTCGGTTTGGTCAGCGGTTGCCCTGCAGCCGTCCCATCAGGGCCTGTTGGGCACTGGCACCCTCGAGGCCGATCGGCACGTAGCTGCCGTCGCTCTGTTGCAGCCAGCAATCCTTGCCGTCCAGCAGGTAGGGCACCAGGCATTCATCGATCAATCGCTGGCGCAGCGCGGGATCGCGCACCGGCCAGGCGACCTCGATGCGGCGGAACATGTTGCGGCTCATCCAGTCGGCGCTGGTCAGGTAAAGCGCCTCGTCGTCCGCGCCGTCGCCCCATCGAAAGTAGAGCACGCGCGTGTGCTCGAGGAAGCGCCCGATCACCGATCGCACGCGGATGCGTTCGGTCTGCCCCGGCAGGCCGGGCGGCAGCGAACAGGCGCCGCGAACGATGAGGTCGATCTCGGCCCCGGCCTGGCCGGCGGTGATCAGCGCCTGGATCAACGCCACATCGGTCAGCGCGTTCACCTTGAGCACGATGCGCGCAGGCCGTCCGGAGCGCGCCGCCCGCGCCACCTGTTGCACGCGCTCGAGCATCTGGCTGTGCAGCGTGAACGGTGCCTGCAGCAGCTTGCGCAGCGGCCGAGTCTTGCCCAGGCTGGCGAGCTGCTGGAACACGCTTTCGGCGTCTTCGGTCAGCTTGCTGTCGGCACTGAAGTAGCTGATGTCGGTGTAGAGACGGGCGGTCTTCGGGTTGTAGTTGCCCGTCGAGAGATGCACGTAACGGCGCAGCACCGGACGCTTGACCGTGCCCTCGCGGCGCGTCACCAGCAGCAGCTTGGCATGCGTCTTCAGGCCGACGACGCCGTAGACGACTTGCGCACCGATGGCTTCGAGACGCTCGGCCCAGTTGATGTTGGCCTCCTCGTCGAAGCGGGCCTTGAGCTCCACCACGCAGGTCACTTCCTTGCCGCGCTGTACCGCCTCGATCAGCAGATCCATCAGCGGCGACTCGCTGCCGGTGCGGTAGATGGTCTGCTTGATCGCCAGCACGTCGGGGTCGTGCACGGCTTCGCGCAGGAACTGCACCACCGGCTCGAACGACTCGAACGGGTGGTGCAGCAACACGTCGCCCTGCGTCAGGCGCCAGAAGATCGACAGCTCGCGCGGCAACGAACGGGGCCAGGAGGGCGTGTACGTCGGGAAGCGCAAGGCTGGCGCAACTGCGGCGTCGATCAGTGCGTTCATCCGCCCCAGGTTCACCGGACCGTCGACGCGATACAGCGCCGCCGCGGGAAGGTCGAACTGGCGCAACAGGAAGTCCGACAGTTCGCCCGGGCAGCTGTTCACCACCTCGAGCCGGATCGCCTGCCCGAAGTGACGCGTCGTCAGCCCCGAGCGCAGCGCCTGGCGCAGGTTCTTCACGTCCTCCTCGTCCACCGCCAGCTCGGAGTCGCGGGTCAGCCTGAACTGCGAGAACGCTTCCACGCGACGCCCCTGGAACAGCTCCTCGAGATGGGCCCGGATCACGCTCGTCAGCAGCACGAAGGCCTGCTTGCCGCCCGCGACCTTGTCGGGCAGGCGCATCACGCGCGGCAGCACGCGCGGAACCTTGACGATGGCGATCGAATTTTCGCGCCCGAAGGCATCCTTGCCGCCCAGTCGCACGATGAAGTTGAGCGACTTGTTGGCCACCTGCGGGAACGGATGTGCCGGGTCCAGACCGACCGGCACCAGCAGCGGCCGCACCTGCGTCTGGAAGAACTCCTCGACCCAGCGCCGCTGCGCCTTGTCGCGTTCGGCGTGACTGATGACGACGATGCCGGCACGCTGCAGCGCCGGCATCACCTCGTCGTTGAAGCACCTGTACTGATCGACGATCAGCGCGTGAGCCTGGCTCGACACCGACTCCAGATCCGAGTTGACGACGCCGGTGCCGGGCACGCGGGCGGCCTCGATGTAGTCGGCCATCCGCACCTCGAAGAACTCGTCCATGTTCGACGAGACGATGCAGATGTAGCGCAGCCGCTCCAGGAGCGGCACATCGGCGCGCCGCGCCTGCGCCAGCACGCGCCGGTTGAATTCGAGGATCGCCGTCTCGCGGTTGAGCAGCGCGACCGCAGGGTTGGCAGGGGTCATTTCAGTGGCTCCGTCGCGCGGAATTCGCCCCGCGATACGGCAAACGCATGTCGGCGAAAGGCCGCTTGCGGCCCGTTGCCGACCTTGAACGTCCGCTTTGCGCGCGCACGTGGTGCGGCAAAGGCGCGTCCGGGCAGCCCGCAGCGCTTGACTGGGGCGGTCGGCGCTTCGCGCCGACTGCCCTGCGATGCTCGGTCTCGCGGCCCCGTCGCAGAACTCGCTTCGTTCGCTGCGCTCACTGCGCTCAGACAACTGCGACGAGTCAGTTGACGATTCGCGCTTCGCGCGGGGCCACGAGCCCTGTGCTTCTCGGCGCCCCAGAGGCGCGCCGCGATCTGCCCGAACGCGCCTTTGCGGACACGCTGGTGCTTCTTGCGGGGAAAAGCACAAGAGGGTCCGCGCGGCGGGCGGTGCCCGGTGGGGGCGATTTCTGTGGCGACGAGAAGCGCAGGCCCGGGGTCGGCGCGCGAAGCGCGCTTCGTAGACTGACTCGGCGCAGTTGTTTGAACGGAGTGAGCGCAGCGAACGCAGTGAGTTCTGCGACGCGACCGCGGGCCGAGCATCGCAGTGGAGTCGGCGCGCAGCGCCGACCGCCACAGCATGAGCCCCTGCCGGGCACCGCCTGCCGCGCCGCGCCGAGGCCACACAAGAGCGGACGCACGCGAAAGGCAGCAACGGGCCGAGAGCCGTCATCGCGCGCTTGCAGATTCCGGCTGGGAGCACCAAGCCATGGCTCACGGCGAGACACATCTCAATCGCC
The DNA here is from genome assembly GCA_963701725.1 of uncultured bacterium. Classification (GTDB taxonomy): domain Bacteria; phylum Pseudomonadota; class Gammaproteobacteria; order Burkholderiales; family Burkholderiaceae_C; genus CAIKUF01. The sequence continues at coordinate 12,867 of CAVPAZ010000030.1, read as the reverse complement.
CACCAGCCCGTTGCGGATCGCGTAGACCGTCATCTCGGAGTTGTTCGTCAGGCCGAGCTTCTGCAGCACGCGGGCGCGATACACGCTGACCGTCTTCGGGCTCAGGCTCAGTTCCTCGGCGATGTCGGACAGCCGCTTGCCCGAAGCGATCATCACCAGCGTCTGCAGCTCCCGGTCCGACAGCTTCTCGTGCGCACGCACGCTCGCCGGCGTGGTCAGGCTCTCGACGAGCATCTGCGCGATCTCCGGCGTGACGTACTTGCGCCCCTGCGCCACCGTGCGCACGGCGGCGACGATCAGCGCCGGGTCGCCCCCCTTGTTGACGTAGCCGAACGCACCGGCGCGCAGCGCGCGGATCGCGTACTGGTCCTCGGGATACATGCTGACCACCAGCACGCGCAGCGCGGAGCCCTCGTCCTTCAGCACGTGCAGCACGTCCAGGCCGCTGCGGCCGGGCAGGTTGATGTCGAGCACCAGCACGTCGCAGGCGGTGCCGCGCAGCAGTGCGCGCAGCTCGCCGTAGTCGCCCGCCTCGCCGACGACCTCGATGTCCGGCGCGTCAGACAAGCGTGTCGCGGATACCGCGCCGGATCAGCGCGTGGTCGTCGCACAGCAGCACCTTGATCACAGAGTTCCCCAGTTGCTCGAGTCGTGTCGCTCTTCGGCCGGCCCCTGCTCTTGCTCTGTCACCAGGTCCTGCGCGGCATCGGCTGCCAGCAAGGGCACCGACAGGATCAGCGTCGTGCCGTGCGCGCCGCTGCTCAGGTCGACCCAGCCACCCACCGTGCTCGCGCGTTCATGCAGACCGCGGATGCCGAACGAACGGGCCTTGGCAAGATCGTCTCGGTCGAGGCCGCGGCCGTTGTCGCCGATCTCCAGCGTCAGCGTACCCGCGGCGACCGTGAGTTCGATCGTCACGCGCGTCGCCTGCGCATGCTTCGAAACATTGGTCAACGCCTCCTGCGCCGTGCGGTAGGCCACCAGCGGCACCCCCGCCGGCAGCTCCAGCGCTTCCTGGTCGCTGGCGAATTGGCAGGCGATGCCCGTCCGGCGCTCGAAGCGGCTCGACATCCACTGCAGCGCAGCCACCAGACCTTGCTCGAGGATGGCCGGGCGCAGGTTGTGCATCACCCGCTGGCTGGCCTCGATGGCATGAGCCACGGTCTCGAGCGCAGACGCCGCGCGCTGGCGAATGGCCGGCGAATCGGAGTGGCGTGCGATCCAGGCCAGATCGAAATTCAACGCCGTCAGCGAGCCGCCGACGTCGTCGTGGATCTCGCGCGCGATCGCCGCCCGTTCGCCTTCGACGCTGGTCTGCAGATGCTGCGCCAGTTCGCGCAGTCGCTGCTTGCTTTCGCCGAGTTCGCGGTCGGCCAGCAGGCGGGCGCGCCGCGTCTCGTTGGCCTCCACCGCGTGGAGCAGCGCGGGCACCAGGCGCGCCGTGTTGTTCTTCAGCAGATAGTCGCTGGCGCCGTTGCGCATCGCCTCGACCGCAGCGTCCTCGCCGATCTCTCCGGACAGCAACAGGAACGGCACGCCCGAGCCGCTCGCCTTCAGAAGGTCCAGCGCGACCAGGCCCGAGAAGCCCGGCAGGTTGTAGTCCGAGATGATCGCGTCCCACTCCTGCTCGAGCGCGCGCAGGAACTCCGGCTCGGAATCGACGCGCAGCACCAGTGCCTGGATGCCGCCGTGCTCGAGCTGCGCGATCGTCAGCTCATGGTCGAGCTCGGAGTCCTCCAGATGCAGCACGCGCAGGGTGCGTTCGGGGGCCGGCTCAGTCATGTTGCGAAGTATGCCGCGTCGGCCAGAGGAGGAAGAGGCTCGGCGCGGGCGGGCCCGCTGCGCGGCTGAAACGCGCCAACTACTCGGCCGCGCGCCGCAGCGTCTCCACCACCGGCCGACGCAGCACCTCGCGCAGCCCCCACCAGCCGGCGCCGAGCGCCAGCACCGCACCGGCAACGCCGCCGGCCAGCGGCACCCAGGGTGACGGGTTCCAGCTGAACTCGAAGACGTAGCGCGCCAGCGCCCAGCCCACGGCCATCGCCGCCACCGAGGCCAGCAGGCCGGCCAGCGCGCCGACGCCGAGCAGCTCGGCGCGCTGCACGCGCGCCAGCAGGCGCGCTGCCGGCACCCATCGCGCGCATCACCGCGAACTCGCGCGCGCGCGTCTCGCGGGTGGCGGTGACGGCGGCGAACAGCACCACCAGCCCGGCCGCCAGCGTGAAGCCGAACAGGAACTCCACCGCGCGGATCACCTGGTCGAGCACGCGCTGCACCTGGCCGATCGACGCCGACACGTCGACGCTGGTGATGTTCGGGAAGTCGCGGCTGAGCGCGTTGTCGAAGCCCGGGGTGTCCGGCGCGCGGAAGGCGCTGATGTAGCTGGTCGGCACGTCGGGCATCTCGGCGCGCGGGAACATGAACGAAGAAGTTGACCCGCATCGAACCCCAGTCCACCTTGCGCAGGCTGGTGATGCGGCCCTCGGCGCGGCTGGCCCGCGATGTCGAAGCGCAGCGTGTCGCCGAGCTTCAGGCCGAGCGTCTGCGCCAGGCCTTCCTCGACGCTGACAGCGCCATCGGCCTCGTCGGCCATCCAGCGCCCGGCCGACGATCTCGTTGTGCGCCGGGCAGCTCGGCCGCGTGGCTGAGGTTGAACTCGCGGTCGACCAGGCGCCTGGCGCGCTCGTCGGCGAAGCTGTCGGCGCTGACGCGCGGCCGTTGATCGCCACCAGCCGGCCGCGGATCATCGGGTACCAGTCGTAGCGCTCGACGCCGCGCTCGCAGCAGGCGCCTGCGGAAGGCCTCGCCCTGCTCGGGCTGCAGGTTGATGACGAAACGGTTCGGCGCATCGGGCGGCGTGGCGCGCCGCCAGGCCGCGATCAGGTCGGTGCGCAGCAGCACCAGCAGCACCAGCGCCAGCAGGCCGACCGCCAGCGCCGACACCTGCAGCACCGCGAACGCCGGCCGCGCCGCGATCTGGCGCGTGGCCAGCACCAGCCAGCGCGGCGCGCGCGGTCTCGGGCACGGCGCGCCGCAGCAACAGCACCGCGAGCCAGGCCAGGCAGCGCGAACAGCGCCACCGCCACCGCGAAGCCGCCGACCGCGATCGCACCGAGCTTGATGTCGGCCGACACCGCCATCAGCAGCGCGACGAAGCCGCAGCGTGCCGGCCGCGAGCACGGCGAGCGACGCCGGCCTTCAGCGCCCCGACGTCGCGCCGGATCACGCGCAGCGGCGGCACGCGCGCCAGCTGCAGCACCGGCGGCAGGCCGAAGGCCAGCAGCAGCGTCATGCCGACGCCGACGCCGAACAGCGCCGGCCACGCGCTCGCCGCCGGCAGCGAGGCGGCCACCAACCCCGCCAGCAGCCAGACGAAGACGTGGTGCACCGCGAAGCCCGATCAGCACGCCGGCCACGCTGGCCAGCAGGCCGACGAGCGCGAACTCGAGCGAAGTAGGCAACGCGATCGTCGCTGCGACAGGCCCAGCACGCGCAGCATCGCGCAATCGTCGAGGTGGCGCGTCGCGAACTCGCGCGCTGCGATGCCCACCGCCACCGCCGCCAGCAGCGCCGCCAGCAGCGCGACCAGGTTGAGGAACTTCTCGGCGCGGTCCAGCGTCTGCCGCATCTCCGGGCGGCCCGACTCGCAGCGACTCGACGCGCACGCCGCGCAGCGCCTGCGCCTTGATCTGCGCCTTCGGCCCAGTGCCACGAAGCTCGCGCACCGCCGCCGTCGCGGCCCGGCCGGCGCGGCCACCGCCAGGCGGTAGTTCACGCGGCTGGCCGGCTGGATCAAGCCGGTCGCCGGCAGGTCGGCCTGGTTGAGCAGCACGCGCGGCGCGAAGCTCGATGAAGCCGGCGCCGCGGTCGGGCTCGACGACGATGATGCGCGTCGATCCGCAGCGCCGCATCGCCCAGCAGCAGCGTGTCGCCCAGCCTCAGCTGCAGCGCATCGAGCAGCGCCGGCGTCGACCCAGACCGTGCCGGGCTCGGGCGGCGCCGCGCGACGCTGCCACCGGCGCGTCGGGCTGCACTGCGCAGCTGCAACTCGCCGCGCAGCGGATAGCCGCTCGCTCACCGCCTTGACGGCCACCAGCCGCGAGGCGCCGCCCTGCTCGTCGGGCGCGCGGCCCATGCTCGGAAAGCCTGCGTGTCGTGGCCACCTCGCAGGCCCGAGCGCAGCGGCCTTCGGCGACAGGCTTCCGGCGCGCGGCTGGTCGCTGCCGACGACGGCATCGCCGCCGAGCAGTTGCCGCGCGTCGCGCGCCAGGCCGTTGCTCGAGCCGGTCGGCGAAGAAGCCCACCGCCGTCAGCGCGGCCACCGCAAGCATCACGGCCAGGCCAGCAGGCGCAGCTCGCCGGCACGGAAGTCGCGCAGCGTCTGGCGCGCGGCCAGCGTCCACCAGCGAGGGTGCGGTCGGTCGGGCGGCGGGGCGGTCATGCAGGAGGATGCGACAGGAGCGTCACGACGATAACGCAGCGGCGCCCGCCGTCGGCGCGGGGCATGCGCGGAGCCGTTGAACGCTTCGTGCAACGCAGACGAATGCACCGCGCGGCGCGCGGTGCTCCAATGCAGGCATGGACACACCCTGCCGCCGCTCTTCGTCTCGCACGGCTCGCCGATGATCGCGCTGGAGCCCGGCGCGGCCGGCGCCTTCCTGCAGCGCCTCGGGCCGGCGATCGACGCGCGCCTTCGGCCGTCCGCGCGCGATCGCTGGCCGTCTCGGCGCACACCCTGCGCGCGAGCCGGTGCTGCTGGCCGCGCGCACGGCACGCAGGCGGTGTACGACTTCGGCGGCTTCACCCGACGCGCTCTACAAGCTGCGCTACGACGCGCCGGGCGCACCCGCGCTGGCCGCGCGATGTCGAAGCCCTGCTCGGCCGGCCGGCATCGGCGTTGCCCGACTCGACGAGGGCGGGCTCGATCACGGCATCTGGACGCCGCTGCGCTATCTCTACCCGGACGCCGACATGCCCGTGCTGCCGCTGGCCCTGGCGACCAGCCTGGCGCCGGCGCGGCTGTTCGCGCTCGGCGAGGCGCTGGCCGCGCTGCGCAGCCGAGGGCGTGCTGGTGCTGGGCAGCGGCAGCATCACGCACAACCTGCAGCTGGTGTTCGCCAGCCGGCCTGCGCCGGCTCGCCCGTCACGCCGCGGACACCGGCACCGGACAGCGCCGAAATGCCCGAGAGCCGGGCCTTCCGCGACTGGTTGGCCGGCACGAGCGCAGCGCTCGACTGGGACGCGCTGTTCGACTACCGCCGCGCGGCGCCCGCACGCGGCGCTGATGCACCCGACCGACGAGCACCTGCTGCCCTGGTATCCTGGCCGCCGGCGCCGGCGGCCGCGACGCGACGCCGGTCCGCGCTGCACGACAGCGTGACGCTCGGCTGCCTGGGCATGGACACCTACGCCTTCGGGGCCGGCGCCGCAGTGCTGCAAGCCGCGCTGCGCTGAGCCTCGCGGCCGGGCGCCCGCGGCCGCGCCCGCTTCAAACGCTGCCCTCGTCCAGCATCGCCTCGCGCACCGCCGCCAGCTGGCGCCGCGACACCGCCAGCCATTCGTCCAGCGGGCTCACGCGCACGGCCCAGCCCTCGGCACCATCTTCGCCGGGCGGCAGGCGGTGCTCGAGCGCGCGCAAAGCGCGCCGCGCGACCAGCGCATTGCGATGCACGCGCAGGAAGCGATCTCCCAGGCGCTGCTCGAGGTCGCTCAGCGCTTCGTCGAGCACGTAGCTGTGCTCGGCGGTGCGCAGCGTCACGTACTTCAGCTCGGCCTTCAGGTACAGCACCTCGTGCAACGGGCACGCGCAGACGCGGCCGAGTTCGCTGACGACGATCACCGGCTCGGCGTCGAGCACCGCCGCGACGCGGCGAGCGGCTGCGCCAGGCGCTGCGCGACGCGCTGCAGCGCAGCCTGCAGGCGTTCGCGCCGCACCGGCTTGGTCAGGTAGTCGACCGCATCGAGGTCGAACGCGCCGAGCGCATGCTCGGCATGCGCGGTGACGAACACCACCGCCGGCGGGCGCGGCACGCGCGCGCAGCTCGGCGGCGAGTTGCAGGCCGTCGCGGCCGGGCATGCGGATGTCGAGCAGCACCAGGTCGCACTCGTGCGCCGCCAGCAAGACCAGCGCCTGCGTCGCATTGGCCGGCCTCGCCGACGCACGCTCGGCCTGCGCGGCGCAGGCGCATTCGCTCGACCAGCGCTGCGCAGGCGCAGTCGCGCGCAGTTGCTCTCGTCGTCGACTTCAGCAGCGATCGCGCAAGCGGAGTGGCCCTGTCGATGGCCCAGGCGTTCAGCACGGCACCACGATGCGGACGCGGAAGAGTCGCCGCTCGCGCCGGGCGTCGAACTGCGCCGCGACGTCGTGCAGCAGGCGCAGGCGCTCGCGCACGTTGCGCAGCGCCATGCCGGCGCCCGGGCGCGAAGGCTCGCCGGGCACCGTGTTGTCGATCATCGACCACGGCCTGGCCCGCGCTGCAGCCGCGTGCGCACCCGGATCTGCCCGCCGTCCAGCGCCGGCTCGACGCCGTGGCGCACCGCGTTCTCGACCAGCGGCTGCAGCACCAGCGGCGGCACGCGCGCCGCGGCGGCGCCGGGATCGATGTCCCAGCTGCACGCGCAGTCGGTTGCCGAAGCGGATCTGCTCGATCGCGAGGTAGCGCTGCGCCAGCTCGACCTCCTCGCCGAGCGTCACCGGCCTGCGCCGGTGTCGGCCAGCGCCACGCGAAACAGTTCGGCCAGGTCTTCGAGCACGCGCTTCGGCGCGCTCCGGGTCCACGCGCACCAGCGCGAGGCGGTGTTCAGCGTGTTGAACAGAAAGTGCGGCCGGATGCGCGACTGCAGCTCCGCCAGTCGCGCGCTCGTCTCGGCCGGGCGCCACAGCCGTGCGCGCAGGTCGAGCCAGTAGACCAGCCCCGCGGCGAGCGCCGCACCGGCCGCGGCGCACGCCGGCCAGCGCGCGGCGTCCGGCGTTCCGCAGGCACCAGCCCACCGACAACGGTGCCACCTCCGCACAAGCGCCGCTGCGCATGCCGAGGACGAGCACGATGCCCGCACGCACGGGCGGGTTCGGGCGGCGCGCCAGCACGTCTTCAGCAGCGCACGACCGCGCGAGCCAGAGCAGCGACGCCGCGCAGCGCGGCGAAGGAGCCCAGCGCCGAGCTGGATCGCCATTGCGCCGCAGCTCGGCGCGCCGACCAGCACGCCGATCGCGAGCACCGCTTGGACGAACAGCAGCACGCGCAGCGCCACCGCCGCTGTGGCACATGTCGAATGCGATCGCCGCACCGCGCCCGGCGCGCGCTCGCGATCCTCGGCCACGGGTCGAAGCGGGTGAGGTCGAACTGCGCTCGCCGCCAGATCGCCGGGGCGCGTGTGCGGCGGCCATAGGCTGCGCGGCGCGGCTCGCGGGTGCGAACTGCTCCGGCAGCCGAGTGGGTCGGTGCATCGTGGGGTGCGGCAGGGCTCATAGAATTCTGGCACTCGGCGCCAGCGCATTGTCGCCAACTCAGACCGCCGCGCCCAGCGCCGGCTTGCGTCCTTTGCCCCACACCATGTCCAGCAATCAACTCGATAACAAATCCACACGCCTGGTCGGCCCTGTTCTCGGAGCCGATGAGCGAGCTGGTGAAGCGCTACACCGCGAGCGTCGGCTTCGACCAGCGGCTGTGGCGGCCGACATCGCACGGCAGCCTGGCGCATGCCGAGATGCTCGCCGCGCAGGGCATCATCAGCGCGCAGGACCTCGCTCGACTCGAGCGCGGCCTGGCGGCGATCGCCGCCGAGATCGAGGCCGGCGCGCTTCGAGTGGAAGCTCGAGCTGGAAGACGTGCACCTGAACATCGAGGCCCGCCTGACGCAGCGCGTCGGCGACGCCGGCAAGCGGCTGCACACCGGCCGCTCGCGCAACGACCAGGTGGCCACCGACGTGCGGCTGTGGCTGCGCGGCGAGATCGACGCCATCGCACGCGCTGCTGTGCGCGCTGCAGCGCGCGCTGGTGGAACTGGCCGAGCCGCATGCCGAGACCGTGATCCTGCCCGGCTTCACGCACCTGCAGGTGGCGCAGCCGGTGAGCTTCGGCCACCACATGCTGGCCTACGTGGAGATGTTCGCGCGCGACGCGCAGCGCATGGCCGATGTGCGCCAGCCGCACCAACTGCCTGCCGCTCGGCGCGGCCGCGCTGGCCGGCACGAGCTACCCGCTGGACCGCGAACGCGTGGCGCGAACGCTCGGCATGTCGACGAAGCGGGCCGCCCTGCGTGTGCCAGAACAGCCTCGACGCGGTGAGCGACCGCGACTTCGCGATCGAGTTCACGGCCGCGGCGAGCCATCACGATGGTCCACGTCTCGCGCCTGGCCGAAGAGCTGGTGCTGTGGATGAGCCAGAACTTCGGCTTCATCGAGCTCGCCGACCGCTACTGCACCGGCAGCTCGATCATGCCGCAGAAGAAGCAACCCCGACGTGCCCGAACTCGCGCGCGGCAAGACCGGCCGCGTGGTCGGCCACCTGATGGGGCTGCTGACGCTGATGAAGGGCCAGCCGCTGGCCTACAACAAGGACAACCAGGAAGACAAGGAGCCGCTGTTCGACACGGTGGACACGCTGAACGACACGCTGCGCATCTTCTGCCGAACTGGTCGGGCGGCATCGTCGTCAAGCCCGAGGCGATGGAACGCGCCGCGACGCAAGCGGCTACGCCACCGCGACCGACCTGGCCGACTACCTGGTGAAGAAGGGCCTGCCGTTCCGCGACGCCCACGAAGTGGTGGCGCACGCGGTGAAGGCCGCGCAGGCCGACGGGCTGCGACCTGTCGCGAACTGTCGCTGGCCGCGCTGCAGCGCTTCAACCCGGAAATCGGCGAAGACGTGTACGACGTGCTGTCGCTGCGCGGCTCGCTCGACGCACGCAACGTGCTCGGCGGCACCGCGCCCGCGCAGGTTCGCGCCCAGGCGGCGCGGCACCGGGTGCGGCTGAGCGCCTGATCGATCCGCATGGCGGACGGCCGCCCCAGTTCAATTCCCCATTGGCGGAATCGAACCCGGCACCGCGTGCCCGTCATCGCAGGTCGTACCACACCCCTCGGCCGCTGCCGCGCTGGTTCAGCGTTCCGCGCTCGACCAGTGCCCGGAAATGCTGCTTGAGCGTGTTGCGGCTGGCCCCGGTCAGCTTGATGGCCTCGCCGATGGTGACGCGGCCATGCCGCGGGCATCCCAGTCGCCGCTGCTCAAACGAAGCGTGCGCAACGCAAATGCGCTACATTTGTCGCCATGAAGACCGCCACCATCCCGTCAGTTCGCGTCGAGCCAGAGTTGCGTGCAGAAGTCGAGTCGCTGCTCGGCGAAGGTGAAACGGTGTCCGAGTTCGTGGAGGCATCGGTTCGCGCGACCGTGCTGCGCAGGCGCAACCAGGCGGAGTTCATCGCCAGGGGCCTGCGCTCGCTCGACGATGCTCGCCGCACAGGTGGCTACGTTGACGCCGACGTGGTCGTGCAGAAGCTCCAGCGCAAGTTGGAAATTGCGCGTTCTCGCAAGCCGGCGACACCGCGGTGAACTTTCGGGTCCGCCTGACCAGGGACGCCGAAGCTGACCTGGATCGGTTGTTCGACTTCGTTCTCGAGCGGGAACTTGAGCGCGCCGGTGGGGACCTCGAACTGGCCGAACAGGCACTTGTTGCCATCCGGGCGGGTGTCGCTACCCTGAGGACCTCGCCCTTCACGTGCCGCAAGGCAGGCCAGAGCCCCTTCTTGCGCGAACTGATCATTCCGTTTGGTCGCTCCGGCTATGTGGCGCTCTTCGAGATTGTCGGCACCACCGACGTGGTCGTCTCCGCGGTACGCCACCAGCTCGAAGAGGACTATCACTGAGCCGCGATGCTGTTTCAGGTGCCGCGGAAGTGGCCGGCCAGAGCCCAGCACACATGCTATCAATGACAGCATTGAGTACAATGCCTCCCGACCAGGAGCACCCACATGGCCACACTCACCATTCGCGACCTGGACGAGTCACTCAAGCGCAGTCTTCGCATGCGCGCCGCGAGCCGCAACCGCTCCATGGAAGAAGAGGCGCGGCAGATACTGCGTGCTGCTCTTCTCGAGTCACCCGTTCCCGCCAAGGATCTGGCCTCTCGTATCCGTGCGCGGTTTGCCGGCCTCGGTGACGTGGAACTGAGCGTGCCCAAGCGTGAGCCAGTGCGGACCCCGCCAAGCTTCGACGAAGATTCGAAGGCCGCTCGTACCGCGCCCTCCAAAGGCCAGGCCCGAACAAAGCGGCGCGCATGAGCATCCTGCTCGACACAAATGTGCTTTCCGAACTCCTGCGCGCGCAGCCCGATTCAACAGTGCTCGCTTGGGTCGCCTTGCAGCCCGCCAATGGCTTGTTCGTGAGCGCGGTGACGCAAGCCGAGATGATGCTCGGCGCGCGTCTGCTGCCCGCTGGCAAGCGACGTCACCAGCTGGAGCAGGCGCTCGAGGCGATGTTCCTCGAAGACTTTGCCGGCCGCATCCTGCCGTTCGACTCGAGCTCCGCGGCCGACTACGCCGTGGTCGTGGCTGCCCGGCGCCGCGCAGGCACGCCCATCTCGCAGTTCGACGGCCAGATCGCAGCGATTGCCCTGAGTCATCGTTTGGGCCTGGCCACACGCAACGTATCCGACTTCGAGGGCTGCGGCCTGGCTTTGACGAATCCTTGGGACAGCGACTGACGCGACGAAGTTCGTCGTCGACATCGGCGCGATACGGCACGAGTTGCGCAAGTTGCTGGGCGTGCCGGTAGACGTTTTGACACCGAATGCACTTCCTGAAAAGTTCCGTGATGCGGTGCTCGCGGAGGCCGTGTCAGTATGAGCCGTGATCCGCAGCGCCTGCCCGACTACCTCGAGCACATCCTGCAGGCGATCGATCGCATCCAGCGCTACACCCACGACATCGACGAAGCGGGTTTCCTGCAGAGCGAGATGGCGCAGCCATGACGACGCTTGACGTGCGGGCGAGACCAATAGTGGCGTGAACCAGTCATCAGCCACACCGCCAAGATTCACGTCGCCGGCCATCACCACCCGGTGAAGAGCCTCCGAGCCCTGCGACAATCCCCGCAGCATCGCACTGCGCCACCAACTCGAACACGGCCCCACACTTCAGAGCGGACACGCCCCGCATGCTGCCAACATACGACCACAACGAGTGAGGCGGCCGGGGCGGGCGAAGCCTAGAATTTGCGCATGCATGACGTTGTCGAATCGCGCCGAGACGAGGTGGCTGCGCTCTGCCGCCGCCGCGGCGTGACGCGCCTGGAAGTCTTCGGGTCCGCGGCGCGCGATGACTTTGACGAGGCACGCAGCGACATCGATTTCTTGGTGAAGTTGCCCGACGATCCGAAGACCAGCCCGCTGGATGCCTACTTCGGCCTCAAGGACGACCTCGAGGCCCTTTTCGGCCGCAACGTCGACCTCGTCTCTGTCGGATCGGTCCGAAATCCCTACATCAAGGCCTCGATCGAACGAGACCGCAGACTCGTCTTCCAGGCATGAAGCGGGTGCCGAGCGCGTGCTTGTGGGACATCGCCGAAGCCTGCGACGCGGTCAGACGGTTTGTCGCTGGTGTCGACCTCGACCGATACCAGAATGACTCGCTCATTCGCTCTGCCGTCGAGAGGCAGCTTCAGAACATGGGTGAGGCCTTGAGTCAGTTGTCCAGGATCGATCCGGTGCTTGCCGCGAAGGTGCCGCGACAAAGACAGCTCATCGCCTTCAGAAACGTCCTGGTCCACGGCTATGCCGGTTTGAACGACGCCGAATGCTTCGGTCTCAGTGCCAGGTTCAATGGCGACGGGGTAACGCATGTTGCAGCCTCTTCTCAAATCCCGGCCTGCTGCCGTATGGCCTTCACCAGCTCGAAGAGGACTATCGCTGATCTGCGCAGTCAGTGCACGAGTCAGGCGTTGCCTGGAAGCTGCCCAAGGGAACGATCAACTGCCTTGGCTGTCCCCCGTAGACCTTGAACCCATGGTGCCGATAGAACCCAATGGCCGCATCGTCCTTGGCATCGACGACTAGCGCAAAGACGGCGACCTCGGAGCGCAGCGCGCGCAGACGCCGCATCGGCAAGCAGCGCGGCGCCAAGCTTTCGCCCTTGAAACGGCCGGTCGACCGCCAGGCGACCACCCTGGCGACCGGGACCGATGGATACCGGGGCAGTCGTTTCGAGAGGCTCTCGGGCAAGTCGGTGAGCGGCACGCCGCCTGCAGCCAGGGTATAGTAGCCGGCGACCGTTTGGTTTCATCCTGGACCGCGACATAGCAGGCACTGGCACGACGGCCGTGCATCCTGGGTGGCCTGTGTTCGGAAGTACCCATCCAGCGCTGCGATGCCGCAATTGAATCGAGTACGGTCGTGATGCGTCCCCAGTACCTCCAGACGAAAAGCTCCGCTCACTTTGACTCACGAATAAGCCGCCTGTGCGCCTGCAGGGCGCGCTTCATCGCTGGCGCCATTGGCGGGGGGTTCGACAACGCCTCGGCAAAGCGCTGCTGATCCGCGACCGACAGGCGGATGATCTGTGCTTCCTCGATCGTCCGGTGCGCGTCCTTCAGGGCCGCAGCGACCAGAAAGTCACTGAGGCTGCGGCCTTGGATTTCGGTAGCGCGACGAACAACGGCCAGTGCATCTGGCGCGATGCGTGCTTCGACGCGTGCTGTTCGACTGGAATCGGCGGTGGGCAGCATGTGTCGCTCACTTTCATGCAAGCTGTACGTGACAAAGCCGTCACATCGTCAATCAAGGAAGAGGCGAGGAAGGAGCAGAGCATCTGTCCGCTGCGTGGCAGGCCGTGGCATCGCGTGGCGCTGGCTCCAGATTCAGCGCCGATGCAT
>CAVPAZ010000029.1:0-10492 GCA_963701725.1 uncultured bacterium | reverse complement strand
CCGATCTGTGCCTGGCCGCAGGCCGGCCGCACGATGCCCGAGAACACTACGCGCAGCTGCTGGCGCTCGATGCGCGCCATGCCGATGCGGCCGTGGGATTGGGTATCGCGCTGCGCGAGCTCGGCCGCGCGGCCGAAGCCTTACAGAGCTTCGAGCGCGCGCTGGCCATTGCGCCGCGGCACCTGCGCGCCGCCAACAACATCGGCATCACGCTCTGCGAGCAGCAGCGTTACGCCGAAGCGCTGGCGCAGTTCGACCGCCTGCTCGAGCGCGAGCCGGCCTATGCGCCCGCACACAATGCACGCGCGCTGGCGCTGTGGCAGTTGACCGCCTCGACGAGGCCGAGCAGGCCTACGACCGCGCCATCGAACTCGACCCCGACTATGCCGATGCCTACAGCAATCGCGGCGCGTTGCTCGCGACCCGCGGGCGCGACGATATGGCCTTGAGCGACTACACACGCGCCATTGCGTTGAGCCGCGCCAGGCCGAGGCGCACAACTGCCTGGGCGCCCTGCTGGCCAGCCAGCACCGCATCGATGAGGCGATCGCGCGCTACCGCAGGCCATCGCCTGCCGGCCCGATTTCGCTCAGGCGCACAACAACCTCGGTGTGGCGCTGGCCGAGGCGGGGCGGCCGCAGGTGGCTTTGGCGAGCTACGACCGAGCCATCGAGTTGCAGCCCGCGGATGTCGGCACGCGGGCCGACGCACTGGCCAACCGCGCCGGTCTTTGGGCGCGGCTGCGCAACTATGCCGAGGCCGCAGCTGATGCTCGCGCGGCGCTGGCCATCGATCCGGACCATCCCTACACGCTCGGCAATGCGCTGTACTTCGAGCTGATGCAATGCGATTGGCGCCAGCGTGCCGAGAGCGTGGCCTTGCTCGAGGCGTCGCACGGCAGCAGGCGACGCGGTAGCTACGCCCTTTGTTACGCTCACGGTAGCGCCAGCCCGGCCCTGCAGTTCGTCTCGGCCCGCCTCTATGCCGCCGCACAGTTTGCGCCGCACGACGAAGCCGCGCCGGCACCGCCGCCGCCAAACAGCCGCATCCGGCTCGCATTCGTCAGCTCCGATTTCCACGAGCACGCCACGGCCTACCTGATCACGGGCATGATCGAACTCATCGACAAGACGCGCTTCGAACTGTTCGGCCTGTCGTTCGGGCCGCTGACGGAAGACCGCTACCAGCGGCGCCTGAAGGCAGCGTTCGATCGCTTCGTCGCTATCCACTGGCATTCCGACGCCGAGGCCGCCGGTTGATCCGCGAGCTGGGCATCGACATCGCGATCGATCTGAAGGGCTTCACGAACGACGCGCGACCGGGAATCTTCAGCCACCGCGCGGCACCACTACAGGTGGGCTATCTCGGCTACCCGGGCACGACCGGCATGGCCCACATCGACTACCTGATTGCCGACCGCTTGACCGTGCCGCCCGAGCACGAGCCGCACTACAGCGAGCGCATCGCGCGCCTGCCCGGTTGCTACCAGTGCAACGACGCCAGTCGGCCGATCGCCGAACGCGTGTTCACACGTGACGAGCTCGGCCTGCCAGAGCAGGGCTTCGTGTTCTGCAGCTTCAACAACAGCTACAAGATCACGCCCGAGGTCTTCGACATCTGGATGCGGCTGCTGCAGCAGGTGGACGGCAGCGTGCTGTGGCTGCTGCAGGACAACCCCGCCGTGGCCGACAACCTGCGGCGCGAAGCCGCCGCGCGCGCGTGGCGCCCGAGCGGCTCGTCTTCGCGGCGCGGCTGCCGCCGGACGAACACCTGGCCAGGCATCGCTGCGCCGACCTGTTCCTCGACACCTGGCCCGTGAACGCCCACACCACCGCCAGCGATGCGCTTTGGGCCGGGCTGCCGATGATCACCTTGCTCGGCAGCGCGTTCGCAGGCCGGGTGGCAGCGAGCCTGCTGCATGCCATCGGCCAGCCTGGTTGTGTGGCCACGGATGCCGCCGCGTACGAAGCGCTGGCACTCGCGCTGGCGCGCGATCCGGCGCGCCTGGCGGCGCTGCGCGAGGCGGTGCGACAGGCTCGCAACAGCGCGGTCCTGTTCGACACGCCGCGCTTGACTCGCCACATCGAACAGGCCTTCGTGCACATGCATGCCCGCCAACAGGCCGGCTTGCCGCCCGAATCGTTCGAGGTACCCCTGACCGAGTGATCCGCGATACCCGACTGACCGGAGCCGGGCTGGCGACCGATGGTGTCGTGCTGAGCAATCAAGTCCGCACGGTGGATTGGATGGCGCGACGCGCACAGTTCATCGAACCCGTGCCGCCCGAGTTGATCGCCGACGTGCTGGCGCGCGTGGCAGCACTGATCGAGTGACCCTGCAGTCCGCGTGGCTGGTTCGTCGGCGCTGAGGCCAGGTCGGCAGGCCGATCAGAGCAGACCCTTGGCTGCCGCATAGACGCCGCAAGCCTCCCCGAATTGCACCAGCATCGGCACCGCTTGATGGGCCTCATTCACCGCCTGCGCCAGCAAGTCGGGATTGCGTATGTACTCATGCACCATGCGGTTGCGCAACGCCCTGACCGCTATCCAGGTCTCGCTGGGTTTCGCCAGCAAGCCCAGCCGAGCAGCGCGGTCCAGGTTGTCCAGAACACTACCCACGGGTTCCCCCAGCCGGGTCAACAGTGTCGGCAACAGCTTGTCGCCAATGGTGTCTTGCAGTCGCGCGAATCGGGCGGCAAACGCATCCAGCCTTTCGGCAAGCAAGCCGTCGTCACGCAGCGTGACGGCGCGCTCGGGTGTGAACGCTTCGGCGAACAGGCGCCGATCGGTGGCCTGCAAGTGCTCGGCCTCGAGCGCCACCGTCCCGAGCAGAAAGGCCAGGCGTTCGCGGACGGGGTCCAGTGTCATCATGATTGCAGCACCTGCCCTTCGGCCCGCGCCACGAGGTGAACCGGTTCCAGGGGGGTACTGGGGTCGATCACCAGCACGTCGATCTTGCGGTCACCCAGCGTTCGCTGCAGGCGTGCCGTGATCTGTGCTGCCAGCCACACCGGCCGCACCACCGGGCGGGGGCACTCCACCAGCAGGTCGATGTCTCCGCCCCGCATGTCATCGTGAAGGCGCGAGCCGAACAGCCGAACGCAGGCGTCGGCGCCGGCCAGCTCGTGCGTGGCGGCGACGATGGCATGGGCTTGGTCGGGGGTGAGGCGCATGGCCGGATGCTAGCGCAGTGGTCTTTAAGGCTTCCCTGTTGCGTCGGACGACCGGCGCCGAAGTGAGGCGGTGGGAGGCTGCGCACATCGACACACAGCACTGGAGGGTCAACATGTTGCCACCTTCGGCACCTGCCGTACGTCGCGCTCGATGTAGAATTTGTTCAACAGTGTTCAACGTCAGGCGGTGACAGGCATGGAAGTGGTTCTTCGCAAGTACGGCAACAGCACGGTCTTGGCACTGCCGCCGGCAGTGCTGAAGGATTTGGGCCTCAAGGCGGGTCAATCGATGACATTGGATTCAACTCCCGATGGCCGGATCACCCTGGCGCCGAAGCGTCGCCACAGCCTGGCGGCTTTGCTCGCCCAGTGCGATCCGAAGGCGCCACCGCCTGCGGACCTCGCCTTGTGGAACAACGCCAGGCCAGTCGGCCAGGAGGCCTGGTGATGGCGGTGTTCGAGCGCGGCGACATCGTGAAGGTGCGCCTGGACCCGGTGGAAGGTCATGAGATGCGAGGTGACGCGCGCCCGGCGCTCGTGCTCACTACCCGAGACTTCAATCGGCTCGGTAATGTTCTCGTGGCACCGATCACGCAGGGCGATGATTTCTCGCGCTTCGCGGGGTTCGCGGTTTCTCTGACGGGCACGGGCTGCAGGACGCGGGGCGTGGCGCTCGTCAACAAGATGCGGATGATGGATCTGGCCGCACGCAAGGCGAAGAAGGTCGAGCGAGTGCCGCAGGAAGTCATCGATGACGCCCTCGGGCGATTGATGACGCTGTTTGAATGACGGGAAGTGCGACAGCAGCGCTGATCTGCACCAGCGCAGTGTCATCTCATGCGGCGAGCCCGTGCACCTCCTCGGCGAGTTGCGCCCCATGCTCGCGCTGGATCACCTCGATGTCGTACTGCCCCTGCAGATTCAGCCAGAACTGCGGGTCGATGCCGAACGCCAGTCCCAGACGCACCGCAGTGTCGGCCGTGACGCCACGCTCGCCGGCACAGATCTCGTCGATGCGGCGCTGCTGCACGCCGATGGCCTTGGCCACACGGTAACGCGTGATCTGCATCGGCTCGATGAAGTCGGCGAGCAGCACTGCGCCCGGATGCACCGCAGCCAGCTTGCGACCGGTGGTGATGCCCTTGAAGCTTTCTCTCGTCAGTTCATTGCGTGCGATGCTCATGCCGTTGCTCCATTGAATGCCGTCCCTCTTGGGTCAGTGATAGTCCACGATCTCCACGTCGAGCGCGGTGCCGTCCTTCCAGCGGGGCAGATGCGCCACTGATCGTTGATTCGGATGTTCCACTGCCCTTTGCGGCCGCCCTTCAGGGGCTCCAGCCGGTTGCCGGGTGGCACCCGCAGCGATTCGATGGACGGCGCCGCATCGATGATCCTGAGCTTCCTGGGTCAGGACAGATAATCCCGCACGCCCCGATCCGCAATCGCAATGACCTTCCTGATCCTGAGTTTCCTCACCTCGCTGCTGGCGACCCTGCTCGTCGTGCGCTCCGCCGAGCAGCACGCGCACCATTCGGCCGACCACGACCTCTCGGGGCCGCAGAAGTTTCATTCGGCGCCGGTGCCGCGCATCGGCGGCGTCAGCATCTTCCTGGCCCTGCTGGCCTGCGTGGCGCTGGCGCGGTTCACCGATCGCGCGGAGGCAGGGGCGATCTGGCTGCTGTTGCTGTGCAGCGTGCCGGCCTTTGTGTCGGGTTTGGCGGAAGACCTGACGAAGGCGCAGTCGCCGCGGCGGCGGCTGTTCTTCACTGCCGTCTCGGCCGGCCTCGCGGCGTGGGCGCTCGACGCAGTGGTCCGCCGCACCGACATCCCGGGGGTCGACTCGCTGATCGTGTTCGCACCGTTCGCGGTGGCGCTGACCGTCTTCGTCGTCACCGGGGTGGCCAACGCGGTGAACATCATCGACGGATTCAACGGCCTGGCCTCGATGTGCGTGCTGATGATGTTGCTGGCCATCGCCTACGTGGCGTTCCAGGTCGGCGACACGCTGGTCTTCACGGCAGCGCTGATCGGCACCGGCGCCGTGCTCGGCTTCTTCGTCTGGAACTTCCCGGCGGGGCTGATCTTCCTAGGCGACGGCGGGGCCTATCTGCTCGGCTTCTTTCTCGCCGAACTCGCCGTGCTGCTGCTGAATCGCAACCCCGAGGTTTCGCCGATCTTCACGCTGCTGCTTTGCGCCTACCCGATCTTCGAGACGATCTTCACGATCTACCGGCGCAAGTTCGTTCGCGGCGTGGCCACCGGCGCGCCCGACGGCATCCACCTGCACACGCTCATTCACCGCCGGCTGGTGCGCGGCTGGGAAGGGCACACGCCCGAGCGACGCCAGACGCAGCGCAACTCGCTGACCTCGCCCTACCTGTGGCTGCTGTGCCTGCTGTCGGTGATACCGGCGGTGCTGTGGTGGGACGACACGACCGTGCTCACGGTCTTCCTGTTCCTGTTCATGGTGCTGTACGTGCTGCTCTATGCGAGCATCGTGCGCTTCAAGACGCCGAGGTGGCTGGTGCTCAGGCGTTGATCCCGAGGTCAGGCCGACCAGGATCACGAGACCGGCATCATGCCGCAGTCTTTCACAGCGCCGCGATCGAAGGTAGCTGCGGGTGAATAGGCTTTGCTGCAATGTAAGGAGCCGGCGCAGACAAGGCAGGCGGCCTGACCGACCCAAGCATCAGCTCGGCCGATATTCCGGCACGTGCCGCTGCAACCATCGCTTGACGGCCTCCTCGGTCGCCCCGGCGCCACAGGCGTCGAGGCCCGAGGCCAGGTCAGCGATCAGGGGCTGGATCTCGGCGGTCTGCAGCAAGGCGATCCGCAGGCGCGGGTGCACCGTCGGCAAGGTGCTGTCGGCATCCGCCAGCAGCTCCTCGTACAGCTTCTCGCCCGGCCGCAGGCCGCTGAAGACGATGCCTATCTCTTCGGGCGAGTGCCCCGCCAGGCGGATCAGGTCACGCGCGAGCTCGACGATCTTCACCGGCTCGCCCATGTCCATCACGTAGACCTGCCCGGTCTCGGCCAGCGCCGCGGCCTGCAGCACCAGGCGTGCCGCCTCGGGAATCGTCATGAAGTAGCGCGTGATGTCGGGGTGCGTCACCGTCACCGGCCCGCCGCGGGCGATCTGCTCGGTGAACTTCGGGATCACGCTGCCGCTCGAGCCGAGCACGTTGCCGAAGCGCACCGCGGCGAAGCGCGTCGCGTGGCCCTGCGTCGCCAGTTGCGACAACACCATCTCGGCGGCGCGCTTGGTAGCGCCCATCACGTTGGTCGGGTTGACGGCCTTGTCGGTGGAGATCAGCACGAAGCGTTCGGCACCCGCCTCGGCCGCCGCCATTGCCGCGTGCCAGGTGCCGAGCGTGTTGTTCTGCAGCGCCGCCCCGGCGTTCTCGGCCTCCATCAGCGGCACGTGCTTGAACGCCGCGGCGTGGAAGACGACGTGCGGGCGATACGCGGCGAAAGTCGCCCGCAGGTGGGCGAGGTTCTTCACGTCACCCATCAGCCGCACCAGCGGCAGGTGCGGGTGCAGCTCGCTGAGCTGCTGCTCGATCTGGTACAGCGCGTATTCGCCGAGTTCGTACAGCACCAGCCGCGCCGGGCCGTAGCGCGCCACCTGGCGGCACAGCTCGGATCCGATCGACCCGCCGGCGCCGGTGACGAGCACGGTCTTGCCAGAGATCAGCTCGGCGATGCCGGCCTCGTCGAGCTGCACCGGTTCGCGCCCGAGCAGGTCTTCGGGCTCGATGTCTCGCACGCGGCTGACCTGGCCGCCTTCGAGCAGTTCCTGCGCCGAAGGCACCGTCAGCACCGGCAACCCGGTGTCGGCTGCGATTTCGATCGCGCGCCGGCGCTCGCCCGCGCTCGCACTCGGCATGGCCAGCACCAAGTGGGTGATGCCCTGCAGTTCCACGTGCTCCTTCACCGACGCGAGCGGCCCGAGGATGGGCACGCCCCCGATGCGCGAGCGCTGCTTCAGCGGGTCGTCGTCGAGCAGGCCGACGACCACCCAGCCTTCGTGCTGGATGCCGGCAAGCAGCAGCCGCGCTGCGTCGCCCGCGCCGAGCACGAGCGCGCGGCGCTGCTCGACTGCGTCGCCGGCGATGCGGCTGCGCATGTGCTCGTACAGCATGCGGTAGGCGAGGCGAACCGTGCACAGGCCCATCAGTGTGACGACGGGGTGCAGCGCAAGCACCGCGCGCGGCACCTTCGTGAGCTGCGCCATCAGCACCGCCACGGCGGCGAGCAGCCCGGCGGCCAGGCAGGCCAGCGTCAACCGTTTGATCTCGCCGAAGCCCGAGAAGCGCCACATCCCGCGCGGCACACCGGCACCGATAAACACCGCCAGGTACAGCGCGACGATGCCGAGCATGACCCACGGGTCGTAGCCAGGCCGGGCACTCAGCCAGCGCTCGAAGCCGAGCCGGAACAGGTAGGTGACGTTCCAGCACGCGGCGATCACGACGCCGTCGATCGCGAGCGACAGCAACTGCCGTCGCGGCCGCAGCAGCGTGAGGAAGCTGTCGAGCCGTTGCCAGAACATCGGTCGCATGGCGTCTACTGCGCGCCCATCAACAGGCGCAGCGTGCGCCACAGGATCCTGAGGTCCTGGGCGAGGGAAGGCGCATCGGCGTAGCTCGCCGCCAGTGCGAGCTTGCGCGGCATCACGACCTGCAGGTACTCGCGTTCGGGGTCGGCGGCACGCGCGAGCAGCTCGCTCTCGTTGCGGAACGTGATCGACGCCAGGTCGGTGATGCCTGGCCGCACCGAAAGCACCCTGGCGCGCAGGTCGGGCGGGTACAGCGCCACGTAGCGCGGCACCTCGGGCCGCGGGCCAACGAGGCTCATCGCGCCCTGCAGCACGTCGATCAGCTGCGGCAGCTCGTCGAGCTTGTGCCGCCTGAGCACGGCGCCGACGCGGGTGATGCGCGCATCGACGCCGACGGTGATCTGCGGCCCGGCATCGCGCTCGTCATGCAACATCGTGCGGAACTTGTGGATGCGAAACGGCACGCCGCGCCGCCCGACGCGCTGCTGGCGGTAGAACACCGGGCCCCGCGAGTCGAGCTTGATGGCGAGCGCGATGAGCAGCAGCAGCGGCGAGAGCAGCGCGAGGCCGACGCTCGCCAGCAACAGGTCGAACACGCGCTTGGCCATGAAGGGTCAGCCTCGCAACAGCGTGCGCACGGTGTCGCACACGCGCTGCACGTCGGCATCGCTCATCCGCGTGTACAGCGGCAGCGTCAGCATCCGCTCGTAGGCGTGCTGGCTGTGCGGGAACTGCGCCGGAGCCAGGCCGTAGCGGTCGCGCCAGTAGGGGTGCAGGTGCAGCGGGATGTAGTGCACGCTGCAGCCGATGCCGGCCTCGAACATCCGCTCGATGAAACGGTCTCGGGCCAGCGGCGCACCGTCGGCCAGGCGCACCACGTACAGGTGCCACGAATGCCGGTCGCCCGGCGCTGCGCGCGGCGGCGTGACGAGAGGCAGACCCGTGAACGCCTCGTGGTACATCGCTGCGATCTCTTCGCGCCGGCGCTGGAAGGCGTCGAGGCGCTTCAACTGCTGCAGACCGAGGGCTGCGGCGATGTCGGTCAGGTTGTACTTGAAGCCAGGGGCGACGATCTCGTAGGCCCAGCTCGGCACGGTGGCGGTGAAGCGGTCGAAGGCGTCGCGGCTCATGCCGTGCAGCCGCATCACCCTGGCGCGCTTGGCCAGCGCCGCATCGCGCGTGACGAGCATGCCGCCCTCGCCCGTCGTGATGGTCTTGTTGGCGTAGAAGCTGAAGACGGTCGCGTCGGAGGCCAGCGTACCGACGAGCTTGCCGCCGCAGGTGGTGGGCAGCGCATGCGCGGCGTCTTCGACCACCTTCAGCCCGTGGCGTTTCGCGATGGCGAGGATCGCCGCCATGTCGACCGCCAAGCCGGCGTAGTGCACCGGAATGATCGCCTTCGTGCGCGGCGTGATGGCCACCTCCACCGCCCGCGGATCGATGTTGAGCGTCGCCGGATCGATGTCCACCAGCACGACGTCGGCGCCGAGGTAGCGCACCACCTCGGCCGTGGCGGTGAAAGTGTGCGTCGTCGTGATGACCTCGTCGCCAGGACCGATGCCCAGCGCCTCGAGCGCGAGGTGCAGGCCGGCAGTGGCGGAGTTGACGGCGACTGCCTCCAGCGACGGGTCGCCCAGAAAGGCGACGAAATCCTCTTCGAAGCGCCGCGCCTTCGGCCCGGTCGTGATCCAGCCCGAACGCAGCGTGTCGACGACCTCGGCGATCTCTTCATCGCCGATCTCGGGCAGTGCGAAGGGGAGGAAGGGCAATTGCGATGTCATGCGGTTGCGATCTACGGAGACTTGCTTCAGCGACTTCGCGCTGCTCGTCGTGCAGGGGGCTCGAGCAACGCTGCGAGCAGGGTGTGCTGCGATTGAGCGAAGGGGTTGACCACCGTGGTGCCGCGCCAGGTGAATCCGTCTTGCATGTCTTCGCTGAGCAGGACGCGGCAGCGCTGCTCGGCGGCAACCGAAAGAATGAGGCTGTCCCAGATCGCCAGGCCATGCGCTGCAGACAGGTCGAACGCCGACTGCAGAGCGCCAAAGGTCGAGTCGCGCACGGTATAGGCGTCGCTCCAGCGGAGCACCGCATCCCGGGCCTGCGTGGGAGCCAGGCGCAGCTTGCCGGCCAGCACCCGATACAGCTCGCCGAGCACCTGCACGGGCAGGATGACTGCCGCTTCAGGCAGTCGCGTCATCAGCTCCAGGGCCTGCACGCGGCGCGTCTCGTCTCCCGCGCCCTCGGCGTAGGCCAGCACGTTGGTGTCGATCGCAACCTGCATCGAAGGCTCAGTCGTACAAGTCGTCGCGCGACCAGTCGCGCGCACCGACCGCCTGCACCGTGGCCAGGTGCTCGAGCAGCCGGCGCTTGGCGGCGCCCGCGCGCGCGCTGCCGGCGCGGGAACGCATGGGCTCGATGGTCGCGACGGGCTTGCCGCGCGAGGTGACCGTCACCCGCTCGCCCTGTGCAACTTCACGAAGCACGGCGGAAAACTGGCGGTTGGCCTCGGCAGCAGTGACCGTCTTCATCGCGTTCCTAAATGTAGTGAAGTACGTATTCTACGGTTTGCCGACCCACGCCAGCAGGTGCGTCCGCAGCAACGGCAGCGTGTTGAACACGCTGTACAGCGCCGGGTGCACCCGGCACACCGCGCGCGCCAGGGGCGGCGCCAGCGTGACACGCTGAGCCTGCACCTGGCCATGCGGAAAGAGCGCCTGCACGCGATGTAGCGGCACGCCGCGTACGTCGGGGTTGCGCGGGTG
>CAVPAZ010000028.1:0-127334 GCA_963701725.1 uncultured bacterium | reverse complement strand
TCTTTACTTGAGCCCATATTAATCACACTTGGTTATGGCGATTGTCAATATATTGTAATATTCTCCACGTTTTAAACAGAGGAGGTTCGGTTGCATAACAGTTGTTTTTTATATTTTCTTATAGCATTTTCCAGTATGGATCTTCACTGCTATTTCGAAATATCGAGAAGAACACATACTGTAATATTTGCTTCAGGTCTATTAATTCTCCTTCTTGTTGTTGGAACTGTTTTCGTAGAATCAGCTGTCAAGATGGAGCCTACTGGGTACTCGATATTTGATTTCCAAGGGGCTTGGACCAAACAGCGTAGCGACCAGATACTTTCAGCTTGGATCAACATTTTGGATGTTGTTTTAATTCAAACTTACTGGGATTATTTTTTCATACTCGGTAATGTCCTGCTAAGCCTTGGCTTTCTAGGATTCTTAGGAAATATTCTTATGAAAAAATCTTCAAGAAAACTAGCTTTGTTAGGCATCGGATTTTCAATAATTGGTGGTCTATTCGATGCTCTTGAAAATATCTGGACAATCCTGATTTTAACTAACCCGAGTAGTTACCCTGAGATTTGGATTCAGTTAGTGAGTTTTTTCGCACAAAGCAAATTTATCATTTCGTATTTCAAATACGGCATAATTATTTGTGTCTTAATCTTGGTTGTTCTCGAGAAAAATAGAGGGAGAAAAAAGCCTACCTAGTTAAATGTAAATGTATGCCAACCTTCAAGATAATCATAGGCTGAGAGAATATGTACTTTTACGATGTGAATAAGTTCTTCTACCTCCACATATTCGTCAACAGTACCCATTCCATGGTTCGTTGGACCATAATAGTAACTTGGGATCCCCTTGATTCTCCAGAACTTTAAGTCAGATGCACCCAGACTCACGATAGGTTTTGGATCGATGCCGAAACGCTGAGAATTTTTTCTTAGAATACTAGCCATCTCACCGTCGGGTGGGCTCCAATTGGGTCCATCGTAACGGATCTCTTCTATATTCGCCTCTGGGTACTTTGAGCTAATCCTTAGGATATGTGGCATAACATTTTCCTTAGATAGTCCTGGGGGTAAACGGAGGTCGACTTCGAAAGTGCATTCCTGCGGAATCATGTTGATTTTCAATCCACCGGAGATGGTGCCTATGTTGACACTAAGTTTCTCCATAACATCTGCCCCTCCGTAACCTAAGGCCTTCTCAGCTGCATCTCGTCCCTCCCTTATGGCTCTGGCGAGGTTCTCAGGGTAATTAATGGGGACCGTAGTCAGGTTTTCTAGGTCGGTGATTAGTTTTGCGGCGATTTTAATCGCGTTTGGACTTAGATGAGGATAAGCTCCATGTCCTCCAGAGGTATTGACTGATACTTTGAGCCACAGAGGACCTTTCTCCCCGAACCGTAAAGTGTATGGACTGCTGGGCTCACCGTTTAAACAGCAGTCTCCTATAGCTTCAGGAATATTGTCTACTATCCAGCCAGAGCCGAGCCGGCCGCCTGACTCCTCATCGCTTACTACCGTTAGGGTTAGTTTACCTTTCAGATCCTTTTGGATGCTGTGGAGATAAATATAGGTCCAGATTGAAGCTGATGTACCTGCCTTCATGTCGCAGGCACCTCTTCCAAATATTTTGCCATCAACGAGTTCTCCTCCCCAGGGGTCGTGACTCCAGTTCTTTCCATCACCGATAGGGAATACGTCAATATGGCCGTTCAGTATCAGGCTGCGGCCTGGACGTGGTGCGGTGAAGCTTGAAACGATGTTCGGCTTCTCCGAGTCAGGTCCAACTACCTTGTATTTGATATTCCTCTCTTCTAGAAATCGTTCAATGTAGGCTGCAGCGTCTCGAGTATCACCTGGAGGATTCGGACTCGGTACACGTAGGAAGCCTTGAAGGAAACCTGTTATTTCGTCTCTATTATTCTCCACCCATTCTACAATGTTCTTGGACAAGGCACGGCTCATTATGAAGATGTATGTCATTGATTAAAGCTTTAGAAATCTTGCCTAAATGACGCTACACGGATTTTAGGCCCTAAATGGAACGAGTTACCAGAAAGCTATAGGTATTTTGATGCGTATAGCATCAACTTGGCATTCTTCTTGGCAGACGAAACACATCTGGCACTCTTCTTCATATGCAATTATGGGGTATTTCAGTTCTTCGTTCCAAGTATAGACGTCGAGGGGCAAGATTCGTAGCAGCGTTTGCAACCGATGCATTTATCGTTATCAATGTTTATGATCATGGTTGGACCTCCTTGATGGCTAGATATTCCTCCCGAGTCGGCACCTTCTGCTCCGTTGTCTGGCGTTTGAATAGCTTCATTTTGTTACCTTCAAGCTTGATTATTACACGCTGCCTGTACCATTCGGGTTGCTGTGTAGGGTAATCGATTCTGTGGTGGAAATGGCGACCATATGGAACTGTCTCGGTGCGGTAGAGAGCTGCTGACATGTGCATCTCAGCGACGTTCATAATATTCCGTGCTTCAACAGCTCTCATCAACTCATGAGGGTTCTTAGCAACAAGCTGGGGTAATGCTCTTTCTTCTAGCTCCCGGATTAACTTGAGTCCGTGTTTAAGCATACCCTCGGATTTGACGACATTACCGTATGGGTTAGGATTGCACGTGTTTTCTCTTCGAGCTCCTGTGGCTGAATTCCATTCTTCCGTTTTTCAGGTGAAAGGGTTGCACTCGATATTTGGCTCAGTTGATTCTCATCAATAGGTAAGAGATCTTGTGTTGCAGCGTATTTGGAGGCTGCCTCTCCTGCTCTGCGTGCAAATACGAATGCTCCGCTTAGGCTGTCCATCCAGATTTCGTCTCCAGCTGCGTAGAGTCCTTTCATGCTGGTTCCTCCATTGTATGTAAAGTCGGCTCCTCCAGGAACCCTATCGGCGTAGGTATTGCCTCGACAAGATCATCTTTTGGATTAAGACCTCTCTGTCTATAGGATTCAGGAAGATAAATATCGGGTTGATGCTTTTTGAAGCTAGCGTAGTTATTCCGTTTCTTCAGCTTATCCTCACTAAGTCCGTAGCATCCCAATAGAGAGGAGCATTCCCTTTTATGGTCTCTAGATGCATCGACCATAGTCTCCCCCACCTTTTCGCGTAGGTCTCTTTTAGAAATTCATCTCCTTTATAGTTGATTAGACGACCTCCCCAATAGCGACCCATCGTGTTACCGATCATATGGTCGGTACGAATGAGCTCCATCATCGTCATCTCAACACCGGCTCTGTAACACATTCCACGTCCATCGCCGCTATTAGTACCGACATCCCGCATCCAGAACCAGCGACGACCAGGTGAGACGATGTAGGTTCGACTGGAAGAGCCTGTGCACATCACAACCGATTTCGCGTGATAAGTTGTGAGCTCACCTGTTCTAACGTTCATTCCTACGGCGCCAACAACTCTGTTGTGACTTCGGTCCTGTCCTTCGATGAAGCGCGACATACCGGCTCCCGTGCTCGATATGTCCGCGAACTCTACGGATTCGATGCGCCAGGTGTGAGGGGGTTTTCACACAGCCTCGGTCGCTTGCCGCCCGCCGGTCGCCGTCATCGAATGGCAGCAATCCGTCTGCTGCAGTCCTTCAACTGGCAGCCTCGAACAGCAGGCTACGGCCGCAGGCCCTCGTCGCGACGGGACCCGCACACCACGCGCCGCAAGTCAGGCCAGCAAAGTCGAACGGCCAAGCGGCCTCAAGGTTTGAAGTCTCCCCCGAACGCGAACACGAACCGGTCGGGCTTGAGGTACCTGCGCAGCGCCGCATTGACGCTGTTCAGCGTCGCCGCAGAGATCGCGTCGTCGACCTTCTGCGAGACGGCGAACGTGCGGTTGAGGTAGAGATTCCTGCTCAGCGCGCCGGCCAGGACGGTGTCCTGCGCGCGGGCATGCTGGCGCTCGCTGAGCAGGCCCTTGCGCGCCTCGTTGAGTTCGCGTTGCGTGAAGCCGTCCTTCAGCGCGCGCGCCACTTCCTCGCGGAACGCCGCCTCGACGCGCGGCTGGCTCTGCGGCGCGAAGATCGCCCAGGCCTGCCACATCGAGTTGGGTTCGTGACTGCTCCACGCGACGCCGCTGCCGACGTCGTAGGACAGGCCCTCGGCCCTCTCGCGCACGCGTTGCCACAGGCGCGAACTGCCGCCCTGCCCGAGCATGCGGTTCGCGAGCATCAGGGTGGCGTAGTCGGCGTCGTTGTCGGTGATCGGCAGCGCCAGGCGCACGGCCATCGTCGCGTTCTGCTTGTCGGGCGTGCGGATCATGAAGCGCTCGGGAGTCACCGCGATGAGCGGCGTCGGCACGCGGGTGAAGCTCGCGGGCGCGGGCTTCCAGTCGCCGAACGTCGCCTCCAGCGCCCTGTAACGGCCCCCTCGTCCATCTCGCCGCTGGCGGCGAACTGCGCGTTCGTCACGCCGTAGAAGCGCGCGTGGAAGTCGCGCAGCTGCCCCTGGCCGTCACCGCCTTCGCGTCGGCGACCATTTCGTCGAAGCTGCGCGCATGGCGCACGTCACCGCGCGGGTACGGGTCGCCATGGCGATCGACGGCGTTGTCGACCAACGATAAACTGATTCCACTATGGCGTCGCGGGGCTTCGCGCCCCCTGATCCCATTTCTTGCGTTGGTTCACGCTGAAGGGGTCCGGATGAAAAGACGTGATGCAGATCCGCCGTTTGCGCTTGGGGCCTTGGCACTCGTTTGGGCGCAAGTCCCCCGGCGCATCGCATTTCTCAGCGCGTTCCCGCGCGCCGATGTCGAGGCCGCCCTCGGGCCGATTCGAGCCGAGCTGGAAAAGCTTGGCTGGACCGATGGTCGCAACATCGTGCTGCTGGAGCCGCGCACGGCCGAGGGCAGGTACGAACTGCTGCCGGCCATGGCCGCCGAAATCGTCGCCCAGGGTCCCGACCTGATTCTCACCCAGACTTTGCCGGCGACCCGCGCCCTGATGCAGGCGACGAAGTCGATCCCCATCGTGATGTATGCCGTGGGCAACCCGGTCGAACTCGGCATCGTCGCCGACTATCGCAAGCCGGGTGGCAACGTCACCGGCTCGAGCTTCATGGCCAACGAATACGCGCGCAAGCTGCTGCAGTTGCTGAAGGAGGCGGCCCCTGGCTTGCGCAGCGTTGCCGTGTTTGCCAATCCGAGCAACGAAGCCTCCGACGGTTTCTCCAAACAAATGCGGGCTGATGCCGTGGCTTTGGGGATGCAGGCGCAGATCGTCGAGGTCCGGGGCCAGGGCGATTTCGAGGCCGCTTTCGCGGCCATCCGCAGCGCCAACACGCAAGCGATCTTGCTGCCGCCGGAGCCGCTGATCCTGTCGAAGCGCGAGGCCATCGCCGCTTTCGCGCAGACCCACCGGTTGCCGCTGGTCGTCGTCGGCACCAGCAGCCTTCTTCCGGCTGGCGGTTTGATGGTCTTCGGGCCGGCGCGAGACGAGTACGCGCAACTCGCCGCCCGCTACATCGACCGGATCTTGAAGGGCGCCAAACCCGGCGATCTTGCCGTTGAGCAAACGACGCGCTTCAATTTCGTGATCAACCTCAAGTCGGCCAAGGCGCTTGGCCTGACGATCCCGCCCTCCCTGCTGCTGCGCGCCGACGAGGTGATCCAATGACTGGTAAGGACGTGACCTGACGTTTGTCCGTCGTCGGTCCAACGGCCGTTTTCGCTGCTATAGAGCCGGTCGACCAACCCGCCCCCGTCGCTCCTGCCACGAC
This sequence comes from uncultured bacterium, assembly GCA_963701725.1. Taxonomy (GTDB): domain Bacteria; phylum Pseudomonadota; class Gammaproteobacteria; order Burkholderiales; family Burkholderiaceae_C; genus CAIKUF01. The sequence continues at coordinate 121,608 of CAVPAZ010000028.1, read as the reverse complement.
AACGGCGTGTCCACCGCCAGGTCAAACAGCGACACAGCCTCCGGCAGAGTCTCGTCCAGAATCGCTGCCTGGATGTCCGGTGCCAGCGCCGTCAGTTTTACCATCCGGCCGACCTACCTGCTGTCGACATTCTCGGTCTGCCGCAGCGCAGCGCATAGGAATTTCAAACGCCCTCAGCAAGGCCCAGCAGAGGCTCCAGGCCGGGCCCGTTGACGGCTGAAGTACGCGAAGCTGGGCGTCTCTACTGGCATGGCCGTCGAGTCGGCAGGTCTTGCGACCGTTCACAGGTCGAAACCTTGGCCTGCCAGGATGTCAGATCTCAGGGTTGACCCTGATGTGAGGCATGTCGCACGGACACGGGGCGCAGCGCCAGCTCGGCTGCGGGGTAGCTCTGCGGCCTATGGCGTGTCGCCTTGACGGCGGACGCGGCTCAGGCGGCGACGTCGTGTCCCGCCTCGCGCGCCCGGCCCCTGGGCGGCGGTTGGGGATCGAGCCCCAGGTGGGTGAGGATCTTCTCGATCACCGGCCGCTCGAGGATGGCCGCGATGATCTTGAGATCGCCGCCGCCGCAGTTCGGGCAGTGCTGCATGTCGATGTCGAACACGCGCTTGAGCAGCCGCGCCCAGCTGATGCGGCCGGGCCGCGCCTGGGCACTCTCGATCTCGCATTCGGCGGCGGCTGTGGGTTCGGTGCTCTGTTCTGTCTCAGCCGGCCCCTGCGGCACCACCACAGGCCGCAGCTTCGCGTTCGGAGCCAGGACGCCGTGAAATCTGATCAAGTGCAACCGCGGCCGCGGCACCAGTGCCGCCAGCCGCTGCATGAACTCCAGCGGCGTCATCTCCAGGTGCGTGGTGCCGTCGCGCCATGCCGTCTTGAGCTTGAGCTCCACCTGCCCGGCGGCGTTGAGCTGCACGCGCTCGTCCGACAGCCGATGGAAGCGGCCTGGTGATCAGGGGTAACCCGCAGACGAAGCCCGTGAAAGACGCCTTTCGCTGTCAACGCTCGACAGATCGCAGCTGACTCCAAAGACCGATTCAAGCGCGGCGGGTGCCGTGTTCGGGGTGCAGTCGGCACGGAAATGGGCGTTTGAGAAACCTAGCCTCCGCAAGCCAGCGACTGTCGAGACTTCTTACACTCACCCGGACTCGCGCTCGCTCACGGTGCAAAGACATATTGATAGGCCATAATTTTATTACTCCGGCACAAAAATTGCTTGTACGTATGCCAAGCGAAACTCAAAGGGCGAAGGCCGGTAAGGAGGGTCATCGTGTTCAAATTCCATAGGGGATCTCTGGTCGTGTCGGCCGTCGTCTTTGCCGGGATCAGTCTCGCTGCGTCTGCCGCTGAGGCCGCTCCGATGCTGTGGACTCTTCAGGACGTGACCTACCGCGACGGCGGAAGGTTGATCGGGTCGTTCGTCTTTGACGACGTCACGACGACGTTCTCGGATGTAGCCATCCAATCGCCCCTACACGATGCGAGCTTCGACACCAGCGAGGTCGCCATCGGGAGTCGCAGGGTGGACGCTTCGGAGCTGACGCTCATCGACAACTTCGGACTGCCTGACCTGACCCACCAGCGCCTTCTCGTCTTGTTCTTCGAGCCGGCCCTCACGGGGGCCGGCGGCATCACGCCACTCTCCGGTTTCACCTCAGTCTGCGCCAGCGACAGTTGCAATCTGGCGTCCCCGCCATATGTCTTCAGTGGTGACATCGTGGGGAGCCCGGTGACAGCCGTTCCTGAACCCACATCGCTCCTGCTGTTGCTTTCCGGGGTGTTTGGCGCGACGGCTGTGCGGCGACGGAGGTGGGCCAACTCGTAGCAGGGGCGTTGTCCTGAAGCAACTGGTCTTCGCGTCTGTCGCGGCGGTAGGCGACCGGATCCGCGAAATGCTGCGCGCCCCCGCTTCCGCCGACGGATGGATTCTTTGTCTGTATCTTGATTGAATTCTTGCAACGAAACTACTCGCATGCAGCCGCGTAGAGCTCCGGGAACACCTAGTCGCGCAAGCGCGGCGCACTGCTGAACACTCGCAGGCCCTTCTTCGTCAAGCGCCACCGTCGAGCGTACGGCACCTTGGCGATGAGGCCATACAGGTGCAGCCAGCGCAGCAGTCGCGAGACCTTGCCGGCGAGTTGCTGGACGGTCTGAGCCGCAGCCTTGAGCACCTGACTCTTGCTGAGCTTTGAGGTGCCCATCGAATTTCGTCTTCCAGAGGGCCGCTCTCATGCCGCCTTGGTTTGCTGATCCGCATGCCTGCTGATCCATTTCTCCAGGAACCAAATCAGCGAGTTGTAGCCCAGCGTGGAGTGGCGGCGACTCCGGTTGTAGAACACCTCGATGTACTCGAACAGGTCGGCCTGCGCATTGGCTCTGCGCATAGCGCATAGGAATTTCAAACGCCCTCAGCAAGGCCCAGCAGAGGCTCCAGGCCGGGCCCGTTGACGGCTGAAGTACGCGAAGCTGGGCGTCTCTACTGGCATGGCCGTCGAGTCGGCAGGTCTTGCGACCGTTCACAGGTCGAAACCTTGGCCTGCCAGGATGTCAGATCTCAGGGTTGACCCTGATGTGCGGCATCGTCGCACGGACACGGGGCGCAGCGCCAGCTCGGCTGCGGGGTAGCTCTGCGGCCTATGGGGCGTGTCGCCTTCGACGGCGGACGCGGCTCAGGCGGCGACGTCGTGTCCCGCCTCGCGCGCCCGGCCCCTGGGCGGCGGTTGGGGATCGAGCCCCAGGTGGGTGAGGATCTTCTCGATCACCGGCCGCTCGAGGATGGCCGCGATGATCTTGAGATCGCCGCCGCCGCAGTTCGGGCAGTGCTGCATGTCGATGTCGAACACGCGCTTGAGCAGCCGCGCCCAGCTGATGCGGCCGGGCCGCGCCTGGGCACTCTCGATCTCGCATTCGGCGGCGGCTGTGGGTTCGGTGCTCTGTTCTGTCTCAGCCGGCCCCTGCGGCACCACCACCGGCCGCAGCTTCGCGTTCGGAGCCAGGACGCCGTGAAATCTGCGCATAGGAATTTCAAACGCCCTCAGCAAGGCCCAGCAGAGGCTCCAGGCCGGGCCCGTTGACGGCTGAAGTACGCGAAGCTGGGCGTCTCTACTGGCATGGCCGTCGAGTCGGCAGGTCTTGCGACCGTTCACAGGTCGAAACCTTGGCCTGCCAGGATGTCAGATCTCAGGGTTGACCCTGATGTGAGGCATGTCGCACGGACACGGGGCGCAGCGCCAGCTCGGCTGCGGGGTAGCTCTGCGGCCTATGGCGTGTCGCCTTGACGGCGGACGCGGCTCAGGCGGCGACGTCGTGTCCCGCCTCGCGCGCCCGGCCCCTGGGCGGCGGCTGGGGATCCAGCCCCAGGTGGGTGAGGATCTTCTCGATCACCGGCCGCTCGAGGATGGCCGCGATGATCTTGAGCTCGCCGCCGCCGCAGTTCGGGCAGTGCTGCATGTCGATGTCGAACACGCGCTTGAGCAGCCGCGCCCAGCTGATGCGGCCGGGCCGCGCCTGGGCACTCTCGATCTCGCATTCGGCGGCGGCTGTGGGTTCGGTGCTCTGTTCTGTCTCAGCCGGCCCCTGCGGCACCACCAGCGGCCGCAGCTTCGCGTTCGGAGCCAGGACGCCGTGAAATCGGATCAGGTGCAACCGCGGCCGCGGCACCAGTGCCGCCAGCCGCTGCATGAACTCCAGCGGCGTCATCACCAGGTGCGTGGTGCCGTCGCGCCATGGCGTCTTGAGCTTGAGCTCCACCTGCCCGGCGGCGTTGAGCTGCACGCGCTCGTCCGACAGCGCCGGCCGGGTGATGTAGCGGCACAGTTGCTCCAGCCGCTTGCGGTCGTGTGCCTCGACCCGCACGGCCGCGTGCAGGCTGAACCCGTCGATGTCGGCGCACAGCGGCTGTCCAGCCGTACCCTCCCGCGGCATCGCACCCCTGAGTGTCAGCACCTTCTGCCCGGCGCGCGGCCCGAAGGCGATGCGGTAAGTGACAGCCGCGGCCTGCAGCGGCCGCAACGTACGCGCCTCGTCTCCGTCGGCGTCGGGCTCGGCCAGGTAGGTCTGGCCCGTGTCCTCCACCAGCACCCCCCGTCGCGTGAGCAGCTTCATCAGCCGGGTGATGAGCGTTTGCAGCAGCGTGTGCAACTCGTCGTCGGTGGGCGCGGCCACCTCGACGAAGGTCGGCACGCCATCGCCGCCGCCCCGGTACACGCCGTCCAGCACCAGGCAGTGAAGTGGATGTTGAGGTTGGCCGCCGACCCGAAGCGCTGGATCAGCGTCACGGCGCCGCCGTGGCCTTCGTCGGCCTTGAGCCCTGCGTGGTCCAGCAGGTGGCGCGTGACCACGCGCTGTACCACCTGCAGCACCGGCGTGACGAGCTCGGGTTGCGCGGCCAGCAGCAAGCGCAGCGGGATCGGCAGCGACAGCACCCATTGCCGCACCGGCACATGTGGGATGACGTGGTCCACCAGGTGCGCCGCGGTCTGCGACATCCGGCGCGCGCCGCATGAGGGACAGAACCCGCGCCGCTTGCAGCTGAAGGCCAGCAGCTTGTCGTGCCCGCACTCGCCGCAGCGAAGCCTCAGGAAGCCGTGCGCCAGGATGCCGCACTCGAGGAAGGCGTCGAACTCGTCCTTGATGAACCGGGGCAGTTCGGCGCCGGTGCTGGCCTCGGTGTGGGCGATGAAGCTGGCCGCGTGCTGCTGCACCAGGCGGTACAGTGTGGTCTGCTCCGGTCGGTGGCGCTCGTAGTGAACCGGGGCGCCATCCGGCGCCCGCTGGGGCTGCCGGCCGATGGCTTGCACGATGGGCTCCCGGTGAGGTGAGCCCACACGGTCTCAAGCCGTGCTCCTCCCAACAATCGCCCTGAGGGTCGCCTACCGATGTGTGCGCTCCGCCGCGGGACCACCTTCGGGTGTCTCGCTTCGGTCTGACCGGCGGCTTCAGGGCGACGACTTCGAGGGCGCGGATGTCGGCTCAGGGTCGCTTGCCGCCCGCCGGTCGCCGTCATCGAATGGCAGCAATCCGTCTGCTGCAGTCCTTCAACTGGCAGCCTCGAACAGCAGGCTACGGCCGCAGGCCCTCGTCGCGACGGGACCAGCACTCCACGCGCCGCAAGTCAGGCCAAGCAAAGTCGAGCGGCCAAGCGGCCTCAAGGTTTGAAGTCTCCCCCGAACGCGAACACGAACCGGTCGGGCTTGAGGTACTTGCGCAGCGCCGCGTTGACGCTGTCGAGCGTCGCCGCAGAGATCGCGTCGTCGACCTTCTGCGAGACGGCGAACGTGCGGTCGAGGTAGAGATTCCTGTTCAGCGCGCCGGCCAGGACGGTGTCCTGCGCGCGGGCATGCTGGCGTTCGCTGAGCAGGCCCTTGCGCGCCTCGTCGAGCTCGCGCTGCGTGTAGCCGTCCTTCAGTGCGCGCGCCACTTCTTGGCGGAACGCCGCCTCGACGCGCGGCTGGTTCTGCGGCGCGAAGATCGCCCACGCCTGCCACATCGAGTTGGGTTCGTGGCTGCTCCAGGCGACGCCGCTGCCGACTTCGTAGGACAGGCCCTCAGCCTCGCGCACGCGCTGCCACAGGCGCGAACTGCCGCCCTGCCCGAGCATGCGGTTCGCGAGCATCAGGGTGGCGTAGTCGGCGTCGTTGTCGGTGATCGGCAGCGCCAGGCGCACGGCCATCGTCGCGTTCTGCTTGTCGGGCGTGCGGATCATGAAGCGCTCGGGAGTCACCGCGACGAGCGGCGTCGGCACGCGGGTGAAGCTCGCGGGCGCGGGCTTCCAGTCGCCGAACGTCGCCTCCAGCGCCCTGCGAACGGCCCCCTCGTCCATCTCGCCGCTGGCGGCGAACTGCGCGTTCGTCACGCCGTAGAAGCGCGCGTGGAAGTCGCGCAGCTGCCCGGCCGTCACCGCCTTCGCGTCGGCGACCATTTCGTCGAAGCTGCGCGCATGGCGCACGTCACCGCGCGGGTACGGGTCGCCATGGCGATCGACGGCGTTGTCGACCAGCGCCTCGGGTTCATGGCGCCGCGATTCGATCTCGGCCAGCGTCTGCTGGCGCACTTCCTCCAGCGCAGCGGCCGGAAAGTTCGCCTCGCGAAGCACCTCGCCGACGAGCGTGATGACGGCGGGCAGCTTGTCGCGGATCGTCCTGATGCTCACCGTGGCACTGGTGTCGCCACCACCGAACTGCACCTGCGCGTTGAGCGCCTCGAAGCGATCCTGGATCTGCTGGCGGCTGAGCTTCGCGGTGCCGCGGTCGAGCAACGCCGCCGTGAACTCGGGAACGTCGCCACTGCCGAACAGGGTCTGTGCGTCGCCATGGTGCAGCGTCAGGACGGCCTGCACGGCCTGGCCGCGCGAGCCCTTGGGCAGCAGAGCCACCTTCAGCCCGCTGGCCAACGTGAAGCGCCGCGTACTCGCGTCGATGTTGACGGGGGTCGGGTCGAACGCCGCGGCCTGGGCGACGGCCGGATCGCCCTTGTAGCCCTTGAGCGCGGCCGCCACGTCGACACGCTCCGGCGCCGGCGCGCGCGACGGCTGCTCGGTCGGCAGGTAGGTGCCGAGCACGAGGTTGGACGGCAGCAGGTAGCCCGCCGCGACGCGCTGCACATCGGCCAGCTTCAGCTCGCGCACGCGATCGCGCAGCAGGAAGAACAAGCGCCAGTCACCCTGGCCGACGGCATCCGACAGCGCGACGCCCACCGCTTCCGGGTTGGTGAAGCGGCGATTCCACTCGTTGAGCCAGCGAACCTTCGCGCGTTCGAGCTCCTCGGTCGATACCGGCTGCGCGGTGAACGACTCCAGCGTCGCGAGCAGCGCCTTGCGCGCGACGTCGACATCCTGCCCCGGCGCGAGCTGGGCGCCGAACATCATCGCGCCCGGATCGGCGAGGTCCCAGGCCCACCCCCACACCGAGGCGGCGAGCTGCTTCTCGACGAGTTGCTTGTACAGACGACCCGACGGTTCGTCGAGCAGGATGTTGGCCAGCGCCTCGCTGGCGGCGTAATCGACGTGCGACGCCGCCGGCGCGTGGTAGCTCGCCAGCAGCATGGGCACACCGCCGGCGCGGCGCAGCGTGAAGCTGCGCTCGCCGTCCTGCGCCGGGTCGAGCGTGTAGAGCATCGGCAGCGTGCGCTTCGGGGCCGGAGTGCCGGCAAACGATTCCTGCACCCAGCCGAGCACCTGCTGCGGGTCGAACTTGCCGGAGATCACGAGCGTCGCGTTGTCGGGCTGGTAGTAGCTGCGGTAGAAGGCCTGCAGGCGCGGGATGTCGACGTTCTCGACGTCGCTGCGCGCGCCGATCGTCGACTTGCCGTAGTTGTGCCACTGGAACAGCCCGGCCATGCCGCGGTCGACGAGGACGCGCTGGGGATCGTTCTCGCCGCGCTCCATCTCGTTGCGCACGACCGTCATCTCGCTGTCGAGGTCCTTGCGCGCGACGTGGCTGTTGACCATCGCGTCGGCCTGCCAGGCCAGATACCACCTCAGGTTGTCGTCGTTGGCGGCGAAGCTGGCGAAGTAGTTGGTGCGGTCGAAGCTGGTGCTGCCGTTGTAGCGCAGGCCTCGGCGCGCGAACTCCGCCTTCGGGTCGGGATGCGCGGGCGAACCCTTGAAGAGCAGGTGTTCGAGCAGGTGCGCCATGCCCGTCTCGCCGTAGTTCTCGTGGCGCGAACCGACGCGATAGGTCAAGTTGACGGTCGTCGTCGGCTTCGAGTCGTCGGGCACCAGCAGCACCTGCAGGCCGTTGCCGAGGCGGTATTCAGTGATGCCTTCGACCGACTGCACCGGCTGCAGAGTGGGCGCGGCCTGCGTGCCCGCCGCGGCGACGAAGAAGACGAACAGGACGGACAGCAGTCTGTGCAGCATCAGGGGGTCCGGAGTGAAGAGCGGCAGTGTAGAGCCGCCCGCCCGTCGCGGGTTCCGCTGCTGCAGGCGCGATTAACCGCCGCCTAACCGAGCGCCTTGCGGCACGTCCGTGGTCAGTCGCTCTGCCTCGCGAGCCAACTCGTCATCCCGGAGCGGATCTCCTGCCTGGCCGCCTCCGGTCCGTCCCAGCCCTGGACCTTGACCCACTTGCCGGGCTCCAGGTCCTTGTAGTGCTCGAAGAAGTGCCGGATGGCGTTCAGGCGCATCGCGTTGACGTCTTCGGGCTTCTGCCAACGGGAGTACATCGGCAGCACCTTGTTGATCGGCACGGCGAGCAGCTTGGCGTCGCCGCCGGCCTCGTCTTCCATGTTCAGCACGCCGATCGGGCGACACGTCACGACCACGCCTGGCGTCAGCGGATAGGGCGTGACCACCAGCACATCCACCGGGTCGCCGTCGGCCGACAGCGTCTGCGGGACGTAGCCGTAGTTGCACGGGTAATGCATCGCCGTCGTCATGAATCGGTCGACGAACAGCGCGCCGGTTTCCTTGTCGACCTCGTACTTGATCGGGTCCGCGTTCATCGGGATCTCGATGATCACGTTGAATTCCTCGGGCGCGTTCGCACCGGGGGTGACTTGCTGCAGGCTCATGGTGGGGCGCGCCGAGGGCTGGGGACGGGTCATTCTACGGATTGCTCTTGCATACCCCTTACGGGGCGGCCGCGTCACGGGCAATACAATGCCGCCTCGGGCCCCATGCCCTGGCCCCCCGGATTCCCGACAGCCCGTCCTCCCATCCCCGAGACCCCCCAAGAAGGAGACCCCTGATGTCCACCACGATGGCGCTCAACTTTGCGCTTGCCTGCGGCCTGGCCGCAGTGATCTACGGCTTCGTGCAACGAAGCTGGATCCTCAGGCAGGACGCCGGCAACGCACGCATGCAGGAGATCTCCAAGGCGATCCAGGAAGGCGCCGCCGCCTACCTGGCGCGCCAATACAAGACCATTGCCATCGTCGGCGTCGTGCTCGCGGTGCTGATCGGGATCTTCCTCGACGGCACGACCGCAACCGGCTTCGTCATCGGCGCGGTGCTGTCCGGGGCCTGCGGCTTCATCGGCATGAACGTCTCGGTGCGCGCCAACGTGCGCACGGCGCAGGCGGCCACCCGCGGCATCGGGCCGGCGCTCGACGTCGCCTTCAAGGGCGGCGCGATCACCGGCATGCTGGTCGTGGGCCTGGGCCTGCTCGGCGTCGGCATCTTCTACCTGTTCATCACCGGCAACGGCAACCTGACGCCCGACAGGAGCCTGTCGGCGACGCTCAAGCCGCTGCTCGGCCTGGCCTTCGGCTCGTCGCTGATCTCGATCTTCGCGCGTCTGGGCGGCGGCATCTTCACCAAGGGCGCCGACGTCGGCGCCGACCTGGTGGGCAAGGTCGAGGCCGGCATCCCCGAGGACGACCCGCGCAACCCGGCGGTGATCGCCGACAACGTCGGCGACAACGTCGGCGACTGCGCCGGCATGGCGGCCGACCTGTTCGAGACCTACGCGGTGACGCTGATCGCCACGATGACGCTCGGTTCGCTGCTGGTCAGCGCTGCACCAACGGCCGCGGTGATCTATCCGCTGCTGCTCGGTGGCGTGTCGATCATTGCGTCGATCATCGGCTGCGGCTTCGTCAAGGCGAGCCCCGGCATGAAGAACGTGATGCCGGCGCTGTACAAGGGCCTGGCGGTGGCCGGCATACTGTCGCTGATCGCGTTCTACTTCGTGACCACGATGTTCATGCCCGCCGACGCGCTCGGTGCCGGCACCCACATGAAGCTGTTCGGCGCCTGCGCCGTCGGGCTGATCCTGACTGCCGGCCTGGTCTGGATCACGGAGTTCTACACCGGCACGCAGTACAGCCCGGTGCAGCACATTGCACAAGCTTCGACCACCGGCCACGGCACCAACATCATCGCCGGCCTCGGCGTGTCGATGCGCTCGACCGCCTGGCCGGTGCTGTTCGTCTGCGCCGCGATCCTCTCGGCCTACCAACTCGCCGGCCTGTACGGCATTGCCGTGGCCGCCACCTCGATGCTGAGCATGGCCGGCATCGTCGTTGCGCTCGACGCCTATGGCCCGATCACCGACAACGCCGGCGGCATCGCCGAGATGGCCGGCCTGCCCGACAGCGTGCGCGACATCACCGATCCGCTCGACGCCGTCGGCAACACGACCAAGGCGGTGACCAAGGGCTACGCCATCGGCTCGGCAGGCCTCGCCGCGCTGGTGCTGTTCGCCGACTACACGCACTCGCTCGAAGGGCGAGGCATGCACGTCAGCTTCGACCTGAGCGACCCGAAGGTGATCGTCGGCCTGTTCATCGGCGGCCTGATCCCCTACCTCTTCGGCGCGATGGCGATGGAGGCCGTGGGCCGCGCCGCGGGCTCGGTGGTGGTCGAAGTCCGCCGTCAGTTCCGCGAGATCAAAGGCATCATGGAAGGCACGGCCAAGCCGGAGTACGGCGTCGCGGTCGACATGCTGACCAAGGCGGCGATCAAGGAAATGCTCGTGCCGTCGCTGCTGCCCGTGGTGGTGCCGGTCGTGGTCGGCATGCTGCTCGGGCCGACCGCGCTCGGCGGCCTGCTGATGGGCACGATCGTGACGGGGCTCTTCGTCGCGATCTCGATGTGCACCGGCGGCGGCGCCTGGGACAACGCGAAGAAGTACATCGAGGACGGCAATCACGGCGGCAAGGGCAGCGAGGCGCACAAGGCCGCCGTCACCGGCGACACCGTGGGCGACCCGTACAAGGACACGGCCGGCCCGGCGATCAACCCGCTGATCAAGATCATCAACATCGTTGCGCTGCTGATCGTTCCGCTGCTGCCGATGGTCAAGTAGATCGGACTTCCGCAGCCGCGGCTGCAGCACCGGTCAAGGGCCCGCCTCGGCGGGCCCTTCTACTTGGAAGCCGCGTCGCCCTCGGCGCGAACCACCGCCGAGGGATCGCCATCGCCCGCGGTCACGTGCACGTGGCGCAGCACCCGCTGCGGGAACGGGATCTCGACTCCGGCTGCGTTCAACGCCCGCAACACGCTCAGGTTCACTTCGGAGCGCACGTTGCCGTGCCCGTTCTCGGGGTCGGCAATCCAGAAGTTGAGCATCAGGTCGAGCCCGTCGGCGCCGAAGCCCGCGAGCTGCACACTCGGCGCCGGATCCCTCAGCACGCGAGGAACCGCCGCGATCACCGACTCCAGCAGGGGCAGCAGCGCCGGCAGGTCGGTTTCATAGGCCACCTGCAGCGGGCTGCTGATCAGCGCCGCGCGGTCGGATCAGCGTCGCGTTCTCGACGCGCTGCGTGATCAGCAATTCGTTGGGCACCAGCGACTCGCGCCCGTTGAGCGCCCGGATCACGGTGTAGCGGGTACGGATGTCGGTGATGCGACCTTCGAAGGTGTCGACCTTGACGATGTCGCCGATGCGCAGCGAGCGCTCGGCCAGGATCACGAAGCCGCTCACGTAGTTCGCCGCGATCCGCTGCAGGCCGAGACCGATGCCGACGCCGATCGCGCCGCCGAGCACCGACAGCGCCGTCAGGTCGATGCCCACGGCCGACAACGCGAACAGCAGCCCGACGACGAGCAGCACGATGCGGAGCAGGTTGGCCACCATCTTGCGTGTCGACAGGCTGCCGCCCGAGCCGCGCAGGAGCTTCCTCTCCAGCGCCGACGAGAGCCACAGCACGAGCACCATCACGATGCCGGCGGTGATGCCTCCCTCGATGAAGTTGCGCAGCGAGACGCTCGCCCCGCCCATCCTCCAGTGCACGCCTTCGAGGTGTTCGAGCATCGGCGGCAGCACGCCGCTGATCCACAGCACGACCGCAATCCAGGCGACCCACGACACCGTGCGCTCGACGGCCCCGACCCAGCGCGACTGCGGCAGCGCGGCCGTCAGCACACGTGCCGTGAGCCGGATCGCCGCGAGCGAGACGAGGATCGGGATCGCGAGCCTGAACAGCGCCGGCTTCACGAGGCCGTGCAAGGCTTCGCGCGCGACCAGCGCGAACAGCAGCGCCAGCACCGGGAAGAGCACCCCGTCGACGACGCGGCGGCCGAACAGCACCGCGCCGTCGACGTCGAGCATGCGCCGCAACTGCCACGTGATCGCCCAGGCGAGCGCGAAGCAGGCGACGAGAACGCCGAGCTCCTGCAGCGCGCCGAGGCGGGTCAGTCCGTCGAGCAGGTCGAGCAGGTCCTGCATGTCGTAACCGCTCACCATGTCAGTGGCGCCGGGCCGCCCCAAGGGGCTGACGCGCCCCCTCGGGAAGCGGCGTACACAGTGAGCGTGGGGGCTGTTTCATCCTGGCGCCGGGCGACGTTCACAGATCGGCGAGCACGCGAATATGTGTCGCCACGCTGCGCGCCAGCGCCTCGAGCGCATAGCCGCCCTCGAGGCACGAGACGATGCGCCCCTTGGCGTGCCGGTCGGCCACGCTCTTGATGCGCTGGGTCATCCATTCGTAGTCGGCCTCGACCAGGCCGAGCTGCCCGAGATCGTCCTCGCGGTGCGCATCGAAGCCGGCCGAGATGAAGATCATCTGCGGCCTGAACTCCTCCAGGCGGGGCATCCACATCGCCTCGATCATGTCGCGCACCTCGCCGCCCCGCGTGTACGGTGGGATCGGCACGTTGCACATGTTGGTGCCCATCGGCACGGCGCCGCTGTTCGGATAGAGCGGATGCTGGAAGATGCTGACCATCAGCACCCGCTCGTCGCCGGCGACGATGTCTTCGGTGCCGTTGCCGTGGTGCACGTCGAAATCGACGATCGCCACCCGCTGCAGACCGCGCACGTCGAGCGCATGCCGCGCCGCGACTGCGATGTTGTTGAAGAAGCAGAAGCCCATCGCCTCGCTGCGCGTCGCGTGGTGACCGGGCGGACGCACGGCGCAGAAAGCGTTCTCGACCTCACCGTCGAGCACCGCATCGGTCGCCGCCACCGCGGCACCGGCAGCGCGCAGCGCGGCGCGCCAGGTGCCGGGGCCGACGACCGTGTCGGGGTCGATGTGGCGCGACTCGCCACTGGCGACCACTTGTTCCAGCAGATCCTTCAGCTCGCCGACATAGCGGCTCTCGTGCGCCAGCGACAGGCTCTGCAGCTCGACCAGCGGCGCGCTGCGCGTTTCGAGCGCCGCCTCCAGCCCGGTGGCGAGCAGGTGGTCGTGAATCGCATCGAGCCGCTGCGGACATTCGGGGTGACCGGCGCCCATGTCGTGCAGGCGGCAATCGGGGTGGCTGTAGATCGCGGTGGCCATCGGTACTGTGCTTCCAGTAGTGAGTCCGCCTGGGGCGGGCTTGCACCATGCTATGGTGGTTTGCATGACAACCCCGCTGTCCCTGCAACTCACTCGTCTCGTCGATCAGATTAGCACGATCATCGTCGGCAAACGTCCCCAGATCGAGGACTGCGTCGCCTGTCTGCTCGCTGGCGGGCATCTGCTGATCGAAGACCTGCCCGGCGTCGGCAAGACCACGCTGGCGCATGCGCTGGCCGTCTCGCTGGGACTGAGATTCTCGCGCACGCAGTTCACCGCCGACCTGATGCCCTCGGACCTGCTCGGCGTCAGCGTCTACGAGCGCAGCAAGGAGGAATTCGTGTTCCATCCCGGCCCGGTGTTCGCGCAGGTGCTGCTCGCCGACGAGATCAACCGCGCCGGGCCGAAGACGCAGAGCGCGCTGCTCGAAGCGATGGAGGAACACCAGGTCACGGCCGATGGTCGGACGCGCCCGCTGCCGCGACCGTTCTTCGTCATCGCCACGCAGAACCCGAGCGACCAGCTCGGCACCTACCCGCTGCCCGAATCGCAGCTCGACCGCTTTCTGATGTGCATCACGCTCGGCTACCCCGACCAGGCCTCCGAGCGCGCGCTGCTCGCCGGGCAGGACCGTCGCGAGGCGACCCTGCACCTGCCCAGTGTGATGTCGGCGGCGGAACTGCTCGCTGCACAGCAGGCCGTACTCGCGGTGCACGCTTCGGAAGCGCTGCTCGACTACCTGCAGGTGCTGATCGCCGCCACGCGCTCGGGCCGTTGGTTCGTCGAGGGTCTGAGCCCGCGCGCCGGCATCGCTGTGCTGCGCGCCGCAAAGGCGCGCGCGCTGCTCGCCCGACGCGACTACGTGGCGCCCGACGACGTGCAGGCCATCCTCGCCCAGACCATCGCGCACCGCCTGGTGCCGGTGGCCGGTGCCGGGCGCGGCCGGCGCGAGCAGGTGCGCGCGATGGTCGAGGCCACGCCGCTCCCCTGACAGCCGTGGACGCCGCCGCACGCCGGATGCCGCGTCTGAACCCGTTCGCGTGGGCGCAAGCACGCGTCCGGGTGCGCTTTCGCGCCTGGTGGCAGGCGCGACTTCAGCGCACCGACACGCTGCTGCTGACGCAGCGCAATGTCTACATCCTGCCCACCCGTGCCGGCTTCGTGTTCGCCGGCACGCTGCTGCTGCTGTTGGTGGGCTCCATCAACTACCAGCTCAGCCTCGGCTACCTGCTGACCTTCGTTCTCGCCGGCAGCGGCGTCGTGTCGATGCACTTGACGCACGGCACGTTGCGCGGCTTGACGCTGCACCTGCACCCGGTCGACGCGGTGCATGCCGGCGACGCGGCACTGGCTCGAGCTCGTGCTCACCACGCCGCGCGCCGCGCGCTGGGGCATCGGCCTGCGCGTCGAAGCAGCGCCGTCGTCCAGCCTCACCTGGACCGACGTGCCCGCAGGCGGGCAGGCCACCGTGCGGCTAAGCTTCGTGCCCGAGCAGCGCGGCCGCCGCGACCTGCCGACGCTCGCCGCCGAGACGCGCTTCCCGCTCGGCCTGTTCCGCGCCTGGGCGGTCTGGCGGCCGGCTTCGCAACTGCTCGTCTACCCCCGGCCGGAACGCCCGGCAGCACCGCTGCCAGCCGCGAGCCCGAGTCCCGGCACCTCGGCTCAGGCACGCCGCAGCGAAGGCGTCGATTTCGAAGGCATTCGCGGATACCGGCGCGGTGACCCGCTCAAGCTCGTGGTGTGGAAGAAGGCCGCGCGCGCGTTCGAGACCGGAGGCGAACTCGTCAGCCGCGACAGCAGTTCGTCGGCCCATTGGCAGCTCTGGCTCGCCTGGCAGCAATGTGCAGGCCTTCCCGACGAAAAACGGCTGTCGCGCCTGGCCGCGTGGGTGATCGCCGCGCAGCGCGCTGGAGTCGACTACGGCCTGCGCCTGCCCGGTGTCGAACTGCCTCCTGGTCAGGGTGAGGCGCAGCGTCGGGCGAGCCTGGAAGCACTCGCGCTCTGGCAGGGACCGTGAGATGCCGTTCTCCAATGGCCATCGCTACTCGAAGTCTGCTTTCGGCCCGTTGCCGACCTTGAACGTCCGCTTTGCGCGTGCACTCCGGTGCGGCAAAGGCGCGTCCGGGCAGCCCGCAGCGCTTGACTGGGGCGGTCTGCGCTTCGCGCCGACTGCCCTGCGATGCTCGGGCTCGCGGCCCCGTCCGCAGAACTCGCTTCGTTCGCTGCGCTCACTGCGCTCAAACAACTGCGACGAGTCAGTTGACGATTCGCGCTTCGCGCGGGGCCACGAGCCCTGTGCTTCTCGGCGCCCCAGAGGCGCGCCGCAATCTGCCCGAACGCGCCTTTGCGGACACGCTGGTGCTTCTTGCGGGGAGAAGCACAAGAGGGTCCGCGCGGCGGGCGGTGCCCGGTGGCGGCGATTTCTGTGGCGCCGAGAAGCACAGGGCCGTGGTCCGCGCGCGAAGCGCGCTTCGTCAACTGACTCGGCGCAGTTGTCTGAGCGGAGTGAGCGCAGCGAACGAAGCGAGTTCTGCGACGGGGCCGCGGGGCCGAGCATCGCAGTGGCAGTCGGCGCGCAGCGCCGACCGCCCCAGTCAAGCGCTGCGGGCTGCCCGGACGCGCCTGCCGCGCCGACGCTGCGCACGCGAAAGCGGACGCCGCAAGGCGGCAACGGGCCGAAAGCAGACGATCACCAATCTGCACTGGATGTGCCGTGGGTCCGTGAAGCGCCGTGGAGCACTCGGATGATGCGCCCGGCAGGCCGGCTGCTGCTGCCGCGATGGCCCGGCTGGCGCGACCTTCCGCGCGAGGCGCGCGACACGATGTTCCTGCTCGTCGTGATCGGCTGGACGGTGATGCCGCACCTGCCGCACCTGCCGTCATGGTGCGCCGCGCTGACCGGCGTGGTGCTGCTGTGGCGTGCCCTGCTCGCACTGAACGGCGCCCCGCTGCCCGGGCGCTGGACGCTGGTGGCGGTGCTGCTGCTCGCCGCCGGGCTCACGCTGTGGTCGCACCGCACGCTGCTCGGCAAGGAGGCCGGCGTGACGATGCTCGTCGTGCTGATGGCCCTGAAGACCCTCGAGCTGCGCGCGCGGCGCGACGCCTTCGTCGTCTTCTTCCTGGGCTTCTTCCTGATCCTGACCCAGTTCCTCTACTCGCAGACGCTGCCGGTGGCGCTGGCCATGCTCGTCGCGGTGTGGGGTCTGCTGACGGCGCTGGTGCTCGCGCACATGCCGGTCGGCCAGCCGGCACTGCGCCAGGCGCCGGGTCTCTCCGCGCGTTGCGCGCTGCTTGGCACGCCGGTCATGGTGCTGCTGTTCCTGCTCTTCCCGCGCATCGGGCCGCTGTGGGGCGTGCCGCAGGATGGCCTGGCGAAGACCGGGCTGTCCAACTCGATGCAGATGGGCCGGTTCGCCGAGTTGGCGATCGACGACAGCATCGCGCTGCGCCTCCGCTTCCCGGGCGGCGCCAGGCCGGCGCCTGAAGCGCTGTACTTCCGGGGCCCAGTGCTGTCGCGCTTCGACGGCCGCGAATGGCAGGCGCCTGCGGCGGGCAGCTTCGCGGCAAGCCAGCAGCCGCTCGCCGGGTTGCGCGTTACCGGTCCGGCCGTGCCCTACGAGATGACGCTCGAACCGCCGCGCCTGACCGTGCTGCCGCTGCTCGAAGCCACCGCCACGGCGCCGCGGCTGCAAGGCTACCGCGTGCGCCAGCAGGCCGATCTGCAGTGGCGTACCGATCGGCCGGTCGTCGAGCGCCTGCGCTTCAGCGCCGCGGCGCAGTTGAGCTTTGCCTCGGGCCGCTCGAAGCGGAGGCAGGCCTGGCCGAGGACCTCGTGCTGCCGCCGGGGGCCAACCCGCGCACGCTGGCCTGGGCCGCGGCACTGCGCAGCGAGCCGCGCCACGCCGGCGCGACGCCGCAGGTGCTCGCCGCCGCGCTGATGCGGCACATCCGCAACGGCGGCTACACCTACACGCTGACCCCGGGCGCCTACGCCGAGGACGGCGGGCTCGATGCCATCGACGAGTTCTGGCTCGACCGCCGGCAGGGCTTCTGCGAGCACTTCGCCGCCGCCTTCGTCGTCGCGATGCGGGCAATGGGCGTTCCGGCGCGCGTCGTCACCGGCTACCAGGGCGCCGACGCCGCGACGGTGGACGGCTACACGATCGTCCGCCAGAGCAACGCCCACGCCTGGGCCGAATACTGGCAGCAGGGCGCGGCTGGGTGCGTGCCGACCCGACCGCCGCCGTCGCGCCCGAGCGCATCGTGCGCAGCCGCAGGCTGCAGCCTGCGCCCGGCATCGTCGCCGGCATGCTCGGCGGTATGAGCCCGGCCCTGCTGGAGCAGTTGCGCACCGGCTGGGAGACCTGAATAACCGCTGGAACCAGTGGGTGCTGAACTACTCGCGCGACCAGCAGATGGACCTGCTCAAAGACATCGGCTTCAAGTCGCCGAGCTGGGAGGACTTGGCGCTGCTGCTGATCGTCGCGCTGACCGTGCTCAGCGCCGCCGGCGCTGGCTGGGCGTGGTGGGAGCGCCAGCACCAGGATCCCTGGGTGCGCCAATCCGCCCAGCTGCGACGGGCGCTGCGGACGCTGGGCCTGGACGCCCGACCGCACGAGTCGCCACGCGTCCTCGCGAAGCGCATTCGAAGCCGCTTCGGCACGCGGGGCAACGCTCTCGTGGCGCTGCTCGCGCAGTTCGAGCGACAGCGCTACGGCCGCCGGGCTCTCGCGCGCCCGCAGGGCTGGCTGACGCGCGCGCTGCGCCGCGAGGCGAGGCAACTGGCGCGCCAGCCGGCGGCGGGCCGCGACCAAGCCGGCTGAGCGCCCTCACGCGCGAGGCGCGGCGACAATCGCCGGCATGACTCCACGATCGGCTGAACTGCGAAGGCGCGTCGCCTGCCTCGGCCTGTGCCTGGCGCTCAGCGTTGCAGCGCCCGCCTGCGCTGCAACGACACGAAGAAGACGGCGCGGCACGCCGCGAAGCCGCCCGTCGCCGCCCGTGATGCCAGCGCGCCCGAGACCGTGACCTACGGCCGGCGCGACGACGTGCAGCGCTTCGGCGCCGAGCTCGCCGAACGGCGGGGCCTCGACGCGCGATGGGTGCAGGCAGTCCTGGCCGCGGCGCGCTTTCAACCCGGCGTCGTCAGGTTCATCATGCCGCCGCCAGCGGGCACGGCGAAGAACTGGGCGGCCTACCGCGCCCGCTTCGTGGAACCGAAGCGCATCGAGGCCGGTCTCGACTTCTGGCACGCCAACGAGCGCTGGCTGCAGCAGGCCGAACTGCGTCTACGGCGTGCCGCCGGAGATCGTCATCGGCATCGTCGGCGTGGAGACGCTGTATGGCCAGCAGATGGGCAAGTTCCGCGCGATCGACGCACTGGCCACGCTCGCGTTCGACTTCCCGGCCGGGCGCAAGGACCGCAGCGCGTTCTTCCGCGACGAGCTCGAGCAGCTGTTCGTGATGTGCCACGGCGCCGCGCGCGCGAGGCCTGCGACCCGCTCGCACTCAAGAGCAGCTTCGCCGGTGCCATGGGCATGCCGCAGTTCATGCCGAGCAGCGTGAACCGCTACGCCGTCGACTTCGACGACGATGGCCGCATCGATCTGCAGCGCAGCGCGGCCGACACGATCGGCAGCGTCGCCCACTACCTGGCGGAGTTCGGCTGGCAGCGCGGCCTGCCGACGCGCTTCGACGGTGGCCGCGCCGGTCGACACCGTCGATCGCGCGACACTGCTGCTGCCCGACATCGTGCCGACCTTCAGCACGCTGCAGTTCGCCGAGCATGGCGCGCTACTCGGACCGGCCGCACAAGCTCACGACGGTCTGCTCGCGCTCGTCGAACTGCAGAACGGCGACGCCGCGCCGAGCTATGTCGCCGGCACCTCGAATTTCTACGCGATCACCCGCTACAACTGGTCGAGCTACTACGCAATGGCGGTGATCGAGCTCGGCGAAGCGGTGAAGCGACGGTTCCTCGCGCGGCGCTGAAGCCCACAGCTCAGACCGGCATCACGCTCACCGACACATCCAGCGTCTGCTCGCCCCCGCCCAGGATCACACCGCGCAACGGCACCACGTCGGCAAAGTCGGCGCCCCAGGCGAGCGTGATGTAGCGCGCATCGGCGCGCTGGCCGTTGGTCGGGTCGAACTCGACCCAGCCGCAGCGCGGCGAGTACGCCGCGACCCAGGCGTGCGACGCATCGGCGCCGACCAGGCGCGGCTGGCCGGGCGGCGGCTCGGTCAGCAGGTAGCCCGACACGTAGCGCGCCGGCAGGCCGTGCACGCGCAGGCAGGCGAGCATGAGTTGCGCAAAGTCCTGACACACGCCCCGTCGGTGCTGCAGCACCTCGTCGACCGACGTGCTGACCGTCGTGGCCTGCGGGTCGAACTCGAAATCGCCGTGGATCGCGCGCATCAGCGCGGCGACGGCCTGCAGCCAGTCGCGCCCGGGCGGGAATAGCGGCGCAGCGTAGGCGTGCGCAGCGTCGGACAGTGGCACCAGCGGCGTCGGTTCGCTCATCCGCGCAGCATCCAGGTCGCACGGCGGCGCAAGGCGACGCACTTCGTCGCGCACGGCTTCCCACGGCGCTTCGACGGGCGGGCTCGCCGGACGCTCGCTCACCTCGACCGTGCACTGCATGCGCACGCTCAGTCGACGGTGCGCGCCGTGCAGCGCGAAGTGCGTCACGGTGTTGCCGAAGCTGTCGGAGGCGTCGTGCCGCTCGTCCGGCGGCGGATCGATCACCAGTGAATAGGCCAGCAGCCGCTGCCACGGCAGCACGCGCGGCGTCAGGCGCGCCAGTTGCCACGACTGCGCGACGGGCGCAGCGTACGCGTAGCGCGTCTCGTGCTCGACGCTGTAGCGCGCGGGAGGCATCGGATCAGGCCACCAGCGACAGCACGCTGCGCGAGGCGGCGTGGGAGAAGAACCTCAGTGTCAGCTCGTCCGACGTGCTGCGCGCGATGCGCGCGAGTTGATCGAGCAGCGCCGCCAGCGCCGTGCTCTCGGGGCGCAGGTCGTCCGTGACGAGGCCCTTCAACGCCGCCATGCCCGGCGCCAGCACGTCGCTCGCGAAGCGGCCGTGCTCGCGCTCGAGCTTGTCGACGAACTCGACCAGGCCCTTCATCTGGAACGCCACCGAGCGCGGGTTGGTCTCGTCGCGGATCAGCAGGTCGAGCACCGGCAGCCATTCGGGCGCTACCGGATAGCGCGCGCGATAGCTCATTCCCGAGTCGGCCAGATCGAGCAGCCAGGCCAGCCCGCTGGCGTGGCCCTCGCAGGTGGCCACCTCGAGCGCGGCGCAAAGCTGCATCAGGCGCTCGATACGGCGGCCGATCGACAGGAAGCGCCAGCCCGCACCACGGGTCATGCCGTCGAGCACGAAACCCGACTGCGTCATCAGCGAGATCACCGCGCGGTCGAGCCAGGCAATCGCCTGCGGCAGTGACGGCGCCGGGCCGCCATGGAAGATCGGGTCCGCGATAAGCTGGTTGAGCGCGCGCCAATGATCGCTCGACATCCGGTCGCGCAGGTTGAACGCGACGCGAGAGAGCCGCCGCAGTGCCTCGCCGAGGCCCTGGTCGGGTTGCGTCGCCGCGCGCAGCAGGCCGTCAGCCGGGCCATCATCGGCGTCCAGCAGGCCCTGGCGCACGGCCAGCACGAGGGCCGGCGCGATTCCGTCGCCAACCTGTGCTGCGTCGCCCTGCACGCTGGCGATCGCCACGCGCAGCAGCCGTGCGGTGGCGTCGCAACGTTCGCCGTAGCGGCCGAACCAGAACAGGTTCTCGGCCGCGCGCGACGAGACATTGCTGCGCTCCGTGACAAGGTCTTGCGGGGTGACCATCGTCGACAGCAGCGAGAAAGACGCGCTCGTCGGCCCGTCGGACAGGACCCAGGTGTCCTTCGACCGCCCGCCGCGCTGCATCGCGATGACGCGCGAATCGTCGCCGCCCGCCACGCGCGTCAGGCCGCCGGGCATCACCCGGTAGCCGCCGGGCGTGGCGACGGCGAACACGCGCAGCCCGACGGTTCGCGCACCCAGCCGGTCGCGCAGGCTGCCGGGGTGTTCGCCCGCCTCCCGGTCGAGCACCGGCGCCTGCGACACGCGCACCCATTCCTGCGCCACGTAGCGCTGCGGCTGCGTCGAGACGCGCGCGCGCAACGCCCCGCGCTCGGCAGGCGACAGGTCGATGCCGAACACGGCAGGCTCGCCCGACGTGCGATCGAGCGGCTTGATGATCAGGTGGTCGATGCGTTCCCACGCGTCGGCGAACGCGGCAGGCTCACCCAACCACCAGGTGGCCACCGACGGCAGGCGCAGGGGCTCGCCCAGCAGTTGTTCGGCCAGCCTCGGCAGGTAGCCGAGCAAGGCGCCCGACTCGAGCACGCCGGAGCCGAGCGCATTGGCCAGCATCACGGTCCCGCGGCGCGCGCAATCGGTGAGGCCGGGTACGCCGAGTGCCGAGTCGGATCGCAGCTCGAGCGGGTCGCAGTAGTCGTCATCCTGCCGCCGCAGCAGCGCATGCATGCGCTCGAGACCGGCAACCGTCTTCATCCACAGCTTGCCGTCGCGCACCGTGAGGTCGCTGCCTTCGACGAGCGAGAGGCCGAGGTAGCGCGCCAGCAGCGCGTGCTCGAAGTAGGTCTCGTTGAACGGACCGGGCGTGAGCAGGCCGATCAGCGGGGGCCCGTCACCGCGGGGCGCCCACTGGCGCAGCGAATCGCGCAGGGTGTCGAAGAACGGCGCCAAGTGCTGCACGCGCAGCTCGCCGAAAAGTTGCGGGAACACGCGAGCGACGATCAACCGGTTTTCGAGCGCATAACCCGCACCCGACGGCGCCTGCGTGCGGTCGGCCACCACCCACCAGTGGCCGTCGGGCGATCGCGCCAGGTCGGCCGCGTAGGCAAACAGGTGCACGCTGCCCGGCGGGCGGATGCCCTGCGCCTGGTGCAGGAAGCCGCTGTGCCCGAACACCACCGACGGCGGCACCGCGCCGCTCGCGAGCAGCTCCTGCGCGCCGTAGACGTCGGCCAGCACGCGATTGAGCAGTTCGGCGCGCTGGGCGATGCCGGCCTCGATCTGCGTCCACTCGTCGGGCGAGATCAGCAGCGGCAGCGGATCGACCTGCCACAGCCGGTCGGCACCCTTCGGATCGGCATACACGTTGTAGGTGATGCCGTTCTCGCGGATCTCGCGCTCCATCAGCGCGAGCGAGTCGCCGACCTGCCGGCCCTGGCGCGCGGCGAGTGCATGCACGAAGGCCTCCCAGTGCGGCCGCGGCTCGCCAGGCGCGGCGAGCATTTCGTCGTAGCGGTCGGCTGGGACCGCGTAATCCTTCAGCAGGTTCCCGGGCATCGCGATGGTCGCTCGTTCAGTCGCAGTGTGTCACAGCGACCCCTGCCCGCGACGGCACGGACGGGACACCCATGCCGCCCCTACGGCAGTGCGAGCCTGAGATCGAGCGTGAATGGAAAGTCCGGGTTGCGCTCGTCGCGCGACACCTGCATCTCGCCTGGCGTGTGCCCGATGCGGAAGAAGCGCGCCAGGCGCCGCGCTTCGGCCTCGTAGGCGTTGACCGGGAAGGTGTCGTAGTTGCGCCCGCCCGGGTGCGCCACGTGGTACTGGCAGCCGCCCATCGAGCGGTTCATCCAGGTATCCACCAGGTCGAAGGTCAGCGGCGCCTGCACGTCGATCGTCGGGTGCAGCGCCGAGACGGCCTGCCACGCGCGGTAGCGCACCGCACCGACGAACTCGCCGACAACGCCGGTCGGCTGCAGCGGGATCACGCGGCCGTTGCAGGTCAGCACATGGCGGTCGCCGACGAGCCCGCTGACCTTGAGTTGCACTCGTTCGACCGACGAATCGACGAAGCGCACCGTGCCGCCCGGCGCGCCCTCCTCGCCCATCACGTGCCAGGGTTCGAGCGCCAGGCGCAGCTCGACATCGACGCCGCGCGCGCTGAAGTCGCCGAGCTGCGGGAAGCGGAAGTTCAGGTGCGGCGCGAACCAGTCGAGCGCAATGGGTAGTCCCGAAGTCGTTCAGTTCCTCGATCACGTCGGACAGGTCTCGCCACACGAAGTGCGGCAGCATGAAGCGGTCGTGCAGCTCGGTGCCCCAGCGCTTCAGGCGCGACGGCCGGTACGGGTGCTGCCAGAAGCGCGAGACGAGCGCGCGCATCAGCAGCTGCTGCGTCAGGCTCATGCGCGCGTGCGGCGGCATCTCGAAGGCTCGCATCTCGAGCAGGCCCAGACGCCCCGTGGACCCATCGGGCGAGTACAGCTTGTCGATGCAGAACTCGGCGCGGTGGGTGTTGCCCGACACGTCGATCAGCAGGTTGCGCAGCGTGCGGTCGATCAGCCAAGGCGGGCACGGCGGCTGGCCGGGCGCGGTGAGGCGGCGGATTTCGGCGAACGCAATCTCGATCTCGTACACCGAATCGTTGCGCGCCTCGTCGATGCGCGGCGCCTGGCTCGTCGGGCCGACGAACAGGCCCGAGAACAGGTACGACAGCGCCGGGTGGTTATGCCAGTAGGCCGACCATGCTGGTCAGCAGGTCGGGCCGGCGCAGGAACGGCGAATCGGCTGGCGTCGCGCCGCCGAGCACGAAGTGGTTGCCGCCGCCGGTGCCGGTGTGGCGCCCGTCGAGCATGAACTTCTCGGTCGACAGCCGCGTCTCGTGCGCCGCCTGGTAGAGATGCGTCGTCTGCTCGACGAGTTCGCCCCAGCTGTGCGCCGGATGGATGTTGACCTCGATGACGCCGGGGTCGGGCGTGACGCGCAGCATCGCCAGCCGCGGGTCCCTCGGCGGCTCGTAGCCTTCCAGGATCACCGGCAGCTTCATCGCGACGGCCGTGTCCTCGACCGCGGCGACGAGCTCGAGGTAGTCCTCCAGCGCCGAGACCGGCGGCATGAAGACGTAGAGCCGCCCGCCGCGCGGCTCGGCGCTCATCGCGGTGCGGGTGATCCAGCCGGCGGACTCGAAGCGCTGCGGCGGCTTCGCTTGCGGCGAGCCACCGCCATTCGTGCCGCGCACCGCCACCGCCGGCACGTACCGCCGCAGCGACGCTGCCTTGCCAGGCTTCGGCCGCCGGACCAAGAAGATTCGGATAGCGAAGCTTCGGGTACGCGCGGCAGCGGCGCGAACGCCTGCGTTCGGATCCGGCGGGTGTACCCAGGGCAGGTCGCCCGCCGTGGCCCAGGGCTGCGAATCGAGCGGCAGCCGGTAGCCCATCGCCGAATCGCCCGGGATCAGGTAGCAGCGCTCGCTGCGAAGAAACCAGGAGCCCGTCTGCCAGCGCGGCGCGCTCCCCGACTGGCCCGTGTATGACGCGCCACGGGCAGCACGTGGCCAACCACCTTGTCCAGCCCCTGCGTGAAGACCTTGCTCAGGCGCTCGCGTTCGAGCGGCTCCGCCAGTCGGGCGTCGAACGGGTCGACGTTGACCGGCAGCTTGCGCTCGCGCCACAGGTGGTACCAGACGTCCTCGTAGGCCGGGAACACGTACTTCGCGTCGAGCGACAGGCGGCTGGCCACGCCCTTCAGGAACTCGTGCGCCTGCGCGCTCGGTGACGCCGTCGTCGCGGTGCTCGTCGGCGAACAGCTCGGGGTGCTTCCAGACGGGCTCGCCGTCCTTGCGCCAGAACAGGTTCAGCGACCAGCGCGGCAACTGCTCGCCCGGATACCACTTGCCCTGCCCGATAGTGCAGCAGGCCGCCCTCGCCGTACTTGCGCGCGCAGCTTGTCCATCAGCTCGGCGCTCAGCAGCCGCTTGGTCGGCCCCATCGCCTCGGTGTTCCACTCGGCGCCGTCGCGGTCGTCGACCGAGACGAAGGTCGGCTCGCCGCCCTGTGTCAGCCGCACGTCGTTCTTGCGCGAGGTCCCGGTCGACCTGGTGGCCGAGCGCCTCGATCGCCGACCACTGCGCATCGGTGTACGGCAAGGTGACGCGCGGCGCCTCCCAGATGCGCGAGACCTTCATGTGGTGCTCGAACGTCGTCTCGCAGTCCTCGAGGGCGCCGGTCACCGGCGCGGCCGAGCCGGGATCGGGCGAGCAGGCGAGCGGGATGTGGCCTTCGCCCGCGAGCAGGCCCGAGGTCGGGTCGAAGCCGATCCAGCCGGCACCGGGCATGTAGACCTCGCACCAGGCGTGCAGGTCGGTGAAATCGACCTCGGTGCCGCTCGGGCCGTCGAGCGCCTTGACGTCGCTCTTCAACTGGATCAGGTAGCCCGAAACGAAGCGCGCCGCCAGGCCCAGATGGCGGCACAACTGCACCAGCAGCCAGCCGGAATCGCGGCACGACCCGCTGCCCTTGACGAGCGTCTGCTCGGGCGTCTGCACGCCCGGCTCCATGCGGATCACGTAGGCGATGTCCTTCTGCAGGCGCTGGTTGATCTCGACGAGGAAGTTGGTGGTCTGCTTCTTCGCGCGCGGGATGCGTTCGAGATAGGCCTTGAACGCCGGCGTCAGCGGCGCCTTCTCGAGGTAAGGCAGGAGTTCGTGCCGCAGGACCGGCTCGTACTCGAACGGGAAGTTCTCGGCCGAGGGTTCGAGGAAGAAGTCGAACGGGTTCAGCACCGACATCTCGGCGACGAGGTCGACCTCGATCCGCAACTCGCTTGTCTTGTCGGGGAACACCAGCCGCGCGAGGTAGTTCGACTGCGGATCCTGCTGCCAGTTCTCGAAGTGCCCGGCCGGCGCCACGCGCATCGAGTAGCTCAGGATGCGCGTGCGTGAATGCGGCGCCGGGCGCAGGCGGACGACCTGCGGGCCCAGCGTGATCGGCCGGTCGTACCGGTAGTGCGTCACATGGTTGAGCGCGACGTGGATGGACATGAACGACCTTCGGTGACGGCTCTCAGACGGGGACCAGGAAATCGCGGCTGATGCCCAGGCCCAGTGTGCCCACGCGCTCCAGGAACTGGGTCAGGTAGGCATGCAGCCCGGTGGACAGGATCTCGTCGATGCGGCCGAAGCGCAGGTCGGCGCGCAGCCGTCCGGCGCGACGCAGCGTGTCCTGCGACTGCTCGTTGGCGACCATGCGCAGGTTGCCCACCACCTCGTTCATGCACGCCGCCAGCGAGCGTGGCATGTCGTCGCGCAGGATCAGCAACTCGGCCACCTTCTCCGGCCGGATCACGTTGCGGTAGGCCTTGCGGTAGACCTCGAACGCCGACACCGAACGCAGGATCGCCGACCAGTGATAGAAGTCGTACTCCTGTCCTTCGCGGTCGCCTTCCGCAGAGCCATTCGCCGGTCCGAAGAACTCGCTCTCGACGGCGTGGAACTTCACATCGAGCAGACGTGCGGTGTTGTCGGCCCGCTCCAGGAAGCTGCCCATGCGCAGGAAATGGAAGGCCTCGTCCTGCAGCATCGTGCCCATCGTCACGCCGCGCGACAGGTGCGAGCGGAACTTGACCCATTCGAAGGTGGCGCTCGGGTCTTGCAGAACGGTGCCGGCCGCGAGGTGGCGCTTGAATTCGAGCCAGGTCTGGTTCTGCGTTTCCCACACCTCGGTGGTCAGCGTGCCGCGCACCGCGCGCGCGTTCTCGCGCGCGGCAGCCAGGCAACTGACGATGCTCGACGGATTGCTCTCGTCCTGCACCATGAAGTTCATCACGTCGGGGGCGCTGACTTCGCCATGGCGCTTCGCGTAGTCGCCGCTCAACTCGGAGATGCTGAGCAGGCCCTTCCAGCCGTTGATCGCCGCATCGGCCGATTGCGGCAGCAACGCCATCTGGTAGTTGACATCGAGCAGGCGGGCCGTGTTCTCCGCTCTCTCGACGTAGCGAGCCATCCAGAAGAGGTGGTCTGCGGTCCTCGACAACATGGCTCAGTCCTCCAGTACCCAGGTGTCCTTCGTACCGCCGCCCTGCGACGAGTTGACGACCAGCGAGCCCTCCTTCAGCGCGACGCGGGTCAGCCCGCCGGGCACCATCTGCACCGTCTTGCCCGATAGCACGAAGGGGCGCAGGTCGATGTGGCGCGGTGCGATGCCGCTCTCGACGAAGGTCGGACAGGTCGAGAGGGCGAGCGTCGGCTGGGCGATGTAGCCGCCCGGGTTGGCGAGCAGCGCGGCGCGGAAGTTCTCGATCTCCTGCTTCGTTGCCGCCGGGCCGACGAGCATGCCGTAGCCGCCGGCGCCGTGCACTTCCTTGACCACCAGTTCGGCCAGGTGATCGAGCACGTATTGCAGATCGTCCGCCTCACGGCACAGATAGGTCGGCACGTTCTGCAGGATGGGCTGCTCGCCGAGATAGAACTCGATCATCTTGGGCACATAGGGGTAGATCGACTTGTCGTCGGCGACGCCGGTGCCGATCGCGTTGGCGAGCGTGACGTTGCCGGCGCGGTAGGCGCCGAGCAGGCCGGCGCAGCCGAGCGTCGAGTCGGGGCGAAAGGCGAGCGGGTCGAGGAAGTCGTCGTCGAGCGCGGCGATAGATCACGTCGACCCGCCGCGGGCCGCGCGTGGTGCGCATGTAGACGAAGTTGTCCTTCACGAACAGGTCCTGTCCCTCGACGAGCTCGATCCCCATCTGCTGAGCCAGGAAGGCGTGCTCGAAGTAGGCGCTGTTGTACATGCCCGGCGTCAGCAGCACGCAGGTCGGTTCGTTGACCGAAGGGGGCGCGACGGCCCGCAGCGTCTCGAGCAGCAGGTCGGGGTAATGCGCCACCGGCGCCACGCGATGCTGGCTGAAGAGTTCCGGGAACAGCCGCATCATCATCTTGCGGTTCTCCAGCATGTAGCTGACGCCGCTCGGGACACGCAGGTTGTCTTCCAGCACGTAGTAGCTGCCACTGCCGTCGGCGTTCGCCGCGCGCACGATGTCGATCCCGGCGATGTGCGAATACACGCCACCCGGCACGTCGACGCCGATCATCTCCGGGCGGTATTGGGCATTGCCGACGATCTGCTCGGCCGGCACCAGCCCGGCGCGGACGATGTCCTGCGCGTGGTAGACGTCGTGCACGAAGCGGTTCAACGCCGTCACGCGCTGGCGCAGGCCGCGCTCCATCTCGCTCCATTCGTGGGCCGGGATCACGCGCGGAATCAGGTCGAACGGGATCAGGCGCTCGGTGCCCGCACCCTCATCGTCCTTCGCGCCGTAGACGGCAAAGGTGATGCCGACGCGGCGAAAGATCACCTCGGCCTCTTCACGGCGCGATCGCATCACGTCACCCGGCTGGCGCGCGAGCCAGCGCTGGTAGGCGGCGTAATGCGCGCGCACCGCATCGGGGCTGACGTGCATCTCGTCGAAGCTAGCGCTCATCGGCCGGTCTCCTTGGGCTCTTCCATTCGGATGCAGGGTAGCAAATTCCGGGCCCCTCATTTCCGTTCTCACGCACATCATGAAGGGCTCGGCGGCCCAGAATCGGGCGCAGACGGGTCCGACGCACCGCCGTGGTGCCAGTAGCGTCGCACCGTTTCGCGCTGGCAATGCCCTGCGGGTGCTTCGCCGGCCTCGCGTTGCCAGGCGCCGCAGGCGGGGCTCAGGCGCAGCGCGACGCCTCGCTCGCGGTAGCGCTGCACGACTTCGGGCGCCGGATGGCCGAAGCGGTTGCGGTAGCCCGCCTGGATCAGGGCCGTGTCGCGGCTGCACGGCGTCCAGCAAGGCCGCGCTCGACGAGCTGCGGCTGCCATGGTGTGGCGCGACCAGCAGTTCACTGCGCAGCGCATCGCCGTAGGCCGAGGCCAGCACGGCCTCCTGCTCGGCCTCGATGTCTCCGGTGAGCAGGATGCTCGCGTCGCTGGCCCGCACGCGCAGCACGCAGGACATCGCATTGGGCTTGCGGATGCGCTCATAGTCCTGCGCGGGCGGATGCAGCACCTCGAACGCCACGCCGTCCCACTGCCACTTCTGGCCCGCTTCGCAACGGCGCTGCGGCACGCCGTCGGCGAACTGGACAGGGTCGGGTGCCAGCGAGCTGAGCAGTTGCGCCACCGGCAGGACCCTGAGCAGGGACGCGGCACCGCCCAGGTGATCGTTGTCCCGATGGCTGAGCATCAGCACGTCGATGCGCGTCTCGCCGATCGCGCGCAGCAACGGCAGGAGCACGCGCTGCCCGGCGTCGCTGTCGCGCGAGTACTGCGGACCGGCGTCGTAGACGAGCAGGTGGCCGCGCGTGCGCAGCAGCACGGCACTGCCCTGCCCCACGTCGGCGACCGTGACGTCGAACTGCCCGTCGCCAGGCAGCGCGCGCGGCGGCAGCAGCAGCGGCAGAGCCAGCGGAACCGCAAGGACTCGCAGTCGCCATGGAAGCGGCAGCACGAGCAGCAGCGCCGCCAGCAGGGCAGCGAGCTGCGCCCAGAGCGGTGCGGCCGGCACGAACCAGACGGCCGACGGCAAGCTCGCCAGCCAGGCCAGCGCGCCGACGAGCGCCTTGGCGGCCCACGCACCCAGCGTCCACAGCGGCGAGAACAGCGCTCCGAGCAGCGCGAGCGGCGTGACGAAGAGTGTGACGAGCGGGATCGCGAGCAGGTTGGCAAGGAAGCCGACCAGCGAAACCTGCTGGAAGAACACGAGCGACAACGGCGTCAGCCCGACGGTGGCGATGAGTTGCGTGCGCAGCCCGGTACGAGCGCCATGCCAGGCGCGAATCGCCATGGAGCGCCAGCCCGTGACGTCGCGTCCGTTGGCAAGCGCCGCCGCGCCGTGCACGACCTCGGACGACATCAGCAGGCCGACCGCCATGAACGACAGCCAGAAGCCGGGTTGCAGCAGCGCCCACGGATCGCCGAGCGTGACGACCACCGCCGCTGCCAGCAGCACCAGCGGCCAGGGCCAGCGCCGGCCGAGCGACTGCAGCAGCGTGACGGTGGCGAGCATCCACACCGTTCGCTGCGACGGCACGCCCCAGCCGGAGAACACCGCATAGGCGAGCGCCGCGGCGACGCCGCCCCAGCGCGCGGCCTGCTGTGCCGGCAACCACAGCATCGCGCGCTCGCTGCGTCGCCAGGCGGCAGCCACCAGCAGTCCGGCGAGCCAGGCGAACATCGTGACGTGCAATCCGCTGATCGACATCAGGTGCGCCACGCCTGTACTGCGGAACAGTTCCCAGTCGTCGCGCTCGATCGCAGCCTGGTCGCCCACCGCCAGCGCCGCCAGCACGCCGGCTGCGGCAGCGTCGCTCACGTGGGCGAAGATGGCGTCGCGCACCTGCTGGCGCAGGCGCTCCACCGGATGGGCCGCCGCTTCGTGCAGGCGCAGTGGCGGCGCAGAGTCGCGCACGTAGCCGGTCGCGCGAATCCCCTGCTCGAACAGGTAGAGCTCGTAGTCGAATCCATGCGGGTTGGCGTTGCCGTGCGGCTGACGCAAGCGAACCGCGAAGCGCCAACGCTGTCCGGCACGCAGTTCACTCTGCGGCTGCGTGAACGCCGCATCTTCGTGGTTGCCCCTGTACCAGCCCAGCGCGACGTAGCGCGGCACCCGAACCGCCCGTCCGTCCCGCGCCGCCTGCTCGACATCGAAGCGAAAGCGAAGCCCGTTGACACCGGTCTGGGGCATGCTGGCAACGACACCCGTCAGCTCGAGGTCACGCCCTTCCAGCGCAGCCGCAAGCGTGTCGGCCAGTCGCACACCCGCGTGCAGGCCGGTCGTGCCGAGCCCGACGAGAGCGGCAGCAGGCAAGGCGAGCGCGAGTGCCAGACGCAGGCCCCTGGCCCGGGCGCCGAGCCACAGGCCGAGCGTCCCGGCGGCCAGCGCCAGAGCGTAGCCGTGCTGCGGCCACAGCGCAGGCTGCTGCAGTTGCGCGCCCACACCCGCCAGCCAGGCCAGCGCGAGGCCGGCAAGGAGGGCACCGTAAGGGGCAGCTTGCATGGCGGCAGTGTAGGATTTGGTCGCCATTGTCATGTCGGATGCAGCGCCCTCGCTCCAACGAACCTCCACCGCCATGTCCGTCTATGACCGCCTGACCCTCGGGATCGAACTGCCGCCCGTCGCGGTGCCCGCCGCCGCCTACGTGCCGTTCGTGCGCAGCGGCAACCTCGTCTTCCTGTCCGGGCACATCGCCAAGACGCGACGGCAAGCCCTGGGTCGGCCAGCTCGGGCGCAACATCGATACCGCCACCGGCAAGCTGGCGGCGCGCGCCGTCGCGATCGATCTGATGGGCACGCTGCACGCCGCAGTCGGCGACCTGAACCGCGTCGAGCGCATCGTCAAGGTGATGAGCCTCGTCAACAGCACGGCCGACTTCACCGAGCAGCATCTGGTCACCAACGGCTGCTCTGAGCTGCTGGCCGAGGTGTTCGGCCGACAGGGCGCGCATGCGCGCAGCGCGTTCGGCGTGGCGCAGATTCCGCTCGGCGCCTGCGTCGAGATCGAACTGGTCGCGCAGGTGTCATGAGATGAACCGTCTGCTGCACCTGATGTCGCCGCGGCGCATGCCGCTGTGCTGGCCGTGGCCTGCATCCTGGCCGTCGCTGCCGCAATGACCCTTCAGCAGGTCTTCGACTACCGGCCCTGCCCCTGGTGCATCCTGCAGAGGATGATCTTCCTGTCGATCGCGCTGCTGTGCATCGTCACCGCCATGTCGCCGTCGCGGCGGCTGCGCATCTTCCTGAATGTGCTCACACTGCTGCTGGCCGCACTGGGCATCAGCGCCGCGGTCTACCAGCACGAGGTAGCGGCCAAGATGTTCTCGTGCAACCTGACCTTCGCCGACAAGGTGATCAGCGCGCTCGGCGTCGAGTCGCTGTGGCCCGCGCTGTTCCAGGTTACGGCGTCGTGCGCGGAGGCAGCCGTCAAGCTGCTCGGCGTGCCGTTCGAGTTCTGGAGCCTGACGCTGTTCGCCCTCGTCGCGCTGGCGGCCGCGATGCTGCTGCTGCGCGCGGTACGGGTCTCGGCCGCCTGAAGTCAGCAGCCCTCGCTCAGCGGCGCGCGTCCTCGATCATCCACTGCGCCGCGCGCTCGGCGATCATCAGCACGGGCGAGTTGGTGTTGCCGCTGGTGATCGTCGGCATCACGCTCGCGTCGGCCACACGCAGCCCGCCGATGCCGCGCAGCTTCAGCCTCGCATCGACCACCGCATCGGCGTCGTCGGCGCGGCCCATGCGGCAGGTGCCCACGGGGTGGAAGATCGTCGTCGCGATGTCGCCGGCGAGTCGCGCCAGGTCGTTGTCGCTCTGGTACTCCACGCCGGGCTTGACCTCTTTCGGCGCATAGCGGGCCATCGCCGGCTGGCCGACGATTCGCCTTGTCAGGCGCAGCGACTCGGCTGCAACTGCGACGGTCCTCGCGGCGTGGACAGGTAGCGCGGCGCAATCGCCGGTGCGTCTTCGGCCCGAGGCGACGTGATGTGCACCGTGCCGCGGCTGGTCGGATTCAGGTTGCACACGCTGGCGGTGATCGCGGCGAAGCGATGCAGCGGCTCGCCGAAGGCGTCGAGCGACAGCGGCTGCACGTGGTATTCGAGATCGGGCCACTGCTGTGCAGCCGACGAGCGCGTGAAGGCCCCGAGTTGCGACGGCGCCATGCTCATCGGCCCGCTGCGCTTGAATGCATATTCCAGGCCGATCATCGCCTTGCCCCACAGCGAGTTGGCGAGCACGTTGAGCGTCCTTGCGCCGGTGACCGCATAGACCGAGCGGATCTGCAGATGGTCCTGCAGGTTCTCGCCGACACCGGGCAGATCATGCTGCACGGCGATGCCGTGCTGCCGCAGCAATGCGCCCGGCCCGATGCCCGAGAGCTGCAGGATCTGCGGCGAGCCGATGGCCCCCGCGCTGAGAACCACCTCGCGCGAGGCCCGCACCTGCTGCAGCCCTTGCGCCGTCACCAGCTCCAGCCCGCTGCACTGTAGCCGGCCATCCGCTGCCCGATCGAAGAGCAGCCGCGTGACCTGCGCGCCGGTCTGCAGCTCGAAGTTGCGGCGCGCAATGCAGGCCGGGCGCAGGAAGGCCTTCGCGGTGGTCCAACGCCAGCCGCGCCGCTGGTTGACCTCGAAGAAGCCGACACCCTCGTTGTTCGCCGCGGTTGAAGTCGGCGCGTGGCGGGGATGCCGGCCTGCTGCGCCGCCTGGGCGAAGGCGTCGAGCACGTCCCAGCGCAGGCGCTGCTTGCTCGACCCGCCACTCGCCGCCCGCGCCGTGAAATTCGCTCGCGCCGCCGTGATGGTCCTCGTGCATGCGGAACGCCGGCAGGCAGTGCTCCCAGCGCCAGCCGGCTCGCCGCACAGTTCGGCCCAGCCGTCGTAGTCGCGCGACTGGCCGCGCATGTAGATCATGCCGTTGATGCTCGAGCAACCGCCCAGCACCTTGCCGCGCGGATAGCGCAGGCGGCGCCCGTTCAGGCCGGCGTCGGGCTCGGTCTGATACAGCCAGTCGGTGCGCGGGTTGCCGATGCAGTACAGGTATCCGACCGGGATGTGGATCCAGGGGTAGGTGTCGCGCCCGCCGGCCTCGACGAGCAGCACGCGCCTGGCCGGGTCGGCGCTCAGCCGATTGGCGAGCAGGCAGCCAGCGGTGCCGGCACCGACTACGATGTAGTCGAACGAGGACTCGGGCGTCATGCCGTCATTGTGGAGCGACCGCGGGCGCCGAGCGTGTCTACAACGCTCTCCGGCCGAGCACGCCGGCGATGCGCCGCAACAGCCACTTCGGCGTTGCCCGCCCAGCCACCGTCGCGGCGAAGTTCAACGCACCCGGCACGCGTATCACTTCGCCGTCCATGCACGCCCGGTAGCCCTCGGCAGCCACCGCGTCGACATCGCCGATCAGCAGACCGGGCAGCCTGGCCAGACCCGGGCTCTTCGCTGCCGCCGTGCTCACCATCGGGGTGTCTGTAATGCCCGGGCACAGCGCGGTGAAGGTGACCCCGCTGCCGCGAAGCTCCTCCGCCAGCGACTCGGTCAGCGACAGCACGTACGCCTTGGTCGCGGCATAGGTCGCCAGCGACGGCACCGGCTGGAAGGCCGCGATCGACGCCACGTTCAGGATGCGCCCGCGCCGGCGCTCGACCATCGCCGGGACGAAATGCGCCAGCATTGCCGTCAGGCCCGAGACATTGAGGTCTATCAGTTCCTGATGCCGCTGCGCTGGTGTCTTGACGAACGCACCGTGCTCGAGCACGCCAGCGTTGTTCACCAGCACGTCGATGTCGATCCGCCTTCGCTTCAGGCTGGCCGCAAGCCTGGTCGCGGCGCCGGGCTGCGAGAGATCGGCCGGCAACACCGTCACGCGGACCCCGAACTCGCTCGCCAGTGCCTGGGCCTGCGCCTTCAGCTTGTCGCCGCTGCGCGCCACCAGCACGAGGCCGTGGCCGCCTCGTGCGAAGCACCGCGCCAGCGCTTCGCCGATGCCCGACGACGCGCCGGTGATCAGCGCGATCTGTGTGGCTTCGGATGTGGATGCTGCCATCGAGAGCTCCCAAGAGATTCTGCGGGCGCGCCTGCCGCGCGCTCCGTCCGTGAGTCTCGTCGCCCTGCCTCGGCAACGTCAACGGCACCCGGCCGCGGATCTGCCGGCTCGCGAGGTCACCTGGCGCGGACAAAGGCAACTTCGTACTTCTGCTTCTGCACGGCCTGGTAGTACACGCCCTTGAGCTGGTCGCCCGCAGCGTCATAGCTGAGCGTGTAGGTCGAGCCGTTGTAGCCGCCGGCGCGCAGCTCGAAGAAGAGCTTCAACGTGCCGCCGTCGCGGGTCGCCTCGGCAGTGTAGAACGGCAGCGGGCTCGGATTGGCGTAGCTGGCGTCGAGCTTGCCGGCGCCATCGACCCCCTTGATGCTGATGACATAGCCGCCATCCGGCCGCACCCAGCGACCGACCAGCGCGCCGAACACTGCCGGCGACGCTGATGTCGCCGCCATCGGGCCGGGCGGTCCGACCGCTGGCCCCTGCGCGAATGTGCCGCCCGCCGCGAGCAAGAGCGCCGGCAGCGCGACGAAACCCAGGTGTCCGAAACGCAGCATCAGGGTTTCATGATCGCATACGCCGCGACCGACCCAGCGGCGGGCAGCCACGAGGCATGCCACGGCGCGACCCGCCGCGTCCGGCCGGACCGAGCGCTTCAGCAGCCCTTGGCTGGATCGCCGCTTCGGCCTCCACCTTGCGCAGCCCGTTGCAGGCGCCTTCCTCGGGCCCTCGAAGTGGCGACGTCCGGACGTTGACAGCGGTGCGCCGGTACGGCGTTCACACCCCGGTGCGCGTTGCGGCGCCATGCACAATCATGATCGTCATCGAAAGGAGCGCGCCATGGCCACTTCCAAGCAAGCAGTCGCCCGGACTCCGCCCCACCCCTTCGCGAGGACGCGCAAGACCTTCAGGACGGCCTCCGGCAGCGAAGGCACGTTCTTTTCGCTGCCCGCGCTGGCGAAGATCTGGCCGAACATCAGCCGGCTGCCGGTCTCGATCCGCATCGTGCTCGAGAGCGTGCTGCGCAACTGCGACGGCAGGAAGGTCACCGCCGAACATGTCGAGCAGCTCGCGAACTGGCGAGCCGACCGCCGAGCGCAGCAACGAGATCCCGTTCGTCGTCGCGCGCGTCGTGCTGCAGGATTTCACCGGCGTGCCGCTGCTGGCCGACCTGGCGGCGATGCGCAACGTGGCCGCGAGCCTGGGCAAGGACCCGAAGGCGATCGAGCCGCTGGTGCCGGTGGACCTGGTGGTCGACCACTCGATCATGGTCGACCACTACGGCACGAAGAACTCGCTCGACCTCAACATGAAGCTCGAGTTCCAGCGCAACCGCGAGCGCTACGAATTCATGAAGTGGGGCATGCAGGCCTTCGACACATTCGGCGTGGTGCCGCCGGGCTTCGGCATCGTGCACCAGGTGAACCTGGAATACCTGGCGCGCGGCGTGCACAAGGAGCAAGCGACGGCGTCGTACTACCCCGACTCGCTGGTCGGCACCGACAGCCACACGACGATGATCAACGGCATCGGCGTCGTCGGCTGGGGCGTGGGCGGCATCGAGGCCGAGGCCGGCATGCTCGGCCAGCCGGTGTACTTTCTGACGCCCGACGTGGTGGGCTTCGAGCTCACCGGCAAGCTGCGCGAGGGCGTGACCGCGACCGACCTGGTGCTGACCGTCACCGAGATGCTGCGCAAGCGAGAAGGTGGTCGGCAAGTTCGTCGAGTTCTTCGGCGAGGGCACGGCGAGCCTGGCCGTGCCCGACCGCGCGACGATCGC
The DNA here is from genome assembly GCA_963701725.1 of uncultured bacterium. Taxonomy (GTDB): domain Bacteria; phylum Pseudomonadota; class Gammaproteobacteria; order Burkholderiales; family Burkholderiaceae_C; genus CAIKUF01. The sequence goes on along the minus strand of CAVPAZ010000028.1, from coordinate 85,318 downwards.
CAACATGGCGCCCGAGTACGGCGCGACGATGGGATTCTTCCCGGTCGACGGCAAGACCATCGACTACTTCGAAGGCACCGGCCGCAGCAAGGCCGAAGTCGAGGCCTTCGAGGCCTACTTCAAGGCGCAGGAGTTGTTCGGCGTGCCCGGCACCGCAGGCGCCATGTCGAGTTCGCCGGGCGAGATCGACTACAGCCAGGTCGTCAGGCTCGACCTCGGCAGCGTCGCGCCCAGCCTGGCGGGGCCGAAGCGCCCTCAGGACCGGATCGATCGGGCCAGGTGAAGACGCAGTTCGGCGCGCTGTTCAGCAAGCCTCCGGCGGAGAACGGTTTCAACCAGCCGGCAGGGAAACTGGCGCAGGGCTTCGTCACCGGCGAGCGGGCTGGAGATCCGCAATGGCGACGTGCTGATCGCGGCGATCACGTCGTGCACGAACACCTCGAACCCGAGCGTGCTGCTGGCCGCCGGGCTGCTGGCGAAGAAGGCCGTCGAGGCCGGGCTGAAGGTGGACAGGCAGATGAAGACCTCGCTCGCGCCGGGCTCGCGCATCGTCACCGAGTACCTCGAAAGGCCGGGCCTGCTGCCCTACCTCGAGAAGCTCGGCTTCAACGTCGCCGGCTACGGTTGCACCACCTGCATCGGCAACGCGGGCGACCTGACGGCCGAGATCAACGACGTCATCACGAAGAACGACCTCGTCTGCGCCGCCGTGCTGTCGGGCAACCGCAATTTCGAGGCCCGCATCCATCCGAACCTGAAGGCCAACTTCCTCGCCAGCCCGCCGCTGGTGGTGGCCTACGCGATCGCCGGCACCGTGACTGTGCGACCTGATGACCGAGCCGCTGGGCAAGGGCAAGGGCGGCAGGGACGTCTTCCTCGGCGACATCTGGCCGACGAGCGACGAAGTGCACGCGCTGATGAAGTTCGCGATGAACGGCAAGGCGTTCCGCGCCAACTACGCCCTGGTCAAGAGCGACCCCGGCAAGCTGTGGGAAGAGATCAAGGGCGTCAAGGGCGACGTCTACTCCTGGCCGAGGAGCAGCTACATCGCCGAGCCGCCGTTCTTCAGGGCTTCACGATGCAAGCGCCGGCGCTGGTCTCCGGCGTGAAGGGCGCACGCATCATCGGCCTGTTCGGCGACTCGATCACCACCGACCACATCTCGCCCGCCGGCTCGTTCAAGGAAAGCACGCCGGCCGGCCGGTACCTGCTGGCCCAGGGCGTGCAGAAGGCCGACTTCAACAGCTACGGCTCACGCCGCGGCAACCACGAGGTGATGATGCGCGGCACCTTCGCCAACGTGCGGATCAAGAACCTGATGCTGCCGCCGCTGGCCGATGGCTCGCGCGAGGAAGGCGGCACGACGCTGTCGCACCAGCCCGGCGGCGAGAAGATGCCGATCTACGACGCCGCGATGCGCTACATCGCCGCCGGCGTGCCGACAGTCGTCTTCGCCGGCGAGGAGTACGGCACCGGCTCGAGCCGCGACTGGGCTGCCAAGGGTACGCAGTTGCTGGGCATCAAGGCGGTGGTGGCGCGCAGCTTCGAGCGCATCCACCGCTCGAACCTGGTCGGCATGGGCGTGCTGCCGCTGCAGTTCAAGGGCGGCGACAGCTGGCAGTGCTGGGCCTGAAGGGCGACGAGGTGGTCGACGTCGTACTCGGCGAGCTGAAGGCGCAGAGCGACGCCACTCTGGTGATCACCGCGGCCGATCGCACACGCAGGGAGGTGAGCGTCGTCCTGCGCATCGACACGCCCATCGAGGTCGACTACTACCGCAACGGCGGCATCCTTCCGTTCGTGCTCAGACAGCTGCTCGCTGCCTGAGCGCAGGTCAACGGCCGAGGCCTCCGCGCGCGTCCCCCGGGTCGCAGCGCGGATCGTTGCCCTGGCCGCCGGAAATCACCTTGCCGTCGAAGCCGATCGTGATCTGGAACCACAGACGACAGTCGGCGGCGTTGTATCGGTAGTTCCAGACTTCGACCTGCTGGCGGGGGAATCTCTGCATGCTCACCGGGTGACCGACGCGCATCAGCACGTCCTGGGTGGTCAGACCGGGCTCGATCCGCCACAGGTACCACAGGTCCATCACCTGTTCCCAGTCGACCATGCGACCGGCGGTATCGAAGTCGACCATGTAGGTCGAATATCCAGCCGGGCCGCGCGCGAACTCGAGCCGGGTGCCGCCTTCCGGCAGCGTGTAGCGCCCGGTCGGCGTGCCCATCTGCTGCACGACGTCGGCTTCGGATTGCCCCGGTTGAAGGCCTTTCGGCGAGTAGCCGGCGCAACCGCCGATGCCGCCCACCATCAGGGCGCAGGCGCAGGCGCCAAGCGCGTTCCGGAGGCGGACAGGCATCACTGCCGCAGCGCCTCTCAGCGCTTCAGGCGGCCAGCGTCGTCTCGGCGATGCACCGGTTGCACTTGCCGAGGCCGCTCAGGCGCAGATCCGGCTTGCCGTCTCCGGTCTTGAAGTTCGCCTGGCAGCGCCGGCAAACGTACATCCGCGAATTCGACATCATCGGCTTGACGCCGCGTTCGGGAGCGGGGCGTGCGGCGGTGTACTCGGCCTGCGACTGGCGCAGCTTGTTCGAGCCGTCGGTCGGAGGGGTGGGGGCGGAACGTCGTGTAGCCATGGCGTTGGGGCGGGAATTCCGGGTTGAAAGCGTGTCGGCAAGCTGCCGGCGAATAGCGCGATTGTCCTCTCATTAGGCCAGGGCTGTCCGGCGCGGGGTTTTCGCGGCCCTGGACGACGGCCGCGGCGCGTTAAGCTGGCGCCATGCAAATGACCTCTCAAGAACTGTTCCGCGACGACGCCACGCTCGCCCAATGCAGCGCCACCGTGACCGCGGTGGACGGGCGCGGCCTGCGCCTCGACCGCACCGTCTTCTATCCGCTCGGCGGCGGCCAGGCCGGCGACAGGGGCGAATTCGAACTCGCCGACGGCGGTGTGCTCGTGATCGCCGATACGCGCAAGGGAGAGGCGCAGGGCGAGATCGTCCATGTGCCGGCCGCCGGCCAGGAGGAACTGCTCGCCCGGCTCACCGTGGGCCAAGCGGTGACGGTGCGCATCGACATGGCGCGCCGACAGCGCCATCGACGCTTTCACACCGCAACACACCTGCTGTGTGCACTGGTGCCCCACGCCGTCGACGGCTGCTCGATCACCGCCGACTATGCGCGGCTGGACTTCCACATGAATGAGCCGCTGGTCCGTGAGGTGCTGAATGCCGGGCTGGCACGGCTGGTCCGCGAGGCGCATCCAGTGCTCCAGCGCTGGATCAGCGAGGCCGAGCTCGACGCCAACCCCGGCCTCGTGCGCAGCATGAGCGTGCAGCCGCCGCGCGGCCTGGGGCGGGTGCGCGTGGTGGAGATCGAAGGCGTCGACCTGCAGCCCTGCGGCGGCACCCACGTGGCCAACACCGCCGAGATCGGCCCCGTCGTCGTCACGAAGATCGAGAAGAAGAGCGCGATGACCCGACGGGTCGTGCTCGGCTTTGCCGAGCCAGCCGCAGGCTGATCGCGCTCTTCTTCCGGCGCAGGCTCATATCGCGCAGCGATGTGAAGCGGGCCACGCCCGCGTGCCGTAGCCAGAAGCGACGTTCGATGACCCGACGGGTCGTGCTCGGCTTTGCCGAGCCAGCCGCAGGCTGAGGCCTCAGAAGCCGAGCCCGGCACCGGCGCCGAACAGCGTCGCCACGCCGAGCACGGCGAAGATCGCGGCTGCGATGGCGTGCACCAGACGCACCGGGATCCGATCTGCGATGCGGTCGCCGAGCAGCACGGCCGGCACGTTGGCGATCATCATGCCGAGCGTCGTACCGCCGACGACCGCGAAGAACGAGTGGTACTGCGCCGCCAGCGCGATGGTGGCAACCTGCGTCTTGTCGCCCATCTCGGCGAGAAAGAACGCCACGAGGGTCGCGCTGAAGACCCCATAAGGCGCGATCCGCGCGTCGCCCTCGTCGAGCTTGTCCGGGATCAGCGTCCAGACCGCCATCGCGAGGAACGAGACACCGAGCACCCAGCGCAGCGTCTGCGGGCCGACGGCGCTCGTGATCCACGAGCCGAGTGCGCCGGCAAAAGCGTGGTTTGCAAGCGTCGCCACGAGGATGCCGAGAATGATCGGCGCCGGGCGGCGGAACTTGCCGGCGAGGATGAACGCAAGGAGTTGCGTCTTGTCGCCGATTTCGGCCAGGGCGACGATGCCCGTGGAGACGAGGAATGCTTCCAACACGGGTTCCGGAGGGGAGTGGGACGACGGCCCCGCCCGGGTCGCAGCGGACGGCGGCGCAGAAAGGTCGCGGCGATGCTACCGCGCCTCGGCCACACCCTGCCTTGCCGCTCGCGCCCGCGCATAGAGCGCGAGGTAGGACGTTGCCGCGGCGTCCCACGAGAAGTCCTGTGCCATGGCGCGCCGCATCAGCGCCTGCCAGGCCAGCGGCTGCCGGTACAGCTCGAGTGCACGCGCTATCGCCTGCTCGAGGGCGGCGGTCGTCGCGGCGTCGAATGCGAAGCCGGTGCCGCGCCCGGCGTCGCTGGCGTCTACCACCGTATCGGCCAGTCCACCGACCCGTCGCACCAGTGGCAGCGTGCCGTAGCGCAGGCCGTACATCTGGGTCAGGCCGCAGGGCTCGAAGCGCGAGGGCACGAGGATCACGTCGGCGCCGGCCACCAGGCGGTGCGCCAGGCCTTCGTCGTAGCCGATGCGCGCGGCAACCCGCCCCGGGTTGGCGCGCTCCGCTTCGCGCAACGCCTCTTCCACGCCCGGTTCGCCGCTGCCCAGCACCAGCAGTTGCGCGCCGTGGCGCAGCAGCGTCGGCAGCGCCGCCAGCACCAGGTCCAGGCCCTTCTGCGACGTCAGGCGGCTGACGATGCCGAACAGTGGCGCATCGGCCTGCTGCGCCAGCCCCGTCTCGGCCTGCAGCGCCTGTTTGCATCCGGCCTTGCCCGCCAAGCTCGTCCGCGCTGAAGCGCGCCACGAGCGCTGGGTCGCGTGCGGGGTTCCAGACCTCTCTGTCGACGCCGTTCAGGATTCCCGACAACTCGCTTGCCGCGGCCGCGGATCACGCCGTCCAGGCCGAAGCCGAACTCGGGGGTCGCGATCTCGCGGGCATAGGTCGGGCTCACGGTGGTCACGCGATGGGCGAACTTCAGCCCTGCCTTCATCAGCGAGAGCTGGCCGTGGAACTCGAGCCCGCTCGACGCCATGAAGTGCGAGGGCAGGCCGAGCAGCGCGAAGTCGGCATGCGCGAACAGCCCCTGGAAGGCGAGGTTATGCACCGTGAACACGCGAGCCGCTGCGGTCGGCGGGTGCGCGGCCATGTAGGCGCAGGCCGAGGCCGCATGCCAGTCGTGAGCGTGCATCACATCGGGCGTCCACGCCGCGTCGAGCTCGCCGGCGGCAAGATGCGCCGCCACCCAGCCGAGCAGCGCGAAGCGCTGCAGGTTGTCGGGCCACTCCCGGCCCGCCGAGTCCTGGTACGGGCTGCCGCCGCGGCGGTACAGGTAGGGTGCGTCGATTACGTACGCCCGGCAGGTTGCCGAACGGCATCTGACCGCAACGCAGCGTGATGCGACCGGCTCCGAAGAGCGGGCCGATCTCGCACACCGTGCGCTGGTGACGCACCGCTACCGCGATTGCCGGCAGCCCGGGCAGCAGCAGCCGCACGTCGGCGCCGGCACGCGCCAGCGCCGGCGGCAAGGCGGCGACCACGTCGGCCAGGCCACCGGTCTTGACGAGCGGGAACACCTCGGCGGCAACATGCAGCACCCGCATCGGCCGACCGGCCGGCCTCGACACCGGCGGCTTCAAGCCAGCTTCGCGAGCATGTCGCGCGTGACCAGCGTGATGCCCTGCGCGCTGCGGTGAAATCGCCGTGCGTCCTCGGCAGCGTCTTCGCCGATCACCAAGCCGTCGGGGATCGTGCATCCGCGGTCCACGACCACGCGCGAGAGCCGGGCGCGCCGCCCCACCTGCACGTCGGGCAGCAGCACGGCCCAGTTGACGCTGGCGTGCGAGTGCACGCGCACGCTGGAGAACAGCACCGAGCGGAACACCGCACCCGAGATGATGCAGCCGCCGGAGACCATCGACTCGATCGCCATGCCGCGCCGGTCGGCCTGGTTGTGCACGAACTTGGCCGGCGGCAGCTGCGGCTGGTAGGTCCAGATCGGCCAGCGCCGATCGTAGAGGTCGAGCAGCGGCGCGGTGGCGGTGAGGTCGATGTTGGCGTCCCAGTAGGCGTCGATCGTGCCGACATCGCGCCAGTAGGGCGGCTGCTCGGGTTGCGACGACACACAGCTCAGTGCGAACGGGTGCGCCGTTGCGCAACCGTCGCGCACCGCGTGCGGAATGATGTCCTTGCCGAAGTCGTGGCTCGAGTTCGGGTCGGCCATGTCGCGCGCGAGTTCCGCGTAGAGGTACCGGGCATTGAAGACGTAGATCCCCATGCTGGCCAGCGACCGCGTCGGGTCGCCCGGCATCGCCGGCGGATCGGCGGGCTTCTCGACGAAGTCGGTGATCAGGCCGTTCGCGTCCACCGCCATCACGCCGAAAGCGCTGGCCTCGGCGCGCGGCACCGCGATGCAGCCGACCGTGCACTCGCGGCCTCTGGCCACGTGGTCGGCCAGCATCAGCGCGTAGTTCATCTTGTAGATGTGGTCGCCGGCCAGCACGACGACGTACTCGGCCCGTAGCCGTCGAGGATGTCCTGGTTCTGGTACACCGCGTCGGCCGTGCCGCGATACCAGGATTCCTCGTCGACACGCTGCTGCGCCGGCAGCAGGTCGACGAACTCGTTCATCTCGCTCTTCAGGAACGCCCAGCCGCGCTGCAGGTGGCGCAAGCAGGCTGTGGCTCTTGTACTGGGTGATGACGCCGATGCGCCGGATGCCCGAGTTCAGGCAGTTCGACAGCGCGAAGTCGACGATGCGGAACTTGCCGCCGAAGTACACCGCCGGCTTGGCGCGGGTGTCGGTCAGGTTGTTCAGCCGGCTGCCGCGCCCGCCTGCAAGCACCAGCGCCACGGCCCGCTTCGGCAGGTCCAGGCTGTGGGCGAGTTCGTTGGGTTCCATGAAACCTCCGTTAGCCGTCGAGCATTGTCGCCGCATCCGCGGTCACGGATGAAGGACGCGGGCGCAGCACAATGCACCAAGGACCCTGCCGGCGCCGTGGCACCATGCAGGGCCCGCATGCCTTCATGCCGGCGACCGATCATTCAAGCAGAGAGGATTCGACGTTGACTCCGAGTTCCGACAACCCCGACCTGGCGGCCGAGCTCGACCGGCTGCTGCTGACCACGGTCGGCGTCGCGCCTGGCGAGGCCAGCGCAGGCGAGTTGATGCAGGCCACGGCCGGACTCGCGCGGCGGATGCTCTCCGAGCGCTGGGTGCAGACCCAGGCCGCCGAGCGGGCCGCCAAGGCACGCCGCGTGTACTACCTGTCGATGGAGTTCCTGATCGGGCGCACGCTGTCAAATGCATTGGCCGCGCTGGACCTGCGCGACGATGCCGCGGCGGCGCTGCACCAGCACGCGCTGCAGCTCGAGGACGTGGCCGATCGCGAGGCCGATGCGGCGCTCGGCAACGGCGGCCTGGGCCGGCTGGCGGCCTGCTTCCTCGATTCGATGGCCACGCTCGGCCTGCCGTCGTTCGGCTACGGCATCCGCTACGAATACGGCATGTTCGCGCAGAACATCGTCCAGGGGCGCCAGGTCGAGCACCCCGATCCCTGGCTGGACGACGGCACGCCGTGGGAGTTCCCGCGCGCCGGCATCAGCTACCCGGTGCGCTTCGGCGGCTGGGTCGAGCAGCATGGCGAACGCGCCGTCTGGCGCCACGCCGGCGAAGTGGCCGCCAAGGCCTACGACATGGTCGTGCCCGGCCACGGCACGCACAAGGTCAGCACGCTGCGGCTGTGGAAGGCCGCGGCGCCGGCGCACATCGACCTGCATGCCTTCAACAGCGGCGACTACGCCGCGCGCCGCCGAGTTGAAGAACGCGTTCGAAAACATCTCGTGGGTGCTTTACCCGAACGACAGCACGCCGGCCGGTCGCGAACTGCGCCTGCGCCAGGAGTACTTCTTCGTCAGCGCCTCGCTGCAGGACATCCTGGGCCGCCACCTGCTCGAACACGGCGCGACTCGACAACCTGGCCGACCAGGTGGCGATCCACCTCAACGACACCCACCCGGCGATCGGCGTGGCCGAGCTGATGCGCCTGCTCGTCGACGAACACGGCTTGCCCTGGGCCGCGGCCTGGGCGCAGTGCCAGCGCGTGTTCTCGCTACACCAACCACACGCTGATGCCCGAGGCGCTGGAGACCTGGAGCGTCGGCCTGATGCAGCACGTGCTGCCGCGCCACCTGCAGATCATCCTGCGCATCAACCAGGAGTTCCTCGACGCAGCAGCGCTAGCCCGGCCGGGCGACATCGGCTTCCTGCGCCGGCTGTCGCTGATCGACGAATCGGGCGAGCGGCGGGTGCGCATGGCGCACCTGTGCGTCGTCGGCAGCCACAAGGTCAACGGCGTGTCGGCGCTGCATTCGGACCTGCTGGTCAAGACGATCTTCGCCGACTTCGCGAGCCTGTACCCCGAGCGCTTCATCAACATGACCAACGGCGTCACGCCGCGGCGCTGGCTGGCGCAGGCCAACCCGGGCCTCGCCGCGCTGCTCGACCGCACGCCTCGGCAGCGGCTGGCGGCTCGACCTGGACGCAGCTCGCCAGACCTGGTCAGGCTACGCCGACAGCGGCGCGCTTCCGCGCCGCATTCGCGGCCGTCAAGCACGTCAACAAGGTCGCGCCTGGCCGCCCACGTCGCAGCGCGAAGTCGGCGTGACGCCTCGACCCGGCCAGCCTGTTCGACGTGCAGGTCAAGCGCATCCACGAATACAAGCGGCAGTTGCTCAACGTGCTGCATGTCGTGACGCGCTACCACGCCATGCTGGCCGATCCGCAGGCCAGACTGGGTGCCGCGCAGCGTGATCCTCGCCGGCAAGGCGGCCTCGTCGTACCACATGGCCAAGCAGATCATCCGCCTGATCCACGACGTGGGCAGCGTGATCAACAACGACCCGCGCGTCGGCGACCGGCTCAGAGTGGTCTTCGTGCCGAACTACGGCGTCTCGGTGGCCGAACTGATCATGCCCGGCGCCGACCTGTCGGAGCAGATCTCGACCGCCGGCACCGAAGCCTCGGGCACCGGCAACATGAAGCTGGCGCTCAACGGCGCGCTGACCATCGGCACCGATCGACGGCGCCAACATCGAGATCCGCGACAAGGTCGGCGCCGACAACATCTTCATCTTCGGTCACACGACGCCCGAAATCGCGGCGCTGGGCCACGGCGGCTACCAGCCGATGCGGATCTACGAATCCAACCCGGCCTTGAAGCCCGTGCTCGACGCGATCGCCGGCGGACAGTTCTCGCCCGACGAGCCCGGCCGCTACCGGGGCGTCGTCGATGCGCTGCTGTGGGGCGGCGACCACTACATGCTGCTGGCCGACTACGACGCCTACGTGGCGGCGCAGGCGCGCGTCGATGCGCTGTACCGCGACGGCGAGGCCTGGGTACGGCGTGCCATCGCCAACGTCGCCGGCATGGGCGGCTTTTCGTCCGACCGCACGATCCGCGAGTACGCAACGACAGATCTGGGGCATCGAGCCGCTTCTCTCACCATGCTGCAGGCCTCTGAGATCGACCTCATCCGCACCGGTTGCCACGGCGACCCGTTCGCGGTGCTCGGCGCGCACGGCCATGCTGACGGGGCCCTACAGCATCCGCAGCTTCCAGCCCGGAGCCACGCCGTGTCACGCTGATCGACGCGGCAAGCGAGCGGCCGCTCGCCGAACTGACGCGGCGACACGCCGATGGCTTCTTCGAGGCCAGCGTCGCCGGTGCCCGCCCCGCCGATTACCGGTTGCGCGTGCACTGGGCCGACGGCAACGAGTCGCTGCTCGACGACCCGTATCGCTTCGGCCCGGTCCTCGGGGAGATGGACGTGTGGCTGCTCGGCGAAGGCTCGCACCTGCGGCCGTTCGAGATCCTCGGCGCGCACTTGCGCTCGATGAGCGGCGTCGCCGGCACCAGCTTCGCCGTCTGGGCGCCGAACGCGTCACGCGTCAGCGTGGTCGGCGACTTCAATGTCTGGGACGGCCGCCGCCACCCGATGCGACTGCGCCGCGAGTGCGGCGTGTGGGAGATCTTCGTCCCCGGCATCGCTGCCGGCACGCGCTACAAGTTCGAGGTGCGCACGCGCGACGGCGTGGTCATGCCGCTCAAGGCCGACCCGTATGCCTTCCGCGCCGAGCTGCGCCCCGCCACGGCCAGCGTGGTCGGCACGATCGCGGATACCGCTCCGGCGTCGGCCGCGCGACAGCGCGCCAATGCGCTCGACGCGCCGATGAGCATCTACGAGGTCCACCTCGGTTCCTGGCGGCGCAAGCCCGAGGAAGGCAACCGCTTCCTGAACTGGGAAGAACTGGCCGACACGCTGATCCCCTACGCGCAGGCCATGGGCTTCACGCACCTCGAGCTGCTGCCGGTGAGCGAACACCCGTTCGACGGCTCCTGGGGCTACCAGCCGGTGGGGCTTGTACGCGCCGACCGCGCGCTTCGGCGAGCCACGAGGCCTGCGCCGCTTCGTCGCCCGCGCGCCACGCCGCCGGGCTGGGCGTGCTGCTCGACTGGGTGCCGGCGCACTTCCCGAGCGACGCGCATGGCCTGGCGCACGTTCGACGGCACGCAGCTGTACGAGTACGCCGACCCGCGCGAAGGCTTCCACAACGACTGGGACACGCTGATCTACAACTTCGGCCGCACCGAGGTGCGCAACTTCCTGGTCGGCAATGCGCTGTTCTGGCTCGAACGCTACGACGTCGACGGCCTGCGCGTCGATGCCGTCGCCTCGATGCTCTACCGCGACTACAGCCGCGAGGCGGGCGAGTGGATTCCCAACGTGCATGGCGGGCGCGAGAACCTCGAGGCCATCGCCTTCCTCAAGCGCATGAACGAGGTCGTCGGGGTCGAGCGAGCGCAGGCGGTGACGCTGGCCGAGGAATCCACCGCCTTCCCGGCCGTCTCGCGCCCGACCTACGCCGGCGGCCTCGGGCTTCCACTACAAGTGGAACATGGGCTGGATGCACGACACGCTGGCCTACATGCAGCGCGACCCGATCCACCGCCGGTACCACCACGACGAGCTGACCTTCGGCCTGGTCTATGCGTTCAACGAGAACTTCGTGCTGCCGCTGTCGCACGACGAAGTGGTGCACGGCAAGGGCTCGCTGCTCGCCAAGATGCCGGGCGACCGCTGGCAGCAGTTCGCCAACCTGCGCGCCTACTTCGGCTTCATGTTCGGCCACCCGGGCAAGAAGCTGCTGTTCATGGGCGGCGAGTTCGCGCAGGCAGCCGAATGGGACCACGACACGGAGCCTCGACTGGCACCTGCTCGCCGATCCGCTGCACGATGGCGTGCAGCGCTCGTGCGCGACCTGAACCGACTTCTACCGCGGCACCCCGGCGCTGTACGAGCAGGACTTCGTCCCGGAGGGTTTCGAGTGGATCGACCACGGCGACGCCGAGCGCTCGGTGCTGAGTTTCGCGCGCTACGGGCGCGAAGCGGACGCAATGATCGTCGTCGTCTGCAACTTCACGCCGACCGTGCATCACGGCCTGCGCGTCGGCGTGCCGCGCCCGGGCGCTAGCGCGAGCGCCTGAACACCGACTCGGCGCACTACGGCGGCAGCAACGTCGGCACGCCGCTCGGCACGGCGATGTCTGCAAGGCGTGCCCTGGCACGGCCAAGCGCATTCGATCGTGCTCGACCTGCCGCCGCTGGCCACGGTCTTCCTGGAGTGGAAAGCTTGAGCGCGGGCCGTGCTCGAAGCCGGCCGCCCCTGGCCGCTGGGCGCGCACTGCGACGGACGGCGGCGTCAACTTCGCCGTGTTCTCGGCGCACGCGCAGGCCATCGAGCTGTGCCTGTTCGACGCCACCGGCACGCGCGAGCTCCGGCGCTGCCCGCTGCCGGCACGCAGCGGCGACGTCTGGCACGGCCGCCTGCCCGGCGCGGCGCCGGGCCTCGTCTACGGCTTGCGCGCGCACGGCCCCTGGGCGCCCGAGCACGGCCACCGCTTCAACCCGCACAAGCTGCTGCTCGACCCCTAGGCGCGCGAGATCGTCGGCCGCTTCGAGTGGCGCGGCCGAGCAGTTCGGCGCCGACATCGCGACGGCCGCAGCGCATGGACCCGCGCGACAACGCGCTGCACGCGCTGAAGGCGCGCGTCGTCGACGACGGCTCGAGCTCGGCGAGGGCGATGCAGCGGACCGCGGCCGCACACGCCGCTGCGCCGACAGCGTGCTCTACGAAGCTGCACGTCAAGGGCTTCGACGATGCGCCACCCCGGCGTGCCCGAGGCGCTGCGCGGCACCTACGCCGGGCTGGCGCAGCCGGCCGCCATCGCGCACCTGCAACGCCTGGGCGTCACCGCGGTCAGCCTGCTGCCGGTGCAGCAGCACCTGGACGAGCAGCGCCTGGTCGCACATGGGCCTGGCAACTACTGGGGCTACAACACGCTCGGCTTCTTCTGCCGTCGAGCCGCGCTACGCCAGCGGTGCCGGCGGGCTGTCGCCGCGAGCGGAATTCCGCGCCATGGTGCGACGCCTGCACGCCGCAGGCATCGAAGTGATCCTCGACGTCGTCTTCAACCACACCGCCGAAGGCCGACGAGGCGGCCCGACTATCAGCTGGCGCGGCCTCGACAACGCCTGAGCTGCTACCGCGCTGCCGGGCGAGCCCGGCCGCTACGAAAACTTGACGCGGCTGCGGCAACACGCTCGACTCCGCCACCCCCGCGTGCTGCAGTTGGTGATGGACAGCCTGCGCTACTGGGTGCACGAGATGCACGTCGATGGCTTCCGCTTCGACCTGGCGCCGGTGCTCGGCCGCGGCGACGCACGGCTTCGATCCGCACGGCCGCGTTCTTCACGGCGCGTGCGCGCAGGACCCGCTGCTGGCGCGGGCTGCAAGCTGATCGCCGAGCCCTGGGACATCGGCCCCGGCGGCTATCAGCTGGGCCGCTTCCCGCGCGGCTGGCTGGAGTGGAACGACCGCTTCCGCGACGGCATGCGCAGCTTCTGGCTGGGCGGGGCGTCGACCCGCGGCGAGTTCGCGCAGCGCCTGGGCGCTCGTCCGACCTGTTCCACGTCGACGGCCGCGCGCCGGCCGAGTCGGTCAACTTCATCGTCGCGCACGACGGCTTCACGCTGCGCGACCTGGTCAGCTACGAGCACAAGCACAACCAGGCCAACGGCGAGGACAACCGCGACGGCCACGGCACCAACCACGAGCTGGAACTGCGGCGTGGAGGGCCCGACCGACGACGCGCAGATATTGCGCGCTGCGCGGCCGGCTGCAACGCGCGCTGCTGGCCACGCTGCTGCTGGCGCAGGGCACGCCGATGCTCGCTGCCGGCGACGAGCTCGGCCACAGCCAGGACGGCAACAACAACCCCTACTGCCAGGACAACCCGACCACCTGGATCGACTGGGCCGCAGGCCGACGAGGCGCTGATCGCGTTCACTGCCCGCGTGCTCGCGCTGCGCCAGCGCCTGCTGCCGCTGGCCAGACCGCTGGTACAGCGGCGCTGCCCGAGGCCAACGGCGTTGCGCGACCTGGCCTGGCTGCGCGACGCACGGCCAGGCCATGCACCGGCGACGACTGGCACGATCGCCTGCCAGGCGCGTCGCTGGCCGCGCTTGATCGGCGCCCCGGCCAGCAGCAGCGCAGCGCCGCTGCTGATGCTCGTTCAACCCCGAGCCGAGGAGCAGCCCGTTCACGCTGCCCCCGGGCGCCTGGCAGGCCCTGCTCGACAGCGCCGGCGAGCCCGACGATGGCGACCGCGCCATGGCGCGGCGCAGCGCGAGCTATCCCTTGGCCGCATGCAGCCTGGTCGCTGCTGCGCGACGATCGCAGCGCCCAGACGCCTGACGCCATGAGATTCGATCGCGCCTGCGGCGTGCTGCTGCACCCCACCTCCCTGCCCGGCCCGCACGGCTCGGGCGACTTCGGCCCCGACGGCTACCACTTCGTCGACTGGCTGGTCGCGGCCGGCCAGACGCTGTGGCAGATCCTGCCGCTGGGCGGCATCGGCCCCGGCAACTCGCCCTACATGAGCACGTCGGCGTTCGCCGGCAATGTCCTGCTGATCGACCTCGCCGAGCTGCAGGCCCGCGGCTGGCTGGAGGCCGACGAACTCGCGCCCGACCCCGGCTTCGAGCGACGGCGCGTGGACTTCGCCACGGTGGTGCCCTGGCGCATGGAGCAGCTGCGCCGCGCCGCGGCGCGCTTTGCAGCGGCGCAGGGCGATCGCCGACGGCGCGGCGTATGCCGGCTTCTGCACCCGCCACGCCACCTGGCTGGACGACTACGCGCTGTTCATGGCGCTGTGCCGACGCACCACGCCGGGCAGCTCTGGTGCGACTGGGACAGTGCCCTCGCCCGCCGCGAACCCTGCCGCTCTGCGCGGCCGCGAACGAAGCACACGCCGACCGCATCGCGTTCCACAAGTTCTGCCAGTGGCGCTTCTTCGAGCAATGGTTGGCGCTCAAGGCCTATGCCAACGAGCGCGGCATCGCAGATCGTCGGCGACGCGCCGATCTTCATCGCCCACCAGAGCGCCGACGTCTGGGCCCGCCAGCCGACCTGTTCGAACTCGACGCGAACGGCCACGCCAACGTGGTCGCCGGCGTGCCGCCCGACTACTTCAGCGCCACGGGCCAGCGCTGGGGCAACCCGCTGTACCGCTGGCGGCCGCATGCCGACGAAGGCTACGCCTGGTGGATCGAGCGCGTCCGGCGCGCTTTCGAACTGGTCGACATCGTGCGCATCGACCACTTCCGCGGCTTCGCCGCACTACTGGGAGATCCCGGCCACCGAGCCCACCGCGGTCAAGGGCCGCTGGCTCGCCGGGCCCGGGCGCGCGCGCTGTTCGAGGCCATCGCGAAGGCGCTCGGCCCGCTGCCGATCATTGCCGAGGACCTGGGCCTGATCACGCCCGACGTGACGGCCCTGCGCAAGCGCTTCGGCTTTCCCGGGCATGCGCATCCTGCACTTCGCCTTCGGCGACGATGCCGCAACGTCTACCTGCCGCACAACCACGAGCCCGACAGCGTGGTCTACACCGGCACGCACGACAACGACACCACGCTCGGCTGGTGGGCCGGCGCCAGCGACCATGAGCGCATCCACGCCATGGCTTACCTGGCTTGCGACGGCCGGGAGATGCACTGGGCATCTGATCCGCGCCGCTTGCGCATCGGTCGCCGATACCGCGATCGTCCCCTTGCAGGACGTGCTGGGCCTGCTCGGCGAGCACCGCATGAACCTGCCCGGCCAGGGCGAGGGCTACTGGAGTGGCGCTTCGAGTGGTCTCAGGTGCACCCCGAACTTGCATCGCGCGCGGCCGCGCTCTGCAGACTCTACGGCCGCTGAAAGTTGCCCATCAGGCAAACGCCCGCACTGTCCACGCCCCAACGGGAAAGGGCGCCCGAAGGCGCCCTTTCTGACTGCTTGCGCGTCACACGAATCGTCAGTTGAGAGGAACCTTCTTGCCGTCCTTGTACACGTACAGCGTCATCGACGGGTTCTTCAGTTCGCCATCGGCCTCGAACGCGATCTTGGCCGTCACGCCCTGGTAGTCGGTCTTGAACAGTTGCGGGCCATAGACCTTCGGGTCGGTCGATCCGGCCTTCACCATCGCATCGACGAGCACGCCCACGGCGTCGTAGGTGTACGGCGAGTAGACCTGGAATTCCTTCGGATACTTGGCGTCGTAGCGTGCCTTCCACGCATTGCCGCCTGGCATCTTCGCGAGCGACGAGCCGCCCTCCGCGCAGACCACGTTGGCAAGCGTCTTGGCGCCGCCGGCGTTCTCGATGAGCTTGTCGGTACAGATACCATCGCCGCCGAAGAACTTTGCGGTGGTCAGGCCGAGTTGCTCCATCTGGCGCAACATCGGGCCGCCCTGCGTGTCCATGCCGCCGTAGAAGATCGCGTCGGGGTTCTTCGCCTTGATGGCGGTCAGGATGGCGGTGAAGTCGGTCGCCTTGTCGTTGGTGTATTGCTCGTCGACGACCTGCATGCCGCTCGGACATGGCGATCTTCTTGAACACCTCGGCAACGCCCTGGCCATAGGCCGTGCGGTCGTCGATGATCGCGACCTTCTTCAGTTTCAGGTTGTTGGCGGCGTGCATGCCAGGCCGGCGCCGAGCGCGTTGTCGTTCGCCATGATGCGGATAGACGTTCTTGAAGCCCTGCTGCGACAGCTTCGGGTTGGTGGCCGCGGCGGTGATCATCGGAAGGCCAGCAGTCGTTGTAGATCTTCGAAGCCGGGATGGTGGTGCCCGAGTTCAGGTGACCGACCACGCCGTTGACCTTCGAGTCGCACAACTTGGTGCGCCACGGCCGCACCCTGTTTCGGGTCTGCCGGCATCGTCTTCGGCCATCAGTTCGAGCTTGATCTTCTTGCCGCCGACCGTCACGCCCTTGGCGTTGAGATCTTCGACCGCCATGCGGGCGCCGTTCTCGTTGTCCTTGCCGTAGTGCGCCTGACCGCCGGACATCGGCGCGACGTGGCCGATCTTGACGACCATGTCCTGCGCCGAGGCGGCGACGGCGCACATCGCGACCACCGCGCCCATGATCACATTGAGCTTGACTTGCATGCAAAAACCTCCGGGGGGATTGTTGGAAGAACCATGACTGGATGAGAAGCAGGGCAGGGATTCTCCCCTCTTCTCAACGCGCGCAACGGTACCTCAAAAAGGGCACCGCCTCCATCGGGAGTCCTCCTCCCGTTCGCGCGGCGCGTCGCTGCCGGCGTTCGGGCTCAGCGGCTGCGCTGGCGCGCGAGTTCCGGCTCACCGTCTGCGCGACCATGTCGCGCATCGCCGCCGCGAATTCCAGCCGCACGTCTCTGACGAGCTTCGGCCAGCCGCGCGAGGGCTGCGGCGCTCAGCGCCTCGGCAGCCGGGCCTCGAGCATCAATTCGGCATTGCGCTGCAGATCGGTGCGCACGCTATCGACCAGGTGCCCTCGCTAGCCGGCGCAGCACCGGGCTCCGGTCGACAATGCAGGCTGGGCACTGCCGGCGCATCGATTCCGGCGCACAGGCTGCCGGCACGGCATCGCCGCGTGCCCGGGGGAACTCGATCACCTCGGTCAGGGTCGGCAGGCCCTGCAGGTTGTGCGGTCCGGCGGCGCGACGGGATTCATCGATTCAGGCCCGCGCCATGTGCCGCTCGAGCGCGTAGCCGCGGTCGGCATAGTGCTTCCAGCGCCTGCGGGCAGCCTGCCGGGGAGCGTCGTCGTCGGGCACGATCTCGACCACCCGCGCGAAGCTCTCGAAGCCCGGAACCATTGTCCCCCAGGTTGAGCAGCGCCTCGTGGTGCGGCGCTGCTCGACGTGCTCGACCAGCCAGATCGGCGTGTCGGCTCCAGACGCGGCGCGACGGCTGGCCGGCCGCCACGCGCACATGCGGCACGAAGTCGGTCGCTCGAAAGTCCACAGCAGCTTGTCGAGCCGGTCCAGGGTTGCCGGGGGCGCGCTCACCACCACCTTCGCGCCGGCGTCTGCGCCTTGCGCAGCAGGCGACAGGCATAGCCCAGCCTGTCCGGCACGTCGAGGTGGAACATCACCTTCATGGCTAGGCCCCAGCCCTCGCCGGGCCGCCATAGGGCCGGGCACCTTGCAGGCCGCGCCGGGCCAGAGGCCGGGCTCTGCCCCTCGGGGGGCGTCGCCGCGCTCTTCGGGAGGTCATCTCACGCCTGCGCCAGCACGAAGTGCGTCAGCAGCGCCGACCGGCCGGCCCGTGGCCCCCTTGGCGGCACCGCTCTTCCAGGCCGTGCCGGCGATGTCCAGGTGGGCCCACGGATACTTGGCGGTGAAGCGGCTGCAGGAACTTCGCAGCGGTGATCGCGCCGCCGGCGCGCCCCCCGAGGTTGGCCATGTCGGCGAAGTTGCTCTTCAGCCCCTCGTCGTACTCGTCGTCCAGCGGCATGCGCCAGCACGGATCGAGCGCGCTCCGCGCCGCCGCCAGCAGCTTCGCTGGCCAGCGCATCGTCGGCCGAGAACAGCCCCGAGTGGTGGTGGCCGAGCGCGATCACGCAGGCACCGGTCAGCGTCGCGACGTCGACCACGGCGCCGGCTTGAAGCGCTCGGCATAGGTCAGTGCGTCGCACAGGATCAGCCGGCCCTCGGCGTCGGTATTCAGGATCTCGATCGTCTGTCCCGACAGGCTCGTGACCACGTCGCCCGGCTTCACGGCGCGGCCGCTGGGCATGTTCTCGCACGCTCGGGATGATGCAGACGAGGTTGACTTTGGCCTTCAATTCCGCCACGCGCGCGCATCGTGCCGAGCACGCTCGCCGCGCCGCCCATGTCGAACTTCATCTCGTCCATCTCGGCGCCGGGCTTGAGCGAGATGCCGCCGCTGTCGAACGTGATGCCCTTGCCGACCAGTACCATCGGCGGCCTCGCCCTTTGCGGCGCCGTGGTAGTGCATGACGATGAAGCGCGGCGGCTCGTGCCGAGCCCTGCGCCACGGCCAGGAACGCGCCCATGCCGATCTTCTCGATCTCCTTGCGGTCGAGCACCTCGACCTTGAAGCCGTGCGCCTTGCCGAGCTTCTCGCCTTCGGCGCAGCACGCTCGGCGTGCAGTGGTTGCCGGGCCGGTTCGCCAACTCGCGCGCCAGCGTAACGCCGGCGGCCACTGCCCGCCCTTGCCGCCAGCCCCTGCTGCACGGCCTTCGCCTCCTGCTTCGGCACAGCAGCGTGACCCTTGGCCATGGCCGCATCGACCGGCGCGCTGGGCTTGGTGTGCCGATAGACATAGACCGCCTCGGCCGTGGCAGCGACCAGCGCCTCGGCATGCGTCGCCGGCGAGGGCGAACGGCGCCGAAGCGGCCACGCGCTGCGCCCCGAGCCCCTTGATCTGACCCAGCGCGGCGGCGATCGCCTTCTTGAAGGCCTTGGGCGTCGCGTCGACGGCGGCGGCAACGACGAGCCGGGACGCCTTCACGCCCGCCGGGCGGTGCAGGTAGAGCGTGCGGTCGGCCTTGAACTGGAAGTCACCGGCCTTCACGGCATCGGAGACGAGACTCGCCATGGCCGGGTCGAGATGGGCGTCCAGCCCCTCGACACAAACGACCAGCACGAGCGCGTCGCAGGCGACGCCGGCCAAGGCCTCGGGGGCGGAAATCTGATGACGAAAGTCCATAATCTGTCCGAGTTCTGAAGCCGCCAATGTTATTCGATTCCACTTTGCGACGAGAGCTGGCCCGCAGCTTCGGCGCGACGCTGGTCGTGATCCTGACCATCGTGCTGACGATGATGCTGATCCGCACCCTCGGCCAGGCCGCGGGCGGCAAGGTGAGCCCGCAGGACGTGGTGCTGCTGCTCGCGCTTCACCGCGCTCGGCCACCTGCCGACGATGCTCAGCCTGTCGCTGTTCATCGCAGCCGTGGCCTCGCTGACGCGCATGTACCGCGACAGCGAGATGACGATCTGGTTCGCCAGCGGCATTGGCCTGTCGCGCTTCGTGCGGCCGGTGCTGCGCATGAGCTGGCCGGTGCTGCTCGTCGTGTGCTGCTGGCGCTGTTCGTCTGGCCCTGGGGCAACCAGCGGGAATGCCGAGCTCAAGGAGCGCTACGAGCATCGCTCCGACCTGTCGCGCGTCGCGCCGGCGCAGTTCCAGAGCTCGCGCGACGGACGCCGGTGTTCTTCATCGACCGCGACACCGACGACCGCGCATCGGGCGCAACGTCTTCGTCCTGACCCGCAAGGCGACGCCGAGTCGGTGACCTCGGCGCGCGGCGGGGCGTATCGAGGCCGAGGGCGACGATCGCTGGCATCCTGCTCGAGCGCGGCCAGCGCAACGAGCAGACACCGACAGAGCGGCGAGAAGACGCTGGCACGTTTCGAGAGCTACCGCGCGCTGGTCGGCGAGAAGCGCCGCGCGCCGCCACCGAATTGCCGCCGATCACCGCGCACGCGCACGTCGAGCTGCTGCGCCCGCCCACCCGGTCGCCATCCAGGGCGAACTCGCCTGGCGCATCGGCCTGGTGCTTGGCGCCGCCAACTTGCTGCTGCTGGGCGTCGGACTGGCCGCCACCAACCCGCGCCGGCCAGGCAGCTGGAACCTGCTGCTCGCGCTGCTCGCCTTCGTCGTCTACTTCAACCTGATCAACCTGTCGCAGGCCTGGATCGCGGCCGGCGCGTCGGCATGGGCAGCATGCTGGTCGCCATGCACGGCGGCGCCTTCCTGCTCGCGCTGGCGCTGCTCTGGTGGCGCGACCATGCCAGCACGAGCCGGCTGTTCGGCCCGCGGCACAGCTGAGCCCGATGAGGACCCTCCGGCGCCTGCTCTACGCGCGAGATCGTGAAGGCCGCGTTCTTCGTCGCCCTCGCCTTCCTGTCGCTGTTCTTCTTCTTCGACTTCGTGGCGAACTGGGCAAGGCCAACGACAAAGGCTACACGGCGCTGCACGCGGCCGTCTACAGCATGCTCTTCATGCCCGGGCACCTCTACGAGCTGATCCCGATCGCGGTGCTGATCGGCACCATCTATGCGCTGGCCAGCCTCGCGCAGTCGTCCGAGTTCACGATCATGCGGACCGCCGGTCTCGGGCCCGGGCGCGCGCTGGTCGCACTCGCCGGCCTGGGCGTCGCGTTCGCCGTCTTCACCTTCGTGCTCGGCGACTATCTGGCTCCGCTGAGCGAGACGCAGGCCGCTTCGTTCAAGGCGGCCTTCTCGCGGCAGCTTCAAGCTCGACCGCGCCGGCGCGTGGCTGAAGGACCGGCGCACGACGACCGACGGGCGAGCGCACCTACTCGGTCAACGTCGGCCGCCGCGGACGCGGGCGGCCTGCTGCGCGGCGTGCGCATCTTCGAGTTCGACGCCGACGGCCGGCTCCTCTCGCGCATCGCCGCCGCGACCGGCACGTGTCGATGCAGACGCCAACTGGCACTTGACCGACGCCCAGCGTCACCGATTGGCCGACCGCCGCGGCGTGGGCGACGCAAACCGGTACGCGACGACCCGGCATCCGCGACCTGGTCTGGCAGAGCACGCTCGGCGCCGACGTGTCGTCGCTGCGGCGGTGCTGCCGCTCGCGACGATGTCCACGCTCGACCTGTGGCGCTATATCCGCCACCTGCCAGCAACCAGAACAGGCCTCGCAACGGCACGAGATCCAGTTCTGGAAGCGGGCCCTGTATCCGTTCGCCTGCCTGGTGATGGTCGCGTTGGCGCTGCCCTTTGCCTACCTGCATGCGCGCACCGGCGGCGTCAGCCTGAAGGTCTTTGGCGGCATCATGCTGGGCATCAGCTTCGTGCTGCTGAACAACGTCGCCAGTCACATCGGGCTGCTGAGCAACTGGACGCCCTGGATCGTAGCCTCGGCCCCGAGCGCGCTCTACCTGCTGCTTGTCGCTGGCGGCGTTCGCTGGCTGGTCCGTTACCGCTGACGGGCAGTGCAATGACCCAGGGCTTGCTGCTCTTTGCCCATGGTGCACGCGACCCGCACTGGGCCTTGCCGTTCGAGGATGTCGCCGCGGCGCATCCGCGCCGTGCGCCCGGGGCCGCGCTCGAGTTGGCATTTCTCGACTTCATGGCTCCCGACCTGCCCGAGGCCGGGCGCCGGCCCGCGCGGCAGGCTGCCGTACGGTCGACGTGCTGCCGCTGTTCCTTGGCGCCGGCGGCCATGTGCGCAAGGACCTGCCGGAGCTTCTCGCGCTGCTCGCGGCGCAGTACCCCGCTGTGCAATGGCGGCTGCAGCCTTCGATCGGCGAGGCCGACGGCGTCGTCGCCGCGATGGCCGCCGAGGCGTTGCGCGTGCTGGTGGCGCCTGCCGAAGCGGGGCAGTGAAATAATCGCGACCCCGATTCGCATGAAGCCAGGCCCATGAACCTGCATCAGTTCCGCTTCGTCCAGGAGGCGGTCCGGCGCAACCTCAACCTGACCGAGACTGCCAAGGCGCTGTTCACCTCGCAGCCCGGCGTGTCGAAGGCAATTCTCGAACTCGAGGACGAACTCGGCATCGACATCTTCGCCCGCCATGGCAAGCGGCTGCGCCGCGTCACCGAACCGGGGCAGCACGTGCTGCGCGCGATCGAGGTGATCATGCGCGAGGTCGGCAACCTCAAGCGCATCGGCGACGAGTACTCCAAGCAGGATGCCGGCCGGCTGTCGATCGCGACGACGCACACGCAGGCGCGCTACGTGCTGCCCGAGCCGGTAGCTGCATTGCGCAAGCGCTTCCCAAAGGTCAACGTGAGCCTGCACCAGGGCACGCCCGACCAAGTGGCGCAGATGGTGCTCGAGGAAGTTGCCGACATCGGCCTGGCCACCGAGTCGCTGGGGAGCTACGCCGAGCTCGTCACGCTGCCGTGCTACGAGTGGCAGCATGTGGCCGTCATGCCGGCCGGCCACGCGCTCGCGCAGCTGTGAGCGCATCTCGCTCGAAGACCTGGTGATCGAACCGCTGATCTCCTACCACCCGTCGTTCACCGGCCGCACGCGCATCGACCAGGCCTTCGCCGCACGACGGCTCAAGCCCAACGTGGTGCTCGAGGCGATCGACTCCGACGTCATCAAGACCTACGTCCGCCTCGGGCTCGGGGTGGGCCTGGTCGCCGAGATGGCGGTGCGCGACGACCCGCCGGGCGGCGACTTGGTGTCGCGCCCGCTCGGGCACCTCTTCGGCCAGAACGTGGCGCGCGTCGCCTTCAAGCGCAGCGCCTACCTGCGCAACTTCGTCTACGCCTTTGCCGAGCAGATCTCGAGCCGGCTCAGCCGGGCCCTGATCGAGCGCGCAATGAGCGGCGAGGCCGACGACTACCAGCTGTAAACCACCCATGAACGAGCTCGCCACACCCGCCGTCGAAAGCCGGCTGCCCCATGTCGGCACGACGATCTTCAGCGTGATGTCGGCGCTGGCGCAGCAGCACGGCGCGGTCAACCTGGGCCAGGGCTTCCCCGACTTCGACTGCGACCCCAGGCTCATCGATGCGGTAGACCACGCGATGCGCGCCGGCCATAACCAGTACCCGCCGATGAGCGGTGTGCCCGCGCTGCGCGAGGCTGTCGCGCAAGAGATCGAGGCGCTGTACGGCCGCCGCTACGACCCGGGCAGCGAGATCACCGATCACGGCCGGCGCGACGCAGGCGATCCTGACCGCGATCCTCGCCGTCGTGCATCCGGGCGACGAGGTGATCGTTCTCGAGCCCTCCTACGACAGCTACGAGCCCAACATCGTGCTGGCCGGCGGCAAGGCCGTGCACGTGCCGCTGGAGGCGGGCAGCTTCCGCCCGAATTTCGACGCGATCGCCGCCGCCCTGTCGCAGCGCACGCGGGCAATCGTCGTCAACACGCCGCACAACCCGAGCGCCACCGTCTGGACGGCCGAACGACATGCGCCGCCTGGCCGAGCTGTTGCGCGGCACCGATGTGCTGGTCATCGCCGACGAGGTCTACGAGCACATGGTCTTCGACGGCGCCCGCCATGAGAGCGTCGCGCGACTACCGGAACTCGCGGCGCGCAGCTTCATCGTCTCGAGCTTCGGCAAGACCTACCACGTGACGGGATGGAAGGTCGGCTACGTTGCGCGCCAGGCAAGCCTGATGGCGGAGTTCCGCAAGGTGCATCAGTTCAACGTGTTCACCGTCAATACGCCGATGCAGCACGCGCTTGCCGCGTACATGGCCGACCCCGCGCCCACACCTCGAACTCGCGGCCTTCTACCAGCGCAAGCGCGACATGTTTCGCGCCGGCCTGGCGGGGTCGCAATTGCGGCTGCTGCCGAGCATGGGGAGCTACTTCCAGTGCGTAGATTACTCGGCGCTGAGCGACGCCAAGGAGCTGGATTTCTGCCAGTGGCTGACGCGCGAGGTCGGCGTGGCGGCGATTCCGCTGTCGGTGTTCTACCGCGACGGGTTCGAGCAACGGATCGTGCGCTTGTGCTTCGCGAAGAAGGACGAGACGCTGGCGCTGGCGATCGAGCGGCTGCGGCGGATCTGACAGCAGGCGGGCCGCGCGGCCCGACGACGCCGATCGACAGCGCAGCGAGCGCTCAGCGTCCCGGCTTATTGCCGGGCTCGCCGGGCAGGCCCATGTAGCCGGAGATCGAGCCGAAACCGGTGTCGAATTGCGATGAACGGCTGTCGGGGCCCGGTTCCAGGCGGCTGATGTCGATCGTCGCATCAGCCGGCGGCTCGGTTGACGGGCGGGAAGCGACCACCGGCTGCGGGCGTGTCGCCGTCGCGGCGAAGGCGGTCTGGCCGTCCAGCGGGAGCAGCACGTCGACACGTGCGGACCCCGCGTCGTGCTCCGCCAGGTCGCGCGCGACCGCATACAGGAACAGCAGTTCGCGATAGGCCGGAAGGTCGAAGGTGGCGCTGTCCGGATCGCGCCGCAGGAGCGAGGCTTCCAGGGCCTGCATCGTCAGCTCCGGCGTGGCCCAGAGCGACTGCAGCCTGGAGAGTACTTTCGGGTAGTCGAGCAGCGATCGTCCCTGCTGCAGGTCGGATTGCCAGTCCTGCGCGTACGAATTGAAGCGGCGATTGAATCGCTCGCGAATGCGCTCGTAGGCATCGCGATCGTTGCGCCGGCGGTGAATCTCGAGCAGCTTCAGATAGGCGAGCGGATTGCCGCTGCCGCCGCCGCGCAGATGTCCCATCAGCAAGTCGATCGCCGCGTCATCCTGCCCGAGCACGACAAAGAACTCCGCCTGCTGCTCCAGATCGATCAGTTCCTCGACCGACATCTCGCTGGCGCGCTCACCATCGGAAGGCGGCGGCGTATCGGCCCCACCGCGCGTCAGTGCCTGCACCTGGGACAGCATCATCGGGCTGGCCGTCGTCTCGACCAATGGCGGCTCATCGCTCGCCGGCAGGTGCTGTTCGGCACCGGCATCGCGTTCGGGGGTGCTCCTTTCGCCGGTTCCATCGACGCCCGCGGGGCGCGCCTCGGCCGTCGGCGGAGTCCACCACTGCGCCACCGCGCGCCGATCGGCGGCACGCCTCCACAGCAAGAACCCGACCGTGGCGGCCAGCGCTGCAGACAGCGCCGCCAGCGCGAGCACGAGCAGGTTCGCGTCGCTCCGCGCCTCGGCTTCGCGCAGGCGCATCTGCAACTGCGCCAGGCTGGCCTGCGTCGCCTGTGCATCCGTGCGCATCTTCGTCAGGTTGTCCTCCAGTGCCTGCACGCGGTCGCGGGCGCGCTGCTCGGTTTCTTCGTCGGGCGCGGACGCCGCGCGAGCAGGAGCCGAAGCCGCGTCGGCCGAGGCCGGCGGCAGGCTGCCCGTCATGCGCAGGTTCACTCGATCACGCGAGGCAGCATCCTCGACCGGAACGAGCTT
Organism: uncultured bacterium; assembly: GCA_963701725.1. GTDB lineage: Bacteria > Pseudomonadota > Gammaproteobacteria > Burkholderiales > Burkholderiaceae_C > CAIKUF01. Next base: position 59,900 of record CAVPAZ010000028.1, on the reverse strand, counting down.
CAGGCGTGCGCCGGTCGGCGCGGCAGGCGCCTGGGCGACCCGGGGCGCCGGTGCGGCACGCACGGCGCGGGCGCTCTCGGCCGTGTCGGGCGCAGACTCGCGGGGGATGGCCACGACCGCAGGCGTGGCGCGGCGCGGGCGCGGCGCCTGCTTGACGCGCTCGCCGCGGGAGCCCGGCCCCGTCGCGCTGGCGGTCGCAACGGCCGGCGGTTCGCTGCGTCGCGGCGGCGGCGCCGCAACAGCGGCGGCGTCAGACGCCGCCCCCACCTGCGCCAGGCTGATCGTCGGCGGGTCGGCAAAGAGGACGAACTTGCGGGCCACGCGAGTCGGACAGGTGATCTGCAGGATCACGGTCACCACCGGCTCGTCGATCGCCGTGCTGCTGCTGACACGCACGTTGCGCCCAGACCGGCCGGCGCCGGGTTCGATCGAGACCCGCACGGCCGAGGACGGCAGCTGGCTTTCGCCGGCGAAGACCGTGGCGGAAACGCAGTCGGCAACGAGGTACTCGTCGGCATCTAGCCTCACGCCCGCCACGAAACTCAGCGACTGCCCGAGCACGGTAGCCTCGCTGACGCGCCCGAAGCCGAGTGCCATCGTCTCCGGCGTCGCCAACCACAGCAGCGCTGCGAGGGCGAGGGGGGACGTGGGTTTCGGCATGCGCTTCGGGGGACTTTAGCGGAAAGACTCTAGCATGAAGTCAGCGCCGGGCACCCTCCGGGAAGACGCCGCGCAAGGCCCGTTCGCGCCGCGAATGCGGCACATGACACAATCCGCGCGCCGCTGCAATGCCAGCGCACCCAGACGGGTCTGCGAAATGCCTTCAGAACTTCGAACCGAGCGGCGCGGCACCACGCTGGTGCTGACAATGAGCGATCCGGCCACGCGCAACACGCTGTCCGAGCAGCTGTTCGCGGCCGGCGTCGAGGCACTCGACGTCGCCGAGTCGGATCCCGACGTGCGCTGCGTCGTGCTGCAGGGCGACGGCAGCCACTTCTGCGCCGGTGGCCACATCGCCGCACTGCGCGAACGGCGCGCAGTGGACCCTTCGGTGCAGACACGGATGCTCGAGCACTTCCACCAGTTCATCGAAGCGCTGCGCGCCTGCCCCAAGCCGGTGATCGCCGCTGTCGAGGGCGCAGCTGCTGGCGGAGGCTTCTCGCTCGCCCTCGCCTGCGACCTGCTCGTCGCCGCCGAGGATGCGCGCTTCGTCATGTCGCACGCACGGCTCGGCTTGTCGCCCGACGGTGGCGGCAGCTGGCAGCTGGCGCAGATGCTGCCTCGGCAACTGGCGCTGCAGTTGATCTGGCTCGCCGAGCCGGTGACCGCCCGGCAGCTCCACGCGCACGGCGTCGTGAACTGGATCACCGACCGCGGCAAGGCACTGGCCGAGGCTTGCGCGGTGGCCGAGCGGCTGTCGCAGATGGCGCCCAATGCGCTGGCGAGCGCGAAAGAGCTTGTCTCCCAGGGCGCGCGCCACACGCTGGCCCAGCATCTGCCCCTCGAACGCGACCACTTCGTGAAGAACCTGTTCCACCCGAACGCAGCGGAAGGTTTGCAGGCGTTCATCGACAAGCGCCCGCCGCAGTTCCGCTGACGCGCGCTCTGTCACGTCAGCGACAAGCCATGAACCCCCCCGTTCTTACACTCGACGAGCGTACCAACATCGAGACGGGCTCGTGGTTCTCCAAACTTTCCTTACCGCTGCGCGAGGCGATCCTTTCGCGCTCCATCGTGCGCCGGATCGCCGACGGTGCACTGCTGTCGACACGCGGCTCGCACGCAGACGAATGGTGCGGCGTGGCCCGGGGTTCGGTGCGCATCAGCTCGGTCTCGCTGGCGGGCAAGCAGGTCACGCTGACGTACGTGGAGCCGGGCCTCTGGTTCGGCGACATCTCGCTGTTCGACGGCCTGCCGCGCACGCACGATGCGAACGCCCACGGTGCGACCACGCTGCTCGTGGTACGCAAGCCCGACTTCAAGGAAATCCTCGCCCGCCACGTCGAACTCTACGAAGCGCTGCTGCGCCTGAACTGCCGGCGCCTGCGCCTGATGTTCGACGTGGTCGAGGACCTCAACACACGCCCGCTGGCTGCGCGGCTGGCCAAGCAGATCCTTCTGCTCGCGCGCAGCTACGGCGTGCCGCAGGGCGAGGAGATCCGCATCGGCCTGCAACTCGCGCAGGAAGACCTGGCGCAGTTGCTCGGCGCGTCGCGCCAGCGCGTGAACCAAGAGTTGAAGGGCTTCGAGCGCGATGGCGCGGTGCGCATCGAGCCGACGCGCCTCGTGGTGCTGTCCAAGGAGAAGTTGCTGGCGATCTCCGCGCGATGACCTGAACGCTCGACCCGCGGCAACGGCCCGTCCGGCCGCGGGTCCTCCCTCCAACCCGAACCTCCTATCGCATGGACGCCTTCACCGGAACCCAGCCTGTCGCCGAACGTCACGCCTTCGACGTGGCTGCGCTGCAGTCCTGGCTGGCCACACGCCTGCCGGGCTTTGCCGGGCCGCTCACCGTCGAGCAGTTCAGGGGCGGGCAGTCGAATCCGACCTACAGGCTCGTCACGCCCGGCGCGGCCTACGTGATGCGAGCCAAGCCCGGCCCGGCGGCCAAGTTGCTCGCCTCGGCACACGCGATCGATCGCGAGTTCCGCGTGATGAGCGCACTCGCCGCCACCGACGTTCCGGTGCCGAAGATGTACCTGCTGTGCGAGGACGAGGCGGTGATCGGCCGCGCGTTCTACGTGATGGAGTGCGTGCAGGGCCGCGTGCTGTGGGACCAGTCGCTGCCAGGCATGGCCAACGACGAGCGCGCCGCGATCTACGAGGAGATGAACCGCGTGATCGCGGCGCTGCACTGCGTCGACGTGCAAGCGATCGGACTCGCCGACTACGGCAAGCCGGGCAACTACTTCGAGCGCCAGATCGGGCGCTGGAGCAAGCAGTACCAGGCCTCGGTCACCGAGACCATCGCGGCGATGGACTCGCTGATGGCGTGGTTGCCGGCAAACATACCGGCCAGCGCGCGCGACGAAACGCAGGTGGCGGTGGTGCATGGCGACTTCCGGCTCGACAACCTGATGTTCCACCCCACCGAAGCGCGCATCCTCGCGGTGCTCGACTGGGAGTTGTCGACGATCGGTCATCCACTGGCCGATTTCAGTTATCACTGCATGTCGTGGCACATCCCGCCCGGCGCGTTCCGCGGCATCGGCGGGCTGGACCTGCAGGCGCTCGGCATCCCGGACGAGAAGGGCTACGTCGAACGCTATTGCGAGCGCACGGGTCGCAGGGCGCCGGGCGCAGTCGAGGCCGTGATGGGCGACTGGAACTTCTACATGGCCTACAACCTGTTCCGCCTGGCGGCGATCCTGCAGGGCATCGTCAGGCGGGCTCGCGACGGCACGGCCGCGAGCGCGCAGGCCGAGCAGACGGGCGCCCGCACGCGACAACTGGCCGACATGGGCTGGCAGTTCGCGCAAGCCACCTGAATCAAACCCACTCCACTGGAGAGACACATGGACTTCACCTATTCCCCGCGCACGATCGAACTGCAGGCCCGGGTGCAGCGCTTCATGGACGAGCACGTCTACCCGGCCGAGGCGGCCTACTACGCCGAGATCGAGGCCAACACGGCAGCCGGCAAGCGCTGGACGCCGCTGCAGGTGATCGAGCGGCTCAAGCCCAAGGCACGCGCGCAGGGCCTGTGGAACCTGTTCCTGCCGCCGAGCGCCGACGGCTCGGTGCGCGCGCCCGAGTACGGCCCCGGCCTGTCGAACCAGGAGTACGGCCCGCTCGCCGAGATCATGGGCCGCGTGCCGTGGGCGAGCGAGGTCTTCAACTGCTCGGCGCCCGACACCGGCAACATGGAGACCATCGCTCGCTACGGCAGCGCCGAACACAAGAAGCGCTGGCTCGAGCCGCTGCTGGCGGGCGAGATCCGCAGCGCCTTTGCGATGACCGAGCCGGCCGTCGCGTCGTCCGACGCGACCAACATCGAGGCGCGCATCGAACGCCAGGGCGACGAGTACGTGCTCAACGGCCGCAAGTGGTGGACCTCGGGCGCCGGCGACCCGCGCTGCAAGGTCTACATCTTCATGGGCAAGACCGATCCCGAGGCGCCGCGCCATTCGCAGCAGTCGATGATCCTCGTCCCGGCCGACGCGCCCGGCGTCAAGGTGCTGCGCGGCCTGCATGTCTTCGGCTACGACGACGCGCCGCACGGCCACATGGAGGTGCGACTTCAAGAACGTGCGCGTGCCGGCCAGCAACATCCTGCTCGGCGAAGGGCGCGGCTTCGAGATCGCGCAGGGCCGGCTCGGGCCGGGACGCATCCACCACTGCATGCGCCTGATCGGCCTCGCCGAGCGCTCGCTCGAACTGTTGTGCAAGCGCGCCAAGAGCCGCGTCGCCTTCGGTCGGCCGGTGGCCGAACAGGGCGTGACGCGCGAGCGCATCGCCGAGGCGCGCTGCAAGATCGACATGGCACGCCTGCTGACGCTCAAGGCGGCATGGATGATGGACGTTGCCGGCAACAAGACCGCCAAGGCCGAGATCGCGATGATCAAGGTGGTGGCGCCGCAGATGGCATGCCAGGTGATCGACTGGGCGATGCAGGTGCACGGCGGCGCCGGCATGTGCCAGGACTTCCCGCTCGCCTACTACTACACCGCGGCGCGCACGCTGCGCTTTGCCGACGGCCCGGACGAAGTGCACCGCAACGCGATCGCCAAGATCGAGTTGGGCAAGCACGCCTGAAGAACCGCATGCCGCGCCGGGCGAGCGCCCGCGCGTCTAGCTCTTGCCGTCATCGGGCTCGAGCGTCTGCCAGGCGGTGGGCGCGGCGCTCGGTGGGGCTTCGGCGTGCTCGCGCGACCCGCCGGCCACTCTCATCGCCTGTGCCACGGCGGTTTCGAACAGCGCGACCATCGACTCGATCGCGGGCACCTCGGGCTCGGCTAGCTCGAGCCGCAGGTAGAGACGCCCGCGCAGCGTCATCAGCACCAGCGGCGGCTCGTCGGCCAGCGGGCCGCGCGCCGCCACGGCGAGCCGCTCCGACAACGGGCCGTCGATCCACGCCGCTGCCGTGGGCGGATTCGCGGCCACCGCGGCAAAGCGGTTCTTCAGATCCTTCGGCGCGGCCAGCGTAACCTTCGGAAACATCGCCAGCCAGCGCATCTCTTCCGGCGTCGAGACGTCGATACGCGTCTGCATGTTCTCGGTGTAGTGCTCGAAGGTCCAGCGCTCCAGCGTCTCCATCAGCGGGCGCGACAGCAGCAGCATCTGCAGGTCCTGCGGCAGGCCGAGCTCCATGCGCAGCCGCAGCTCCTGGCTCTCGATGTAGCCGCGCTGCGGCGGCCCCCATTCGAGCCGCCAGGCGCGGCCGTCGAGCAGGCCGTCGACGACGAAGCCCTCGTTCTCCCGCACGCGCTTGAACCGCGCACCGCGCAGCTCGGGCCCAATCGGACACGGCTCGCCAGCTCGGGCCCGGGCGCCTCGCCTGCGATCCAGCGTTTCAGAGCATCCAGCATGGCGGCGTGAATCGTCTAGAGTTGTGCCCACGGACGCCGGCGACGCCCATTGGAGAATCAGCAATGATCGAAGTGTATTCGTGGGCCACGCCCAACGGTCACAAGGTGCACATCATGCTCGAGGAGTGCGCCCTGCCCTACCACGTCACCGCAGTCGACATCGGTGCAGGCGACCAGTTCCACCCCGCGTTCCTGGCCATCAGCCCGAACAACAAGATTCCGGCGATCATCGACCCCGACGGCCCGGACGGCCAACCGATCTCGCTCTTCGAGTCTGGCGCGATCCTGCTCTACCTCGCTGCCAAGGCGGGCAGGTTCCTGCCCGCCGACACGCGCGGCAAGTACGACGTGCTGCAGTGGCTGATGTTCCAGATGGGCAGCGTCGGACCGATGCTCGGCCAGGCGCACCACTTCCGCATCTACGCTCCCGAGAGCATCGACTACGCGATCGCGCGCTACACCAATGAAGCCCGACGGCTGTATGGCGTGATGAACAAGCGCCTGGCAAACAGCAGGTACATCGCCGGACCCGAGTTCACGATCGCCGACATCGCGATCTTCCCCTGGCTGCGCTCATGGAAGAACCAGGGGATTGACTGGAACGACCATCCTCACCTGAAGGGCTGGTTCGACGAGATCGCCGCCCGCCCGGCGGTTCGGCGCGGCGTCGAAGTGCTGGCCGCCCTCAAGCGGCCGCTGGTCGACGACAAGGCGCGCGAAGTGCTATTCGGCGCGCGGCAGTACGAGCGGCACTGAGCGATCGGCCCGCCGGGCTTGCGGGTGGCTGCGGCGTGAAGCGTCAGCGATGCTCGGTGCAGCATCCGTAAGCCAGCGCGGGCAGCCCCCGCACTCCGGGCCGCAACGCGAACGTCGCACCGGCCAGCGGCTGCGCCTGCAGCGCGGCAGCACTCAGGCCCACGCGTGCGCTGGTCACGAGCAGCGTCGCGTAGCCCGGCCCGCCGAAGGCGACGCTCGTGATCTGCCGAGTCGGAAGATCGATCTGCGCCAGCATCTCGCCCTCGACGCTGAACCTGCGCACGCAGCCGCCGCCCCAGAGCGCGATCCACAGGCAGCCTTCGGCGTCGAAGCACATGCCGTCCGGCGTGCCCTGCCGAACGTCGAATTGCCGCCACAGGGTCCTGTCGCCCAGCGTGCCCTGCGCGTCGAGCCGATAGCGGTGGATGCGCGCCTTGAAGCTGTCGGTGTGGAACAGCCACTCGCCATCGGGCGTGATGGCCGGCCCGTTGCAGACGTGCAGGCCGCGTTCCATGACGTGAATGCTGCCGTCGGCATCGAGCCGCGCCAGTTGACCGTCGGCGCGTGAGTAGTCGTCGGCATTCATCGAGCCGGCCCAGATGCGCCCCTGGCGATCGGCCTTGGCGTCGTTCAACCGCACCGCGGCCTGCCCCGGGTGCGGGCTGCCGATCGATTCGATGCGCATCCCGGGCCCGAGCCACACGCGCGCGAAGCCCGACTGCAGGCCGGCGATGTAGCCGTCGCCATCTCGACGAGGGATCAGCCAGCCGATGCGCTCGGGCACTCTCCAGCGCTGCGTCGTGGCCCCGCCGGGCGTCCACGCATGGATCGCCCGGGCGTCGACGTCCATCACTAGGAAGCGCTGCCTCGCGTCGTCCCACAGCGGGCCCTCGCCGAGCTCGAGTCGCGGGATCGGCAGCACCTCGATGGAAGCGTCCGCCGTCATGTGTCGACGATTCGGCCGGCCCCTCGCGGGGCCTGCTTGCTGCCGGCCGAACCTCGCTGCGCCACTTCGCGCCGTACGTGATCGAGCAAACCGGTGCAGGCATCTTCGATCAGATCGAGCACATGCTCGAACCCGGCGACGCCTCCGTAGTACGGGTCGGGCACGATCTCGCTGCTGTGCCGCAAGCAGAACTCCGTCAGCCGGCGCAACTTGTGGCGATGCTCTGGGGAACAGCGCGCCTCGGCCGCACGGAGGTTGTCCCAATCCATCACAAGCAGCAGGTCGGACCGCGCGAAGTCGCGCGCGGTCAATTGCCGCGCTCGCAGGCCGGAGAGGTCGTAGCCGCGCTGCTTCGCGTGCCGCTGGCTACGAAGGTCCGCGCCTTCCCCGGGGTGCAGATCGTGAGTGCCGGCGGAGTCGACGCGCACCCGGCGCGCCAGCCCGGCATCGCTCACCATGCGACGGAAGACGCCGTGCGCCGTCGGGCTGCGGCAGATGTTGCCCATGCAGACGAAGGTGACGCTGAAGTCTGCTTGCATGGCTAGGTTGTGTGGTGGTGTAGACCTGCCGCTTGGCGATTCACGGGTCACCTGACTCCGGCGCAGGTCACCACGAGCGCTGGAGTGGCCTGCCCGGAGGGACTCGAACCCCCGACCCCCAGCTTAGAAGGCTGGTGCTCTATCCAGTTGAGCTACGGGCAGTTTGGCCAGCGCGCCGAGTTTACGCGGCGAGGCCTGCCTGGCGCCGCTATGGCCCCGGCCGCCTTTTCAGCATCACGTAGCCGCCATGGCGAGCGACTTCGACCCAACGCGGGTCGGTGGCGAGCGAGAGCCTGACGAACTCATGCTCGGGAACGAGCAGCGTTGCCGGCTTGTCTGTGGCGAGCCAGCGCGCAACGTCGGTGCTGTCGCGCACCTCGAGCGCGCGGCCGGCCGAGTAGAACTGGCCGGAGAACGGCCGCTTGAACAGGTAGACCTGTGGGGCGTCGGTGTCGTGCGGCACGGCAAGCAACTTGCGCTGCGAGCGCGCCTCGATGCGCCCGTGGCCGATCACGAGCAGCACGCAGGCCACGAGCGGCATGATCAGTCCGAGCAGCCAGACCCGGCTGGCCGCTCCCCTGGTTTCGCGCTCCATCAGCAGCCGCGCGGTGATCAGCGCGAACGCCGGCAATGCGGGCAGCGCATATGCCTCGAGGATGTTGCGCGCCATCGTGAACAGCAGGAGCGGCGCCAGCACCCAGCACATCAGGTAGGCGATCTGCGGATCGGGCGTCGGCCGCTGTGCCGCCGCCGATGCGGGCTTCCTGCGCAGCGACAGCAACGCCACCATCGACCACGGCAACGCCGAGGCGACTGCATAGAACCAGATCGACCCGCGCGGACGGGCGTGCCCGCTGCCGTAGAGGTCGCCCGTCCAGCCTGGCTGGGTGAAGCGCTGCCAGTGTTCGCCGACGATGAAGTACTGCAGGAACCCCGGAGTCGCCGCCTCTGCGGCCAGGTACCAGGGCAGCGTCAGCGCGAGCGTCAGCGCCAGCCCGCGCAGCCACGGCAGGCCCTGCCAGACGGCGCGCCAGTCGCGCGTCCAGACGAGCCACAGGCCGAGTGCGATGCCGGTCATGACCAGCGCCACCGGGCCCTTGGCGAGCAGCCCGATAGCCAGCCCGACGAAGAACCCCCAGCGGTCGGCCGCAGCGACGCGAGGCTTGTGCAGCGCGTTCCAGAGAGCCACCATCGACAGCGTGATGCCGAAGGTCATGAAGACATCGGTGGCGACAGCCCCGGCGATCAGGAAGCCGAGCACCGACGACAGCAGCACCAGCGCCGCCGCCATCGCCGCTGCGGGGCGCGGCGCTGGCTCGTGCGGCCAGCGCCAGAACAGTGCGGCCGTTGCCAGCGCGAAGACGAACGTCGCGACGCGTGCCGCAAACGCGTTGACACCGAACACCGCCATGGCTGCCGCGCTGGCCCAGAACGACAGCGGCGGCTTGCCCCAGAACGGCACGCCATAGTCCCATTGCGGGCTGATCCAGCGCGCCGTCTCGAGCATCTTGCGACCCATCTCGCCGTAGCGGGCCTCGGTGGTATCGGTCAGCGGATACATGCCGAGGCTCGCCAGGCGGACGAGCACCACGGCGACCAGGACGGCCAGCAGCAGATGCCGGGACTTCATGCGCCCGCCGTGGGGCTGCCCTCGGTGCGCGTCGCTGCTTCGATGGCGCCGTCCCCCGGCAGGGCCGCGGCTCGCTGGCGATACACCCCACTCAACAGGTACAGGGGCCGTCCCTTGACCTCGACGAAGATGCGCGCCAGGTACTCGCCGATGATGCCCAGCGCGATCAACTGCACGCCGCCGAGGAACAGCACGGTCACCATCAGCGACGGATAGCCCGCCACCGGGTCGCCCCACAGCAGCGCCTTGCCGAAGACGTACACGCCGGAAGCAAGCGCATAGACGGCCGTGGCCAGGCCGACGTAGCTCGCCATCTTCAGGGGTGCCGAACTGAACGAGGTGATCCCTTCGAGCGCCAGGTTCCACAGCCGCCAGTAGTTCCACTTCGTCTCGCCGGCAAAGCGCGGGTCACGTGCGTAGTCCAGCGTCGCTTGCCGATAACCGACCCAGGCGAACAGGCCCTTCATGAAACGCGTGCGTTCTGGCAGGGATTGCAGCGCCTGCGCCGCGCGCCGGCTGAGCAGGCGAAAATCGCCCACATCGGCCGGAATGGGCAACTCGCCGATCGACCCGATGAGACGATAGAACCACGAGGCCGTGGCCTTCTTCAACCAGCTCTCGCCCTCGCGGCTGCAGCGCCTCATCATCACCACGTCGACGCCAGCCTGCCACTCGCGCAGCATGTCGGGTATCAGCTCGGGCGGGTCTTGCAGGTCGGAGTCGATCACGATCACCGCCTCACCCCCGGCATGGTCGAGCCCGGCGGTCATTGCGATCTCCTTGCCGAAGTTGCGGCTGAAATCGAGCAGCACGACGCGTGCGTCGCCGTCGCCGATTTCGCGCAAGAGGCGCATCGAATCGTCGCTGCTGCCGTCGTTGACGTACAGCACCTCGGCCGAAATCGACAGCGTGTCGAGCACCGCCGCAAGCCGGCGATGAAAGTCCCGGATCACCGCCACTTCGTTGAAGACCGGCACCACCACCGACAGCACCGCGTTCGACTCTGCGGCCGGGATCGGCGCGAGCTGGCGTGAGATCGGAACGAGCGGGCGATTCATCGAATGCAGCGTGGCCAGGCTGGAAGCTGAGGCCCGTTCGCCGCCGGTCCGGCGCGCCAAGCCCTCGTTGGTCGGGGTGAGAGGATTCGAACCTCCGGCCTACTGGTCCCAAACCAGTTGCGCTACCAGGCTGCGCTACACCCCGAACGGTGGCGATTGTACGGGCCCGGTCGCGCGCGATGCAGCTTCAGCCCCCAAGAGGACTGAGCTTCCCTTTGGGGGCGACACCGCAGGTGTCTTGGGGCAGTCATTTCAACGCGTCAGTTGCTGCCAAGCCTTCTCGAGCCGCTTGACGCTAACCGGCTGCGGCGTGCGCAACTCTTGCGCGAAGAGACTGACACGCAATTCCTCGAGCAGCCAGCGAAACTCTTCCAACCGCACGTCGGGTGCGCCCTTGCGCTCGGCCACGAGCCGCAGGTAGCGTTGTTCGATCGGGCGCAGCTCGGCCAGGCGCTGGGCATCGCGGGCAGGGTCGGTGCGCAACTTGTCCAGCCGCAGCGTGATCGCCTTCAGGTAGCGCGGCAGATGCGCCAGTTGCACCCACGGCGTGGCCGCGACAAAGCGCTTCGGGCATAGCCGCGCGAGCTGGGCCTGCACATCGTCGGCCACTTCCCTGGTCGGCCGCGCGTCCTTCAGCTTGCGCAGCGCGAGAGCGTGCTCGGTGAGCACCTGCGCCGCTGCGCGCGCGATCTCATTGGCGATCAGCGTCAGACGGCCTCGCCCTTCGTCGAGACGGCGCTGGAAGCTCGCACCGTCCGCAGGCAAGGGCTCGGCGAGGAAGGCACGATCGAGGGCGACGTCGATGATCTGGTCCCGCAACTCCTCTGCCGTTCCGAGGGTCATGTACGCGACCGTCATCTTCTGCAGATCGGGGATGTTCTTCTCGAGGTAGCGCAGCGCATCGCGGATCTGCAGTGCAACCAGCCGACGCAGCCCGCCGCGGTGCTTCGCGGCGGCGACATCGGGCTCGTCGAAGACCTCGATCTCGACGTGGCTCGCGCAGTCGATCAGCGCCGGAAAGCCGACCAGCGTCTGGTTGCCGCGCTCGATCTGCATCAGCTCCGGCAGATTGCCGAAGGACCAGCCCGTGTAGCGCGCTGCAGGCGCTTGCGGCACGGCGCTTCTGGCGCCACGGTCCTCGGGCAACTGCGCGGCCGGCCGCGCCGCGGCGTTCGCGCTGGCCGAACTTGGAGCGCCTCGCTCGGCACGCGCCGGCGCAAGCGCCGCACCGAGCTTCAGGCCGGCCAACGCCTGGAACGAGGAGCGCGCCTGATCACCGAGCTCGGCCTTCAGCGCGGCGAGGTTGCGCCCCATGCCGAGCTGGCGCCCGTGCTCGTCGACGACCTGGATGTTCATGAACAGATGCGGCGGGACCTGTTCGAGCTTGAAGTCGGCTCGCTTGACGTCGATCTGGGTACGCGCCCGAACATCGGCGAGTAGCGCATCGGCAAGGCTTCCTCGTGCGAACACCGTCTCGCGCACGAAGGCCTCGGCATAGTCGGGCAGCGGCACCAACCGCGAACGCGGCCGCTGGTGCAAGGTCTTCACGAGTGCCAGCACCCTGTCTTTCAGGAGACCCGGCACCAGCCACTCGCAGCGCTCGTCGCTGACCTGGTTCAGCGCATAGATCGGCACGCTGACGGTGATGCCGTCCTTCGCGTCGCCGGGCTCGTGCAGGTAGCTCACCGCGCAGTCGAGCCCGCCGAGGCGCACCAGCTTCGGAAAGCTCGCGGTCGTGATGCCTGCCGCCTCGTGCCGCATCAGCTCCTCGCGGCTCAGGTGCAGCAGGCGCGGCTGGCGCTTGGCCTCGTCGCGGTACCAGCGTTCCAGGCCATGCCCACTGCACACGTCGGGAGGGATCTGCTGATCGTAGAAGGCGTGGATCAGCTCGTCGTCGACCAGCACGTCCTGGCGACGCGACTTGTGTTCGAGCTCCTCCACCTGGCGCACGAGCTTGCGGTTGTGGGCGAGGAACGGCAGCTTCGTTTCCCAGCCGTCGCCGACCAGCGCTTCGCGGATGAAGATCTCGCGCGCTGCCGGCAGGTCGACGAGGCCGAAGTTCACGCGACGGTTGCTGTAGACCACGACGCCATAGAGCGTGGCGCGCTCCAGTGCCACCACCTCGGCGGCCTTCTTCTCCCAGTGCGGCTCGAGCAGCTGCCTCTTCAGCAGGTGGCCGGCGACGCCCGGAATCCACTGCGGCTCGATCGCCGCGATGCCGCGACCGTACAGGCGTGTCGTTTCGATCAGTTCGCCGGCGACGATCCATCGGCCCGGCTTCTTGCTCAGGTGCACGCCAGGGTGGCGCCAGAAGCGGATGCCGCGCGCGCCGAGGTACCACTCGTCCTCTTCGCTCTTCAATCCGATGTTGCCGAGCAGACCGGCGAGCAGCGCGACGTGGATCTGCTCGTAGGTCGCGGCCATTGTGTTCAGGCGCCAGCCGTGTTCGGCAACGACGGTGTGCAGCTGCGAATGGATGTCGCGCCACTCGCGAACTCGACGCACGCTGACGAAGCTGTCGCGCAGGCGCTGCTCCTGCTGTCGATTGCTCAACTTGTGAGTGGGGCCTTCGGTGCCACTCACAGGGGACTGCTGGGGCACCCCCTCCCCAACCCTCCCCCGCCGAGCGGCACCTGCGGTGCCGCTGGCGGTTGCATGGGGCACCCCCTCCCCAGCCCTCCCCCGCCGGGCGGGGAAGGGAGGACTCGCTGCGGTTGCATGACCGCGGCCTTCCTCGATCCACTTCCACAGCTTGAGGTAGCCCATGAATTCCGACTTCTCGTCGTCGAACTTCCTGTGCTTCTCGTCGGCAGCCTGCTGCGCATCGAGCGGGCGGTCGCGCACATCCTGGGCGGTCAGCGCCGAGGCGATGATCAGCACCTCGGCGAGCGACTCGCGGTCCCGCGCCTCGAGGATCATGCGGCCGACGCGCGGGTCCAGCGGCAGGCGCGACAGCGTCTGGCCGATCGCGGTCAGCGCGTTCTCGTCGTCGACCGCGTTCAGCTCACCGAGCAGCGCGTAGCCGTCGGCAATGGCGCGCCGTGGTGGCGGGTCGAGGAACGGGAAGGCCTCGACCTCGCCGAGGCCGAGCGCCTTCATGCGCAGGATCACACCGGCCAGCGAACTGCGCAGGATCTCGGGGTCGGCGAAGCGCGGGCGGGCGAGGAAGTCCGTCTCGTCATAGAGCCGGATGCAGATGCCGTTGGCCACGCGCCCGCAGCGGCCGGCGCGCTGGTTGGCCGCAGCCTGGCTGATAGCCTCGACCTGCAACTGCTCGACCTTGTTGCGGTAGCTGTAGCGCTTGACCCGCGCCTCGCCGCTGTCGATCACGTAGCGGATGCCGGGCACCGTGAGCGAGGTCTCGGCGACGTTCGTCGCGAGCACGATGCGCCGCCCGTTGCCGGCGTCGAAGACGAGGTCCTGTTCGGCCTGCGAGAGGCGGGCGAACAGGGGCAGGATCTCGACCGGCCCGGCGCGCGCCTGGGCGCTGGCCAGGTGCTTTCGCAGATGGTCGGCCGCCTCGCGGATCTCGCGTTCCCCGGGCAGGAAGACGAGGATGTCGCCGCCTCCGCCACCGTCGCGCCACAACTCGTCCACCGCGTCGGCGATCGCATTGTTCAGGTCGTAGTCGCGCTTCTCCTCGAAGGGCCTCCAGCGCTGCTCGACGGGGAACATGCGGCCCGAAACCTGGATCACCGGCGCCGGTCCGTGCGCGCCGGCAAAGTGTTGCGCAAAGCGGTCGGCGTCGATGGTGGCCGAGGTAACGATCACCTTCAGCTCGGGCCTGCGCGGCAACAGCTGGCGCAGGTAGCCGAGCAGGAAGTCGATGTTCAGGCTGCGTTCGTGCGCCTCGTCGATGATCAGCGTGTCGTAGGCCCTGAGCAGCGGGTCGCTCTGCGTCTCGGCAAGCAGGATGCCGTCGGTCATCAGCTTGACGCTGGCGCCAGGCGTCAGCCGGTCCTGGAAGCGCACCTTGTAGCCGACGATCTCGCCCAGCGGCGAGTTCAGCTCCTGCGCGATGCGCTTGGCCACGCTGGAGGCGGCGATGCGGCGCGGCTGCGTGTGACCGATCAGCCGGCCGCCGTTCAGCCGCCCTCGTCCGAGCGCGAGTGCGAGCTTGGGCAGCTGCGTGGTCTTGCCCGAGCCCGTTTCGCCGCAGACGATGACGACCTGGTGACTTGCCAGCGCTCGCGCGATTTCGTGCCGGCGCGCCGAGACCGGCAGCGACTCCGGGAACGCGATGGCTGGCAGGGCTGGCGGTGCCGCAGGAGGCTGCGTAGCGCGGGGGGCGGTGCGCGGAGGTGTGTTCAAGAGGCCCGGATTATCGGCGAGGGGCTGCGCGCGGGACGCGGCGCCATGGATCGATGCGGCACAATCCCGCCACCCTTCGCGCCTGCCACCCATGAGCCTCGTCTTTCCCCACACCTTCGTGCCCTGGTTCCGCGCCGTGGCGCCGTATGTGCACGCCTATCGCGGCAAGACCTTCGTCGTCGCGATTGCGGGCGAGCTGATCGCCGCGGGCAAGCTCAACCTGTTCGTACAGGACATGGCGATCCTTCACGCAATGGGCATCAAGCTCGTCCTGGTGCACGGCTTTCGGCCGCAGGTCACCGAGCAGCTGCGCGCCAAGGGCCAGGCATCGAAGTTCAGCCACGGCCGCCGCATCACCGACCCGGTGGCACTCGACTGCGCGCAGGAGGCCGCGGGTCAGTTGCGCTTCGAGATCGAAGCTGCGTTCTCTCAGGGCCTGCCCAATACGCCGATGGCCAACGCCACGGTGCGCGTGGTGTCGGGCAATTTCCTCACCGCACGGCCCGTCGGTATCGTCGACGGCGTCGACTTCCAGCAAAGTGGCCTGGTACGCAAGGTCGACTCCGCCGCCATCCGCAGCGCGATCGACATCGGCGCGGTCGTATTGCTTTCGCCCTTCGGCTTCTCTCCCACCGGGGAGGCGTTCAACCTGTCGATGGAGGACGTGGCGACGAAGACGGCGATTGCGCTGCAGGCCGACAAGCTGATCTTCCTGACCGAGGTGCCCGGCATCCCCGAGGACCGCGACGACCCCGACAGTGCCATCGACACCGAGCTCGCGCTGGCCGATGCCGAGCGCCTGCTCGCCTCGCTACCGAGCCCGACCCAGCCCACCGATATCGCGTTCTACCTGCAACATTGCGTGAAGGCCTGCCGCGGCGGCGTAGAGCGTTCGCACATCCTGCCGTTCGCGGTCGACGGCGCGTTGCTGATGGAGGTCTACACGCACGACGGCATCGGGACCATGGTGGTCGACGAGAAGCTCGAAAGCCTGCGCGAGGCGACGGCCGACGACATCGGCGGCATCCTGCAACTGATCGAACCGTTCGAGCAGGATGGCACCCTCGTCAAGCGCGACCGCACCGAAATCGAGCGCGACATCGGGCACTACACGGTGATCGAACACGACGGCGTGATCTTCGGCTGTGCGGCGCTCTACCCCTATCCGGAGGCGCATACGGCTGAAATGGCAGCGCTGACCGTGTCGCCCGGAGTGCAGGGACAGGGCGACGGCGAACGCATGTTGAAGAGAGTGGAGCATCGCGCCCGCGCGATGGGCCTCGACAGCATCTTCGTGCTGACTACGCGCACGATGCACTGGTTCTTGAAACGCGGCTTCCAGCAGGTAGACCCCGACTGGCTGCCCGATGCACGGAAGCGAAAATACAATTGGGATCGTCGCTCTCAGGTACTGCTGAAGAAACTCTGAATCCGCTCGGCCCCATCCCTCCGACAACGAACACAGGAGTTCCCACATGCCACGCACGGTAAACTGCAGCCATTTGAAGAAGGAAGCCGAGGGCCTCGATTTCCTGCCCTATCCAGGCGACTTGGGCAAGAAGATCTACGCCAACATCAGCAAGGAGGCGTGGCAGCTGTGGCTGAGGCATCAGACGATGCTCGTCAACGAGAATCGACTCAATCTGGCCGATCAGCGGGCAAGGCAATATCTGGCGCGACAGATGGAGCTCTTCCTGTTCGGCGAGGGCGTCGAGAAGCCCGCCGGCTACGTGCCGCCGGCGGACTGAGCGAGGTCGCGGCATCGGACGCCTGCCGCGGTCTCCGGGAAAGTACCTGCTGACCCGACGTCGGTTCGGCAGATCGGACCGGGCCGGGATATACTGGCGAGGCCGGCAGAGTATGTTACCGGTTTTCGGTCGTAGTATTGCAGACTATTCTCGTGTCTTTCGGGGGGTGAATACCATGAGTGATCTGAAGGATCTGCTGGCGCAGAAGGCAGCGATAGAGAAACAAATCGAGGAGGCTGGGCGCCGCGCGCGCTCCGACGCAATTTCCAGGGTGAAATCCCTGATGGCCGAGCATGGTCTGAGTATTGCCGACCTCGGCGCACGCAGTGCGACCAAGGCGGTGCGAAAGACCGGTCCCAAAGTCGCCGCGAAATTCCGCGATAGCGCGACCGGAAATTCATGGAGCGGCCGCGGACTGAGACCGAACTGGCTGAAAGCGGCGCTGGCCTCTGGCAAGAAGCTCGAAGACTTCGCCGTCTGAGCCGGCTCGCCGACACTCGAACCGCACGCCGCCCGAGGGCGGCTCTTTCACGCCGGGCGGTAGACTGCCCGGGTGATTCCGTCCGGTTTTCTGCATGAGCTTCTCGCCCGCGTCGACATTGTCGATGTCGTGGGGCGTCACGTCCAACTGAAGAAGGGTGGCGCCAACCTCAGCGGCCTGTGCCCCTTTCACGCCGAGAAGTCGCCGAGCTTCACGGTCAGCCCGAGCAAGCAGTTCTATCACTGCTTCGGCTGCGGCGCGAGCGGCGACGCAATCCGCTTTCTGACCGAATACAGCGGCATGACCTTCGTCGATGCAGTCAAGGACCTCGCGCAGCAGGTCGGACTGACAGTGCCCGAGGACGACATTTCGCCCGCCGAGCGCGAGCGCGCGGCAGCACAAAGGCAGCGCCGCGTCACGCTGACCGATGTGCTGGCCAAGGCCGCCGAGGCGTATCGCAAGCAGTTGAAGGCCAGCCCGCGCGCCGTCGACTACCTCAAGAGCCGGGGCCTGAGCGGCGAGATCGCCGCGCAATTCGGCCTCGGCTACGCCCCGGACGGCTGGCGAAATCTGGCAAGCGTGTTCTCGAACTACGAAGACCCGCTGCTCGAAGAAAGCGGGCTCGCGATCGCCCATGCTGGCGATGCCGAGACAGACGCCAAGCGGTACGACCGCTTCCGCGACCGCATCATGTTTCCGATCCGGTCGGTGCAGGGGGACGTGATCGGCTTTGGCGGGCGCGTGCTCGACCGCGGCGAGCCGAAGTACCTGAACTCGCCCGAGACGCCGGTGTTCAGCAAGGGCCGCGAGCTCTATGGTCTGTTCGAAGGCCGGGCAGCCCTGCGCCAACGCGGCTATGCGCTGGTCGTCGAAGGCTATATGGACGTGGTCGCGCTGGCGCAGTCGGGCTTCGGCAATGCCGTCGCCACGTTGGGAACGGCTTGCACGGCCGATCACCTGCAGAAGCTGTTTCGCTTTACCGACTCGGTGGTGTTCAGCTTCGACGGTGACGCAGCCGGCCAACGGGCCGCGCGCCGAGCGCTAGAAGCGAGCCTGCCCCATGCAAGCGACACGCGGACGATCCGATTCCTGTTCCTGCCTCCCGAGCACGACCCCGATTCCTACGTGCGCGAGCACGGTCCGCAGGCTTTCGAGGCCTGCATTGCGCAGTCGGTGCCGTTGTCGCGCCAGCTCGTCGTGAGCGCCGGGGACGGCTGCGACCTGGCCACGGCCGAAGGCCGCGCCCACATGCTGGCCAATGCGAAGCCCTTGTGGTCTGCCCTGCCCGACGGTGCGCTCAAGCGCCAACTGCTCGGCGACCTGGCGGCCGCCGGCCGCGATGACGCGACACAGGTCTTGCGCCAATGGGGCCAGGCGAGCGCGCCGACGCGCGCCTTCATGCCCGCGCGCCCGACGTCCCGGCGTCCCCGCACGCTCAGCAAAGGCACTGCCAATCTGCTCGACCGCGCGGTCTGGCTGCTGCTGCAACGAAGCGAGATCTGGGCCCAGCTCGACGGCGAGGCGCACGACATTCTCGCCGCGCAGGCCGCGCCCTACGACCTCTTCTTCAGTTGCGTCGAGCGTTGCCTGCACGAGCACGGCCCGCTCGCACCGAGCGCGATGCTTGCCGAATTGCGTGCGGGGTGCGTGCAGGACAGTGGCAGCGTGACCGCGCTGTCGCGCATCGCCGGGTTTCACGACCCGGAGCCGGACTCCGACATCGCCCACGAACTTTCCCTCGTGATCGCCAAGCTGCGCCTGCAGGCGGTCGACGACGAGCTGAAGTTGCTCTTCGATTCGGGCGTGCAGTCGCCCGATGCCCAGCGCCGCAGCCGCGAACTGATGGATTCCAGAAGGCGTCTGAAAGCGTAGCGCGCGCCAGGGACATCCGGTTGCCCGTAGGTATAATCCCAGGCTAACGTTAGCGCGTCAAGAGTGACAGCAGCACCTCCGGGCCCCGGCCACCCTCTGACCCAGGGTCCCCACACAAGGCCACCCTCTACCCGCAAGGGCTGCCCTCGATCGACTGTTCACGCGAGCTTGCCCCAAAGCAACTGGAACCGCTGGGGCGAGGGTGCCCGCGGTAACCCGCGCGTGTGCGCACGGCCGTCGAATCGGGTTCGGCAGCCAGCGCTCGCAGCGAGTTGGGCAGTCGCCCGCGCGCCTCGCCGCTGACTTGTGACACAGCCATTCGTCGCCATCTGCGTTGACGATTTGCGCGACGCTCCCTTTCCCAATGCCCCCGAGCCGACCACCATTCGAGGACTTGCATGACCGCGAAAAAGACCGCCCCCGCCAAGGCCGCCGTGCCCGATCTGAAGAAGAAGTCTGTCCCCGCCATGCCTGTCAAGTCGGCAAGCAAGCCTGTAGCGGGCAAGACGGCAGCCTCCGCCGCCAAGCCGGGAGCCAAGCCGGAGCCGCCGGGAGCCAAGCCGGGAGCCAAGCCGGGAGCCAAGCCGGGAGCCAAGCCGGGAGCCAAGCCGAGCGCCAGGCCTACGGTCCAGGCTGCGGCGAAATCATCGCCGCCCAAGGGCAAGGCTGGCCGCAAGACCAAGGTCGAGCCGGGGAAGGTACGCGAAATCGTCGACGAGGACATCTCCGACGTCGAGGCCGAATTCAGCGCTGAACCCGAAGCAGACGCCGCCGCCGAGAACGACAGCAAGGTCAAGGCCAAGCCGCTGCGCATGAAGGTGTCGCGCGCCAAGGAGCGCGCGCTGATGCGCGAGTTCGGCCTCGACGAGACTGCACTCACCGAAGAAGAGGTCGCCAAGCGCCGCCAGGAGCTGAAGACGCTCATCAAGATGGGCAAGACGCGCGGCTTCCTGACGCACCAGGAGATCAATGACCACCTGCCGGAGAAGCTGGTCGACAACGAAATCCTCGAGGCCATCGTCTCGATGCTCAACGACATGGGCATCGCGGTCTACGAACAGGCGCCGGATGCCGCGACGCTGCTGATCGCCGGCGGCGGCACGACCACCGCGACCGAGGAAGAGGCCGAGGAAGCCGCCGAGGCGGCCCTCTCGACTGTCGATTCGGAGTTCGGCCGCACGACCGACCCGGTGCGCATGTACATGCGCGAGATGGGCACGGTCGAGTTGCTGACCCGCGAGGGCGAAATCGAGATCGCCAAGCGCATCGAAGGTGGCCTGCAGGCGATGATGCTGGCGATCAGTGCCTCGCCGACAACGATCGCCGAATTGCTGAGCTATGCGGACAGGATTGCCGCCGGCCAGATGCAGATCTCCGAGGTCGTCGACGGCTTCGTGCTGGCCGACGAGGCCGACGACTACGTGGCCGAGGAGGACGTCGATTTCTTCGACGAGGAGGACGACGACGACGGCCAGGGCGGGAGCAAGGCGTTGACCAAGAAGCTCGAAGAGCTCAAGAACGCGGCCATCGTGAAGTTCGACGCCCTGCGCATCAACTTCGACAAGATGCGCAAGGCGTTCGAGAAGGAGGGCTACCAGTCGCCCTCGTACAACCGTGCGCAGCACGCTATCAGCGCCGAGCTGATCACTATCCGCTTCACCGTGAAGACGATCGAGAAATTGTGCGGCATCCTGCGCTCGCAGGTCGACGACGTGCGTCGCTACGAGCGCGAACTGCGCAAGATCCTGGTCGACAAGTGCGGAATGCCGCAGGAGTACTTCATCAAGCACTTCCCGCCGAACGTGTTGCAGCTGAAGTGGGCCGAACGGGAAGTCGCCACCGGCAGGGCCTACAGCGCCGTGCTGGCGCGCAACCTACCACCGGTACAGGAACTGCAGAAGAAGCTGATCGACCAGCAGGCCCGCGCCGTGGTGCCGCTGGAAGATCTGAAGAAGATCAACAAGCGCATGAACGAAGGCGAGAAGGCCTCGCGCGACGCAAAGAAGGAGATGATCGAGGCCAATCTGCGCCTGGTGATCTCGATCGCGAAGAAGTACACCAACCGCGGCCTGCAGTTCCTCGACCTGATCCAGGAAGGCAACATCGGCCTGATGAAGGCGGTGGACAAGTTCGAATACCGCCGTGGCTACAAGTTCTCGACCTACGCCACGTGGTGGATCCGCCAAGCCATCACGAGGAGCATCGCCGATCAGGCGCGCACCATCCGCATACCGGTGCACATGATCGAGACGATCAACAAGATGAACCGGCTGTCGCGCCAGCATCTGCAGGAGTTCGGCTTCGAGCCCGACGCGCCGACGCTCGCCGAGAAGATGGAGATCCCGGAAGACAAGATCCGCAAGATCATGAAGATCGCCAAGGAGCCGATCTCGATGGAGACACCGATCGGCGACGACGACGACTCGCATCTCGGCGACTTCATCGAGGACACCAACAACACGGCGCCGATAGAGGCCGCGATGCAGGCCGGCCTGCGCGACGTGGTGAAGGACATCCTCGACAGCCTGACGCCGCGCGAAGCCAAGGTGCTGCGCATGCGCTTCGGCATCGAGATGAGCACCGATCACACCCTCGAAGAGGTGGGCAAGCAGTTCGACGTGACGCGCGAACGCATCCGCCAGATCGAGGCCAAGGCGATCAGGAAGCTCAAGCACCCAAGCCGTTCGGACAAGCTGAGGACGTACCTGGACAATCTCTGAAGGAGATTGGCCGGGGACGTGCCGCCGACAGGCGGCCGCGCTTGCGAAGCGAGCGCCACGCGGCTTGCGCTACAAGCTGCGCAGCTACCTCGACAATCCTTGAGCGCGCGTCGTCATCGGGAATCAGCCGATGACGACAGCGCCCGGCCGGCATCCCGGCAGGCGATAGACTTCGTGCAGGAGTTCACGTCTGCACCATGCCACTGATCCATCAACGCTGCGTCCTGTTCGCCGACCTGCGCGGCAGCACCGCGTTGTACGAGACGCTCGGCAACGCTGCTGCGACGGCCGTGGTGACGCAGAGCGTCGCGGCGCTGGCACGCATCGTGCGCGAAAGGCGCGGACAGGTGGTAAAGACACTCGGTGACGGCCTGATGGCCATGTTTGACACCCCTGCACAGGCCGTGCGTGCAGCCGACGACATGCACGAGTCGCTGGCTCGCCAGGCGCCCGTCGCGCGACGCACGCCGGCCATCGAACTGCAGGTGGCCCTGGCCTACGGCGAAGTAGTCGAGATGGCTGGCGACTGTTTCGGCGACGCCGTCAACGTCGCGGCGCGCCTGCTCGACCATGCCGACGCCAACGAGACGCTTGTCACTTCGGCGGTGCTCGCCGGGCTGCCAAGGCCCGAGCAGGCGCGCTTTCGCAACCTGGATCGCATGCAGTTGCGCGGCCGGGCCGAGCCGGTTCATGTCCATCTGCTCGAAGCGCGCCGTGTCGGCGACACCGCCACCACCGCGTTCGGTGGCCTGAACCCGATCGCCGAGCCGCAAGGCATCCGCCTCAACTGGCTCGCTCTGACTAGGGTCTTCAGCGGACCCAGCCTGCCGGTCGTGCTCGGTCGCAGTCCGCAAGCCACCTACTCCATCGACGACAGCCGCGTGTCGCGCTCTCATGCCCGCATCGACTGGCACGGTGGAACATTCCAGCTGACCGATCTGAGCTACAACGGCTCCTACGTCCGCTTCGGTGACAGCGCTCAGGTCGTGAGCCTTCGGCGCGGTACCTGTACCCTGCACGGCAAGGGCCTGATCGGTCTCGGGGCACCGCCGGTGGACACGCTCGCGCCGTGCGTGAGCTTCGAGGTGCTTCGCTTGCAGGACACGGGCATCTGGCCATGACAACGGCCACCGGTCCCGCCACCGCAGCGCTGACGCCGACACACGGCCTTCGCATGCTGTACGTCGAAGACAACCGCCTCAACGCCATCCTGTTCGAGGAAACCGTGCGGCTGCGCGGCGGCATCGAATTGCGGGTGGCCGAGGACGGCGCCGAGGCGTTGGCGCTGGCCCGGCATTGGCAGCCCGAGCTTCTGGTGCTCGATGCACATCTGCCCGACATGAGCGGCTACGAGCTCCTGCTGCGCCTGCGCGAACTACCGGCACTCGATGGCGTGCCGGCCTTCATGTGCTCGGCCGACGCGATGGAGGACGACATTCGGCGTGCCATGCAAGCCGGCTTCATCGGCTACTGGACGAAGCCGGTCGATCTGTCCCGCGTGATATCGGATCTGGGCCAGCTGCTCGCGGCGCGCTCGACGAGTTGACGCCGGCGCGCGGCGCATCCGACGGCCCGATAATCGAGCGCCGAAACACGCGACGCCTTGACTTCATGACCTTGCTGCCCGAACCGCCCTACTCCCACGGCGCGATGCCCGCCTCACCGCAGACCGCCGTGCTGCTGTGCAATCTGGGCACACCCGACGAGCCTACAGCGCCGGCGCTGCGGCGCTACCTGGCCGAGTTCCTGAGCGACCCGCGGGTGGTCGAGATTCCTCGCCTGATCTGGTGGCTGATCCTGCACGGCATCATCCTGCGCGTGCGTCCGAAGAAGTCGGCCGCCAAGTACGCGCGCATCTGGATGGCCGACGGTTCGCCGCTACTGGTGTGGAGCGTGAAACAGGCTCGTCTGCTGGCCGGCTACCTCGGGCAGCGCGGCCACCGGGTCGCCGTTCACTGCGCGATGCGCTATGGCCAGCCGTCGGTGACCCGTGTGCTCGACGAGATGAAGGCCGCAGGTATCACGCGCGTGCTGGTGCTGCCGCTGTACCCGCAGTATTCCGCACCGACGACGGCGAGCGTCGTCGATGCAGTCGCCGCCTGGGCGCAACGCACAAGAGCCCTTCCCGAGTTGCGGTTCGTGAACCACTACCATGACGACCCCGGCTACATCGGCGCACTCGCGAAACGGGTGTCCGACCATTGGATGGTTCACGGCCGTGCCGACCGGCTGGTGATGAGCTTTCACGGCGTGCCGCAGCGCACGCTGCTGCTGGGCGACCCCTACCACTGCGAGTGCCTGAAGACGGCCCGCCTGCTTGCCGAGCGACTGCAGCTGAAACCCGGGCAGTGGACGTTCAGCTTCCAGAGCCGCTTCGGCAAGGCCAAGTGGCTGCAGCCCTACACCGAACCCACGCTGCGCGCGCTCGCCGCGCAAGGCGTGCGGCGGGTCGACCTGATCTGCCCCGGCTTCGTCGCCGACTGCCTGGAAACGCTGGAAGAGATCGGCATCGAGGCACGCGACGCGTTTCTCGCGGCGGGTGGCCAAGAGTTCCACTACATCGCGTGCCTGAACGACCAGCACGAATGGATCGCCGCCCTGACGGCCATTGCCTTGCAGCACCTGCAGGGCTGGGACACCCTGTCCGCCATCGACGCACCCGCCTTGCGGGCACAGCGCGAGCGGGCGCTGGCGCTCGGCGCGAGCGACTGAGGCAGTCGTGGCCTCGGGTCAGCGGTTCTTCAGCCGCCTGCGCAACCGCATCAGGCGCGGCATCACCAGCACCGCCAGCACGACGACGAGCAGCGTCGCCGACATCGGGCGCTCGAGGAATACGGTCCACTTGCCCTCGCCGATCGACAGCGCATTGCGCATCTGCGCCTCGGCCAGCGGACCGAGGATCATGCCCACGACAACCGGCGCGGTCGGGAAGTCGAAGCGCCGCATCACCACGCCGAGCAGGCCGATCGCATACAGCAGCACGAGGTCGAACGCCGACTGGCGCATGCCGTAGACGCCGACGGTGGCGAAGATGAGGATGCCGGCGTAGAGGTAGCGACTTCGGGATCTTCAGCAGCTTGACCCACAGCCCCACCATCGGCAGGTTCAGCACGAGCAGCATCACGTTGCCGATGTAGAGCGACGCGATCAACGCCCACACGAGCGCCGAGTTCTTCTCGAACAATTGCGGCCCGGGCTGGATGCCGTAGTTCTGGAACGCGCCGAGCAGGATCGCCGTCGTGTTCGAGGTCGGGATGCCCGAGCGTCAGCAACGGGATCAGCGTGGCCGTGATCGCCGCGTTGTTGGCCGCCTCGGGCCCGGCCACGCCCTCGATCGCGCCGGTGCCGCCGAACTCCTCCTTGTGCTTCGAGAGCTTCTTCTCGGTCGCGTAGCTCAGAAAGGTGGGGATCTCGCTGCCGCCAGCCGGGATGCAGCCGAAGGGCACGCCGATCGCGGTCGCGCGCATCCAGGCCGGCCACGAGCGGCGCCAATCCTCGGCGGTCATGTGCACCTTGCTCAGCTTGTTCTGCGTCTCGGAAGTCCGACCTTCGTAGAGCACGACATACAGCGCCTCGGCAACGGCGAACAGGCCGACCGCGATGAGCACCACTTCGAGCCCGTCCATCAGTTCGGGTACGCCTGCGGTGTAGCGCGCCTGACCGGTGATCTGGTCGATGCCCACCAGGCCCATCGCCAGGCCGACGAACAACGCCGTCAAGCCGCGCAGCGTGCTCTTTCCGAGCACCGCGCTGACCGTGCAGAAGGCCAGCACCATCAACATGAAGTACTCCGGCGGCCCGAGCCTGACGGCAAAGTCGGCGACCACCGGCGCGAAGAAGGTGACGAGCACGGTAGCAATAGTGCCGGCGACGAACGAACCGATCGCCGCGGTTGCCAGCGCCGCCCCGGCACGGCCGCTCTTGGCCATCTTGTTGCCTTCCATGGCGGTGACCATGGAGCCGGCTTCGCCCGGCGTGTTGAGCAGGATCGAGGTCGTCGAGCCACCGTACATCGCGCCGTAGTAGATGCCGGCGAAGAAGATCATCGATGCGGTGGGCTCGACCTTCAGCGTGATCGGCAGCAGCATCGCCACCGCCGTCGCCGGGCCGATGCCGGGCAGCACGCCGACCGCCGTGCCGAGCGTGCAGCCGAGCAGGCCCACAGCAGGTTGAGCGGCGTGCCTGCGGTGATGAAGCCTTGCAGGAGTTGGTTCCAGATGTCGATCACAGCCATCCTGTCGAGGTGATGCCGGGAAGGTTGATCGCCAGCAACTGCGTGAACATCCAGTAGACCGGCGCGGCGATCGCGAAGCCGATCGCCATGTCGACGAGGAGCGCGTGCAGGCCCAGGTCGAGCCTGTCCTCAGCCGACTTGAAGCCGCGCACCGCGAGCACGAAGCACAGCGTGCAACTCAGGATGAAGCCGAGCGTGGTGATCAAGGCCGCATTCACCAGCAGCGCCAGCGAGACCCAGACGAAGCCGGGCCAATGGCCTGCGTCTGCGCCCGACGGCGCGTCCATCGCGCGGAACCCGCCGCTGCGCGCCTCCCAGAGCAGCCAGGCACCGCACACGGTCAACATGCCGCCGACGACCCAGGGCAGGAAATTCGGCCCCACCCCGGCATAGCCGGCCACCGACGAGATCTGCACGGCGCCAGCCGCAAGCAGCAGGCCGAGCACCAACGTACCGGCACCGACCAGTGCCTGCGGGAACTTCATTCTCAGCTTCCGAAGGGCCGCTCCCGAGGAAGCTGAGCTCCCCTCGGGGGGCGACGCCGAAGGCGTCTTGGGGTCGTCATCAGATCATCCCGGACTTGACCATCACCGCGCGCAGGCTCGCGAACTCGCTGTCGACGAAGTTCTCGAACTCGGTGCCGGTCATCAGC
The DNA here is from genome assembly GCA_963701725.1 of uncultured bacterium. Taxonomy (GTDB): domain Bacteria; phylum Pseudomonadota; class Gammaproteobacteria; order Burkholderiales; family Burkholderiaceae_C; genus CAIKUF01. The sequence goes on along the minus strand of CAVPAZ010000028.1, from coordinate 33,425 downwards.
GCCGGCGTCCAGTTGTTCTTCTCCAGCGACTCGGCCCAGGCCTTGCTCTTGGTCGCCTTGACGATCATCTCGGTCAGCGCCTTGCGCTGCTCGGCCGTGATGCCGCCGGCTCCGTAGACACCGCGCCAGTTGCCGATCACCACGTTGATGCCCTGCTCCTTCAGCGTCGGCACGTCGATGCCCTTGAGCCGTGCCTCCGAGGTCACCGCGATCGCACGCATCTTGCCGGTGTTGATGTACTCGGCCGACTCGCTGTAGCCGCTGCCGCCGATCGTCACGTTGCCGCCCAGGATGGCCGCCGAAGCCTCGCCGCCCCCGCGGAAGGCGACGTAGTTGATCTTCGCCGGATCGACGCCCACCTCGCGCGCGATCATCGCCGCGGCGATGTGCTCGGTCGATCCGCGCGACCCGCCGCCCCACTTCACGCTGCCGGGATCCTTCTTCAGTCTGCTCGATCACGTCCTTCATCGTCTTGAAGGGCGAGTTGCCCGGCAGCACGAAGACGTTGTATTCGCTCGTCAGGCGTGCCAGCGGCGTGGCCTGCGACAGCGAGACCGGCGGCTTGCCGGTGATGATGCCGCCGAGCATCACCGCGCCCATCACCATCAGCGCGTTGGGGTCGCCCTTGCTGGCGCTGACGAACTGCGCCAGGCCGATCGCACCGGCCGCGCCGCCCTTGTTGTCGAAGCTCACCGACGAGGCGACACCGGAATCCTGCAGCGCCTTGCCGAGTGCGCGACCGGTCGTGTCCCAGCCGCCACCGGGGTTGGCCGGGATCATCATCTTCAGATTGGCGGCGGCCCGCGCCGCTAGCGGCAGCGTGCCGGCGACGGCCAGCGCCGCCATGGACTTCAGGAAGGTGTCTCTGCGCATAGCGGTCTCCTCGAGGGTGGTTTCCAACGTCGCCCATGTTCGCGGCAAAGCCTGTCAGTCGGCTGTCCAAACCCCTAGGGGAAACGCTGATGCGCTGCCCCTGCGGCGGCTTGCCGCGCCCACGCCCTGATAAGGTCACAGGGATGAAGCTTCTGCTCGTGGAAGACAACGTCGCCATGCAGACGACCCTGCAGCGCAGCTTCGAGCGTCGTGGCATGCAGGTGATCACGTGCGGCGACGGGGCTCGCGCGCTCGCCCGCTGGCAGGCCAGCCTGCCGGACGTCGTGCTGCTCGACCTGAGCCTGCCCGGCCTCGACGGCCTGGAGGTACTGGCCCGCGGGCGCGCCGCCGGCCTGACGACGCCGGTGCTCGTGCTCACCGCACGCGGCACGGTGGGCGACCGCATCCTCGGCCTGAACGCCGGCGCCGACGACTACCTGCCAAAGCCCTTCGACCTCGACGAACTCGAGGCTCGCGTGCGCGCGCTGGCGCGTCGCGCCAACGCCGGCCTCGATTCTCCCGGCGACGGCAGCGCACCGGAGTTCTGCGGCATGCGCTGCGATCCCCGCAGCGGCGCGGTCCACCTTCGCGGCGCGGCGATGGAATTGGCCCCGCGCGAACTCGCGCTGCTGCGGGCCTTGCTGGCCCGGCCCGGCCACGCCGTCCCGAAGGAGCGGCTGTTCGAACTCGTCTTCCCGGGTCAGACGCAGGTGCAGGCCGAAGCGATCGAGGTCGTTGCCTACCGGCTGCGCAAGAAGATCGCCGGCACCGGCGCGCAGCTGATGACGCTGCGCGGCCTCGGCTACCTGCTGAAGGCCGCTTCGTGAACCGGCGCCCGCGCCAACCCCTGTCGCTGCGCAGCAACCTGCTGCTCGGCATCCTGCTGCCGGTGCTGGCCTTCGTCGCGATCAACACGGTGAGCCTGTACCGCCAGGCGCTGCGCTCGGCCGACACCGCCTACGACCGCACGCTGCTGGCCAGCGCCAAAGCTATCGGCGAACAGCTCGAAGTCGCGGGCAGCGGCGACTCGGCGCGCCTGACCGGCACGGTGCTGTATTCGGCGCTCGAACCGTTCGAAGCCGACAACCGCAGCCGCATCTTCTACAAGGTGAGCGGCTTCGGCGGCGAGATGGTGTCCGGCTTCGAGGACCTGCCGCCCTGGCGCGGCACCTTGCCAACCAAGGGCCCCTACGCGGCGCTGGTCGACTTCTACGACGACCGCTACCGCGACCAGCCGGTGCGCGTGGCGGTCCTCCTGCAGCCCGTGGCCGGCGTCGAAGGGCGCGGCATGGCGACGATCCAGGTCGCCGAGACGCTGGAACTGCGGCAGACCCTGGCCCGCCAGATCCTGGTCGACACGCTGTGGCGCCAGGCCGTGCTTGTGCTCGTGATCACGGGGGTGGTCGTGTTCGTCGTTCAGCGAGCCACGCGGCCGGTGCGCGAGTTGAGCGCGCAACTGCGCCAGCGCAGCGAAAACGACCTCGCGCCGATCGACGTCGCACGCTCGCCGCGCGAGCTGCTGCCGCTTCTGGAGGCCACCAACCAGGTGATGGCGCGCCTGGCGCACCTGCTGGCGCATCAGAAGCGTTTCGTGCGCGATACCGCGCACCAGTTGCGCACCCCGCTGGCGGTGCTGCAGAACCCAGCTTCAGTCGGCGCAACGCGGCGACGTGGAGCCCGCGCAGGCGCTGCACGAAATGAGCGGCACCGTCGAGCGCGCAACGGCGCTCGCCAACCAGATGCTCGCTATGGCCAAGGTCGAGCAACTGCGCCAGCAAGGCGGCGCGCCGCGCGTCGACTGGGCCGGGGTCGTGCGCGCGGTGGCGCTCGACCTGTCGCCGCTGATCGCCGAGCGCCATCTCGACTTCGAGCTCGACGCCGCGCCGGCGCCGGTGCGCGCGCACGAGTGGGCGTTGCGCGAGCTCACGCGCAACCTGCTGCACAACGCCATCCGGCACACCCCCGAACGCGGCAGGCTGTGGGTGCGCCTGCGGAGCGGCGCGCAGCAGGCGACCTTGACTGTTGCCGACAGCGGCCCCGGCATTGCCGCCGAACAGCGGCTGCGCTTGTTCCAACCGTTTTCCGCAGGCGATTCGCGCAGCGGCTCGGGCCTCGGGCTCGCGATCTGCCACGAGATCGTGCTCAGCCTGGGCGGCGAGATCCGGCTCGACAACCGCGAACAGCATGGCCGCGTGATCGGCCTCGACGCCACGGTGAGCCTTCCGCTGGCCGACAATACGAGCGCATGAAAGAGAAGACCGAGAGCGCTCGCATGCGCCTCGACAAATGGCTATGGGCAGCGCGCTTCTACAAGACGCGCGGCTTGGCGGTGGAGTTCATCGAGAAGGGGCGGGTGCAGGTCAACGGCCAGCCCGTCAAGCGTGCCCGCGAGCTGCATGTGGGTGACCTGCTCAGCCTGCGCCAGGGCGCGCAGGGCGAGATCGCGCGCGAAGTGCGCGTGCTCGGCTTTAGCGAGGTGCGCGGTCCGGCGCCGGTGGCGCAGTTGCTGTATGAGGAAACTGCGGAGAGCCTTGCCGCGCGCGAGGCCGCCGCAAAGGCGCGCCCCTTCGCCGCCGACCCGGCCCTCGCGATCGAGCAGGGTCGCCCGACCAAGCGCGACCGCCGCGATCTGGCCGACTGGCAACGCTGGAGCGCGAGCGTCGACCCGGATTGATGCGCAGCGCGCAGGCATGGGGCGCCGGCATCAAGCAGCGAACGTCAGCTCGCGGAAGTGCTGCGGCGTTTGGGTAGGCGCTTGCCAGGCGCTTTGGCGAGATGCTCTGGTGGCTCGGCGAGACGGCCGGTAACGTACTTGTGAAGCACGCTTGCAATCAGGGTTTGGTAAGGAACCCCTTGTTCCAGGGCCTTGACCTGAATGTCACTCAGGTCCCCGGATGACAGGCGGATGTTGACGCGCCGGTCCTTGATTGCAGTCGCCCGCGCAGCCGCCTTGAACTTGGCCAGTTCAGCCTTGGTCGCCACCGACTTCAGCTTGCCCTTGTCGTAGGCACTCAGAACTTCGAGTTCATCGCTGTCAGTGTTCGGCATCTTCTTCTCCCAGATTCAGGTAGTCACGGGTCGCCTTGCGGCTCGGAATGATTGTCTTGAGAAAGTAGTAGTCCTCCTCCTCGACGAACGGAACCAAGTACGCATAGCTGTCATAGGCCACGACGAGAACTCGCTGTTTCGGGTACTTCACCTCGTTTGGATGAGCCAGGACGTCCAGCAGGCCATCGGACTCGATGGCGACGACGATGCCCTCGAAGGAAACCCCTCGGTAGGCCCGCAGCGTGTCGTTCTTCTCCGGGTTCCACCGAAAGGGCTTCATGGCCCGATGTTAGGTCACTGTGTGCCGTTTGTCATCAATCTGTGCACGAGCCACCGACGTTGGAGTCAACCGGCTGGTGAATAGGAGACTTTGCCCCGGCCATTGTTATGAAGCCGACACTTTGCATCGCCGCTGCTACAGCGGCCACCTCTTGCTCGGTTAGCTGCTTCCGAAAGAATGATGCGATTGCGCTGGTCAGCGTCTTCTCACTGCGCGGCTTCGTGACTCTAGGCTGGCGCAACTTCTCAATGAACAGTTGTGCTCGCTCTTCCGGAGACTTCTTGTTGCCAGCTTTCACCAGCGGGATGGCACCTATGGTGGGCGATCTGGCAGCAAAGATCTTCCTGGACTTGAGATGCTGTATGAGCGGGTCAAACCCAGTGTCCTTCGAGATGAAATAAAAGTAGGCCGTAGCGTCTTGAGCGGCCAGTTGGCCGATATAGAACGCGATGTGAAAGTCCAGCGAGTTTGGTCCGCTTCCCGCGATCTTGATGTACTCGGCCCTGTCACCCATGCGCTGCATAGCCGCGACCAGTTCGAAGGGAAGCTTCGCTTGGGTCACCCCAACGAATACGATGACTTTGAAATGGTCCTACGCAAGAGCCACCAGCGATTCGGGCTGAACGCTCTCGAAGTCGATAAGGACAAAGTCTGTTCGCAAAGGTGCTCCCGAACTGAGTGAATCGGCTAACCCGATATCGGGCACAATTCCGCGCCCGTCACCCGAGACGGGCGCACCACGGCCGTAGACGCCGGCGCCATCCGTTCGGGAAGCAGGGTGACGATCTATAACTGCCGCTCACTCGCCACCGCCAGATAGAACCACTCATGCCCCGGCGTTGCGGCGACGTCGGGGAACACGATGAAGCCAGCCTGCGGCGCGCGCAACTCGTCGCCGTCGTGGCGCACGGCGATCAGCTCGCCCGGCTGCAACGGATCGAAGCTCGTCCACGGGCGCACGAAACGGTCTGCTTCGTGATGGCGGTCGACGACCGTGGCCAGGCACAGAACTTCGAACGGACCGGCCGGCGGCGCCAGCGGCACATCGGCCAGGCCGAGCAAGGCGATCGCTTGGCGGATGGCGCGGTAGGCCACTTCGGGCGCGCCTGCATCGTCATGCTGGCCGCATTCCAGCGTCACCGCGTAGCCGCCCTGGCTGCGCATGTATTCGGTGGTACCGATGCCGTAGGACGCGTCGCCCTGCACGCCGGCCAGCGGCTGCCCCTGCGCAAGCATCCGCTCGCGGCGCCGCTGTACACCACCGGCATAGGCGGGCATCCAGCCCTCGACGACACGGTTCACGCCCAGGTGCGCGGCCAGCGCCGTCTCTTCGGCCGCGCGCGCGAAGGGCTCGAGCGTCCCCGCGTTGTCGGCCGGCCCGCACAGCACGAAGGGGCCGCCGGTGCTGCGAAACGAGTGCAGGTCGAGCAGGGCGTCGTGCGCTGCCAGCCACGGGCACAAGACGTTGGCAATGCGGTCTTCGTAGTCGGCCGGCGCGGCGCTCGGCAGCAGACGCCGGTTGAGGTTGCGCTCGCCGAAGCGCCGGCCGTGGGCATAGGCCAGCGGGTTGCACACCGGCACGAGCGTGAGCACACCGCGGGTAACCGCCATCTCGCCGCGCGCGATCTCGCCGAGCACGCGTTCGATGGCTCTCGTGCCACAGGTCTCGTTGCCGTGCACGGCGCCGGTGACGATCAGCCTGGGGCCGGGCTGCAGCGCGGCGAACTGATGGGCTTGCAGCATGGCGATGGCAGCGCTGGAGCGCAGGGCAACCGTGCGGCGGCACTTCAACTACGCAAGTGGCAGGCCACCCAGTGCCCGTCGGTGGACTGTTCGAGCGGCGGCGCCGCGACGTCGCACAGCCCCTTGCGCGCGATCGGGCAACGGGTGTGGAAGTGGCAACCCGGCGGCGGGCGGATCGGGCTCGGCACGTCGCCCTGCAGCATGATGCGCTGGCGCTTGACCTGCGGGTCCGGGATCGGCACCGCCGACAGCAGCGCCTCGGTGTACGGGTGCAGCGGCCGCGTGTAGAGCTGGTTCGCTGTCGCGAGTTCGACGATGCGGCCGAGGTACATCACCGCCACGCGCGTGCTGATGTGCTCGACCACCGACAGGTCGTGGGCGATGAAGATGTAGGTCAGGCTGAACTTCGCCTGCAGGTCCTCGAGCAGGTTGATGACCTGGGCCTGGATCGACACGTCGAGCGCCGACACCGCCTCGTCGCAGACGATCAGCTTGGGCGACACCGCCAGCGCGCGCGCGATGCCGATGCGCTGGCGCTGGCCGCCCGAGAACTCGTGCGGATAGCGCCGCATGTGGTCGGCGGTCGAGGCCCACGGTCTCGAGCAGTTCGACGATGCGGTCCTCGAACTCGGCGCGCGTCTTCGTGAGCTTGTGGATGAGTCAGCGCCTCGCCGACGATCGCGCCCACCGTCATGCGCGGGTTGAGCGACGCGTACGGGTCCTGGAAGATGATCTGCATGTCGCGCGCCAGCGCGCGCAGTTCGGCCTTGCCCAGCGCGGTGACGTTGCGGCCTTCGAACCAGACCTCGCCCGAGGTCGGCTCGATCAGGCGCAGGATGCAGCGCCCGGTGGTGCTCTTGCCGCAGCCCGACTCGCCGACCACGCCCAGCGTCTCGCCGCCCATCGAGGTCGAAGCTCACGCCGTCGACGGCGTGCACGCTTGCTCGACCACGCGTCCGAGCATGCCCGCCCTTGAGCGGGAAGTGCTTGACCAGGTCCCTGACCTTCGAGCAACGGGGCCGTCATGACGGCGCCAGATCCAGGATGCAGGCCACCTTGTGCCCCGGCGCCACCTCGCGCAGCGGCGGGCGTGGCCTCGGTGCAGGCGGCCATGGGCATGCCTGCAGCGCGGCGCGAAGCGGCAGCCCTCGGGCGGTGCGATGAGCTTCGGGCACCGCGCCCGGCGATGGCTTCGAGCCGCAGCTTCTTCGCCGCCGCGAGTGTCGATGCGCGGGATCGAGCGGATCAGCCCCTGCGTGTAGGGGTGGCGCGGGTGCGCGAACAGTTCGGCCACCGGCGCTTCCTCGACCACCTTGCCGGCGTACATCACGACGACGCGCTGCGCGGTTTCGGCGACCACGCCCATCGCGTGGGTGATCAGCATGATCGACATGCCGAGGCGCGCCTTCAGCTCGTTCAGCAGATCGAGGATCTGCGCCTGGATGGTGACGTCGAGCGCCGTCGTCGGCTCGTCGGCGATCAGCAGCTTCGGGTTGCACGACAGCGCCATCGCGATCATCACGCGCTGGCGCATGCCGCCCGAGAACTGGTGCGGATAGTCGTGCACGCGCCGCTCGGGCGTCGGAATGTGGACGAGCTTGAGCATCTCGGCCGCACGATCCATCGCGCCCTTGCGGCCCAGGCCTTCGTGCAGGCTGCAGCGACCTCGGCGATCTGCTCGCCCACGGTGTACACCGGGTTGAGCGAGGTCATCGGTTCCTGGAACACGATGGCGATCTCCTTCGCGCGGATCTTGCGCATCTCGTCGGCGGGCAGCGGCACCAGGTCGCGGCCCTGCCAGAGGATCTGCCCGGCGACGATCTTGCCCGGCGGCATCGCGATCGAGCTTGAGCACCGACATCGCGGTGACCGACTTGCCGCAGCCCGACTCGCCGACCACGCCCAGCGTCTCGCCGCGCTCGACCGTGATGTCCACGCCGTCGACCGCGTGCACCCAGCCGTCGTCGGTCTTGAAGTGGGTCTTCAGGCCCTTGATCTCGAGCAGCGCCATCGTTACTGCCCCAAGGGCGCTGCGCGCCCGTCCCCCGAGGGGAGCGATGCGCGCTTGGGACGGCCCGGCGCGCGCATCGACTACATCACCCGGCGCGGATCCAGCGCGTCGCGCAGCCCGTCGCCGATGAAGTTGATCGTCAGCACGGCGAGGAAGATCGCCGCGCCGGGGAACAGCGCCCAGTGCGCGGCGATGTCGAGGTAGTCCTTGGCGTCGAACAGGATGCGGCCCCAGGTCGGGATGTCGGGCGGGAAGCCCAGGCCCAGGAACGACAGCGTCGACTCGGCGATGATCGCCGCCGCCACGTCGATCGTGCCGGCCACGATCACCGGCCCGAGCGCGTTGGGCAGGATGTGGCGCACGACCTGGCGCGGCGTCGAGGCGCCGAGCGCGCGCGCGGCCTCGACGAACTCCTTCTCGCGCAGCGAGAAGAACTGCGCCCGCACCAGGCGCGCCACCGGCATCCAGCGAAAGCCGCCGATGACGAGCACGATCAGGATGAAGACGCCCACCTCGGGCCCGAACACCGCCTTCAGGCTGTCGCGGAACAGGTAGATCAGCAAGCAGCAGCAGCGGCAGCTGCGGCAGCGACAGGAACAGGTCGGTCAGCCACATCAGCGCCGTGTCGACCGCGCCGCGCGAGATGCCGGCGATGGCGCCGATCGTGACGCCGACGAGGATGGCCATCGCCATCGCCGCCACGCCCGACCGCGAGCGAGATGCGGCCGCCGTAGAGCATGCGGGCGAACATGTCCTGGCCCAGGTCGTCGGTGCCGAACGGGTGCGCCAGCCGAGGGGCCCTTCAGGCGCGCGGTGAAGTCGATGTCGTTGATCGCCACCTTCCAGAACATCGGGCCGAAGACGACGAGCAAGACCATCGCCACAGCACGACGAGGCTCGACCACCGCCAGCTTGTGGCGGCGAAAGCGCCGCCAGGCCTCGGGGCGGGCGAGACATGGCGCGCTGCGCCGCGGCCGCCGGCTCAGCGGTAGGTGATGCGGGGGTCGAGCCAGCCATACAGCAAGTCGGCGATCAGGTTGAACAGGATCACGAGGCAGGCGAAGACGAAGGTCACGGCCATGATGACCGGCGTGTCGTTGCGCAGGATCGCGTCGATCAGCAGCGAGCCGATGCCGGGGATGCGGAAGATCTGCTCGGTCACGATCGCGCCGCCGAAGATCGCCGGCATCTGCAGCGCGACCAGCGTGACGACCGGGATCAGCGCGTTGCGCACCACGTGCTTCATCACCACCACGCTCTCTTTCAGGCCCTTGCTGCGCGCGGTGGTGACGTAGTCGAGCCGGATCACGTCGAGCATCGCCGAGCGCACGTAGCGCGTCCAGCTCGCGCCCTGGAACAGGCCCAGCACCGTGACCGGCATGATCGCCTGGCGGATGTGCTCCCACCACCACTGCCAGCCGGTGGCCGAGATGTCGGCGCGGTAGACGAAGGGCAGCCAGTCGAGCTTGATCGAGAACAGCAGGATCAGCAGCAGGCCGGTGAAGAAGGTCGGCAGCGAGAAGCCGACGAAGGCCAGCGTGCTCGCGATGCGGTCGAACCACGAGTAAGGCCGCGCGGCCGAGTAGATACCCACCGGCAGCGCGATCATCAGCGCCAGCAGCTGCGACGCGCCGATCACCGCCAGCGTGACCGGGATGCGCTGCAGGATCAGCGTGTCGACGTCGACGCGGCTGATGAACGAGAAGCCCCAGTCGCCCTGCAGCATCGCCGCCAGCCAGCGGAAGTAGCGCTGCCAGACCGGATCGTCGAGGCCGAACTTGATGCGCAGCATCGCGCGCACCTCGGCCGGCACGTTGGGGTTGGTCGCCAGCTCCTCGAACGGGTCGCCCGGCGCCAGCGCCAGCACGGTGAACAGCACCACGCTGATGCCCAGCACGCTGGGCAGGGCGACCAGCAGGCGCCGCAGGAGGTAGGGACCCACGGCGGCAGTCGACGTGTCGGCCGGTCAGGCTTCGCGGTACCAGTTCTGCAAGCCGGAGAAGTCGAGGTCCCAGCCCGAGAGCCCGGTGCACCAGCTTCAGGTTGGCGCCGCGCACGCGCGGCCGGCTGATCAGCGGGATCACGTGGTTGTCGTGCCACCACCAGGTCGTTCATCCTGATGAACAGCGCCGCCCGCTTGACCGGATCGAGCTCGCCCTCGGACGCCGCGAACAGCTTGTCGTACTCCTCGCTGCGCATAGCGCACGATGTTGCGGCCCTGCCATTTGTTGGCCTTGCGTCGAGACCTCCTTGATCAGTGTACTGGTCCATGAAGCGCTCGGGATCGGGCTGCGTCATGGTGGTGGTGTACATCTGCATGTCGCAGTAGAACTTGCCGTAGGTGTCGGGGTTGGCGACGTCGGACGAGAAGAACACCGACGCCGGTGACCGACTTCAGCTCGAGCTCGATGCCCGCCTTCTGGCAGGCCTGCTTGATCGACCGCCTGCTCCTTCTGGCGCAGGCGTTGACCGAGGTCTGGAAGACGAACTTCAGCTTCTTGCCGCCCTTCTCGCGGATGCCGTCGCCGCCCTTCTTCCAGCCGGCGGCCTCGAGCAGCGCATTGGCCTTGTCGACGTTGAATTCGAACCTGGTGTTGGGCGAGCGGAACTTGGCGGGGTTGTTCAGGAAGTTGCTCGTCGCCACGCCGGTGCGGCCGTAGATGAATTCCTGGATGCCCTTGCGGTCGGCCAGCAGCGTCATGGCCTCGCGCACCGCCGGTTCGCTGAAGGCGAAATGCTTGGTCTTGATGCTCGAACGCTCGCCGTCGACCTCGGTCCAGGGGTCGGTCGGGTTGAGCTGCATGAACTCGATGTCGCCGCTCGGGATGATGTGCGCGCGGCCCTTGCCGCCGGTCTCCATGCGCATCAGCACCTCGTCCTCGACCTGCAGGTTCCAGGCGTAGTCGAACTCGCCGGTCTGCAGCACGGCGCGCGCGGCCGACACCGCGTCGCCGCCGCCCTTCATCTCGATCGAGTCGAAGAAGGGCCGGTTCGGCATGTGGTAGTTGGCGTTGAGCTCGCCGCGCACCATGTCGCCCGGCTTGAAGTCGACGAACTTGTACGGTCCGGTGCCAACCGGCTTCAGGTTGGTCGGCGCCTCGCGCGACTTGGCGCCGATGTAGGCGGCGAACAGGTGCTTGGGCAGGATCATGCCCTCGGCCGCGACGAAGGCGGTGGCCCAGAACGGGGTCGGCTTGGCGAAGGCGACGCGCACGGTGTGCGAGTCGATCTTGGTCACCGTGACGTCCTTGTAGACGCCGATGGTGATCGCGGCGGTCGCCGGGTCGCGCGCGAACTCCCAGGTGAAGACGCAGTCGTCGGCGGTGAACGGCGTGCCGTCGTGCCAGGTGACGCCCTTCTTCAGCTTCCAGACGACCGACTTGCCGTCGGCCGACAGGCCGCCGTTCTCGCGGGTCGGGATCTCGGCGGCCAGGACAGGCACCAGGTTGCCGTCGTTGTCCCACCCGGCCAGCGGCTCGTAGAAGATGCGCGAGCCTTCCTGGTCCTTGGTGCCGCCGGCGAAGTGCGGCTGCAGCAGCGTCGCCCCCTGCCACCAGAGCACCTTCAACGCGCCGCCGCCGCCGCGCTTGGTTGGCTTGTAGGCCGGCGCGGCCTGGGCCTGGGCGACGCCGGCGTGCATCAGCATCATCGAGGCCATCGGCGCGGTCAGGCCGAGCCCGACCATCTGCATGCACGAACGAGCGCCGCGGCAGGCCACCGGTGCGGACGTCTTCGATCAGGGCTCGCAGTTCGCGCTCTTGCATGGTCGGACTCCTGTCGGCCCGGTCGGGCCATCGGTGGATCTTGGGAAAGCGAAGCTTCAACGGAGACTCACTCATGCTCGAGCCATGTCGTAGCCAAGGGGTGCGCCGATGCTAGCGGCGCCAGCCGAACTTGCTACTGGGGTCGGCCCGGGGCAGGGCCAGGTGGCGAGGTCCCGAAGGCGAATTCGGCGCAATTCCCTCTTGAAAGTGCGTGAATCGCACTCATTTGCCCACTTCTTGGAGAGAGAAGACATGTCCCAACCAGAACCCAGGCCACCTCTCGAGGGGGGGCTCGATGCCAACCCGCCCGCTGGTGCCGAGCCCGCGTCTGAGATGAGCGCTGAAGCGCGGCTCGCGGAAGTCGAGGTTCGTCAGGCGGAACTGGCCGATGCCTACCTGCGCGCCAAGGCCGACGCCGAAAACACCCGTCGGCGCTCCGAAGAAGAGATCTCCAAGGCACGCAAGTACGCTGTCGAGGGCTTCGCCGAAGATCTGCTGCCGGTGAGGGACAGTCTGGAGGCGGCGCTTGCGCTGCCCGAAGCGACGGCGGAGCAGATGCTCGAAGGCGTGCACGCCACTCTGCGTCAGCTCTCTGCGGCACTCGAACGCAACAAGGTCGCCGAGATCAACCCGTCCGCAACGGCGAAGTTCGATCCGCACCTCCATCAGGCAATCAGCGTCGTGCCGGCGGCCCAGGAGGCGAACACGGTGGTGACGGTGCTGCAAAAGGGCTACCTGATCGCCGATCGGGTGCTGCGACCGGCGCTGGTCATCGTGTCGGGGCCGCCGCAGTGATCGAGCGCGCCGTGCGCACCTGTTTGCGGCGCGGCTTGAAACCTCGCCGCTGATCCACACCTACGAAGACAACGGGCTTTCAGCCTTCAGGAGCAGAAACATGGGAAGAATCATCGGCATCGACCTCGGCACCACGAACTCGTGCGTGTCGATCATGGAGGGCAACACGACCAAGGTGATCGAGAACAGCGAGGGTGCACGCACCACGCCGTCGATCGTCGCCTATCAGGATGGCGGCGAGATCCTCGTCGGCGCATCGGCCAAACGGCAGGCGGTCACCAACCCGAAGAACACGCTGTACGCGGTGAAGCGCCTGATCGGGCGCAAGTTCACCGAGAAGGAAGTGCAGAAGGACATCGACCTGATGCCCTACAAGATCGTTGCCGCCGACAACGGCGATGCCTGGGTCGACGTGCGCGGCACCAAGCTCGCGCCGCAGCAGGTCAGCGCCGAGGTGCTGCGCAAGATGAAGAAGACCGCCGAAGACTATCTCGGTGAGCCGGTCACCGAGGCAGTGATCACCGTGCCCGCGTACTTCAACGACTCGCAGCGCCAGGCGACCAAGGACGCCGGCCGCATCGCCGGCCTCGACGTGAAGCGCATCATCAACGAACCGACCGCGGCGGCACTCGCCTTCGGCCTGGACAAGACCCACAAGGGCGACCGCAAGATCGCGGTCTACGACCTCGGCGGCGGCACCTTCGACATCTCGATCATCGAGATCGCCGATGTCGAGGGCGAGAAGCAGTTCGAGGTGCTGTCGACCAACGGCGACACCTTCCTCGGCGGCGAAGACTTCGACCAGCGCATCATCGATTACATCATCGCCGAGTTCAAGAAGGACCAGGGCGTCGATCTGGGCAAGGACGTGCTCGCGCTGCAGCGCCTGAAGGAAGCGGCCGAGAAGGCCAAGATCGAACTGTCGAGCAGCGCGCAGACCGACATCAACCTGCCCTATGTGACGGCCGATGCGTCGGGCCCGAAGCACCTGAACATCAAGCTCTCGAGGGCCAAGTTCGAGGCGCTGGTGGACGACCTGATCGAGCGCACGATCGCGCCCTGCCGCATGGCGATCAAGGATTCGGGCGTCAGCGTGGCCGACATCCAGGACGTGATCCTGGTCGGCGGCATGTCGCGCATGCCCAAGGTGCAGGACAAGGTCAAGGAGTTCTTCGGCCGCGAGCCGCGCAAGGACGTCAACCCCGACGAGGCGGTGGCCGTGGGCGCCGCGATCCAGGGCCAGGTACTGGCCGGCGACCGCTCCGACGTGCTGCTGCTCGACGTGACGCCGCTGTCGCTCGGGATCGAGACGCTGGGCGGCGTGATGACCAAGATGATCACGAAGAACACGACGATCCCGACCAAGTTCTCGCAGACCTTCTCGACCGCCGACGACAACCAGCCGGCAGTGACGATCAAGGTCTACCAGGGCGAGCGCGAGATTGCGTCCGGCAACAAGAGCCTCGGAGAGTTCAACCTCGAAGGCATTCCACCGGCGCCGCGAGGCCTGCCGCAGATCGAGGTCACGTTCGACATCGACGCCAACGGCATCCTGCACGTGAGCGCGAAGGACAAGGGCACCGGCAAGGAAAACAAGATCACGATCAAGGCCAACTCGGGCCTGACCGAAGCCGAGATCCAGCAGATGGTGCGCGACGCCGAAGCCAACGCGGCCGAGGACAAGAAGAAGCTCGAACTGGTGCAGGCGCGAAACCAGGCCGACGCCATGGTGCACAGCGTGAAGAAGTCGCTCGCCGAGCACGGTGACAAGCTGGACGCCGGCGAGAAGGAGAAGATCGAGGCCGCGCTGAAGGACGCCGAAACGGCGCTCAAGAGCGACGACAAGGCCGAGATCGACGCCAAGACCGAGGCGCTGATGACGGCGAGCCAGAAGCTCGGCGAGAAGGTCTACGCCGAGACGCAGGCGGCGCAGGCTGCCGCCGGTGCTGGAGCGGGGGACGGACCCTCGGCCGCCGAAGCGGGGGGCGCCGGTGCGTCGGCCAAACCGAAGGACGACAACGTCGTCGACGCGGAGTTCACCGAGGTCAAGGACAAGAAGTAATCGGGCAATCGGACCGCGGAGCCAGGGGGGCTCGAATGAATCCGGCAGACACCCCCGTGGGCTGAACCAGCGCACGGGGGCGTTGCGTTGACAAGGCAGCAGGAACGATGGCAAAGCGCGACTATTACGACGTTCTCGGCGTGCCCAAGAACGCCACCGACGACGACATCAAGAAGGCCTATCGCAAGCTGGCCATGAAGCACCACCCCGACCGCAACCAGGGCGACGGGGCGAAGAAGTCGGAAGAGCGCTTCAAGGAGGCCAAGGAGGCCTACGAGATGCTGTCCGATCCGCACAAGCGTGCGGCCTACGACCAGCACGGCCACGCCGGCGTGGATCCCAACATGGGCGCGCGCGGCCCGGGCGGCGAGGGCTTCGGCGGCTTTGCCGAGGCCTTTGGCGACATCTTCGGCGACATCTTCGGTGCCGGCGGCGGCGGCCGCCGCGGGGGTGGCCAGCAGGTCTACCGTGGGGGCGACCTGAGCTACGCGATGGAGGTCACGCTCGAGGAAGCAGCGCTCGGCAAGGAAACGCAGATCCGCATTCCGAGCTGGGAATCCTGCGAGACCTGCCACGGCAGCGGCGCCAAGCCCGGCACTAGCGCCAAGACTTGCACCACCTGCAACGGCGCCGGAACGGTGCACATGCGCCAGGGCTTCTTCAGCATCCAGCAGGCCTGCCCGCACTGCCGCGGCAGCGGCAAGATCATCCCCGAGCCCTGCACCGCCTGCAGCGGCCAGGGCAAGCTGAAGAAGACGAAGACGCTCGAAGTGAAGATCCCCGCCGGCATCGCCGAAGGCATGCGCATCCGTTCGGCCGGCAACGGCGAGCCGGGCACGAACGGCGGGCCGCCGGGCGACCTCTACATCGAGTTGCGCGTCAAGGCACACGAGATCTTCGAGCGCGACGGCGACGACCTGCACTGCACCGTGCCGGTCGCCATGACGACCGCGGCGCTCGGCGGCGGCATCGACGTGCCGACCCTGAACGGCAAGGCCGAGATCGACCTGCCCGAGAGCACGCAGACCGGCAAGACCTTCCGCCTGCGCGGCAAGGGCATCAAGGGCGTGCGATCGAGCTACCCGGGCGACCTGTACTGCCACATCAGCGTCGAGACGCCGGTGCGCATCACCGAGCACCAGAAGAAGCTCCTGAAGGAACTCGACGAGTCGTTCCGCAAGTCGGGCGACCGGCACTCGCCGAACGCCAAGTCGTGGACCGACCGGGTGAAGGACATCTTCAAGTAGTCGTCGCCCGCGGGCGCACCGGCAATCGGCGCGCCCGCATGGCCTGCGAGCGCAGCGTCCGGGACGACCCGTTGCCCATGGATCGGCATCCATCCGGCCGCATTGATCCAGCGCAAACCGTGCGCCGAAAGCAGACCGAGTAGTCCTTCCGGACGATGGTCTGGCCGGCGCCATCGTTCTCTTGCCGCGCCGGGGCCTTCCATCGGATGGATGGTCGCCGCACCCGCCGCGCGAGACAGTCACGTCATCTCTCCGACGAGTCTGCCGCATGGCCACCCCAACCCCCCCGAAGGATTCCGCGCAGTACAGCCGGCAGGCCTGGTCGGTGCTGATCGTCAGCACCCTGGCCTTCACCGTGTGCTTCATGGTCTGGATGATGTTCGGCGTGATCGGCATCCCGATCAAGAAGACACTCGGCCTGAACGCGACCGAATTCGGCATGCTCACCGCAATGCCGGTGCTCACCGGCTCGCTGATCCGGGTGCCGCTCGGCATCTGGACCGACAAGTACGGCGGCCGCATCGTGATGACCCTGCTGATGGCGAGCACCGTGCCCGCGATCTGGCTGATGAGCTACGCCACCGCGTTCTGGCACTTCCTCGTGATCGGCCTGTTCGTCGGCCTGGCCGGCGGTTCCTTCTCGGTCGGCACGCCCTACGTGGCACGCTGGTTCCTGCGCCATCGCCAGGGCATGGCGATGGGCGTCTACGGCGCCGGCAACTCGGGTGCCGCGGTCAACAAGTTCGTCGCCCCGGCGCTGGTGGTGGCCTTCGGCTGGACCATGGTGCCGATGGTGTACGCGGTGATCATGCTGGTCACCGTGGTGCTGTTCTGGATGTTCAGCTACAGCGACCCTTCGCACCGCGTGCCCAGCCACGTCAAGTTCATGGACCAGCTCAAGGCGCTGAAGGACCCGAAGGTGCTGAAGTACTGCCAGTACTACAGCATCGTGTTCGGCGGCTATGTCGCGATGTCGTTGTGGATGGTGCAGTACTACGTCGGCGAGTTCGGCCTGGATATCCGCATCGCGGCGCTCTTGGCCGCCTGCTTCTCGCTGCCGGGCGGCGTGCTGCGCGCCTTCGGCGGCATACTGTCAGACAAGTACGGCGCCCACAGCGTGACGTGGTGGGTACTGTGGGTCAGCTGGATCTGCCTGTTCCTCCTGTCCTATCCGCAGACCGACATGACGGTGCTGACCGTCGACGGACCGAAGACCTTCCACATCGGCCTGAACGTCTATGTGTTCACCGCGCTGATGTTCATCCTCGGCATCGCCTGGGCCTTCGGCAAGGCCAGCACGTTCAAGTACATCAGCGACGACTACCCAGGCAACATCGGCACGATCAGCGGCATCGTCGGCCTGGCCGGCGGGCTCGGCGGCTTCGTGCTGCCGATCATGTTCGGTGCGCTGATGGACCTGACCGGCATCCGCTCGAGCGCCTTCATGCTGATGTACGGCGTGGTCTGGGTCTCGCTGGTCTGGATGTACTGGACCGAGGTCCGCAAGACCCAGATGATGGGCGAGCACGCGCCGGTGTCGCCTTTCGAACGCACGGCCGCGCAGCCAGCTGCCAATTGAACCCGCCGCGCTCGCAGAGGTCCTGCCTCCACCGAGCGCCCGGGCCAGCCCACCCACCCCCACCCACAGAGGCAAGCAGCATGGCCAGAATTCAGAACTGGACACCAGAGGACCCGAAATTCTGGCGAGAGACCGGCAGCGCGCTGGCCTGGCGCACCTGCGGCGTCACGACCTTCTCGCTGATCTTCTCGTTCGCGACATGGTTCGTGATGAGCGCGGTCGTCGTGCGCATGCCGGCGATCGGCTTCAAGTTCACGACGACCGAGCTGTTCTGGCTCGCCGCGATCCCGGGCCTGGCCTCGGGCATCCTGCGCCTGATCCACGCCAACTTCATCCCGGTGCTCGGCACTCGCCCGGTGGTCAGCATCGCGACGATCCTGAAGGTCGTTCCGATGATCTGGCTCGGCTACGCGGTGCAGGACCTGAACACCTCGTGGGCGACCTTCATGGTCATCGGCTTCCTGTGCGGCATGGGCGGTGGCGACTTCTCGTCCTTCATGCCCTCGACCAGCATCTTCTTCCCGAAGCGCCTGCAGGGCACGGCGATGGGCGTCCAGGCGGGCCTCGGGAACTTCGGCGTCTCGATCGTCCAGTTCGTCGCGCCTTGGATCATCGGCTTCGCGGCGCTGGGCACGATCGCCGGCGGCCCGCAGGTCTTCACCAAGGCCGACTCGGTCAAGGGCACACTCACGCTCACCAGGGAGGCCGGCGTCGTCAAGGACGTGGTCGTGAACAACCCCGAACTGGCTGCGGCCCTCGAGATCGTCAAGGAAGACGGCGTGCTGAAGAACGTCGTGCTGCGCGAGACCGACAAGGTCAAGGCCATCAAGCAGGAGGTCAAGAAGGACGCCGCCGGCGTCATCACCGAAGTGGTGCCGACCAAGGGCATCGCGGTCGACATCAAGCGCAACGCCGCCGGCGCGATCACCGACGTGACGATCCGCAACGTGGTCAAGAAGGGAATGTGGCTGCAGAACGCCGGTTACGTCTGGGTGCCCTTCCTGGTGCTGGCCTTCGTGCTCTCGGTCGATCTTCCTGCGCAGCCTGCAGTTGCCCTCGCGCGGCTTCAAGGGCCAGTTCGAGATCCTGAGCACGCGCAACCGTGCGCGCGTCCACACCTGGAACTGCACGATGACCTACATCTGCTCGTTCGGTTCGTTCTCCGGCTTCTCGGCGGCGTTCCCAATGCTGATCAAGACGCTGTACGGCGGCTTCGACGGCGCACCCGACCCGCTCGCCTTCGCCTACATCGGCCCGCTGATCGGCGGCCTGGTGCGCGTGGCGACCGGCGGCTGGTTCGACAAGATCGGCGGCAGCAAGGGCATGCACTGGACGACGATGGGGCAGATCGCCGGCTGTGCGTTCCTGATCTTCGGCGGCTACCTCACACCCACGAGCGTCGAGCAGTTCTCGGGCTTCCTGTGGGGCATGCTTTGGATCTTCCTGATGTCGGGCATCAACAACGCCGCGACCTTCCGCCAGTACCCGATCGTTTTCGCCTACTCGCCCGGCAAGGGCGCACAGATGCTCGGCTGGACCGGCGCCTGGGCGGCCTTCGGCCCGTTCGTCTGGAACACGCTGATCGCGACCTCGATCGACAAGACCGGCACCGTCATCACGTTCTTCGCCGGCACGGCGGTCTTCTACGTCTACTCGCTGCTCGTCAACTGGTGGTACTACACGCGCAAGGGCGCCGAGCGCTTCGATTACGGCAACGCCGGCGGCACCTGGTGGGACAAGCTGCCCGACAGCGAGAAGGAGCGCATGAAGCGTATCGACCTGCACCTCGAAGCCTGACCGAGTCCGTCCATGCTCACCCTCGTCAATGCGGGAGCGATCGCCTACGGACTGGTGCTCGTCGCCGCCATGTTCGTGCGCTCGCCGCTGACCGAGGCGCTGCGCGTGGACGCGCTGTTCCTGCCGCAGGCGAGCGAGAAGTCGCGGCCGCTGAACCTGGTGTTCGGCCTGCTGATCGCGGGCTACGGCGCCTGGTCGCTGTGGACCGCGTGAGAGCACAGGCTTGAACTCGATCGCCATGCTCGCGACACCCGTCATCGCGCACTGGAGCCCCGAGGACCAGGGGTTCTGGGAGGCCGGTGGCCGCCGCGTCGCTTCGCGCAACCTGTGGCTGTCGATCCCCGCGCTGGCGCTGGCGTTCGCGGTGTGGATGGTGTGGTCGGTGGTGGTGGTGAACCTGCCGGCAGTGGGCTTCCGCTACTCCACCAACCAGCTGTTCTGGCTGGCCGCGCTGCCCGCGCTGTGCGGCGCCACGCTGCGCATCTTCTACGCCTTCGCGGTGCCGATCGTTCGGCGGCCGGCGCTTCACCGCGCTGGCCACGGCCAGCCTGCTGCTGCCGGCACTGGGCATCGGCTTGCGCGGTGCAGGACCCGGGCACCCCCTACGAAGCGATGGTGGCTGCTGGCGCTGCTGTGCGGCCTGGGCGGCGGCAACTTCGCCAGCTCGATGGCCCACATCAGCTTCTTCTATCCCGAAGGCCACGCATGGGCTACGCGCTGGGCATGAACGCCGGCCTGGGCCACCTGGGCGTGTCGCTCGTGCAGTTCGCGGTGCCGCTGGTCATCACGGCGGGCCTCTTCGGTGCGCTCGGGCGGCGCGCCGCAGGCCACCGCCCGGCGGCCCGATGTGGCTGCAGAACGCCGGCTTCGTCTGGGTGCCGTTCATCGTGCCGCCAGCGCGCTCGCCGCCTGGTTCGGCATGAACGACCTCGCCGACGCGCAGGCCAGCTTCGCCGAGCAGGCCGTGATCTTCATGCGCAAGCACAACTGGCTGATGTGCTGGCTGTACCTGGGCACCTTCGGCAGCTTCATCGGCTATTCGGCCGGCTTGCCGCTGCTGATCAAGAGCCAGTTCCCAGCCGTCAATGCACTGCAGTACGCCTGGCTCGGCCCGCTGGTCGGCGCGCTGATGCGCCCGCTGGGCGGCTGGCTGGCGACAAGCTCGGCGGCGCGCGCGTCACCTTCTGGACCTTCATCGCGATGGCCGCTGGGCGTTCTGGCGGTGCTGCAGTTCCTGCCTGCGCGCCTCGGGCGCGGGCGGCCAGGGCGGCAACTTCTCCGGCTTCCTGGCCAGCTTCATGGCCCTGTTCGCCGCCGCCGGCATCGGCAACGGCAGCACCTTCCGCATGATCCCGGTGATCTTCCTCACCGAGCGTCGCCGTGCCGCGGCGGGCCAGCGCGCGGCCATGCAGGAGCAGGCCGTCAAGGACGCCAACAAGGAAGCCGCCGCCGTGCTGGGATTCGCTCAGCGCCATCGGCGCCTACGGCGGCTTCTTCATCCCCAAGAGCTACGGCACCTCGATCGCCCTGACCGGCAGCGCCGACGCCGCGCTGTACGCCTTCATCGTCTTCTACGTCACCTGCATCGTGATGACCTGGTGGTACTACAGCCGCAAGAACGCGCCCATGCCCTGCTGATCACACACGTACGACTCGCACCCTCGAGCACAGGGAGCACTCCCATGAGCCACTTCCTCGACCGCCTGCACCCACTTCACGCACTGCCCAAGGAGACCTTCTCCGGCGACCACGGCGTGGCCACCGGCGAAGACCGCACCTGGGAAGACGCCTACCGCAACCGCTGGGCGCACGACAAGATCGTGCGCAGCACGCACGGCGTCAACTGCACGGGCTCGCTGCTCCTGGAAGATCTACGTCAAGGGCGGCATCGTCACCTGGGAAACCCAGCAGACCGACTACCCGCGCACGCGCTGGGACATGCCCAACCACGAGCCGCGCGGCTGCGCGCGCGGCGCCAGCTACAGCTGGTACCTGTACAGCGCCAACCGCGTCAAGTACCCGATGGTGCGCGGCCGCCTGCTCGAGCGCTGGCGCGCGGCGCTGAAGGTGACGCAAGACGCCGGTCGACGCCTGGGCCTCGATCGTCGAGGACCCCGAGGCAGCGGCGCGACTACCAGAAGGTGCGCGGCATGGGCGGCTTCGTGCGCAGCAGCTGGGACGAGGTCAACCAGCTCATCGCCGCGGCCAACGTCTACACGATCAAGAAGCACGGCCCGGACCGCGTGATCGGCTTTTCAGCCCGATCCCGGCGATGAGCATGGTCAGCTATGCCGCCGGCAGCCGCTACCTGAGCCTGATCGGCGGCGTCTGCATGAGCTTCTACGACTGGTACTGCGACCTGCCGCCGGCCAGCCCGCAGATCTGGGGCGAGCAGACCGACGTGCCCGAGTCGGCCGACTGGTACAACTGCACCTACATCATCGCCTGGGGCTGCAACGTGCCGCAGACGCGCACCCCCGACGCGCACTTCTTCACCGAGGTGCGCTACAAGGGCGCCAAGACGGTGGCGGTGACGCCCGACTACTCCGAAGTCGCCAAGCTGGCCGACATCTGGCTGCACCCCAAGCAGGGCACCGACGCCGCGCTGGCGATGGCCATGGGCCACGTGATCGCTGAACGAGTTCTACTTCCCCGGCGAGCGGCAAGCCGCGCAGCGCGTACTTCGACGACTACGCGCGCCGCTACACCGACCTGCCGCTGCTGGTGATGCTCAAGGAGCACACGCTGCCCGGACGGCAGCGGTGACCTGGTGCCCGACCGCTACCTGCGCGCCAGCGACTTCAACGGCAAGCTCGGCCAGGACAACAACCCGGAGTGGAAGACGGTGGCCTTCGACGCCAGCGGCAGGCCGTGCTGCCCAACGGCGTCGATCGGCTTCCGCTGGGGCCCCGAAGGCCGCGCCGACGCAGGCAAGTGGAACCTCGAGGCCAAGGAAGCGCGCCACGGCGGCGAGGTCAAGCTCAAGCTGTCGGTGCTGGAAGACGGCGCGCAGGCGCACGACGCGCGTCGACGTCGGCCTGCCCTATTTCGGCGGCATCGCGACGCCGCACTTCAAGTCGAACGCACCAGCAGGGCGACGTCAACTGCGTGCAGCGCGTGCCGGCCGTGCGCCTGCGCCTGGGCAAGGAAGGCGACGAAACGCGACGCCCTGGTGGCCACCGTGTTCGACCTGCAGGTCGGCGCAGTACGGCGTCGACCGCGGCCTGCGGCAGCGGCGCCAAGAGCTACGACGACGACGCCGCCTACACGCCGGCCTGGGCCGAGAGCATCACCGGCATGCCGCGCGACCAGATCATCACCGTGGCGCGCCAGTTCGCCGACAACGCCGACAAGACGCACGGCAAGTCGATGATCATCATCGGCGCGGCGATGAACCACTGGTACCACGCCGACATGAACTACCGCGGCGTCATCAACATGCTGATGATGTGCGGCTGCATCGGCCAGAGCGGCGGCGGCTGGGCGCACTACGTGGGCCAGGAAAAGCTGCGCCCGCAGACCGGCTGGACGGCGCTGGCCTTTGCGCTCGACTGGATCCGCCCGCCGCGGCAGATGAACAGCACCAGCTTCTTCTACGCCCACACCGACCAGTGGCGCTACGAGAAGCTGGGCATGGAGGAGATCGTCTCGCCGCTGGCCGACAAGAAGCGTGTTCGGCGGCAGCATGATCGACTACAACGTGCGCGCCGAGCGCATGGGCTGGCTGCCCAGCGCGCCGCAGCTCAAGACCAACCCGCTGCAGGTGGTGAAGGACGCCACCGCCGCCGGCATGGACGCCAAGGACTACGCCGTCAAGGCGCTTGAAGGACGGCACGCTGCAGATGAGCTGCGAAGACCCCGACGCGCCGCAGAACTGGCCGCGCAACCTGTTCGTCTGGCGCTCCAACCTGCTGGGCTCCAGCGGCAAGGGCCACGAGTACTTCTGCAAGCACCTGCTGGGCACCGAGCACGGCGTGCAGGGCAAGGACCTCGGCAAGGACGATGCCAAGCCGGCCGAAGTGGTGTGGCACGACAAGGCGCCCGAAGGCAAGCTCGACCTGCTGGTGACGCTGGACTTCCGCATGAGCACGACGTGCCTGTACAGCGACATCGTGCTGCCCACCGCCACCTGGTACGAGAAGAACGACCTCAACACCAGCGACATGCACCCCTTCATCCACCCGCTGTCGACGGCGGTGGACCCGGCCTGGCAGTCGCGCAGCGACTGGGAGATCTACAAGGGTTTCGCCAAGAAGTTCAGCGAGGTCTGCGTCGGCCACCTGGGCGTCGAGAAGGAAGTCGTGCTGACGCCCCTGATGCACGACACGCCCGGCCGAACTGGCCCAGCCCTTCGACGTGCAAGGAGTGGAAGAAGGGCGAGTGCGAGCTGATCCCCGGCAAGACGGCGCCGCAGATCGCGGTGGTCGAGCGCGACTACCCGAACGTCTTCAAGCGCTTCACCGCGCTGGGCCCGCTGATGGACAAGCTGGGCAACGGCGGCAAGGGCATCGGCTGGAAGACGCAGACCGAAGTCGAGCAGCTCGGCCAGCTCAACGGCATAGTCGCTGGCCGAAGGCGTGACCCAGGGCATGCCGAAGATCGTGACCGACATCGACGCCTGCGAGGTGATCCTGCAGCTGGCGCCCGAGACCAACGGCCACGTCGCGGTGAAGGCCTGGCAGGCGCTGGGCAAGCAGACCGGGCCGCGACCACACCCACCTGGCGCTGTACCGCGAGGACGAGAAGATCCGCTTCCGCGACATCCAGGCGCAGCCGCGCAAGATCATCAGCTCGCCCACCTGGAGCGGCATCGAGAGCGAGACCGTCTGCTACAACGCCGGCTACACCAACGTGCACGAGCTGATCCCCTGGCGCACGCTCACCGGCCGCCAGCAGTTCTACCTGGACCACCCGTGGGTGATCGCCTTCGGCGAGGGCTTCAGCAGCTACCGCCCGCCGGTGGACCTGAAGACCACCGCCGGCATCCACAACATCAAGCCGCAACGGCAACAAGGAGATCCTGCTCAACTTCATCACGCCGCACCAGAAGTGGGGCATCCACAGCACCTACAGCGACAACCTGCTGATGCTGACGCTGAACCGCGGCGGCCCGTGTCTGGCTGAGCGAGGACGACGCCAAGAGCGCCGGCATCGAGGACAACGACTGGGTCGAGGTCTTCAACATCAACGGCGCCAT
Organism: uncultured bacterium; assembly: GCA_963701725.1. GTDB lineage: Bacteria > Pseudomonadota > Gammaproteobacteria > Burkholderiales > Burkholderiaceae_C > CAIKUF01. Next base: position 9,029 of record CAVPAZ010000028.1, on the reverse strand, counting down.
CGCGGCGCGCGCGGTGGTCAGCCAGCGCGTCAACCCCGGCATGGTGATGATGTACCACGCGCAGGAGAAGATCATCAACACCCCGGGGTCGCGAGATCACCGGCGTGCGCGGCGGCATCCACAACTGCGTGACGCGCATCGTGCTCAAGCCCACGCACATGATCGGCGGCTACGCGCAGTTCAGCTACGGCTTCAACTACTACGGAACCATCGGCACCAACCGCGACGAGTTCGTGGTGGTGCGCAAGATGGACAAGGTCGACTGGCTCGACACGCCGCGTCGGCGAAGAGCTCGTCCGCGCAACGTCCAAGCGCAAGGAGAAGGCCGCATGAAAATCCGCGCACAGATCGGCATGGTGCTGAACCTGGACAAGTGCATCGGCTGCCACACCTGTCAGGTGACCTGCAAGAACGTCTGGACCAGCCGGCCCGGCGTGGAGTACGCCTGGTTCAACAACGTCGAGACCAAGCCCGGCATCGGCTACCCCAAGGAATGGGAGAACCAGGACAAGTGGAACGGCGGCTGGGTGCGCAAGGCCAACGGCAGCATCGAGCCGCGCCAGGGCGGAAGTGGAAGCTGCTGATGCGCATCTTCGCCAACCCGAACCTGCCGCAGATCGACGACTACTACGAGCCCTTCACCTTCGACTACGACCACCTGCAGTCGGCGCCCGAGATGAAGCACGCGCCGACCGCGCGGCCGCGCAGCCTGATCACCGGCCAGCGCATGGAGAAGATCGTCTGGGGCCCGAACTGGGAAGAGATCCTGGGCGGCGAATTCTCGCAAGCGCAGCAAGGACAAGAACTTCGACGACATCCAGAAGGACATCTACGGCCAGTTCGAGAACACCTTCATGATGTACCTGCCCAGGCTGTGCGAGCACTGCCTGAACCCGGCGTGCGTGGCGAGCTGCCCCTCGGGCTCGATCTACAAGCGCGAGGAAGACGGCATCGTGCTGATCGACCAGGACAAGTGCCGCGGCTGGCGCATGTGCGTCAGCGGCTGCCCGTACAAGAAGATCTACTACAACTGGAAGAGCGGCAAGGCCGAGAAGTGCATCTTCTGCTACCCGCGCATCGAGGCCGGCCAGCCCACGGTGTGCAGCGAGACCTGCGTCGGCCGCATCCGCTACCTCGGCGTGCTGCTCTACGACGCCGACCGCATCCAGGAAGCCGCCAGCGTCGAGCACGACCACGACCTGTACCAGGCGCAGCTCGACATCTTCCTCGACCCGAACGACCCGAAGGTGATCGCGCAGGCGCGCCTCGACGGCATCCCCGACAACTGGATGGACGCGGCGCGCAACAGCCCGGTCTACAAGATGGCGGTCGAATGGAAGGTGGCGCTGCCGCTGCACCCGGAGTACCGCACGCTGCCGATGGTCTGGTACGTGCCGCCGCTGTCGCCGATCACCGCCGCGGCCAACGCCGGGCAGGTGGGCACCAACGGCGAGATCCCCGACGTCAAGCCAGTTGCGCATCCCCGTCAAGTACCTGGCCAACCTGCTGACGGCCGGCGACACGGCGCCGGTGGTGCGCGCGCTGGAGCGCATGCTGGCGATGCGCGCCTACCAGCGCGAGCAAGCATGTCGAGCAGCGCATCAACACCGCGGCGCTGGAGCAGGTCGGCATCAGCGTGGACGAGGTCGAGGAGATGTACCGCGTGATGGCGATCGCCAACTACGAAGACCGCTTCGTGATCCCCAGCACGCACCGCGAGTACGCCGAGAACGCCTTCAACGTGCGCGGCGGCTGCGGCTTCAGCTTCGGCAACGGCTGCTCCGAAGGCATGACCGAGACGAGCCTGTTCGGCAGCGAGAAGAAGCGCACGATCCCGATCAAGGCGGAGGTCTGATCATGCTGGGCTGTCCAGGAATCCCCGCCGGCGTCCAGGACGCTGCGCGTCCTGGCTGCGCTGCTCAGCTACCCCGAGCGCGGAGTTGCGCGCGCTGCCTGACGAGATGGGCGAGCTGCTGCAGCCGAGGCGGCGCTGTCGTCCGGCCGGCTGGCCGAACTCGATGCCTTGATCGACGCGCTGCAGCGCGCCGATGCGCTGGACGCCGAGGCCGACTACGTCGAGCTCTTCGACCGCGGCCGCGCCACCGCGCTGCACCTGTTCGAGCATGTGCACGGCGACTCGCGCGACCGCGGCCCGGCGATGATCGACCTCGCCCAGACCTACGAGAGGCGGGCCTGTCCTGGCCCGGCGAGCTGCCCGACTACCTGCCCGTGGTGCTGGAGTTCGCCTCCACCCAGCCGCCGCGCGAGGCGCGCGCCTTCCTCGGCGAGATCGCGCACATCCTGAACGTGATCTTCAGCGCGCTGCAGCAGCGCGGCAGCGCCTACGCCAGCGTGCTCGGCGCGCTGCTCGAGCTGGCCGGCGAGAAGGCGCAGGCCGTGAAGATCACCGCCGAAGAGCCGCTCGACGAGAGCTGGGCCGAGCCGGTCGCCTTCGACGGCTGCTCGACCAAGGGCCAGGCCCGCCCGGGCCAGCCGCAACCGATCCGCGGTCGTTCGCAAGAACCCATCCACCGGAGTGGTCGCATGAACCCCGTCATGACCTACCTGCACAACTTCCTCTTCAACGTCTACCCGTACATCTGCCTGGCGGTGTTCTTCATGGGCAGCCTGGCGCGCTTCGACCGCGACCAGTACACCTGGAAGAGCGACTCGTCGCAGCTGCTGCGCGCCGGCACAGCTGCGCTGGGGCAGCAACCTGTTCCACGTCGGCATCCTGTTCCTGTTCTTCGGCCACCTGTTCGGCCAGCTGACGCCGCACTGGCTCTACGAGCCCTTCATCACCGCGCCGCAGAAGCAGTTGCTGGCGATCGTGCTCGGGCGGCGCGGCCGGCCTGGTCTGCTTCGTCGGCCTGACGCTGCTGCTGCACCGGCGCATCTTCGACCCGCGCATCCGCCTGACCAGCCACCGCACCGACCTGGCCATCCTGGTCATCCTGTGGGTGCAGCTGTGCCTCGGCCTGGTCACGCTGCCGCTGTCGTTCGCGCACACGGCGGACGCGCAGCGCGATGCTGCATCCTGGCCGACTACCTGCAGGGCATCGCCACCTTCCCGCCCGACGCCAGCGCTGCTGGCCGGCGTCGACTGGCCCTTCCAGGTGCACATGGTGCTGGGCATGACGATCTTCCTGCTGTTCCCGTTCAGCCGCCTGGTGCACGTGTGGAGCGGCTTCGGCATCGGTGGCCTACCTGTTCCGGCCCTACCAGGTGGTGCGCTCGCGCCGCCTGAACGTGCCGGCCGGCCAGAACCAGCCGCGCCCCGCGGCCTGAGCGGAGTCCCGCGCCATGACCGCCGTCCAGAACCCTGCCGCATGTCAACGGCGTCGTGCTGGCCGACGCCCAGCGAGACGCCGGCCGCCGAAGACCTGCGCCAGCGCGCCTGCACCGAGCTGCTGCGCCAGGCGGCCATCGCCGCCGGCCTGCTCGACGCCGATGACCCGCGCGCCGCGGGGCGGCGCGATCAGCGAAGCGGCCGGCAGCGCGATCGAGGCCCTGCTCGAGCGCGAGCTGCAGCCGCCCGAGCCTTCGGAAGAGGCCTGCCGGCGCCACCATGCCGCCCATGCGGCGCGCTACGCCGTCGGCGAGCGCGTGCGGGTGCGCCACGTGCTGTTCGCCGTGACGCCCGGCGTGGACGTGAACGCCCTGCGCCAGCGCGCCGAGGCCTGCCTGCTCGACCTGCGCTGCCGCGACGCCGGCGCGCGGTCGACCGCTTCGCGAAGGCCGCGGCCGAGACTGTCCAACTGCCCCAGCGGCGCGCAGGGCGGCGATCTGGGCTGGCTCGACGCCGGCGACTGCGCCCCCGAGTTCGCGCGCGAGCTCTTCGGCCGCAGCCGAGGTCGGCGTGCTGCCGCGCCTGGTGCACAGCCGCTTCGGCCTGCATGTGGTCGAGGTGCTGGCGCGCGAGCCGGGCACGGTCGCCCGCGTTCGAGGCGGTGCGCTCGGCCGTGGCGCAGTCGCTGCGCCAGCAGACCTTCGCCACCGCGTTGCGCCAGTACCTGCAGTTGCTCGCGGGCCAGGCGACGGTGCAGGGCGTCGATCTGGACGCCGCCGCGACCCCGCTGGTGCAGTAGGCATCGCCAGTCCGGGGAGCGCCGACGCGCCATCGGACGGGCGGGCGCCGTCGTCGGCAGCGCGAGACTGCGGCGCCCTGCCCTGCCCCCGGCCGCGGTGAAGACGTACAGTGCGCAGATGCAACGATCCTGGACCCTCGCGACCAAGCTCGGCGCCATCGGCGGCGTGCTGCTGCTGATGGCGCTGGCGTCCATCGGCCTCACGCTGTGGGTGACCTGGCAGCTCGAAGGCGGCGCGGCGGCGGTCAACGAGGCCGGCCGCATGCGCATGCAGACCTGGCGCCTGGCGCAGACGCTGGCCGCCGGCGACGCCGCGCGCCTGCAGCGCCCATCTGGACCGCTTCGACCAGAGCCTCGCTGCTGCTGCGCAGCGGCGATCCCGTCGCGGCCGCTGTTCGTGCCGCAGCGACGAGCGATTCGCAGGCGCGCCCTCGCCGACGTGCAGCGCGGCTGGCAGGACCTGCGCGGCGCTGGGCCTCCGCGCCGCCCCGGCCGCCGACGCGGCCGCGGCCCAGGCCGAGGCCTTCGTCGTGCGCATCGACGCCTTCGTCACCGCCATCGAGAACCAGCTCGCGCGCTGGACCGCACTGCTGAACGCCTTCCAGTTCGTGATGATGGCGCTGGCGCTGGCCAGCGCGGTGGCGCTGCTGTACTCCGCCTACCTGTTCGTCTTCAACCCGCTGGCGCGCCTGCAGGCGGGGCTGGCCCGCGTCGGCGAAGGCGACCTGTCGGCACGGGTGGAGGTGGGCAGCAACGACGAGTTCGGCGTGCTCTCGGCCGGCTTCAACCGCATGGCGCAGACGCTGCAGGGCCTGTACCAGAGCCTCGAGGCCCGGGTGCAGGAGAAGACGCTGCGCCTGGAGACCGAGCGTGCCCGCGGCTGGCGGCGCTGTACGAGGCTGCGGCCTTCGTCGCCACGCGCCACCTCGCTGGACGACGCTGGCGCAGGGCTTTGCCCGCCAGGTGCGGCGCGTGGCGCGCGCCGACGCGTCGGCCGTGCGCTGGTCCGACGAATCCAACCAGCGCTACCTGATGCTGGCCTCCGACTGCCTGCCGCAGCAGCTGATCGACGCCGAACAATGCGTCGCCGCCGGCGACTGCTTCTGCGGCCAGCGCCAGGGCGAGGCGCAGACCCGCGTCATCGCCGATCCGCTCCACCGCCGCCGGCGGATGCCGGGCCACTGCGAACGCGCCGGCTTCGAGACCGTGATCAGCGTGCCGGTGCGTCTGCACGAACGCATGGTGGGCGAGTTGAACCTGTTCTACCGCTCGCCGCCACGCTGAGCGACGAGGACCGCGCGCTGCTCGAGACCCTGGCCAGCCACCTGGCCGGCGCCATCGAGAGCCTGCGCGCCGGCGCGCTGGAGCGCGAGGCCGCGGTGGCCGAGGAACGCGGCCTGCTGGCGCGCGAACTGCACGACTCGATCGCGCAGGGCCTGTCGTTCCAGAAGATCCAGGTCGGCCTGCTGCGCGACGCGCTGCAGCGCCAGGACGCCGCGCACGCGTCGAGCGCGCGCTCGCCGAACTCGATGCCGGCGTGCGCGAGAGCCTGTCGGATGTGCGCGAACTGCTGGTGCATTTCCGCACCCGCACCAATGCCGAGGACATCGAGCCCGCGCTGCGCACCACGCTGCAGAAGTTCGAGCACCAGACCGGCCTGGCCACGCACCTGACGATCGAGGGCGACGCCCTGCCGCTGCCGCCCGACGTGCAGGTGCAGGTGCTGCACGTGGTGCAGGAAGCGCTGTCCAACGTGCGCAAGCACGCCCAGGCGCGCGAGGTCTGGGTGGAAGTGCAGCAGGCGCCGCAGTGGCGCGTGGAGGTGCGCGACGACGGCCGCGGCTTCGCGCCCGGCGTGGCCGAGGCCGACCAGACCCACGTCGGCCTGCGCATCATGCGCGAGCGGGCGCAGCGCATCGGCGCCACGGTGGAAGTGGTGTCGGTGCCGGGCTCCGGCACCGCGCGTGGCCCTGACCCTGCCTGAACGGCAACGGCTGGCGGCATGACGGACGCACCCATCCGCGTGCTGGTGGTCGACGACCACACGCTGTTCCGCCGCGGCCTGACGGCGCTGCTGGCCGGCGACGCGCGCTTCGCGGTGGTCGGCCAGGCCGGCGATGCCGGCGAGGCACAGCGCCAGGCCGCGGCCTTGCAGCCCGACGTGATCCTGCTCGACAACCACCTGCCCGGCGTGAACGGGGTCGATGCACTGGCCGGGCTGCGCGAGGTTGCACCCCAGGCCCGGGTGCTGATGCTCACCGTGAGCGAGGACGAGCGCGACCTGGCCGCGGCGCTGCGCGGTGGTGCGCTGGGCTACCTGCTGAAGACGGCCGACAGCGACCTGCTGGCCAGCGCCATCGAGCGCGCGATGCAGGGGGCGTCGACCATCAGCCCCGAGATGACCGGCAAGCTGGTGACGGCCTTCCAGACGCTGCACACGGGCGGCGACGCCGCCGCGCCGCCGGCCCGACGCCGACCCCATCCACAGCCTGTCGCCGCGCGAGCAGGAGATCCTGAGCCACATCGCGCGCGGCGCCAGCAACAAGGAGATCGCGCGCGCGCTGGACATCGCCGAGACCACGGTCAAGATCCACGTCCAGCACATCCTGCGCAAGCTCAACGTCAGCTCGCGCGTGCAGGCCGCCGTGCAGCCTGCACTCGTGAGTTGAGATCGAGCTTGCGCAGGATGTGCTGCACGTGGATCTTGACCGTTGTTTCGGCGATGTCTAGGGCACGGGCGATTTCCTTGTTGCTCGCGCCCCGCGCGATGTGCGCCAGGATTTGCCTTTCGCGCGGCGAAAGGCTGTTGATCGGGTCGGCGTCCGGTGCGGGCTCCGCAGGCGATTCGGCACCCTGCAGTGATTGGAAGGCGCTGACGAGTTTGCTGGTCATCTCTGCACTGACGACCGACTCGCCGGCCATGGCCCGCAGTATCGCGGTGGCCAGCACGTCGCTGTCGACGGTCTTCAGCAGGTAGCCCCGCGCGCACCGCCGCGAAGTGCAGCTGGACAGATCGCGCTCGTCTTCGCTCACCGTGAGCATCAACACCCGCGCCTGCGGCGCCACCTCCCTGAGTCCGGCCAGCGCATCCACTCCATGAACACCCGGAAGGTGGTTGTCGAGCAGGATCACGTCAGGCTGCGCTTTCCGCGGCGCGGCGCTGGGCCTCACCCGCGTCGCCCGCCTCGGCGACCACGGCAAAGCGTGAATCGCCCGCGAGCAGTGCGATCACGCCGCGCCTGAAGAGTGTGTGGTCATCGACCACCAGCACGCGGATGGGGATTGCCGTCATGCCGCCATCCGTTGCCGTTCCGGAAGCGTCAGCACGACGCGGGTGCCCGAACCGGGGACCGACGTCACGTCGACCGTGGCACCGATGCGCTGCGCGCGCTCGCGCATGATGCGCAGGCCGACGTGCGTCTCGTCGCTCGCCACCCCGTCCTCGTCGAACCCGCAGCCGTCGTCGCGCACTTCGACGCGCCAGCGCGGCGCCTGCTGCACCTCGACCCACACCTTGCGCGCCTGCGCGTGCTTGCGCACGTTGGACAGCGCCTCCTGCACACGTGCAGCACCTGCACCTGCACGTCGGCCGCGAGCGGCAGGCCGTTGCCGTCGATCGAGAACTCCGTGGGCAGGCCGGTCTGGTGCTCGAATTTCTGCAGCGTGGTCTGCAGCGCGGGGGCGATGTCCTCGACGTTGGTGCGTGTGCGGAAGTGGACCAGCAACTCGCGCACATCCGACAGGCTCTCGTGGACGCCGGCGTCGAGTTCGCCGAGCACCTGCTCGACCTGCGCCTCGTCCTTGCGCTTGAGTGCGTGGCGCAGCAGGCCGACCTGGATCTTCAGGAAGGCCAGGCTCTGCGCGATCGAGTCGTGCAGTTCGCTGGCCAGCAGGCCGCGTTCCTCGGCCACGGCGGTCTCGCGCTCCAGCGCCCCGACGCGCAAGGCCTCGATCGCGCCGGCCAAGTGGCTGGCCAGCGTCTCTAGCATCGCGCTGTGCCAGGGTGGTCGGGGTGCGATAGAACAGGTTCAACTCGCCGACCATGCGTTCGCGCAAGCGCACCGGAACGCTGATCACCGTCTCGTAGCCGGCCCGCTGGCAATGACCGAGCAACCCCGGCGGGACCTGCGCGCGGATCGGGATCACCCGCGTCACCGCCTGCGCCTGAGGCTGGCCGCAGAAGCAGTCGCCGGTGGCGACGCAGTGCTCTTCGTCCAGCAGCGCCTGCGGCAGGCAGTCGGCGGCGAGCATCAGGTAGCGCTGGTTCGATTCGTCGGACCAGCGCACGGCCGACGCGTCGGCGGCGGCCACGCGCCGCGCCTGCCGCGCAAAGCCCTGCGCCAGATCATCGAGCGTGGTGGCGCGAGTGACGAAGGCCGCCGCCTCGTACAGGGCCGCCAGCCGCGTGTGCTGCGTCTCCAGGCTCAGGGTCTTCTCGCGGACCTTGGCCTCCAGGTTCTGGTACAGACCCTGCAGGGTTTCGGCCATCCGATTGAAGCCTGCCGAGAGCGCGCCGAACTCGTCGTTCGAACCGACGGCGACGCGAGCCGCCAGATCGCCCTCGCCCACGCGGGCGAGCCCGGTCTGCAGGCGGGTCAGCGGATTGAAGACGAAGATGTAGGCGGAATAGAGCAGGGCCACGGCGCTGCCGATGACCAGCGCCACCATCAGGAACTGGAAGGCGTTGAGGACGGCGGTCAGTCTCGCCAGTTGCAGCTCGATGGCGGACACGAAGGCGTCGATGCGCTCGACGAAGGACTCGGCCTGGGAGGCCGCCGCGGCGGCGGCCGGGGTCGACGCGGAGGCCCAGTCGCCGCGCAGCGCCTTCCAGCCGCGCTGCACGTCGGCAAACGCGGCCTGCGAATGTTCGTCCTGCGGCACGAACAGCGGCCGCGAGGGATCCCCGCTGCGTAACAGCAGGACGCTCTGATCGAAGGTCAG
>CAVPAZ010000027.1:0-90579 GCA_963701725.1 uncultured bacterium | reverse complement strand
TCGTCTCGTTCTGGCGCTTGACGGTCGTGAGCAGCGCGCCCGCGGCCGCCTTGAGCTGGCGCATCTGCAGCGCGTCGCGGATCGAGATGATCAGCTCGGCCTCGTTGCAGGGCTTCGATGAAGAAGCGGTAGATCTCGCCCTTGTTCACCGCCGCGACGACGGTCTCGAGGCGCGCGTCGCCGGTGAGCATCATGCGCACCATCTCGGGTCACTGCGCCTTGCAGCGCGCCAGCAGCACGCTGCCGCGCATGTTGGGCATGTTCTCGTCCGCGATGATCACGTCGATCGGGCGCTCGGAGAGCAGCTTGAGCGCGGCCTCGCCGCTCTCGGCAGAGAGCAGCTCGTACGGCTCGCGGTGCAGCGCGCGCCGCAACGCCTGGAAGATCTTGGGCTCGTCATCGACGATGAGGACTGCGTGATCCATCTCTGCAACTCCTGAGGCACGCGGCGCACGACCGGCTCACGGAGCCGGGCGCTGCACGCGCACCTCCGCGTATCGGCTCCCGGCCCCCGTTCAGGTGCGGGCGTTTCCGAAGGGGCTTTTCCGGCGCCTGACGTGACGGCTGCGGCCCAGCGCGTGCGCGGCTCGGTCCAGCCGCGCTGGCTGAGCCAGCTCATGCGGGCCTCCACGAAGGCCGCATCCGGCGCGACGGACGGATCGCTCCAGGCCAGCAGCAGGTCCGCACCCGCAAGCAGCACCAGCGGCCCGGACGACGGCGGCGGGCACAGTGCCGGGGCCTCACGACAGGCAGCCGCCGCGACGACCGCATCCTTGAAGCCCCAGGTCGGCAGCAACCAGCTGAGCACCGTCGAGCGATCGGCCGTGGCGTTCACGGCGGGCGCGTTGGCGACCGTCGCATGTACGGCCGGCGCATTCACGGCGGGCGCGGCGGCGCTGGTCGGCGTTGCGCCGGCGGCTCTGGTCGCGGGCGGACTCGTACCGGGCCCGGCGGCTGCACCGGGCAGGCCGGGCGGCGGCAGCTTGAGCATCGAGGCCATCACAACCTGTGCCACCGCCTCGAGGCCCGAGTTCTCGCAGGCGCCGATGGCCGCGATCTGGCGCGCGACGGCGAGATCCGCCGCCTGGCGCACCGCATCGGGCGGGCCTCCGAACGCGTCGGCAAACCGCAGCGCCATGACCAGCGACAGGATGTTGCGCGTGCCCATCGCCGCGATGGTCGCCGCGACGCCCGCCCCCGGACGCACCTGCGTCGGGAAAGCCGCGCCGAGCACCAGGCCCAGGCGCGCCCAGAAGGCCGTGTCATGCGTGAAGCTGTCCAGCAGGCCGGCGACGACTGCGTCGGTGTCGGCCTCGCTCGCCCAGCGCGGCAAAGACGCTGGCGCAATGTTCGAAGCGCTTGGGCGGCGAGCACCACAGCGCGCACGCGGCGTCCCAGCCCAGGCGATCCAGCGCCTCGCGCACGTCGAGCGCCTTGAGCACCTCGGTCTCGAGCGTCTCCGGCGGGCACGGCTTCTGCAGGTAGCGGTGCGCGCAACTGCGCGCGAGCTGCATGCGATCCGGATCGGCGTGGCCCGAGGCACCAGCCGCCCGACGTGCGAGAAATCCTCGGACACGCGCGCGAGCAGTTGCGCGCCGTCCATGCCCGGCATGCGCATGTCGCTCACGACGACGTCGTACGGCGTGCCGGCCGCCTGCGCCCGGGCCAGCTCGGCCAGCGCGGGAAGGCCGCCGTCCACGAACTGCATTTCCCAGATCGCGCGGCGCGCGTGAAGCTGGCGGCGGAGACCCGAGAGCACGCGCTGCTCGTCGTCCACGAAGAGGATGCGTTTCACGTGTACGTTGCTCCTGGGACGGGGGTCGTGTCGGCCGTCGCGCGCAGCATCGCGGGCTCGGCCGAGGGCGGGAGGCCCGACGGGATGGAGAGGTCGGACGGTTCGCCGGCGGCTGCGACCGCGGGCGGGGCAGCGAGCGGCGTGCCGCGCGGCCCGCCCTCGAGGTCGTCGGGCTGCGCCGAGACCGGGATACGCACGATGAAGGTCGTGCCCTTGCCCATCTCCGACTCGAAGCGGATCGAGCCCTTGTGCTTGTCGATCACGACCGCGCGGGCGATGGCGAGGCCGAGCCCGGTGCCCTTGCCCACGCCCTTGGTCGTGAAGAACTGGTCGAAGATCTTCGAGCACGTGCTCGGGAATGCCGGCGCCGGAGTCCGCCACGCGGATCTCGATCATGTCGCCGTCGAGGCGCGTCGAGATGCGGATCGTGCCGCGCCCGCCGCCGTCGCCGATCACGTCCTTGATCGCGTGCGCGGCGTTCACGAGCAGGTTGAGGAAGACCTGGTTGAGGTCCGCGACGTAGCAGTCCGCCAGCGGGATGTCGCCGAAGTCCAGCTCCACGTCGGCGTGGTACTTGTACTCGTTGCGCGCCACCGAGACCGTCGTCGCGATGGCCTTGTTGAGGTCCGCGCTCTGCCGCCCCTGGTTGCCCGGGTGGCTGAAGTCCTTCATCGCGCGGACGATGGTCGTGACGCGGTTCACGCCCTCCTGCATCTCGCCCAGCGCGGCGGGCAGCTCGTCGGCGAGGAAGGCCACGTCCACGCCGTGAGTCGCCAGCTCGAGGCGCGCGGCGAGGTCGGCCGGCACGACGCCGTTGCGGCTGCAGTCCACGAGCTCCGGGATCAGCTGCAGCACCGACGTGAGCGGCGTCACCGACTGGCTCACGAAGCGCAGGTTGTCGGACACGAACTGCATCGGCGTGTTGATCTCGTGCGCGATGCCGGCGGCCAGCGTGCCCACCGACTCCAGCTTCTGCGCCTGGTGCAGCTGCATCTCGAGCATCTGCCGCTCGGTGACGTCCGAGCCGATGATCGCGAAGCCGCGCCCGCCCTCGGTCTGCGTGGGGTTCACGGTGATGCTCACGATGCGGTTCTGCCGCGCGTCCGCCGGCGCAGGCACTGCCGCGACGTCGCCGGTCCTCCGCGCCGTTGGTCGCGCCGTTGGTCGCGCCGCTGGTCGCGCCGTTTGCCGCGCCGCTCATGGCGCCGTTGCCGGCAGCGGTCGCGCCGGCGCCTGCTCCGTCCGATGCGGCGCGGTCGGGCGCCGGAGTCACGGTGATGTTCTCGCGCCGCTGCCGCTCGCCGGTAGCGATGCACTCGGCCACGGCTTCGCGGATGGTTTCGCGGTCCCAGCTCAGCGGCAACTCGTCGAAGGCCTGCCCCTGCGCCTGCGCGTCGGACAGCCCGAACAACTCGTGCGCCACGCTGTTCCACTCGACGACGCGGCCGGCATCATCGACGCCGATCAGCATTGCGGAGAGGCTGTCCAGCACGCGGCGCTGGTCGCGCGCGGCGCGCGTGAGCTGCGACTCGGTGATGCGCAGCGACTCGTTGGCCTCGCGCAGCGATTGCGAGCGCTCCTCGATCGTGCAGTTCGCGGCCGCGAGCGAGAGCGCGCGCTGGCGCACGAGCCCGACTTGCGGATCACGAAGGCCAGCGCGATCGCGAGGAACATGCCGAACCAGAGGATCAGCGTGTTGCTCACGTTCTTGCCGCCGACCACGGTGCTGTCCGCGAGGCTGCTCATGACCCAGACCTTGTCGGCGAAGCCTATGCGGCCGTCCTCGTCATCCTGCGCGGCTGCGCCGGCCGGGCCAGCGGTCGCCGACGCGTGCGATTCGCGCTCCGCGGAAGCCCCGCCGCGGCGACTGTAGAAGGCCTGCCCGTTGAGCGTATGCACGTCCACGTCGAAGGTGCGTCCAACACCATCACCGAAGATCCAGTCCAGGAACGGATGCAGGTCGTGCTCGCACACCAGCGCACCGCGATACGTGTCGCCCACGTACACCGGCACGAACACGAAGAGGTCGGTTGTCGGCCCGAACAGGCTGACCGGGTCGGACGAAGTCGTCAGCCGTTCGTCCCTGGCGATGCGCAGCGCGGCGCGCACTTCCTGCCGCTGGCTGATCGCCAGCTCGAGCGTGCGGTCGTCATGCTGCCCCCGGGCGCCGACGACATTTCCGCCCGGATCCACGAACCCGATGCTGGACAGGCCGGGCGTCTCCTCGAGCAGCGTGGATGCATCCGCGGCAAAGTCGTCCGGGCGCACCATTGCCTCGCCCTGGCAGCGCAGCGCAAGCCGCTTCAACGAGCGCAGGTGCGAGTGCACGATCTGGTTGGTGTGCGAGAGCGCCGCCGAGTGCAGCCGCGTCTCCGCAAGCTGGCTCGAGCGCGCATCGCTGGCCGTCCGCAGGCTCGTCCAGAGCGTCACCGTGAGCACCGCGACGCCGATGCCGACGACCCACGCGGACCAGCCCGGCAGCGTGCCGATCGACGGCGAGTCCTTCATGCGCATGAGCATCACGAAGAAGGCCGTGCCGAGTGCGACGAAGCCGAGCGCCGTGTGCGCCTCCATGGCCGACATGCGCGCCCAGCCGTACGAGCTTCCCTCGTGCATCACGTAGCCCAGCAGGCCGATGAAGCCCACGGCGACGACGCCCGCCGCCAGCGCGCCGACAAACGCCGTGCGCCAGCGCTTGCGTGCACCGGGCGCGCGCCACGTGACGAGCAACCCGCCGGTGAGCGCGAAGCACAGCGACGTGTTGACCGACATCGTCGGCGTGCCGTCTCCGGCAAAGCTGCCGCCGAACATCGCATCGACGATGTGCAAGCTGTGCCCTAGCAGGCCTTCCGCAAGCGACAGGCTGCCGAGTCCCGCGGCGAGGGCACCCGCCATGAACGCGATGCGAGGACGCCCGAGGCAGTGCGCAACGACCGCCAGTCCCGTGACGACGAAGCCGAGCGCGGTGTTGTACTGCATCGGCACAAAGCCGCCGCTCGGCATCATCTGGCGCAGTTCGTTCAGGTACCAGTTGAAGAGGAACGCGCCGCCGAGGAACGCGACGGCCGCGCCGAGCAGCACGGCCGAGGAGTAGTTGTGGCGCACGACGTGGCGGTGCGCCACGGTCGCGGCGGCGGGCGCAAAACTATGGCCGACACGGCGCTGCCCGCGGCTTCACGCGCCGGCCCGGGCTGACCATCGGCAGGTGTGCGGCCGGTCGGACTGTTCATGCGTTGCTCGCGGATGGCAGTCCGCGGCGACGCCGGGAATGGCCGGAGCACACACTGCACCGGCGAGCCACGGCCTTGCGGACGTCGGTCCTCTTCGGCCGGCGGGCCGGCCGGCGTTGAGGAAATCAGCGCGGCGGCAGCTTCCAGGCCAGTCTCACGCCATCAGGTCGGACGCGAGCAGGTCGGACTCGATCAGGCCTTCGCAGGCAGCGGCTTGCGGTCGGTGATCGTGAAGGTGGGCTTCCACATGTTGGGCCCGGCGTTCTTGCGCGTGGAGAGGTCCAGCTTGATGCGCGTGGCCTTCATGCGCGTCGTGTTGCCCTCGATGTGCAGCAGGAAGATCGCGATCTCCTGCACCGTGAAGTCGAAGTCGGCCTGCGCCGGCGTGAGCGTGTAGCGCGTGTCCTCGAAGCCCTCGGACAGGTGCGGGTCCACCGCCGGGGGGCGCGATGGTGAACTTCTTGCCGATGCGGCTCGCCGTCATCTGCTCTTCGATGTACGGGTACGGGCCGATCTTGTTGCTCGCGATCGCATCCGAGCGCATCTCTTCCTGCAGGCGGATGATTTCCGCCGAGAGCTCGCCGATCTGCGTGAGCTGTCGGTCGGCCGTGCCCAGGTGCGAGCGCAGGTCCTCGATAACCAGCGCTCCCAGAGGATGAAGCCGATGCAGCCGACGATCATCACGAGCAGCAGCACCAGCAGCGCGCGCTCGAAGTCCCAGTTGCGGAACATCAGTTGGTTGCCTCCGCGGCGCTCTCGCCGGACAGGTTGAGCAGCAGCGTCACGTCCGTGAAGCTCGTCGTGCCCTTGGTCGTCGGCTTGGTGGCGCCCACGTTGGCTTCCTTGAAGATCGGGCGCGCCTTGAGGAGGTCCATGAAGGCCGAGAGGTGGGTCAGGTCTTCCATCTCCCCGCTGATCTTGATCAGCGGCTCCTTGCCACCGGCTTCGACGTCGATGCGCGTGAGCGCGATGCGCCCAGCGTGTCCTCGTTCTGGCGGATGACCTCGAACAGCTCGATCCATGCGCCCAGCGCGGAGTGCAGGATACGGATGGTGTCGCTTCGGCCGAGCCCCTTCTTGATGTCGTCGCTGAGTTTCTGGACCTCGGTGACCAGCGCCTGCACGCGCCTGGGGCCGAACTCCGCGGACGCGATGCGCGCGTCCTCGGCCAGCTTGGCCTCGCTGTCGAACAGCTCCGTGAGCTGGCGGTCGCCCGTGCCGAGGATCACGCTCTCCGTCGCCGGGTCGCCGTATTCGGCCTTGAGGCGCTTCACGTCCATGTACGCGTGCAGGCCGAGGAAGGCCGTGACCAGAAAGACCATGAGCGCCAGCACGATCAGCGGCGTCTTGATCTGGTCGAACTTGCGCGTGTAGGCCGCTTCCTCGCGGCGGAAGTCCGTGTTCGTGCGGTCGAGACCGCAGAGCTTGTAGGCCACGCCGAGCGTTCGCCGAACTCCGGGCCGTAGCGCTCGAGTTCCTCCGCGGTGAGCTTGTGGTCCACGCGCTCGAGCAGGTTGAGCAGCTTGGCCTGCAACCCGAAGGCCGCGGACATGGACTCGCGGATGCCCGCCAGCCGGCTGCCCGAGCCCGTGACGTCCCAGAGGCGCCGTCGATGCCCTGGCCGAAGTCGGGCAGCGTGGAGAGCGTGCGGCGGATCTCGCGCGTGAGACGGGCAAGGTAGTCGTGCGTGCGGGCCGTCTCGAGTTCGGTGTCGCGCGCCGCGCCTCGGGCCGCGGCCGCGGCCGCGCCGCCGCCGACCGTGGCGCCATCAGCACCGGGTTCGGCCGTCAGCGAGTCGGACGTGGATGTGGCCACGCCGTGCGAACCGATGCGGATGGAGCGCACGGCGAAGAGCGTGCCGTCCACGAGGAACATGAGCGTGGTGGTGCTGGTCTCCGCGTCCACGATGATCATGCGCGGGTGCTCGTCGGCCAGCCCGGTGCCGACGAGCGCGTGGTACATCGCGAAGACGTCGATGTCCACGAACTGCGGGTCGAGCCCGGACTCCTCGAGGATGTCGAGGCGGTCGAGCAGGTCGTCCTTGCGGACGGCCGCCACGAGCAGGTGGCTCTTGTCGCGCAGCTTGCGCAGCACGACGTGCTGGGTGATCACCTCGTCGATGTCGCCCGGGAAGTGGCTCTCGGACTCGAAGCGCACGACCTTGGCGATCTGCTCCTCGTTGGTGAAGGGCAGGTCGAACTCGCGGAACATCGCGTGGCCGGCGTCGAAGGCCATGGCCGACAGGGTCCGTCGCGAAGCCGGACTCCTTCATCGCCGCCGCGATGGCCTTCGCGCGCAGGTCGTCGGGGTCCGGGCCACCCCTGGAAGGCCCTGCGGGCCCACGTCGAGGTCCACCTCCTGCACGCCGACGACGCGGATCTTGCGCACCGTGCCGTCGAACTCGAGCAGGCGCACGCGGCGGCCCGCGTAATCGATGGCGGTCTGCGTGGCCATGACTCAGGACATCCGCGGGTCCGGGAAAACCGGCGCGACGATACGGCAGCACGCGAGGTGTATCAACGCCCGCTCTCCCCGTCGTCGCCCTCGGCGCGCAGGAGCTGCTCGTAGCGCGCGCGCTGCGACGGGTCGAGCAGCGCCACCAGCGCCGCCTCGGTCTGCGCTCGCCGCCGGACACGGGCTCGTTCAACTGCTGGAGCTTGCCGTGCAGCAGCTCGTCGATCTGTCGATCTTCCTCGGCCAGCACCGACTCGAGCGCCGCGACCTGGTCCGGGCGCAGATCCAGCGTGTCGGTGAGCTGCGCGAGGTAGCTGGTCGGCCGGGCGCGCCGCGAAGCTGCCAGCCGACGAGCACGCCGGTCCCCAGGCAGAGCAGCGCCAGCAGCACGACGGACACGCGCACGCCGCGTCCGCCCACCGGCACGTCGCGCGGACTCATCGCAAGCCCCCCCGCAGGTGGCTGCCGAAGTCCGGGTCAGCCAGGCGTGCGCGCAGGCCGGCCTCGATGTCCTGCGGGCCGAAGGCTCCACGACGGAAGTGATCCGCCGCGTGACGCTGGCGCTGCAGCGCGGAATCTGCCGTCACGTCGGACGGGCGGGCCATCTCGGCAAACAGGGTGAGGGCAAGCGCGAGGCCCGCGGTCACCGCGAGGCGACGCACGAACGGCAGCAGGTCGGCGCGTGCGGTCCGTCCGGCGCTACCTGGAGCCAGCTCCGCCATGACGCGATCCGTGAAGTCCGGGCGTGCGCGGCGGGGGCTCATCGCGGCCAGCGCGCGGGACTGCTCGAGCAGTTCGGCGTAGGCGATCGCGCAGCTCGCATGCGCGGCGACGTACGCCTGCGCCCACGCAGCCAGCTCCGGCTGAACCGGTCGGCCGTCGTGCAGCAGCATGAGCACGCCGAGGCAGCGCTCGTCACTCGCCCGGCCTTCGTCAGGCGCCCGGTCTGCGTCATTCCCCCTGCCTTCGTCAGGCGCGTTCATGGCTCGACGCCTCCAGCAGGACGCGCAGCTTGCAGCGCGCGCGGAAGATGCGCGACTCCACGGTGCCGATCGAGACGCCGAGGATGTCCGCGACCTGTTCGTAGCTGTTGCCTTCCATGTCGCGCAGGATGAGCGTCGTGCGGAACGGCTCGGGCAGGCGCTCCAGTGCGGCGCGCACGATGGCCCGGCGCTCGTCGAGAAGCAGTGCCTCGGCGGGGCCGTTGCCCGGGGCCGCAGGTTCCGCATTGGCTTCCGTCGAGCGGCACGGTCGGCCGTCTCCGCCGGCTCGCGAGGAAGTCGCGCGCGGTGTCGGCCCGCGATGCGGTAGAGCCACGTAAAGAGCGCCGAGCCGGCCTCGAAGCGGTGGATGTTGCGCGGAACGGCCTTGATGAAGACCTCCTGCGCAAGGTCCTCGGCGTCGGAGCCGGTGCCGGCGACGCGCGCAACCACGGTGATGATCCGGTCCCGATAGGCATCGACGAACTCACGGCAGGCGTCCTCATCGCCGGCGCGCAAGCGGGCCACGAGGGCCGCATCCTCGTCCCTCATGCTGATCTCCGCGTCGGTGCGGCTTGGACGGGAGCCCCGCGGGGCCTATTCCCGGCACGCAGGCCGTGGGCGCAGCCGGCGCTCAGGACGGTTTGCGGTCCGGGCGCGGCTGGCCCGGCCGGCCCGTGGCGGCATCCGTGCCCCGATCGGGCGGCGCCGCCCCTGCTGCCGGCGCGGGGTCACCACCAGCACGGGCCCGGCAGTCCCGCGACCCGTCGTGGTTGGCGAGGGAAGCGTCGCGTCCGGACCCAGTTCGAGATCGAGGTCGAGCACATGCCCGAGCTTGTCGCGCTTGGTCGCCAGGTAGCGCCGGTTGTGCCGCGTCGGCTGCATCGCGGATCGGCACGCGCTCGCACGATCTGCAGCCCGTAGGCCTCCAGGCCCGACGACCTTGCGCGGGTTGTTGGTGAGCAGCTCGATGCGCGCGCACGCCCAGGTCGGCCAGGATCTGCGCGCCGATGCCGTAGTCGCGCAGGTCGGCCGCGAAGCCCAGCTTCACGTTGGCCTCGACCGTGTCGAGCCCCTGGTCCTGCAGCGCGTAGGCGCGCAGCTTGTTCGCCAGCCCGATGCCGCGCCCCTCCTGCCGCAGGTAGAGGAACACGCCCGCGCCCCGCCGCGCGATGGCTCGCAGCGCGGCGTGCATCTGCGAGCCGCAGTCGCAGCGCTGCGAGCCGAAGACGTCGCCGGTCAGGCACTGCGAGTGGACGCGCACCAGCACCGGCCGGTCCTTCGAGATGCCGCCCTTCACCAGCGCCAGGTGGTGGTCGCCCTCGAGCGTGCTCTCGTAAGGTGCAGCGTGAAGTCGCCCTCGGGCGTCGGCAGCGGCACCGAGACCACGCGCCGCACCAGCTTCTCCTTGCGGCGCCGGTGCTCGATCAGCTGCTGGATGGTGAGGATCCCCGAGCCCGTGCTGCGCGCGCGAAGCGCTGCGAGCCCCGCGCAGCCGCATCATGTGGCCGTCGTCGGTGAGGATCTCGCACAGCGCGCCCACCGGGCGCAGGCCCGGCGAGCCGGCAAGGTCGGTGACCGCCTCGGTGTGCCCGGCGCGGCGCAGCACGCCGCCCGGCACGCGCGCGCAGCGGGAAGACGTGGCCGGGGCGCACCAGGTCCGCGCGAGCGCGAGCGCCGGTCGGCCAGCACGCGCAGCGTGCGCGCGCGGTCGAAGGCCGAGGTGCCGGTGGTCGTGCCGCGCCGCGCGTCCACCGACTCGGTGAAGGGCGTGCCGAAGCTTGGCGGTGTTGTGCTCGACCATGCAGCTCGAGGCCCGCGCGCTCGCGCCTCGCGGCGGTCCATCGGCGCGCAGAGGATGCCGCGGCCGTGCTTGAGCGCGAAGTTGACCATCTCGGGCGTGGCCTTCTCGGCGGCGAAGATGATGTCGCCCTCGTTCTCGCGGTGCGCGTCGTCCACCACGATGATCATCCGGCCCGCCCGCAACTCCGCCAGCGCCTCCGTGATCGGAATCGCCGGGTTGCGAGCAGCCGGGGGGTTGCGGGCGGGCGGGCCGGCTTCGGGACGCTCAGGCTTGCGGCGGTCGGGTGTCATCCGATGGCTCCTGGTTTCCGCCCGTACCCTGTTCGCCGCTGCTTGCTTCCTGCTCCACGCCCTCGTCCTTCGCAACGCAGGCGGCCGACGCGACCACGTCGTCCCGACCAAAGCGGTCGAAGAAGACGTCGGCGGGCGTGGTCTCGGTGTCGAAATGAACGGTGGGTTTCATCGTCGGTGCGTAGCGATCAGCGGCTGCCGAGCGCCGGGCGGGGAATCGGGCATGCACTCTCGTAGGCCCGCGCGGCGCGCAACACCAGCGCGTCGCCGAACATGGGCCCGACGATCTGCAGCCCGATCGGCAGGCCGCCTGTCGTGAGCCCGCAGGGAATCGTGCAGGCCGGCTGCTGGGTCAGGTTGAACGGGTAGCTGAAGGGCGTCCAGCCGAGCATCGTCGTCGGATCCATCCGGCTGTGTCCGGCGGGCAGGGCGTCGAACGCCGGCACCGCGATGGTCGGCGTCAGCAGCAGGTCGTAGCGTTGCATGAACTGGCGCATGTGCGAGCCGAGCGCACCGCGCCGCAGATTCAACTGCTGCACGTCGAGTGCGCTGAATCTCGCGCCGAGCTCGGCCTGGGCGCTGAAGTCCGGGTCGGTCACCGCCTGCTGCTCGGGCGCCAGCGTGTTCCACAGCGTCCAGGAGCCGACGAACCAGAGGCCCGTCGTGATCTCGAGCGGGTCTTCGATGCCGGGGTCGACGCGCTCCACGCGCGCGCCCAGCGCCTCGAGCTGGCGCGCCGCCGCGTCGACCGCGGCAGCGACCTCGGGATGCACGTTCTTCGCGTAGCCGAGCGTCGGCGAATAGGCGATGCTGAGGCCGCGAATGCCGTCTTCTAGGCCCATCAGGTAGTCGCCGCCATCGGGTGGCAGCGAGGTCCAGTCTCGCGCATCGGGGCGCTTGATCGCGTTCATCATCATCGCCGCGTCGCGCACGCTCATCGTGTGCGGTCCGAGGTGGGATACCGTTCCGAACGGCGACAGCGGATACGCCGGAACGCGCCCGAAGCTCGGCTTGAGTCCGAAGGTGCCGCAGAACGCGGCCGGGATGCGCACGCTGCCAGCGCCGTCGGTGCCGACCGCGAGCGGCCCCATCGCCCGCCGCCACGGCTGCCGCCGCGCCGCCGGAGGAGCCGCCGGCGTCTTCGCCAGGTTCCATGGATTGCGCGTGAGGCCGGTCAGCGGCGAATTGGTCTCGCCCTTGCAGCCGAATTCGGGTGTTGCTGTCTTGCCCAGCAAGACCGCGCCGGCCTCGCGCAACCGTGCCGTGACCGGCGCGTCGACCTCCCACGGCTGGTGCGGATCGACCGTACGCGATCCGCGCAGCGTAGGCCAGCCGCGGGTGAGGACCAGGTCCTTGATCGAAACCGGCACCCCGTCGAGTTCTCCGCAGGGCTCGCCCGTCCTGCGCAGGCCTGCCAGCGCGCCTCGCTGGCGCGTGCCGCCTGCAGCGAGGCGTCGGGGGCGATCAGGCAGTACGCATTCAGGCTCGGGTTCAGCTGCGCGATGCGCTCGTGTACGGCCTGGGCCGCTTCAACCGGCGATGCCTGAGCAGTGCGGTAGAGCTGCAGCAATTCGCTGGCGGTGCAGTCGGCAAGGCGGGTGGGTGCGGGCATGGACGATCCTTCCGAAATGCGACTCGATGCACGAACAGTGTCGCGGGATCGTCAGCGCGCCGCAATGGCAGGTCGCACTGCGCCACTTCGAGGGGGACACCGGGCCTGCGCCAGCCGTAAGCCTCGCTGCCGATTCGGTGCCGTCGAGCCCGGGCGCAACTCGAACGCCTGCAGTCGGGCGTGCGCGCCGATCGCGGCACTGGAGACGGTGCCGGCACGAGTCACTGCCGGTCTTCTTGGTGCGGATGAATGGGCTCGCCGCACCACCGTCGACGACATGCTATCGGCCGCAGCGGCCTGACGCTTGAATCCCCTGTTCAGGGGTTCGCGGCACCCAATGCGAAGACAGCCTCGCGCGCCGTGCGGTCAGTTCACCTGCCGAGCAGGAAGCGCGTGGCGTCGCGCCACCACACTGCGTCGACGTGATCGATCCAGTCGTTGTGGCCGGCCCCTTCGATCACCGCCAGCCGCTTCGGCTCGGGCAGGCCCGGTAGAGCGCGATGCCGAAGCGCGGTGGAACGATGTCGTCGCGCGCGGCCACGGCCACCATGACCGGGCCGCCGAGCGATGCCAGATGGGCAGCGCTGTCGTAGCGGTCGCGCAGCAGCCACTTCACCGGCAGCCAGGCATAGTGGTGCGCGGCGACGCTCTCCAGCCTGTCCCACGGCGTGATCAGCAGCAGGCCGGCGACGGCAGCGGGCTGGCGCGCCGCGGCCGCCGCGGCCACGCCGGCGCCGAGCGACTCGCCGACGACGAGCAGCGGCGCGCCAAACAGGCGGTGCGCGAGCGCCAGGCTTTGCGCTGCGTCGCCGACCAGACTCTCCTCGCCGAGCGCGCCGTCGCGCGGTCCGTAACCCGGGTACTCGGCGAGGATCACCCTGAAGCCCGAGCCGGTTGAGCGCGTCGGCGTAGAACGCACGATGGCCGGCGTGGCCGGCGTTGCCGTGGAAGACGATCACTGTGCCGCGCGCCGGACCGGCAGGCTCGGCGACCAGCCCGCGGAAGTCCTTCGACGACGGCCAGGCCGACAAGCCTCGGCGACACCATTTCGGCCTGGAGTGCCCGTGCCGGGAAGTAGAGCAAGCGGTCCTGAACCATCGAGAGTCCTCGTTCGCCCCAAGCTGCCTTCGACACCGGCCCCCGGGCTTCGTCGCCGTGCGCCGGCCCGACGGCGACAGCCAGTGCGATCAAGCCAGCCGCGACGAACAGCAGCAGCGCGCGCGCGGCCTTCATCGGCCCGATCGAGCCCGAGCGAGCAGCGCGTCGATGCCCGGGTAGGCCGTCGCGCGCGAGCGCGAACTTTCGCGCGTGCGGGCCCCAGGGCCGGCCGGCCGCCAGCGCCTGCTTGAAGGCCTCGGCGTCGCTCGATCCAGACGCCGCCCAGCAGCGTCACGCCGCGTTCGAACAGCGGGTCGGGCAGGCAGCTCGCGCCCGGGCCGATCATCGCGAACGCGCGTGCGCGCGGCGCAATGCGCCAGCACCTCGTCGAGCGTGTCGTTGAGCAGCACGGTGCTGGTCGAGAGCACCTTGTCGCAGCCTGCGAGTTCACGCGGGTCGAGCGTGATGCGAAAGCCGTCGCGGTGGCCCGCCAGTTCGGGCTTGAGCTCGAGCACCGTCAGCCGCGCGCCGCACGCCGTCACCTGCTTCACCAGCGGCGGAAAGTAGCCGACCATGCCGATGTGCTCGCCCGCCTGCGGCGCCAGGCCGCCGATCGAGTCGGTCGCGTCGGGCGGCACGAAGCCCGCGCGGTCGAACAGGTGGCGCGTCAACGCATTGACGGCAGCGAAGCCGAGCGTGCGCTCGGCGCCCTGGCCGTGCGCCCACCGCTGGGCGACGTCCAGCGCGTCGGCGCCGATCAGGCCCGCGCCTGGCGCGCCGGCACCAGCGCCGCGAGCGCGCCGTCGAGCAGCACGTAGCTCAGGCCGAGCGAACCGTCGTCGAGTTCGAGCGCGCCGAACTCGCCGTCCTTGCTGCCGTCCCACGGCGCAGGCGGCAAGTGCAGCGCGCGAACGCGCGGCGCCGGGGTATCAGCGAAGGCTCGGCTCAGCGTCTGCAGCATTTCGTCGGCGATGTTCATGGGCGCGATGATGCCTCGAACGCCGCGCGTTGGCGCTGGCCCCCCGCAGCCGTGCCCGACCGCCGCAGTGCCGGCGACTCCGTACACTCTCAGACCGTGTGCATGAGCTCCGCATGTGCTGACAACTTCGGGGAGACGAAGCGATGAAGATCGTCAAGCGCCTGGGACTGGGCGCGCTGGCCTTGCTGGTCCTGTTGCTGGCTGCCGTTGCCGTGTACGTGACGCGCAGCTTTCCGACGCTCGATGGCGAGCTCGAGGCGCCCGGGCTGCAGCAGCGGCTGATCGTCGAGCGCGATAGCTCCGACGTCACCCACATCAAGGCGCAGACGGCTCACGACGCGTGGTTCGGCATCGGATACGTGCATGCGCAGGAACGGGGCTGGCAGCTCGAGTTCAACCGCCGCCTGATGCACGGCGAGCTCTCGGAGATGCTCGGCGAGGCCACTCTGGAAACCGACAAGCTGATTCGCACGCTGGGCGTCATGCGCGCCGCCAAGCAGCAGTTCGACAGCCTGCCCGCCGGCGCCCAGGCCGCGCTTCAAGCCTACGCCGACGGGATCAATGCTTTCTACGCGAGCAGTTCGCAGGCGCTGCAGCCCGAGTTCCATCTGCTGGGCGTCAAACCCGGTGGCGTTTCCGGCGTGGCCTGGACACCCGCCGACAGCGTCGGCTGGCAGATCATGATGGCGCTCGACCTGGGTGGCAACTGGGGCAACGAATTCGTGCGCCTGAACGCCGCGCAGGTGCTCAGCACCGGGCAGCTCTGGCAGTTGATGCCACCCTATGAGGGCGAAGCACCGGCGTCGAAGGTCGACTTTGCGAAGTTGTATGCCGATCTCGGCGTGTATCGGCAGGAGGGTCAGGCCGGCAACGGGACGGCGCCGGCGCTGAAGACGGGAAGGGCGGCGAGCGCTGGAACCGGACTTCGGGGCGCCCTGGTGACTGCGCAGATCGAGCACTGGTCGGACGACTTCGTACGCAACGCGGGCACCGTCGAGGGCAGCGGCAGCAACAACTGGGTGGTCGCTGGCAGCCACACCGCCAGCGGCAAGCCGCTGTTGGCCAACGACCCGCACCTCGGCCTGAGCGCGCCGGCGATCTGGTACTTCGCACGCCTGCAGGCGCCCGCAGAACGCAATGCCGATGGCACGCCCGGCGCGCCGCTCGACGTCATCGGAGCCACCCTTCCAGGCATACCCTTCGTCGTGTTGGGCCGCACCGCCAAGGTGGCCTGGGGCGTCACCAACACCGGCCCCGACGTGCAGGACCTCTACCTCGAGCGAATCGACCCGGCCAATCCGATGCGCTACCAGACGCCGCAGGGCTGGGCCGCGTTCGAGACGCGCACCGAAGTCATCAAGGTGAAGAACGTGTCGGACGTGACGATCACGGTGCGTTCGACGCGTCACGGCCCGGTGATCAGCGACGCACAGAAGCCGTATGCCAAGCTGCTTGCCCTCGACCGTTACGCGGTGGTGCTGCGCTGGAGCGCGCTCGACCCCGACAACCACACTGCACTGGCCGGCTTCCGCGCCAACCGCGCGCAGTCCGTGGACGAACTGATCGCCGCCTTTGCCGAGTGGCACTCGCCGATGCAGAACGCGGTGATGGCCGACACCAGTGGAAAGGTGGCCTACAGGGCGATCGGCCGGGTGCCACTGCGCGACCCCGCCAACGACATCATGGGCGTCGCGCCGGCGCCGGGCTGGGACGCACGCTACGACTGGATCGGCTGGCTGAGCTACGCCGAGACGCCGCAGGAGGACGGTGCCTCGATCGAGACGCGCGGCTGGCGGGCTACTGCCAACCAGCGCATCCACGGCGCCGACTACCCCCACTTCATCACTTCCGACTGGGAAGCCTCCTACCGGCAACAGCGCATCGACGCACTGCTCGCAGCGCGTCTGCAGCACGATCTGGCCTCGATGCAGGCGGTACACAAGGATCAGCTCTCGCTGTCGACTGTCAGGTTGCTGCCTTCTCTGCGTAAGGCGCCGGTGTCGCATCCACTGGGTGCGCAGGCTCAGGCGCTGCTGAACGGCTTCGACGGCGTGATGCGCGCCGACAGCGCGGCGCCGCTGATCTTCTCGGTCTGGGCCGACGAATTCACGCGCGGCGTCATCGGTGGCAAGCTCGGCGCGGAGCGGCTGATGTCCATCTACGGCAAGCGAGCGCTGCGCCCGGCCATCGAGGGCATTCTCGAGCGGGACGACAAGGGCTGGTGTGGGGATGCCGGCTGCCTGGCGGTCTCGGGCCAGGCGCTGGACCGCGCACTCGCCCGGCTGCAAGCGATCTACGGCGCCGACCCGGCCAAGTGGCAATGGGGCGTGGCGCACCCGGCCCTGTCGGCGCACAAGCCATTCAGCAACGTGGCCGCACTGGCGCCATTCTTCGACGTGCGCGTGCCCACCGGCGGCGACAGCTATACCGTCAACGTCGGCCAGTTCCACGCCAACCAGCCCAAGGAGCCGTTCGCCAACCGCCACGCGCCGTCGATGCGCACGCTGTACGACCTTTCCGACCTCGAACAGTCGCGCTTCGTCTACCAGACCGGGCAGAGCGGTCTGGTGTTCTCGTCGCGCTATGGCGACATGGGCGCGGCCTGGGCCGAAGTGGCGTACCGCCCGTTGCAGCTCGACCCAGCGGCGATGGCGCACCGGCTGCACCTGCGACCCTGATCTCTGCTGCACCTGGCTTGGGACAGGTCTGGTCGAGCCGGTTCCAGAGCACTCAATCAGTCGTCGCCTTGGCCGCGGCGCGCACGCTTCGCGGTGCAGGGACTTCGCGTCCGTCCGCGCTCAGAGCCCCAGGTACGCCTCCTTGACGCGTGGGTCGGCGAGCAGCTCGGCGCCGGTCCCCGACAACACGACGCGTCCGCTCTCCAGCACGTAGGCGCGGTCGGCGAGCCTCAGCGAGACGGCGACGTTCTGCTCGACGAGCAGCACTGTCATGCCGCCGTCGTGCAACTGCCGGATGACCTGCAGCACCTCGTGCACGACCGTCGGGGCCAGGCCCATCGAAGGCTCGTCGAACATGATCAGCCGCGGCGCACCCATCAGGCAGCGGCCGATCGCCAGCATCTGCTGCTCGCCACCCGACAAGGTGCCGGCGGGCTGCGACGATCTCTCGTGCAGGCGCGGGAACATCGCGAACACGGCTTCGAGTGTCCGTGCCGCTGCGGGACGGGCGCGCGGCAGCAACGCACCGACGTCGAGGTTCTCCAGCACGCTCAGGTTCGGAAACACCTGTCGACCCTCCGCCACCTGGCCGATGCCGAGATTGCAAGTCAGGTGGCTGGATAGGCCCGCGATCTCGCGGCCCTCGAAGCGGATCGATCCGCTTCGAGGCGACAGCACGCCACCGATGGCGCGGATCAACGAGGTCTTGCCGGCGCCGTTGGCGCCGATGATGGCGACGATTTCGCCCTGCCGGATGTCGATCGAGACGTCCGACAGTGCCGGCGCGTCGCCGTAGAAGACGGCGAGGTCGCGCACGCTCAGCATCGGCGAGCCCTGCTTCTCCATCACAGTGCTTCGGCCCCGAGGTAGCTCTCGAGCACGCGGGCATCGCGCGTCACTTCCGCCGGCGTGCCCTGCGCGATGATCTCGCCGTGATGCAGCACGTAGACGCGCTGCGCCAGTGCCATCACGGCGCGCATCACGTGTTCGATCAGCAGGATCGTGACCGACTGCTCCTCGTTCAGGCGCTGGAAGGCTCGCACCATCACGTCGGTTTCTGTCGGCCGCAGCCCGGCCATCACCTCGTCGAGGAGCAGCAGGCGCGGCTGCGTGGCGAGCGCGCGCGCCACTTCGAGCTTCTTGCGGTCGGGCAGCGTGAGGCTGGACGCCGGCCGATGGCGCAGGTCGTCGATGCGCAACGCAGCGAGCGCGGTGCGGGCGCGCGAGCGCGCCAGGCTCGCACTGGCATTGCCGCGAAAGCCGCCGACCATCACGTTGTCGAGCACGTTCATGTCGGCGAACGGCTTGACGATTTGGAACGTGCGGCCGATGCCGGCGGCGCAGACTTGGTCGGCGCGCAAGCCGGTGATGTCGTGCCCGTCGAACCGGATGGCGCCATGGTCGGGTGCGAGCGCACCGGCGATCAGGTTGAACAGCGTCGTCTTGCCGGCGCCATTGGGACCGATCAGGGCGACGACCTCGCCCGGGCGCAGCTGCAGCGAAGCGTCGGCGACCGCGCGCAGTCCGCGAAAGCTCTTCGACACTGCGGCCACATCGAGCAACGGCGAGCCGATCATTCGCTTGATTCCGTCTTGTCGCGCCCGAGGCCCATTCGTCGCGCGATCCCCGGCCACACGCCGTGCGGCATGAACATGATCGACACGCCGAGGGCCACGCCATAGAGAATCTGCTTCAGCCCCGGCGCCTGGATGCCGAGCGCCTGCAGCAGTTCGGTCAGGCCTTCGGACAGCAGCGTCAGCAGTGCCGCGCCGATGACGGGGCCGAACAGCGTGCCGACGCCGCCGATGATGGGGGCGAGGATGATCTCGATCGAGCGGCCCATGTTGAAGATCTGCTCGGGAAACAGGTTGTTGTAGTAGAAGGCGAAGAACACACCGGCAAGCGCGGTCAGCGCGGCCGAGATCTGGATCGCGATCATCTTGTAGCGGAAGGTGTTGACGCCGGCGGCACATGCCGCTTCCTCGTTGTCGCGGATCGCGCGGAAGTAGTAGCCAGTGCGGCTGCGCATCAGCCAGGCGGTTAGGACGAAGGCTCCCGTGGCGAGCGCCAGCGCGAGGAAATAGAACATCCGCGGATGGCCGCGCAGGTTCAGCCAGTCGGTGGTGCCCTGTTGCACGACCTTGAGAAAGAACCCGGCCGAGCCTCCGACCCAGGTGAAGTGGTCGAAACCGATGCGCGTGAACTCGGCGAATGCGATGGTCAGCAGCGCGAAGTAGGTGCCGGCGATGCCGAAGCGAAACGCGAGCCAGCCGATCAGCGTGGCCATCGCGACGCAGACGAACACCGCGGCGAACATGCCCAGCCAGGGAGTCAGACCGAAGTGCTGGTACAGCGCGGCCGCCGTGTAGGCGCCCAGGCCGACGTAGAGGGCATGACCGAGTGAAAGCTGGCCGCACAAACCCATCATGATGTTCCACGCCTGGCCTACGAACGCGAAGTACAGCACCAGGATCATCAGCGACAGCAGGTAGCGGTCGATCAGCAGCGGAGCCAGCACGAGCAACGCGAGCAGCGCCAGCAGCGCATTGCGCGGGCGCGGGGAGGCTTCGGTGAACAGGGCCAGCAGGTCGTGCATCGGGACGGTCTATTCAGCGGCGGGCGAACAGGCCCTGCGGCTTGAACGCGAGCACGGCGATCAGCAACGCGAACGACACCATGCTCTTGGCCGAAGGCGTGAAGACGATGCCGGCCGCGGCCTCGGAGACACCGATCAGCACGCCACCGGCGAGCGCACCCGGCATCGAGCCGAGCCCGCCGATGATGACGATGATGAAGGCGAGCAGCGTATAGGCAGGGCCCGACGCGGGGGTCACGTCGACGAGCAGCGTCAGCAGCGTTCCAGCCACCGCGACGCAGGCGCAACCGATGCCGAAGGTCAGCCCGTAGAGGTGCGCCACGTTCAGGCCCACGACGCGGGCGCCGAGCAGATTGTCGGCACAGGCGCGGATGGCCTTGCCGAAGCCGGTGAATCGAAAGATCGCCCAGAGCAACGTGCAGCACACCAGCGCGACGCCGGCGCAGACGACACGCACCTTGTCGACGAGCAGCAGGCCGATCTGATAGGAGTCGAGCGCGTAGTCGACCTGCACGTTGTGCGCGTCCGGCCCGAAGACGAGCAGCAGGCCGTTGACGAGGATCAGCGCCAGCGCCAGCAGGAGCATGAACTGAGCGTGCTCGGGCCGGTCGATGAACGGGTTGATGAGCGCGCGCTGCAGCAGGTACCCGAGGCCGAAGAAGCCGAGTGCCACCGGCAGCAGCATCCACAGCGGATCGAGCTTCAGCGCAGCGAAGGCAAAGACGGTGACGTACATCGCCAGCGCCATCAACTCGCCGTGCGCGAAGTTGACGATGCGCACCACCCCGTAGATGACCGACAGGCCGAGTGCCATCAGCCCGTAGACCAGGCCCGTGAGCAGCCCGCTGACGAGCACGTTGACGACGAGGTCCAGCGGCATCGGGCGCGGGTCGTCTTCGTTCGCTGCGGTCGGGAGCCTCGGTCCGGGGGTGGCTCAGGTGCGGGAGTTCCAGTCGGGCATCGGGAACACCGGCTTCGTCTCGGCACTCGCCGCGGGCAGCACGACCTGCGGGCGCAGATTGCGGTTCTGGATGCACGCCGACGCGATCTCGGTGTTCTGGCCCTTCGCGTTGAAAGCGATCGGGCCGCCGAGCATCATGCGTTCGGTGATGCGGGTCTGGCGGATCGCGTCGGCCAGCGCCGCGCCGTCCGTCGAGCGGGCGCGCTTGAACGCGTCGGCCGCCACCATCATCGCCTCGACGGTGAAGCCGACGTTGAGCGCATGGAACATCAGCTTGTCCTGCGGAAATGCCTTGCTGAACGCGCGCTCCACGATGGCGGTCATCTTCGACTTCGGGTCGTACCAGGGAACGTTCGATATGCAGTACTCGGAGTACTTCCCAAGCGCCGTGTAGAACGGCGCCTCGTACATGCCCGGCGAGCCGGGGCTGATCAGACCCATCGGGTTGTATCGCTGCTTGACCATCTCGCGCACGAGCAGGATCGAGTCGTTCAGGCGGCACACGAGCATCACGATGTCGGCACCGCTGGCCTTCGCCTTTGCCACCTCGACCGACAGGTCGCGCGCGGCGGGGTCGTAGGAGATGGTCTCGACGATCTTGAAGGGCAGGTAGTCCAGCGTCGGCAGTATGCGGTCGATGGCCCCCTTGTTGGCCATGCCGAAGGTGTCGTTTACGTGCATGAACACGCACTTGCGCGGCGCGGTGCCGGTGGCCTGGAACAAGTCGCGGAACAGTGAGAGGCCGTTGCGGATCAGGTCGCCCGAGGTCGGGAAGTTGCGGAAGGTGTACTTGTAGCCCTGCTCGGTGATCGGCGGCGCGGCGGCGACGTTGATGACGAACGGGATCTTGCGCTGCTCGGCCACTTGCGCGATCGCGGCGCTGGCCCCCGAATCGAAGGCGCCGATCAGCAGGTTGGCACCGTCATTGATCAGCTTCTCGGCGCGTGAGCGCGCCTGGTCGACGTTGGACTCGAAGTCGACGTTCATCAGCTCGAGATCGACTCCGTACAACTCCTTCATGATTCCCGGGGAGATGTCGGCACCGCGCTGGCAGGACTGGCCCAGCTGCGCCAGCACCCCGGAGCGCGGCAGGATGACGCCGACCTTCAGCTTCGCCGACTGCGCGCGAACGATCGCCGGGAACCAGCCGGCAGCCGCGATCGCGGAGGTGCCTGCGGCCGCTTGGTTGAAGCGGCGGCGGTTGATCCCGGTGCTTGCCTTCGGTGTGGTCGGTGTCTTGTCCATCTGCTCTCTCCTGAATGGTGCCCCGGTGGCCCTGGCGGGTGATCCGGTGGCGATGGTGGCAATGCGCAAATTGTGCGCTACGGCAGGCGCGGCCGACCTACTCGACAACCCTGCCGGTCTTCAAATAGTAGAGCGCGAACAACAGATAGGCCGTGCCCCAGATGAGCTCGCTGCGATTGGCATAGCGCCGTGGCTGGTTGAAGCAGCCGTCGAGCAGCACGCCGGGCGGACGGGTGTCTTCCGGCCCCAGCGGCGTCAGGTGTCGCAGCAGGCCGTCGATGAAGCGCACAGTGAGGGCAGCCGTCGCTGCGGCCGCGGCGGGCAGATCGGGCAGGAGGGCGAGCCGGGCGAGCTGCTCAGCCACGACGGCCGCTGCCGAGGTGTCGAGCACTGGAGCGGCGCTGTGCAGCCCCGACTCGGGGTCCTTGAAGTCCCACGGGGGAATGCCATCTGCGTCGGCGTTGGCCAGCCAGTAGTTCAGCAGACGCTGGCCGATGTTCAGGTAGCGCTCGTCGCGCAGCGCCTCGTAGGCGCGCAGGTAGCCCGCGATCGCCCACGCCTGGCCGCGCGACCAGCAGCTTTCGTCGCTCGCGCCGAGCAGCGTGTAGTCGCGCAGCGGCCGGCCGCTGCCGAGGTCGTAGTCGATGAACTCGAGGGTCGAGCCGTCGTCGCGAATGAAGTCGCGCGCCGTCAGGTCGAGATGGCGCCTCGCGCCGGCGATGAAGGCCTCGTCGCCGGTTTCCTTGAAGGCCCACCAGTCGAGGATGAGGTTCGGGTGCACGTTGTCCACGCAGACCTTCTCGCGGCCGAAGATCTGTGTCGAGCGGACCTGGACCTGGGTCCCGATGGGCATGGCGCCGTTGACTTCGATGGCCATCGAGCGAACCGCCCAGGCCGACGCCAGTGCCAGCGTGCGGAACTTCGGATCCCGCGTCCAGGCCCATTGCCGCGCCGCCGAGTAGTAGAAGCGGTGTGCACGAAACATGTCGTCGCGCTCTAGATAGGGTCGCAGACGCTCGGTGCGTTGCGCCGACTCGTCGAGCAGGGTCCGGTCGTGCGTCAGTTCGCCGACGATGCGAAGGCATTCCGCCCAATGGCCGCCGCACCAGTCGCCGTCCGCGGTCGTATCCCAGACGCCGGTGGCGGGATCGCAGTGGTACGGCCAGGCCTCGCCAACTTCGGACCGGATGCAAAGGACACGCTCGCACAGCCGGTCGAGCCCAGCTTGCCACGTTGCCTTGAACTCATTCATCGGCGATTCCCTTGCTCTTGCCATCAGTGCGTGGCGCATTCGATCGAGGATGCGGCAAACTCGCGCGAAGAAGCTTAGGGGCGGTGTCCTCGAGCGTCAACACGAGTACCGTGCTTGGCGAGCGGGGTCCGGCGATAATCGGGCCAGCCTGTTCGCCCGTGTCCATGAAGGGAATTGTCATGCCTGGTCTGCTGCCCGAAATCGACCCCGACGGTCTGCTCGAATATTCGGTCGTCTTCACCGACCGCGCGCTCAATCACATGTCGCAGAAATTCCAGGGGGTGATGCGCGACATCTCGGGCATCCTCAAGGAGGTCTACCATGCGCGCTCGGCGATCGTCGTCCCCGGTAGCGGCACCTTCGGCATGGAAGCCGTGGCGCGCCAGTTCGCCGCCGGGCGCAAGACGCTCGTCATCCGCAATGGCTGGTTCAGCTATCGATGGACGCAGATCTTAGAGATGGGGAAGATTCCGTCGGAGCAGGTCGTGCTCAAGGCCCGCGCTGTCGCGTCCGGCCGCCAGGCGCCGTTCACCCCGCCCCCGGTCGACGAGGTCGTCGCTGCGATCCGCGCCCAGCGGCCCGACCTGGTCTTTGCGCCGCACGTCGAGACGGCCGCCGGCATCATGCTGCCCGACCCCTACCTGCGCGCGGTGGCCCAAGCGGTGCACGAGGTCGGCGGACTGTTCGTACTCGACTGCATCGCCTCGGGCGCAGTCTGGGTCGACATGCAGGCCACAGGCGTCGACGTGCTGGTGAGCGCGCCGCAAAAGGGCTGGAGCGGCTCGCCCTGCTGCGCCTTCGTGATGCTCAGCGAGCGCGCACGCCACGCGATCGACGCCACCAGCAGCAGCAGCTTCGCGGCCGACCTGAAGAAGTGGCTGCAGATCATGGAGACCTATGAAGGCGGCGGCCACGCCTACCACGCGACGCTGCCGACCGATGCGCTCAAGATCACGCACGACGTGATGCTCGAGACCCGAGCCTATGGCTTCGAGAAGCTGCGCGCCGAACAGCTCGAGCTCGGCCGCAGGGTGCGCGCGTCGCTCACGTCCAGAGGGCTGCGCAGCGTCGCGGCAGAGGGCTTCCAGGCGCCTGGCGTCGTCGTCAGCTATACCGACGACGCCGGTCTGCACTCTGGCAAGGCCTTCCTCGGCGAGGGCCTGCAGACGGCTGCCGGCGTACCGCTGCAGTGCGACGAGCCTGCCGACTTCAAGACCTTCCGCATCGGCCTGTTCGGGCTGGACAAACTGCACCACATCGACCGCACCGTGGCAAACCTCGACGCGGCGCTGACGCGCATCCTCGGCGCCAGTCCGTCGGCGCGCGAGGCTGCCTGAGGGCCTGGTCAGCGTTCGATCGCGATCATCTCCCGCCTGAACGGCACGGCATCGAGTAGATCGCTCGCGGCGTCGAATTCGCGAGCCGCCCGGTGCCCCGCATAGACGGCAGCGGCGACGGTTCCCGGTGCGTAAGCGTCGCCAACGCAGCGCACCGACACGACGCCCGAAGCTGGCCACTCGTCCTGCCGCGCCAGCAGGTCACGAAAGAGATCGTCGCAGGGGTTGCGCATCGTCACCATCACGACGCTCGCGCATTCGAGCCTCGAAGGCCGGGGCGTGTAGATGCTGGTCAGCGATAGCGACAGTCCGCTGCCGCCGGCGGAGATGCCACTCAGTTCGACTGCCGTCTGCACGTGGACCCCGAGTTCCATCAGCCGGGCCTGGATCCGCGTCTGTTCCATCGTCAGGTCGGTCCACTCCGACACCTTGGTCGACGGCGTCAGCAAGTGCACCTCGAGCCCGTCCCTGGCGAACTTCTCGGCCAGCGCCGCGCCCATGACGTAGTGATCGTCGTCGTAGACCACGACCGGCGAGGCGATCCTTGCGCCGCCGAACACCTCGTCGGGGGTGAACACATTGCGAAGTGCGTGCCCGACGACGGGTTGGCGATGGCGCCGACCCAAGCCGTCCCTGCGCCACGCCGAGCCCGTGGCCACGAATACGCGCCTGAAGCCGAAGGCCAGCACGTCGGCGGTGCGCAGCGGGCTCTGCAGGGCGATCGTGACATTGGACATCCGGCGCAGCAGATGGACGCGATGGTCCACCACGCGCATCCACGATGCGAGGCCGGGCAGCGACGACTCGTGGAGCAGGCGACCACCGAGCCGGGAACCCGCCTCGGCGAGCGCGACCTCGTAGCCCCGCTGCCCCAATGCGCGAGCCAGTTCCAGGCCGGCGGGCCCGGAGCCGATGACCAGCACGGAGTCGCCGCTGCGCGCCGGCGCGATGCGTTCCGGGTGCCAGCCGCGGCGCCACTCTTCGCCCATCGTGGGGTTCTGCGTGCATCGGATGGGCACGCTCAGGTTGTCGCCGCTGACGCAGATGTTGCAGCCTATGCACTCGCGGATCTCGTCGGTGCGTCCCTCGTCGATCTTGCGCGGCAGGAATGGGTCGGCGATCGACGGCCGGGCCGCGCCGATCAGGTCCATCACCCCGCGCCTGACCAGCGAGACCATCGCGTCGGGGGAGGTGTAGCGCCCGACGCCGACCACCGGCTTGCGCGTGACCGACTTGACGAAGCGGATGTAGGGTTCCTGGTAGCCCTCTTCAGCGAAGCGCGCCGTGACGCTATCGTTGGACCAGTCCGCCACGTTGACGTCCCAGAGGTCGGGTAGGTCTGCCAGGCACGCGATCACATCGCGGCCTTCCGCCTCCGCCGTGATGCCGCCCGGTCCCAGCAATTGATCGACGGCCAGGCGCACCACCACGCCGCAGCGGTCGCCTACGGCGTCCTTGGTGTCTTCGATCAGCTCGCGCAGGAATCGGACCCGGTTCTCGAGGCTGCCGCCGTATTCGTCGGTGCGGCGGTTGGTGCGCCTGGAGATGAAGTGCATCGCCAGGCCGAGGTCGTGTCCCGCATAGACGTAGACGAGGTCGAAGCCGGCCGCCCGCGCCCGCAATGCCGCGTCGCGATGCCAGCGCCGGACGTCGCGGATGTCGCCCTTGTCCATCGCCCGTGCCTGGATCGGATCGAGCATGCGCACGGGCAAATGCGACGGCGCCATCGGAATCTCGCGGCTGTAGCGATTCGGCGTGGCGTAGCCGTTGAACGCGAGCTCGATGCCGGCCAGCGCGCCGTGTTCATGGCAGGCGTCGGCCATGAGTTCGAGAGCCGGAATGTCGCGGTCCTCCCAGAGGCGGCCCTCGAAATGGGGCGAAATCTCCGACAGAGGGCTGATCTCGACCTCCTCGGTACAGACCACGCCCCAGCCGCCTTCGGCCTTCACGCCGCGCATCGCCGCCAGCGCAGCGGGCCGGCCGTGGCCCATGCCGTTGCAGTGTGGCACCTGATAGAAGCGGTTCTTCGTGCGCACCGGGCCGATCTGAACCGGCTCGAACAGGATGTCGAAGCGGGAATCCCTCATGTTTGCTCCGCCGTGACTATCGGATCGACACGGTGCAAGTCCTGCGGGGCATGCTGGCGCGGCATCATCCCTAGAATTATCGGCTTCAGCTCCAAGGACACCGATGGCCCTCTACCAACTCGGCGACCAGGCACCGTGCATCGCAGACAGCGCCTGGGTCGCCGACAGCGCCCAGGTGATCGGCGCAGTGGAACTGGGGGCGGACGTCGGCGTGTGGTTCGGCGCCGTGCTGCGCGCCGACACGGAGCCCATCCGCGTCGGCAGGGGCACCAGCGTGCAGGATGGCTGCGTGTTTCATGCCGACCCGGGTTTTCCGCTGACGGTCGGCGAGAACGTCACCGTCGGCCACCAGGCGATGCTGCACGGCTGCACGGTGGGCGACGGCTCGCTGATCGGCATCCAGGCGGTGGTGATGAACGGCGCGAGGATCGGCCGCGACTGCCTGGTGGGCGCGGGGTCGCTCGTCACCGGGGGCAAGGAGTTTCCCGACAACTCGCTGATCGTCGGCTCCCCGGCCAAGCGGGTGCGCCAACTCACGCGCGAAGAGATTGCCGGCTTGCGGCGCGGTGCCGCCCACTACATCGAGAACGCGCGGTGCTTTCGCACCACGCTCAAGAAGATCGGATGAGCGTATGGCATCGCTTCCTCTTCGAAGGCATGCCTGGTGTGCGGCAGGTGCATGCGTCTACTGATAAGGACTTGGCGTCCATCCTCGAACGCGCCCCGGAACGGCTTCGTGGTGGCGATCCACATCGAGCGGGCAAGAGCAGGGCCAACGAAGTCTGCCCCCGCTCTCGACTGCGGCAGCGGGCGAGGCCTTGCGTAATTGCGCCGGCAGCTGGCGGCGTTTGATGTGCGTCCAGTGGCCGGGCATCGTTCGTTGGCCTCCGTGACCCGTGACGGCCTGGCGCCTTGGCGCATGTCCATGCTTGCGGGTTTCTCATTGTTGCGTTCACCATGAAATCGACAGGCAGCGATGACACCCGAACTGGTCATTTGCGCAGCCCGCACTTACATTTGCCGCCACGTAACATGGAGATCCATGACGTGATGCTCTACTTGGCAATCGGCATCATTGCACTGGTCGGCCTCGTCATCACAGTGCAGGGATTGCGCTTACGGCATGGCGATCATCGCCACGGAAATCGCTTTCGCCTGTGGTGACTCGGGTCGGCATGCTGGCCTAGCGCACGACAAGTTCGGAGCCTGCGTGAATCTGGCGCGTCGGCGCGATGTCCTAGACTGAGAACCATGCAACGATCACGCGTACCGTCGACGGCAAGCCGTATTTCAAAGCGCTCCGCCCCCTTGTGGATCGCAGCCATGGTGTTGCCGCTGCTCGGTACGGGATGCTCCACCGAGGCGCCCGCCGGCCGGCCCCGCTTTGCCTGTTATGACGTGCGGGGCAACCTCGTGTCGTCGATCACCAACAAGGGCGAATGTGATGCGCGCGACTGGGAGTGGCGCGAGCGCCCATGACGTGCTGGATCGCGCTCAGGGCGCGGTCAGATGACGTGCCGTACATCCACGCTGGTCGACCGCTGGTCGCGCGCGATGTGCCGCGCTGGGTTCGCCGAAGTAGATTGCACGCATGGACACACCCGAAGGCGATATCCGCTTCGCGTGCATGAAGTACGGCGCGAAGGCCGTTCGCGAAGCCGCTTACGGACGCATGGCGGGTGACCGCCGCGCATTGCTGGCGGTAGGCTTGGCAGACGTGGAAACCGTCGACGAGGCCGACCGCATCGGGCAGATCAGCTACCGCGCAATGTCCCCCGCTGAGCGCGACAGTGTGATTGCCGAGACCGCTGCCATGCTTGGTCTATTGCCGTATCCGCAGCTGGTGCTGTAGGCCGAGGCGGCTAACGCGCTCCGCGCAGAGACGCCAGGCGCGCAGCCGCCTCCCGCTTGCCCATGGCCCTGAGAGCCGCGATGGCAGGCAAATGCTTGGCCTGTGGTCGGGCTTTACCCTGCTCCCAGTTCTAGATGGACTGTCCGGACGCGCCCAGCAGAAGCCCACAGTCGTCAGCCGACAGCGCAAGGCGCTGCCGCTGTGACGCCAGGCCCTTGGCGCTGAACCGGACCTCTTGCGGCGACACCTCCTTCGCTACGACCGGCGCAACTTTCGCGCGGGCCTTGTTCAGGCGGCGCAGTTCCTGTTCCGGCGCCAGGGTAAGCCGCTTGAGCGCGGCAATCTCTGCGCGATGGGCGCCTTGCCTACTCGTCAACAGACTTCAATTTGTGTTCGCTGGCCGCTTACGCCGATCCGGTCCGGCACCGCCTCTTCTGGGAAGAGTCGCCGCGCCACTTCGAGCCACAGCAGGGCGACGGCGCGCCTCGCATTGCCTGCAGTTGCTCGCGTGAACGCGTCGGCCGCATGCTGCTCGGTCCCGGCGCGGGCGAGGTGCATGGCATCGCCACCGAATGGGGGCGCGTGGAAATCGGCTGCGAGGGCTGCGGCTTGAAGCAGTACCTCGACGTGCTCGACGTCGGCGGGCTGTTCACGCCCGCTGGAGCGCAGGCGCCCGGGTCGGCGGCGATCAACTGGCGGACATCCGCTCCACGAGCTCCGCCGCACGCAGCGGCGTGACGCCGGACTCATCGGCCGCGGTGCCATGCGCATGGGCAGCCGATGCGGCCACCGCGAAGGCGCCTTCCGCCTCGTCGGCCTGCGCCCACAGGCCACCGATCCAGCCCGCGAGCACGTCGCCCGTGCCGGCGGTGGCCAGCGCCGCACTGCCGGTCGGGTTGATGTGGGGTGGGCGACCGGGCGCAGCGATCACGCTTCCCGAGCCTTTGAGCAGCACCACGCAGCCGAACCTTTCGGCCAGAGCCTGCGCACTGCGCAGACGGTCGACCTGCACCTCGGCGGTCGGCAGGCCGAGCAGCCGCCCAGCCTCCAGCGGGTGTGGCGTCAGCACGCTGGCATGGCCTCGCACGGCGCGCGTCTTGAGCAGCGTCTGCAGGGCGGGGTCGGCGGCGATCGCGTTGAGCGCATCCGCGTCGAGCACCAGGCGTGGCGCCAAGCTCAACAGGCGCGGCAGCACGCTGCGTACCGCTTCGCCACCGCCACAGCCGCAGACGACGGTCGCCGCGGCGATCACCTCGGGCGCGCCCTGCCACCACGCGCGCCGAAACATCAGCTCCGGGCGCATGACATCGAGGGCCATGTCCTGGCCTGCACGCTCGGGTTCGAGCAGGCTCACGAAGACGCGACCCGCGCCGGCGGCGTGCGCGGCGCGTGCCGCGAGCAGCGCCGCGCCGGTCATTCCCGGCGCGCCGCCCACGACGGCGGCGTCGCCGAAGCTACCCTTGTGCTGCGTGTGGCGGCGCCGGACCCGGGCGGCGCCCGCCTCGACTGAGCCGGTCAACCACGCGTCGGGCGGCGTGGCGTTTCCGTCCACTCCGAGATCATCGAACCAGACCTCGCCCGCCATGTCGCGGCCGTGACCGGTGAAGAGGCCGGGCTTGAGACTCAGCAGCGACAGAGTGTGCGCGGCGCGAACGCAGGCCTCGCCCCGCGGCTGGCCGGTGAGACCGTTCAGGCCCGAGGGCAGGTCGACCGCCAGCACCGGGCAGTGCAGGGCGTCGAGTTCGGCGATCAGTTCGGCGAGCCTCCCCTGTGGCGCGCGGCTTGCGCCCAGGCCGAGAAGCGCGTCGATCGCGAGATCTTGCGGAGCCAGCGCCGGTGCGCCGCTGCTGACGATGGCCACGCCCGCGGCCTGCGCACGCCCCAGCGCGTCGCTCGCATCGGCGGGAAGCCGCGCCGGATTACCCGCCAGCGTGACGCGCACTTCCTTGCCGGCCCGCAGCAGCGTGATCGCCGCCTCGAGCCCGTCGCCTCCGTTGTTGCCCGGGCCGGCGGCAATCCACACGGTTCGCGCGTGCGGAGCAAGCGCCAGCGCGAGGCGAGCCACCGCGAGGCCCGCGCGGCGCATCAGCGTATGCGGCGGCAGCGCGTCGTTCGCGACCTGTTCGAGCCGGCGGCTGGCCTCCGGGCCGTGCAGTGGAAGCGAAGCGGGGGGGCGGGTGACTTGTTGCATGTTCGGCCGAGTGTCACTCCTGAGGAGGGCCTGTTCAATGCGTGCTGGAAATAGTGTGGCAGATTCGGTTGCGTTTGCTCGGTCGACGCTCAGCGGCGCAAGCGCGCCACACCCAGTCCATCGAGATCGATCGGCGCAGTCCTGCCCGAAATCGCGTCGGCGAGCACGCGCGCCGAGCCGCAGGCCAGGGCCCAGCCGCTCGAACCGTGCCCGAGGTTGAGCCACACGCCGGGGATTCCGCTCGCGCCGAGCACTGGCGGGCCGTCGGGCAACATCGGGCGTGCGCCCTTCCAGGCCTGCGCCTGGCTGAGGCGGGCAGCGCCGGGAAACCAGTCGTCGAGCACCTTGTACAGCGTGGCCAGTGCACCCGGGTTGTGCCTTGCCGGCGAGCCCCCGAGTTCGGCACTTCCGGCGACGCGGACGCGGTTGCCGAGCCGGCTGATCGCGACCTTGTAGCGCTCGTCCATCAGCGCCGAGCGCGGGCCAACGTCCGGATGTTCCTCGAGGTGGCGAAGCGGTGCAGTGACGGAGTAGCCGTGCACGGCCAGCAGCGGCAGGCGCAGGCCGTGCGGTGCGAGCAAGGCCGGCGCGCCGAGCGCCGCGCAGAGCACGATCGCGTCGAACGCCTCGGTCACCGCTTCGGCAGGCTGTGCTACGGTCGACGGGCCTTCGCGATCGAGCTCCTCGGCGGCGACGCTGATCAGCGCAGAGTCCCCCGGCGGCAGGTACTGCTGCGTGAGAAGCGGCGTGCGCCCAGGGTGCAGCGTCTGCACCGTCGTGTGAAAGCGAAACTGCGCGCCGAGCCGCTGCGCCTGGGCGCGCATGAGGAGTGCGAACTGGCGGCAGTTGGCGACCTCGTCGCTCGCGATGGAGATGCCTGCCTGCAGCGGCATCTCGGCATTCAGGCCCGGTTCGACGCGTCGGCAGCCGGCAGCGTCGAGAAGTTCGAACGCGACCCCCATCTCGCCGAGCAGTTTGAGGCCCGGCTGCGCCCGGGCGAGGTCCTTCGCTCCGCGCAGCAGCACCAGGTAGCCGTCGCTGCGCTCGTAGTCGAGCTGCAGTTCGTGCGTCAGCCGGTGCAGGCGCTCGCGGCTGAAAGTCGCCAGGCGATGCATGCTGCTGCGGTTGGCCTGGTAGCGAAGCGGCCTGCAGGCGCGCCACCACGCCCAAAGCCATGCGAGCGTGCCGGCGTCGAGGTGCGCGTTCAGCCGGACCGGTGCGTGGCGTGCCAGCAGGTACGACAGCACCTTGCCCGGCATGCCGGGCGCAGCCCAGGGCGTGACGTAGCCGGGCGCCACGACCCCGGCATTGGCGAAACTGGCCTCGGCCGCGACGCCGCCGCGCTGCTCGATCACCGTGACTTCGTGGCCATCGGCCGCGAGTTCGTAGGCCGTGGTGACGCCGACGATCCCGGCGCCGACGACTGCGACCCGCATGGTCAAGCCCGCATCGAAGCCAGCGCGGCCTCGATCGCGAGCGAGGCGTCGAGCACCGCGTCGTCGCACAGCGCGCCGCTCCATACCATCAGGCCGACCGGCATCTCGCCAGCCACATGGCAGGGCAGCGATAGCGCGCAGCCGTCGAGCAGGTTGACCACCGAGGGGTTGCGCAGTAGCAGCGCGTTGGTGGCGTGGAACACCTCGTCGCTGGCCACCAGTGGCGCAAGGGCGGGTGCGACGATCGGCACCGTGGGGCTCAGCAGCGCGTCGTAGCCATGCAGGCGCTGCGCCATCTGCGCGATCCACGCCTTGCGTGCCGTGAACAGGTCGATGTAGTCGGCTGCGCTGATGTGTTCGCCGCGGCGGATTCGTGCAACGACGCGCGGGTCGTAGGCAGACTCGCGCCTGGCCAGAAGGCGGCGATGCCAGGCCCAAGACTCGGCGCCCGCGAAGCCGCCCGACGCCTGCAGCTGGCTCAGCGCGGACAGCTCTGGCAGGCTTACCTCGTCGATCGTCGCTCCGGCGGCGCGCAACGCGTCGAGCGCGCGGGTGAAGCTCGCCGCGACCGCGCTGTCCAAGCCGTCGAGCAGCGTGTTCGTCGGCAGCGCCAGCCGTAGCACGCGCAGCGCGCGACCGGCGAGCGTCACGCATCGCGCGGCGAGCAACTCGTGCAGCAGGACGGCGTCGCGCACCGAGTGCGTGATCGCGCAGGCGGTGTCGAGCGTGGTCGACAGCGGGATGCAGCCGTCGGTAGGCACCAGCCGCGCGGTGCTCTTGAAACCGACCAGACCCTGCAGCGCGGCCGGAATGCGGATCGAGCCGCCCGTGTCCGAGCCGAGCGCGGCCCAGGCGGCGCCGCCGGCCACAGACACGGCGCCGCCCGAGGTCGAGCCGCCGGGGATGCGAGGCGTCGAATCGATGCGCGCCGTCACCGGGTTGGCGGGTGTGCCGTGGTGCGGGTTGATGCCGACGCCGGAGAAGGCGAATTCGGTCAGGTTCGTGTGGCCGACGAACGCCGCGCCGGCCGCGCGCAGGCGCGCCACCGCCGGGCAATCGACGCTGGCAGGCGGCCGGTCGGCGAGCACGACCGAGCCGGCAGTGGTGGGGTGCCCCGCCACATCGAACAGATCCTTCACGCTCACCGCGAGGCCGGCCAGTGGCGGCAGCGGCGCGCCGACGCGAAGCTGTGCGTCAGCACAATCCGCAGTCGCCGCCGAGCCGTCGAAGCGTCGGATGAAGGCATGGAGCAGCGCGGGACTGTCGGCGGCCTCTTGCGCCAGCGCGTGCAACTCGGCGCTGCGGCGCCGGCCGGAGGCGATGTCTTCGCGGATCGAGGTCAGGTCGCTGCAGTCTGGCATCATGGTCCTGCTATACTTCACCGGTTTACCTTGAGGCGCTCGGTCGCGGACATATCGTGACGGGCGCGGGAAGGCGAACAAATCGCAAACCCGGCACACAGAAGGTGTTGCAACTGAATCTTCCGGTTGCAATTCAGGCCGGATTTTAGAACCAACCTTTGGAAACCCAATGACAGTCAGCATGCGTGAGATGCTGGAAGCCGGCGTCCATTTCGGACACCAGACGCGCTTCTGGAACCCCAAGATGGCCCCGTACATCTACGGCCATCGCAACAAGATCCACATCATCAACCTCGAGAAGACGCAGCCGCTCTTCGAGGACGCGATGAAGTTCATTCGCCAGTTGGCCTCGCGCCGCGGCACGATCCTGATGATCGGCACCAAGCGCCAGGCGCGCGAGGTGATCGCCCAGGAAGCCCAGCGTTGCGGCATGCCCTTCGTCGACCAGCGCTGGCTGGGCGGCATGATGACGAATTTCAAGACCGTCAAGGGCTCGCTGAAGCGACTGAAGGACATGAAGGCACAGATCGAGTCCGGTACCGAGATCCGCATCAAGAAGGAAGCGCTGCTGTTCGAGCGCGAACTGGCCAAGCTCGAGAAGGACATCGGCGGCATCCAGAACATGACGGCGCTGCCCGACGCGATGTTCGTGATCGACGTGGGCTACCACAAGATCGCCGTGCTCGAGGCGAAGAAGCTCGGCATTCCGGTCATCGGCATCGTCGACTCGAACCACTCGCCGATCGGCATCGACTACGTGATCCCGGGCAACGACGACTCGTCCAAGGCGGTGGCGCTGTACGCCCGCGCCGTGGCAGACGCCGTGCTCGAGGGCAAGGCCAATATCACCAGCGACGTCGTTCAGGCCATCGCCGCCGCTGGCGATGAGTTCGTGGAAGTGAGCGAAGGCGCCTGAGCCGCCTTGTCGGCCCTGCGTTGCGAGCGAACGCCGTGGCAGGTAGAAGAAGGGGCTCCTCAGGCCCCTTTTTTGGTTCCGGCATCGCATCGCTGTGCGATCGAGGGCCTTCACCGAAGCGAATGCTGCTTCCACTTCACAGTCAGACCCAGGACGATTCAACGCTGCCAGCCCGCGGGCTGGGCCGCAAGCCAATACGAAGTTTCAGAGAAAACGAAGTTTCAGCGAGGACCAACTTGTACCCAAGTTATGTCTTAGCCAAGACTGACTTGTACTCAAGTCATGTCGTAACCAGACGGAGGCAATGAGATGGCTGCAATTACCGCAAGCATGGTGGGCGAACTGCGCGCCAAGACCGACGCGCCGATGATGGAATGCAAGCGGGCCTTGACCGAGGCCGGCGGCGACATGGACAAGGCAGAGGAGTTGCTGCGCGTCAAGCTGGGCAGCAAGGCGAGCCGGGCCTCGACGCGCGTGACGTCCGAGGGCATCGTTGCGGTGTTCATCGAAGGCGACACCGGAGCGATGGTCGAGTTGAATTGCGAGACGGACTTTGTCGCCAAGAACGACGACTTCCTGGAGTTCGGCAACACCCTGGCCCGGCTGATCGCGACGCGCGACCCGGCCGACATGGCCGCGCTGTCGGCGCTCGAGATCGACGGCGTCAGCGTCGAGGCGCGGCGTGCGGTGCTGATCGGCAAGATCGGCGAGAACATGTCGATCCGCCGCTTCAAGCGCTTCGCCGGCGGCGCCCGGCTGGCGAGCTACCTGCACGGCACGCGCATCGGCGTGGTGGTCGAGTACATGGGCGACGCGGTCGCGGCGAAGGACGTCGCGATGCATGTCGCGGCAATGAAGCCGGTCGCGCTGTCGGCGACCGACGTGCCGGCCGAGCTGATCGAGAGGGAGCGCAACGTCGCATCGCTGAAGGCGGCCGAGGATGCCGAGAAGGCACGCGCCGAGGGCAAGGCACCACAGTCGGCCGAGATCGTCACCCGTCGCGTCGAGGGATCGGTGCAGAAATATCTGAAGGAAGTCAGTCTGTACGCCCAGGCCTTCGTCAAGAACGACAAGCAGACTGTCGAGCAGATGCTCAAGGCGACGGCGACGACGCTCAAGGGCTTCACGATGTACGTCGTGGGCGAGGGCCTCGCGAAGAGGGCCGACGACTTCGCGGCCGAGGTCGCGGCCCAGGTCGCAGCGGCGAAGGGAAACTGAGCTCCGGCGGCCGGCGACCGCTCGGCGGCCCGCGATAGACTTCACTGCCCCGCTGTTTCAGGAGCCTCCCGCATGCCGATGTACAAGCGCATCTTGCTCAAGCTCTCGGGCGAGGCGCTGATGGGCGACGACGCCTATGGCATCAACCGCGCGACCATCGTGCGCATGGTGCGCGAGATCCAGGACGTGACGCAGCTCGGCTGCGAAGTGGCGGTGGTGATCGGCGGCGGCAACATCTTCCGCGGCGTGGCCGGCGGCTCGGTCGGAATGGACCGGGCTACCGCCGACTACATGGGCATGCTCGCCACGGTGATGAACGCGCTCGCACTGGCCGACACGAT
This sequence comes from uncultured bacterium, assembly GCA_963701725.1. Taxonomy (GTDB): domain Bacteria; phylum Pseudomonadota; class Gammaproteobacteria; order Burkholderiales; family Burkholderiaceae_C; genus CAIKUF01. The sequence goes on along the minus strand of CAVPAZ010000027.1, from coordinate 54,867 downwards.
GCGCCAGGAAGGCATGACCGCGCGGGTCATGTCTGCGATCGCGATCGAGCAGGTGGTCGAGCCCTATGTGCGGCCGAAGGCGCTGCAGTACCTCGAGGAAGGCAAGGTCGTGGTGTTCGCCGCCGGAACCGGCAACCCGTTCTTCACCACCGACACGGCCGCCGCGCTGCGCGGGGCGGAGATCGGCGCCGAGATCGTGCTCAAGGCGACCAAGGTCGACGGCGTGTACACGGCCGACCCGAAGAAGGATCCGAACGCGACGCGCTACACGCGGATCACGTTCGACGAGGTGATCATCAGGCACCTGCAGGTGATGGACGCCACTGCGTTCGCGCTGTGCCGCGACCAGAAGCTGCCGATCAAGGTGTTCAGCATCTTCAAGGCCGGTGCGCTCAGGCGCGTGGTCCTGGGAGAGGACGAAGGCACGCTCGTCCACGTTTGAGGAGACCCTGACATGAGCATTGCCGAGATACGAACCACGGCGGAGCAGAAGATGCATCGCTCGGTGGAAACCTTCAAGTCCGAGCTGACCAAGATCCGCACCGGACGCGCCCATCCGGGCATCCTCGACCAGGTGCATGTCGAGTACTACGGCTCGATGCTTCCGATCAGCCAGGTCGCCAATGTCACGCTGCTCGATGCGCGCACGATCAGCGTGCAGCCTTGGGAAAAGGGCATGGGCGCGAAGATCGAGAAGGCCATCCGCGAGTCCGACCTTGGGCTCAACCCGGCCGCGCAAGGCGACCTGCTGCGGGTGCCGATGCCTGCGCTCACCGAGGAGCGCAGGCGCGACCTGACCAAGGTCGTGCGCCATGCAGGTGAAGAGGCGCGGATCGCGGTGCGCAACGTGCGGCGCGATGCCAACGAGCATGCCAAGAGGCTGCTGAAGGACAAGCAGATCGGCGAGGACGAAGAGCGCCGTTCGCTCGAAGAGATCCAGAAGCTCACCGACCGCACGATTGCCGAGATCGACAGCCTCGTCTCCGGCAAGGAAGCGGACATCATGGCTGTCTGATGGGGCCTGCATTGCGCGCCGTCATCTTGCCGCCGGCTCCATGAACCGGCGGGACAGCGCGTCGGCGCACGGCACGAGCACCGTGCCTCGTCATGTCGCCATCGTGATGGACGGCAACGGGCGCTGGGCGCGCAAGCGCTTCATGCCGCGCGTCTATGGGCACAAGGTCGGCGTCGACGCACTGGTGCGCACGATCCAGGCCTGCTCCGAGCGCGGCATCAAGTACCTGAGCGTGTTCGCCTTCTCGTCCGAGAACTGGAAGCGCCCGACCGACGAAGTCTCTGGGCTGATGAACCTGGTGCTGGTAGCAGTCTCGAAGTACCTGACGAAGCTGGCGGGCGATGGGGTGCGCATTCGCATCGTCGGCGACCGCAGCGCAGTCTCTGACAAGCTGCGCGCCGCCTGGGACGAGGCCGAGCGCCTGACGGCCTCCAACACGCGCATCACGCTCTCGGTGGCGTTCAACTACGGTGGGCGGTGGGACGTGGTGCAGGCTTGCCGCCGCATCGTCGAGGCCGGGGTCCCGGCGGGGCAAGTCGACGAAGCGATGCTGAGCAGCTACATGGCGATGAGCTATGCGCCCGACCCGGACCTCTTCATCCGCACCGGTGGCGAGATCCGCATCAGCAACTTCATGCTCTGGCAGACGGCCTACTCGGAGCTCTACTTCACGCACTGTCTGTGGCCCGACTTCGGCGAGGCCGAGCTCGACGCCGCGCTGGCCGCCTACGCGCAACGCGACCGCCGCTTCGGCGAGGTGCGTGACAGCCTGCCGGCGCTCACTGCGGAGACCCGGTTGGGCAGCTGACCATGCTCAAGCAGCGGGTCATCACCGCACTCGTTCTGCTCGCCCTGCTGCTGCCCGCGCTGTTTGCGACGCCAGCCTGGCCGTTTGCGCTGTTGACGCTGGCGCTGATCGGTGCCGCTGGGTGGGAATGGGGGCGGCTGAATGGGTTGGCCGATCGGCCCGCGCTGGCCATTGGCGCCGCAGTGATCGCGCTGTGTCTGGCGGCGACAGCGGCCGGCTGGCTGGCCGCGCCGCCGGGTCTTCTTTGGTGGTTGGCTGCGCTCGTCTGGGTGCTCGGCGGAGCATGGGCGATCGCCCACGGGCCCGCCGGCTGGTCGCGTCACGGGCCGGCGTGGCGCCAGGGCGTGGGCGTTCTCGCGCTGGCGCTCGCCTGGCTGGCGTTGAGCCATGCGCGGCTGCTGGGCATCAACTTCCTCCTGTCGACACTTTGCCTGGTCTGGATGGCCGACATCGCAGCCTATTTCGGTGGCAGGGCCCTCGGCAAGCGCAAGCTGGCGCCGGCGATCAGCCCGGGCAAGAGCTGGGAAGGGGTGTGGAGCGGGATGGCTGGCGTGCTCGCGCTCGCGTTGGCCTGGAGCGCGCTGATCGACCCGCGCGTGGGCACGGATTCGACGAGTCTGTTCGGCCTGTTGTTCGGTCAGCTCGGCATGCCGCTCGGCCTGTTCGCACTGCTCTTCCTGTGTGCGATGAGCGTGGTCGGCGATCTCGTCGAATCGCTCGTCAAGCGTGCTGCCGGTGCGAAGGACAGCAGCGGCCTGCTGCCCGGGCATGGCGGCGTGCTCGACCGCGTCGATGCGCTGTTGCCGGTCTTTCCGCTCGCGCTCGCCCTCGGCGGCCTGCGAGGCCTGTCATGACTGAAGCGGCCGACACGCAAGCCCCGATCCAGGTCTGCATCCTGGGCTCGACCGGCTCGATAGGCACGAGCACGCTCGACGTGCTGGCCCGTCACCGTGATCGCTACGCCGTGTTTGCCTTGACGGCGCACAGCCGCATCGACGAGCTTCGCGCGCAATGCCTGCAGTGGAATCCGTGCTTCGCCGTGTTGCCCGACGCGGTGCAGGCACGTGCGCTGGGCGACTCGCTGAGGGGCGCCGGCTTGCGCACCGAGGTGCTGGCCGGTGTCGCGGCGCTGGCCGACGTTGCGTCGCATCCCGATGCCCAGGTGGTGATGGCCGCCATCGTCGGCGCCGCCGGCCTCGCGCCCTGCCTCGCCGCAGCGCGCGCCGGCAAGCGCTTGCTGCTCGCCAACAAAGAGGCCCTGGTCGTCGGTGGGGCGCTCTTCATGCAGGCGGTGCGCGAAGGCGGCGGCGAGTTGCTGCCGATCGACAGCGAACATTCGGCCATCTTCCAATGCCTGCCCGAGGACCGTGCCCGCTGGGGTACGCTCATCGACCACATCGTGCTCACCGCGTCGGGGGGTCCGTTTCGCCAGCGCGATCCGGCGACGCTGCGCGACGTGACGCCCGACGAGGCCTGCGCGCACCCGAACTGGGTGATGGGCCGCAAGATCTCGGTCGACTCGGCGACGATGATGAACAAGGCGCTCGAGGTGATCGAGGCGCGCTGGATGTTCGACCTGGCGCCCGAGCAGATCCGCGTCGTGATCCACCCGCAGAGCATCGTGCATTCGATGGTCGTGTGCCGCGACAACTCGGTGCTGGCGCAGCTCGGCACGCCTGACATGCGGGTGCCAATCGCCTTCGGTCTGTCGTTTCCGGAGCGCATCGAATCGGGGGCGAGCAGGCTCGAAGTCAGCGCGATGTCGCAGCTCAGCTTCGAGGCAATCGACCTGAGTCGCTTTCCCGGGCTGCAGCTGGCCTGGGACACCTTGCGTGGCCCGGTGGGGAGCACGACGGTGCTCAATGCGGCCAACGAGGTCGCGGTGGATGCCTTCCTGTCGGGTTCGATCCGCTTCGACCAGATTCACGCCATCAACGCGCAGACGCTGTCGGCTGTGTCGCCCGACGCGGCCAGTGGTGCCTCGATCCATGCCCTGCTGGCGCTGGACGCGCAGGCACGGCGCGAAGCTGCACGTCAGGCGCGGAAGCTCGGCGCATGATCACGACGGCGCTCGCCTTCATCGTCACGCTCGGCGTGCTGATCATCGTCCACGAGTACGGCCACTACCGCGTCGCCGTGGCCTGCGGCGTCAAGGTGCTGCGCTTCTCGGTCGGCTTCGGGCGCGTCGTCTGGCGCCGCCAGCGGTCGCCCGACAGCACCGAGTTCGTCGTTGCCGCGCTGCCCTTCGGCGGCTACGTGCGCATGCTCGACGAACGCGAGGGCAGCGTGGCGGCAAGCGAACTGCCTCGCGCCTTCAACCGCCAGCCGCTGGTCAAGCGCACTGCGATCGTCGCGGCAGGGCCGGTGGCAAACCTGCTGCTCGCGGTGTTGCTGTACGCGGCATCGTTCTGGATCGGTGTCGACGAGCCGAAGGCGCTGCTCGGCGCGCCCACTGCGGGCAGCGTCGCCGAGCGGGCCGGCCTGAAGTCCGGCGACTGGGTCAGCGCGCAGTCCGCCGACGGCGAAGCGTGGAGCGACGTGCGATCGATGACCGATCTGCGCTGGGCTCTCACGCAGGGTGTGCTGCACGGCGAGCGCCGCCACCTTCGCGTGACCGACGCCGCAGGTCGCGCACCGCGCGTGCTGGTGCTCGAACTCGACCGCATCGACGCCGGCGAGATCGATGCGCAGCTGATGCAGCGCATCGGCATCGGCGCGCCGTTCAACGAGCCGGTGCTCGGCACTGTCAAGCCGGCGGGGCCGGCTGCGAGCGCCGGGTTGCACTCCGGCGACCGGGTGCTCAGCGTCGATGGCGTGAGCCTGGCCGATGGGGTGCGGCTGCGCGAATTGATTCGTGGCAGCGTGCGGGGAGAGACTGCCGCAGCCATGGTTTGGGTTGTCGAGCGCGCAACGCAGCGGCTCGAAATCGTGGTGCAGCCCGCAGTGGTGAACGACGGCGAGCGGCGCATCGGCCGGATCGAGGCCTACATCGGCGGCCCGCCGGCCATGGTGACGGTGCGCTACGGCGCGGTGGAAGGAGTCACGCAGGCAGTCGCGCGAACCTGGGAGATGTCGGCGCTGACCCTGAGGATGCTCGGGCGCATGCTGATCGGCCAGGCGTCGCTGAAGAACCTGAGCGGGCCGCTCACCATCGCCGACTATGCGGGGCAGTCGGCGCGCCTGGGTCTGGCCTACTACCTCGGGTTCCTGGCCATCGTCAGCGTCAGCCTCGGCGTGCTCAATCTACTGCCGCTGCCGATGCTCGATGGCGGACACCTGATGTATTATCTTTTCGAGGCAGCAACCGGGCGGCCCGTCTCCGATGCATGGCTAGAACGGTTGCAGCGCGGCGGGGTGGCGATCATGCTGATGATGATGTCGCTCGCGCTTTACAACGATGTGGCCCGCTTGCTGGGCCTGCACTGATCCCCCTGCATGCGCATTCACTTCCAGCGGAACGGATTCCTGCGTTTCCGTGTCCTGTTTCTCCTCCTCGCCGGTGTGCTGCACCTCGGGGCCGCCTGGGCAGTCGACCCGTTCAGCGTCTCCGACATCCGCGTCGAGGGCCTGCAGCGGTCGGACGCCGGGACGGTGTTCGCGTCGTTGCCGTTTCGCGTCGGCGACACCTACAACGATGAGAAGGGCGCCGCGGCGCTGCGGGCGCTGTTCGCGACAGGCCTGTTCAAGGATGTGCGCATCGAGATCGAGGCCACGGTGGTGGTGGTCATCGTCGAGGAGCGGCCGATCATCGCCAGCGTCGACTTCGTCGGCCTGAAGGAGTTCGAGAAGGACGCGCTGGCGAAGTCGCTGCGCGAGGTCGGCATCGGCGAAGGCCTGCCGTTCGACAAGGCGCTGGCGGACCGCGCGGAGCAGGAACTCAAGCGCCAGTACCTGACGCGCAGCCTCTACGGCGCCGAAGTGGTGACCACCGTGACGCCGACAGAGCGCAACCGCGTGAACGTCACCTTCACCGTGACCGAGGGCGAGACGGCGCACATCAGCGAGTTGCGCATCGTCGGCAACCAGGCGTTCTCGGAGAGCACCTTGCGCGGGCTGTTCGACCTCGGCACCAGCGGCTGGCTGTCGTTCTATACGAAGAACGACCGCTATTCGCGCGTCAAGCTCAACGCCGACCTCGAGACGCTCAAGGCCTACTACCTGAACCGCGGCTACCTCGAGTTCGCGATCGAATCGACCCAGGTGACGATCTCGCCCGACAAGCAGGACATCACGATCACGGTCAACATCCGCGAGGGTCAGCCCTATGTCGTCACGGCCGTCGCCCTGGAGGGCAACTATCTCGGCCGTGAGGACGAGTTCAAGAGCCTGGTTGCCATCCGTCCGGGTGAGTTCTACCGTGCGGAGACAGTGGCGGCGACGACGAAGAACTTCCTCGACCTGTACGGCGCGTTCGGCTATGCCTTCGCGCGCGTCGAGGCGCGGACGGAGATCGATCGCGCCAAGGGGCAAGTGGTGATCACGCTGCAGGCCGATCCGCAGCGGCGCGTCTACGTGCGCCGCGTCATCGTGGCCGGCAACTACAAGACGCGCGACGAGGTGGTGCGTCGCGAGTTCCGGCAATTCGAGGCCTCCTGGTACGACGCGCGCAAGATCAAGCTCTCGCGCGACCGGGTCGACCGCCTGGGCTACTTCAGCGAGGTGGCGGTCGAGACGAACGAAGTGCCAGGGGCGCAGGACCAGGTCGACCTGACGATCAACGTCAAGGAAAAGCAGACCGGCAACATCTCGCTCGGCATCGGTTACTCGTCGGCGACGAAGCTCGCGTTCAACGCCGCCGTGAAGCAGGACAACGTGCTCGGCTCGGGCAACTACCTTGGGCTGGAGCTGAACACCAGCAGCTCCAATCGGGTGGTCGTGCTGAGCACGGTGGACCCGTACTTCACGCTCGACGGCATCTCGCGCGCGTTCGACCTCTTCTACCGCACGACGACGCCGTTCAACAGTCAGGGCGAGTACTACCAGATCGTGACTGCCGGCACGTCGGTGCGCTTCGGTGTGCCGTACAGTGATTTCGACACCGTCTACTACGGACTCGGTTACGAGCAGACCACGTTGAACGGCAATATCCTCGGCATGCCGCTGAACTACCAGATCTACATCGAGCAGTTCGGCCGCGACAGCAACTCGGTGCCGATCACGCTCGGCTGGTCGCGCGACCAGCGCGACAGCGCGATCACGCCCAACGCCGGCAGCCTGAAGCGCGTCACCGGTGAGTGGTCGGTCGCTGGCGACCTGCGCTACCTGCGGCTCAGCCTGCAGTATCAGCAGTACTTTCCGATCACGCGCCAGATCACTTACGGATTCAATACCGAATTCGGCTACGGCGTGGGCATGAATGGCCAGCCCTACCCGGTGTTCAAGAACTTCTACGGCGGCGGCCTCGGATCGGTACGTGGCTTCGAGCAGGGCTCGCTCGGCCCGATCGACGTGACCGGCGCCTTCATCGGCGGCACGCGCAAGTTCAATCTCAACAACGAGCTCTACCTGCCGGTGCCGGGCATGGGCAACGACCGTTCGCTGCGAGCGTTCGGCTACCTCGATGCCGGCAATGTCTGGGGTGTCAACCAGACGCTCACGTTCGAAAGTCTGCGCGCGTCGGCCGGCGTCGGCATGAGTTGGATCTCGCCGGTGGGCCCGCTCAAACTGAGCTATGGCGTGCCGATCCGCAAACTGCCAGGCGATAGAATCCAGAAACTGCAATTCCAGATCGGGACCGCGTTCTAATGAATAGTCTCTTCGTGAAGTTCACCGTCGCAGCCGCGCTGCTTGCCTTGCCCGCGCTGAGTCAAGCCCAGGAGTTGCGCATCGGTTATGTCAGCGGCGAGCGTGTGCTGCGCGATTCCATTCCCGCGAAGGCGGCGCAGGCCAAGCTCGAGGCCGAGTTCGCCAAGCGCGAGAAGGATCTTGCCGAGGTAGCGACACGGCTGAAGGCCACCTCGGAGAAGCTCGAGAAGGACGCCCCGACGTTGTCGGAGGCAGAGCGCAGCCGACGCCAGCGAGACCTGGTCGAACAAGACCGCGAGTTCCAACGCAAGCGACGCGAATTCCAGGAAGACCTGAACCAGCGCAAGAACGAGGAACTCGGCGGTGTCATCGAACGTGCGAACAAGGCCATCAAGCAGATTTTCGAGGCAGAGAAGTACGATCTGATCCTACAGGACGCCACGTTCGTCAGCCCTCGCGTCGACATCACCGAGAAGGTGATCAAGGCGCTGAATGCGCAGGCGCCGAAGTAAGTTGCCGATGTGACTGCCTTCGCGCTGGGTGAGATCGCCGCGCAGCTCGGCGGCGAACTGGTCGGTGACCCCGGTCTGCGCATCACCCGGATCGGCCCGCTGGAAGGTGCCACGCCCTCCACGCTGAGCTTCCTTTCCAACGAGCGGTACCGCGCGCAGCTCGAGACCACTCGAGCGGCCTGCGTCGTCGTCGCCCCGGAGGTGCGCGACGCTGCGGTGGCGCGCGGCGCGGCACTCGTGACGCCGGACCCCTACCTCTATCTCGCGCGCCTGACCCAATGGTGGGCTGGGCAGACGCGGAGCGCGCCGGTGCCGGGCGTTCACGCCAGCGCCGTCGTCGACGCCGGCGCGACGATCGACGCGAGCGCATCGGTGGGGGCGCTGGCGGTCATCGAGGCCGGTGCGGTCATCGGCGCGCGTGCCGTCGTCGGGGCGCACTGCGTGGTCGGTGCGGGCGCGCAGGTCGGCGAGGGAACGCGCCTGGCACCGCATGTGACGCTCGGCGCGGGCTGCAGGATCGGCGCGCGCGGCATCGTGCACAGCGGCGCAGTGATCGGTGCCGACGGTTTCGGTTTTGCCGCGCACGAGGGAACCTGGGTCAAGATCGAGCAGCTCGGCGGCGTGCGTATCGGCGACGACGTCGAGATCGGCGCCAACACCTGCGTCGACCGCGGCGCGCTCGACGACACGGTGATCGAGGACGGCGTGAAGATCGACAACCTGGTGCAGATCGCGCACAACGTGCACATCGGCGCGCACAGCGCGCTGGCCGGCTGCGTCGGGATCTCGGGCAGCGTGACGATCGGCGCGCACTGCACGTTTGCTGGCGGCGCCGGCGCTTCCGGCCATGTCACGCTCGCCGACAACGTCCACGTGTCGGCGTACACGGTCGTGTCACATTCGCTGCGGCAGGCGGGCGTATACAGTGGCATGTTCCCGATCGATGACAATGCCACGTGGGAGAAGAACGCCGCCACGCTGCGGCAATTGCACAGCCTGCGCAACCGGTTGCGCGCCCTCGAGAAGAAGACGCCGTGACCATGGACATCCAGCACATCCTGCAGCGGCTGCCGCACCGCTACCCGTTCCTGCTCGTCGATCGCGTGCTCGAGGTCGAAGAGGGCGTGCGCATCAAGGCGCTGAAGAACGTCACGATCAACGAGCCGTTCTTTGCCGGACACTTCCCCGGCCGCCCGGTGATGCCCGGTGTGCTGATGCTCGAGGCGCTCGCGCAGGCAGCGGCGCTGCTCGCGTTCAAGTCGATGGCCGGCGGCATCGGCGAGGATTCGGTGGTCTACTTCGTCGGCATCGACGGCGCGCGCTTCAAGCGTCCGGTCGTGCCCGGTGACCAACTGGTGCTCGAGGCCGAACTGATCCGTGCCAAGTCGGGCATCTACAAGTTCAAGGTCCGCGCGACGGTCGGCGCCGAACTGGCGGTCGAGGCCGAGCTGATGTGCACGATGCGCACGGTGGCTTGACGGCGCCGCGATGGCGACGATCCACCCGACGGCCATCGTTTCACCGCAGGCCGAACTCGCGCCGTCGGTGGGCGTCGGTCCCTACACGCTGATCGGCCCGCAGGTGCGCATCGACGAGGGCACGACGATCGGTCCGCACTGCGTGATCGAGGGCCGCACGACGATCGGCCGCGACAACCGCATCTTCCAGTTCTGTTCGCTCGGCGCCGTGCCGCAGGACAAGAAGTACGCCGGCGAACCGACGGCGCTGGCAATCGGCGACCGCAATACCGTTCGCGAGTTCTGCACCTTCAACATCGGCACTGCACAAGACAGTGGCGTCACCCGGCTCGGTTCGGACAATTGGGTGATGGCCTATGTCCACATCGCGCACGACTGCCAGGTTGGCGACCAGACCGTGCTCGCCAACAACGCGACGCTCGCTGGCCACGTGCACGTGGGCGACTGGGCGATCGTCGGCGGGTTGAGCGGCGTCCACCAGTTCGTGAAGATCGGCGCTCACACGATGATCGGCTTTCAAAGCCATGTCTCGCAGGACGTGCCGCCGTTCATGATGGCAGACGGCAATCCGCTTGCGGTGCGCGGCGTCAACGTCGAGGGCTTGCGCCGGCGCGGGTTCTCGCCGCCACGCATCGCCGCCGTCAAGCAGATGCACCGACTGCTCTACCGTGAAGGGCATACGCTGGAGCAAGCGCGGGAACTGATCGGCGCTCTGGCCGCGGAATCGCCCGAGGCGCGGGCCGACATCGAATCGATGGCCGGCTTTCTGGCGGATGCCCGACGCGGCATCGTGCGTTGAACGGCATCGGTGTGGCAGTGGCGGTGCCTCCAGGCTCGCCGCGCATCGGGATGGTGGCCGGCGAAGCCTCCGGCGACCTCCTGGCCGGGATGCTGCTCGCCGCGCTGAAGCAGCGCTGGCCGACTCTGGCGGCGGCAGGCATCGGTGGACCGAAGATGGCGGCGCAGGGTTTCGAGGCCTGGTGGCCGCACGACCGGTTGGCCGTGCGCGGCTATGTCGAGGTGCTGCGTCACTATCGCGCGATCGCGGCGATCCGACGCCAGCTCGGCGAGCGCCTGCTGCGTGAACGCCCCGACGCCTTCATCGGCGTCGATGCACCGGACTTCAACCTCGGGCTTGCAGCGCGGCTTCGTGCCGGGGGAATCACGACGGTGCAGTTCGTCAGCCCGTCGATCTGGGCCTGGCGGCCCGAGCGGGTGCACCAGGTGGGGCGATCGGTGGACCACGTGCTGTGCCTGTTCCCGTTCGAGCCCGCACTGTACGAGGCGCATGGCATCGCAGCGACCTATGTCGGGCATCCGCTGGCCGACGCGATCCCGCTCGAGGTGCCGCGCGACGAGAGCCGGCGAGCGCTCGGCCTGGCGAGCGACGACGTGGTCGTCGCCCTGCTGCCCGGCAGCCGCCGCTCCGAGATCGAGTACATCGCGCCCCGGCTGCTCGGCGCCGCGTCGGTGATGCACCGAGCCAGGCCGGGGCTGCGCTTCGTGCTGCCGGTGGTGTCTGGGTTGCGCCCGCTGATCGAGCCGATGCTGGCCGAGTTCGCTTCTGGCCTGCCGATCGAGTTGCTCGACGGCCGCTCGCAGGAGGCGCTGGCCGCCTGCGATGTCGTGCTCGTGGCGAGCGGCACGGCCACGCTCGAGGCGGCGCTCTTCAAGCGACCGATGGTGGTCGCCTACAACATGCACTGGCTATCGTGGCAATGGATGCGGCGCCAGAAGCTGCTGCCGTGGGTCGGCCTGCCCAACATCCTGCTGCGCGACGACGTCGTGCCCGAGCTGCTGCAGGGCGAGGCCACGCCCGAACGCCTGGCGCAGGCCGCACTCGCCTGGCTCGACGACCCGCAGCGCGTGGCCGCGTTGCGCGAGCACTTCACCCGACTCCACCTCGAGCTGCGCCGCAACACGGCGCAGGCCGCCACCGATGCCCTCGAGAAGATTCTGGCTCGCTGATCAACTGGCCTTCAGCCTCGACGCGCCGGGGCTGATCGCCGGGGTCGACGAGGCCGGCCGCGGCCCGCTGGCCGGTCCCGTGGTTGCGGCCGCGGTGATCCTCGACGAGCTGCAGCCGATCAAGCGGCCTTGCCGACTCGAAGAAGCTGGCTCCGCGCACACGCGAGCGGCTGTTCGACGAGATCCGCGCCAAGGCGTTGTGCTGCAGCATCGCGCAGGCGAGCGTCGAGGAGATCGATGCACTGAACATCCTGCAGGCCACGCTTCTCGCGATGCGCCGCGCGGTGGATGGCCTGCGCCTGCGGCCGCACAAGGTGCTCGTCGACGGCAACCGGCTACCGGCGCTGAACGTGCCGGCCGAGGCGATCGTCAAGGGCGATGCGCGCGTGAAGGCGATCGCCGCGGCGTCCATCCTCGCCAAGGTGCAGCGCGACCGCTTGTGCGAGGGCTTGCACGAGCAGCATCCGCAGTATGGCTTCGACGGGCACAAGGGCTACCCGACGCCGGCGCACCTGGCGGCACTGCGTGAACACGGCGCCTGTCCGCAGCACCGGCGATCGTTCGCACCGGTACGGGCGGTGCTGGAAGGCTGACGTGACTTCAGTACGTCGGATCGCTTCGAAGGACAACCCGCTGTTGGTGCGGCTGCGCAAGCTCGCGGCGGACCCGACGGCCTACCGCAGGCTCGGCGAGGTGTGGCTGGAGGGCGATCATCTGTGCGCTGCGTTCCTGCGGTGCGGTGGCACGGTGCCGCTGGCGGTGATCACCGAAGGCGGCTGGGAGCGCCCGGAGTTGCACGAACTGGCCTGTCGGGCTGCCAGCGTGGTGCTTGTTCCAGCCGCGCTGATGGGCGGCCTGAGCACGCTCGAGTCACCGCCGTCGCTTTGTTTTTCCGTGCCCTGGAGCCGCGCGGCCGTCATGCGCCGTGATGCGCCGAGCGTGGTGCTCGACAGATTGCAGGACGCGGGCAACGTCGGCACCATTCTGCGCAGCGCGGCGGCGTTCGGTTTCACGCAGGTGCTCGCGATCAAGGGGACGGCAGCACTGTGGTCGCCGAGGGTGTTGCGCGCAGGCATGGGCGCGCACTTCGGCTTGAACCTGGTCGAGGGGGTCGAGATGGCGATGCTCGCCAGTCTGGCTGTACCGCTGATCGCGACCAGCTCGCACGCGGCGCACTGCATCGATGAGCTGGCGCTGCCGTGGCCCTGTGCGTTTGCTTTCGGCAACGAGGGGCAGGGCCTGTCGGCAGGATTGTTGTCGCGCTGCCAGGCCGAGTTGCGCATCGCGCAGCCGGGGGGCGAGGAATCCCTCAATGTCGCGGCAGCGGCGGCGGTGTGCATGTACGAGTCGACCCGCCAGCGCGCGGCCAGACGGGGCCGCTGACCCTCGCCGCCATCAGTACATCAGCCGGTCGGGTCGCAGGTCGCGCAGGATCGTCGTGGCGATTTCCTCGATCGACTTGTGGGTCGAACTCAGCCAGGCGATGCCTTCGCGCACCATCATGGCCTCGGCTTCCCTGACTTCGTGTCGGCAGTTCTCGAGCGACGCGTACTTGCTGTTCGGGCGTCGCTCGTTGCGGATCTGGCTCAGGCGACCCGGATCGATCGTCAGGCCGAAGCACTTGGCCGTGTGCGGCGCGAGGGTGGCCGGGATCTGGCCGCGCTCGAAGTCCTCGGGGATCAGCGGATAGTTCGCAGCCTTGACGCCGTGCTGCATCGCCAGGTAGAGGGAGGTCGGTGTCTTGCCGCTGCGGCTGACCCCGACCAGGATGACGTCGGCCGCCGCCAGGTTCTTCGTCGACTGCCCGTCATCGTGCGCGAGTGCGAAGCTGATGGCTTCGATGCGGTCGGTGTACTCCTGGCTGCGGGCGACTTCAGTGGAGCGGCCGACACGGTGGTTCGATGTGATGCCGAATTCGGCCTCCAGCGGTTCGATGAAAGTGTTGAACATGTCGAGCACCAGACCGTGGCTGTGCGTCTTGACGACATCGAGCACCTCGTGTGCGACCAGCGTCACGAACACGATCGGCCGTTTGCCTTCCACCTCGGCCGTGTGGTTGATCTCTCGCACCACCTGGTGCGCCTTGTCGGCGCTGTCGATGAACGGGCGCCGCACATGACGTGGCTTGGCGGCGAACTGATTGAGGATCGAGTTGCCGAAGGTCTCGGCGGTGATGCCGGTGCTGTCGGAGACGAAGAAGACGGTTCTGTTGGGCATGTCCAGGGGCGCACGGAGCTGGCAATCGTGCCGCCATGATAGGCAGGTCGTCCCGCACTCGTAGAATTCGAATCAATTTCCTGCCCGTCCCCGATGCCGCTCCGCCGCCCCCGTTCGTCGATCAGCCCTTGCGTCGGTGTGGCGCAGGCGCCGCTGCGACCGTCCGCGAAGGCGCCGCGCTCGCGCATGCAGGTGCGGGAGGCCCCGATTCTTCATCATCACGGAGTCCTCCCATGTCCCGCACCTTGCTGGCGACCGCCCTGGTCGTGCCGTTTGAACAGCTGAGAATGATCGATGTCGAGGCGGTGGGCGGCAAGAACGCCTCCCTCGGCGAAATGATCAACCAGCTCGCCGCATCCGGCGTGCGTGTCCCCGGTGGTTTCGCGACCACGGCGCACGCCTTTCGCGAGTTCCTGAAGCACCAGGGCCTGGCCGGGCGCATCGAGGCACGGCTTGCGGCGCTCGATACCGACGATGTTCGGGCGCTCGCCGCGGCCGGCGCGGAAATTCGAGGCTGGATCGAGAAGACCCCGTTTCCGGCTGTGCTCGAGACGGCGATTCGAGAGGCATTCGAGCAGCTGGCCCAGACCAACGCCGGCGCCTCGTTCGCCGTGCGCTCGTCGGCCACGGCCGAAGACCTGCCCGACGCCAGCTTCGCGGGCCAACAGGAAACCTTCCTCAACGTGCACGGCATCGACGAGGTGCTGGCGAAGATGAAGGAGGTGTTCGCGTCGCTCTACAACGACCGCGCAATCAGTTACCGCGTGCACAAGGGCTTCGCGCATGCCGACGTGGCGCTGTCGGCCGGTGTGCAGCGCATGGTCCGCTCCGATCTTGGCGCGGCGGGCGTGATGTTCACGATAGACACGGAAAGCGGCTTCGAGGACGTGGTGTTCATTACCTCGAGCTACGGCCTCGGCGAGACCGTGGTGCAAGGCGCGGTGAATCCGGACGAGTTCTATGTGCACAAGCCCGCGCTGCGCGCGGGCAAGCTGCCGATCATCCGGCGCAATCTGGGTTCGAAGCTGATCAGGATGGCATTCGCGTCGGCGGACGAGAAGGCCAGCAGCGGCATGCTCGTCAGAACGGTAGACACTGCGCCCGAACTGCGCAACCGCTACTCGCTGACCGATGCCGACGTGGCCGAGCTTGCCCGCTATGCAGTGACCATCGAGCGGCACTACGGCCGGCCGATGGACATCGAGTGGGGCAAGGACGGCGCAGACGGCAAGCTCTACATCCTGCAGGCGCGGCCGGAAACGGTGAAGAGCCAGGCCAAGGGCAAGGGCGAACAGCGCTACAAGTTGAAGGGTGACAGGAGCAAGAGCATCGTCCTCGCCGAAGGGCGAGCGATCGGCCAGAAGATCGGTACTGGCCCCGTGCGCATCGTGCACAGCCTGGCCGAGATGGACGAGGTGCAACCGGGCGACGTGCTCGTCACCGACATGACCGACCCGAACTGGGAACCGGTCATGAAGCGCGCCAGCGCGATCGTCACCAACCGTGGCGGCCGCACCTGCCACGCCGCCATCATCTCGCGCGAACTCGGTATTCCCGCGGTGGTCGGCTGCGGCGACGCGACGAGCACGCTGAAACCGGGCGCGCTCGTCACCGTGGCCTGCTCCGAGGGCGACACCGGCTACATCTACGACGGCCTGCTCGAGACCGAAGTGAGCGTGGTCGAGCGCGGCGAGATGCCGCCCTGTCCGGTGAAGATCATGATGAACGTGGGCAATCCGCAGCTCGCGTTCGACTTCTGCCAGATGCCCAACGCGGGCGTCGGCCTGGCGCGGCTCGAGTTCATCATCAACAACAACATCGGCGTGCACCCTAAGGCGATTCTCGACTACCCGAACATCGACATCGACCTGAAGAAGGCTGTCGAGTCGGTGGCGCGTGGCCATGCGTCGCCGCGCGCGTTCTACGTCGACAAGCTGGCCGAGGGGATCGCCACCATCGCCGCCGCTTTCTGGCCGAAGCCGGTGATCGTGCGGCTGTCGGACTTCAAGTCGAACGAGTACCGCAAGCTGATCGGAGGTTCGCGCTACGAGCCCGAGGAAGAAAACCCGATGCTCGGCTTTCGCGGCGCGTCGCGCTACATCAGCGAAACCTTCGGCGAGGCCTTCGCGATGGAGTGCGAGGCGCTGACGCGGGTGCGGCGCGACATGGGCCTCACCAATGTCGAGATCATGGTGCCGTTCGTGCGCACGGTGGAGCAGGCGCGGCGAGTCGTGGCGATGCTCGCCGAGAAGGGACTGCGGCGCGAGAAGGACGGCGGCACCGATGGTCTGCGCGTGATCATGATGTGCGAAGTGCCGAGCAATGCGATCATGGCCGAGCAGTTTCTCGAGCACTTCGACGGCATGTCGATCGGCTCGAACGACCTGACGCAGCTCACGCTCGGGCTCGACCGGGACTCCGGCCTCGAGCTTCTGGCGCGCGACTTCGACGAGCGCGACCCGGCTGTCAAGGCACTGATCTCACGCGCGATCGCCGCCTGCCTGGCCGCGGGTAAGTACATCGGCATCTGCGGCCAGGGCCCGAGCGACCATCCCGACTTCGCAGATTGGCTGACCGACGAAGGCATCGCGTCGATCTCGCTCAACCCGGACAGCGTGGTCAGGACCTGGCAGCGGCTGGCCGGGCGCTGAACGCGCCGAGACTCGCGGCCGGCGTGGCAGGGCAGACGTGACATGAGGCCATCGCCCAAGCCCCGCCAGCTGGCGCGCGAGGGCGCGTTCCAACGCCGCCTGCACCTCGTGTACGGCGGTTACACGCTGGGATTCGTCGCGTTCGTGTTGACGTTGGGCGTGCTCGAACGCATGGGCTTGTCCAAGAGCTGGATCGGCGCGATCTTCCTCGGCTCGACGGTAATCGTGTACGCGATCATCGGCATCATCTGCCGCACCACCGACGAGACCGAGTACTACGTGGCGGGACGGCGCGTGCCGGCGATGTACAACGGCATGGCGACCGGCGCAGACTGGATGTCGGCGGCCTCGTTCATCGGCCTGGCGGGCACGCTCTACCTGCAGGGCTTCTCAGGCACGGCCGACGATCCAGGTGGGCTCGCCTTCGTGCTCGGCTGGACCGGAGGCTACTGCCTGGTGGCCCTGCTGCTCGCGCCCTATCTGCGCAAGTTCGGACAGTTCACGATTCCCGACTTCCTGGGCGAGCGATACGGCGGCACACTGCCGCGCCTGATCGGCGTGATCGCCGCAATCCTGTGTTCCTTCACCTACGTCGTGGCGCAGATCTACGGCGTCGGGCTGATCACGACGCACCTGACCGGTGTCGCGTTCGAGATTGGCATCTTCCTCGGCCTGGGCGGCATCCTCGTCTGCTCCTTCCTCGGCGGCATGCGGGCCGTCACCTGGACCCAGGTGGGCCAGTACATCGTGCTGATCGTCGCCTACACGATCCCGGTCGTCTGGCTGTCGGTGAAGCAGACCGGCGTGCCCGTGCCGCAACTCGTCTACGGCGTCCAGATGCAGAAGGTGACCGAGCGCGAGGCCGAGCTGCTGGTCGACCCGAAGGAGCAAGAGGTCGTGGCAGCCTTCGCGGCGCAAGCCCGCGAATACGCGGCCAAGCTAGGGAATGTGCCAGCGGCGCTGGCGGTCGATCGCGCGGCCGCGGCGGGCCGGCTGGCGGAGTTGAAGGCGATCGACGCTCCGCTGGCGCAGATCCAGGCCGCGGAGAAGGCGCTGCACCTGATTCCGCGAAGCGTGCCCGCTGCGCGCGAAGCATGGTCCCGCCTGCGCGACAGCGACGAGGCACGTGCGAAGCCCCTGGGCGGCATGCCGCGCCACGCACTTCCCTTTGCCGGCGACCCTGCGGGCAACCCCGCCGAGCGGCGCGCATTCGACGAATCGCGGCGCAACTTTCTCGCACTGGTGTTCTGTCTAATGGCCGGCACGGCCGCGCTGCCGCACCTGCTGGCGCGTTCGTACACCACGCCGTCGGTGAAGCAGGCGCGCGAATCGGTGACCTGGTCGATGCTGTTCATCCTCCTGCTCTACGTCACTGCACCCGCACTGGCGGTGCTGGTGAAGTTCGAGGTCTTCAACGTCCTCGTCGGTACGCCGTTCGACCAGTTGCCGGCCTGGATCGCGCACTGGTCTCACGCCGACCCGGCGCTGCTCTCGGTGGTGGACATCAACCACGACGGCATCCTCCAACTCGGCGAGATGCGCATCGGCAGCGACATCGTGGTGCTGGCGACGCCTGAGATCGCGCGGCCTGCCGTACGTGGTGTCGGCGATGGTTGCCGCAGGCGCGCTCGCCGCCGCATTGTCGACGGCGGACGGCCTGCTGCTGACGATCGGCAATGCGCTGTCGCACGATGCCTACTACAAGATGATCGACCCGAATGCGTCGGCCAGCCGGCGCGTGACGAGTTCGAAGGTACTGCTGCTGGCGGTCGCGCTGCTGGCGGCCAGCGTGGCCGCGCAGCGACCGGCCAACATCCTGTTTCTGGTATCGGCGGCCTTCTCTTTCGCTGCCGCGGCGTTCTTCCCCGCGCTTGTGCTCGGCGTGTTCTGGAAGCGCGCCAACAAGTGGGGCGCCGTGTGCGGCATGGTCGCCGGGCTCTCGCTGACCTGCTACTACATGGGTGTGACACAGCCCTGGCTGCGCGGAGTGCTTGGCATCGGCTCGCCGCTCGAGCTGTGGTGGGGCATCCAGCCCATCTCGGCCGGTGTGTTCGGCGTGCCGCTCGGATTCGCGGTGATCGTCATCGTGAGCCTGCTCACGCCACCGCCGACCGCGGCACAGCGAGCCCTGGCCGAACACGTGCGCTATCCGCGCCTCGATCCGCTGCCGGAGCGAGCATCGTCCTCGACGGGCTTCGGGCTATAATTCCCCGCTTCCCTTGCCACACCCGGTAAATGCGTT
Organism: uncultured bacterium; assembly: GCA_963701725.1. Lineage (GTDB taxonomy): Bacteria > Pseudomonadota > Gammaproteobacteria > Burkholderiales > Burkholderiaceae_C > CAIKUF01. The sequence goes on along the minus strand of CAVPAZ010000027.1, from coordinate 36,231 downwards.
CGGGCCTCGTCCGAACGCCGCGGGGTGGCTGCCCAGCCCGAGGCGATGGCTCGATGCCGTCGCGGGGCGCCAACCAAAAGGAGCTTGAATGCGCCATTACGAGATCGTGCTGCTGATCCATCCGGATCAAAGCGAACAGGTTCCAGCCATGCTGGAGCGCTATAAGGGAGTAGTGACCGCCGGGGGCGGCAAGGTTCACCGCGTGGAAGACTGGGGCCGTCGCCAGATGGCCTACATGATCCAGAAGCTGGCCAAGGCGCACTACCTGTGCATCAACATCGAGTGCGGCCCGGCCGTCCTGACCGAACTGGAAACGGGCTTTCGCTTCAACGACGCCGTGCTGCGCCACCTGACGGTGAGCAAGGCGCAGGCCGAGACCGGCCCGTCGGTGATGATGAAGATGGTCGACCGCGAAGATTCGCGCAAGACTCCACAGCCCCACTCGCAACCGCAGCAGGAGGCCACGGCACGCGCATGATGGCCGCTCGCGCGCTCCGGGCGCGGCCCGCATGAACCGGCTGGTTCTGCAGGCGCAGCTGCTGGAGCGGGGCGCTGTGCGTTACACCCCGGCCGGGCTGCCGGCGCTGGATTTGAGCCTGAGGCACGAATCGCAGCTCACGGAAGCCGGCCACTTGCGCAAGGTCTCGGTCGAGATTCGCGCGGTGGCCATCGGGGAGATCACGCAGCCGCTGACGAGACTGGCAATCGGAACCGACATGGGTTTCGCCGGCTTCATCAGCGCCCAGCGCAACGGCCGAGGTGTCGTCTTCCATGTGACCGAACTGGCTTGAGGCTCGAACCGCCCGGCCGCTTCGCATCGTTCGACTTTGGTACAGATTCAACAGAGGTGACATATGCCCCCGCCACGTGGTAAAGGCCGGTTCTCGAAGGACCGCAAACCCAAACGCAACACCCAGTCGCTGCTCTTCCGCCGCAAGCGCTTCTGCCGCTTCACGGTACCAGGCGTCAAGGAGATCGACTACAAGGACATCGACACCTTGCGCGATTTCATCGGCGAGAACGGCAAGATCACGCCGGCCCGCCTGACTGGCACGCGAGCGTTCTTCCAGCGTCAGCTGACGACCTGTATCAAACGGGCCCGCTTCCTGGCGATGCTGCCGTACAGCGACCAGCACAAGGTCTGAGGGAGCCCCCACCATGCAAATCATCCTCCTGGAAAAGGTGGCCAATCTCGGCAACCTCGGTGACGTGGTCAAGGTCAAGGCCGGCTACGCTCGCAACTACCTGATTCCGACTCGCCAGGCGCGCCGCGCCACCGAAGCGGCGATCAAGGAGTTCGAGGTCAAGCGCGCCGAACTCGAGCGCGCGGCTGGCGAGAAGCTCGCTGCGGCTCAAGCGCTGGGCGAGAAGATGAGCGGGCGGACCGTCCACATCACGCAAAAGGCGGGCGTCGACGGCCGCCTGTTCGGTTCGGTGACGAATCACGACATCGCCGAGTCGCTCAAGCGCATCGGCTTCGACGTGCTGAAGTCACAGATCCGCATGCCCGACGGGCCGCTCAAGGTCGTGGGCGAACACACCGTCACCATTGCGCCGCACACCGACGTGCTGGCCGAAGTCAAGGTGGTCGTGCTGGGCGAAACGCAGTAGGTCAGCTTGCGTTCGACGCCACGGGGCCGGCACTGTCGGCCCCGTGGCATTTGTCTGCGGCCGACGCTGTGCGCCTTGACTTCGCGATGCGACGCTCGCCTCCGGCGCAACGGGCCTTCCGGCCCTTGTCGGGCAGCAATTCACCGCCCGCCCCCCGGATTTCCACAGGTTTGCCCACAGGGTGGCGCTCGTCTGACCCGTATCATTTGCGGATGGCTGCAATCTATTCCGACGCCGGTCTCCTGCCGGCGCTGTCGCACGGCGACGACGAAGTCGCGCGCCTGCGGGTGCCGCCACAGTCGATCGAGGCTGAGCAGAGCGTGCTCGGTGGCCTGCTGCTCGACAACAGCGCCTGGGACCGCGCTGGCGACCTGCTGACCGACAGCGACTTCTACCGCTTCGAGCACCGCCTGATCTACGCCGCCATCGGCAACATGGTGAACGCCGCCAAGCCGGCCGACGTGATCACCGTGTTCGAGCAGCTGCAGAGCCTCGGCAAGGCCGAGGAGTGCGGCGGCCTGGTCTACCTCAACGCGCTGGCGCAGAGCGTACCGAGTGCGGCCAACCTGCGCCGCTATGCAGAGATCGTTCGCGAGCGCGCGATTCTTCGCAAGCTCATCGCCGCCAGCGACGACATCGCGACGACCGCGTTCAATCCGCAAGGGCGACCGGTCTCGCAGATCCTCGACGAGGCCGAGGGGCAGATCTTCAAGATCGGCGAGGAGGGCTCGCGCGCGCGCCAGGGCTTGCAGAGCATGGACGCGCTGATCGTGCAGCTGATCGACCGCGTCAACGAGCTGCACGAGAACGGCGCCGAGGAAGTGACCGGCGTGCGCACGGGCTTCTACGACCTGGACCGCATGACGGCCGGCCTGCAGCCGGGTGACCTGATCGTGCTCGCCGCGCGGCCTTCGATGGGCAAGACGGCGCTCGCGCTGAACATCGCCGAGCATGTGGCCGTCAACGAGGGTCTGCCGGTCGTCGTGTTCTCGATGGAAATGGGCGCCGCGCAGCTTGCGCTGCGCATGGTCGGCTCGCTCGGCCGCATCGACCAGCAGCACCTGCGCACCGGCGCGCTGCGCGACGACGAGTGGGGGCGATTGACCGAGGCGGTCGACAAGCTCGGCAAGGTCAGCATGTACATCGACGAAAGCCCGGCCCTGAACCCGAGCGAGCTTCGTGCCCGCGCGCGCCGCCAGGCACGCCACTGCGGCAAGCTAGGGCTGATTGTCGTCGACTACCTGCAGCTGATGAACGGCACGTCGAGCAGCGAGGAGAACCGCGCCACCGTCGTCGGCGAGATCTCACGCGGGTTGAAGGCGCTCGCCAAGGAACTGCAGTGCCCGGTGATCGCGGTGTCGCAGTTGAACCGCAGCGTCGAGAGCCGGACCGACAAGCGCCCGATGATGAGCGACCTGCGCGAGTCGGGCGCGATCGAGCAGGACGCCGACGTGATCATGTTCATCTATCGCGACGACTACTACACGAAGGACGCCAGCAAGGAGCCCGGCATCGCCGAGGTCATCATCGGCAAGCAGCGCAACGGGCCCGTCGGCACGATCAAGCTGACCTTCCTGAAGCCGCTGACGAAGTTCGACAACCTGGCGCCGGGCTCGGCGGGAACCGAGTACTGAGCTCGAGCACAGGGGCCCCGACGCGAACCCGAGGCGGGGTGGTCGTGACCGAGAGCCGCTGCCTGGGCAGCGGCCCTCCCGGAGCCCTCAGGCAGGCACCGTCGGCAGGCCGGCGAGCGCCATCGCGAGTTCGGCTTCGTCGTAGGGCTGGTCGACGAGCTTGCCAGCCGCGTAGTTGCTGTACGACGACATGTCGAAATGGCCGTGTCCGCACAGGTTGAACAGGATCACCTCGGAGCGGCCCTCGCGCTTGCAGCGCATAGCCTCCTGGATCGCGCCGAGCACCGCGTGATTGGCTTCCGGTGCGGGAACGATGCCCTCGGCACGCGCGAACTGCACGCCGGCCTGGAAGCACTGGGTCTGGTGGTACGCCGTGGCCTCGATGAGGCCGAGCTGCTTGAGGTGCGACACCAGCGGCGCCATGCCGTGGTAGCGCAGGCCGCCGGCATGAAAGCCCGGTGGCGTGAACGTCGAGCCTAGCGTGTGCATCTTCGTCAGCGGTGTCAGATGGGCCGTGTCGCCGAAGTCGTAGGCGTACTTGCCCCGCGTCAGCGAGGGGCAGGCCGCAGGCTCGACGGCGACGATGCGGCGCTTCTTGCCGCCGCGAAGCTGCATGCCGAGGAACGGGAACGCGATGCCTGCGAAGTTGGAGCCGCCGCCGGTGCAGCCGACGACCACGTCGGGGTCGTCGCCGGCCATCTCTAGCTGCAGGATCGCTTCCTGGCCGATGATGGTCTGGTGCATCAGCACGTGGTTGAGCACCGAACCGAGCGCGTACTTGGTGTCGTCGTGCGTCGCCGCCACTTCCACAGCTTCGGAAATCGCGATCCCGAGCGAGCCGAGGTGGTTCGGGTCCTTCGCCAGGATCGCGCGGCCCGAATTGGTCTCGTTCGATGGGCTGGCGATGCAGCGTGCGCCGTAGGTTTCCATCAGCGCCCGGCGGTACGGCTTCTGGTCGTACGACACGCGCACCTGGAACACCGTGACCTCGATGCCGAACAGCGCGCCAGCGAAGGCCAGCGACGACCCCCATTGCCCGGCGCCGGTCTCGGTGGCGATCTTGCGGATGCCGGCCTGCTGGTTGTACCAGGCCTGCGGAATTGCCGTGTTCGGCTTGTGCGAGCCCGCGGGCGACACACCTTCGTACTTGTAGTAGATCTTCGCCGGTGTGCCGAGCGCCTTTTCCAGGCGGTGTGCACGGTACAGCGGCGACGGTCGCCAGAGCCTGAAGATCTCGCGCACCGGTTCGGGGATCGGCACCTCACGCTCGGTGCTGACCTCCTGCATGATGAGTTCCATCGGGAACAGCGGCGCCAGGTCGTCCGGCCCGACCGGTTGCAACGTGCCCGGGTGCAGCACGGCCGGCGCCGGTACCGGTAGATCGGCGGCGATGTTGTACCAGTAGCGCGGTATCTTGCTCTCGTCGAGCAGGAACTTTGTCTGTGAACTCATGGCAATGTCCTCAGCCGGGGTTGATAGGAAGTCGGATCGTAGTCCCGGGTGCCGTGTCGCGGCGCTCGGGGTTAGCCCGGGTGTCACAGGTCGCAACAACCGTTCCGCACAGCAATGATTGCCAGGTCAAGGTCGGCGTCGGCGTGCCGATACCGTGGCAGCGACGACGCGCGTGAGCTGTGCGGCCGGGCGCGACGCCGATGGGGAGAGCACAGGCTCATGAATTCGAAGCATCTCGTGTGCGCGCTGGCCTGCCTGCAGGCTTGCATCGCGCTGGCGCAGGACGCCGACGCGCAAGCGCGCGCGAAGCGCGATGCGGACAATCCCTTGCGCATGATCGTCGAGGCAAGCAAGATCAAGGCGCGACAGAAGGCCGCCGAGGCCGAACCGGCGGCCAAGCCCGCGGCACAGGCAGTGGCTGCGCGTCCGGCAACCAGCAAGCCCGCCATCCCGATCGTGGCGCCGCAGCTGGCCCTCGCCGGGGGCCCGGAACCCAGCCTGCCAGCGGTAGTCGCGGCGGAGGCGGAACGGCCCAAGCCGGCGGACCCTGTGCTGATCGAGCCGGCGCAGCCACCGGCAGGGACCGATGCGGCCCCGACGACGCCGACGCAGGAGACGCTGCCATCGCCGCCGCCCGCTGCGTCGGCACCGAAGACCGGGCCCGGGTCCGACGCAGAGCCGGCGCCTGCCGGCGAACTCGCACTGAATGCAGCGCAGACACCCGCGCTCGCGGCGGCGGCGCCGGCGCCGAGCGAGGCGCTGCAACTCGCCGACTATGTCGAACCGGCGTTGCCCGACCGCGTGCGGCGCCGCCTGCAGGGCGACGGCGAGGTGGTGGTGCAATTCACCGTCAATCCCGATGGATCGGTTGCCGATGCGTCGGTGCGTTCATCCAGCGACAGGGCACTCGACCCGATCGCGCTCGACGCCGTGCGCCAGTGGCGCTACAGGCCGATCGCCACGATGCAGGCACACGCGGTGCAACTGGTGTTCCGGCTGCGCGAGTGAACCGGGCCGGCCGCTTCAGCGCTGCAATACCTCCAGCGCGCGGTCCATGCCGCCCTCCATGATCGAAATCATCGCCAGTTCGCGAACCGCGGGCTTGGGGTGGTAGGCAATCGACAGCCCGGCAGCTCCCATCATCGGCAGGTCGTTTGCGCCGTCTCCGATGGCGATCGCCTGCTCGGTGCTGATGCCCATCAGTTCGCACACTTCGAGCACCACACGCTTCTTCTCGGCGCCATCGACGATCTCGCCCCAGGGGCGATCGATCAGCAGGCCGGTGAGCGCGCCGTTCTCGACCTCGAGCATGTTGGCTCGAGCGAAGTCCAGGCCGAGGTGGGTCCGGATGCGTTCGCTGAAGAAGGTGAATCCGCCGGAGATCAGCAGCGTCTTCAGCCCTGCCGCCTGACAGGCGCGAACGAAGGTCTCTACGCCGGGGTTGAGCCGCAGACGTTTGGAGTACACGTCTTCCAGCGCCTGAACGGGGACACCGCGCAACAGCGCGAGGCGCCGGCGAAGGCTGTGGCGGTAGTCAGTGATCTCGCCGCGCATCACCGCCGCGGTGATCGCGGCGACTTCTTCCCTGCGCCCGGCCGCGGCAGCGATCTCGTCGACGCATTCGATGTTGATCAGCGTCGAATCCATGTCGAACGCCACGAGCTTGAAGTCGGCCAGATGCAGCGGCGGCGTGAATCCGCGGATGAACAGGCCGGGGGCGATCTGGTTGGGCACGAGGGAAGACGAAGCGTGGCAGAAGAGCCGATTATCCTGTCAGCACGCGACCGAACCCTTAGGTGGGCGCGTCTTCCCAGTCGACCCAGTCCACGCGATGAGCCCGCAGGTACGCCGCCACGGCAGAGCCGACGGTGGGGAAGAAGGCCTCCTCGCCCAGACGGGCGAAGAGCCCGAAGCGTTTGAGTTTGTCCTTGACCGGGCCCTTCATCTCGGCAAAGCACAGCTCGATGCCGGCCTCATGCAGCGTCTCGTCGAGTTCGACCAGCATGTCGGCGGCGGTGACGTCCACGCTGGTCACGGGCTCTGCGGCGACGACGAGCCAGCCGACCGGGGTCGGCGAATCGGCCACCGCGTCGAGCGCGCGGTTGTGGAACCACTCGGCATTGGCGAAGAAAAGAGGTGCGTCCCAGCGGAACAGCACCAGCCCCGGGATCAGCCGTGCTTCAGGGTGGCGTGCGATGTCGTGGTAGCCCTTGAGCCCATGCGCTCGGCCGAGCACGGCGGAGTGCGGCCGCCAACCGTCCCACAGGAACTCGATCACCGCGAGAACGATCGCCAGGCCGATGCCCGCGATCGCGCCCAGCACCACCACCCCGGCACAGCAGCCGATCGACAGCCAGGCCTCCCAGCGCTGCATGCGGTAGATGCGCCGCAGGTCGGTCACTTCGAACAGTCCCAGGGCCGAGGCAATGACCACGGCGGCCAGCGCGCTTTGGGGCAGATGGCGCAGCAGATCCGGCGCCAGCAACAGCAGCCCCGCCACGGCCAGCGCTCCGACCACGCCGGTCAACTGCGTCTTCGCACCGGCCGCCTCGGCCACCGGCGTGCGTGACGAGCTGCTGCTGACCGGAAAGCCCTGGAAGAGTCCGGCCGCCAGGTTGGCAGCGCCGAGCCCGACCATTTCCTGGTTTGGGTCGACAAGGGCGCCAGTCCGTGCGGCGTAGGTTCGTGAAAGCACGCTCGTATCGGCGAACGACACCAGGGCCACGGCCGCGCCGCCGAGCAGGACCGGCATCCAGTCGGCAGGCGTGATCCACGGCATGGCGAGCGCAGGCAGGCCCTGAGGCAGCGAACCCAGCACCGAAACGCCGTGGGCTTCCAGGCCGAACGCACCGACGACGACCGTGGCGCCGACGACGGCAATCAGGATGCCGGGCAGGCGCTTGCTGCCCTTGAGCAGCAGGATCAGCGCCAGCGTCGCGGCGCCGACCGCCAGTGCCGTCGGATTCGTCTTTCCCGCCAGCAGGGCCTGCCCGAATGCCCACAGCCAGCGCAGCGGGCCGTCGGCATCGACGGAAAGGCCGAACAGCTTGGGCAACTGGCTGATCAGTACGGTCAGCGCAATGCCGTTCATGTATCCATAGCGGATCGGTTTGGAGAGCAGTTCGGTGACGAAGCCCAGCCGCAGCACGCCGGCCAGGATGCACAGCACGCCGGAGACGACCGCCATCGCACCCGCCAGCGCAACGGCCCGGGCGGGGTCGCCCACGGAAAGCGGCAACACGACGGCAAGGATCAGCGACGCGAGCGACGAATCCGGGCCGAGCACCAGGATCCGGCTCGGGCCGAACAGCGCGTAGGCGAGCAGCGGCACGATGGTGGCGTACAGGCCATAGATGCCCGGCACGCCCGAGGCCACGGCGTAGGCGATGCCCACCGGCACCAGCATCGTCGTCAGCACCAGGCCGGCGACGAGGTCGTGGCGCAGCCAGGCCGCTTCGTAGTGGCGCAGCGTGCGCAGGCCGGGCAGCCAGCGCAGCCAGCCGCGCTCTGCCGCGTTGGCGTGGCGGCGAGCGATGCGCCCGGGTTGCACGGGCACGTCCGAGCTGGCCTGTTCGCTGTTCACGGCATGCATCGCGTCGGATCCGGTCGGCAGCCCCAAACGAGGTCTCCCTTCATGCGGCCAGCAGCGCGGTCGGCGTGCCGAGCCCACGCAGCACCTCGCGCACCAGTTGCGCCCGGTCTTTCACCTCCGGCAGCGCACGCTCGATGCGCAGCTTGTCGTTGCCGGCCAGCTTGATGTGGCGGTTCTTCTGCACCAGTTCGATGATCTTCAAGGCATCGACCGGCGGATTCGGCCGGAAGCTGATCACCGTCAGTTGCGGCGCGGCATCGATCTTCTTCACGCCGTAGGGTTTGGCGAGCACGCGCAGGCGGTGCACGTCGAAGAGCGTCTGGCCCTGCGCCGGCAGCTTGCCGAACCGGTCGGTGATCTCTTCGAGCAGCGCGTCGATCTGCTCGGCCTTCTCGACCGTGGCCAGGCGCTTGTAGAGGTTCAGCCGCGTGTGCACGTCGCCGCAGTAGGTATCGGGCAGCAGGGCCGGCGCGTGCAGGTTGATCTCGGTCGTCGCGGACAGCGGGCTCAGCAGGTCGGGCTCGCGCCCGGCCTTGAGTGAACGAACGGCCTCGGCGAGCATCTCGTTGTAGAGCTGGAAGCCGACCTCCATCATGTTGCCGCTCTGGTTCTCGCCCAGCACCTCGCCGGCGCCGCGGATCTCGAGGTCGTGCATCGCGAGGTAGAAGCCCGAGCCGAGTTCCTCCATCTGCTGGATCGCTTCCAGCCGCTGCGCGGCCTGCTTGGTCAGCCCCTGCACGTCGGGTACCAGCAGGTAGGCGTAGGCCTGGTGGTGCGAACGGCCGACACGGCCGCGCAACTGGTGCAGTTGCGCCAGGCCGAACTTGTCGGCACGTGCGATGACGATGGTGTTGGCGGTCGGCACGTCGATGCCGGTCTCGATGATCGTCGAGCACAGCAGCAGGTTGTGGCGCTGGGCGACGAAGTCGCGCATCACGCGCTCGAGCTCGCGCTCGGGCATCTGGCCGTGGGCAATGGCGATGCGGGCTTCGGGCAGCAGTTCGGCCAGCTTGTCGCGCCGCGCGGCGATGGTGTCGACCTCGTTGTGCAGGAAGTAGACCTGCCCGCCGCGCTTGAGTTCACGCAGCACTGCTTCGCGGATCGTGCCCGTGCTCTCGTTGCGAACGAAGGTCTTGATCGAGAGGCGCCGCTGCGGCGCGGTGGCGATCACCGAGAGTCGCGCAGGCCTTCGAGTGCCATGCCGAGCGTGCGCGGGATCGGCGTCGCGGTCAGCGTGAGCACGTCGACCTCGGCACGCATTGCCTTGATCGCCTCCTTGTGGCGCACGCCGAAGCGGTGTTCCTCGTCGATCACGAGCAGGCCCAGGCGCTTGAACTTCACCTTGTCGCCGATCAGCGCGTGGGTGCCGACGACGATGTCGATCGTGCCGTCTGCCAGCCCTTCCAGCGCGGCCTTGATCTCACTTGCGCCGACCGGAAGCGCGACATCTCGGCCACCTTCACCGGCCACTTGCCGAAGCGGTCGGCGAAGAGCTGGAAGTGCTGCTCGGCGAGCAGCGTCGTCGGCGCGAGGATCGCCACCTGCTTGCCGCCCGTCACCGCGACGAAGGCGGCGCGCAGCGCGACCTCGGTCTTGCCGAAGCCGACGTCGCCACAGATCAGGCGGTCCATCGGCTGCGGCGACACCATGTCCTGGATCACGGCGTGGATCGCGGCCTGCTGGTCGGGCGTCTCCTCGAAGCCGAAGCTCGCCGCGAAGGCCTCGTAGTCGTGCGGCGCGAAGCGGAACGCGAAGCCTTCGCGCGCGGCGCGGCGGGCGTAGAGGTTCAGCAGCTCGGCAGCGGTGTCGCGCACCTGCTCGGCGGCCTTGCGCCTGGCTTTCTCCCACTGACCCGAGCCGAGCCGATGCAGCGGCGCCTCCTCGGCGCTGACGCCGGTGTAGCGCGCGATCAGGTGCAGTTGCGCGACCGGCACGTAGAGCGTCGCCTTGTCGGCGTACTCGAGGTGCAGGAACTCGCTAGCTCCGTCGCCCAGGTCGATGTTCTTCAGCCCGACGTAGCGGCCGATGCCGTGATTGACGTGCACCACCGGGTCGCCGACCTTCAGCTCCGAAAGGTCCCTGATCAGCGCGTTGACATCGCTGACCTGCTCCTGCTTGCGCCGGCGGCGAGCGCTCGGCGCCGTCGCGAAGAGCTCGGTCTCGGTGACGAACTGGATCGCCTTGTGCGCAGCCGGCTCGAACCAGAAGAAGCCCTCGGCCAGGGGCGCCACGGCGATCGCATAGTGCTCGTCGCCCGCCTCGAACTCGGCCAGCGAGGCCACGCTCGGCGGCTCGATGCGGCTGTCGCGCAGCAGTTCGAGCAGGCTCTCGCGCCGGCCTTCGCTTTCGGCGACGACCAGCACGCGATGCTTTGTTGCGCCGACGTGGAGTTGGAGGCGCCGAAGCGGCTCGGGCGCGCCGCGCTCGACGCCGAGGTCGGGCAGCGGCTGTGCCCAGGGCGTTTCCTCGCTCCCGCGCACTGCGAGCAATGCGTGTTGGTTCGCCAGCGCAAAGAAGTCCTCGGGTTTCAGGAACAGGTCTTCCGGCGCCAGGATCGGCCGCTCGCGGTCGTGCTGCAGGAAGCGGTGGCGTTCACGGGTGTCGGTCCAGAAGCGCTTGAGTGCCGTGTCCACCTCGCCGTGCAACGCGAGCGTCGCATCGGGCCCGAGGTAGTCGAACAGCGTGGCTGTCTGCTCGAAGAACAGCGGCAGGTAGTACTCGATGCCGCCACCTGCGAGCCCGGCACCGATGTCCTTGTAGAGCCGCACGCGCGTCGGGTCGCCTTCGATCCTTTCGCGCCAGCGGGCGCGAAAGGCCATGCGCGCAGCCTCGTCGAGCGGGAACTCGCGGCCGGGCAGCAGCCGCACCTCGGGCACCGGGTACAGGCTGCGCTGCGAATCGGGATCGAAGGTGCGGATCGAGTCGACCTCGTCGCCGAACAAATCGACCCGGTACGGCACTGCCGAGCCCATCGGGAACAGGTCGATCAGCCCGCCGCGCACCGCGTACTCGCCGGGTGACACGACCTGGCTCACATGCGTGTAGCCGGCCAGTGTGAGCTGGGCCTTCAGCGCTGCCTCGTCGAGCTTTTCCTTCTGCCTGAAGTTGAACGTATAGGCGGCGAGGAAGCTCGGCGGCGCCAGGCGCACCAGCGCGGTCGAGGCGGGTACCAGCACCACGTCCAGATCGCGCCGCTCGCGAGCCTGCAGAATGCGCCACAGCGTCGCCAGGCGCTCGGAGATCAGGTCCTGGTGCGGCGAGAAGGTGTCGTAGGGCAGCGTCTCCCAGTCGGGAAATACCGCGATGCGCAAGCCGGGCGCGAAGAAGGCGAGTTCCTGCTCCAGCCGCTGCGTATCGGCCGGCTCGGCGCTGACGATGGCGGTCAAGCGACCGGCTGACGCTTCCTGCACCGCGAATCGCGCCAGCAGCAGCGCGTCGGCCGACCCCACGGGCCGCGGAACGGTGAAGCGCTTTCCAGGGGCGAGGGCGGGGAGTTGCATGCCGGCGAGTCGAAGCACAGCGCCCCGGCGCGGCGGCGTCGGGGCGCTGTGCTTCGATTGTAGGCAGGCGTCGGAGCCAAGGCCTGCCCTCGCGAAGGCGGGGGACTGCCCTACACTCTGGCAGCCTCAGCTACTCACTCGCCATGCGTGCGCCATGTCTTGGCGCCTGTCATTGGCGCAACCGCAGGTCGCAACCGCAGCATGCCTGAGACCGCCCCCCTGCCGGGCTGCTTTGCGCTCGTGCCTTGCGCTGGCATCGGAGCCCGATCGGGCGCATCGCTGCCGAAGCAGTACGTTCAGATCGCCGGCAAGGCGATGGTGGCGCACACCCTCGAGGCTTTGTCGCGCGTACCTCGTCTCGTCGAGACGCTGGTCGTGCTCGCGCCACAAGACGTTTGGTTCGAGACTGCGGTGCCGGCTTTCAAGGGCCCGCGCTGCCGTATTGCGCGCTGCGGTGGCGCGACGCGCGCCGAGACGGTGGCCCGCGGCCTCGAAGTGTTGGCGACGCACGGTGCGCAGCCGCGGGACTGGGTGCTGGTGCACGACGCGGCGCGCTGCCTCGTCCGTCCGCAATGGGTCGATCGGTTGATCGACGCGTGCCGGGACGACCCGCTCGGTGGCCTGCTCGCGCTGCCGCTGGCCGATACGCTGAAGGAGGAGCGCGGGGGCCGTGTCGCGGCGACGCTGGAGCGTGACGGCAAGTGGGCGGCGCAGACGCCGCAGATGTTTCGCCTCGGCCTGCTGCGCGAAGCACTGGCCAAGGCCGGCACAGCGGTGACCGACGAAGCCTGCGCCGTCGAGGCGCTCGGGCATGCGCCGTTGCTGGTGCCCGGCGAACTCGAGAACTTCAAGCTCACGCATCCGGGTGACTTCGAACTGGCGCAGCGATTGTTGAGGGCAGTGTCATGAACCATCCGCGAACGGCGGCGAAAGCAGCGCAGTGGCGCATCGGAGAGGGCTGGGACACGCACGCGCTCGTCGCCGGACGCAGGCTCGTGCTCGGCGGTGTCGAGATCGCCCATAGCCACGGCCTGCTCGGCCATTCGGACGCCGACGCGCTGTGCCACGCCATCACTGATGCGCTGTTCGGCGCCGCCGCGCTCGGCGACATCGGGCATCACTTCCCGGACACCGACGCGCAGTTTCGGGGTGCCGATTCGCTCGCCCTGCTGGCCGAAGCGTCGCGACGGGTGAGGGCGGCCGGCTTCGAGATCGGCAACGTGGACAGCACCGTCGTTGCGCAGGCGCCCATGATGGCGCCGCACATTCCGGCGATGCGCCAGCGCCTGGCGCACGCCCTGTCGCTGGCGGTCGATCAGGTCAGCGTGAAGGCGAAGACGGCCGAGAAGATGGGGCCGGTCGGTCGCGGTGAGGCCATCGAGGCGCGCGCGGTGTGCCTGCTGACGCACGTGCCGGGCTGACCTGTGCAGCGCTCCCGGGACGCCCGCGCCCCCGAGACAGTCTGCACGGCTCAGGGAGCCTTCTTCAGCCGCAGGTGCGCGACCAGGCCACCGTCGCTCGCGTTGGCGAGATCGAGCGTCCCGCCCATGCGATGCAGCGCTTTGTCGACGATCGCGAGGCCGAGGCCCGCGCCCGTGGCCGCGGTGCGAGCGGCGTTGCCGCGGAAGAACGGCGTTGTGAGCTGACCGAGCTTTTCCGGCGCCACGCCGGGGCCGTGGTCGCGCACGCTCAGGATGACCCACGGTCCGCTGCTGGCGTAGCTCACCTCCACGTGGGCGACGCCGCTGTCGTCGCTGCGCCCGTAGCGGCGCGCGTTCTCGAACAGGTTGGCGAGTACTCGGCCGAGTTCGGTGTCGTCGGCCAGCACGCTGGCATCGATCGCCACGCGCGACGTGATGCGGATCTGCGAGGTGTCGCGGAAGGCCGCCACTTCGCGCTCGACCACCGAGCTCAGGTGCACCGGTCGCAGCTGCACCTCGCCCGGGCGGGCGTAGTCCATGAACTTGTCGATGATGGCGTCGAGCTGGTCGATGTCGAGTGCCATATTGCGCTTGGCCTCTTCGTCATCGACGCTCATCTCGGCTTCGAGGCGAAGTCGGGCCAGTGGCGTGCGCAGATCGTGGGAAATCCCCGCCAGCATCACCGCGCGGTCTTCCTCGACCTTCGCGAGTTCACGCGCCATCCGGTTGAAGCCCATGTTGACCTGCCGGATCTCGCTCGTCAGCATGTTTTCGTCGAGGTGCGACTCGTACTCGCCGTCGCCGATGCGACTGGCGGCAAACGAGAGGTCGCGCAGCGGCTTGTTGATCAGCCGGGCCACTGCCGCCGAGCCGACCAGCGTGGCGACGAGCGCCATGCCCACCCACAGCATCCAGGTGCCGGGTGCCAGCGGCTGCACTCGCGTCGGGTCGGCCTGCAGCCAGTAGGCGTCCTTCTCGATGGAGAAGCCCACCCACAGCCCTTCGGTCCCGTTGACGGAGCGCGCAACCAGCGTGCCCGGGCCGAGGCGCGAATTCAGCGCACCGGCGATCGCGCGCGAGAAGCGGTCGGATTCGAAAGGCTCCCATTTGTCGCCCGGTTCACGCGGCAGCACGCGCACCGCTTCCTGGTCGGACATGGTCTTGACCAGCGTGACGCGGTTGATGCTGTCGGAGTAGCGCAGCGCCGCCCGCGACAGATTCACGAGGCTCGCGATCTGCTGCGCCGCCTGCACCGCGCGCGGCTCGAACTCGAGCGCCCGGAAGGTCTGCACCCACGCGAAGATGCCGCCCAGAAGCAGCACCGCGAGCAGGAAGAAGGTGCGCGAGAACAGGCTGAGCGCGACGTTTTGAGGCATGCGGGCGATGGTCCGGGGCGACGGCCCGCTGCGCAGCGGGCGACGCGCGAACCTTAACAGCTGCGCAGGGGCGCGTTATTGGCAGATGCCGGGTTCAGCGAGGTTCCTGAGCTGCGCGCTCGGGACAGCCCTCGGCCCGAGGAGGAGGGGCCCAGACCGGATGTCTCATGCCGCGCCGTCCGGCACGAAGACATAGCCGACGCCCCACACGGTCTGGATGTAGCGCGGCTGCGCCGGGTCGGGCTCGATCATCTTGCGCAGGCGCGAGATCTGTACGTCCAGGCTGCGGTCGAAGGGCTCGAACTCGCGGCCGCGGGCGAGCTGCGCGAGCTTGTCGCGCGACAGCGGCTGGCGCGGGTGGCGTACCAGCGCCTTCAACATCGAGAACTCGCCCGTGGTCAGCGCGATCTGTTCGCCTTCGCGCGACAGCCGGCGAAGCGCGAGGTCGAACTCGAACGTACCGAAGGTGACCGTCATCGCCTCCTTCGACGGCGCGCCGGGCGCCTCGACTTCGGGGCGTCGGCGCAGCACGGCATGGATGCGTGCCAGCAGTTCGCGCGGGTTGAACGGCTTGGGTAGGTAGTCGTCGGCGCCGACTTCGAGGCCGACGATGCGGTCCACATCTTCCACCTTGGCGGTGAGCATGATGATCGGCGTGGCATCGTTCGCGGCGCGCAACCGCCTGCAGATCGACAGGCCGTCTTCGCCGGGCAACATCAGATCGAGCACGATCAGGTCGATCGTCTCGCGCGTCAACAGCCGGTTCAGCGCCTTGCCATCCTCGGCCAGCAAGACCTCGAACCCCTCCTGCGTCAGGTAGCGGCGCAGCAGGTCGCGGATGCGTGCGTCGTCATCGACGACGACGATGCGGTCGGCGCGGGTTGCGGGGCTGGTGCTCATGGCGGACTCCAAATTTGTAACAGCGGCCATTTTGCGCAGGATTGAAGGCTCGTTCGGCGCGTGCTGACCGGCTGTTACAACTCTTGCGTCCAGAGCGAAACCTTCTCGCGGCGCGGTCGGAGCCACCGGCGTGTCAACGGTTTCATCGCCGCAAGCGCTAAGCTGCGGACCGTGCCGTTGCGCGGGGACGCGCGGCACGTTCGCCTCATTCACACGAAAGCCAGAGCATGACCTCCACCCTTCGCTTCACCGCCGCAGCGCTGCTGCTCGGGCTCTGCTCGATCACGCGTGCCGCCGAGGCGCCCGCCGTGCAAGGCGTCGTCAACCTGTCGGCCAGTGCCAGCGTCGAGGTTCCGCGCGACATGCTGAGCGTGACGATGAGCGCGACCCGCGACGGCGCCGACGCCGCTGCGGTGCAGAGTGCGCTCAAGCAGGCGCTCGATGCGGCGCTCGTCGAGGCGAAGAAGGTTGCCAAGCCGGGCCAGCTCGACGTGCAGACCGGGAACTTCGCGCTCTTTCCGCGTTACGCCAAACAAGGCGTGATCGGCAGCTGGCAGGGCAGTGCCGAGCTGGTGGTGGAGGGACGCGACATGCAGGCCATCGCCGCGCTCACCGGCCGCGTTACGAGCATGACGATAGCCCGCGTCGGCTTCAACCTCTCGCGCGAATTGCGCGAGAGGCTCGAGAGCGATCTTGCCGCCCAGGCAATCACCCGTTTTCGCGCGAAGGCGGCTGACGTCGCGAAGCAGTTCGGCTACGGCAGCTACAGCGTGCGCGAAGTCAGCGTCGCTTCCAGTGAACCCGGCTTCCCACCGCCGATGCCGCGAGTTCGAGCCATGGCGGCCTCCTCCGACGAGGCACTTCCCGTCGAACCCGGCAAGGGCACCGTGACCGTGACCGTCACCGGAAGCGTGCAGATGATGAAGTGAGGGAGGGCAGGCAGGCGCCGCGCGCACCTCACTGCGCCGTCCAGCCCCCGTCCACCGCCCAGGCAACGCCGCGCACGTTGTCGGCGGCCGCCGAACACAGGAACAGCGTCAGCTCGCCGAGTTGCTCCGTCGTGGTGAACTGCAGCGAGGGCTGCTTCTCGCCCAGCAGCGCGATCCGGGCCTCGTCGGCAGTGACGCTGTCGCGCGCGGCGCGGTCGTCGATCTGCTTCTGTACGAGCGGCGTCAGCACCCAGCCGGGGCAGATGGCGTTGACGGTCACGCCCGTCGTCGCGGTTTCCAGCGCCGCTGCCTTGGTGAAGCCGACGATGCCGTGCTTGGCAGCGACATAGGCCGACTTCTGCGCCGAGGCGACCAGGCCGTGGGCCGAGGCGATGTTGACGACGCGCCCCCAGCCTCGTGCCTTCATCGCCGGCAGGGCGAGCCGCGTCGTGTGAAAGGCCGAGCTCAGGTTGATCGCGATGATCGCGTCCCACTTCTCGACCGGGAAGTTCTCCACCGTCGCCACGTGCTGGATGCCGGCATTGTTGACGAGGATGTCGACGCCGCCGAACTCGGTTGCGGCATAGGCCATCATGGCCTCGATCTCGTGCGTCTTGCTCATGTCGGCGCCGTGGAAGCCCACCTTGACGCCGAACGCGGCGACCGCCGCCTGCGGCGTTGCAGTGTCGCCGAAGCCGTTGAGCACCAGGTTTGCACCCTGGCGCGCCAGCGCCAGCGCGACGCCCAGCCCGATGCCGCTGGTGGAACCGGTGACGAGTGCGGTCCTGCCCTTCAACATGCTGAGTCCTTCGAGTGGTTCACGAGATTGGTAGCATCGATTATCGAACCTTCATCCTAGCCAGGGACCGTGCGATGAGCGAACCGCGTCTGAACCACGTGCAGTGCCTCGATGCCCGCGGGCTGCACCGCATGGCCTACTGGGAATGGGGTGATGCCGCCAACCCGCGCGTGCTGGTCTGCGTGCACGGACTGGCTCGCCAGGGTCGCGACTTCGACACCCTGGCGCGTTCGTTGTGCGGCGAGTACCGCGTGGTCTGCCCGGACGTGGTCGGACGCGGCCAGTCGGACTGGCTGGCCGACCCGGCCGGCTACCAGATCCCCGCCTACGTGGCCGACATGGTCACGCTGCTGGCGCGGCTCGACGCGCGCGAACTGCACTGGGTCGGCACCTCGATGGGCGGACTGATCGGCCTCGGGCTCGCGTCGCTGGCGGGCACGCCGGTCGGCAAGCTGGTGCTCAACGATGTCGGCCCGACGATCCAGGCAGAGGCGATCGCACGCATCGGTACCTACCTCGGCCTGCCGCAGCACTGGGCGAGCGTCGAGGAGGCGGCCGACTACCTGCTCGGCATCTCGGCGGGATTCGGCACGCACACCCGCGAGCAGTGGCTGGCCCTGACGCGTCCGATGCTCAAGACGCAGGAGGGTGGCTTCGTGCTGCACTACGACCCGGCGATCGCCGTGCCTTTTCGCAGCGTCACGCCCGCACTCGCCGCGGCCGGCGAGGCTGCGCTATGGGCGAATTACGACCGGGTGAAGTGTCCGACCTTGCTGCTGCGCGGCGCCGACTCCGACTTGCTGTCGCACGCCACCGCACTGGCAATGACGCAGCGCGGCCCGAAGGCCAGCCTGCGCGAGTTTGCCGGCGTGGGCCACGCGCCGACGCTCGTCGCGCCGGACCAGGTTGCGGCCGTGCGGGAGTTTCTGCTCTCACCATGAAGACGGGTCTCTCCGTGCGGCAGGCAGCTGTGCCGATCGTGCAACTGATCGACCTGGATGCCGGTGCGCAGCCCGCGGCGGACGAGGGTCAGGAAAGCCAGATTGCCCGTGCTCGCGCCTTTGCCGGCCCGCTGCTCGATGGCCAGGCGCTCGATACCGGCGAAGACGCGCTCGCCCACGCCGACGGCGTGGCGGCGATCCTGCGCACCCTTGGCGCGGCGCCGGCGATGCAGGCCGCGGCCTACCTCGTCTACGCCGGCGACTACCTGACGAAGCCCGAGGAGGTCGTTGCCAAGGCCTTCGGCGCGTCGCATGCGAGCCTGGTCACGCATACGCGCAAGCTGGTCGCGATCCAGCGTGCCGCGCGCGGGGCGCAGGTGATGCACGAGCAGCAGGCGCAACAGACCGAACGCGTGCGCAAGATGCTGCTCGCGTTCTCGCGCGACCTGCGGGTCGTGCTGCTGCGGCTCGCGTCGCGTCTGCAGACCTTGCGCCATTTCGCAGCGTCGCACAGCACGTGCCCGGTGCTGTTGGCGCTCGAATCGATGCAGGTGTTCGCGCCGCTGGCCAACCGGCTCGGCATCTGGCAGATCAAGTGGGAGCTGGAGGATCTGTCGTTTCGCTTCCTGCAGCCCGAGGACTACAGGGCGATCGCGGACCTGCTCGCCGAGTCGCGCTTCGAGCGCGAACGGCAGGTCGAGGCGACGCGGCGCCGCCTCGCCGAGGCGCTGGCGGCACAGGGCCTGCGCGTCGAAGTGCAGGGCCGGCCGAAGCACCTGTACAGCATCTGGAAGAAGATGCAGGGCAAGGGACTCGACCTCGCGCACGTGTTCGACCTGCGCGCGCTGCGCGTGATCGTCGACACGCTGCCCGACTGCTACGCCGCGTTGAGCCGCGTGCACGAGATCTACCGTGCCGTGCCGGGGGAGTACGACGACTACATCGCGCGCCCGAAGGCGAACGGCTACCAGTCGCTGCACACCGTCGTGCAGGGCGACGACGGACGGCCTGTCGAGATACAGATCCGGACACGCGCAATGCACGAGCATGCGGAACTCGGTGTGGCGGCGCACTGGGCGTACAAGGAAGCCGGTGTGCGCGGCTATGCCGGGGTCAGCGCAGGCGGTGGCGTCCAGGCGCAGGTGGCCGAGGCGCGCAAGGCGGTGCTGCGCCAGTTGCTCGCCTGGGAGCGCGACTTCGCCGAGCAGGGCGCAAGCGATCCCGCCGCCGGGGCGAACGCTTTCGACGAGCGCATCTACGTCTTCACGCCCCAGGCCGCGGTCGTCGAATTGCCGGCGGGTGCGACGGCGGTCGACTTCGCCTACCTGCTGCACACCGACCTCGGCCACCGCTGCCGCGGTGCGCGTGTCGATGGTGCGATGCTGCCGTTGAACACACCGCTGGCGAACGGACAGACGGTCGAGATCGTCGCGGCCAAGGAAGGCGGCCCGTCGATGGACTGGCTCAACGCCGAACTCGGCTACCTGCGCAGCCCGCGCTCGCGGGCCAAGGTGCGCGCCTGGTTCAACGCGCTCGCGCTGCAAGGCACGATCTCGCGCGGCCGTGAGGCGGTCGAGAAGTTGCTGCAGCGCGAAGGCAAGACCGCCGTCAAGCTCGACGACCTGGCATCGCAACTCGGCTTTCGCAACGCCGAAGCGCTGTTCGAGGTCGTCGGCAAGGACGAGTTCTCGCTGCGCGGCATCGAGACCCTGCTGCGCCCGGCCGGGCCGGTGCCGACGCCCGACGAGCTGATCGCGCAACGGCGCGCACGCGAGCCGGACGCCGCACCCGGCGGCGGCGTGCTGGTGGTGGGCGTCGAGTCGCTGTTGACCTCGCTCGCCCGCTGCTGCCGGCCGGCGCCGCCCGATGCGATCGGCGGCTATGTCACGCGTGGCAAGGGGGTTGCCGTTCATCGCGGCAGCTGCAGCAACTTCCGCCAGATGGCCGAGCGCGCGCCGGAGCGTGTCATCCCCGTCGCCTGGGGCCGGGCGCGGACGGTCAGGCCGGGCGAGGCGCCCGCGCTCTACCCGGTGGACGTGATCGTCGAAGCAGCCGATCGCCAGGGCCTGCTGCGCGACATCTCGGAGGTCTTCGCGAAGGAACGGATGAACGTCATCAGCGTCAAGACCCAGTCGGTCAAGGACGCGCAGGGCGGTACCGCTTGGATGACCTTCACGATCGAGGTCGACGACGCAGCGCGTCTCGCGCAAGTGCTCTCCCGCGTTGCCAAGGTGGGCGGCGTGCGCAGCGTGCGGCGCAAGTAGGCGGCCGTGGATGCAGGGTGTGGATGCAGGGGGTGCTTTGCTATACTTCACTGCTTTCCCAGGCGCGTAGCTCAGCTGGTTAGAGCACCACCTTGACATGGTGGGGGTCGTTGGTTCGAGTCCAATCGCGCCTACCAACATCGAAGGCCCGCAAACCGCGTCACCGCGTCGTTTGCGGGCCTTTTCCGTTGCCGGAGACAGTCCCATGAACCCACCGCTTCAAGGCGTTCGCATCGTCGAATTCGAAGGCATCGGGCCCGGCCCGCTCGCCGGGCGCATGCTCGCCGACATGGGTGCCGAGGTGACGGTGATCGCGCGCGCACAGGGCGCCTCGGTGATGCAGCGTCTTGCCAGTTCGCCCGACAACCCGCTGCGCACCGGCAAGAAGGTGGTCACGGTCGACCTGAAGACGCCGCAGGGTCTTGCCCAGGCGCTGGAACTCGTGGCCGCGGCAGATGCGCTGATCGAGGGCAACCGCCCGGGCGTGATGGAGCGCCTGGGACTGGGCCCCGCTGAATGCGCTGCACGCAACCCGCGCCTGGTCTATGGCCGCATGACCGGCTGGGGCCAGGATGGGCCGCTGGCTCACGCGGCCGGACACGACCTCAACTACGTCGCGCTGACAGGGTTGCTATCGCTATCGGCGCGGCCCGGCGAGCGGCCGATCCTGCCACCGACGGTGGTCGGCGACGCGACTGGCGCGCTGGGCCTGGCCTTCGGCATTGCCTGCGCGCTGATCGAGGCGCTCGCCAGCGGGCGCGGGCGGGTGGTCGACGCGGCGATCGTCGACGTGGTGGCGATGCTCGGCGCGCTGGTGCAGTGGATCCGCGCCAGCGGCCAGATCGACGGCGAACTGCCGAGCCCTTTCCACGACTCGCCGTTCTACGACGTCTACGAATGCGCCGATGGCCACTGCGTCACGATCGGTGCGCTGGAGCCGCAGTTCTATGCGTTGCTGCTGTCCAGGCTCGGCCTGGCCGACGTAGAAGCGGCGGCACAGTACGACCGCGCGCAGTGGCCGGCACTGAAGGCGCGCTTCGCCGCGCTGTTTCGCAGCCGGCCGCGCGACGTGTGGTGTGCGCTGCTCGAAGGCAGCGACGTGTGCTTCGCGCCCGTGCTGAGCATCGCCGAGGCGGCGGCGCATCCGCACAACGTCGCGCGCGGCATCTACGCGGTGTCGGCGTCGGGTGCCGTAGAGGTTGCGGGTGCGCCTCGCTTCATACCGCTGCCTGGTGGGGGCGGACCGAACCCGCGCGGGTAAACCCCTCGCGTCGCGTCGGGCGCCGACTCCTAGAATCTTTGTGCACCTGCACAAGAGCGATCACCTTGGAGTTTCCCGCATGGCCCAGAATCGCCGCACCCCGCACGCCGAACCGCCCGCGGCCGAGCCCGCCGTCAGCGCCACGCGCGTCCTGAAGAAGTATCCGAACCGGCGTCTCTACGACACCCACACCAGCAGCTACATCACGCTGGTGGACGTCAAGAAGATGGTGCTCGCAGGGCAGGACTTCATCGTCCGCGATGCGAAGACTGGCGACGACCTGACGCGCAGCATCCTGCTGCAGATCATCCTCGAGGAAGAGACCGGTGGCGTGCCGATGTTCTCATCGCCGATGCTGGCCCAGATCATCCGCTTCTACGGTCATGCCATGCAGGGCATGATGGGCTCGTACCTGGAGAAGAACATCCAGACGTTCACCGACATCCAGAGTCGCCTCGGCGACCCGGCCAAGGGCTTCAGCCCTGAACTCTGGACGCAATTCCTGAACGGCCAGGCGCCGATGGTGCAGGGCCTGATGGGCAACTATCTGGAGCAGTCGAAGAACCTGTTCGTGCAGATGCAGGAGCAGATGGCCGAGCAGGCCAAGGCATTGTTCCCCGCGGTGAAGGGCTTCATGCCACCGAAGCGATAGGGCGTCGAAACGGCCGGGATCGACGAAAATCCCGGCAATGACTCATGACGCCCTCGCTTCGTCAACGCGAACAGCCACGCCAGCACCGAAGATCGGCTTCGTTTCGCTAGGCTGCCCGAAGGCGCTGACCGATTCGGAGTTGATCCTCACCCAGCTCAGCGCCGAGGGTTATGCCACTTCGAAGACCTTCGCTGGCGCCGACCTGGTGATCGTCAACACCTGCGGCTTCATAGATGACGCGGTGAAGGAGAGCCTGGACACGATCGGCGAGGCGCTGGCCGTCAACGGCCGCGTCATCGTCACAGGTTGCCTCGGTGCGAAGGCAGGCGAAGGCGGCGCGAACCTGGTGCGCCAGATGCATCCGAGCGTGCTCGCCGTCACCGGCCCGCATGCCACGCAGGAGGTGATGGACGCGGTGCACCGGCACGTGCCCAGGCCGCACGACCCGTTCGTCGATCTCGTCCCCGAGCAAGGCATCAAGCTGACGCCCAGGCACTACGCCTACCTGAAGATCAGCGAGGGCTGCAACCACCGCTGCACGTTCTGCATCATCCCGAGCCTGCGTGGCGACCTGGTGAGCCGCCCGGTCGGCGACGTGCTCGGCGAGGCGCGGCGGCTGTTCGAGGCGGGCGTGAAGGAACTGCTCGTCATCAGCCAGGACACCAGCGCCTATGGTGTGGACCTGAAGTACCGCACCGGCTTCTGGGATGGCAGGCCGGTGAAGACAAGGATGTTCGAGCTGTGCGAGCAGCTCGGCGCGATGGCCGAGCCGTTCGGCGCCTGGGTGCGCCTGCACTACGTCTACCCCTACCCGCACGTGGACGAGATCGTGCCGCTGATGGCCAAAGGTCTCATCCTGCCCTACCTCGACGTTCCGTTCCAGCATGCACACCCCGACGTGCTCAGGCGCATGAAACGGCCCGCCAGCGGCGAGAAGAACCTCGACCGATTGCTGCACTGGCGCGAGCTGTGCCCCGAGATCGTCGTTCGCAGTACGTTCATCGCCGGCTTCCCCGGGGAGACCGAAGCCGAGTTCGAAACCCTGCTCGCCTTCGTGCGCGAGGCGCAGATCGACCGCGCCGGGTGTTTCGCCTATTCACCGGTGGAGGGTGCCAGTGCCAACGCGCTTCCAGGCGCTGTGCCGGCCGAATTGCGCGAGGAGCGCAGAGCGCGCTTCATGGCCGTGGCCGAGGAGGTCTCGGCCGCCAAGCTGCAGCGGCGCATCGGCGCGACGATGCAGGTGCTTGTCGACTCCGCGCCCGCGTTGGGCCGCAAGGGCGGCCTCGGCCGCTCCTACGCAGACGCACCGGAGATCGACGGCAGCGTCAGGCTGCTGCCGCCGGAGAAGGCGTCCAAGCAACTGCGCGTCGGCGAGTTCACTCGCGCACGCATCGTCGGCGCGGAGGGGCACGACCTGGTCGCATTGCCGGTTTGAGCGGCGCCGCGCGGGTACGCGGGCACGACTCGATCAGCCGACGATTTCGCCCAGCCCCGGAAACGGCTTCCCGATCTTCGCGATGCCGCTGACCCGCAACGCGGGTTCGCCGTTGGCGGTGACGATCCCCTGCGCGAACACCATCGTGCGCGTGACGCGCAGCACCTCGGCTTCGCCCTGCACCCAGGCGCCGAGCGGCGCCGGCGCCAGATAGTCGAGCTGAAGGCTGATCGTCGGCAGGAAGCGCATCCCCACGTCGGCGCGCTTGTGATGGACCGAGATCGGCAGCAGCATGTCGGCAAAGCTCGCCAGCATCCCGCCGTGGCAGATGCCCATCGGGTTGGTGTGGCGCGGCTCGACCCGGAAGCCGAGCAGCACGAGCGGCCCCTCGTGGCGCAGATACAGCGGCCCGTTCAGGCGGATGAACTCGCCCGGCACCTGCAGGGGCACGAAGCCGGCGGGAAGGTCGATGGGCGCCGCGCTCATCGCCGTGCCCGCGGGGCCGCACCAAGGGCGCTCGAGGGTTTCATCGGACCTCGCGCTCCACGTCGTCCAGGAAGTTGCCTTCACGCAGCGCCTGCGATCCCCAGCCCGGGTAAGCCTGCGCGAAGTCGGCCACGATTCTCTCTAGCGGCACGTCGTCGAAGCTGCCGCGCTGGTTCACATATTCCATGTGGCGGTTGCCGGCTTGGTCGTAGGGGTGGTAGATCGAATCGCTGCGGCCATCGAACTCGAGCGGCAACAACCCGAAGCGCTCGCATAGCGCGAGGTTGAAGGCCGGCGTGGCCTTGCGCCAGACACCCTCCAGCCACAGTTCGGTGTAGCCGTGCCAGAGATAGAGGTCGGACTTCAGCGTCTGTCGCAACCGTTCGGTGCTCAGGTGGTTGCGTACGTCGGCATATCCCACCCGCGCCGGGATGCCCTCCGCGCGGCACGCCGCGGCCAGCAACGCCGCCTTCGGCACGCACCAGCCGATGCCGATGGCGAGCACGGTGCTCGCTCTCATGCCGGCCGGCGAAAGGTCGATCCGGTACGGGTCGTAGCGAAAGCCGTCGCGCACCGCGTAGTACAGCGCCACCGCGCGTGCGCGGGCGTCGCTGCCGGTCGCATGGCGTCGAGCGAAGTCGACGACGGCCGGGTGCTCGCTGTCGATCAGCGGCGTGGGGGCGAGAGCGGCTGCGGTCGGTGGGTCGTGAGGATTCGAATTCATGGCCATCTCCAGGGGGTCGAGTGTGCACCGCAAGTGCATCGCGGGATGTCGCGCGAGCGTCAACGCGGCGGCGCGGGGCACCGCACAATACCGCGCCATGGGAACCCTCTACCTCGTGCGCCACGGCCAGGCGTCTTTCGGCGCCGACGACTATGACCAGCTGAGCGCGCTCGGGCATCGCCAGTGCGTGCTACTGGGCGAGCATTTTCGCCGCAGCGGGCGTCGCTTCGAGGCCGTGCTGACGGGCACGCTGAAGCGGCAGGTGCAGTCGCTCGCGGCCATCGCCGAAGGAATGCAGTGGACGCCAGCGCCGCTGCAGTGGCCGGGCCTGAACGAGTACGACAGCGAGGCGGTGATCCAGGCCGTGCAGTCGAAGCCACTCCCCCGGCCTGAAACGCCAGAGCAGGTCCGGCATCACTTCCGCCTGCTGCGCGAGGGCCTCCTGCAGTGGATGGCCGGCAGCGCGACACCCGCAGGCATGCCCAGCCATGCGGCCTTCGTCGCCGGTGTGAACGGCGCGCTCGACCATGTCCGCAGCACCTACGGAGGCGAGGTGCTGATCGTTTCCAGCGGTGGCCCGATCTCGACTGCTCTCGGCCAGATCCTCGGTACCAGCGCGGAGACGACGATCGAGCTGAACATGCGCATCCGCAACAGCTCCGTCACCGAGTTCGCCTTCTCGCCGAGACGACACGCGCTCCTCAGCTACAACACCTTGCCGCATCTGAACCACCCGGAGCACGCGGGCTGGATCACGTTTGCCTGAGCCGGACTACCGGCCTGACTGCGCAGGGCGTACGCCTGCGAGCGAGAGCACGGGCTGCAAGCCGGAGGGTGGCGGTGCGACGGTTCCCTACACTTGACACACGCTCATCTTCTCGCGACCCCATGGCCTCAAGCACAAACCTCGACCCGGCGACATCGCTGATCCACCACGCGTACACCCCGCCCGCCGGATTCATCGCGGTGCAGCCGGGCGTGTTCAAGGCATCCACCATCATCTTCCCCGACACCGCCGCGCTTCGCGCGCGCAACTGGAAGGAGAAGAACGGCTACACCTACGGCCTGCATGGCACGCCGACGACGTTCACACTCGAGGAGCGCATTGCCACGCTCGAAGGCGGAACGCACACGCTGCTGCTGCCGAGCGGACTGGCGGCGATTGCGCTGGTGGACCTGGCGCTGCTCGGTAGCGGCGATGAGGTCCTGATCCCCGACAACGCCTACGGGCCGGGCAAGGAGCTTGCGCGCAACGAGCTGGCACGCTGGGGCATCGCGCACCGCTTCTACGACGCGATGGAACCCGAGTCACTGGCGCGGACGATAGCCCCGCAGACCAAGCTCGTCTGGCTCGAGGCGCCTGGCTCGGTGACGATGGAGTTTCCCGACCTCGCCGCGCTGGCGCGCGTGGCGCGCGCGAAGGGCGTGACGACGGCGCTCGACAACACCTGGGGTGCCGGCGTCGCGTTCAACCCGTTCGCGCTGCCCGGCGGCGCGGCGGTGGACATTTCGATGCAGGCGCTGACGAAGTACCCCTCCGGCGGTGGCGACGTGCTGATGGGGTCGGTCACGACGCGCGACGAGGCGCTGCACCTGAAGCTCAAGTTCGCCCACATGCGCCTCGGCTGGGGCGTCGGTGCGAACGACGCCGAACTGGTGCTGCGTTCGCTGCCGACACTGGCCTTGCGCTACGCGGCACAGGACCGCGCTGCGCGCACGCTGGCCGAGTGGTTCGCACAGCGCAGCGAGATCGCGCGCGTGCTGCATCCGGCACTTCCCGGTTCTCCCGGCTTCGCCCATTGGCAGAGTACCTGCCACGCCGCGGCGGGGCTGTTCTCGGTGGTGTTCGACGCGCGCTACGCAAGCGAAGAGGTCGATGCTTTCGTCGATGCGCTCAGGCTGTTTCGCATCGGCTACTCATGGGCCGGGCCGGTGAGTCTCGTCGTTCCGTACCACGTGCAGGGCATGCGTTCGCACCCGACGCCTTATGCGGGCGTGGTCGTGCGCTTCTCGATCGGATTCGAGGCTGTCGAGGACCTGCTGGCCGACTTGCAGCAGGCGCTGCGGGTCGCATTCGGCCAGCGCTGAGGCTCAGGTCTTCGGGCTCGACGAGACCTTGTGTCTCATCAGCCTGCCTTTCTCCCTCTCCCAGTCGCGCTTCTTTTCGGTGTTGCGCTTGTCGTGCTGCGCCTTGCCTTTGGCGAGCGCGATCTCGACCTTGACCAGCCCGCCCTTGTAGTGCAGGTTCATCGGCACCAGCGTGAAGCCTTTCTGCTCGACCTTGGCCGATAAGGCGCTTGATCTCCTCCTTGTGCATCAACAGCTTCTTCGTGCGGTCGGGCTCGGGGAGCACGTGGGTCGATGCGCTGCGCAACGCATTGATGCGACAGCCGATCAGGTACAGCTCACCGTCCCTGATCACCACGTAGCCGTCGGTGAGTTGCACCTGGCCGGCGCGGATCGCCTTGATTTCCCAGCCCGACAGCACCATTCCCGCCTCGTGGCGTTCCTCGATGTGGTAGTCGAAATTGGCGCGACGGTTCTCGGCGATCGACATGGGGCTCCAAGGTGTGACGAGCGCCTGCGCGGCACCCGCCAATACAATTTGGGCATTGTATGAAGCACGTCAAGAAGTCGGTCCTGCTCTGGTACTCGACCCATGAGATGTACGCGCTTGTCACCTCGGTCGAAGACTATCCGCGGTTCCTGCCGTGGTGCGCCCGGGCCGAGGTGCTCGAGAAGACCGAGCAGGGCATGAAGGCCCGGCTCACACTGGCCTACGGCGGCGTGCGCCATGCGTTCACCACGCTCAACCAACATGTGGAAGATCGCTCGGTGCTCGTCGGGCTGGTCGACGGACCGTTCTCGCTGCTCGATGGCACCTGGCTGTTCTTGCCGCTGGGCGCGACGGGCGGCGCACCGGAGCAGGCCTGCAAGGTGGAACTCGATCTGCGCTATGCGTTCGCGAGCAGCACGCTAGAGGCCGTCGTCAGCCCGGTGTTCGACCGCGTGGCCAGCACGCTGGTCGATTCCTTCGTGCGTCGCGCGGAGCAGGTCTATGGGCCCCGCTGAGGCGAAGGCGACATCGATCGGCGTCGAGCTCGCGTTCAGCGCGCGGCCTGGCGAGGTGCAACGGATCGCATTGACCCTGCCCGAGGGGACGACGATTGCGCAGGCCCTGGCGCACAGCGGTCTGCCGCTGCCCGCTGACCTTCGCGTCGGCGTCTGGGGGCGTCTGCGCGAGCTCACCGACACGCTGCGTGATCGCGATCGACTGGAGCTCTATCGCTCGCTCACCGTCGACCCGAAGGAGGCGCGGCGCCTGCGCTACCGCTCGCACCGCGACGCGAAGAAAGCCTGAGTTCGTCGCCTACTTGCAGTCGGAGGCGATCACGCTGCGCACGCGCTGGGTCTCGTCGGCGCGGCCCTTGTCGTCGAGATACTCGCGCTCGCCCTTGGCGTTGTAGCGAACGATGCGCTGGCCCTGTTCGAGGGCAGCGAGCTGGCTACGGGCGCGCGCGCAGTTCTCGGTCTGGGTCGCCGCGACGCGGTTTTCCTCGATCTTCTTCTTCTTGGCTTCCTCGTCCTCGGCCTGCTTGCGCTTGGCATCGAGTTCGGGGTCGCCGAGCTTGGGCACGAGGGGCGGCGCCGAAGCCGCGGATGCCGCGCCGGACGCGGCGGTGGCGCCGGGTCGTGCCGAGGCCGACGGAGGGGGCCGCTGCAGGATGTTCGCCTCGGGCGTGCCGGCTGGGGGCGGGAGGTCGCTGTACTGCACCTGACCGCCCTTGTCACGCCACTTCCATTGCGCGACGGCAGGCAGCGAGACTGCGGCGCCCACGGCGACCAGGAGTGCGCAGAGACCCAGGCGCAGGCTCATTCGAGGCATGATGGACCCATCGCTAATTGCATGGGGTCCGAGTGTAGCGGTGGCCGCTGCAGGGAAATAGGGGGTGGCTCCGTATAATCCCGCTTTGCGTCTGGAGCCTGTCCCATGCGCCTACTCGGCAAAGCGCTCACCTTCGACGATGTGTTGCTGGTGCCGGCGTTCTCCCAGGTGTTGCCCCGCGACACCGATCCTTGCGACCCCCCTCTCGCGCAACATCCGCCTGAACCTGCCGCTGGTTTCGGCGGCGATGGACACCGTGACCGAGGCCCGCCTGGCGATCGCCATGGCGCAGGAGGGCGGCATCGGCATCGTGCACAAGAACCTGACGGCCAAGCAGCAGGCGGCCGAGGTGGCGCGCGTGAAGCGCTACGAGTCGGGCGTGCTGCGCGACCCGATCACGATCACGCCCGACGTCACGGTGCGCGAGGTCAAGGAGCTGTCGCGCCAGCACGGCGTTTCGGGCTTTCCGGTGCTCGACGGCAAGGTTGTGGTCGGCATCGTCACCAATCGCGACCTGCGCTTCGAAACGCGCCTCGACGCCCCGGTGCGCGAGATCATGACGCCGCGCGAGCGCCTGGTCAGCGTCACCGAGGGCGCGACGCTGGCCGAGGGCAAGGCGCTGATGCACCGCACAAGCTCGAGCGCGTGCTGGTCGTGAACGACGCGTTCGAGCTGCAAGGGCGTGATGACGGTGAAGGACATCACCAAGCAGACGAACTTCCCGAACGCGGCGCGCGACGCCCAAGGCAAGCTGCGCGTCGGCGCCGCAGTAGGCGTGGGCGACGGCAACGAGGAACGCGTCGAGCTGCTCGTGCGCGCCGGCGTCGACGCGATCGTCGTCGACACCGCGCACGGCCACAGCGCCGGCGTGATCGAGCGCGTGCGCTGGGTCAAGAAGCACTACCCGCAGGTCGACGTGATCGGCGGCAACATCGCCACCGGCGCGGCGGCGCTGGCGCTGGTCGAGGCCGGGGCCGACGCGGTGAAGGTCGGCATCGGGCCCGGGTTCGATCTGCACCACGCGCATCGTCACCGGCGTCGGCGTGCCGCAGATCATGGCCATCGACACGTGGCCAAGGCGCTCAAGCGGCAGCGGCGTGCCGCTGATCGCCGATGGCGGCATTCGCTACTCGGGCGACCTGGCCAAGGCGATCGCCGCCGGCGCCGACAGCGGTGATGATGGGCAGCGCCTTCGCCGGCACCGAAGAGGCGCCGGGCGAGGTGATCCTGTACCAGGGCCGCACCTACAAGAGCTACCGCGGCATGGGCTCGATCGGCGCGATGCAGCAGGGTTCGGCCGACCGCTATTTCCAGGAAGACGCCGGCGAACAACCCGAACACCACCAAGCTGGTGCCCGAGGGCATCGAAGGCCAGGTGCCGTACAAGGGCTCGGTGGTCGACGATCATCTTCCAGATGGCCGGCGGCCTGCGCGCGTCGATGCACTACTGCGGCTGCGCCAGCGATGGCCGAGCATGCACGAGCGCGCCGAGTTCGTCGAGATCAGCACCGCCGGCATGCGCGAGAGCCACGTGCACGACGTGCAGATCACCAAGGAAGCGCCGAACTACCGCATGGAATAGCAGCCGGCGCAGACTGCAGCCCGCTTGCCCGGAGGGTGGACGGCGTGGGACCCCAAGGAAACCCGTGAGCACAGAAACATCCGCGTCATCGGCGCGCGCCCGGCGCCAGGCGGCGATGCCGTTCATCATGATCGCGGTGCTGATCGACATGGTCTCGATCGGCCTGATCATCCCGGTGCTGCCGCCGCTGGTGGGCACGTTCACCGCTTCGCCGGCCGAGCAGGCCTGGTGGTTCGGCGCGGTCTCGTTCGCCTTCGGCATCGCCAACTTCTTCGGCTCGCCGGTGCTCGGCGCGCTGTCCGACCGCTACGGCCGGCGGCCGGTGCTGCTGCTCGGCTTCTGCGGCCTGGCGCTGAGCTTCTTCGTCACCGCCCTGGCCACCGCGCTGTGGATGCTGATCGTGGTGCGCCTGGTCAGCGGCGCGATGCAAGCCAATGCCGCGGTGGCCAACGCCTACGTGGCCGACATCACGCCTGCCCGAAGAGCGGGCGCGGCGCTTCGGCATGCTCGGCGCGATGTTCGGCATGGGCTTCATCCTCGGCCCGGTGATGGGCGGGCTGCTCGGCGCCATCGACCTGCACCTGCCGTTCTTCGTGGCGGGCGGGCTGGCGGTGCTGAACCTGGCTGTACGGCTATTTCGTGCTGCCCGAATCGCTGCCTGCCGATCGGCGCCGCCGCTTCGAGTGGCGCCGCGCCAATCCGGTGAGCGCGCTGCTCGGCCTGAGTCGCCTGGAAGGCGTTGGTCCGCTGGTCGCCGTGATCGGCCTCGCGTCGCTGGCGCAGTTCGTGATGCACTCGAGCTTGGTGCTCTACACCACCTTCAAGTTCGGCTGGGGTCCGGCGCAGAACGGCTGGTCGCTGTTCGCCGTCGGGCTGACGTCGGTGTTCGTGCAGGGCTTCCTGCTTAAGCACCTGCTCAAGCGCTTCTCGCCGCAGCGCCTGGCCGTGACGGGATTGGTGGCATCGACCCTCACCTACCTCGGCTTGGGGCTGGCCAGCGAGGGCTGGATGATGTATCGTCGTGATCGTCGTCGGCACGATGCTCGGCGCGCGGTGCGGCCGCGGTCATCCAGAGCCATGGTCTCCAACGCGGCGGACGCGCGCACGCAGGGCCAGACGATGGGCGTCGGTGTCCGTCGCTCAACAGCCTGATGGCGGTCGCTGGCGCCGGTGATCGGGGCAGGCGCTGCTGGGACTGGTGTCGCACCTGCCGGCGGGCGCACTGGCTGATCGGCTTGCCGTTCTACTTTGCGCCGCGCTGCAGCTGCTGGGCACGACGATCGCCTACCGCCATTTCGCGCCGCAAACGCCAGCTGGTCGCGACCGCTGCCTGAGAGTCCACGATGCACGACAAGATCCTGATCCTCGACTTCGGCTCGCAGGTCACCCAGCTCATCGCACGCCGCGTGCGCGAGGCGCATGTCTACTGCGAGATCCACCCCAACGACGTCAGCGACGCCTTCATCCGCGAGTTCGCGCCGAAGGGCATCATCCTGTCGGGCAGCCACGCCAGCACCTACGAGGAGCACGAGCTGCGCGCGCCGCAGGCGGTGTGGGAGCTCGGGCGTGCCGGTGCTCGGCATCTGCTACGGCATGTTCACGATGGCGGTGCAGCTGGGCGGCGAGGTCGAGGCCAGCGACCACCGCGAGTTCGGCTACGCCGAGGTGCGCGCGCACGGCCACACCCGGCTGCTCGAGGGCATCGAGGACTTCAGCACCGCCGAAGGCCACGGCATGCTCAAGGTCTGGATGAGCCACGGCGACAAGGTCACCGCGCTGCCGCCGGGCTTCAAGCTGATGGCCTGCACGCCGAGCTGCCCGATCGCCGGCATGGCCGACGAAGCGCGGCGCTACTACGGCGTGCAGTTCCACCCCGAGGTCACGCACACGGTGCAGGGCCGCGGCGATGCTCGAGCGCTTCGTGCGCGAGATCTGCGGCGCGCGCGGCCCGACTGGGTGATGCGCGACTACGTCGCCGAAGCGGTGGCGCGCGATCCGCGAGCAGGTCGGCAGCGAAGAGGTGATCCTCGGCCTGTCGGGCGGCGTCGATTCGAGCGTCGCCGCGGCGCTGATCCACCGCGCGATCGGCGACCAGCTGACCTGCGTCTTCGTCGACCACGGCCTGCTGCGCCTGAACGAAGCGGCGATGGTGATGGAGATGTTCGTCGGCCGGCTGCACGCGAAGGTCGTGCACGTCGACGCCGGCGGCCGAGTTCCTCGGCGAGCTCGCCGGCGTGACCGACCCCGAGGCTCAAGCGCAAGATCATCGGCCGCGAGTTCGTCGAGGTGTTCCAGCGCGAGGCGAAGAAGCTGGCGAATGCGAGATGGCTGGCGCAGGGCACGATCTACCCCGATGTGATCGAAAGCGGCGGCGCCAAGACGAAGAAGGCGACGAGCATCAAGAGCCACCACAACGTCGGCGGCCTGCCCGAGACGCTGGGGCTGAAGCTGCTCGAGCCGCTGCGCGACCTGTTCAAGGACGAGGTGCGCGAACTCGGCGTTGCGCTCGGCCTGCCGCCCGACATGGTCTACCGCCATCCGTTCCCGGGACCCGGGCTCGGAGTGCGCATCCTGGGCGAAGTCAAGCCGCAATACGCCGACCTGCTGCGCCGCGCCGACGCGATCTTCATCGAGGAGCTGCGTGCGACGATCGACCCGGCCAGCGGCAAGAGCTGGTACGACCTGACGTCGCCAGGCCTTCGCGGTCTTCCTGCCGGTGAAGAGCGTCGGCGTGATGGGCGACGGCCGCACCTACGAGCACGTGGTGGCGCTGCGCGCGGTGCAGACCAGTGACTTCATGACCGCCGACTGGGCCGAGACTGCCCTATGCCCTGCTGAAGCGCGTTTCGAGCCGCATCATCAACGAGGTTCGCGGCATCAACCGCGTGACCTACGACGTGTCTAGCAAGCCGCCGGCGACGATCGAGTGGGAGTAGCTTTCGAGATCTATCGGGGTCTATCGAGAGCTATCGAAAAGCGGCCCCAGCGCGTTGATCCGATTGGCAAATGCCTACCGCGACGTCTGTCGAGATCTATCGAGATCTATCGCCGGGATGCCCTTCAATCTGACGGTAAATCTGACGGTAAAAAAGTCGCGTCGAGCTGCCGCGAGAAATTTACCGTCAGGCCGATTCCCAGGTTGACGGTAAATCCCGAGCGCAAAGTCCAGCATCCATGCGGGTTATCGGGCGATCGCCGGGTTGAGTCGCGCTGACGGTAAAGTTCTTGCGCTCCCAGGCGATACGTCGCACCGGCGGGCCGCGCTTCGTGATTCGCTGCGCTGGGCAACGGAAGGGCAGGGGGCGGGACAACTTGCCGCTCGTTGATCTATGAAAGTACATCATCAACAGCGGCCTCTCCGAGCCTCGATCCACCCGTGGCGACCGTTCAGTCCAGCCTCGCACGGAGCCCACGGCCACAGGGTATTGAATGCCCGCAGTGCGTTGGACAGCGGCCGCACGGGCGAGCGAGGTGGCGGGCAGCACCCGGCCAGAACCAGCCGCTCGCGAATGACGGCTCAAGGGTATGTTGCGACACACCATTCAATAGGAGTTTGCATGTTCGATCACATCGGAGTCGTCGTCAGCGATTTCGCGAAGAGCAAGGCCTTCTACGCTCAGGCGCTCGCGCCGATCGGTCATTCGAAAGTTGTGGAGATCACGTGGATAGCGGGCTCAAGCCGAGCGCGGGCTTCTGCCATGAGGACGGCTCGGATCTCTGGATCAGCCAGGGCGCACCGACGCGACCACTTCACATTGCTTTTCGTGTCAGTTCACGCGCAGCGGTCGATGCTTTCCATGTAGCAGCGCTGGCCGCGGGCGGCGAGGACAACGGCGAGCCGGGCTTACGCCGGCAATACCACCCGAACTACTACAGCGCATATGTATTGGATCCGGACGGCCACAACATCGAGGCCGTCTGTCACGACGCGCCCGACGCTGCCGGATCGACGTGACGCGGCCAGTAGCGCATGTTGTCGACAGGCAGTGCTCGAACATGCCATCGCGGCCACAAGACGCGCGCCCGCGCACCGAGTAGCTCATGTCGAATCGGCTTCCTTCCGTTCGTCGATAAAGTACGAGGCGCTCTCAGGCGGGTGCGCCGACCGGCCAACCCAACAGGAGTTAAGGCATGTCCTATATAGACGGTTTCGTGATCGCGGTTCCCACGGCCAACAAGCAGAAGTTCATCGAGCACGCGCGTCATTTCGACTCGCTATTCATCGAGCTGGGCGCGATCCGTGTGATCGAGGGCTGGGGCGACGACGTCCCCGACGGCAAAGTCACCGATTTCCGCCGTGCAGTCCAGGCTACGGCCGAGGAAACGGTGGCCTTTTCGTGGGTCGAATGGCCGGACAAGGCCACGCGCGACGCCGCCATGAAGAAGATGATTGAAGACCCGCGCATGGACCCGTCCACACCCGGCAATCCGCCCATGCCCTTCGACGGCAAGCGCATGATCTTCGGCGGCTTCGAACAGGTGGTCGAAGTGAAGGCTTGAGCGGCGGTGCGACACTGCACCTGGACGTGGGGTGCGCCACAGCGGGCGTTTGACTCAGACCGTGGGCGCCCAGACAGGTGGCCGCGGGCCAGTCGCGCAGCGTGCCCGTTCTGGGTCCAGCTAGCGCCGCGCAACACCCCGCCCGCGAGATTGCAGGTCCGACCGGCCGCTGCGGGGCGCCGAGTTCAGGGCAACGGATGTCGGTTCAGGGTCGTGGGCTGCCGGCCAGGCGAACCCGGCGAGGGACCGGTCACTACGAAGTTGCCGACGTTCGCAATGTGCCCGGCGACGCTCTCTTCGTAACTGCAGCGCGTCCTCGAACGCCTGTTGGCAATGCTTCTTCGTGAAGCGGCCACCAGCGGGCCGTCGTGACGCGTCGGAAGGCTTTCCCTCTTGCCGTATTACGTGTAGCGTAATATCATGCGCTCATGATCCGGAGCTTTCGCTGCAAGGATACGCAGGCCTTGTTCGAAGGCGGACATCCCAAGCGCTTCCGCGCCATCGAGATGGTCGCGACCCGCAAGCTGGCGATGCTGGACGCGGCCAAGACGCTGGATTTCATGCGTTCGCCGCCGGGCAATCGGCTTGAAGCGCTCAGGGGTGATCGGGCTGGGCAGTGGAGCGTCCGCATCAACGATCAGTGGCGGCTGTGCTTCGTGTGGACCGACTCCGGTGCGGACCAGGTCGAGATCGTTGACTATCACTGAAGGAGTGTGGCCATGGGGCGAGTGGCGAACCGAATGCGCGCCGTGCATCCGGGCGAAGTGTTGCGTGAAGAGTATCTGGCGCCGTTGAGTCTGAGCGTGAACGCCCTCGCCATGGCGCTGGGAGTACCTGCCACGCGCATTCACGAAGTCGTGAAGGAGCGCCGCGGCGTCGCTGCCAACACGGCCGAGCGGTTGGCGCGCTACTTCGGAGGCGATGCCGCGTCGTGGCTGGCACTGCAAGCCGACTACGACCTGAAGACCTTGTCCACACGTGACGACATTGCCCGCAAGGTATCGCCGCGCGAGGCCGCGCCTGCATAGGTCGCGACAGTCTCTGCGGCGTTTGCGCGTCCCCTGGCGCTTGTCGGGCCATCGCGTGCACCCAGGATCGATGATCGGGCGGAGAGGGTTGGAAGCGGATAGCCCATCCGAAGCGTTGAGGGACGGCACCGCTCCCGCCGGGCGCTGACGGTAAGATTTCCGGCGAAAACGTGAGTCGCGACAATAGCTTAAGGAGTTTGATGCCGGCCCTCTTGGGGCGATTCCTGGACCGACGAGGACGCGCGTCGATGGTGTCGG
>CAVPAZ010000026.1:0-134648 GCA_963701725.1 uncultured bacterium | reverse complement strand
CGCGAGATGGGGATGTGCATCGAATCGTAGCGGATGGCCTCGAGGGCCCGGGCCTGGGGATTGATCCGCCCGGTCTCGCGGTTGTCGACCGTGGCGGCGACGGCGCTGATCTCGACCAGGCCGAGCGACGAATAGCCGTCGATCATTCCCGGGTAGGCCCGCAGGCCGGTCGCGTCGATGGACTTGGGCCCCCGCCGGTACGGCAACGTCGGCCCCGATGGCGGCGATGCGCCCGCCTTCGACGAGGATCGTCCCTCTCGGGATCCCGGCCCCGACGACGGGGACGATGCGGGCGTTGGTGATGGCGATGATGCCTGCGCTTCCTCCGGCCGGGCCGCGGCGAGCGGTGCGGCCAGGACGGCGAGCGTGGCAAGGATCGCAGCACGGCGTTTCACCGGGCACCTCCTTTGGCGTGGGGCGCCGCGGCTTTTGCGGCCGCCGCCTCGCGGGCCTTGACGATCTCGTCCCGGTCGAAATACACCTCGCCTTCGATGACGGTCAGGTCGCACCGGGTGTAGGCGCTGAGCGGGTGCTCCGAGAACACGGCGATGTCGCCCTGCTTCCCGGCCTCGAGGCTGCCGACGATCCTGTCGACGCCGAGCTGGACGGCCGGGTTGATGGTGACGAGCCGCAGGGCCTCGTCCTCGGTGAGGCCGCCGTACTTCATTGTCTTGGCGGCGTCGTTGAAGAGGCGGCGGATACGCTCGCCGCTGTCGGAGTTGATGGAGAATGAGGATGCCGCGCTTGGCGCAGTACTCCGGCGATGTGATGCCCTCCGCGGCCTCCATCTTGTAGGCCCAGCTGTCGGCGAAGACCGAGATGCCGATCCCGGCGGCGGCCAGCTCGTCGGCGATCTTGTATCCTTCCGAGATGTGTTCGAAGCACTGGATCTTGAAGCCGAACTCCTTGGCTAACTCCATGAACTCGACGGTCTCCGTCGCCTGGTAGCTGTGCTACTGGGCGACCCGCTCGCCGCGAAGGACCTCGGCCAGGACCTCCAGGCGTAGGTCTTTTCGCGGCGGGACGAGGCTTCCGGGCGGGTTCTTGATGGCCGCGGCCTTCCGGTAGCGGTCCCACTGTTCCATGTAGTTCCGGGCCCGGGCGAATTCGCGCCGGATGATGGCGTTGGCGCCCATCCGTGTCGCCGGGTAGCGCTGCGTTTGCCCGGGTTGGACGACGCGGCTCGCCTGCTTGACGTTCTCGCCCAGGGCGAACTTGTGGTAGGTGCCGAACTCGCGCTGCAATGGCAGGTCAATGCGGGGGACCCGGGGTCGGTCTACTACACCGTGCCGCAGCAGCAGACGATGCAGCTGGTGCTTCGCGTCTATCTCTAGGGCGGGCACGGTTCGAAGGCGGCTCGATCGAGGTGCCACACATGCAGTCCCGTTTGCGCGTGCTGTGTTCAGTCCTGCTCCTGCAAGCCGTGCTGTTCGGCCTAGACGCTGCCGCAGCCCCCGTACTCCAGAACGACGCGAGTCCATCGCCAGCGCGGGCCGGGCTGCTCGCCGAGCCTGCGCCCGATGACGACGCAAGCCCTGGCGCGTCGGCTGCCGCACCCCTAAGTCCGGCCTCCACGACAGACGAGGAAGCCACCCGCTCTCAAGTCACCGGCGAAGCGCTTGCTGCCGCCGCGAAATCGACGCCCGCCAGACCATGGGCGCCGGGAGCCGCCGCCGACAGCGATGGCTACGCCGAGATCGACCCCGACCTGAAGGAAGTCGCCAGGACGGCGATGCAGTGGGCCCAGCGACGCGAAGCAGGTGCTGCTTCCAGCAAGCCCGAGTGCCGCGGACGGCATCGGCTACGAACGCGGTTGGGCTGACGATCCGCCGCCAAGGAACGCGGGGGCTGCCGTTGAATATTCTTTGACGCCTCAGCAGGCACCCGCCTACGTCCGGCGGATCGGTGGTGAACTCAATCCGGTTGACGAGGCAATCGAACTCGTCAAGGAAATCACCCGGCATCCGGTCACCTGGTTGCTGATGCCCTTCGTGGCGTTCGGCGGCGCGGCTGCGCTGGTCATGCAGTACCGCTCCCGTATGGAGAAGCGCTGGAGGCGCAGGCGGACCGCTCACAGGCGGCACAGGTCGTCAGACCCGACCCGGGGTCACCGCCACCATCACCACCACAGAAAGTCCGCAGAGAGCCAAGTCATGCCGCCCCCGGAGCACCGATCCGACAAGACGTCGGGCCAGTCTGCGGCTGCGCCGTTCATCAAAGCGGCGGCGAACCGCCTGAGCCTTCCGATCGATGTCCTCGGGCTGTGCGGTATTGCAGGGGAAACCACCGAAACGGCGCCAATTACCCGGGGCGCGGCAGGGCCGCGGCTAATGCTGCACTCTGTCTGCGGCGTCCGGACGATCCGGCTGCTTGCTCTCGTCGTGCTTCTCTCGCACGAGTGCCTTGCGCGTGAGGTGGTAGATCAGCAGCGGCAGCGGCATGCGCAACCAGTGCGAGCGCACGTACAGCATCCAGCGGGCCAGCGGCGTCCAGGCGTCCGAGGATGTAGGGTGGTTGGGCGCAAGGGCACGCAAGTACAGGAAGTCCATCAAGCGCCGCATCGGTTGCCGCGGACCGCACGATTCGGCTTCAGCCTGCACCTCGGCAGGCACCGGTGTCTGCAAGACCTTGGCGGCATAGCGGAGCGCGTAGTACAGCGGGCGCTCAAGCCCCACTTCGCGAGCTCGCGGGACGAGGCGGCCCCAGAACTCTGCCCTCTCGCCGAAATGGCGCAGCAGGCCATCCAGATCCACCAGGTCGCGCGGCCCGCTGTCGAGTTCGCCTTCGTGGAAGAGGTGGGTCGCGCTGTGCAGGACCATGTCGATCGGGGCGAGCACGAAGGTGTTGTCGTGTCCCGGCACCTCGACCGCGGACCTCAGGATCTCGTTTGAATCAGCCTTGATGCGCGCGGTCGCGGGCAGCAGGGCGTGATGCACGTCGATGATCGTGCCGCGCTTCAGATGCCGCATCGGCGGGATCTCGTGCATCCATTTTCGGTAGTAGCGCTGGTCATAGCCGTCGTGGTGAATCGTGTTCCAGCCATGGATCGTCAGGGCAGACTCGACGTCGGCGATCTTCTCTTTGGGAATCAGAATGTCGATATCCGAGAGTAGCCTGCCCTCGGCAACGGGCAGGCCGGCAACGACGTAGGCGGCGCCCTTCAGGAGCACGAGGGGAACCCCGGTGGTCGCGAGGGCTCTGCGGATGCACTCGACCTCCCACTGGACAGCGATCTTCTGCCTCTCGGAGAACGCCCAGGCGGACTCCAGGTGCGGCCTGGCAGCGGGAAGGACGACATCCCACGCATTACGTCGTCTGATCTGCCAAGTCAGGCGCGCCAGCAATTTCGCCCGCCTCGCCTGTCGAATCAGCACGTCCCAGGATGTCCGGTCGAGGGTCTCGAGTCGGCGCGGATCCTGGAGCATCTCGCCGAGAAGAGCCGTCGTCGTCCGTGGAGCTCGCGCGCTCGCGCCGGCGATGTTCGCATCTGCAACGCCAGCGATGGGAGCAGACTGAAGCGTCACTTGTATCCCCGTCGTCGGATCAGGCTGGCCTGCAGACATTCAGCATGCCGAAGCGAGCGACTCGAAGGTCGCAACGGCCTCGTCCAGATTGCCGTAGGAGAACTCGAAGCATTCACAGCGATCTATCAGCCCGGCCGCCGCCTCGAAACCACGCGCGCCCAGGATGTCGTAATTGAACGCCTGCTCCACCACCCGCATGAACGTCTGCGCCTTGCTGTTCGGCTTCAACACCGCCGGTGCCCCGGCGACATAGCGAGGAAAGATAACCCATGCCGGCAGGGCCGGCTCAGCCGCTCGCGAGACACTATCGAGGGGGGGCCGCATGAGCGCCACCGTTCCCTTGGCGGTGTCGCGGACAGGATCGGTCATCACGACGCCCGCGTGAAATCCGCGGATCACGTCGATCGACGCATTCTTCAGGTTCACCGGGCGCGCCAGCGGCTCAATCAGGCCGCTCGCCAGATCCAGCAGCATGAGTTCGTCCGAGAGGAGCCTCCATCCGCGGCCAATCAATCCGGCGCACAGGGTGCTCTTTCCGGAGCCGGGCGGCGCGGGCAGTATCGCCGCACGGCCGGCCCGCTCGACGACTGCAGCGTGGATCACGAGGTAGCTGTGGGCATAGTTTGCGATGCACCAGTTGAGGCCCCATTCGAACATCGGATAGGCCTGACTTGCGGGCAACGGCTTGAACGGCGCAAAACCGTCGAGGTAGAACATCACCTGCGGGCGGACCCAGCGGCGCAGGCCTGCTGGGGCAGCCAAGGCGACATGGAAGTCGGCGAAGTCATCCGGCTCGAGGACGGAAAAGTCGCCGTAGAGCAGTGAAATGCCGCGCGCGACCGCGCCCATCTCCGAGCGGATTCGAGCAACGAACGGGGAAACCTTGAGAAGCAACTCGCCGCGGCGTAACCGCGAGGCGATCTGCGACACGTCGAGATGGGAGACTCTCAAACGTCGGCAGGGCGAATCAAGCCGATTTGCCGAAACTTTGCCAGAGCCTCCTGCACTGCGGCAAGGACATCTGCCTCGCTGTCGGCGTCGAACTCGGCAAGCATGGATCGCGCAATTGATTCCGCTGAGGCGTGCTCGGTACCCAGACGGCCCAGGACCGCGGTCGAAACTGAATCAAGATGGTGAGTATTGCCTGCGGCAGGATCGTATATCACCGCTTCGCCATCCCAAGTCCGCTGAAGCATGCCACGCTCCGACTGCGCGCTCCACGTCTGCTTCATTGGGTTCGATCTCAGGATTGGTCAGTCTGCCGACGAAGAATCAGCGGGAGTGGTGGATGCCGCAAGATCGACGTCGACTGTAGGGCGGACTTGCGACCCGCTACACCTCAAAGCTACGCCGAAACGCCGCTAAGCAATGCCTAGTCAGGAACGATACCGCTGTTCCGCAGATAACCGATGACTCCCCCAGCATCCCAGCACATGGAGACTTGGGGGCAGTATATTCCCCCTCCGATGACGTCTTTCCACATTTCTATGGTCTGAGAAGCGCTTAGTACCGCCATAACACTTGGACTGCCTAAACCTTGACCACCTGCGTTTAAGTATGCAGCGATGATGTAGGCCGCAAATTTCGGGGCAGAATGATTGTTTCCGTCATTGCCGGCGAGAGAGTCCAAGAGATATCGGACCAAGTTTGTCCGGACTCGAGTTGCCATTGACATTCTTCTTCAAATACGAAGGCGTGAATACTTTACTGAAATGTACCTTCGCCCACTCTTCTTTATCGGCTTCCGCAGAAGTCTTCCATTCACTCAGGCGAGTGCCGGCACACGGAAGCACTTCCGCAAGACCACTGTGATTTCCGGAGATCATGCGTGACGGCGACAAGCAGGCCTGTTCGAAACCCAGCACCGGCCGGCTGGTCAGTGTGAGGATGATCGGCGCGGTGGATAGACCGCCTTTGATCAAACGCCGACGCGCCAAACCGTTCGAACCACGCAACGTGTTGTTTCCGGTCGGAAGCTTGTCTCGATCTGTGTCGACTGTCATTCGGCTACTCCCTGCTGTTCGCGGTTCAACGCGAATGAACCCATGCTATACAGCTTGCGCGGCGAAACGTATACCAGCGACATTGAGATTCCGCAACAATGCCGCAGTTTCCGCTGACACGAAGAATACACGTCGAGACGCGAGCCGCTCCCCGGCACCTTCGTCTCGTCGCTCCCTCCCGCGGCCGACATCTCATTGACTCCCATATCCCTCTGGCAACCTGACAGGACTTCACGCTCATTGTAGGTACTCGAGCAGCGTAGCGCGTGGTCTGCACACCCCCCAGTCAAGGGGGTAGAGGGCGCCCCTCCAACGAGTGCTGGTCGGCCGGCAAGTCACCCTGCGGGTTTGCCCAGAGCCAAGTCCTGCGTGGCCCCTTTGCATCGCGGCCTCCCGGTATCACCAAATCCCCATGCGGCCACGGATCCGGTTAACGCTCCGCAGCCACCGCCGCCCCCCGCCCGACGCTGTAGTACTCGAGCCCCTTCGGTGCGCATCAGCTCGGGGTCGAACAGGTTGCGGCCGTCGAAGACCACCGGCTGGCGCAGCGTGCGCTTGAGGTGCGTCGAAGTCCGGGCTGCGGAATTCCTTCCACTCGGTGACGATGACGAGCGCGTCGGCGCCCTCCACCGCTGCGGCAGCGCTCGCCGCGAATGCAACGCCGGCCAGCCGTCCATGCGGCGTTGCGCTTCGCCGGCTGGCCACCGGGTCGTAGGCGACGACGGTGGCGCCTCGCGCGGTGAGCCCCTGCGCCACCACCAGGCTCGGCGCCTCGCGCATGTCGTCGGTGCCGGGCTTGAAGGCCAGCCCCCACAGCGCGAAGCGGCGGCCCGTGAGATCGCTGCCGAAGCGCGCGATCACCTTGTCGACCAGGGTCCGCTTCTGCGCCTCGTTCACGGCCTCCACGGCCTTCAGCACCTGCAGTTCCATGCCGGCCTCGGCGCCGGTGTGCACGAGCGCCTTCACGTCCTTCGGAAAGCACGATCCGCCGTAGCCGCAGCCCGCGTAGAGGAACTGGGTGCCGATGCGCGGATCGCTGCCGATGCCCAGCCGCACGAGTTCGATGTCTGCGCCCAGGCGCTCCGCCAGGTTGCGCGAGTTCGTTCATGAAGCTGATGCGGGTGGCCAGCATCGCGTTGGCGGCGTACTTGGTGAGCTCGGCGCTGCGCACGGTCCATCACCAGCAGACGGTCGCGGTTGCGCACGAAGGGGCTGTACACCGAGCGCATCAGGTAGACGGCCCGCTCGTCGTCGGCCCCGATGATCACGCGGTCCGGACGCATGAAGTCTTCGACCGCAGCGCCCTCTTTCAGGAACTCGGGGTTCGACACCACCGCGAACGCGAGCGGCACGCCGCGCGCTGCCAACGCCTCGCGCACCGCGGTCTCGACGGCGTCGCCGGTGCCGACCGGGACCGTGCTCTTGTCGACGATCACCTTGTAGTCGGTCATGCGCTCGCCGATCGCGCGTGCCGCCCTCAGCACGTGCTGCAAGTCGGCCGAGCCGTCTTCGCTGGGCGGCGTGCCCACGGCAATGAACTGGACGCTGCCGTGAGCCACGGCATGGTCGACGTCGGTGGTGAACTGCAGGCGCCCCGCCTGGGCGTTGCGCGTCACCATCTCCAGCAGACCCGGTTCGTGGATGGGAAGCCCCCCGCCCTGCAGGATCGCGATCTTCTGCTCGTCGACGTCGAGGCAGACGACGTGGTTCCCCATCTCGGACAGGCAGGCCCCGGTGACCAGGCCCACATAGCCGGAGCCACAGACAGTGATCTTCATCGAGTGGAAATTCCTTGTCTGTCTTGCGGCTGCCGGCAGACGCTCTCGGCAGCTTCGTGAATTGTCAGGCAGGCGATGGCGCCGAGCCCGCACCTTCCTCATGGACAATGCAGCAAAGGCGCGCCCCGCCGGCAATTCCTCACGAGCCCCGCCGATGTCCACCTCCCCGATCCTAGTCACCGGCGCCGCCGGATTCATCGGCGCCCACGTTGCCGCGCGCCTGCGCGCGATGGGCCACGAGGTGGTCGGCTGCGACAACTTCAACGACTACTACGACCCGGCGCTGAAGCACGCGCGGGTGGCGGCGTTGCTCACCCCGTGCGGCGTGCGCTGCGAGATAGTCGACATCGCCGACGCCCCGGCTCTGCGCGAGCTGTTCGAGCGTCATCGCCCGGCACGCGTGGTGCATCTGGCCGCGCAGGCGGGCGTGCGCCACTCGATCACTCAACCGCAGGCCTACGTGAGCGCGAACCTCGTCGGCTTCGCCAACGTGCTGGAAGCAGCGCGGTTAGCCAGCATAGAGCACCTCGTGTACGCCAGTTCGAGCAGCGTTTACGGCGACTCCACGCAGACCCCGTTCGAGGAATCGCAGCGCACCGACAGCCCCTGTCTCGCTCTACGCCGCGACCAAGAAAGCCAACGAGGTGATGGCGCACGCGTACAGCCATCTCCATGGCATGCGCTGCACGGGGCTACGCTTCTTCACGGTCTACGGCCCCTGGGGCCGGCCCGACATGGCGTACTTCAGCTTCGCGCAGAAGCTGGTCGCGGGCGGTGCCCTGCCAGTGTTCGCCGATGGCTTGCTGCAGCGCGACTTCACCTACATCGACGACATCACCGAAGGCGTGGCCCGCCTGGCGCTGTCGCAGCGCCGCGCCGACGACCCGGCACACGAGATCTTCAACATCGGCAATCACCAGCCGGTGACGGTGCTGGAGTTCATCCAGACACTGTCGAGCCTGCTAGGTGTGACGCCGAAGCTCGACTTCCTGCCCA
Organism: uncultured bacterium; assembly: GCA_963701725.1. Taxonomy (GTDB): domain Bacteria; phylum Pseudomonadota; class Gammaproteobacteria; order Burkholderiales; family Burkholderiaceae_C; genus CAIKUF01. The sequence continues at coordinate 126,347 of CAVPAZ010000026.1, read as the reverse complement.
TGCAGCCGGGCGACGTGCACGCCACCTGCGCCAATGTCGACAGGTTGCGCGCGCGGGTGGGCTTCGAGCCGGCCACGCCGCTGCGCGAGGGGCTAGGAAGTTCGTGCAGTGGTTCGATGCGTGGCGGCGGGCGACCACGGCCTGAACAATTGACTGCTTCGTGGTTCGCTATCGACGGCGCACGATTCACGCGCTGGGGTGTGCACTTGAGATTGCGGAGCCGCCCCCAGGAAGCCGCGACCGAGCGGAAATTGTGCCAGAGCGATCAGCCCGACCACGCCGGCGTGGAAACGATGCAACGAATGCCGAGTTTCCGCCCGACCGCGCAGTGTTGATGGTCGGCGCTGAGCAAACCAACGCCGCGCGCGGGCCAGGTGTCCTTGAAGAAGGATGATGCTCTACAAGGTGGACGGCAGTGCCGAGATGACCGACACGTCATTGGTGCGAGTTCGCGGCGCTATCGGGCGCCGTGGTGCGAGCCCGTCTCCGTACTTCGACCCATCACATCGCATCGCTCCCGCTCAAAGTGTTACTGTCCATTAGTGGTCACAGACGACGCCTCCGTGAAGATTCTTGGCCTTGCGTGCCGGCCCGACCTGAGCCAGGCACGTTCTCGCCCATGCCAGGCTGTGCGGTGTGTCAGGAACTCGCGCGCTCGGATATGGTAGCGCCCGCCACGCGAAATCTTGCCAGCCGTCGCAGCCGCTGGGGGCTGATCGCATTCGGCTATGGCGCACTAGTTGTTTATGGCAGCCTTTACCCATTCTCGGATTGGGTCGGTGGCGGCACTCCGTTCGGATTCCTCTTCGACGCCGCAAGGTGGGAGCGACGACCGTCACTGGGCGACATCGTCACAAACCTGTTGGCTTACGTGCCGCTCGGGTTCTTCAGCTATCGCTATTGGCGATCGACTCACTCGGGCACGCTTGCCGCCGCATTGGCCATCTTGGCAGCGACCGCGCTCAGCCTAGGCGTCGAGGTGTTCCAGGGATACCTGCCAGCGCGGGATCAGTCGTCGGTGGATCTGCTGCTAAACGTGCTTAGTGCCAGCGCCGGTGTTGGGCTGGCGCGGCTTCCCAGCGGCGAAGGACGTCTTGCGCGACGACTGCGCCACCTCTACGTCGAGTGGCTCATGCCCGGGGACCTCACCCTCGTCGGATTGCTGGCACTGGCCGCATGGGTCATCACCCAGCTACTACCGTTCGTCCCTTCCCTCGATGTTGGCAAGTTCAGGACGGCGCTCGCCCCGCTCGAGCGGGCGGTCACAGACCCGACGTCCTTCAATGGTTGGCATGCACTGGCCGAGACACTTTCGCGCATGAGCATAGGAGTCATCGCATTCTCAATCGTGCGGCGGGACAAGCCAGCATTCTCGGCCTTCGCACTCTCCTCGCTGTGCTGCTTCTTGCGCAGATCCCCATCATCGGCCGGCAGTTGTTCCAGAGGTACTCGCCGCGAGTGTCGCAGGCCTGCTGGCGATGCTGGTTCTGCAGCGTCGTGCGCCGAGCACGCGCGCAAGCTGGGCATTTTTTCTGTCCTTCGCGGGCTTTTGCATTGGCCAATCGCTTGAGCGGAAGGTGGCGGACTCGCGCCGTTCAACTGGGTTCCGTTCGCCAGCAGCTTGCAAAACCCGGTCGTCGGAATAAGCGAGTTGACGTCCACCATCGGGCTGGCCGCCGCATTGACATGGTCGATCCGGTCGGCCATCAACGCCTCGCTTTGGCTGGCTCGGCTGGACGGCAGGTCAATGCTCACGGCAGGCGCATTGGCACTTGAGTTCAGTCAACGCCACATCGTGGGACGAACGGGTGACGTCACGAGCCGCATGATGCTGGCCCTTGCCTGGGCGATCGGCTGGCGATACTACGGATCGCGCGCCCGTGTCAGAGTCATCAGCCGATACGCGATGGCGCACTCCATGTCAGACCCGAACGAAAGATGCGCATCCACCAGTGGCGCACACGTTCCGAATTGGAGACCAAATTCGAGTTGCTGATTGTCGCTGCGGCGTTGCCGTGGCCATCGGGCTGGGTCGCAGTTGCCCGTCATGCCCTACAACGTTCGCGAACTGCTCTATGCGGGGCATCCGGTGAGATCTGCCATGTTCTTTCTGTCACGACGTTGTATCTGACCCTTGCCGTACCTGCCTGGCTCGCCGCGACTTGGTCGTCTACGGCCATCGCTTTCGTCGCCCTTCCTTTGGCGTTGCTCGTGAATGCAACCGTAGCCTGGTTAGGAGTGCAAAACGCTGTGCCGAGCGAAAGCATTCACGACATCGTCGGTTCAGCCCAGTCTTGCACTGGCCCGGACCACATGGAAGTTGCCTGCGCTTCGTCGCGCTTCACTCCTCGTTCACCTTGCTGGTTGCTGGAAGTGTCCTTCTTGCCATGCTGCCATTCGTTCCATGGCGCTGGAGACTGGTCGGTGGATGGCTCTGTTGTGTTCGCCGTCGGTGTCACCGGCGCTCTATTGGGCGATCGTGATCCAGGCAGCGACGGACAATCTGACCGAACTCATGCAAGGCGGCGGTACTCCGGCGCGGCCGCTTTGCTCGCTATGGCAGGCCTTCTTGGCTTCCTGCCCGGCTGCCTAGCGCAGCCGCTGTGGCCTTTGTCCGCCGCAGATCGCCGGCGCTCTCTTGGCACTTCTTGCCGCGATCGCGGCAAGTGTGTTTCTGTTGGTCGGAACCGAATCGAGTATTTCCAAGCATGGACAACAGTTCTCTGCACTGCAGTTTCTGCTCAGCGCGGACCGCAAGCATTACGCCAGTCCCGCCGAGCTGGCAACACGCTATGCCTTGCATATCTTGTGCACTGACAGCCGTAATCGCTGCGTTTCAACTTGGGGCATGGCGTTTCTTCGCGCTCCGACAGCCAGGCCGGGGACGCACGGCTCCCGTGAATCCAACGATCGCCGGACCCGGCAGTACAGGAGCACCGGTAGGCCCATGAATGCGTACCGCGCCGTCAACGTAACCGAGCCACGCATCAATGCTTCTTCCATGATGGTCTCCTTGTTCGGCAGCGTGGTGGTGCTGGCGGCGACGCTTGCCGCCGGACCCCTTGGCTCCGGCACTGCAGGCCAAATCGCAACGCGGAGGTCCGAAAGGCCCTGAGATTGCCTGCGCCCGAGGAAGTCAAGCCGGCGAATCTTCAGACCTTTAGGTTGTCTCATCCCAGCTTGCCCGCACCGACGCCTGCAGAACACGACCTCTTGTTGAAGGCAAACCCTGGATTCCTAAAGCAGTTCACCATCGGGCAAGTGGTTCCCCGGGAGACTTGGCGTCCGCGGTTCTCATGGCCAAGCTCGAATGCCGATTCGCAAGACCTGGACGCCCTTAACGATCGGTTGTTGGCCCTAACTTTCACAGGTCGCGGTGGCGAGCAGGTCGATGCCTTTGGCCCTTGCCTACGATTGGCTACATGAGTCTTGGTCTGCCCGACGACCGGCAGGCGCTGCTGCACAAGACAATCGAGGGCTGCAACTTTCAGATCAAGTCGATCCGCGAGCAGTCGCTTTCGCCATACAACGTCATCTTGTACAACAGCTACCTGCAAACGCTGATGGCTTGCGCGATCGCCACATACGGCGACGATCCGCTGGCTGATCCGATCATGAACTTCACCGCCGATCTGTGGAAGAACCGCGTGCTACCCGTGTGGCGACAAGTCATGGGATCCAACGGTGGTTGGCATGAGGGGGGTGAATACGTCGGCATTGGTATCGGGCAGGTGATCCACCAGGTACCGGCAATGTGGCGCCATGCCACAGGCGAGGATCTCTTCGCCACGGAACCAGGTATCCGGGGGTTCCTGGATTTCCTCGTGTACCGGACCCGCCCTGATGGCACGCATTTCCGCTGGGGCGACGGCGCGTTTTTCGACAGGATCATTCCCGATGCCGCACCGTTGGCACTCGAGTTTCGTGACGCGGCAGCGTACAGCCTGCGATCGCCGGAAAGGGCATCTTCCCGGTCGGTCGCCCCTGGGGTCCCATGACCGACCCAACGCTTCACGATCCGTCCGCCATTGAACGTCTGCCCTTGACGCGTTTCTTCGATGGCATTGGCATGCTTGTGGCACGCAGCAATTGGACATCTGAGGCAACTTATGTGACGTTCAAGGCAGGCGACAACTTCTGGTCGCATACACACCTAGACCAAGGCGCCTTCACCATCTACAAGGGCGGTGAACTCGCGATAGATAGCGGGTTCTACGGGCCGAAATATGGCTCTGACCACCACATGAACTACACATACCAGACCATTGCGCACAACACGATAACAGTCACCGACCCCAACGACTTGACGCCCGCTCCGGGCAAAGACAGACCGAGGCCTATCGCCAATGACGGCGGGCAGAGACGCATTGGGTCAGGTTGGGGCGTCGATGCTGCCCCGGTCGACCGTATGGAGTGGGAAGCCAATCGTGACACCTACCATAGTGCGCGCGTAGAAGGGCTCTTGGATCAGGACGGGCTCGCCGTGGCGGTAACCGACATCACACCGGCCTACACAAACCGCGAATCCGGAAAGGGAACATTTTCGCACCGGACGCGTCGTGTCGAGCGTTTCTGGCGAACATTCGCCTATGACCGGGTGGACGATGTCGTGGTCATGTTCGATCAGGTGACAGCGACCAAGGCCTCATTTCGCAAGCGATGGCTTTTGCATTCGATTGAGGAACCGCAGGTCTCAGCAGATGGTTTCAGCTTACGCATACGCCGCGCAGAGCCGGCCCGGGCGCACAGGCGGCCGCCTGGAAGCCAAAGTCCTCTTACCCAAGGATGCTTCGATCAATGCAATTGGTGGCCGTGGGCTCGAGTTTTTTGTCGACAGCAAGAACTATGACGAAAACGGCATGCTTGCGGACGTTGTCAAGAAGCGCGGCGAGCGCAGGGCCCGAGCCAGGTTCTTGGCGTGTTGAAGTAAGCCCCTCCCGCGACGCACGAGACGATGCCTTCCTGGTGGTTCTTCTTCCGAGCGCGTCTGGCGTTCGCGCCACTGCATCGCGTGCATCTGCTCAATTCCGATACCCGCATCGGCTGTGAGATTGTCGGGCGTAACCGAACAACACAGTGGTGGTTCACGCCAGGGCAGAACGGTGTCGAGATCACAGTTGTCTCTGGCACACAGGAGCCAGCTACCAGGTCAATGCTCAGCGTGATCCGGCGGCCTTGGCAGCCGATCCTGGGCGAGTCCCGAGAGGCACGGCAGCGCGCTAATCGCGTAAGTACCCCCCGAGAAAGGGGGGTGAGTTTGGGGCGGCGAATATGCCACAGTTCGGACCAGCGTCTATAGTCCAATCTGTTTCGCGCCATTCGAGGTGTGCATGACCGCACGGTTCTCCCATTACGAGCTGGATGTCTGCCATGCAAGAGTCAAACGGTAGTCCAGGCCGGCTCCTGCCGGGACGCTTTCGATGGCCATCGCCGGCGCCATATCCCGTCCAGACAAGCAACCAGACCGGGCGCGCAAGCGCCGTCATGCGACGTCGCGTCATTGTCTTCTGCAGCGTGTTCGTGGTCAGTGCGCATCGCCAGCCTGACCTATACCTTCATGCGCCCGGCGATCTACCTCGCCAGCGCCCGACTGCAGGTCACGCCGGCAGCCAAACTGCCACGGGCTGAGCGCAGCTGCGGCGGACAACACCCCGCCGTACTGGTCGAGCTGCAGATTCTCAACAGCCGGCCCCTGCTGGAGAAGGTGGTCGCGCGCCTGGCGGAGCAGGGAGACCTGCGCGACATCCATTCCGATCCGGTGCTGGCGGTGCAAGACATGCTCAAGGTGACGCGGGTCGAAGGTACGAGCGTCATCCAGATTGAAGCAAAGGGCCCGGAAAAGACTGCTGCTGCCGCGTCTTGGTCAATGGACTGATCGAGACCTACCGCGAACAGCAGGCGACGGCGGGCAAGTCTGTCGACTCATGACCGAATTGACCGAGGCGCGGGAAGAAGCGAGGTGATCGATGCGCGGGTCGCAGAGAAGAAGCAGGCGATGGAGGTGTTTCGCTTGCAGATCCAACATCGTTTCAGCCGAGCGCGGCGAGAACCGGACCTTGTCTCGCCTGACAGGGCCTGGCAACTCGCTCAACCTGGCAGAAGATCGCGAGGCCATCGCCGCAGGAAAGGTTCATGCTCTGGAGCAGGCTATTCGCGAAGGCAAGCGTGCGCCCGCAGGCCAAGGACAATCCAACGGTGGCCAGTCTCGAGCATCGGCTGTCACAGATTCGCGAAGAGTGGCGCACCCTGGAGCGCCAGTTCACGCCGCAATACCTCGACATGGATCCCCACGCGCGCGCGCTCAGAACCCGAATCGCCAACCTCGAGCAACAGCTCGATGCCGAACGCAGCAAGAGCCGGCAAGACGCACTTGCGGAGGCGAAGGAAGAGCTCGCCAGCGCCCAGGCTACGAAGCGACGCCTGCAGCAACAACTGGCCATGACAAGCAGGTCGGTACAAAACTTCAGTCGGCGCATGGCTGAGTTCCAGGCCATGCAGGAAGAACTGCGCGGGCTTGGAACAAATGCGCCTTACCGCCAGGCAGCGCCTGCTAGGTCTGGAAGCGAGCGAGCTGGCACGCAAGCCACGCATTCAGATCCTCGAAGCCGCAGTCTTGCCCGAAACCGCATGGCGGCCCCTTGTACTGGCGCGACGCCGGCTTCGGCTCTGATGGCGTCGCTGGTCCTTGGCTTTCTGGCCGTCTGGTTCGTCGAGTTCTTCGATCGGGCCGAACCCGTTGCCCGCCGGACCTTCGACGGTCATCATTCCGCAGCCATGGGTGTCGGTGACAACCCAGGCGGGCGCAATCTGGCCGCAACAGCTGCTGCGCCTGCTCTGGCGGGCAACGGTGCAGGCGCCGTTGCTGCCTGCGCCACGCGTTCAGAGAATTGACCGACGACGAGTTGCGCAGGCTTCTGGCCAATGCCGCGCCCGAGAATCTTCCGCTGCTGGTGTGCCTGCTCAGCGGCCTGACTGCGGCCGCCTCGTCGCTCTGCGGGTTGGCGCATGTCGACACCCAAGCGTGGCACGTTGACCATCCCGGGCGAGCCAGGCTATGTGTTGCCGCTCGAGGGACCTTTGCGGGATCTGACGGCGCGCTGCACGGGTCTTTCCAGTGAAACAGTCTTGTTTCCGAGCGCAACGGGCAAGCCCTGACCAAGGAAGACGTGCGCGCCGTGGTGGCGTTCAGCGCCCATGACGCGAATCTGAACGCCGCGAATGAAATAGCGCCCGATACCCTGCGCAATACGTATGTCGCGTTCCTTGTGCGGCAGGGCCTGCGATTCAGCGACCTGGGCAAAGTGGTGGGCCATATGCCCGCGGAGGTTCTGAACGTACTGGCGACGCTCACGCCGGGGTCCAAGCGCGTCGGGCTGGAGGCAGTCGATCGTTTACTGCCGGCTGTGCGCGATCTCAGCCTGACATCATCGTAAGAAGGCACTTGCCTGACTTGTTGGCCGTCACCCGCTGACGTACCTCTCGTCGCCTTAGTGCAAACACGAAACCGGGCAGGGCGCGGCATATTTCATGCAACGTCACCAATCGCAACCCGTGGGACTTCATACATCGCGGATACTGCGACACCCAAATACGAGCCGTAGCCGGCCGTTTCGCTTTGCCCACGCTGTCATCGCTCCGACCTCGCCATACCCCATGAACGCCCGCACCCCGCTCACCCACCTGCAACGCCTCGAAGCCGAGAGCATCCACATCCTGCGCGAGGTGGTCGCCGAGGCCGAGCGGCCGGTGATGCTCTACTCGGTCGGCAAAGACAGCGCGACGATGCTGCACCTGGCGAAGAAGGCCTTCTACCCCGCACCGCCGCCGTTCCCGCTGCTGCATGTCGACACGACGTGGAAGTTCCGCGCCATGTACGAGCTGCGCGAGCGCATGGCGCGCGAGCTCGGCATGGAGCTGCTCGTCTATCACAACCCCGAGGCCAAGGCGCTGGGCATCAACCCCTTCGACCATGGCTCGCAGATCCACACCGACATGTGGAAGACGCAGGGCCTGAAGAAGGCGCTGGACCACTACGGCTTCGACGTCGCGTTCGGCGGCGCCCGGCGCGACGAAGAGAAGTCGCGCGCCAAGGAACGCATCTTCTCGTTTCGCACCGACCAGCACCACTGGGACCCGAAGAACCAGCGCCCCGAGCTCTGGCATCTGTACAACGGGCGCAAGCACAAGGGCGAGTCGATCCGCGTGTTTCCGATCTCCAACTGGACCGAGCTCGACGTCTGGCAGTACATCAACCTCGAGAACGTGCCAGTCGTGCCGCTGTACCTCGCCGCCGTGCGTCCGGTGGTCGACCGCAACGGCACCCTCATCATGGTCGACGACGAGCGCATGCGCCTGAAGCCCGGCGAGGTGCCGATGATGAAGAAGGTGCGCTTCCGCACACTGGGCTGCTACCCGCTGTCGGGCGCGGTCGAGAGCGAGGCCACGACGCTGGAGCAGGTGATCCAGGAGATGCTGCTCACGCGCACCTCGGAGCGCCAGGGCCGCATGATCGACCACGACACCGCGGGCTCGATGGAGAAGAAGAAGCAAGAGGGGTATTTCTGACATGTCCCACGTCTCAGCCCTCATCGCCACCGACATCCACCAGTACCTGGCGCTGCACGAGAAGAAGAGCCTGCTGCGCTTCATCACCTGCGGCAGCGTCGACGACGGCAAGAGCACCCTGATCGGGCGGCTGCTGTACGAATCGAAGATGGTGTTCGAAGACCAGCTCGCTGCCATCGAGGCCGATTCGGCGAAGTGGGGCACGCAGGGCGGCGACATCGACTTCGCGCTGCTCGTGGACGGCCTGACGGCCGAGCGCGAGCAAGGCATCACCATCGACGTCGCGTACCGCTACTTCAGCACCGACAAGCGCAAGTTCATCGTCGCCGACACCCCCGGCCACGAGCAGTACACGCGCAACATGATCACCGGCGCGTCCACCGCCGACGTGGCCGTGATCCTGATCGACGCGCGCAAGGGTGTGCTCACGCAGACACGCCGGCACAGCTACCTCGTGTCGCTGATCGGCATCCGCAAGGTGGCGCTGGCCATCAACAAGATGGACCTCGTCGACTTCTCCGAAGCCACTTACCGCAAGATCGACGACGACTACCGCGCCTTCGCCGCGCAGATCGGCCTCGCCGACATCACGACGATCCCGCTCTCGGCGCTGAAGGGCGACAACATCACGTCGCCCAGCGAGCGCACGCCCTGGTACACGGGGCCCACGCTGATGGGCTTTCTCGAGACCACCGAGATCGACGAAACGCGCCTGCAAGCCGGGGCACTGCGCCTGCCGGTGCAATGGGTCAACCGCCCCAGCCTCGACTTCCGCGGCTTCTGCGGTCTGCTTGCCAGCGGCAGCCTGCGCCCGGGCGACCGCATCCGCGTGCAGCCCTCCGGCCGCGAGAGCCGGGTGGCGCGCATCGTCGCGCTCGAGGGCGATCGCGCGCATGCGGTGGCCGGCGAGTCGGTGACGATCACCCTCGAAGACGAGATCGACATCTCGCGCGGCGACGTGATCTCCGCCGCCGACGCCCCCGCCGAGGTGGCCGACCAGTTCGAATGCACCCTCGTCTGGATGGCCGACGAGCCGATGCTGCCGGGCCGGCCCTACCTGCTGAAGATCGGCACGCAGCACCGTCGGCGCCACCGTCACCGAGCCCAAGTACAAGGTCAACGTCAACACGCTGGAGCACGTGGCGGCGAAGAAGCTCGAGCTGAACGAGATCGGCGTGTGCAACATCGCGCTCGACCGCCAGGTGGCCTTCGACGCCTACAGCGCCAACCGCGACACGGGCGGCTTCATCCTCATCGACCGCCTGACCAACAACACGGTGGGCGCTGGCATGCTGCACTTCGCGCTGCGGCGCGCGCACAACATCCACCTGCAGCACGTCGACGTGAACAAGGCCGTGCGCTCGGCGCTCAAGGGCCAGAAGCCGGTGGTGCTGTGGTTCACCGGCCTCTCCGGCGCGGGCAAGTCGGCGATTGCCAACCTGGTGGAACTCAAGCTCGTCGCGAAGGGCCGCCACAGCTATCTGCTCGATGGCGACAACGTGCGCCACGGGCTCAACCGGGACCTCGGCTTCACCGCCGAAGACCGCGTCGAGAACATCCGCCGCGTGGCCGAGGTGGCAAGGCTGATGGTGGATGCCGGGCTGATCGTGCTCACCGCCTTCATCTCGCCGTTCCGCTCCGAGCGTGCGCTGGCGCGCAGCCTGCTGGCCGAGGGCGAGTTCGTCGAGATCCATGTCGACACCCCGCTCGCCGTGGCCGAAGCGCGCGACGTCGAAGGGCCTGTACAAGAAGGCGCGCCGCGGCGAGCTGAAGAACTTCACCGGGATCGACTCGCCCTACGAGGTGCCCGAGAACCCCGAGTTGCGCATCGACACGGTAGCGATGACGGCCCAGGAAGCAGCCGACCAGGTGGTCGAGCATCTTGACCCGGCGCGGGTTCATCGCCTGACAGCGCATGGACTGGGTCAATCCTGCCGCGGGGCTGGGCGTCGGGCTGATGGTCGGGCTCACCGGCGTGGGTGGCGGTGCATTGATGACGCCGATCCTCGTGTTGCTATTCGGCATGACCCCCGTGGCCGCCGTCGGCACGGACCTGTGGTTCGCCGCCATCACCAAGATGTTCGGCGGCGCGTTGCATCACAGTCGCGGCGGTGTCGACTGGGAAGTGCTGCGCCGGCTTTGCCTGGGCAGCCTGCCGGCGGCGCTGCTGACGCTGTATTGGCTGCACGCCACCGGCGCCAGCCAGATGAAGCAGGGCCTGATCCTCAACCTGCTGGGCGCGGTACTGATCCTGACGGCCGGCGCGATGGCGTTCAAGCGGCAGGCCCACGCGCTCGGCAGATCGCTGCGCATCAATGCGGCCGAACGATTCAAAGGGGCTCAACCCGCCCTGACAGTGCTGGCAGGCGCCGTGCTCGGCTGCCTGGTCACGCTGACGTCGGTCGGTGCCGGCGCGCTGGGGGCCGTGATGCTGGTCTACCTCTATCCGTTCCGGATGAAGCCGACCCGGCTCGTCGGTACCGACATCGTTCACGCGATTCCGCTCACGATCGTGGCGGGGAGCGGGCACGCGCTAATGGGCAACGTCGACCTCGGGTTGCTCTGGCAGCTGCTGGTCGGGTCCATCCCCGGCGTGCTCATCGGCGCGCAGTTGAGCCACAAGACGCCTGAATCACTTCTCAGGCCCGCGATCGCCTTCGTGCTCGTGCTGGTGGGCGTGAAGCTGGCGCTTGCTTGAGTCGGCCCTCCGTCGACAGGCTCTGGCAATTCGACTAACGGGCGAAGGGTCAGGTCTAAATACTGTTAGTTTAGGTGACTTCATGGCAGAATCGACCCCGCCGCAATGATGGGGCGAGCCATGGCACGAACGAAGGCGATGCTGGGAACGGGTGCACGGTTGGCGGACTACCTGAGCGCGAGTCTGCTGGCCCGTGTCGTTCCGGCCGAGGTCGTCAACGAGGTGCTTGATGCTCACGGCCGCAACTCGCAGAGGCTGCGCAGCTTTCCCGCCGTGGTAGGGGTCTACTACTGCATCGCGCTGAGCCTGTATCCCGAGGCCGCGTACGAGGAGGTGTTCGCCGCCGTGGCGCAAGGGCTGGCCTGGGCGGCCGGCGCGGCCGAGCCCACCCGCGTGTCCAAGTCTCGATCAGCCTGGCTGCGCTCCAAGATCGGCGCGGCGCCGCTGCAGGACCTGGTGCGGCGCTGCTGCGTGCCCATGGCCGATGAGAGATTTCATCCCGAGGCCTTCTATCGCGGGACTGCGTTTGGTGGCCATGGACGGCAGCAACTTCGAGCTGCCCGACGAGGCCGACAACGAGGCCTACTTCGGCCGTCCCGGCAGCCGCACGGGCGTGGCCGGCTACCCGCAGGCCCAGTGCGCCGTGCTGGTGGAATGCACCACCCATGCGATCTTGGCGGCCAACCTGGGGCCCTACCGTGCCAGCGAGTGGTCGGTATGCGAGCCGCTGCTGGCCCATCTGCGGCCGGGCATGCTGTGCATGGCCGACCGGGGATTCAACGGCTACGAGTATTGGCGCCAGGCGCAGGCCACCGGCGCGCAGCTGCTGTGGCGCTGCGCGGCCAACCGGCATGTTGCCCGTTCACCAGATGCTTGAGCGACGGCTCCTACCTGAGCGCCATCATCCCCACCGGCGTGAGCCAGCGCGCAGGCCGCGCGAGCAGGCCATCGTCGTGCGCGTGATCGAGTACGCCTTGCCCGCGCCTGGCCGAGCGCAGCCGCGCTACCGGCTGCTGACCACTTTGCTGGATCCGAGGCAGGCGCCGGCGCTGGAGCTGGCGGCGCTCTACCACCAGCGCTGGCAGGTCGAGGCGGTCTTCGACGAACTGAAGACCCATCTGCGCCAGAGCCGTCGGGTGCTGCGCAGCAAGACGGCCGAGCTGGTGCGCCAGGAGTTCTACGGCTGGGTGCTGGCGCACTACGCCGTGCGATGGCTGCTGCACCAGGGGGCCACCCGTCACCGAATACCGCACGAGGCGCTGTCATTCACCAGCCACGTTCAACTGCTGCGCCGCGCACAAGCCCCTTCCGGGGCCTTTCCCCCCAGCAAGGCCGAGGCTGCGCCAACGCCGGTTCAAGCTGGTGCTCGAAGAAAGCGGCCGCTGCGCGCCACCCAGACCGCACGACCGCCGTAGTCCCGCGCATGGTCAAGCGCCGCAACTCGCCCTACGCATCGCACGACCGAACGGCTCCAACTCGGGTGCCGATCGACTGCACGCCGCAGACCTTGCCCGCAATGCCAGCGTCAGTCGCAAAGCCGAACGCCGAGGCCAAGAAGCCATGGTCACCGAACAACCCGAATGGAACATTGCTCATCTAAGTTAACAGTATTGGGACCTGACCCCAAGATCCTCTGACGAACTGTATCCACTTGGCTACAGTCAGTCCATGTTCTCGATTCGACAGACCGAGGAGTTCGTTGCCTGGCTTGATGGCCTGAGTAAGCGTGACCCCGAGGCCCTCTTGACGATCAGAGTTTGAACTGCGCGAGCCAGTTGTTGACGAGTTCGATGTCGAAGGCTGAAGGATCCCATTCGCGGCCGATCCATTCCTTCATCTTGTCGTGCTCCGGATGGTCGGGGTTGGACATGACTTTGACGAAGTCCTCGTAGCCGGGCACACCGCCGCAATCGTCGGGCGGAGCGTAAGCGTGGCCCCGAGGCCCTCTTGACGATCAGAGTTTGAACTGCGCGAGCCAGTTGTTGACGAGTTCGATGTCGAAGGCTGAAGGATCCCATTCGCGGCCGATCCATTCCTTCATCTCGTCGTGCTCCGGATGGTCGGGGTTGGACATGACTTTGACGAAGTCCTCGTAGCCGGGCACACCGCCGCAATCGTCGGGCGGAGCGGCGTTGGCGCCGGCGACGCACAGCGGCAGCTTCACGCCGATCGACGGCAGCACACCCTCGACCTTGATGCGGTGCTGCCAGAAGTCACCGAAGTCGTACACATAGTCGATCGTGCGCGAAGGCGTGATCGCGCTCATCAGCTTGGTGCGCTCGCTCTTGACCGCGCCGGGCGGGTCGTAGTCGGGGTCGGATGCGCCGAAGCGCTCACCGCCAGCGTTGAACTCGTGCAAGTGCCCACCACTCCACTGGAAGGCGGCCTGGATGACCAGGTGCAGCTTGGCCAGTGTGATCGTTTCGGGCACCAGCACGCGGCGCCACACCTTGGGCTTGAGGTGCCTGAGCTCGATGTGCAGTTGCAGCGTCGCCGCCGGCGCCTTGATGCGCTGTACCTTGGCCGCCACGATCACGCCGCCTGTCGTTGCTCTTGCGCGCCACGGCGGATGTTCCACGGCAGCAACTCGTCGATGCGGTTGATCGGATGATCGGCGATGCAACCGAGCACCTCGCGCAGGTAGGCCTCGGGATCCAGGCCATTGAGCTTGGCCGTCTCCACCAGGCTGTAGATTGCCGCCGCGCGTTCGCCCCCGGCGTCCGAGCCCATGAATAGGTAGTTGTTCCTGCCGAGTGCCACGCCACGCAGCGCGCGTTCAGCGGCGTTGTTGTCGATCTCGATGCGCCCGTCGTCGCGGTAGCGCGTCAGCGCCTGCCAACGAGTCAGCGTGTAGCCGATCGTCTTGGCCAGATCTGACTTGGCCGAGACTTTGCCCACCATGCTCGTGAGCCAGGTGCGCAGTTCGTCGAGCAGTGGTCCGGCTCGGGCCTGGCGATGCTGGCGTCGCACATCAGGAGGCTGTCCCCGGACCTCGGCCTCGACGGCGTACAGCGCGGCGATGCGCCGCAGGGCCTGCGCGGCCACCGAGTCTTCAGCCCGCCCGGTGCTCAGGTACAGATCCCACCAGGGCCGCCTGGCGTGGGCCCAGCAAGCGGCCTCGACCACGCGCCCGCTGTCGTAGAGCCTGCCCCAGCCGCCATAGGCGTCGGCTTGCAGGATGCCGCTGTACTTCTCGAGGTGGCCCTGCGGATGTTCGCCCTTGCGGTCGGGCGAGTATTGGAACCACACCGCCGGCGCGTCCCTGGCTCCGGCCGGGCGATCATCGCGCACGTACACCCACAGCCGTCCGGTCTTGGTCTTGCCGCGACCCGGGTCGAGCACAGGTACCGGCGTGTCGTCGGCGTGCACCTTGGTGCCGGCCAGCGCGTAGCGGCCGAGCGCCGCCACCAGCGGGTCGAGCAGTTGATCGCCCTGGTCGACCCAGCCGGCCATCGTCGAGCGGTCGATCTGCACGCCGTCGCGGCCATAGATCCGGCTCTGCCGGTACAGAGGGATGTGGTCGCAATACTTCGAGACCATCACATGGGCGATCAGCCCTGGCCCGGCGATGCCGCGCACGATGGGGCGGCTCGGTGCTTCGGCCTGGAAGATCGTCTGGCAGGCCACGCACGCGAGCTTGGGACGCACATGGCGGATGACCTTGAAGTGCGCCGGCACGTATTCGAGTTGCTCGGAGACGTCGGCGCCGATCTGGCGCAGCCGCGCGCCGCAGGCGGTGCAGCCGCAGGGCTGGCCGGCCGTGTCGTGGTGCGCGGCCGTGGTCTCGGGGCGATGCACCTGCTGCTCACGCGGCAGGTGTGCGGGCAGGCTGCGGTCGATCTCTATGGAGTTGGCCGCAGCAGCCTTGGCCGGCGCCCTGGGCACGGACTGTTCATACAGTGGTTCACCCTCGATGAGGGCGATCTGAGCGTCATGGAACTGCTCGCTGGCGCTGCCGAACCGGGCGCGCGCGTGCCGCAGCAGCTGCAGCTTGAGCTTGTCGACCATCAGCTTGAGAAGCGCCACCTCTGCATCGCGCGCCTCGACGACACGCAGTAGCGCTTCGACGGTATGGGCGGTGTTGGAGGTGGGCTGCACAGAGATCTACTGTGCCGGAGCTGAGCGGCGTTGGCCATTGGTGAGGTCCCGCAGGCGACCCCATACAGTGGTTCAGGCCGCCAGCACGGGCCGATGCGTGCGCACCGGCATGCGCCAGTCGATGCCTTCGAGCAGCATCGACAACTGCGCCGGCGTGAGCGACACGCTGCCCGATGTCGCCTGCGGCCAGACGAAGCGACCACGCTCCAACCTCTTGGCCAGCAGCATCAGGCCTTGGCCATCGAACCACAGTACCTTGAGGATGTCGCCGCGGCGGCCGCGGAAGACGAAGACGTGGCCGCAGAACGGGCTCTCGCTCAGCGCAGTCTGCACAAGCGCAGCCAGACCGTCGAAGCCCTTCCTCATGTCGGTGTGACCGGCCACGATCCACACGCGGGTGTTGGCCGGCAGGCCGATCACGGCGTCATGCCTCGCAGGGCCTCGAGCACGATGCGCAGCGTCGCCGGCGTGACGTCATCGCGAACGCGGACGACGGCGCTACCCAGCTCGATCTCCACCGGCGCGCCGGCGCAGCGGGTCGCCGCGGGCACGACGACGCTGTGCGACGCGATCGTGACGGGTAACAGTTTGGCCGCCGCCGCCGCGCCCCCTGCGCCTTGGCGGTGCAACTTCACCCAGCGACGCAACTGGTTCGCGTTGACCTGGTTGCGCATCGCCAGCCCCGCCATCGACATCCCCGGCTGCATCGCCTGCTCGACGATCCAAGTCTTGAACGGCGCGCAGTAGCTGTGTCGGCCACGAACGTTCGTGCGCTCGACGCGCGGCCCGCTCCACACCGGAATGTGTCCACAGTCTTCCATGCGGACACATCCTCGGCTGCTCACCCAGCATGCGTCAATGCGGCCTTGAGACCACGCTTACACTCGCTGCGAGATTGGAGACGATTTATGACCAAGGCCAAAACCCCGCTGAAGCTCATCGCGTTCGATGCGGCTCGATACCTGGACGGCGATGAAGCGATCGCCGAGTACATGACCGCCGCGCTGGAGGCCAACGATCCCGATCTTGCTCCTCCTCGCCCTTGGTGACGTGGCCCGCGCAAGTGGGCATGGCGCAGGTCGCCAAGCACGCAGGCCTTGGAAGGGAGAGTCTCTACAAGTCACTTGCACCAGGCGCAAAGCCTCGGTTCGAGACCGTGATGGTTGCCCGCGCGCTGGGCGTCAGTTCACGGTACAGCCCGCCTGAGCTTCCACGCACGGCTCCAACCGAGGTCGTTCCTTGCATGGCCGGCGTAACATGGCCGCCGCTCAAGCTGCTGCGCGCATCTGCATATCGATGTGCACGGCCGTGAACGGGCACACCACGCCGCCCCCGGCGCCACGTTCTACCAGGCCGAGGTCAGCCAGGACCTGCACGTCCTCGTGCACGCGCTTCACGTCGCGGCCCACGCGGCGCGCTAGCTCGCGCACGGCCAACTCGCCCTGGCCCTGCAGCGCATGCAACAACGCCCAGCGGCGCGCCGTCAGGCGGCCGAAAAACACACCCGGGCTCTCGAAGTTGAGCACCTCACCCTGGTAGCTTGTGGCCTGCGCACGCCGGCCGGCAGCGCGCAGCGCAGCGCGCCAGTCAGGCTGAAGCGTGATGGTCAAGTTTCGATCGGTCATGTTGCACTCCTGGCTGCGGCCACGGCCGCAATGACAATCCTCGACCAACTGCTCCACCGTGGTGAAGTCGTAGGGCAAGTTCACGCACCACCGACGTGGCAGTGGTCACCCTTGCCGCGCTCGTTGTCGAACCCCACCACGCGCACGCCGCACCACCACGTAGGCCGCGCGGTGCTTGAAGCCGTGCGCAGTGGGCAGCACCGGCTGCGGCACGCGCCAGACCACCAGCTCGACCACCCCACCTTCGGGGGTGATGTCCTTGAAGCGAGTTACCAGCTTGGCCTGCATGTTGGCAATAGTGCCAACATTTGTGTGCGTTGGCAAGGGGAATAGGGTCACCCTGAGCCTGATCATCGGTCGAAAGATGCTGCCCGCTCGGCGCAGGCGCTGAGCGGACCCCGCATGCGCTTCCATGAATAACGACGTGAATCCGCGCAAAACGACCGCACCCAAAGGCCGGGCCCCCCGTGCAAGCCAGTAGCATCGGCAACCAAGTGTTGCGCGGGAGACGCTTCACTCACGCGCCAGACCGCAGCCACGGGCCCAGCACTGCATTCCTGCCTTCCATGAGCGAAGCCACCCTCGCGCCACCCACACGCTTCGCCGCGCGCGCGCTGACGCTGGGCACCCCCCGCTTCAGCGACGCCAGGCTGGCCACCCTGGCGCGCGCGCGGGGCGATGCGGCCGCGTGGAAGGCGGCGCTGGCACAAGGCGCTGCAGGGGCAGCGGCCAGCGCCGACGGCGACTTTGCGGTGGGCCTGAGCGACGACACCGGCCGCACCTTCCTGGCCGTGGACCGCTTTGCGGTGCGCACAATGTGCTACCGCGTGATCGACGGTCAGCTTCATTTCGCCGCGCGCGCCGATGAACTTGCCGCGCTGCCGCCCCAGGCAGCCATCGACCCGCAGGCGATCTTCGACTACCTGTACTTCCACGTCATCCCGTCGCCGCGCACCGTCTTCCAGGGCGTGTACCGCTTGCCGCCGGCGCACTGCGCGCTGTTCGAGGGCGGCCGGCTCACCGTCACGCCCTACTGGGTGCCCCGCTTCTCGGAGCCGGGCAGTCCAGAGTTCGTGCCCCTCGCCGCTGAATTCCGTCAGCTGGTGCGCGACGCCGTGGCTAAGCAGCTCGACGGCAGCAAGCCTGCCTGCTTCCTGAGCGGCGGCACCGACAGTTCCACCGTGGCCGGCATGATCAGCGAGGTCGCCGGCCGGCAGGCAGCCACGTACTCGATCGGCTTCGAGGCCGAGGGCTACGACGAGATGCAGTATGCGCGCATCGCCGCCAAGCGCTTCGGCACCGAGCACCACGAGTACTACGTGACGCCCGACGACCTGGTGCGCAGCATCCCGGCCGTGGCGGCGCACTACGACCAGCCGTTCGGCAACTCGCTCGGCGCTGCCCGCGTACTACTGCGCCAAGATGGCGCGCGAAGACGGCGTGACCAAGCTGCTGGCCGGCGACGGCGGCGACGAACTCTTCGGCGGCAACGCCCGCTACGCCAAGCAGCGCGTCTTCGGCTGCTACGACGGCGTGCCGGCCGCGCTGCGCAAGGGCTTGCTCGAGCCCCTGCTGGAACGCACGCCGCTGGGCACGCTGCCGCTGGCGCGCAAGGGCCGCAGCTACGTCGAGCAGGCCAGGGTGCCGCTGCCCGACCGCATGCAGATGTACAACCTGCTGCAGCACCTGGGCATCGCAGCAACGTGTTCACGCCCGACTTCCTGGCCCAGGTGGACCCGGCCGACCCGCTGCGCCAGCAGCGCGCCGTGTGGCAGCAGGTGCCGGCGGCCAGCGCGCTCAACCGCATGCTGGCCTACGACTGGCGCTACACGCTGGCCGAGGCCGACTTGCCCAAGGTCTGCGGCAGCACGAGTCTGGCGGGCATGGCGGTCGGCTTCCCCTTCCTCGACCAGCGCCTTGGTCGACTTCTCGCTGCGGCTGCCCACCGATTACAAGCTCAAGGGGCTGAAGCTGCGCTGGTTCTTCAAGGAGGCGCTGCGCGGCTTTCTGCCCGACGAGATCCTGACGAAGAAGAAGCAGGGGTTCGGGTTGCCGTTCGGGGTGTGGGCGAACCGGCACGACGGCCTGAGCGCAATTCGCGACCGACTCGCTGCATTCGCTGGGCGCGCGCGGCATCGTGCGGCCGGCGTTCATCGACGCGCTGCTGAAGGAGCACCTGCCTGCGCACCCGGGCTACTACGGCGAGATGGTGTGGATCCTGATGATGCTCGAGCAGTGGCTGCGGGCGCACGAGCCGCGCGGTCGCGCGCTGCAGCGCCACCAGCCCGGTCTGCTCCGGCGCGGCTAACGTGACCGCCCCCCAAGATCTGCCGAGGATCGTGACACCGCTCGCGGCAACCCCCGCCTACTTTGCGCACATCGACGGCTTGCGCGCATTCGCCGTGCTCGCCGTCATGCTGTACCACCTGAACCCCACGGCACTCCCGGGCGGTTTCGTCGGTGTCGACGTCTTCTTCGTGATCTCAGGGTATGTCGTGACGGCCTCGCTGGCCGGCCATCGCAATGAAAGCCTGGGCGCCTTTCTCGGGCAGTTCTATGCTCGCCGGCTGGCGCGGCTCGTGCCGGCGCTGGCGACGATGCTGGTCGTCACGACCGCCCTTTATGTGTTGTTCGTTCCCAAGGCCTGGTTCAATCGCGCGGCTGAAACCGTCGGGCAAGCTGCGTTCTGGGGCATGAGCAACTGGACGCTCGAGCAACAGGTCATCAACTACTTCGAGCCGCGGGCCGAGCTGAATCCCTTCACGCACACGTGGTCACTTGGCGTCGAGGAACAGTTCTACCTCGTCGCACCGCTGTTTCTCTTTGTGGCCCTTGGCAGCCGATTCGCGCCGCGAAGGCGATCGCTCGCCGTGATCGGCATCCTGACGCTGGCCGCGCTGTCGTTCGTGGCATGCCATTACTTGGCGTCACGCGCGGTTCACGGTTCGTCTTCTACCAGCTCACCTTCCGATTCTGGGAGCTCGCCTGCGGCGTGAGCCTGTTTCTTCTCGGCAGCCGCTGTCACGGCGCTCCCACCCGGTGCCAGGCGCTTCTATCGACTCTCGGGCTGGGTGGGTCTGGGCCTCGTCATCGTCGCGATGTGCGTGCCGAAGCCCAGCGCCTATCCGTGGATCAGAGCCACCCTCGCAGTGATCGGCACGCTCTTGCTGATCGGGCTCCCGTCGATCGAGCGACGTGATCGGCTCCAGCGCATGCTGGCCAGCCGCGCCCCGGTCTGGATCGGGCAGTCGATCGTACGCGCTGTACCTGTGGCACTGGCCCGTCTATGTGCTGGCCCGATGGACGACAGGCCTGCACGTCTGGCCCTTCAACGCCGTGGCCGTCGGGTTGAGTTTCGCGATGGCTGCCGCCTCGTACCGCTGGATCGAAAACCCGGTGCGCTACAACGCCAGACTCGAAGGTGGCATCCGCTCTTGGCGGGTCGTCGTCCTTCGTGCTCGTGCTCGGCCTGGGTTGGTGGGCAGGCCGTGCGTTGCTGCAGGCTCAGCCGGCTCTCGGTCTGGGACAAGCGACGCGCCAGGCCGCGGACTGGTATGCCGACCGGCAGCTGCTGAAGTCACGCTCTCGGCATCCCGGGGCTGCAACCCGATCGTTCAGCGCAGGCCGTCTCGGCCCCCTTGCGGAAGGGCTGACCGCATTCATCCCCGAGGGCTGCGAGCGCAGGGCCGCACCACAGCTCTTCGTGCTTGGGGATTCGCACGCCGTGGCCTACCTGCCGATGCTGGAACAGTTGAGCGCCGAGCAAGGGCAGAACGGTGAAGGTGCTGCAAGTACCGGGCTGCGCCTACATCGACATGATGGCGCCCATGGATCCGGCGCTGCGACGGCCATTGCTTTCGCATGGCCCAGGCTTCCATGAGGGTGGTGCTGGAGCAATCGGGCCCGGCGACATCGTGTTCATGCCCTCGCTTCGCCTGCCCCGGCTGATCGAGTTGGGCGGCAGCAAGCGCGGCATCGATGCGGCAACCCAGGCGCGCGCCACCGGACGTCTATTCGCGCACG
Source organism: uncultured bacterium (assembly GCA_963701725.1). GTDB lineage: Bacteria > Pseudomonadota > Gammaproteobacteria > Burkholderiales > Burkholderiaceae_C > CAIKUF01. The sequence continues at coordinate 105,338 of CAVPAZ010000026.1, read as the reverse complement.
ACCGAGGAACTGGTCTCGATCCGACAACGCCGCCCAGGACGCACCACGCTGGTTCGTTCCGTTTCTGCGACGCCGGCTTGCACGTGTCTTTCGAGCTGCCCAAACCCATCTTTCGGTCGCATCCGTTCCACTGCGTCGACTGGTTCAACCGGCACAACCCGGCACTGCGCGGGCGGCCTGAGCGAGCACTCGAGCCGACCAGGAACGGTATCGAGCCCCCGTCGCCGCGATCCGTCCGCTCGGCTGACCGCGCGAATTCCGCGGGCGTTTCGGCCTGGGACCCGCTGCCCGCTCTTTGCGACGAGTTGCTGCGCCCTGCACTACGTGACGGCCGCCCGCTCTTCTTCGACGGCGACCATGTGAGCCCGTACGGGAATCTGGTGCTGCTGCCGGCGTTCCGCGCGGTCGTTCTTGAGTTGGAGCGTCGACAGCCAGCGTTCCGCAGCCGGTGACTGAAGGTCGATCCATCGCCTTCTTGCCAAGGGGAATGCAAGGCGCGAAGGCGTGAAGTCGCGCACGGTCGGCGTCGTTACAAGGCCATGGTCCGCGAGCACGCGCGCACCATAATCTACCGCTGGTTACAGCCGGTCGCGCCATCCATGCAGGTGCCTCCTGCTTGCCGTCTCGGGCTGCCCATTCAGGGTCTTCAAGGTCTATTCCAGAGGCTCCACACTGCAATGACGCTGGGACAAAGCATTCGCAGCGGCGTCAAGTGGCTGGCCTTCGGCAAGACCGGCAATCGCCTGTTGGAGTTCGCCTTCGGCGTGGCGCTGGCGCGGCTTCTGGTGCCGGCCGACTTCGGCATGATCGTCACGATCCAGATCTTCACCGGCTTCGTCGGCATGTTCACCGCGGGGGGCATGGGACAGTCGCTGATCCGTCCAAAGATGCCGACGAAAACGACTTCAGCGCCGTGTTCACGCTGCAGCTGGTGACGGGCGTGCTGGTCTACCTCGGCTTCTTCTTCGCTGCGCCATGGATCGCCCGTTTCTTCGACGAGCCGCTGTATACGGATCTGCTCCGTGTCTCGGCGCTGAGCTTCCTGCTGCGGCCGCTGCTGGTGATGCGCAACTCGTGGCTGAACCGGCAGATGGACTACAAGAGCCGCACGCTCGTCGAAGTCGTGACCGGGCTCATCACCGGCCTGGCCTCGACAGCGATGGCGGTGCTGGGCCTAGGCGTCTGGAGCCTGATCCTGTCCGGTTTGCTGGCCAGCCTGGTAAAAACATTCTGGCTCGCCCGGTTGACGCCGCTGAGGGCACGGCTGAACCTCGACCTCGCGGTGATGCGACGGCATGCAGGCTACGGCGCAAAGATCGTCGGCAACGACTTCATCACCTACTTGCGCAACGAGAGCCAAGATCCTGATCGTGAGCAAGATTGCCGGGCCGCGTTTCTTGGCCTGTTCAACAAGGCAGAGAGCCTGTCGCGGCTGCCCAACCAGTTGCTGATGGCGCCGACGATGGAACCGCTGTTCCGGGCCATGAGCAAGGTACAGGACGACCTCGACCAGACCAAGTACCTGTACTACCGGGCCATTACCCTGCTGACGGCCTATACGGTGCCGGTCTACGTGCTCCTTTGGTGGATCGCAGTGCCCTTCATCGGCGTCGTCTATGGCCCGAAGTGGACTGCGGCGGGCGTGCCGATGGGTATCCTCGCGATCGCCGGCCTGTTCCTGAACATCGTCTTTCCCGAACCGGCGTGCTGCTGGCCGCGCGCAACCGCCTGGGCATGGAGATGCTTGCACAGGGCGTGAACCTGCTGGTGGTCGCATTGCCGCGCCCGCTGATCGGCCTGCGATGGGGTCTCGAGGGCGTCGCCTGGGGCATCGTCGTGTCGCAGGCGCTGCTCGCGCTGCACTTCTATGCGCTGGTCCCCCGCATGCTGTCGACGCGGCTGGTCGACCTGCTGCGCGCGCTCGGACCCGGGTTGGCGCTGGGCACGCTGATGTTCGCGGTGCTTGCGCTGACCCACACAGCACTCGGCCACCTGCAGGCCGGCACGGCCGCGATCTATCTGATCGTGATGGTGCTGGCCGGCGGAGCCTGCTACGCCGCCGCCTTCCTGCTGATCCCGATCCCCGCGCTGCAGACCGAGGCGGCGCGCTGGCGCGAGAGGCTGGCCGCCGGTCTGTCGCGCCTGCACAAGCCTCGCGCGTGACCGCACGTTTCTATTGAAGCCCATGCTCGTGAGAAAGCCCCTCAAGACCCTGCTGATCACGTCGGCCGCTCTGCTGCTGGCGGGCGCAGCCGCGCTGGCCTACAAGTCCCGCGTCGACATCGCCTACGAGCTGTCCCGGCTGCAGAAACCAGAGGCGGGCCGGTTCGCCAGCGAACCCTTCACACTGCCGAAGGTGCATCACCTGTTCGACCTGGGCGTGGTGGACGCCGACGGTGACGGCACGCTCGACGTCTACACGTCCAACCACAACTACCGCCAGATCCTGATGCTGTCCGACGGCCTGGGCGGCCACCGCGACGTGCTGACTGAGTGGGGGCTGGACCAGAACCGCGACTTCCCTGCCTGGGAGCAATCCTTCGTCGCCCCGGTGATGGACAAGCCCGGCCTCTACGTCTACTGGCTGGGCGAGACGCTCGTGCTGCGCACGCACGGGGCGGTGGGCCGGGTGGCGGGCACGCTCAAGATGTTCAGCGTCATCAAGGTAAATCGAAACGATGGCTTCGAGTTCCGGGCCCGTGAGGTCAAGGTCCCCGACTCGCTGATCCCGCAGACGATCGTCGATTTCGAAGCGCAGGGCGCAGGCACGCTGGAACTCGCCCCGCCTTCGCGCGGCGTGCCGACCGAGATCGAACTCGCGCCAGAGGTCGCACTGGGCAGCGTGTTCGTCGGCCGCCAGCGCGCGTCGCCGACGAGCCGTAAATTCTCGCCCTTCCTTCGCGACCGCCACGGCCTCGCCTGGGCCGACGTCGACGGTGACGGCCGGCTGGACGTCTTCATCACGCGTGGCGGCGTCGGCGGCACGATACGCACGCTGCCGGAGTTCATCCGCGGGTCGATCCGTGACGAACTGTTGCTGACGGGCAATGGCCAGGGTTTGGTCGACAGGGCCGCAACGGCCGGCATCGACAAGAAGGACTGCTCCGGCCGGCATGCCGACTGGGTCGACGTCGACGGCGACGGCCGCGTCGAGCTCTTCGTGAACTGTCAGGACCGCGGCCTCGCCAAGGGAGTGTTCCCGAAACAACTTTGGCGCGCAAGTCCTAACGGTCGCTACTCGGACGTGGCGGCCGAGGTGGGTCTGGACCTTACAGGCCACGAGATCATCGATTACGTCTGGATGGACGCCGACGGTGACGCCGACGTCGACCTGGTAACCGTCGAGGACCGGGGCTTCTTCCTGTACAGCAACACGGAAGGGAAGTTCACCGGGCGCCTCCTGTTCAGGCCAGACTTCGTGCGCGGGGACGTGGAAGGCTTGAAGTCGGAAGTCAACAACTACTGGCGTTTCGACAGCAAGCTTGTAGCGGCCGACTTCGACAACGACGGCGACATCGACCTGTTCTGCGCCTCCAAGCGCGGCAACGTGCTGCTGGAGAATCGGGCCGGCGACTTCGTCGGCGTGAACCCTGCCGATCGCGGCCTGCCCGCAAGCAGCCTGGCCGCCGTCTGGGTGGACTACGACAACGACGGCTGGACGGATCTGCACTTCGTTCCGGAGGGCCTGTACCGGCAGGCGCGCAAGGGCGTGTTCGAGGCCACGGGACTGCTCGCGGTGAGACCGCACCTGTACCAGGCTGCCATCGTGAACTGGTACGACCGCGACAACGACGGCCGGCGCGACCTGCTGCTGGCGCTGAACGAGAACTCGACGCTTTGGCGCTGGTGGCAGAGGCCTTTTCGGACCGAGGACGACCCGCATGCCTGGGCCCTTCAGTTCTGGCGCAACCTGGCGCAAGGTCATCACTGGCTGCAGATCGACGTGGCAGGCGGCCCGGGCAATCACCCGGCCATCGGCGCCCGCGTGACGGTGCACACTGCCCTGGGCACCCAGGCGCAGGAGGTCGGGCTGAGCGACAGCTCGTACTTCTCGCAGGGGCACTACCGTCTGTACTTCGGCCTAGGGTCTCTGCCGCGCGCCGAACGCGTCACCGTGCGCTGGAGCGACGGGCGCACGACCGAGCTGAAGAACGTGGCCGCAGATCGCCTGCTGCGCATCGACCCCGGCCAACCGAACGACTGACAGGGCAAAGCAAATGATCATCTCGCACAAGAACAGGTACATCTTCGTCAAGTCTACGAAGACGGCGGGCACGAGCATCGAGGCCGCGCTGTCGAACCACTGCAGCGGCAACGACATCGTGACCCCGCTGGGCGACTTCGACTTCAACCGCGACGAAACTGGCGCCTGGGTGCACAAGTCGATGAACGAGGGCCGCTATCAGCAGCACGATGACGCGGTGACCATTCGCGACAGCCTGCCGGCAGAGACCTGGAACGGCTACTTCAAGTTCAGCATCGCCCGCAACCCGTGGGAGCGAACGCTGTCGCGCTTCTTCTGGAACCACCGCAATGACCCCGCCTTGAAGCCCGAGAAGGGCCTGCTTCATCGACTGGGGGTGCCGGTGGACGAACTGGCGCCCGTGCGCAAGGCGTTCAACCGATTTCTCAAGGAAGAGGCGTGGGACACGAACGACCGCTTCTACGTCATCGACGGCAAACTCTGCGTCGACTACATCGTCCGCTACGAGACTCTCGCTGGCGACCTGCTCGAGGTCTGCAAGCGCGTCGGACTGCCGGAGCTGAGGCTGCCACACCTGAAGTCAGGCATGCGCAGCAAGAAGCATCACTACAGCGAATACTTTGACGACGAGTCGCGTGCCTCGGTTGCCAAGCGGCATCAGAACGATATCCAACTGTTCGGATACCGGTTCGAGCAGGTCTAGTGCTTCACCGCGACCCGCAAGCGACGAAGCCATCGACGGAAGAGCGGCATATGAACTATGAGAACAAAGTGGGTTTTGCCATCGGCACCGGCCGTTGCGGGACCCTGTTTCTGTATCAACTGATGGACAGGGAGCCCGCGGTGGCCAGCTCTCACGAGCGCAACCCCGACAACGAACCTTCCATCGGTACTGCAAGTGGCACGAGCTACCGGTCGACGACGCGGGTTTCCTTGCCACGAAGGAACGAGAGATCCGGGCCGATCTGCTGAGGCCCGTGCCTGCTCCTTCGAGGCCAGCCCCTATCTCTCGCTGTCGGTGAACGAGTTGCACGAGCATTTCGGTGCGAAGTTCGTGCTGCTCTGCGCCGACCGGATCGCGTGGTGACGTCGTTCGTTCACAAAGGCTTCTACCGCCGTCCCTACCTCGTCAGCGACGCTGAATCTGGCAACCGGCTACCAGGATCAGAGCCCGGAGAAGGTGCACACCTTCTTCGCACGCGTCGCCCCGCGGGTGAGTTCTTGCGCACCTGGAACGATATGAGCCAGGTTGGAAGGTTGCATGGTTCTGGCAGGCCTGGAACGAGCGGACTCTTGAAATGCTCGAGAAGTTGCCCAAGGACAGCTACCGTGTCGTACGCATTGAGGACTTCGACTACGCGAAGTACCTGGAGATAAGCCAGTTCCTCGGCTACCAGGCCCAGGTCACTCAGGCTGACTTCGACGCGCTGAGCACCAGCAAGCCGCACGCGTTCTGGCGCAAGCGCAACGTCGACCAGTGGTCGGAGCAGGAGATCCGGGAGTTCGAGGAGCAGGTCGGCGATCTGGCGACGCGATTCGGCTACGAGTACCGGATCGCCGGACTGGTCGGCGAGGCGCACGCAGAACGCGACGAGGCGATGCAACTGGGCCACATTCCGCAGCCGAAGAAGGGGCCGCAGTTGTGGCGCTTGCGGCGCACGACAGCCGACTGGCTGCGCGGGCTCGGCAAAGGACTCGATCGCGTCGCCAACGGCGTTGACGTCGACTGACCCGCGCACCCGCAGCGCCTCGCCATGCATGTCTGTGTGCTCGCCTCTGGAGCGACTCGCTCACCTACACCATGGCTCGGGCGCTGGCCTTCAGCGGCCACCAGGTCGTGATCTGGGTCGCCGACGTGGCGCGAGACCGTGAATCGAGCTGGAGCCTGTCGCGCGCATATCGCCGACATCCCAGGCGCCGCGTGATCGCCGAAGAGACGCGCCACGCCGCCTGCCGCAGATCGAACGGCTTATCGTGCAGGGGCACCCGCAACTGATCCAGCATCGCCGTGCCCTCGACCGCCTCGCGCCGCTTGCGGCCAGACTGACAGCCGTTAGCGCGGGGGACCGCAGCCGCGACTTACCGGCAGGCGCTGCGCCTGCAGTGGCAGGAGAGGCGCTGGTACGGCCGCTGGTTCGGCAAGGTGACGCGGATGGTCTACAAGGACGGCTTCTACCCGCTGGACCTGATGGGCCTGTGCAAGTCGCGGCAGGTGGTCGGCTTCGATGCCCATTCGAAGTTCCTGCGGGACGAGGCGCTTTCCGGGCGATCCACGCGACCGACTGGCATGCCGACGCCCGCGGCCGCTGCGAGCGAACTTTCTCGGGCAGCCGAGACCCGGCCGCGCGCGAACGGATCCTCGACAGCGTGGAACCTTCTTCGCCGTCCGCACAGCCCTCGCGCGTCGAAGCCGCGCATCAGCCCATGCTCTGGCACGCCTATTCCGACGCCAAGCCGGCCGCGCTGAGCCCCGGGACTTCCTCGAATCGCTTACGGAATCCGACTTCACGCTGGCGCCCCCGGGCTTCTCGTTGGTCACCCATCGCCCCGTGGAGGCGCTGTTGCGCGGCAGCGTCCCGGTGCTGAACGCGCGACGAACTAGACCTGTACGACCTGGGCTGGCCGACGGCGTCAACTGCATCGCCGTGCCCACGCGGCGGCTGGCCGGCCGCCATGGAACGGATCGTCGCGCATGGACGAGGCCGAGGATCGTGCGATGCGCCGCAATATCCAGGCCATGGTGCCCGAGCGGGTGGCCTATCCGGCGCTGGCCCGACACATGGGCCGGCGTCTCGGAGTGGACGAGTAGAGGGGCGGCCATCCATGTTCCTCCGTGACTGCAGCTTGGGGCGACACGCTGCCGGTCGGCGGGCGCATCCACTGACCTGGGACGGTCACCTCGCCCAGCGCCGCTTTCCGGCGGAGGCGGAGGCCCTGCTGTCGGGCCTTCGCATGGCGACCCGCCTTCCTGGAGAGCTATGCGTCCTGTTCCGCTACTTCGTGACCGGCTTCGCCGTGCGGAGCAGCCCCCTGGGCGCTCACGCGAACTACGCTGGCATGGGGAGCTACAACGGGCCCGCTATGGACCGGCTGGAAGGCTTCTCACGCATCGCGCCGCTTGTCGCCGCGTGGCTGCACGGGGGCTGCCCCGCCGCATGTCGCTTGCGGATGGCGCGAGATCGATCTTGTCGATGTGCTCGAGGCCGGCCTCCTCGCCGGAACAGACCCAGCTTCGGGCGAGTACTGGGGCGACATCGGGCACTGGGGGCAGACCATCGTCGAGGCAGCAGACGTTGCCCTGCGCTCTGGCTCACCCGCGACAGCTCTGGGAACACGTTCACGCGCGAGCAGCGCGCCCGAGTCGGGCACTGGCTGGTCCAGGTCAACGGCAAGCGCATCCCGGACAACAACTGGCATCTGTTCGTGGCGCAAGTCGATGCCGTCCTCGCGGCGCTGGGCGACCGCATGACGCCGCGAACTGCACGACCACTACCTGCGCAGCGAAAGCCTTCCATCGCGGCAACGGCTGGTTCCGCGACGGCGAGCGCGCGGACGAGCCAGGCTTCGACTATTACAACGCCTGGGGCTTCCACTACCAGCTGCAATGGATCAGGCGTATCGCCCCGGATCTTGACCGCACACTTCATCGACCACGCCTTCAGTGAGTTCCTCTCCGTCTACCGATACTTCATCGGCCCCGCAGGCCTGCCCATGCTGGGCCGCAGCGCCTGCTACCGAATGGCAGCGCCGGCTCCCCTGGTTCTCGCTCAGGCATGGCAGGAGCAGCGGAATCTCGTCAGTGCCGCCGAGGCGAGGCGTGGCCTGGACGCCGTCTGGCAGTACTTCATCACCCACGGCGCGGTGTGCAAGGGCACCGTCACGCAGGGCTATTTCGAATCCGATCCGCGCCTGCTGGAGGACTACTCCGGCCCGGCCAGTTGCCTGTGGTCGCTGCGGTCCCTGGTAGCGGCCTTCGCCTTGCCAGACAGTCATGCGTTCTGGCAGGCGGATCCCGCACCGCTGCCGGTGGAACAGGGCGATTACCGTGTCCCGATCGCGCCGACCGCCTGGACGGTGGTAGGCGACCGGGCCAGCAGCACCGTGCGCATTGAGACTGGCCAGCCGGACGAACCGGCACTCGAAGGATTCTCGCCGTTCGATCGACTGATCGGCTGGTTCAGCCGCCATCCGCGCCGCCCTAAGAACATCGCGGCAAAGTACCAACGCGCACACTACGACTCGGCATCGCCCTATGGCCTGGACGAGCGGCACGCACCATGAGCGACGCCACTGCAGCTCCCGACGCAGCCGCGGATACCCCCCTGATTTCAGTCATCATGCCCTGCTTCAACGCGGCGCCCTACTGGCGGAAGCGGTGGAGCTGCGTGCTCGGGCAGAGCTACGCAAGATGTCGAACTCATCGTCGTCGACGATGGGTCCACGGACGGCTCGCCGGACGATCGCCGAGCCGGCTCGCAGCCCACAGCCCGATCGCATTCGCCTGCTGCACACCGAGCCGCGTCGGCCCCTATCCGGCACGCAACCTGGGCTTTCGCGCGGCGCGCGGCGAGTTCATCGCCTTCTTGGACGCCGACGATTGGTGGCTGCCCGACACCCTGGAAAGCTCACATCGCGCCTGGCCGAGCACAACGCCGACATGCAGCTACTGTGGCTGGCAGAACGTCGGCGAGGGCATGCCAGTCGGCAGCCCTATGTGCCGCCCGGCATACGAGAAAGACGATCCCGTGACCCACTTCGTGCGCACCTGTCCCTGGCCGATCCATGCCGCGCTGGTGCAGGCGGAGCGTCGTCGATCGGCTGGGCGGCTTCTCCGAGCGGCGTTTCGCGTCGATGGACTACGATTTCTGGCTGCGCGCCCTGGCGCTCACCGCGACGCATCGTGCGGGTGCCCGAGGTGCTCGCCTTTTACCGCTGGCACGATGCCGGGCCAGATCTCGGCGGTCAAATGGCGCCAGGTGCTCGACGCTCTTGACGCACAGCAGGACTTCATCCGCGCCAACCCGCAGTCTGGTCGCGCATCTGCCCGCGCGACGGCTGCAGGATCTGACCGAGGGGCAGGTCCTGCGGCAGGCCTACCGCGCGTTCTGGAAGCGCGACCTGGTGTCCGCGCAGAAGCTCTTCCGCCACGTCGCGGCTGCGCGCGCAGCTTCGGCTTGCGGGACCTGCGCCACGTGGCCAGCGCCCTGCTGCCGCTGCCGCTGTATCGCGGGCTGCGTCGGACTCGCCGACAGGAAGCACGTCATGAAGCACGCCGAACGCGTCCCCGTGCTGATGTACCACCGCGTGGGCGCGGCCCGCAACGCCTGGGAGGCCCGCTACGCGATCGCGCCCGCAGGCTTCGCCGCGCACATGCAGGCGCTGCGCGGCAAGGGCTTCCAGGCGGTCACGGTCGACGCGCTGGTCGACTTGGCTGGAGGGCGGCCCGGCGCTGCCCGAGGGCGCCATCCGTGCTCACCTTCGACGACGGCTTCCGCGGCGTGCGGGAGCACGCGCTGCCGGTGCTCGAGCGGCTCGGCTGGCCGTTCACGGTGTTCCTGGTCAGCGACCTGATCGGCGGCGAGGACGTCTGGACGCGCGCATCGAACCCGGCCGGCGTGACCTATCCGCTGCTCGACGCCGACGAGATCCTGGACATGCAGCGGCGCGGCGTCAGCTTCCACTCGCACACCCGCAGCCATGCGAGCCTGCCCGACGCTGGACGACTGCGACGCTGGCCGAACAGCTGGCCGGGTCGCGGGCGGCACTGGCGCGACCTGCTCGGGCATGAGGTCGCCTACCTCGCTTATCCGTTCGGCCATCTCGACGAGCGCGTGGAAGCCGCCGCGCGCGCCGCCGGCTACCGCGCGGCGCTTCTCGACCCAGCCGGGCTTCAACCGCCGCGACGTGAACCGCTTCCGCATCCGCCGCATCGACGTGTTCGGCACCGACACGCCCGGCCATGCTGCTGCGCAAGATTCGCCTGGGCACCAACGACGGCAGCCTCGGCCACGCTCGCCGCTACTACCTCGGCCGCGTCAAGAGCCGACTGCCGGGCGCGCGCGCGATGAGCATCGCCTACACCGTCGCGCTGTGCACGCACAACCATGCCGACCGGCTGGTGCGCACGCTTGGCCGACCTGGCGCGTTGCGGATGCCCCGGGCAGCCCTGGGAGTTCCTGGTCATCGACAACGGCTGCCGCGACGGCACGCCCGAGCTGCTCGCGCGCCACGCCTGGCCGGCCGGCTGGCAGGTGCGCGTGGTGCGCGAGGAGAAGCTGGGCCTGTCCAATGCGCGCAACCGCGCCATCGCCGACGCGCGGGGCGAATACGTCATCTTCATGGACGACGACGAGACGGCCGACCCCGACTGGCTGCTGCGCCTACGAGCGGCTGATCGACGAGCAGCACCCCGACGCCTTCGGCGGCCGCATCGGCGTGCTGTTCGAGGACGCCCGGCCGCCCTGGCTGCGCAGACGAACTGCTCGGCTTCCTCGGGCGAGCTGAACCGGCCGATGACGCATCGTGCCGCTGACCGACCGCCTACACGCCGTTCTACGGCGGCAACTTCGGCTTCCGCAAGACGGTGTGCGACCGCGTCGGCGGCTTCGACGCGATGCTCGGCCGCAAGGGCACGGACAATACCGGCGGCGAGGAGGTCGACTTCTACCGCCGCCTGCTCGACGCCGGCTTCAAGGTCTGGTGGACGCCCGAGGCGGTGATCCACCACCGCATCCAGGCGGCCAAGCTGGAGCGCAGCTACTTCCTCGACCTGCACTACCGCATGGGCCGCATGGAGGCGATCCGCAAGCGCGGCACGGGCTCCCGATTGCCGCCGCGCTACCTGTTCGGCCAGCTGCTGCGGGCGCTGCGGGCCGTGCTGGCAGTTGCGCGTCAGGCGGGGCGCGACGCCACGGTGCGCAAGGAGATGAACGTCGCCTACTTCGTCGGCCAGATCCGCGGCTGGGTCTTCGGGCCACGCCCGGCGGCGATGACATGCCCGCGTTGACCGTCCTGATCTGCACGCACAACCGCGCCGCCCTGCTGGGCAAGACGCTGGCGTCGCTGAACGCAGCTGCGCGCCCGGCGGACTGGTCGGTGGACATCCTCGTCGCCGCCAACGCCTGCAATGACGGCACCCATGCCTGTCTCGACGCGTTACCGGCAGCAGGCAGCGGGCGCTGGCTGGTCTGCCCCTGACCTGGTTCGCCGAGCCGACGCCCGGGCAAGTCCAACGCGCTGAACAGCGCCATGCCGCGCGTCACGAGCGACCTGGTGGCCTTCGTCGACGACGACCACCGCGTGGACGGCGGCTATCTGCGAGCGGTATGCGCAGGCGGCCGAGGCCTACCCCGAGGCGGACCTGTTCTGCGGCCGCATCCTGCCCGACTGGGACGGCACGCGAGCCGGCGTGGGTGCACGACGCCGGACCCTACCGCATCTACCCGCTGCCGGTGCCGCGCTTCGACCTGGGCGACGGCGCCGCGCGAGGTCACGCCCGAAGTGGCCGTTCCGGGCGGCGGCAACCTGTTCCTGCGCACCGCCTGGCTGGCGCGTGTCGGCCCCTTCGCCACCGACATGGGGCCCACCGGCCATGACCTGGGCGGCGCAGAGGACCTGGACTGGGTGCTGCGCGCGCTGCGCCTGGGCGCGCGCCTGCGGTACGTGCCGCAGGTGGTGCAGCACCACTACGTGGACACCGACCGCCTGACGCTGCCCTACCTGATGAAGAAGGCCTATAAGCGAACCGCCTCCACGGTCGTGCGTCGATCCGCAGAAGAACGGGCGACGCAGTACCGCGGTACCTCTATCGCAAGGTGGCGGAGTATGGCGCTGAAGGCCTGCACGGCCCTCGGCCAGGCGCGACGACGCTTCTACCTGGTGCGCACGGCGGCCGCGCTGGGCGAAATCGCCGGCCATCTGCAACGCCGCGGACGGCGGGCCGGCCGCCGCGTCGTCCGCCCGCCGCTGGACTGACCCGACCATGCCCAGCCTGCGCAACCTTCACAAGCTGCTCGACCCCGAGATCCGCGCCAAGAACCTGCGCGCAGCTGCGCTACGAGTTGCGCGGCCTGTGGTGGGACGTCACCCGCCCCGCCATGCCCGATCCGGTGTTCGTGGTGGGCTGCTCGCGCTCGGGCACCACGATCACCTACGAGACGCTGGCCGCGGCGCCGCAGTTCCTGAGCGTTCGGCTGGGAGATCCCGCAGTTCTGGGACGGCCTGCATGGCCCGCTGAACAATGGCTGGCATTCCGAGGCGGCCGGCGCGGAGCACGCGCGGCCCGCGCACCGCGATGCGGCGTTCCGCTATTTCTACCAGCGCCTGGGCGCGGGCTGGGTGCTGGACAAGACCTGCATCAACGTGATGCGCATCCCCTATCTGCACAAGCTGTTCCCGCAAGCGAAGTTCGTCTTCATCCAGCGCGACGGCCGCGACAACATCAGCTCGATGATGGACGGCTGGCGCATGGGCGCACCGACGGCCGCTTCGAGCTGTCGCAGTTCTTCGGCCCGTTCCCGGAGCCGGTGGCGATCAACGGCGGCGAGTTCCGCGAGTGGGCCTTCTTCCTTGCGCCGGGCTGGCGGGAGTACAACCACGCCAGCCTCGAGGAGGTCTGCGCCTTCCAGTGGATCAGCGCCAACCGCATGGCGCTGGATGCGAAGACAGATCGTTCCGCCGGAGCAGTGGATCCACCTGCGCTACGAAGACATCTTCGAGCGCCCGGTGGAGATGTTCCGCGAAGCCTTCGAGCGGCTCGGCGTCCCGTTCACGGCCGAGCTGCGAGGCCCGCTGCGCCAACCTGCAGCCCACCAGCGTCGTCAAGGGCAAGCCCAAGCAGCAGAAGTGGAGGGAGCACAACCCCGAGGCCATCGAGCGCATCCTGCCGATGATCCGGCCGTTGATGCTGGAGATGGGCTATGACCCGGATGCACTGACGACGCCACCGGCGGTCAGCGTCGTCATCCCCGCCTACAACGCCGCCTGGTGCGTGCGCAAGGCCATCGACAGCGTGCTCGCGCAGGACTTCCGCGACTTCGAAGTCATCGTCGTCAACGACGGCAGCACCGACGACACGGCCGCCGTTCTGGCCGGCTACGGCGATGCGATCCGGGTCATCGACCAGCCAAATGGCGGCATGTCGAGCGCACGCAACGCCGGCATCCGCGCAGCGCGCGGCGAATTCATCGCCTTCCTCGATGCCGACGACTGGTGGCTGCCCGGCAAGCTCGGCCGCCAGGTCGAGCTGTTGCGCGGCCGCCCGGACCTGGGCTTCTGCTCCTGCGCAGCGCGTGTCGAGGACCTGGAGGGCCGTCTGCTCAACCTCTGGGACTGCCCGACGTGGCAGGGGCCGTTCCTCGCCCACCTGTTCGGCAGCGGAGCCGACGTGCCGGGCAGCTGCTCGGCCGTGCTCGCGCGCCGCGCGCTGTGCTCGACAAGTCGGCGCATTCGACGAGACGCTGCGCGGGGCCGAGGATCCCGACCTGTGGATCCGGCTGGCGGCGATCTCGGATTACGCCTGCTTGCCGGAGCCGCATGGCTGTCGATCCTGCGCGACCGGGCAGCGTGAGCCGCAACCTCGAGGCGATGCGCGACTCGACGCTGCGCATGATGCGCAAGAACCGTCACCTGCTGCCACGCGCGCTGCAGGGCGGTTACTGGCGCGCCTGCATGGCGGGCATCCACGGCGACTACGCGAAGTGGCACTATCGGGCCGGGCGACGCGCTGCCGCCCTCAAGGACGTGGCTCATCTGTTCAGCCTGGCACCCGTCGCGCGGGGCCGGTTGGGGCTCGGGCTGCTGAAAGACATTCTCCTGGGCCGCCAACTCTGACGGCCCAGAGATCAGGCAAGCACCGAGTCACTCGACGGCATTGACCTGCACGTCGTCGAAGAAGGCCGCGTTGTTCTGCCAGGTGTAGAAGGCGATGCTGCCGCGGCTGAGGGCGGCATCCGTGATCTGGAAGATGCGCGCCCCGTCGATCCACACCTCGAGCTGGCTGCCCTTGGCAACGACCTCCACCTGGTAGGTCTGCCCCATCACGTAGGGCACGTTGTCTGCCGCCAGCAGGCTGTAGACACCGCCCGCCTTCTTCACCAGCCGGCGCTGGTTGAGCTGCTTGTCCCAACTGAAGCGGTACCAGTTGTTCGGGTCGATGTAGCGGAACATCAGCCCCAGGGTGTCGTCGTCGGTGGAGCGCAGCTTGAACTTCGCCCGGTAGTTGGTCCAACTCGCGCCGCCGTCATACAGCAGGTTGGTGCCCATCTTGGGCAGGTCGTTGCCCGTGCTCTCGTCACGGATGTTGCTCTGCTGCGCCAGCACGCCCGAGACGATGCCCCACTTCGACGGCGCCGAGATCGTTCCCTCGTCGCGCACGCTCCAGCCAGCCAGCGTGCCGCTGAAGTCACTGCGCAGCAACTCCGGCCCCAAGGGCGGCGGGTTGGCGTCGTTCACCGCCAGCGTCAGGTTGCCCGACACCGTGGCCGCGCCGTCGCTGACCTCCACTTTCAGCTTCACCGTCTGCGTGCCCACCACGTCCACCGGCGTGTACACCGGGTTGGCAACCGTGGCGCTGCTCAGCACCCCGCCGCCACTGACCACCGTCCACTTGTAGCTCAACGCGCTGGGACCGTCCGTGTCGGTCGCCGTCACCGACAGCTGGCTCGTCTGCGTGTCCAGGATCGTCGACGGCGTGGCCGTCAGCGCGGTGATCTTGGGCAGCGCGTTGAACGTGCCGCCACTGAGGTCTTCCACCACCAGGTTGTCGAAGTAGGCGGCGCTGTTCTGCCAGGTGTAGAAGGCGATGCTGCCGCGGTTGAGGGCCGTGTCGGTGACCTGGAAGATGCGCACGCCGTCGATCCACACCTCGAGCTGGCTGCCCTGGGCGACGATCTCCACTTGGTAGTTCTGCCCCATCACGTAGGGCACGTTGTCTGCCGCCAGCAGGCTGTAGACACCGCCCACCTTCTTCACCAGCCGCCGCTGCTTGAGCTGGCGGTCCCAGCTGAAGCGGTACCAGTTGTCCGGGTCGATGTAGCGGAACATCAGCCCCAGGGTGTCGTCGTCGTCGGAACGCAGCCTGAACTTGACCCGGTAGCTGGTCCAGCCCAGTCCGTCGCCGTACAGCAGATAGGTGCCCAGCTTGGGCAGGTCGTTGGCCGCAGCGGCGTCGTTGATGTTGCTCTGCTGCACCAGCTCGCCCGAGACGATGCGCCACTTCGACGGCGCCGAGATCGTTCCCTCGTCGGCGAACTGCCACCCAGCGAACGTGTTCACGCTGAAGTCCTGAACCAGCAGTTGCGCGCCCGGCGGCGGCGGGTTGCTGTCCTGCACCGTCAACGTCAAGTCCCCGCTCACGCTGGCTGCGCCGTCGGAGACCTTCACCCGCAGCGTCACCGTCTGCGTGCTCACCACGTCCACCGGCGTGTACCACGGCGTGCGACTGGTGGCGCTGCTCAGCGTCCCGCCGCCGCTGACCACCGTCCACTCGTAGCTCAAGGCGTTGGGGCCATCCGTGTCGGTGGCCGTCACCGACAACTGGCTCGCCTGCGTGTCCCACAGCGTGGACGGTGTGGCCGTCAGCGCCGTGATCTGCGGCGGAGCGTTCGCGTCGTTCACCTGCAGCGTCAGATCCCTCTTGACCGTGGACGCACCGTCCGACACCGCCACACGCAGCGTCACCGTCTGGCTGGCCGCGACGTTCGGTGGCGTATAGACCGGATTGGCCGTCGAGGCATTGCTCAGCACGCCACCACCACTGACCACCGTCCACTGGTAGCTCAGCGGGCTCGGACCCGGCTCCGGATCCACCGCCGTCACCGACAACTGGCTCGTCTGCGTGTCCAAGATCACAGCAGGCGTCGCAATCAGCGCGGTGATCTGCGGCGCACCAGAGGCCACCCGACCGTGGAGTACGAACAACCCGTGCCCGTCCGGGTTCCAACTATTGGGGACAATACTGTGCACGAGCAGCGCAATTCTCAAACCCTTGGGCGCTTCGGCACGGTAGTTTGTCTTCTGGGCGCTCGTCCACTCCCCGTAATGCCCTTCGACGTAGGACGAAGACATCCCCCGGTTCATCGCGTCGATCACGTCCGAAAATCGGACGCCATTGTTCAGTATCGCCCTTATGGCTAAGTATTCACCAGGATTAATGCCGAAGATCTTGTTACTGTCGGAAGATCGTCCAGCGGCCCAATCTCCAGTCCAGGCAATTCTAGATTCAACCAGATCGATCAAGGTTAACGGATTTCCGGGCGGATAGCTGCGGTAATCGAAGAATCCCAGTGAGTTACCCAGACTTATTGATACACCTGTGAATATGCCCGGCATCAGACTACCGATATCAATCTGCAAGTCTGAAATACTCGACTCATAACCGAGCGGAGTGTCAATGTTGTTGCGAATACGAAACAGAACATCGTTCTCGGGCGTTGCAAGATCTTCGTAAACGTCAACGCGCAGCATTGGGCCGGCCTCGTAGACCCATGTCTGGGCTGCACCAGAATACCAGACAAAATCATAGGAGTAGGCCTGTCCAAGGACTGGAAACGATAAGCAGCAGGCAGCAATGGACAGAATGTGCTTGAGAACACAAATCCTGAAAATAGTATTCATACCGAAAACATGATGATTATAGTGCGCTACATTGCCAAGTAATTCACCGCACACTCGGACAATTTGCAATTTGACTCTGTTACCTCTCTTCAATTATATCACTGGGCGGTCGCGCAGTTCGAGTTCCATAGTATTGCGGGCGGACCGCTTGTCGCCATGGCCGACGCATGTGCAGACCCCAAGCACCGACGTGTCCCAGGTTCGAAGCAACATCCATGCAAGATTGAGGCCGCGTCGCTCGTTGGGCGCCCCGCATCCTACCGCCAGCTCGCTCGAGCACTTCGCGCCTCATTGGCAGCAACCCGCCGGGTTCGATATGCATGTGCTACCCGCCGATCGGCCGTACCTTGTGAAAGTCATGTGATGAACGCTGCATACGCGTGCCATCCCCATCGGCCACGCCCGACAGAGCACCACTTTGCTGGATACCCTCGGTGCTTGACCGCAAAGCAGGCCAACCTGTGCGGGTCAACAGGCCGTCACGCAGTTTCCCGAAAGATGTTGTGCAACACTTCACAAACTGGTCAAGTGTGCATTCCCACCGGGAGGGCTCGCGATCCGAAATCCAACTTTGAAGGTTGACGTCGTTCTACGATGTTGCGCTGCGTGCCGTCACCAAACCAACTCGTGGTGCGAGTCAATGCGCTTACCCTGCAAACGGGAACTTTGGACCATGCGCATGAGGCTGGCGAGCCGACAGAGCGTGAATCTATGAACAGGACCGCGACCTTCCCGACAACCCCTTCGGCGGCGAAGGCGCCGCATCGCTCGCCGCCTCATAGGAATCGTCGCAATAGCGTGGATGCTACGGCTGTAATACTTTTCGACGTTGAATTGGCGTGACTTATTTCGCATACTGCAGCCTTGCACAAACCGGAGTGGTGCCGTTTAGGGGCACCGGCGCAGGATCGCTTACCTAGTCCGGTCATAATCCTCGCAGTTCGGGCTTGCGCTTACCTCCATCAGACCCATTCCCTGCCTTTCTGGGCCTTGCACTGAGCAATGAGGCCATGTGGCCGTTGCTTGCCATTTTCAGGGTTGCAAATATCGAGGACATGACAGCCAACTCCCCCAACCAATCGATAGATAATGTTGAGGAATGCAGAACTATTTACATGCCACGCCGTACTAATTTTCACTAGCAGGTAGATTCGACATCCTGCGCCCCAGCCACTCGCTTAGGAGACCTTGAAAGAAATAACCATGCTAAAACTTAGATACGTATTCGCAGCACTCTCCATTGGTATTTTCACTGCGCCGTCGCAGGCTGCAAGCAAGTTGCCGTACAAGCCAACAGATGTCGAGATATCCACGCTGCCTGATTACTGCAAAGTAAGGCTGAAAGGTGATGCCAGCGCCAATAGATCATTGGCGGAACGAATGGGCAAAGACAAAGTGCTTCATTTGCACCATTTCTGTGTAGGCTTGAACTACATGAACCGAGCCATGAGTAGCTTTGACAAGAGGCAGCGAGGTGTTTATCTGCAACAGGCAATTAGCGAATTCGACTATGTGCTGCGGAACTGGCCAGCAGATTTCAATCTGGCTGGAGAGGCGAAAAGCAAGAAGTTGATGGCTGAATCGATGCTCAAGCGGCATTGATTCCTCGATGTCGACATTCGAAAGTTCGAAATCGTGTTGACCACGACGCTCAGCTTGCGACCTCGAACCCATTGGACGGCGGCCGAATGACGCCCGTAAGCGGCTTTTCCGGGCTGTTTTGTCCCACCGACGCTGACGGGTCGCTGCGTCTTTCGCTATCACCACTCACGGAGCCGCTGTTCAACCCCAGTTCCTTGCGCTATACGGTCTGGAGCACGGGCAGCCCGCATGCAGCCTGGCACAACGCCGATCACCTCAGCGTGGCGTGCCATGGCGAGGTCTACAACACGCATGACCTGTGCAAGCAATTGGGATTGGCTGTCGACACGCCGCTACCGCAGTTGCTGCAGGCAGGGTGGCGGAGCTGGTCCGAAGAATTGTTGCCTCGCCTGGACGGAGTGGTGGCCTTAGCGGTGCGCGAAAGAGACGAACTGGTGCTGTATCGTGACCGCTCCGGCCTGCGCAATTTGTACTGCTATACGGGGCGGAGTGGCCAGATCGCCTTCGCCACCCACTTGGACGCCCTACTGCGTTTGCCCGGAACCCGCCGAACGCTGGCGCGCCGATCCCTTCACGAGTATCTGCGTTTTCTGGACATCGCTGCTCCGAACACGCTGTTCGAAGACGTGCTTGCCGTGGAGGCTGGTCAGCTGATGCGCTGGTCTGTGCGCGGCATCGAAACGCGTGCCTGGCCTCGACTCGGTGCCAGCGTTACGCCACCGATCGGCATGTCCGAAGCAGTCGATATGCTCGAAATGCACCTGCAGCACAGCGTCCAAGCGCGGCTCGCAGATTCAGCCCGCCCCGCGGCCTTCCTGAGCGGCGGCATCGACTCGTCGCTGCTTTGCGCCCTCGCCGCCCGCCAGCGCCCCGACACGACGGCGGTCACCGTCGGCTTCGACGGCGCGGCCCACGACGAGGCGCCCGCTGGCGCAGCGCATCGCGTCGCACCTGGGCATGAGGCACGAGGTGTTGCGCTTCAGCCGCGCACGATACCTGGTCGGCCTTCGAGCGTCTCGAGCCAGCAGCTGGAGCAGCCGATGGCCGACCCGGCGACCCCGGCCACGCTGCTCGCCTTCGACCACTGCCGCAGCCGCTTCGACACCGTGCTCGACGGCACCGGCGCCGACGAAGCGGTAGGCACATGCCGCCGCGCCATGTGCGGCTGGCGGTGGGTTACGCGAGCCTGCTGCCGCGCTGGGTGCGCCGCGGGCTGGCCCGGCTGCTGCGTGCGGTGCCCGGCCTTGTCGGGCTATGCCCCGATCCTCGACTTCGAGCACCCTGCCGACACCATGATCCGCTGGAACGGGTTCACGCGGCCCGAGATCGAGGAACTGTGCGGCGAGCCGGTGTCGTTCGAACACACCCAGTTCTACCGGACCTTCGACCGCTTCCCGCGCGGCGCCCACTTCGAGCGCTACAGCGCGCTGCTGGACGCCATGCCGTAGCGATCGCCTGAACCAGGCGCACGCTGATCACCGGCGCGCGCAGTCCGCTACCCGTTCTGCGATGCGCAGACCGACCGCTTCCTGCGGCAACTTCGCACCGACTTCCGCTACCTGCCAGGCGAGCCCAAGCGCATCCTGCGCGCGCTGCTGGCACGCTACGTGCCGCGCGACATCTGGGACGTTCCGAAGCATGGCTTCAATTTCCCGCTGTATGAGTTCCTGGCGGCCGACGATTTCGCGCTGGTACGCCGCTACCTGGATCCGGGCCTGTGGCGGCCGTTGCGCTTGCTTTCCGCTGAAATGGTGCAGCATTACGCGCGCCGGTTCATGGCGGGTGACCAGCGCCTGACCTTCCGGGTGTGGGCACTGGTTATGCTCGGTGCATGGCTGGAGAAGCACGACGAACTGCTCTGACAATGCGCGCCATGACCGACCGCGCAGCTGAAGTCGACCAAGGCCTCCGCGACATGAATGGCGATGCCCACCGTGCCTGCGGGCCGATGCGGATCCTGATGTACACGGCCTACTTCGAGCCGGAGTACAGCGGTGCCGCACTGCAAGCCCTGACCCTGGCGAAGGAACTGCGCCTGCGCGGCCACCATGTCGAATTCGTCACCAACCGCTGGCCCGGCCTGAGCGACACGGCCGTCGTCGAGGGCTTCCCCGTTCAGCGGCTGGAGCCGGGCCGGCTGCGCAAGCACCGCGAGTTCCGCCTGTGGTTCAACCTGACCCGGTATGTCTGGGCGCGCCGCCGGGACATCGATATTCTGCACAGCCACGGCGCCTATTTCACCCATGCCTTCATCGGGCTCCTCGCACGCTTGGCAGGCCTGAAGTCCCTCGTCAAGGCCAGCCTGGCCAACGACGACCTGCAGGACCTTTCGCGCCCGATCGTCGGCACGTTGCACCGGCTCATGCTGCGGCGCATTCGACGCCTGCGTGGGCACCAGCCAGGACCTGGTCGCTGAGTTCCGTGCCGGCGGGATGCGCTCCGACCGGATCCACCACGTGCCCAACGGTGTGGACACCGTCCGCTTTCACCCCGTGCCCGCGGCACAGGTACCTGCCCTGAGGACCCGCATGGGTCTGCCCCAGGACCAGCCGATCGCCCTCTACGTGGGTGTGCTGGACCAGCGCAAGAACATCCTCTGGCTGGCCGAGCACTGGGTGGCCCATGACGCGTTCGGCACCGGCGCGCTTCTTCTGGCCGTGGGCCCGCAAGGCCGCGATGACCCGCAGAGCATGCTGCGCGCACGGCTGGCCGAACTGGCTCGCGCCCACCCGCAGCGCTTCGCGTTGCACGATTTCCACGCCGACGTTGCGCCCTACTACCAGTGCGCAAACCTGCTGGTGCTGCCCTCGTACAAGGAAGGGCTGCCCAACGTGGTGCTGGAGGCGATGGCCTGCGGCCTGCCCTGCGTGGCCGCGCGAGCCAGCGGAAGCCGCGAATTGATCGTCGAAGGCGAGAACGGCTTTACCTACGCCCCCGACGATGTCGTTGGCCTGGCTGCGGCGGTGCAGCGCTGCCTGTCGACCGACGGCGCCGGCATGGGCGCAAAGGCCCGGCAACTCGCCGAGGAGCGCTATTCCATTCGCACCGTGGCCGACCAATACGAGGCCTTGTACGCCCAACTGCTGTCGGGACGAACACTGCCCCTGCTCATGATCACTGAACTGTTCCTGCCCACCAAGGGCGGAACCGCGGTCTCGTTCGACGACGACTTCCGTCGCCTCGGAGGCAAGTCGGTGCACATCGTGACTGCAGCCGTCCCTGGCGACGCCGAATTCGACCTGGACCATCCGAACACCGTTCACCGCCTGGTCCTTAGGCGCAGCCCCTGGCTGCGGCCGGAATCACTGATGATGTATAGCCGCCTGCTGGGACGGTCGCTGCGCCTGGCGTTCGCACACCGATTCGCCGCCGTTCTCGCGGGCCGGGCCTTGCCGGAGGGCATCGTCGCCTGGGCCGTAGGGCGGCTTCGGGGCTGCAAGGTCATGATCTACGCGCACGGCGAGGAACTTACGGGCTGGGGTCGGGGGCGAAAGTTCAAGGCCATGTGCTTTGCGCTGCGGCATGCGGACCACGTCCTGGCGAACAGCGACTTCACGCGCGATACGCTGATCTCGCTGATCGGTGTGCGCCCTGAGCGGATCGTGATGACCTATCCCACGGTGGACGTAGAACGCTACCGGCCCGGTCTGCCGTTCGACGATTTGCTCGCCGGCATTGGGCTGAAACCCGGGCAGCGGCTCGTCCTGTCGGTGGGCCGGCTGCAGCGTCGCAAGGGCTTCGACCAGGTCGTTCGGGCGCTGCCGGGGCTGCTTGGCCGGGGCCTCGACGTGCACTACGCGATCGTCGGCATCGGCGACGACCGGGACTACCTGCAAGGTCTGGCGCGTGAACTGGGTGTCAGCGAGCGCCTGCACCTGCTCGGGCATGTCGAGCCCGCCGACCTGCCGCGCTGGTACAACGCCTGTGACCTGTTCGCCATGCCCAACCGCGACATCCATGGCGATACCGAGGGCTTCGGCCTGGTCTTCATGGAGGCCAACGCCTGCGCCAAACCCGTGATTGCCGGGCTCGCAGGCGGCACGGGCTCGGCGGTGGAGGACGGCCTCAACGGGCTGCGCGTGGACGGTGAGAGTGTCCGGGCGGTGGAGCAGTCGATCGCGCATCTCTTGCTCGATCCCGAGCACGCGCGTCGCATGGGTGAGGCTGGCCGCCACCGCACTGCCAGCCGCTTCACCTCCGATCAGCGGGCCGAACTGATCCGCCGGGTCATCCTGCCAGGACTGATGGGTCGCTGCGACGCGGTATCTGGGCGGAGCATGTGGGGGCCGCCTGCAGGCTGTCCACCAGGGTCACATTGCCCGGCCCGGAAGCGAAGGAAGTGACCCCTGGCGTCAGCTTGATCAGGCTGCCCGACGCCGGCAGCAAGGCCTGCGGCCATGTCCGAGTCCTTGTCGCCGATGAATACGCTGCGTGCCAGGTCCAGGTTCAATTCGTCGCGGGCCCTCAGCAGCATGCCGGGCTGGGGCTTGCGGTCGAACGACTCGCGGCGGTAGGCGCCGATGCCCGCGGTCGGGTGGTAGGGGCAGTGGTAGACGCGCGCGATAACGATGCCCCGCTCCCTGAAGACGTCCACCATCCATTCCGTCAGGCGCTGGAAGTCCGCCTCCGTGTAGTAGCCGCGGCCGATGCCCGCCTGGTTGGTGACCACCACGAGCAGATAGCCCAGTTCGCTGGCGCGCCGTGCACAGCTCGAAGATGCCCGGCAGGAACTCGAAGTCCTCGATGCGGTGGACGTAGTTCTTCTCCACGTTGATCACGCCGTCCCGGTCCAGGAACAGCGCCTGTGCGGCGGCGCGGCGTCATGGCTGCGGCGCCGCCGAGGGGAAAGATGCTGCGCGCGGGCGTAGTCCTCGGGCACGCCGATGTCGATGAACAGGCCCTCGGTGGCGAACGCGGCCGGGCGGATGGTCGCCGACCTCGGGGCACGAGCAGTTGCTGCTCGAAGGAGAACGGCACATCGCGCGGAATCCGGTCCAGAACGCCGTCGGACAGCAGATACGTGCCGGCGTTGATGAGCCCGGGCCGCGCGGCCCCTTCTCCAGGAAGCCGCGAACTGGCCGTCCTGCAGCTCGAGCGCGCCGTAGCGGCCGACGTCGGCGACGCTGGCACACGGCCATGCTCATCTGCTCGCGCCCCTGCAGGGCGCGGCGAGCATCGCCCGGTAGTCGAGCTCCAGGAAAGTGTCGCCGTTGAGCACGAAGACCGGCCAGTCGCCGACCTGGTCCGCCGCCAGCCGGATGGCACCGCCGGTGCCCAGCGGTGCTGTCCTCGACCGAATAGTGCAGTGCCATGCCCCGGTAGGCGTGGCCGAAGTGCTGCGGATGGCCTCGTGGCGGTAGCCCACCGCCAGCACGACGCGGTCGAACCCGGCTTGCTACCAGCCGGTCCAGGATCCAGGCCAGGAACGGCCGGCCCGCCACCGGGGCCATGGGCTTGGGCAGATCGGCGACCACGCTGCGCAGCCGGGTGCCCAGCCCGCCGGCCAGCACGATGGCCTGCATCTAGGCCGCTGCGCCGGGTGCCGCGCCGCGCGGGAACATCGCCCGCTCGATCAGCCAGCAGATGGTGTGGCCCATGGCGATGTGGCCCTCCTGGATGCGCGGCGTGTCGTCCGACGGCGTGCGCAGGCAGTGATCGCACAGCTCCGGCATGTGCCCGCCGCCGCGCCCGGTCAGGCCCACCGTCACCAGGCCCTTCGCGCGCGCCGACCTGCAGGGCCGTCGACGATGTTGGGCGAGCGGCCCGAGGTCGAGATGCCGAAGAACACGTCGCCGGCCGTCGCCCACCGCCTCGACCTGGCGCGCGAACAGGTGCTCGTAGCCGTAGTCGTTGCCGATGGCGGTGAGCACCGAGGTGTCGGTGGTCAGCGCGAAGGCGGCCAGCCCGGGCCGGTCGTAGTTGAAGCGGCTGACCAGTTCGCCGGCCAGGTGCTGGGCGTCGGCGGCGCTGCCGCCGTTGCCGGCGAACAGGATCTTGTTGCCGCGCCGCAGGGCGTCGATGCAGGCCGCGGCCACGCCGGCGATGGCCGCGTGCAGGCCCGCGTCCTCGCTCATCGCGCGCAGGTTCTGCGCCGTCTCGCGGAACTGGCCCGCGATGCCGCCGTTCAGTAGATCTTCCATCCTTGTGTCCCGATCTCGGTGAAGTGGCAGTTGTAGATCTGGCCCTGGGTGGTGGAAAGCGCGCGGATGACGTCCATGCGCCGCACCGGGTCCACCAGCAGCATCATGAAGCCGCCGCCGCCGGCGCCGGAGATCTTGCCCGCGCGCATGCCGGCCTGCTTGGCCAGTTCGTAGCTGGCCTCGATCTGGGGTTGGAGATGCTGCTGGCCATGCGCTTCTTGGCCTGCCAGCCGGCGTCCATGGACTCCACCAGGCCGTCGAAGTCGCCCTTGAGCAGGCACTCCTTCATCGCGATGGCCTCCTGCTTCAGCGCGTGCATGGCCTCGATGGCGGTGTTGTCCTTCGCCTTCACGTTGCTCGTCTGCTCGTCGATGATGCGGGCCGAGTCGCGCGACACGCCGCCGAAGTACAGCAGCAGCGACGCCTCCAGCTCGGAGATGATCCAGTTCTTGATGCGCAGCGGGTTGACGACCACGCGCTCCTGGGGATGGAACTCCATGAAGTTGAAGCCGCCGAAGGTGGCCGCGTACTGGTCCTGGCGGCCGCCGGACAGCCCCACGTCCTGGCGCTCGATCTCGAAGGCCAGGCGGGCGATGTCGTACTCGCCCAGCGGCAGGTTCAGCCATTCGACGAAGGCCTTGATCATCGACACCACCAGCGTCGACGACGAGCCCAGGCCCGAGCCGGGCGGGGCGTCGGTGTGGGTGGTCATGCGCAGCGGCAGCGGCCGGCCGCCGTTGAAATCGCGCACGATGCGGTTGTAGACCCCCTTGTGCAGGTCGAGTCTGCCCGTCCAGCGGCAGCTCCGGTGCGGCGTCGCCACGACCAGGATTCCTGCTTGTCGGCGGCCGTGAACTACCAGGCCCTGGCGTGCGTCTCGCAGGGCTCGATCACGGTGTAGGCGTACTTGTCGATGGTCGCGTTGAGGACCAGCCCGCCGTACAGGTCGCAGTACGGCGAGACGTCGGTGCCGCCGCCGCCCAGGCCCAGTCGAAGCGGGGCACGTGCGCGGATGATCATGGCTTGGCCTCGTGGGTCGAATTCGAAGTTCCGGGTATTCTGACCGAGGGCGTAGCTGGCAACCGCACCAACGCACCACAGCGGGCGCCAACCCCGTCAGCCGTCATGAGCCTCCAGAGCCGGCCGGTGTGGCGAACCGCACCCACAGCAATGGCAGGCGTTCCGACAATCCGGTGATCAACCATTGCGGATCACGGTCGCGCAGTACGCAAGACAGATCCCTGGAGGAAAGGAACCGCAATCTGTATGGCGCGCCAACGCTTCGCGGTAGACCTTGTCCAGTTCAGCCAGGCTGCGCTGCGCAGGCCGCGGGTCGCCGATGAAATTGTCGCGATGGTTTTCCAGCAGACAGGGCCGTCCCTCGGACCGGCTCGTTCCAGGACCTGCAGGGCATGCGCGGCGTCACGGCCTCGCGCGGGTTCGAAATAGTCCGTGCGCACCAGGTAGGTGATGCCGCCAACCCGGTCGCCATTGGCGATGGGACCTTCGTCACCGTCCGGCAAGCCCTCGGCGTTGCGGCAGGTGTAGCGCCAGCCGGGCGTGACGATGAACTCGAGCCCCTGCGCTGCCCAGGCCGACTCCACTTCGCGGGTCCAGACGAAAGTGGGCGGCACCACGACCTCGGGGCGGGCGCCGAAGATTCGCGTGAAGGCTCGGACCTCTTCGTCCACCGCCGCGCGGATCGCGCCTTCCGGATGCGGCTTCGACGGCAGGCTTGCTGCGTCGACCCAGCGGCTCTGCAGAGTGCGGGCAGGTGCTCGGTCGTCGCCGGCACCGCCTGGCGCAGCCAGTCGTGATCCGCGCATCGTCGCTGGCCATCAGGGCGGCTGGCCAGAAGTGCTCCAGGCCATGCAACTGCAACGCGAAAACCCCGCGCGCCTGCCCCTCCCGCAAGGCAGACAGGATCGGGGCGAACATCGGGTCGTCGAGGCAGATGCGGCGGTAGGCTGCCATCTGCCTCGATGGCCGGCCCGTCCGGCACGGCCAGCACCAGCGCCAGGTTGAAGACGGGTGCACGTCCGGTTGTGTCCCGATGGCGCGCCAGCACGTCCGCGATGTCTCGCAGCGCCTTGGCCTGAGAGAGCGGGCCCGCGCCCCAGTCGTCGCTCTCGATGATCAGGATCGGGTGCCTGAACACGGGCTCGCGCCACAACCGCCACAGCTCGCGGCGATACACCACGATGAGCAAGGCATTCGCCGTCAGCCAAAGCAGCAACAGCAGCGCACCGACCTGGAACAGTGTGCTCAGCACGACAGGCATCTCACGCCGAAGACAGGCCCTTGGCCGAAATCCATCAGCGGGTGTCCGACACTTGCATCGACGGATACCAGGTGACGCGTGCATCGAGATCCAAGTCTCGCAGCAGGCCCTCGCGCAGGCGGCGGGCCACCGCGTTCTCATGACGCAGGCCCCGCTGCTTGACCTGGTACAGCCGCCCCTTGTGCGGCTGGGTCTGGCCGAAGCGCTCGCCCGCAGCCAGACGCCGCACGAACTCGGCATACACATCCGCGCTGGTCTGCACCGCTGCGCCAGAAGAGCCTCAGCTCGTCGTCGTCGGGCAGCACCTTCGGGCTGACATGCGCGATCAGACCGCCGGTGTCGATGCCGGCGTCGATCCAGTGCAAGGTGCAGCCCACCTTTCCGGCTCGCCGTTGTACAGGGCCCAGAACGTGCAGTCGGCGCCGCGGTACTCGGGCGACAGGCCGCCGTGCAGATTGGCGATGCCGAGCCGGCCCGCCTTCAGCAGGTCACCTCGAATCAGCGAGGTGCCGAACACGGCGATGAGGTCGGGCTCCAG
The DNA here is from genome assembly GCA_963701725.1 of uncultured bacterium. Taxonomy (GTDB): domain Bacteria; phylum Pseudomonadota; class Gammaproteobacteria; order Burkholderiales; family Burkholderiaceae_C; genus CAIKUF01. The sequence goes on along the minus strand of CAVPAZ010000026.1, from coordinate 77,958 downwards.
GCCCGCGCGCCAGTCGGACGACGTCCGGGTGGTTGATGTGCGGCACCTCCTTGACCAGATCGGGACGGTCCAGCTGCGGGGGGCTGGCTGCCGAAGAAGAACTTCGCCTCGCGGTTGCCGGCGTAGCGGCGCCGGTCGCGCAGCCAGCGCCAGGCCTTGCGGAAGAAGTTGTCCGGACGCAGCGTCCTGGCGAGCTTCTTCCACGAGAACTCGGAGCCCGTCTCCTGCACGATGGCGAGCACGTCTGCGCTCCGGCACAGCGCATTGGCCACGTACAGATGCCTGGGGCTGCGGCCGCACAGCACCAGGACGCGCAGCGGTATTGCGCGCCTCAGCCATGACGCACTCCCAACGGCCACATCCGGCACCGGCGGCACGGCGATGTCTTGCATGTCCATCATCAATGCGTCGGCGAAGAACTTGGCCGCCCAGTTGGGATACTCGAAGCGCGAATAGTCGCCCCAGATGGGAGCCGAGCCGGCGATGCCACCGCGCACCGCAGGGTCGGAATGGTCCAGCCGCTGGGTGGTCTTCAGGTAGCGCCAGCGCCGAGCGGGCGTTGCGCGCGCAGTTCCTCGTCGCCCGCGGCCTGGGCAAGGCGCGTCCAGTTGAGGCTCATCTGCGCCACGCCGGTGAGGCATGCGTAGCTGGCGTCGGGCACCCAGCCGTCCCTGTAGGTTCCTGCCAGCCAGCCATCCTGCCGCTGCACCGCTGCAATGCCCCGCCCGGCCTCGAGCGCCGCATTCAGGTAGCGCTCTTCGCCGAGCAGCACGCCGGACTCGAGAAAGCCGCGGATCGCATAGGCGATGGTGTGGGTGAAGGGCGAGCGCCAGGGAACGAAGGCATTGGTGGCAAACCAGCCGGATGCGGTCTGCTGGGTCAATGCCCAGTCGAGGTTTCGACGTGCCGCTGTCACCAGGCGCTTGTCGCCGGCGATCAGGCCGGCGGCCAGCAGCGGCCAGGTGGCGCGGGTGTTGTACACGTGAGGGGTGTCGTTGTGCTCGAACCTGCGCCAGCAGCCGTCGTCGTCCTGCTGGTCAGCCAGCCAGTGCCCCGCGCGCACGGCGGCTGCGAGGCACTCCTGCGCGCTGCAGCTGCGTGTAGCCGGCGACCATGCCGTGCATGATCTGCCCGGTGTTGAAGATCACGGGCCGGCTTCCCGGCCTCGCCGAAGTGCCCGGGAAAGGCGCCGTCCGGCTGCTGGATGGAGAGCTCCCAGTCGATCATGCGCCGGGCGCGGCGCCACCAGTTCCGGGCGCTGCAGCACGCTTGGCGGCGGCCAGCATCGTCTCGATGATGTAGCCGGTGGTCTCCGGGTAGCTGGGCAGCCAGCCGTCCTCGAAGCTCCAGCCGGCGGAAACGCCGCCCGCATCGGCATGGCCGTCGCGCACGTCCTGCGCGCGGCACAGCCAGTCGATGGCTGCGGTCAGATGGTCTGCATGAGATCGCGGTTCGCCTGGTCGTGCCCGCGCAGGCTGTCCCACACCAGGCTCAGATGACGCGGGCGCCACGGCTTGTAGCGCAGCGGCAGCCGAGCCAGTTCGATGACGTTCATGCTCTTGTCGTTCGAGTTTCAGTGGGTCGACGTCGCCCGGGAAAGTTCGCCGCCGAGCGGCACGTGGCTCACCACGTATCGATGCTTGCCCGAGGCCTCCGGGGCGATCTGGTCGACCACGCGCACCGTGACGCGCACGTCGTCTCCCAGACGCTGGCGCAGCCCGAGCTCGATGGCGTGCGCACTGGCTGGCGTCCACCGCGGATCGGCCACCACCAGCACCTCGAGGTCGCGCAGGTCGTGCTGGATCAGCTTGAACTCGGCCACCCCTTCGGTGGCGCGCAGGACGTAGATGCCGGCCAGGGCATGCATGATGGTGCCGTCGGCCCGCACCAGGAAATCGGTACTGCCGCCCGATCACTTCGGCGATGACGTGCAGGCCCCGCCCGGCACGGTCTGGCTCCTCGCTCATGCGCACCATGTCGCCGGTGCGGTAGCGGATGAACGGCTGGGCATCCGAGCACAGCCCGGTCATGACCGCTTCTCCCATCTCGCCCGGCGCGACCGGGTGACCGGTCTCGTCGAGCACTTCGAGGATGATGCTCTCGCTCATCAACAGCATCTGCCCCTGCGGCGTCTCGTGGGCGGTGAAGCCGATGTCGCGGCTGCCGAACTCGTTGGCCACCGGAACGCCGAACACCTCGCCGATCAGCGCGCGCTGGTGGTCGTACAGCGGCTCGCCGGTGGTGCACACGACCTTCAGGCGCGGCAGGCGGAGCCGGCGATTGCGCTCCCTGGCATGCGCGGCCAACAGCGCCAGCGAACTGGCATAGCCATAGACGCAACGGGGCCCGAAGGCCTCCATCGCGTCGAGATAGCCATCCATGCGCGCAGGCGACATCGCGAAGGCGTTGAGCACCAGTTGGTTGATGAGCCGGTCGCGCACCGTCTTCACCCAGTCGGTCTTGTTCAGCTCGACCGGGGCGCCCCAGAGGTACACCTCGGGCTCGCCCGGCTCGACGCCCCACCAGCGGCGCGCGCGCATGCGCCCGGCGGCGTCCGACGCCTGTCGCCAGCGCCCGAAATGGAAGATCAGCGGCTGTCCGCTGGAGCCGCCGGTGTTGTACCTGAACGCGCCGCCGGGGACACCGCGCCAGACGAGGTCGTCGCGGTTGTGCCGCCGCATCCTGCTTGCTCATGGCGGGCAGCTTGCGCAGGTCGGCGAGGGTACCGAGATCGCCGGGTCGCAGTCCGGCCTGTTGCATGCGCACGCGATGCCAAGGGCAATGCGCATCGGCCACCTGCAGCAGCCTGCGCAGCTTCTCGAGCTGCAAGCTCCTCGACGGCGCCGCGCGTCAGCCATTGGCTCTTCTCGAGTGCGGCGAGATAGCTGAAAGTGGGGCCGTCGAAACGCGCACTCCTGAAGCGGGTAGATCACGCCGCCGGCAATCTCGGGACGGGAACTTCATCCTCTCTGAGCCTTACCAGAAATCGAAGTAGATGAACGGCGGCAGCTTGAGCACCGGAGGCGTCCGAATGACGCGCTCCACGCGCGGCCATGAATTCAGCGCCGTCGAGATCGCCTCCACCGTGGCGACTCGCGTGGCCCTCGCAGTGCCGGTCTTCACGGGGTCGGCTCCTGCCGCTTGCGGCCTGGTCATCAGGGCATAAACAACGACGGCGACTGCGATGAGGTGGTAGACGTAGTCGAAGTAAGCCAGACTCAGGAAAGCGCCTGCTGCCATGTAGGCCACCAAGCTGACCTGAATCATTGCCGCGAGATCTCGCGCCCATTTGGCATCGGCTTGCTGCTTCGCCAGCCGCATTACCGTGCTGCACTTGAGCCAGGTGAGCCCAAGCAGCGACAGGAAGAGGACCAGGCCAATCCAGCCGTGGTCGCCCAATGCCTGGAAGTAGATGCTGTGAACGGCTCGCACGTTGCTCGGGTCCGGCGCATAGCTACTGAACGCCCGGACCGCCCAGAATTCGAAGCCACCCCCGAAGGGCCGGTCGTTGGCCAGGTTCCATGCCATCCACCACATGTTGATGCGCCCTCGAGCAGATGCATCTTGGTCGTAGGTCTGGATGGTGCCCATGCGCTGGTACCACGCTTCGGGCATGACCTGATAGACAGCCAACCCGGCAAGTGCAATGAGCAAGGCGGTAACGAACTTGTTGCGGCTCTTGAGCCAGAACATCGTCCCCATCAGCGCCAGGCCCACCAGGGCGCCGCGGGATTGACTGCCGACCGCCGCGAGCGCAGTCAGCAGCATGCCGATGGCCAGCCCCAGCTTGATGAGCTTGTTGTTCTCCTGCAGGTGAAGGTAGCGCATGAGCGGGATCGTCATGACCAGACGCCAACGCCATTTCGTTGTTTCCACCGATGAAGCTGCCCGGCTGGGCCCTGCACCCGGTAGACCCCACCGTGCACCACGGTAAAGATGCCTCCCTTGACTCCGTAGAAGCCGATCGACAGCACGATGACCCAGATGAAGAGATGAACCCTCTCCCGCGAGGTGAGCATCAGCAGGGTCATGAAGGTCAGGATCTGGATCTTGATCACCTTCACGTACTGAACCGTCGCCAAGTCGAAGTAGGGGGCCTGAATGGTGGTCAGTCCCATCCATGCGACGAACATCAGCAGCACCGCAACTTCACGGCTCCAGACCATCCGCTTGGCCCCCTGGGAAGCCAACATGCCGATCAGCGTCGTGATCGCGACGATCTGCACGACAGGCATGTCGTACATGAACCCGTAACACAGGCGGTGCGGGTTCATGTAGCCCAGCCAGGCCAGCATCAGGATGCCCATGAAGGGCCTTCGCAGGATGAACGGCAGGGAGCCGAAGACGATGAAGGCAATGAGAAGGTCACGCATGGTTGTTACTGCCCGTGGGGGGCGCCTCCAACAACGCCATGGTCGAATGGAGCGATTTCATCGCCCACCCTCGGCCAGCGCGGAACGATATACCACGCCCCACCGCGGACCTACCTGTGCCCAGGTGTACCCGGTCACGCTGCGCAGACCAGCCGTGCGCAGGCGCTCTGCGAGTGCGGGCTCGCGCAGCAGCCGCAGTACTGCTGCAGCCATCGCGCCAGGGTCGCCAGGCGGTACCAGCAGTGCTGTCTCGCCATCCTCCACGATATGGGGCACGCCACCTACGCGCGTGCTCACCACGGGCACGCCGCTAGCCAGGGCCTCGAGCACCGAGTTCGGCATGTTGTCTGCAAGGCTCGGATTCAGTGAAACGCGGCTCTCGCGCAGGCACTGAGCCATCGCGTCGCGCTCCAGACGGCCGGCAAAGTGCACCTGCCCGGTGATCCCCAAATCGGCTGCGAGACCCCGCAGTGCAGGCTCCTCGGGGCCGGTGCCGGCCAAGATGAGGCGCGCGTCGCGGTATTCCGAAAGCACGCGCGCGAATGCACGCAGCGCCGTGGCGTTATCGTAGATCGGCTCCAGGTTGCGCGCGACGATGAGTTGCACGGTCGCCCGCGGCTCTGCAGGGTGAAACCGCGACAGGTCGACGATGTTCGGAACGACGTCGGCGGGCATCTGGTGGCGGGCGAACACCTCCTGCAGGAAGCTCGAAGGCACGACCAGCCGTGACGCGCGCCGCATCGTCGCACGCACCAGGCCCGCCGATCGCTGCAGGAACGCCGCAGCCTCGCCGCCGCGGTAATTGACTATCACGGGCACCCGCCGCAGACGACGAGACCCAGACGGCCGGCGCTGTGAAGAGATGCCATGACCAGCCGGAGTTGGCCATTACATGCATCACGTCGCTGCGCCCGACGGCGCGCCACAGAGCGGCCAAGAAAGGGAGCAGTCGAAACACGGCGCGCACGCCGCGAAAGCGGGCGATCCAGGCCGGGCGGTACGGGGGGTTGGTGGGCACGAGCAGCACCTCGGCCTGCTCGCTACGCAAGCAGCTCGGCCAACTGTCGCGTCTGCATCGCCATGCCGCCAGCCGGCGGCGGCAGCGGGCCGACCAGCCCAATGCGCATGCCTGCCAATGCCGTCATGCCACTTCGGCCCGCTCGACGAGCGCCTCGTAAGGCCGGCGGTAATGCGCCACGCTTCGTGCCCAGTTGCGCTCGGTCTCGACGAAACGCCGCCCGGCGGCGCGCAGCGCGGGCCATTCACTGCGCCGCCCCAGCAGCCCCAGCACGGCCTGGGCCAGTGCATCGGCGCTGCCGGCCTGGAACAGCATGCCGGTCTCGCCGTGGCGGATGAGTTCCTTGTGCCCGCCCACGTCGCTGGCCACCAGCAGCCGGCCCTGGGCCATGGCTTCCAGCGGCTTGAGCGGCGTGACGAGTTCCGTCAGGCGCATGCTGTGGCGCGGGTAGGTCAGCACGTCCACCAAGTCGTAGTAGCGCTGCACCTCGGCGTGCGGCACGCGGCCGGTGAAGACGACCTTGTCGGCCACGCCGAGTTGCTGTGCCTGCGCCTTCAGCGCCGCCTCCTGCGGCCCACCGCCCACCAGCAGCACGCGCAGGTCTGGCCGGTGCTGCAGCAGCGCGGGCAGCGCCGCGAGCAGCAGGTCCAGCCCTTCGTAGGCGTAGAAGCTGCCGATGAAACCCAGCACGGTGGCGCCGTCCAGGCCCAGGCGGGCCTTCAGGGCGGCGTCGGGCGTGCCGCCGGGTTCGAAGTTGTCGATGTCCACCGCGTTGGGGATCACCGTCACCTTGTCGGCCGGGATGCCGCGCGCGGCGATGTCGCTGCGCAGGCCTTCGCAGATGGTGAACACGTGCGCCGCCTGGCGCAGTGCGTGCGTCTCGAGCCGGCGCGTCAGGCGGTAGCGCAGGCTGCCTTCGGTGGTGGTGCCGTGGTCGACGGCGGCGTCTTCCCAGAAGGCGCGCACTTCGTAGACCACCGGAATGCCCAGTGCGCTGCCGACGCGCAGCGCGGGGATGGCGTTGAGCACGGGTGAATGGGCATGCAGGATGTGCGGCTCGACGGCTTCGGCCACTTCGGCCAGGCGCCGCTCAAGTTGTCGCATCAGCGCGAATTCGCCCAGGCCCGGCAGCCGGGTGCCGCTGTCGGCAGGCGGCGTGCGGTAGAAGTGCCAGCCGTCGACGGTCTCTTCCAGCGCCTGCGTGGCGGTGTGCTTGGGGCTGGTGAGGTGAAAAGTCTCCCAACCCAGCTTGCGCTGCTCGCGCAGGATGGCCAGCGTGCGGAAGGTGTAGCCGCTGTGCAGCGGCAGCGAGTGGTCTAGGACGTGGAGGATGCGCAGCGTCATGCCAGCGCTTCCACTTCGGGCTGGGCTACCGGCGCTGCGGCCACGCCGTCGACCACGTTGCGCAGAAATGCCTCGAACATCAGCAGTGTCCACAGCGGCGAGCTGTAGTCGCTGGTGCCGCTCTGGTGCGCATCCACCAGGTGCTGCAAATAGCTGCGGTTGAACCAGCCGGTCGACGCAAGCCTCTCGCCGAGCACTGCATCTCGCACGCGCTGCTTCAGCGGCCCGCGGAACCAGCGCGCCAAGGGCACGCTGAAGCCCATCTTCGGGCGGTACAGCACGTCGTTGGGCAGTTGCGGCTCCATCGCCTTCTTGAGCAGGAACTTGCCTTCCTGCCCGCGCACCTTCATCGACGACGGCAGGGTGGCCAGCCACTCGACGAGCTTGTGATCCATCAGCGGCTCGCGCACCTCGAGCGAATGCGCCATGCTCGCGCGGTCGACCTTGGTGTTGATGTCGCCGACCAGATAGGTCTTCAGGTCCAGGTACTGGATCAGCGCCAGCGGGTCGGCGGTGCCGGCGCGGCCGGCGTGGAACTCGAACACCTCCTGCGCGCTGTAGCCGGCCAGTTCACGCTTGAGCGCATCGCTGAACAACTGTGCGCGCATCGGCCCGCGCAGGATCGATACCGAATGGAAGTAGGCCTCTACCGACGTGCGCGCCATGCCCTCGAAAGTGGTCTTGGCCCGGAACACGCGCGGCGCCCAGTCGGCCTTCGGGTAGACGCGGCCGAGCAGCCCGAACAGCGGCTGGCGGATGCCGGCCGGCAGCGCAGCGCGCATGCGCTCTTCCATCAGGTGCAGCCGGTAGCGGCGGTAGCCGCCGAAGGTCTCGTCGCCGCCGTCGCCCGAGAGCGCCACCGTCACGTGCTTGCGCGCGAGCTGGCAGACGCGGTAAGTGGGGATGGCCGAGCTGTCGGCATAGGGCTCGTCGTACAGGCGGGCCAGGGTGTCGATGAGGTCGAAGTCGTCGCTCTTGACCGTCTCCACGCGGTGGTTGGTGCGGTAGCGGCTGGCCACCATCTGCGCGAACTCGCTCTCGTTGAACTTGGGGTCGTCGAAGGCGATGGAGCAGGTGTTGACGGGCCCGTCCGACAGCCCCGCCATCGTGGCCACCACGGCGCTGGAATCCACCCCGCCGGAGAGGAAGGCGCCGAGCGGCACCTCGGAGATGAGCCGCAGCTTCACTGACTCCCTGCAGCCGGTGCACGAGCTCGGCGCAGGCGTCTTCGGCGCTGATCGGGCTGCCAAGCGTGAAGCGCACGTCCCAGTATTCCCTGGGCTCGCCCACCGGCTGGCCGCGGCGGATGGCCAGCGAGTGCGCCGGCGGCAGCTTCCTGGCTTGGCGGAAGATGGTGCGCGGCTCGGCAACGTAGCCGAGGGCGAAATACTCTTCCACGGCCAGCGGGTCGATGTCGCGCTTCAGGCCCGCCGTGGGCGAGCAGCGACTTGAGCTCGGAGCCGAACAGCAGCGTGCCATCGTCGAGCAGCGCGTAGTACAGCGGCTTGACGCCCAGCCGGTCGCGCGCCATGAAGAGCGTCTGGCGGTTGCGGTCCCACAGCGCGAAGGCGAACATGCCGCGAAAGCGCTGCACGCAGGCCTCGCCCCACTGCTCCCACGCATGGACGATGACCTCGGTATCGCTCTTCGTGTGAAAGCGGTGGCCGGCGGCCTGCAGCTCGGGGATCAGTTCCTGGAAGTTGTAGATCTCGCCGTTGAAGACCACCACCACCGAGCCGTCTTCGTTGAACAGCGGCTGCTGGCCGGTGGCGATGTCGATGATCGACAGCCGCCGGTGGCCGAAGCCGAGGCCCGGCTCGACGTGCAGGCTGCCTTCGTCCGGGCCGCGGTGGTGCTGCGAGTCGTTCATGCGCTGCAGCACCGCGCGATCGATATCGCGCCCGTTTCGGGTGTCGAAGATGCCGGTGATGCCGCACATGGCGCTGAGTGGATGGTGTGATCTGGTTGGCTGGGCTGGAAGATGGGATTGCAGGCCACGGTCAGAAGACCGTGGTCACCAGCAATCCACAGCGAATGGCGCGGGTGGGATGGTATTGGAAATGCTTACATCCGCCGACGAAGGCACGGAACAAACCTGCCCTGCGCATGACATCCCGCACAGTGGCGCGCCCGTCGGGCGGTCGAGTCGCTTGGCAGATGGCAGCGCAACCAGACGCAAGCCAGGACTCACACCTGCATCGCCAGCAGCCGATCGTACAAGCTCCGGTAGGCAGCAACCATCCCCGGCAGGCTGAATCGCTGCTCGACGACGGCCCGGCCGGCCCGGCCCATCGCCACGGCGCGCGCCGGGTCGGCGGCCAGGCGCACCAAGTTTGCGGCCAGAGCCTCGGCATCTGCAGGGGGCACGATCTCACCGGTTTCACCGGGCACCACCAGTTCCGCATTGCCGCCCACCTGCGTGGCGATCACCGGCAGCCCGGTGGCCATCGCCTCCAGGATCGTGTTCGAGATGCCCTCGGCCAGCGACGGCAGCACGAAGCCATCGAGCCCGCGCATGACATCGGGCACGTCGGTGCGCTCACCGGGCAGCCACGCCAGGGGGCCGACGCCGGCGGCGTCGAGCAGCGCCTGCGCCTCGGCGCGCAGTGGGCCGTCGCCCACCATCACCAGACGCAGTCGTTCGCGCAGCGCCGGCTGGAGCTGCAGTGCGTGGATGAAGGCGCGCGCGAGTAGGGTCTGCGCCTTCACGGTCTGCATGCGGCCGACGGTGCCGACCAGCCACAGTGAGGGGTCGATGAACGGGCAGTCTTCGATGGGGACACGCCCGCCCGGCGCAGGGTGGAAGCGGTCGGTGTCGACGCCGTTGCAGATCTCGGTGATGCGCCGCTGCGGCACGCCGACTCGATTTTCAAGGTAGGTGGCCAGCTCACGCGACAGCGCCACGTAGTGATGGACGAACGGCCGATAGGCGCGGCGCATCCACTGGTAGCGCACGCTCGTGCCGTGCAGGTCTTCCACGTCGCGGCCGTGCTCGCCGTGGATGCGCACCGGCACGCCGGCAAGCATCGCCGGCACCTGGCACTCCAGCGCGGCGAGGTTCCGGGTGTGCACGACGGCCGGGCGCCATTGGCGAAACAGCTGGTACAGCCGCGGGTACAGCTTGACGCCGTGGCCGGGTGGCTTGTGCAGCGAGACGAACTCGACGTCGTCGCGACGAATGCGCCGCGCAAACGCAGGCGCCACCTCCGTCAGCGCCACGACCGCATGCCGGTATGCGCCGGCAGGCATGTGGTTGATCAGGTTGACGACGCCGTTCTCGAGCCCACCGGTGTCGAAGCGGTAGACGACGTGGACCACGAGGGGTCGATTCCTCGCCACGATCGACTCACGCGCCTTGGCCCTTGCCCTCTCCTGAATCATTCCAGGGCCTTGGCCGCAGCTTGAGCAATGATCTTCAAGCCCAGGGCGTTCAGGTGACCGTCGTACGGCCCGACGTCCAGCGAGAGTGACGACGATTCGAAGTGTTCGCGGAAGAGGGGTTCGGTCTCGACGACCGAAATGCCTGCCGCGCGAACGAGTGCGATGAATCGCCGCCGCTCATGGGTCTCGGTCGCCGACGCAGACCGGACACTGCCGCGTGGGCTGTCGAGGACGATCACCAACCGACCCGGAGCGTGCGGCTTGATTCGCTCCAAGAAGACCCGCGTGACTTCATCCACGACTCGCGTGGATAGCTCAGCCGGCAAGGCGGAGTTGCTCGCGCTCGATGGTGCTGCCTGGCCAGTCGGCACGGCGTGTGCAAAGGCCTTCCTCCAGAGCCTCGACGGCTCCAGCTTGAGCTGACTGAACAGATACTGAGCGAGCGCCGAATGCCGGAGCAGCTGCTTCACGGTCGAAGGAGGAGGCAGTTTCTCGCTGCTTGGCGCCAAGGTCGCCGGATCCAGGCACGCGTACTGCACATTACCCGACCCGCACAGCGATTGACGCACATCGCCTCGCTCCATCAGAATGACGAAGTCTCGTATGTCGAAGCGCTCGCTGGCGAAGCGGATACGTTCGGCATAGTCGAGCAACGCCGTGCCCGGGCTGCCCAGCGTGTAGACGGCGCGGTGTCCACCCAGGACGCGCTCGAGTTGCATCCCAAGACGGTCAGCCGCGCGCAGCATCGATGCCTCGACGTAGCTGTCGCCAATCAATGCAACCGCCGTCTCGTCACGGGCGAAGTCGTGGTCGGCAACAAATCCGAAGTCGTTACTGCGCAAGGTCTGTGCGTTGCGAAGGTCCCAGCCCGTGGCGTACGCGCCACTCGTGGTGCGCCGGATAGGTCAGGATATGGGGGTCGAAGTAATAGCCGGTCAGTGTCGACGTGGATACCGGCATGAGTCGAAACATGCATTCCAGCAACAGGAGGAAGCCAACGACTCCGGCACTGGCTAGGGCAAGTGTGCGAGTCATGATCAGAAGTTGAAGTAGATGAAAGCGCTGACCGAGTCACGCGCGGTATTCAGCAGCACGAGAAACAACGACGCTGCCAAAGCGAAGCCGAACACCAGCGATCGGACCGCGGGTCGCTGCCTTGCCAGCCTGAGCACGGCCTCGCCGATTCGATTGCTGTTAGGTAAGGCAACTGCGAAGACCCCGAGCACTGCACACCACAGGGCACCCACCGGCCACTGCAATCCAGCATTCCACAAGAGCGGTCGCACGGCATCGACGCCGGTGAGACCCGCCATTCCTTGCAGCATTCGGAGGCTTCCGGTAAGGGTCTCGGACCGGAAGAACACCCACGCCACGATCACCGCCAGCATGGTCAGCAGCCAGGAGAAGGCCAGGAACATGCGGCTGGCGGCGAGCAATGCGCAAACACGTGTGCCGCAGAGTGCACGGAACGCATGATTGATCATGAGGTAAGCCCCATGCAGCCCCCCCCATAAGACAAAGGACCAGCTGGCGCCGTGCCATAAGCCGCCCAGCAGCATCGTGACCGCGAGATTCACGTAGCGCCTGAAGGTGCCCTTTCGATTGCCGCCAAGTGCAATGTAGAGGTAGTCGCGAAGAAAGTTCGAAAGTGAGATATGCCAGCGGCGCCAGAAGTCGCTGATGCTCGATGCACGGTAGGGCGAATCGAAGTTGAACGGCAACCGAACGTTGAACATCCACGACAGGCCGATTGCCATGTCGGAGTAGCCGGAGAAGTCGAAGTAGAGCTGGAACGTGTACGCCAAGGCGCCGAGCCAAGCCTCACCAAGCTCCGGGCTCAGTCCGGCATCAGCAGGTTTGAAGATGGCATCCGCGTAGGGGCTGATGCCGTCGGCGAAGACGATCTTCTTCAGCAGTCCGATGCCGAAGATCGCCAGGCCCGCTGAGAAGTTGCCTGTGTCGAGACGATAGATCGCAGGGTTGCCGAACTGCGGCATCATCTGCGCGTGATGTAGCACCGGCCCCGCCACGAGGTGCGGGAAGTAGCTGACGAACAGCCCGTAGTGGACAAACCTGTACTCGCCCACGCGCCGCTGGTACGTGTCGACCAGAAATGCGATCTGCGTGAAGGTGAAGAACGAGATTCCGATCGGCAGCAGGACGCGGCCGATGTCCCATTCGGCACCCACTATCAGGTTCAAGTTGTCGACGAAGAAGTTGGCGTACTTGAAGTAGCCGAGCACCAGCAGATTGGCTGCGACTGCGCAAGTCAGCCAGCCTTTCGCTCTGGCATTCGTACCGGCCGGTTTGCGCAAGACTGCTTTGGCGATCAACAGCCCGAAGAGAAAATTGGCGCCGATTGACGCCAGCAAGAGCAGCGTGAATTCGGGCATCCAGTAGCCGTAGAAAGCCACCGAGGCCAGGAATAGCCACAGCGCAGCACCGTACTGGCTCCACCGCCCAAGGACGAAGAAGCCTGCCAGCGTTACTGGCAAGAAGATCAGCGCGAATGCTGCCGTTGTGAAGAGCATGCGCAGCTGTAGTCGTGTCGCCCCGCTCGGACTTCCCGTACTTCAGCGTGCGTCGCGCGTGCGCTGCAGCAGTGCGTTCAGGCTGCCCAGGTTCGCCTGCACGAAGGCTTCCAGCGCTGCGTTCGACGCTTCAACTGTCTCGCCATCGGCATACAGAACGATCGCCGCGCCCTCATCGCCGTGGCCCTGCAGCCGCGCCAGCACGCCGGCGATCTTGGCGGCCACGTCGCCGGCGATGAAGCGGCCGTCGATCCAGTAGAAGCGCCAGACGACGAGGTGCGGCCGGTGCGCGGTGCCGGGCCGCTCGCGGCCGAGAATTTCGGCGGTGCGCACGGTGATCTTCTGCTGCCCCACGGCAACGTCTCGGCCGCTGCCGACGACGGGCAGGCTCCATTCGGCGTCCCTCATGCCCACCAGCATGTTGCGGGAGCTGACGACCTTGCGGTCTTCTGTCTGGCCGCGGTAGTAGGCGAGATGCACGCCCACCGTTCCCGCCGGGCCGGCGTAGACCTGCATGGCTTCGGCCGACGGGTTGCCGAACATCGGTGCCCACTCGACGAGCCGCGCTCCTTCGGCAGACCAGCCTTCGGCCAGGCGCACCGGCAGGTCGACCCTGGCCTCGGCAGCGGCATGCTCGGCACGCTGCAGGGCGCCGACCGTGATGTGCGGCAGCAGCGCGATTACGGCGCCGGCCAGCGCCGTCGCGAGCATGCGCCGTGCGGTGCCGGGCTGTGCGGCGGCCCGGCCCGACAGGTCTGCGGTCTTATCCCGTGCCTCGTCGGGCTCCGACCATCGCGCACCGACGATGAACATGATGAAGATGACGGCGCCGAAGAAGACCCAGCCGTAGAGAACGTGGTCCACGCCGGTCGCGATCCGGTTGCCCGAGAGGTGGGCCAGCATCACGATGATGTAGGCGCGCAGCCAGTTGGCCACGATGGGCACCAGCAGCGAGAACAGCATGAACAGCGCGCGCCGCTTGTACGAGCGGTAGTTGAGGTACGCGAACAGCGTGCCCACCATGAACGACGCCATCAGGTAGCGCACGCCGCTGCATTCGTCGATCACCGACCAGCTGCCCGAGGGAATGACGAAGTGCTGCCCCTCGCGGAAGACCGGCACGCCGGTCAACCTGCAGGGCAAGGACCGTGAAGTCCGCCGTCCACTCCATCATCGCGGGCAGCATGAACTCGCCGAACGGCACGGCGAAGAACAGGAACAGCAGCGGGAAAAGGATCGTCAGCGCGACCTCCATGCCCAGCACGGCCGGCACCGCCAGCACCAGCATCGCCACGAAGGCGAACTGCGACGCGGCGTTGACGACGACCAGATCCGACAGCAGCCAGACCACCGCCACCGCCAGCAGCGGCAGCAGCACCCAGGGCTGCGCGCGCGGAGTCAGGGCAGCCAGGCGCTCGCGCTGGCGCCAGACGAGCCACAGGCTGATCGGGCAGCACCAGGAATGCATGGGCGAAGGTTTCGGAGCGCCACCAGATGCCGACCATGACCGTCGCGGTGTCGCGATACAGCAGCACGAGGGCCGCCACCAGCAGCAGGAACGCGGGCAGCGCGGTGCGCCAGGGCGAGGCGACACGCAGGTCGGCGGGCACGGCACTCATCGTCTTGTTCCCATCAGTTCAGGCCGCCAGCGGCTGATCGGCGCACAGCGGCGCCAGGTAATGCTCGAAGGCGCCGAGGTGCGCGTCCCAGCTGTAATCGTGCTGCACGCGGCGGCGGCCCGCCTCGCCGATGGCGGCGGCTTGCAACGGTGCGCGCAGCAGCGCGTCGACCTCGCGCACGAAGGCATCGGCGTCGGCCGCGTCGACGAGTTCGGTGCCGCGCTGCGCGGTGATCGATTCGGCGCATTCGCGCGACGCCACCACCGGCCGGCCCATCGCCATGGCTTCGAGGATCTTGTTCTGGATGCCGCGCGCCAGGCGCAGCGGCGCCACCACCACGGCGGCGTGCTGCAGGTACGGGCGCACGTCGGGCACGGTGCCCGTCACGTTCACGGCCTCGCCGGCCAGGGCGCGCACGGCGGGTGCCGGGCTGCGGCCGACGATGTGGAAGCGCAGCGCGGGCCACTTGGCTTGCAGCGGGGGCAGCATCTCGGTGGCGAACCAGGTCACGGCATCGATGTTGGGCCAGTAGTCCATCGCGCCGGTGAAGACCACGGGCAGTTCGCCCGCCGCGAACGGCGAGGCACGCGCCGGGTCGGGCGCGAAGTAGTCGGCGTCGACACCGTTGCACAGGGCCTCGCAGGTGCCGGCGCTCTCGGGCGCGAAGCTGCGGAACAGCGCGGCCTCCTTCTCGGTGACGAAGAAGGAGCGTGCCGCGCGCGCGGCGACCGCGCGTTCGTAGGCGAGCAGCTGCTCGCCTTCGCGCCGATACAGCCACGACATCGGCCAGCGGTGGTGCGTGGCGTACTCGGTCCACTTGGCGGAGTCGAGATCGACGAAGTCCACCAGCATCGGCAGGCCCAGGCCTTCGGCGTACTGCGCCATCGACGACGAGAACACCACTACTGCGTCGATGCGCTCGCGGCGAACGGTCTCGCGCACCCATCGATGCAGCGCCGCGTCGCGGTAGTAGCGCAGCGTGAGCGCTTCGCCATCGAGCAGGCCGGCCAGGCTGCCGATGCGCGCGCGCGCGGGGTGCAGGCGCGCCGCGTGCAGGCCGGCGCACAGGCTGCGCAGGGTGTCGACGTGCGCTTCGTCCTCCGGGTCGTCGATGAAGGTGCCGACGAACACCCGGTGCCTGGCGGCCAGGTGCTTGAGCAGGTGGTACGAGCGCACCTTGTCGCCCTTGTTCGGCGGGTACGGCATGCGGTGCACCAGGTACAGCAGGTTGGCCATGGCTATCCCAGGCTGCGCACGACGAAGGGCCCGAGCCAGTTCGCCATGCCGAGGGGCATGCGCCGCCAGGTCTCGATCAGCAGCTTGTACTTCGCGTTGGCCGGGTTGTTCTGCGGCACGGCGCTGCGCTTGTACAGGCAGTACTCGTAGTGCAGCGGCGTCGGCTCGAAACCCCAGTTCTTCTTGAAGGCATAGGGGCCGGTGCCCTGCTTGCTGCGCCCGTAGTCGAACACCTTCATCCCGCGCGCGCAGGCGCGGCGCATCAGCTCCCAGTACTTGAAGTCGTTCGCCGCCAGGTCGCGCGCGGCCTCGTCGTCGCCCGCGTAGTAGGGCAGCACTTCGTCGCGGAAGTAGAAGCTGAGCACGCTGCTGAGCGGCCGGCCGTCGGGGGCGCTGACGGTGAGCACCTCGCAGTCGGCGCCGAATTCGTCGCGCAGCGCCTGGAAGTAGCGCTTGGGCAGGGCCGGCGTGCCGTGGCGGTGCACGTTGTCGGCATAGAGCGCGAAGAAGCGGTCGACGCCTGCGTCGAGGTCGCTGCGCAGACCGTGCTTGATCCCCTTGCGCACCATCGCGCGCTGCTTGCGCGGGATGGCCAGCATGTTGGCTTCCTCGTCGGGCAGGATGGCCTTGCGGAAGGTCACGTAGAGGTCCTGCCGGGGCCAGTCGGCGTGTCTCGCTTCGACGTTGCGAAGTTCGAGGTGATCGACGCCCAGGCTCCGCGCGAGCCGCTGGGCCTCGGCTTCCAGCGCGCTCGCGGCATCGGCGCTCGTCGCCGCCACGCCGCCGTAGACGGCGAACGGCAGGCCGACGAGCGAATTGCCGAACAGCAGCGACTTCACGTGCGCGAGCGGCAGCACGCCTTCGATGCGGCCGTCGGTCTCGGCGTACAGGAAATAGGTGTCGTGGCGGAAGACCTCGTTCAGGATCTTCTGCCAGCCGGCACGGTGAAAGAAGGTGGCGTTCCGGGCAGGCCATGACGAACTCGTCCCAGCGCCGCGCGGCGGCGGCGTCCTGCAGGGACAGGCGGCGAATGGTCGGCACGGGCGCAGCGGGATGAAGAGTCATTTCGCGAACGGCGGCGCGGCGCGGTTCAGGAAGACGTGGTCCATCCGGCCCCAGCGGAAGTCTCGCAGCAGGCAGGCCAGGCGCTGCTCCATGCGATCGATGTTCAGGTAGTGGCGAAAGCGCGTCCGGCGGTCGATGCCTGCGATGCGCGGCTGGTCGACGTCGATCTCCCAGGGGTGGAAGTAGAAGATCGCCGACTCCTGCTCGCGCGTGTTCACCCGCTGCAGCATCCAGCGCGACACGGCATAGGGCAGCAACCTGAAATAGCCGCCGCCGCTGGACGGCAGGTTGCGGTTGAACAGGCGCAGCGTGGTGATCGGGAGCTCGAGCAGCGCGTCGTGCACGTGATGGGCAAAGCGCGGTGAGTCGGGCATGCCGTAGTGGTCGTGCCGAATGGGGTAGATGCTCGAGCTGTAGCGGTAGCCGGCGCGGGCGAGGATCTCGAAGGCCCACAGGTTGGCGGCACCGATCGAGAAGCTCGGCGCCCGGTAGCCGTTGACGGCCGTGCCGCACAGGTCTTCGAGAATCTTCTTCGCGGTCTCGATGTCGGTGCGGAAGGCGGCCTCGTTCAGGTCGCTCGCGCGCTGGTGGCCGTAGCCATGGCTCGCGATTTCGTGCCCCTGCGCCTCGATGCGGCGGATCAGCTGCGGGTAGCGTTCGGCGATCCAGCCGAGCGTGAAGAACGTCGCCTGGGTGTCGTGGTCGTCGAGCATCGCGAGGATGCGATCGACGTTGCGCTCGACGCGGCACTCGCGCGAGTCCCATTCGCTGCGCGAGATGTAGGGGGCGAGTGCGGAGACCTGGAAGTAGTCTTCGACGTCGATCGTCAGGGCATTGGTGAAGTTCGAATGCCCCCGGTTTGCGGCGGCTGCGGTCATTGCCGCTCCGCGGCCGCCGGCGATGGCTGGAGCCATGCCAGAGGTCGCTCGCAATGCGATCGGCGGCATGCCCGTCCCACAACTCGGGCACGCGCCCGCGCTTGCCGCGGCCGGCCAGGATCTCGGCGACGCCTTGCAGGATGGCCTGCCGATCGCTGCCGACCAGCGTGTTGGTGCCCTGCTCGATGGTGATCGGGCGCTCGGTGTTCTCGCGCAGCGTCAGGCAGGGAATGCCGAGCGCGGTGGTCTCTTCCTGCAGCCCGCCGGAGTCGGTGAGCACGAGGGCTGCGCCGGACATCAGCCCCAGCATCTCCAGATAGCCCTGCGGCGGCAGCAGCAGCATGCGCGCAGGATCGACGAGGTGACCCAGCTCGAACCGCTCGATGTTGCCGCGGGTGCGCGGGTGCAGCGCGAAGACGAGCGGGAGTTCGGACGCGACTTCGCGCAGCACGCCGAGCAGCGAACGCAGCGTCTGCGGATCGTCGACGTTCGACGGCCGGTGCAGGGTCACGACGCCGTAGCCCTTCGGATGATCGAGCACGGCGGGGTCGATGCCGTGCGCGCGCAAGGTGTCGGCGGCGCCGCGCGCATGTCTGCGATTCGCGAGCAGCGAGTCGATCATCACGTTGCCGCAGAAGACCACCCGTTCTGCGGGGACGCCTTCGCGGCGCAGGTTGTCTTCGGCGCTGCGTTCGGTGGTGTACAGGCGGTCGGCGAGCTGGTCGGTGACGACACGGTTGATCTCTTCGGGCATCTTGCGGTCGTAGCTGCGCAGGCCGGCCTCGACATGAGCGACCGGCACGCCCTTCTTCGCCGCGACGAGCGTGCAGGCCAGCGTCGAGTTCACGTCGCCCACCACCACCACGCACGACGGCCGGTGCGCGTCCAGCGTGGGCTCGAAGCGGCGCATGACTTCGGCGGTCTGCGCCGCATGGCTGCCGGACCCGACGTCGAGGTTGATGTCGGGGAGCGGCAGGCCGAGGTCGGTGAACAGGCGGCCGCTCATGTCCTGGTCGTAGTGCTGCCCGGTGTGGACCAGCAGCGACGGCAGCGGCGGAACATGATCGGCCAGCGCGCGCAGGATCGGCGCCATCTTCATGAAGTTCGGCCGCGCGCCCACGACGCACATGACGGGCCCCAGCTCGCCGCCCGAAGCCCGGTCGCTCATTTGCTGTCTTCGTCGGACGTCGTCTTGACCGCGTCGACCAGCTTCTGCAGCAAGGCCAGGGTCTGGAGGTTCAGGCGCTCGAGCCGGAGCATGCCCCGCTCCAGGCGCTGCAACTGGTCGAGGCGCTGCTCCGCGACCAGCGTGGCGAGTTGGCCCGACATGCCCCGCGCGGCCTCCGGCTCCAACTCGATCCTGGACAGATCGACGTCCAGCGCGACCCCGGCGCCGGCGGGCGCACCGCCCGCGGCGATCGGCTTGTGGGGAACCGCCGACTCCTCGGCGAATTCGCGCACCACTTCGTCGACGTCAGCGCCGCTCAGGTGCGTCTTCTCGGCGAGGAACCCCAGCAGCAGCAGCCGGTCGCAGATCGCGTTGATGCGCCGCGGGATACCGCCGGCCGCCTTGTAGATAGCGTCGAAGGCCGCCGCCTCGAAGCTCGGCCTGCCCTCGGACCCGGCGCATCTGAGCCGGTGCTCGATGTAGAGCTGTGTTTCCTCGGCGTCCAGCGGGCCGATGTGGCAGGTGGCGGCCACGCGCTGCCGGAGCTGCTCCATCTCAGAGCGCTGCAGGATCTCGCGGAACTCCGGCTGGCCGACCAGGAAGGTCTGCAGCAGCGCCTGGTTGCCGAACTGGAAGTTCGACAGCATGCGCAGTTCCTCGACGGCCTGGGGCGTCAGGTTCTGCGCCTCGTCGACGATCAGCAGGCAACGCTTGCCCTGGCTCGTCTGGCTGACCAGGAAGGCTTCGATCGAGATCAGCAGCTCGGACTTCGGCGCGTCCTTGACGTGGACGCCGAACGCCGCGCCGACCATGCGCAGCGTGTCTTCGGCGCCGAGCTGCGTGGTGACCAGGTTGCCGATGACGACATCGCTGCCGTGCAGGCCGTCGATCAGCGCGCGCAGCATCGTCGTCTTGCCGGCGCCGATCTCGCCGGTGATGACGACGAACCCCTCGTGGCGCGACACGCCGTACTCGAGATAAGCGCGAGCACGGCTGTGCTGCTTGCTGCCGAAATAGAAGTTGGGGTCGGGGTTGAGCTGGAACGGCTTGCAGCTCAACCCGTAGAAGCCTTCGTACATGGGTCAGAACGTCATGCTGAGGTTGGCGATCACCGCGGATTCATCGTAGGGCGCGGTACTGCTGCTGAAGTTGCTGATGCCGCAACGTGATCGAGGCGGTGGCTCGCCGCGACAACTGGGCGGACCACATCCCGTAAAGCGCCCAGAGGGTGGTTTCGCGTGCTCGATCACCGGTCGTCTTGTTTGCTCTAGCGTTCAGATTGATTGTCGACTGCGGTGTCAGACGGTGCGACCAACCGACGCCGGCTCCACGCCAGCGAGTCAAGTTGCCGTTCGCGAAATCGTTGTCCGGGTTCGACAAGACCCCAAGATTGCGAGAGTAGGTCTGATGAAGCGCTGAAGATCACGGTGCTTCTGATGCCCATCAAAGCCACCGAGGCTTCCTGCCGGCGCTCTTCCTGGATCTGGCTCGGCAGGTAGCTGCTGCTCACCAGAGCGTTCGGATCGATGCCATTGCTCTGCATGAAATT
Organism: uncultured bacterium; assembly: GCA_963701725.1. Lineage (GTDB taxonomy): Bacteria > Pseudomonadota > Gammaproteobacteria > Burkholderiales > Burkholderiaceae_C > CAIKUF01. The sequence goes on along the minus strand of CAVPAZ010000026.1, from coordinate 57,796 downwards.
GTTGACGAGTTGCTCGCGCAGCACCGGGTCGGGCTCGACAGCTGGCGAACTGCGCGAACAACAGGTCGAAGGCCGAACCGGGGTTACCTCTCCCACTGTTGCGTCTGCCCGGTGGACAGGCCCTGCGTATTGCTGATCCTCCACACGCTTCTGCGGCGTCCGATAGTCGATCCCATAGGCATGTGAACTACCGAAGAAGCGCTGATCCTCCGTCAGCGAAAAGTTGGGTGCGCGGACTCGGCGCCCAGTCGAGCCCCCATCCCCAGCCGTTGTAGGTCTGCTTCTGCAGGGTGATGATGTTGTTGGACTCGGTGTTCGCGCGCAGCGAGACGTGGAACTCGGGCGTGACGGCATAGGTCAGCTGACCGAGGCAATATTGGTCTGTCGTGTCCCGACCTTGGCTGAAGTCATCCTCCCGATAGAAGTAGGTCGACAAGCCAACCGAGATTCGACCAGCGCGTCGTTGCATCGAAGTGCACGTTGCCGAGCAAGCGTCGATGAGTCCGACGCTTGCGAGGTGCCGCTGTTCGTGTAGCTGTAATCGACTAGAGCCCGGTAGTTGACCACCCCGGCAATCTGGCCGCGGATGTACGGGAGACATACCAAAGGTAGACGTCTCGGTGCGATTGCTGTTGACCAGGCTGGGGTCCGACGACTGCGTGCCGAACGGAGAGATGTACTGCTGCGAGATTTGCGCGCTAGCATCTACGATAGAGCCAGTTCTGACCGCCTCCGCGCTGACCCGCGCATTGAGGGAGTTCTGCAAGTGGCCGATTTCCGCGCCCCTGGCGGAGAGCCGACACCGTCAGCGCGTAGTCGAGGAATCCCTTCACCCGGCCCGATTGCCCGCCCATTTGAATTGCTGGCGTGATCGAGGCATCAGGTCGGATTGCTTGTTGGTTGCACTCAGATTGACGTTGTCGGTGAGTGTAGCCTGCACGGCGACACTGGGAGTAATGTAGAAGCCCCGGCCGCCGCGCGAAGTCGACCCATCGGCCGTCCGGCCGCCCCCGCAGGCAACGCCCATAGTCCGAGGCTGCATTGAAATCTGAGCCGCAGCGCCCACCGCCGCCAGAGCCAGCAGGCCACACAAGGGGCGGCCGGCATGCCTGGCGTGGTGTCGGGTCATCATCGAAGAAGCTGGCGCGCTGGGATCGGATGGCGCCGATCACGCCGATTGCTTCTCGCCACCGTATCCATACCCGTAACCGTAGCCATACCCGTAGCCGTAACCACGACCATAGACGCCGGCGGAATCGCCGCGCGCCTTGTTGAGCACCAGATTGATGTGCGAACAGGCCTTGATCGTGGAGAGCGCATGCTGGACATCGGCCTGCAACGTCTTGTCGGCATTGCACCACCAAGACGACCTGCCCCATCTGGGTGGCCAGGACCCGTGCCTCGGTGGTCAGCAGCAGCGGCGGCGAGTCGAAGACGATGATCCGGTCGGGGTAGCGTTGCGCCATGTCGTCGAGCAGCAGCCGCATCGCATCGCTGGCCAGCAGCTCGGTCGCCCGCGGATGAGGTGTTCCGCTGGGCAGGATGGTCAGCTTTTCGACGTTCGTTCTTCAGCAGGACATCGGCCATATCGGCCTTGCCTTCGAGAAGGTCCAGCAGCCCCGGACCGCCTGGCAACCCGAGCATGCGCAGCACCGAGGGCCTGGCGACGTCGGCGTCGACGAGCATCACCGTGTTGTCCAGTTCCATGGCGATGCTCATCGCCAGGTTGATCGACGTGAAACTCTTGCCTTCTCCGACCAGGGCGCTGGTGACCATGATCAGGTTGCCGTGATTGAGCACCGTCGTGCCCATGCCCTTCGCATTGACGAGAAGTGGCCGCTTGATCACGCGGAATTGGTCGGCAGTGTGTGAACGCGGCGCATTGGGGGTGATGATGTTGGCGGCGTTCAACGCGTCGAGGTCCAGCGTGACCTGCTGCGACGTTCTGGCGGGAGCTTCCGGCAGCTGGACCTTCTGCGTTTCCGCGACTGGCGCTGCCGAAACCGCCCCCGACTCGACCGCGACGGACGGCGTTTCAGGCGTCGCCGCCTCGGGAATCGAAACGCCGGTGCGGCGGAGTTGTCCCAGCCGTTGCGCTGCTTGTTCGATCAGACTGCTCATCGAAGTCAACCCTGTCTGGCCGCGATCAGCGACATGGTGATCAAGCCCGCCACGAAGATGGCGAGCAGGCTGCCCGAAGAAACCAGGAAGCGCATCAAGTCGACCTTCTCGCGCCGAATGTCGGCCTCGGACGTAATGAGTGAAACCGCGCCCAGTATCGGATACTCCAGTTTCGCGCGAAGGTCGCTGGCGCCGTGAAACACCGGTCGCAACTGGCTCGCCGCGAAAGCGGTGAACAGGCCCGCCCCCAATGCCAGGACCATCGCCATCGGCAGCAGGATCAGTCGGTTCGGTGACACGGGCTTGGGCGTGACGCGCGGCGGATCGATGAGGCGGAAGTCGGCAACGCCGGCGGCCACCTCGAGCTCTCCCGACATCGTTGCAGACTCGCGCCGTTTCACCAGGTCATCGTAGTTCCGCTTGTTGATCTCGTAGTCGCGATTGAGCTGCGAGGCTTCGGCTTCGAGTTGCGGCGCCGTCTTGGCCAGTTCGCGCACCTGGTTGAAGCGCGATGTGTACTCTGCCACCCGGGCCTTGAGCGAGGCGACCTGAAGCTCCGAGCTTGCCAGCATCTGACTCATCGCCTGTGACGCCATGTTGCCGTTGGCCGACGGTGCCGCCGGGGACGCCGCGGCTGCCTTGCGCAAGTTCCTGGACCTCCTTCTTCTTCTGCTCCTCGAGGTCACGGATCAGCTTTCGGGTGCTGACGATGTCGGGGTGCTGCTCGGTAAAGCGCTGCAGCAAGCCATCGAGATTGCGCTTCTGCGCTTCGATTCGGGCATCGATCTCAGGGGTGGCGACAACGATTGTCGATTCCTCCGACCGGTGGCGGCGTGACTGACGATGCGCTTGTGTCGTCTGACTTGTCGTTGCTGAACTGCTTGCGAGCTGCATCCCGGGCCTGCTCGGCCTCACGCAATTCCAGTCTGGCCTGATTCATCTGCGTCCTCAATTCAGCCAGCTTGCGATACCGAGTCCATTCCCTCGCCCGTTTGCATTTCGATATTCCGAATCCTGAACTCCTTCAGCCGAGCTTCAGCTTCCTGCAACCTGGCCTTCATAGGCCTTGATCTGCTCGTTGATGAACGCCTTGGCAGATTCAGTGTCCTTGCGCGATGCGCCGAGACTCGACTCCACGAAGATCGAAACGATCGACTGGATGACACGCTGAGCTTTCGCCGGGTCTGAATCGCGGAAACCGAGTGTGTACAGGTTGTCGCGTCCTGCCGACTCTGATCTGCAGATCGGCCATCAACCGGGTCACCAGGGCCTCCTGGTCGGCCTTCGACTCGCTCTTGAGGTCAAGGTCGGCCATGCGCACCACCTTTTCGACGTTGGGCCGGCTGACGAGGGTGCGGCTCAACATCTCCACCTGCTGCTGGACGTTGGGTTGCACCGCAAGCCCGGCCATCAGCGGCTTCAGGATCGACTGCGTGTCGACGTAGACGCGGGCAGTGGCCTCGTACTGGTCGGGGATCCGGAACACGATCGCCACCCCGATGATGGCCGTCAGCCACGCCACCAGCACGGCCGGCCAGCGGAATCGCCACATGCTCCTGGCGATGGTGGACAACTGGGCAAGTAGCTATTCCATCGGATTGGATCGTCTCAGGGGTTAAACAGCGATTCGGCAGGGTCAAGGCAGTTCGAGCGTTCAGAAGAAGCTCTGCGGAATGATCAGGATGTCGCCAGGCTTCATTTCGACGTTGGCCGAGATGTCTCCCCGCCTGATCAGGTCCCTGAGTCGAACGGAGTACTGCTTGCCGCCCTCGCTGGAGCGGAAGATGATGGCTTCGTTGCCAGCCGCGAAGTCGGTCAGCCCGCCGACGGCAACCATGACGTCGAGCGCGGTCATCTGCAACTTGTACGGAAGGGCCTGCGGCTTCGCCGCCTCGCCCACCACGCGGATCTGTTGGTCGTAGGGGCCGACGAAGCCGGTGACGATGACGGTCACGACTGGATCGCGGATGTACTTTCCGAGCTGCTTCTCGATCTCGCGCGCGATTTCCACCGAAGTCTTGCCCTGACGCCACCAGTTCGTCGATCAGCGGCGTCGAGAACTTGCCGTCCGGGCGCACCGGCACCGACATCGACACCTCGGGGTTGCGCCAGACGATGATGTTGATGTTGTCACCCGGGCCGACGATGTAGGTGTAATCACGCGTGGGGTCCGCCACGGGTGCCGCTGGAAACTTCCCCAGGTTGCTCGCGCAAGCGGCGAGCAGGCTCACCCCCGCCGCGAGGAGCGCTGCTCGGACCACATGCAGGTGCTGAACGGCGAAATTGCCCATGGTCTTACCCCTTATCAATAATGCCTTGAGAGACTTTGCAAGCTTACAGCCAAGCGCATTCGAGCGCCGCCTTCGACGTTGAACGGAGACGCGATCGACTCATGGCGGAATGATGGCACAGCGATCCCAGCCCTCACACACTCACGTCGGGGGGAGTTCGTGCAGATTCAGGACTGGATCGTGAGAAACGACAGGTAAATGGCCGACATGTGAAAATCGTGGCGCAGCGGGGTGATCGGCGCGGCAATACCGAGTACCCGGTCAGATCTATCCTGGGGCCTTCAGCAGGTCGAGATCGGGCACCGTCCGGCCTTCGAACAGCGGAACCAGCAAGGTCACCTTCGTTCCCTTGCCCGGCTCGCTCTCGACCGAGATCTTGCCGCCGAGCTCCTGAACGTACTGGAAGCTCTCGTAGGCGCCGATTCCCATGCCGGTGATCTTCGTCGTCTGAAATGGCTTGAAGAGTCGATCGCGAACGAACTCTGGCGTCATGCCGTGGCCCGTGTCGCCCACTTCGATGCGAGCCATGCCGCCGAGCTTGTCGAGGTGCACCCAGACCTTTCCCGACGGCTCGGTGGCATCGAGCGCATTCTGGACCACGTGTCCGACGACTCGCTCGAGCCGCTCCTCGTGCCCGCGTGCGACGACGGATTCGAGCAACTGGACTTCCAGCTGGCGACCGCGACCTCTCGCGACCGCTTCGACGCGACGGACGATGCCGCCCAGATCGACACCGAACGCCGTCCCAGGCGGCGTCGTGCCCTCGCGCAACTGAGTCATCAGCTGGCGCATTCTGTCGAGCGAGTTTTCGACGGTCATCAGCATGTCCTGCTGAAATTCCGGGTTGGCGTGAAGCCGCTTGGCATTCTTCATCATCAACGAAAGCTGCGTGACGATGTTCTTCAGATCGTGCACAACGAACGCCGACATTCGATTGAACGCATCGAACTTGCGCACTTCGAGCAAGGCTTCGGTGGCTGCCATCTGCGCCAGAAAGCTGGCTGCTTGCCGACTGGCCGTCTTCAGCAGGTCATACACCTCCCAGTTGGCGTCGACGTGGGTGCGCGAACTCAATAGGACGACGAAACCGATCAATTCGTCGCCCACGATCAGGGGAACGATCAGCCAAGCCTGCGGTATCGACTGCAACCAGGGCGGCAACTTCAATGAATCGTGACGCCGCGGGGACGACCGGTATTCCTCGAGATTGAGGATCGCGCCCTCGCCCCTCAGGAAGTCGCAGAGCGATGATTCGACGTGCTCGGGTTCGTGCACGGGAATGCAGTTCAGGCGGGCCGTCTGCCGAAACTCCCTCGCGCCCTGACCCTTCATCCACAGCCCGCCCCCCGGGCTTTCGAGAAAATCGGCCAGGCCACGGATGACCTGTTGACCCATTTCCTGCGGCGTATTCTGAGCGCAGAGGGTGCTGGTGAACTTGAGCCACTCCTCTCGATAGTCGTATCGATAGCGGAAGAAATTCTTGTTGAGAAAGACCCTGAGCTTTGCCCGCACCGACCCGGAGAGCGCGAGTATGGTCAGGAGAATCAACGAGACAAAGACGATGCCGAGTTGCAGCGCCCGGCCCCATTCCCCGCCGAAGAATCTGACGTAGTAACCGACCGCTGATATGAATATCAGATACGTCCCAGAAATCAGCAGCGTCGCCGAATGGAAGGCCGCGCTCCTGGAAACGCGAAGCTGAGAAATCCAGTCGCTACGACGGGCGGTTGAAAGCACCAGCAGCGGGGTCATCAGCGAGTGCACGGCGCCGCGGATGCTGTAGGCGTCCGCGTCGACCCTGCCGAAGACGACCGCCTGCGAGTACATGTAGACGTCGAAGGCGAAGGATCCGGCGAGCGCCAGACTGACTGGCTTGGCGTTCCAGCGGGAGTCCGGCGAGATGTTCCGGAACATCTGCTCGACCAGTACGAGGCCGAAGATCGAAAGCAACAGCGAGCACAGGGAACCCAGACGTGTTCCGGTTGGAAGGAGATCGCTTTGGAGGAACATCAAGGCCTGGATCGCCAGCGCGCTGACCACCAGCGCGACGCCGAATGCGGCAAGCGCGCTCCCGCCGGTCAGAGTCTTGTCAAGCTTTCGCGGCCCTATGAGCAGTAGCAGGAAGACAAACCAGAAGGCATAGCGAGACACATCTGCGAGCGTCGCCAGCAGTTCGACCGGCGGCCTGCCGGACAGGACGCCGGCCACGGTAAACCAACCCCACAGGGAAGTACAACTCACCGCGCCGAGCAGTGCCAGACTCGACGCATTGCCAGGTGTGCGCCAGTACCCTAGCCGGATCAGATTCAGCGCAAACGCCAGGTAGACGGCGCCTACCAGGCCGAAGCTCCAAGCGGTCAGGGCGGTGTTGTATCTATCCATGGGAAGCCAGGAAGGCCCGCAGCGCACCGGTTCGGCCAGCAAGCCACGGAACCAAGGGAATCGGAAAGAGACTGTCGGTCAACGCTCGGGCCGAGCGCAGCCCGCGCGAAAGGGAAGTGTAGGTACAAGATCGTCTGGTCGGCTGGGCACCGCGAAGGCGAGGCGGCGCGGATCGTGCTTTGCTGCATGGCGCACCGAACTGTGCCCGAACGATTGACCGAGCAGCTGCACATCTGTGCGAATTTCACCCGTGCACCCCCCCGGTTGAGGGGATCCTCGAGCCGATCCGGACTCCCATAATTCGTTGTCAGAGAGGCTTGGCTTTGCGTTCGAAGGATGGGGCGGCCAACGATATCTCGACGACTGTGGCATCTGAGAGGGTTGAAGCTCATGCGGTTGTTTCGCACCCACGTCCTACCCGGCGCCTTGGCTGGGATCGCGGTCGACATGGCCTTGTGCTTCGTTGCCGTATTGCTCGCGGCTTCGACGCTGACGAGCAGGTACATGACGATCCCTACGGCTGTACCTGAACTTCCGCTCGTCCTGTTCGGCGCGTCCCTGTTCGCCCTGGTGATGGCGCTGCTGTATGCCTTGTTCGGGCTGTACCGCCCGAAGCCCATCTCGACGATCGCCGCTGCCGGGCGCACGGTCGCGGCGCTGTGCATCGGCGCGTACGTGACGAGCCTCACACTGCGGGTGGTCGCCGATCGCGGCTACATCGAGCAGCTGATGCCGGCGGCGATAGCCTACCTCGGTATCGGTCTCGTCCTGTCTCGTGTGTGGTTCGGGTTCATGCGGCGTGTCTCGCCGCTGCCCCGTCTGCTCGTCGTGGGTACCGGTGCGGAGGCGATCACCATTGCGACAGATCTGCAGGTTCCGGGGCGATCTGCGCGCAACGTGGTCGGGTTCTTCGAAACCTCGACTGAACTCAACGAGTCCGAGGCAGCGAAAGGCGGGGGCCGTGTCTTTCCGAACCACTCGTCTCTGACCGATCTGGTGTCCCGCTACGACATCCAGGAAATCATCGTGGCGGTCCGTGAGCATCGCGGAGGCGGGGTGCCGATGGATCAACTCCTGGAGTGCCGCATCCGCGGCGTGTCGGTGCTAGACCTCGCCGGGTTCTGCGAAAGGGCGAAGGGCGAAGTGCCTATCGACAGCCTGAAGGGAAGCTGGCTGATCTACGGTAACGGCTTTGTCCAGGGAAGCCTGCGCAAGTTCATCAAGCGCACGTTCGATATCGTGAGCGCAACGGCGCTGCTGCTGCTGACGACCCCGGTCATGATCCTGGCGATGATTGCGGTTCGGCTGGAGAGTCCGGGGCCCGTCATCTACAGGCAACCTCGCGTAGGCCTCGGCGGCCGGATATTCATGTGCCTGAAGCTGCGCAGCATGTGCGTCGACGCCGAGCGGGACGGACTGGAGCGGTGGGCGTCCAGGAACGATCCGCGGATTACGCGGGTCGGCGCCTTCATTCGCAAGACGCGCATCGATGAACTGCCGCAGCTCTTCAGCGTTCTGAGTGGCGTGATGAGCCTCGTGGGGCCCCGTCCCGAACGCCCCAGCTTCGTCGATCAGCTCAAGGAAACCATTCCGTTCTATGAATTGCGCCATTCAGTGAAACCAGGCATTACCGGATGGGCGCAAGTCAGGTATCACTATGGCGGATCGCTCGAAGACGCACGCAGGAAGCACCAGTTCGACCTGTACTATGTCAAGAACAACTCGCTCTTTCTGGACATTCTCGTATTGGTAGAGACAGTGAGCGTGGTGCTGTTTCGCGAGGGGCAGTAGGCGGCGTCCCGCGGTCCGAAACGAGAACCGAAATCCCGACGTGTAGCGATCACCGGACACCGCGGGAGCAGGGACTCCTTCAGCGCGCGGTCAGGCTTCCTTCGAGAGCCCCCTCTTCGTGCTACCGTTCGCCCTTGCAGGCAAGACGATCATCATCGCCCGTCAGCCCGAGAAGGAAGTTGTCGGCGCCGGTCACGGTCGAATCTGGGCTGCCGGCAAGCGGTGCGCGGCCTGATGCCCATGGAGACGTGACGTGATACTGCCCCGGCTTCGTGGGCGACTCGTCCGGTCTGTTTTCGGGGCGGCACTAGTGGGGCACTGCCTCGTGGCCAGTGCGGCCGACCGCCTGCCGACCGTGATCGAAAGGATCAAGCCGTCGGTGTTGGCGGTGGGCTTCTACCAGGAAACCCAGAGCCCACGATTCGGCTTCAGAGGCACCGGTTTCGTGGCTGGCGAGGGAAACCTCCTGGTCACCAACGCGCATGTCATCGAGCGCAGTGACAAGGCAGCCAACGAAGGCAGCGTGGTGGTTCTCTCGAGAGAACCCGGCGGCCAGGGCAGGATCAGACGCGCCGAGGTGGTCGCGCTGGACAAGTCGCACGATCTTGCCTTGCTGCGCTTCGACGGCAATCCTCTGCCTGCACTCGAACTCGCCAGGGCGGGATCGGTTCGCGAAGGCCAGTCGGTGGCATTCGTCGGATTTCCGCTGGGCGGCGTGCTCGGCTTTGCACCCGTGACGCACCGCGGCATCGTGTCGTCGATCACGACCGTGGCGTTGCCCAGTCCGAGCGCGAGGCAGCTCGACGACCGGACGATCAACCGCCTCAGAGAAGGCAGCTTCGAGATGCTCCAGCTCGACGCGACGGCGTACCCTGGAAACAGCGGAGGACCATTGTTCGACGAGGAGACCGGAGAGATCGTCGGCGTGGTCAACATGGTCACGCTCAAGGGAACGCGCGAGTCCGCGCTGACGCACCCCTCCGGGATCAGCTACGCCGTCCCGGTGGAATTCGTGCTGCGGCTGCTCAACCAGTCCGTGCGGAAGTGACCGACAGGCTCCGTCTTGCAGAGCTCGCGGCAGCGGCTGGCTACTGGATCGCGAGGCGACGCATCAGGTCGTAGAGCGTGGGCCGGGTCACGCCCAGTATTTCCGACGCCTTGACGATATTGCCGTTCGCACGAGCCAGCGCCATGACCACCGCACCTCGCTCCGCCTTCTCGCGCACGGTGCGCAGGTCCAGCGTAGGGTCGCCGTCGCGCTCCGGATCTCCGGTCCGCGGCAGACCGAGGTCCTCACAGGTAACCCGGTTGCCCTCGGCCATGATGGCGACCCGCTTGATGGTGTTCAGCAGTTCGCGGACGTTTCCCGGCCAGCCATGGGCATCGATTGCCGACAGCGCATCGTCGGTGAAGTTCATGGAACTGCGGTTGTTTTCGCGTGCGAACCTTCTTAGAAAGGCCTGCGCCAGCAGGACCGAATCCCCCTGCCGATCGCGCAACGGGGGAATGTCGATGACGATCTCGGCCAGGCGGTAGTACAGGTCTTGCCTGAATCGGTTCGTCCTGATGAATTCGGCCAAGTCCTGGTGAGTGGCGCAAACCACCCTGACGTCGATGGCAATCTCGTGACGCCCCCCGATGCGTTCGATCGTGCGCTCCTGGAGGAAGCGCAGCAACTTTGCCTGCAGAGACTGCGGCAGGTCGCCGATTTCGTCGAGCATCAGCGTGCCGCCATGGGCTGTCTCGATCCTTCCGATCGTGCTCTTCGACGCGCCGGTGAAAGCACCCTTCTCGTAGCCGAACAGTTCGCTCTCGAGTAGGTTCTCCGGAATCGCAGCGCAGTTGATCGCAACGAACTTACCGCTCCGCTTCGACGCGTGGTGGAGGGCCAGTGCAAGCACTTCCTTGCCGGTGCCGCTCTCGCCGAGCAGCAGCACCGACGCGTTGCTCGGCGCGACCTTCTCGATGGTGCGGCAGATCCGCAGCAACTCGGGGTCCCGGGTCAAGAGACCGGCCAGCGCGTCGGGTGGCTGCATCTCCCGAAGGCGCCGGTTCTCGCTTTGCAGTTCGGACAAGCGCAATGCCCGACCAATGATCAGCCCCAGCATGTCCGGATCGAAGGGCTTGGCCAGGAAGTCGTAGGCCCCGAGGTCGATCGCCTTGAGGGCGTTGGCCTGGTCGTTCTGGCCCGTCAGTACGATGACCTTGACGTTCGGATCGAGCTCGAGCATTTGCGCCAGCAGTTTGAAGCCTTCGACTACCGTATCCGGGTCCGGCGGAAGCCCGAGATCCATCGTCACCACCGCGGGCGAATGGCGTCGGAACTGTGCCAGCGCGCCATCGCGGTCGCTCGCGGTGACCGACTCGAAGCTATCCAGAGACCACTTGATCTGTTTCTGCAGCGCGAGGTCGTCCTCGACGATCAACAATGGCGGCCGCTTTTCCGATGTCATGGTGTCTGAGGGAGGGATGGGGCCGACTTGCGGGTACCTGCGGCGCGTACAGCGAGCATGTCACACCCGGCGTGGGCTACGGAATTCAGAATACAATTTTTTGGCGAGGCGCGGTATCAGTTCACGGCGACTCGGATCGCATCGTCCCACCCTGCGTCACGCGCAGCGTAGTTCTGCCTCTGCAGCCCGATGCCGATCGCGGCGCATCACATTGCACAGCAACGACCGCATGGACTATCCCGGCAACCTCTTCGTGATCGCCGCGCCCAGCGGGGCGGGGAAGTCCAGCCTCGTCAATGCGCTGCTCGAAGTCGACTCGCACCTGGTCCTGTCGGTGTCGCACACGACGCGCGCACCGCGTGGGCAGGAGCAGGACGGCCGCGAGTACCACTTCATCGACGAGGGGACCTTTCGCGCGCTGGCCGCGCGAGGCGAGTTCCTGGAGTGGGCCGAGGTGCACGGCCGTCTCTACGGCACCTCGAAGGCCGAGATCGAATCGCGCATCCGCGGCGGCCAGGACGTGGTGCTCGAGATCGACTGGCAGGGCGCGCTGCAGATCAAGCAGTTGTTTCCGAACGCGGTGCTCGTCTTCGTGCTACCCCCGAGCTGGCAGGAACTCGAGCAGCGCCTGACCCGGCGCGGCGAAGACCACCCCGAAGCGATTTCGCAGCGCCTCGCGAACGCGCGCGTCGAGGTGGCGCAGGCCCGGCACTTCGACTTCGTTATAATCAATGCGTTGTTCGAGACGGCGCTGTTCGACCTCAAGACGATCGTCCATTCGCAGCGGCTCAAGTATGCCGCGCAGCGCAGAGGCAAGCCTGCCGTCTTCGCCGCCCTCAACCTCAGCTGACGCGTCAGGCGACGCCGCCCCGGAGCACCGTTCATGGCCCGCATCACCGTCGAAGACTGCCTCGTCAAGATTCCGAACCGTTTCCAGCTTGTGCTCGCGGCAACCTATCGCGCGCGGATGCTGAGCCAGGGCCACGCGCCGAAGATCGAAAGCAAGAACAAGCCCGGTGTTACGGCGCTACGCGAAATCGCGGCCGGCGAGATCGGCATCGAGATGCTGCGCAAGGTGCCGATCTAGGGCCTGTCGGGCCGCCGGCCCTGCGCCGGCTCTCCACACCCGCCCGACCGTCGCGATGACGGCAGTCGCGAAAGCAGGCTAAATTCGCGGCATGGGTGAGCGCTCCATTTCTGTCTGGTCGGCTCTGGGCAGGGCGTTGTCGAAGACGCCCAGAGGTCGCCCGGTCCTGCCCGTCGCTACGGCGCCCGGCCTGGGTGAGGCCGCGGCCTCCTCGTTCGCCGGCCTGACCGCCAAGCTCGACTACCTGGACGCGAGCGACGTCAAGCGCGTCCGCGAGGCCTACCGCTTCGCCGACGAGGCCCACCTCGGACAGTTCCGCACCAGCGGCGAGCCCTACATCACGCATCCGATCGCCGTGGCCGGCCTGTGCGCGGAGTGGAAACTCGACGCGCAGGCCATCATGGCCGCGCTGATGCACGACGCAATGGAGGACTGCGGCGTCTCAAAGGCGGCGCTGATCGAGCGCTTCGGGGCCCCGACGGCCGACCTCGTCGATGGTCTGACCAAGCTCGACCGGCTGCAGTTCTCGACCCGCGAGGAATCTCAGGCGGAGTCGTTTCGCAAGATGCTGCTGGCGATGGCGCGCGACGTGCGTGTGATCCTGATCAAGCTCGCCGACCGGCTGCACAACATGCGCACGATGCACGCCGTGGACGCCGCCAAGCGCACTCGCATCGCCCGTGAGACGCTCGACATCTACGCGCCGATCGCGCACAGGCTGGGCCTGAACCAGACTTATCGCGAACTGCAGGAGCTCTCGTTCCAGCACCTGCAGCCGTGGCGTCAGGCGGCCCTGGCGAAGGCGGTGCAGAAGGCGCGTGGCTTTCGGCGCGACATCGTCGAGCGCATCCAGCGCGAGGTGGAGAAGGCCTTCGCCGACGCGAAGCTTGCGGTGCAGGTGGCCGGCCGCGAGAAGACGCACTACTCGATCTACTGCAAGATGAGGGACAAGCACCTGAGCTTTGCCCAGGTGAACGACATCTTCGGCTTTCGTATCGTCGTCACCACGCTCCCCGAGTGCTACCTCGCACTCGGCGTGCTGCACCAGATCTACAAGCCAATGCCCGGGCGCTTCAAGGACTACATCGCGATCCCCAAAGCCAATGGCTATCAGTCGCTGCACACGACACTGGTCAGCCCGCTCGGCACGGCAGTCGAATTCCAGATCCGCACCGAGCCGATGAACACGGTAGCCGAAGAGGGCATTGCCGCGCACTGGATGTACAAGGCCAAGGGCGCGAAGCACGCAGGCGAGGCGCAGCGGCTGGGCGCAATGTGGCTGCAATCGCTCGTCGACATCCAGCAGGAGACGAACGACGCCAACGAGTTTCTGGAACACGTGAAGATCGACCTCTTTCCGGATGCGGTCTATGTGTTCACGCCCAAGTCGAAGATCCTCGCGCTGCCGCGCGGCGCGACGGCGGTGGACTTTGCCTACGCGATCCACTCCGACGTGGGCGATCACTGTGTCGCGGCCAAGGTCAACGGCGAACCCGTCGCGCTGCGCACCGAACTGCGCAGCGGCGACGTGGTCGAGGTGATGGGCGCTTCGGGCGCGCGACCGAACCCGGCCTGGCTGAACTTCGTGCGCACCGGGCGCGCGCGCTCGAGGATCCGCCACTTCCTGAAGACGATGGAGCAGGAGGAATCGCAGCAGCTCGGCGAGAAGATGCTCGCCCAGGCGATGCGCGCCGAAGGCCTGGTGCTGCCCGGCGATGACCCGCAGGACGCCGAGGCCGCGGCGCTATGGCAGCAGCTGACGCGCTGGAGCGGCAACCGAACGCGTGGTGACCTTCTGACCGATATCGGCCTTGGACGCAAGATCGCGACCATCGTCTCCAAGCGGCTGGCCCGCCTGATGGCCGAGCGCGGCACGCGGCCCGGTGCGGTCGCGCTGACGATGGGCCTCTATGCCGCCGCTGCGATGCCCGCGCAACGCGTGGTGGTCGATGGCAGCGAAGGCACGTCGGTGCAGATGGCGTCGTGCTGCCGCCCGATTCCCGGCGACGCGATCGTCGGCTATCTCGGGCGCGGCGAGGGGCTCGTGGTGCATACCGCCGAGTGCAGGGTCGGCAAGCGGCTGTTCGAGCGTGACAGCGAGCACTGGATGAGCGTCGAATGGGCCGAGGAGCCGACGCGCCCGTTCGAGGCTGCCATCAGCCTGTTACTGCGCAATGGCAAGGGCGTGCTGGCGCAGGTGGCAGCAGCCGTCAGCGCCGCCGAGGCCGACATCTCGCACATCGACATGGGGGACGAGCCGGCGGGTGAATCGGCCGACCTGCGTCTGGTGCTCGCCGTGCGCGACCGGCTGCACCTGGCCGACGTGATGCGCTTGTTGAAGCGCTCGGCCGCGGTGCTGCGAGTGGCACGGGTAAAGCCGTGAGATAGGATGCAAACGTGATCTCGTTCATGCGCCATCGTCGCCAGGGCATCGTCTGGCTGTGCATCGCCGCGGCACTGCTGCTTGCCGTCGGCGCTCAACTGCATGGTCTGTCGCATTCCTTGCAGGCCGTGCAGGCGTCGGCGCACAAGGATGCGCCGGCTGCTCATGCACAGTCCTGCGATCAATGCGTGCAATTCGCTGCCCTCGAAGGTGTTGCGCCGGTTCACTGCGCGTCACCTTTGACCCTGGCTAGCGATGCGAACACGTGCACCGCTCCGGTGGCGCCGCTACGCGTCACGGCATTCGCAGCCTACGCCTCGCGCGCTCCGCCGCAACTCGGCTGACTCCCCCGGCCGGGCCGTTGGCCCAGGCTCGCCCGACCCCGCGCACAGGCCGCGGCACGCGTCGGCAGCGAGTCCCCCCTCCCTTTCACGCTGCGCCGCGACAACCCGCTGCGGGTGCGCGCGCTGCCACGGAGCACGAATCGAAATGACCCATCCCGCCCCGCTCGCGGCCCTGGCGGTCGCGCTGGCGATCGCCTCGCCGCCGCTGTACTCCGCCGACAACCCCGAACTCAACCAGCTGCGCCAGGAGATCGATGCCATGCGGCAGGACTACGAGGCCCGCATGAAAGCGCTCGAGGCACGACTCAGGCAGGCCGAAGCCGGCCTTGCCGCCGCATCGGCGCCCGTCGTCTCCTCCGGTGCGCCCGGCGCGGCCGTGGCCGCGGCTCCGGCCACACCGACGGAGCCCACCCCGATGCCATCGACTGCGCAGTCGTCGCCCGGTGCTTTCAATCCCGCCATCGCGCTGATCCTGTCGGCCAGCTATGCCAGCCTGTCGCAGCCGGGCCCGTCCCGCATCGACGGCTTCCTGACAGGCGGCGAGGTCGGCGCGGCCACTCAGGGCTTCTCGCTCGGCGAGTCTGAACTCACCATTTCGGGCAGCGTCGATCCCTGGTTCTACGGCTCGATGAGCCTGGCGCTGGCCGCCGACAACTCGGCCTCGGTCGAGGAAGCATGGATCCAGACGACCGCGCTGCCCTCCGGCCTGACACTGCGCGCCGGCCGCTTTCTGTCGAGCATCGGCTACCAGAACGACAAGCACGCCCACACCTGGGACTTCGTCGATGCCCCGCTGGTCTACCAGGCCTTCCTGGACGGCGCGCTGCACCAGGACGGCCTGCAACTGCGCGTGCTGCTGCCGACTTCGCAGTTCATCGAACTGGGCAGCGAGATCGGCGCGGCCGGTCCGTTCCCGAGCGGCGGCGAACCGCGCAAGAGACCCGGCACGGCCGCGCTCTTCGTGCACACCGGGGGCGACATCGGCATCAGCCAGAGCTGGCGCGCCGGCCTGTCCATGCTTTGGACAGACGCCAAGGATCGCGCATCGAACGGCATCGACGGCGTCGGCAACGAAGTCACCAACGTGTTCAGCGGCACCGGCCGGGTCGGGATCATCGACGGCGTATGGAAGTGGGCGCCCAACGGCAACGCGCAGCGCAGCAGCCTGACCTTGCAGGGCGAATACATGCGTCGCTTCGAATCGGGCTCACTCGTCTACGACAGCGCCAACGTGGCGCTCGCCGACAGCTATCGCTCGACGCAGAGCGGCTGGTACGCGCAGGCGGTGTACAAGTTCATGCCGGCGTGGCGCGCCGGGCTGCGCTACGACCGGCTGGACATCGGCAACGTCGATGCCTACGGCAACACCGCGAACCTGTTCCTGCCGGAGCGCTCGCCGACGCGCACCACCGCAATGCTCGACTGGGCGCCCAGTGAATTCAGCCGGGTGCGACTGCAATTCGCCCAGGACAAGGCGCGCTACGGCCTGACCGACAACCAGATCCTGATCCAGTACCAGATGAGCCTTGGCTCGCACGGTGCCCACAGCTACTGAAGGACCTTGACCATGAAACGACTTCTTCCGACCGCCGCGGCATTGCTGCTGGCGCTGGGCGTGCAGACAGCGCAGGCCGCGCTCAAGGTGCTGGCCTGCGAACCCGAATGGGGCGCGCTGGTGCAGGAACTGGCTGGCGACAAGGCGAGCATCTACATCGCCACCACCGGGCTGCAGGACCCGCACCACATCCAGGCCCGGCCGAGCCTGGTGGCCGCGGCGCGCAGCACCGACCTGCTGGTCTGCACCGGCGCCGAGCTCGAGGTCGGCTGGCTGCCGCGTGCTGATCCGCCAGTCGGGCAACAGCGCGATCCAGCCCGGCAAGCCGGGCAACTTCGAGGCTGCGGCCTTCGTGCGCAAGCTCGAGGTGCCCGAGCGACTGGACCGCGCCGACGGCGACGTGCATGCCGCCGGCAACCCGCACATCCAGACCGACCCGCGCAACATCGCCCTCGTCGCCGAGCCGCTGGCGCACCGCCTGGCCGAGCTCGACCCGGCCAACGCGGCAACCTACCAAGCGCGCACGGCCGACTTCTTGGCGCGCTGGAAGGCCGCCCTGCAGCGCTGGGAGAAGCAGGCGGCACCGCTGCGCGGCACCCCCGTGGTGGTGCAGCACAAGGCCTTCCCGTATCTTCAGCAGTGGCTCGGCCTGGTCGAGGTCGCCGTGCTCGAGCCCAAGCCGGGCATCGAGCCGACGAGCACGCACCTGGGCGCGGTGCTCGCCGGCTTGCAGGCGCGGCCGGCGAAGATGATCCTGCGCGCCGCCTACAACGACGGTCGCGGGGCCGAGTGGCTGTCCGAGCGCACCAGGCTGCCGATCGCCGTGCTGCCGTTCACCGTCGGCGGCAATGAGCAGGCCAGGGACCTGTTCTCGCTCTTCGACGACACGATCCAGCGCCTGCTGAAGGCCCTGCCATGACGCCCGAGAGCATCGACTGGCACATCCTGCTGCCGGCGCTGCTCGCCGGGCTGCTGGTGCTGGCGACACACGTGCCGCTGGGCGCGCAGGTGCTCGAACGCGGCATCGTCTTCATCGACCTGGCGATTGCGCAGATCGCCGGCATCGGCGTCATCGCCGCCGACGCGATGGGGTTCGAGCCGCAGGGTTGGGCGGTGCAGGTATCGGCCCTTTCGGCTGCCCTGCTCGGCGCGCTGGCGCTGACCTGGACCGAGCGCCGCTGGCCGGAGATCCAGGAAGCTCTGATCGGCGTGCTATTCGTGCTCGCGTCGTGCGCCGGCCTCCTGTTGCTGGCCGGCAACCCGCATGGCGGCGAGCATCTGAAGGACCTGCTGGTCGGACAGATCCTGTGGGTGTCGACGCAGCAGCTCGTCGGCATGGCGGTGCTGACCGCGCTGGTGCTGGCGCTGTGGTTCGGCGCCCGCGACCGGCTCGGGCGCGCGGGCTTCTACCTGCTCTTTGCTCTCGCGGTGACGGCTTCGGTGCAGCTCGTCGGCGTGTACCTTGTCTTCACCAGCCTGATCGTGCCGGCGCTCGCGGTGCGCGGCCTGCGCGCCACGCTGCGCCTGCCGCTCGCCTACGGCATCGGCGCGCTCGGTTACCTGCTGGGGCTCGTGTTCTCGGCCCGCTTCGATCTGCCTTCAGGCGCGGTGGTGGTGTTCGCGATGGCAGCGCTTGCACCGGCCGTCGCGTGGACAGCTGGGCGCTGGGGAAGGCGAGGCCCCTGATCAACGGGCCCGCATCTGCCACCGCGTCCGGAACGGGGACTTCGGTCGACAGGGAACGACTCTGCCATGATGTCGCGCACTATCGTTGCCGCATGAATTCCAACGTCGCCCCTGAATCAGCGCTCGCCCTGCCCATCAGCGGCATGACCTGCGCGAGTTGCGTAGCACGGGTCGAGAAAGCCCTGGCCAAGGTCCCTGGCGTGCAATCGGCGAGCGTCAACCTGGCAACCGAGCGAGCAACTGTCCAGGCGAATGCGACGGTGGAGCCGCGGGCGCTCGTCGATGCCGTCGAGAGGGCCGGCTACGGCGTTACACGTGAGTCGGTCAGCCTGGCCATCACCGACATGACCTGCGCCTCGTGCGTTGCCAGGGTCGAGAAAGCGTTGCAGCGCGTGCCCGGCGTGCTGCGGGCCGAAGTCAACCTCGCCATCGAGAGGGCGCAGGTCACGCGCGTCGCTGGCAGCGCGCCCGCCACCGCACTGATCGCCGCGGTGCAACGTGCCGGCTACGGCGCGCACGAGCAAGGCGACGCCCTGGCCGCGGCATCCCCCACGCGCAGGCTGAGCGACGGCTGGCGGGTCGCACTCGCTGCGCTGCTCTCGGCCCCGCTCGCGCTGCCGATGCTCGGCGACCTCTTTGGCCGCCACTGGATGCTGGCCGGCTGGCTTGCAATTGCTGCTCGCCGCGCCAGTGCAGTTCTGGCTCGGCGCGCGCTTCTACCGTGCCGGCTTCGCCGCGCTGCGCGCCGGCAGCGGCAACATGGACCTCCTCGTCGCGCTCGGAACCAGCGCGGCGTTCGGACTCAGCCTGGTGACGCTGCTGGGTTCGCGCGATGCGATGCCGCAGCTCTACTTCGAGTCCGCGGCAGTGGTGATCACGCTGGTGCTGCTTGGAAAGTGGCTGGAAACGCGCGCCAAACGCCAGACCACCGATGCGATCCGAGCGCTGCAGGCATTGCGCCCCGACACCGCGCGCGTGCGGCGCGACGGCGTCGAGCGCGATCTGGCGGTCGACGCCGTGCGCGTCGGCGACGAGGTGGTCGTACGCCCCGGCGAGCGCGTTGCCGGTGGACGGTCTCGTGCTCGAAGGGCACAGCCATGTCGACGAGTCGATGCTCACCGGCGAGAGCCTGCCGGTGGCGCGGCAGCCTGGCGATCGGGTCACCGGCGGCGCGGTCAACGGCGAAGGCTTGCTGCTCGTGCGCACCCTGGCCGTCGGCGCCGAGACACAGCTCGCACGGATCGTGCGCATGGTCGAGTCGGCGCAGGCGCGCAAGGCGCCGATCCAGCGCCTGGTCGATCGGGTCAGCGCGGTCTTCGTGCCGGTCGTCGTGGCCGTGGCGGCGATCACTGCTGCTCGGCTGGTGGCTCGCCGGGGCGCCGATTGCGACCGCGGTGCTGCATGCAGTGGCGGTGCTGGTGATCGCCTGCCCCTGCGCGCTCGGGCTGGCGACGCCGGCGGCGATCATGGTCGGCACCGGCGTCGCGGCGCGCCACGGCATCCTGATCCAGGACGTGGTGGCGCTCGAGCCTTGCGCGATGTCTCCGTCATCGCGTTCGACAAGACCGGCACGCTGACCGAAGGCAAGCCGGTGCTGGTGGAGGCGGTGCCCGTTGCCGGCGGGCGCGCGGCACTGCTCGCCGATGCCGCCGCGCTGCAGCGTGGCAGCGAGCATCCGCTCGCACGCGCGGTGTTGCAGGTGTCACCCGCGATCGACGCGATCGCGGCGACGGATGTGCGTGCGGTGGCCGGCCGTGGCGTGCGGGGCAGCCTCGACGGGCGAGCGCTGATGCTCGGCAGCGGTCCCTGGATGCACGAGCTGGGCGTCGATCTCTCCGCGCTCGCCGCGCAGGCGACGGCGCTCGCGAGCCGGCGGGCACAGCGTGTCGTGGCTGGCCGAACAGAGCGCCTGCGGAACGCCGCGCCTGCTCGGGCTGCTCGCGTTCGGCGACGCCGTCAAGCCCGGCGCCGCGGCGACCATCGCGCAGCTGAAGGCCCGCGGCGTGCGCTCGGTGCTCGTCACGGGTGACAACCGCTGGCAGCGCGCAGGCGGTGGCGGCGCAGCTCGGCATCGAGGATGTGCGCGCCGAGGTGCTGCCCGGCGACAAGGCCGCGGTCGTCTCCGCATTGCGCGAAGGCCTCGCCAAGGGTGCCAAGGTGGCGATGGTCGGCGACGGTATCAACGACGCGCCGGCGCTCGCCGCTGCCGACGTCGGCATGGCGATGAGCACCGGCACCGACGTTGCGATGCAGACCGCCGGCATCACGCTGATGCGCGGCGACCCGGCGCTCGTCGCGCAGGCCGTGTCGATCTCGCGCGCGACGACGCGCAAGATCCGCCAGAACCTCTTCTGGGCCTTCATCTACAACGCGATCGGCATCCCGCTCGCCGCGTTCGGGATGCTCAGCCCGGTGCTCGCCGGCGCGGCGATGGCGTTGTCGAGCGTCAGCGTCGTGACGAATGCGTTGACGCTCAGGCGCTGGCGACCATGAACATCGGCGAAGCGCCGCGCCCGTTGAGCATCTCGCCGAAGACGATCCGTCCCTGCGAGAGCCTGGGTCGGCTCAACGCAGGCGCGACTCCGGCACCGTCTTCAACTCGCCCGGCAGCGAGCCGATGTACTGCGCCAGCATCTTCAGCTCCTTGTGGCTGAATTGCGCGGCCATGCCGCCCATCACCGGATTGCCGCGCCCGATCTGCGGGTTGCCCTTGATCTGGTAGGCCTTCAGCGCGACGTAAAGATAGTCGCCGTGCTGGCCGGCGAGCTTGGGGTAGGCCGGGTCGATCGGCGCGCTGAAGCTTGCGCCGTGGCATGACACGCAATTGCCCTTCTTCAGCAATTCGGCCACCTGCGCTGGAGCTTCTTGTGCCGGCCTGGGCGCGGTGTCGCCTGCTGCCCTGCCCTGCTGCTCGTAGAACGCGGCAATGTCGGCGATGTCCTGCTCGGACAGCGAGGCCGCGATGGCGCGCATCGTCGGGTGCTTGCGGTCGCCCTTCTTGTACTCGCCGAGCGCGGTGACGATGTACTTCGAGCCCTGGCCCGCGATCATCGGCACCTTGTGGATCTCCGGGAAGCTCGCCTGGTAGCCCGGGATGCCGTGGCAACCGATGCACATGGCGATCTTCTTCTCGCCGGCCTTGGCGTCCTGTGCCAGCGCGCCTTGCACCAGACCGGCCAGCGCCGCCGGCAGCAACATCGTGATGAACAGTTTCTTCATGGTCCGGCAGGGGCTGATTGCGGGGAGGCACTTGCAGAATAGCGGCGGATTATAGGGGCCACTTATACTGAGCCGACTCCTCCAATCGCCATGTCCCCATGAAGTTCCAAGGCTCTGACAACTACGTCGCCACGCAGGACCTGATGCTGGCCGTCAACGCGTCGATCACGCTGAAGCGCCCGCTGCTGATCAAGGGCGAGCCCGGCACCGGCAAGACGATGCTCGCCGAGGAAGTGGCGCAGGCGCTGAAGATGCCGCTGTTGCAGTGGCACATCAAGAGCACCACCAAGGCGCAGCAGGGCCTGTATGAGTACGACGCGGTGAGCCGGCTGCGCGACAGCCAGCTCGCCGATCTGGACGGTGGCGAACGGGTCAAGGACATCCACAACTACATCGTCAGGGGCGTGCTGTGGCAGGCCTTCACGGCGGAGCAGCCGGTGGTGCTGCTGATCGACGAGATCGACAAGGCCGACATCGAGTTCCCGAACGACCTGCTGCGCGAGATCGACCGCATGGAGTTCTATGTCTACGAGACGCGTGAACTCGTGCAGGCGAAGCATCGCCCGCTGGTGTTCATCACGTCGAACAACGAGAAGGAGCTGCCCGACGCCTTCCTGCGCCGCTGCTTCTTCCACTACATCCGCTTCCCCGACGCGGCCACGATGCAGAGCATCGTCGATGTGCACTTCCCCGGACTGAAGAAGCAACTGCTGGCCGCGGCTTTGAAGAGCTTCTACGAAGTGCGCAACCTGCCAGGGCTGAAGAAGAAGCCCTCCACCTCGGAGCTGCTCGACTGGCTCAAGCTCCTCGTCGCCGAGGACATTCCGCTCGAGGCACTGCAGAGCAAGGACGACAAGGTCAGCGTCCCGCCGCTGGTCGGCGCGCTGCTGAAGAACGAGCAGGACGTGTCGCTTGTTCGAGAAGCTCGTCTTCATGCAAAGGCACAACCGGTGAGCGCAGACCGAGCCGTGATTTGGCCGGCACCCATCACCCTTGCCGGCGCCTACGCCACGCTCGAACCGCTCGCGCCCGAACATGGCGAAGGCTTGATCGAGGCCGTGCGCGATGGCGAACTATGGAAGCTCTGGTACACCGCGATCCCCGCGCCCGATCGCATGGCGCAGGAGATCGAGCGCCGCCTCGCGCTTCAGGCCGCGGGATCGATGCTGCCGTTCACCGTGCGCGACGCCGGCGGGCGCATCGCGGGCATGACGACCTACATGAACATCGACGGCGCAAACAAGCGGGTCGAGATCGGCTCCACCTGGTGCGCGCGCCGGGTCCAGCGCACGCCTCTGAACACCGAGTGCAAGCTGATGCTGCTGACGCACGCGTTCGAGACGCTAGCCTGCATCGCGGTCGAGTTCCGCACGCACTTCTTCAACCAGCAGAGCCGGCGCGGAATCGAACGCCTCGGCGCCAGGCTCGACGGCATCCTACGCAGCCACCAGCGCGCCTCCAACGGCACGCTGCGCGACACCTGCGTCTACAGCATCACGGCGTCCGAGTGGCCGACCGTGAAGGCGCACCTGCGGTTCCAGCTCGACAGTCCGCGCTGACCTTGCGGGCAGTGCGCCTGGCCAGGACCTCTAACCGCAGAGCGACACCGACAGCATGGCCCGACCCAAAGCAAAGACCTTCACTGTCGAAGACCTGTGGCGCATCGAGCGCGTCGGAAGCATCTCGCTCGCGCCCGATGGAGCGCAGGCCGTGTGTTCGATCGCCAGCCATTCAATGGAGGAGAACAAGGCGCAATCGAGTCTATGGATGCTCTCGACCTTCGGCGGCGGCCCGCGCAGGCTGACGAGCTGCGGCGAGAAGGACGGCCAGCCCGCGTGGTCACCAACCGGCGAGGCGATCGCTTTCGTCGGCCGGCGCGAGCAGCAGGGAAGGAAGGACGAGACGCCACAGCTCTACCTGATCGCGCCCGACGGCGGCGAGGCCCGCCGGGTGAGCGACTTCGCGCCCGGCATCGAGGCCTTCAAGTGGCTCCCCGACGGCCGGCGCATCGCCTTCGTCGCCTGGGTCTGGCCCGAGCTGAGGGGGCACAAGGCGCAGGCGAAGAAGTTCAAGGAATTCAAGGAACGCAAGGAGTCCGGCTACGTCACCAGCGAGGCGCAATACCGCTATTGGGACCACCACGTTCCGATGGGACGCGTAGCGCATCTGCATGTGCTCGATGTCAGGAACGGCCGCGTGCGCGACCTGTTCGAAGGGACTGACTTCGAGCTCACGCGCGCCGACCCGGATGCGAATTGCTTCGACATCTCTCCCGACGGATTGAGCCTGTGTTTCGCCTTCGATCCGCAGGCACAGAAGCAGCTCGACCACTGCATGGCGCTGGCCGAATTCGATCTGAAGGGCGGCGGCATCGAGCGCATCGCCATCGACCCCGAATGGGACTTCGGCGCCCCGCGCTACAGCCCCGACGGCCGGCAGATCGCCTTCATCGCCAGCCACCAGGGCAAGAAGCACACGATGCCCGCCCAGCTCGCGCTGCTGCGCCGCGCCAACCACCGCTCGACGCCGCACCGGCGACTGCTGGGCGCCGAGTGGGACCGCTCGCTGAATCCGCCTTTGCGCTGGGCCGAAGATGGTGACGCGCTGTACTTCAGCGCCGAGGACCAGGGTCGCTGCCATCTGTACCGCTTTGGCATCGACGACCACGAGCCCAGCGTCGCCGTGCGCGGCGGCTGGGTGCAGGCGTTCGACGTGGCAGGCGACGTGGTGGCTAACGTCGCCGACGCGAGCGATCACCCGGCACGGGTGCACGCCCGGCGCGGTGACGCGCCGCCGCTGCGACTAGAGCGTTTCAACGACGAATTGCTCGCGCCGTTTCGATTCAGCGCTGCCGAAGAGGTCTGGCTCGCAGGCGCCGGCGGCGAGCCGGTACAGATGTGGCTCGTCCTTCCCCCCGGGTTCGATCGCGGCAAGCACGCGCGCAAGTCGGCGACGAAACGGTACCCGCTGCTGCACTCGATCCACGGCGGGCCGCACGCTGCCTGCGGCGACACCTTCCACTATCGCTGGAACAGCCAGCTCTTCGCGGCTCAGGGTTACGTCGTCGCGGGCATGAACTACCACGGCTCGAGCGGGCTTCGGCTTTGCCTTTCTCGACAGCATCACCCATCGCTGGGGCGAGCTCGAACTGCAGGACGTCGAGGCCGGCCACCGACTGGCTGCTCGCGCAAGCCCTGGGCCGACACGAAGCGCCTGTTCGCCGCCGGCGGCAGCTATGGCGGCTACATGGTGGCGTGGATGAACGCGCACGTGGAGCCGGGCCGCTACAGCGCCTATGTCTGCCACGCCGGCTGCTTCGACTGGACCGCGATGTTCGCCGACGACGCCTACACCTGGTACCCGAAGGAGCTCGGCGCGAACTGTACTGGGACGACATGGCCAAGGTTCACGCGCAGAGCCCGCACGCCTTCGCCGCCCACGATGCGAACGCCGACCCTCGTGATCCACGGCGCGCTCGACTACCGCGTGCCCGACGCGCAGGGACTGGCCTACTACAACACGCTCAAGGCGCAGGGCGTGGACGCGCGGCTGCTCTGGTTCCCCGACGAGAACCACTGGGTGCTCAAGCCGCGCAACAGCAAGCTCTGGTACGGCGAGTTCTTCGCCTGGCTGAAGCGACACGATGCGCGCGGCATGGCGCGCTGAGGTCGGTCCCCGCGCGCACGGTGCTGCCGCGCCGGCTCAGCGCGCGATCGAGTCGCTGGTCTCGGTATTGATGGCTGGGCAGGTAGCTGTAGCCGGACATGGCCACCCCGGTGACGGTGAAGGTGAAGGTACCGCTGGACTTCGGTGTTCGGCGAGGTCAGGCTGGCGATGCCGGTGCTGGCGGTGACGGCGCTGCGGGTGCGACTAAACCAGGCCGCTCCAGGTGCCGTTGACGTGGCGCCGGTATGGCTGGCCAGCCGTAGTCGAGGACCGTCACTGCGGCGGCCGCCCGCGCCTTGCGCCGCTGCCGACTGAGGCTCATCGCGATGTCGGCCACCCGCATCGACCACCGACGCGGGTTGACGCGTGATCGTCATATTCTTGGTCGCCGTCAGGCCGCTGTTGTCGGTGACCTTCAGCTGGGCGGAGTAGCTGCCGGGCGGTGCTGTAAGTGTGGCTCGGCGGACGTGCCTGCTGACCGCCGCCGAACCGTCGCCGAAGTCCCACTCGTAGGTCACGATCGAGCCGTCGGGGTCGGACGAGCCGGCGCCCGAGAGTGTGACCGCCAGCGGCACCGTGCCGCAGCTCGGCGTCGCCGTGACGGCCGCGATCGGCGGCTGGCGACGCGGCGATCGGCGCAGACTGCCGTCACCGCGTACTGGCCCACGCTGCCGTAGTCGGTGTAGCCGGTGGTCAGCGGATCGCCCTTGCCGGTGCCCTGCACCGAGAGTAGTAGGTGCCGATCGCGGCGCGCCGTAGCGGTCAATGACGCGGGCAAGGCATCGACCGGGTTGGCGCTCGCCAGCAGGTCGCCGGCGGCTGTCGCGCAGCTCGACCCAGCAGGTCCAGGTTGGGTGAGCGTGCCGCCGGGTTGACGGTGACCGTGATCGTGCCGGGGCCGCCGGTAAACGGAACACGTCGATGTCGCTGGGCCGTTCGATCACGCCCTCGGCGACCAGGTACGTGACGCCATTGACGCGTGACGGCTGCAGCGGCGTCGCTGTGCCAGATGCTGTCGCCATGGTCGTCCAGGCGGATCGGCAGGCCGTTGCCCTGCATCACCACGTAGTCGTCCTGGACATTGTTGGCGCCGGCGTATTCGCCCTTGCTCCACTGCGACCAGCGGCTGTAGTAGCCCACGCCCATGATCGGTGCCCAGCCGGTGGCGCCGCTGCCCTGGCCGGTGTAGTAGCCGGTGCTGGAGGTGCCGTCGTGAAGCAGCCCCATGTTGTGGCCGGCCTCGTGCGAGATCGCTTCGGCGACGTACTTTTCGTTGCCCGCGCCCAGCGCGTCGTAGAACACCAGCGCCGGCTTGTAGTAGTCGGATGGTGTCGTCGAAGATGCCGATGTAGGCGACGCCGCCGCAACTGCAGCTGTAGACGCCGCTGCGGCTGGTGATCAGCACCGTGGTGCCGAAGACCTGGTCGGTCGAGCCGGCTGCGCGTCAGCAGTTCGGCCGCCGGCTGCCTCGGTGGTGACGTCGACGTCGAACGGCGCGAAGTCCTCGGCCACCCGCTGCCAGATGTACTGGATGCGCTGCAGCTCGGCAGTCGAGAACGTGTAGGGGACGCCGTCGATGTCGAAGGGCAGCGCGGTGATCGTGCTGCCGGCGCTGCTTCCAGGCGGTGTTGCTCAGCCTCGCGCCCTTGAAGTTCAGGTAGATCGTGCGCTTCGCGCCGGCTGCTGTGCAGCAGGAAGGTCTGGTCCAGCGGCAGCAAGGCTGCCGTTGACTGCACGCTCGACGTCGGACCCGAGGCCGGGTCGGCGGGCAACGGCGCCTCGAGTTCGTCCTCGACGAACAGCCGGCCGCGCCGGTCGATCCGCAGGCGGCGGTCATTCAGAGCAGCGCCCGGAACTCGTCGGCCGACTTGCGGTACCAGGCGGCCACCTCGGGCAGCCGGCCGCCGAGCAGGTCGATCGCGCGCTGCCCTGCGACTTGCGGGCCGCGAGCTCGAGCTGTGGATGCCGGCTCCGCCGGATGGGGCCTCGCTGTAGCACCGGGGTGGTCGCCGGCGGCCAGCGCCGCACCGAACGGCATCATCGCGAGCACCGCCGTGAGCAGTGTCTTTCGCAGCAGGGACATGGTCGTGACTCCGAGGGTGGCTGGCAGTAGTGCGCCGGCCCACTCTAAGGATCGCCGCTGTGTGAAACGGCAAGCAATCGTTCAGGGCGTGTCCGGCCGGTCGGGCCCGCCTGCGGTTTGTCGCGGTCCTTCGAGGTTCGGGTGCAGCGGCGCCCAGTGCCTACCCCGCACCGCCGGCGGGTGCGGTGCCGGCTTCAGCCCACAGCGACGGGCAGCAGCGCCGAGAGCGGCACCGCCTGCACCCGCTCCGCGAGCGCGTAGCGCCGGTCGCCGGGATAGACCACGTGCAGCGCGTCCAGCGCCAGGTCCTGCAGCGCGATGCGCATCGACGGCGTCAGATGCGGTGCATCGGCGCGCTTGAACTCGACCCCGACGCGCAGACCATCCTTGAACATCAGAAGGTCGAGTTCGGCACCGGCATGAGTCGCCCAGAAGTAAGCCTGGTCTGGCCGCGCGATGCGCAGCACCTGCTCGAGCGCAGTAGCATTTCTACCAAGCCCCGCACTTCGGATGGCGCGCCAGCGCAGCGGGATCGGCGATGCCGAGCAATTCATGGAGCACGCCCAAGTCACGCAGGTATATCTTCGCGGCCTTGACCTGGCGCTTGCCGAGATTGACAAGCCAGGGCTGCAGTTGGCGAACCAGGTAGGCCTGCGTCAGCCAGTCGAGGTGGCGGCGTACCGTGCTCTCGTTGACGCCGAGCGATCGCGCCGGCTCGGCGGCATTCCAGATCTGGCCGTGGTAATGCGCCAGCATGGCCCAGAAGCGATACAGCGCCGGTGCCGCGACGTTCAGGCCAAGCTGCGGCAGGTCTCGTTCAACCACGCTCCGGAGAACGCACCTCGCCAGTTGCGGCTCGCCTCGTCGTCCCGCGCAGTGAAGGAGCGCCGAAAGCCGCCGCGCCACCGTAGCCTCGCGCTCCTTGCCAACCTGGCGCGTGCCGACCAACGTTCCACCGCTGGATGGCGCGCAAGGGCAGCCCGCACGGCGGATTCGAAGGCTGTTCGCTGGAGCATTCGCGACAGCACCTTGAAAACTGCCGCATCTTGTGCGGATATTCAATGTGCTTGGTCGTTGCCCTGCTACCGCCCGTCCAGCCAGGCATTCCGGCCGGGAGACGACCTGCTGGGACTCACCCCGGTCGCGCCGCGATGGCCTCGTTGAACCTATCGTGCGCCCCCTTGCCCACCCTGCCCGCGATCGCGACCGAGGGGCGCGTCGCGAGCATGCGCCCGAACGCGTCGCGCAGCTGCCCGGGGTCACGTCTCGATGCGCGCCGTCAGCTCGGCGCGCGAGCGGACGCGCCCGTGCACGAACAAGTCCTGCGCCGCGCCCTCCAGCCTTTGGCTCGGCTGCTCCCGCGCGCGAACGCTGCGCACGGCGATCTGGTTGCGCGCCCGTTCCAGGCCCACCGGTTCTATCCGTTGCGCATGCTCGTGAACAACCGCGCAACCTCGACGAAGAACTCGTCCAGTGCTCCGGCGCGGTCGTGGCCTCGATCACGAACTGGCCGCAGAGCTCCATCACATCGGCCGAGCAGGCCGCGTAGTAGACGAGCGCGCGCCGCTCGCGGATTGCATCCATGAGCGGCGAGCTCATCCCTTCGCCGAACAGCGCGGCGGCGACGATTCCGGCGGGGTTATCGTCCCTCAGCGACGGGATCGGGAAGCCGAGCACGACGTGGGTCTGGCTGCAGCCGGACTGGCGGCGCGTCTTGACGCCGCCGAAATACGTCGGCGCCTCGACCCGGTTCTCGCTGCCCCGTGGCAACGCTGCGAACGCCGCCTCGGCCTCGCGGCGACGCTCCCGGGATCGATGTCGCCGGCCACGCCGACGACGACGTTCGCGCCCGTGTACTGCCGCTGCACGTAGGCCAGCAGATCGGCACGCGTGAAGCGCTCGATGTTGCGGCGCCTGCCGATCACGGGCTGGGCGATCGGGTGCGTGCCGTAGCACGCGCTGTCGAACAGCTTGTACGCAGTCGAAAGCGCGTCGTCTTCGTCTTCGGTCACCTCGTGCAGGATGACCTGGCGCTCCCGCTCCAGCTCCGCCTCGGGGAAGCTGCCTTGGCACACGATGTCGCCGAGCATCCGCACGAAATCGCCCGCGTGCCGGGCGAGGCCGCGCATGTGGAACGCGGTGTGGTCCTTGTCGGTGTGCGCGTTGACATCGGCGCCCAGCCGCTCGGCGTCGAGGTTGATGCGCTGGCAGTCGCGCTCGTGAGTACCCTTGAACGCCATGTGCTCGACGACATGGCTGATGCCGTTCAGGCGCTGCTCTCGTGCAGGCTGCCGGTGCGCACGAAGACGCTGGCGGTCGCGCTCTCCAGGTGCGGGAGCCGGATCGCGACGACGCGCACACCGTTGGCAAGGGTGGCGACCGAGGTGTCGGGATCGCAGGGGGGTTCGGTCATCCGGGCAGGCTCATGAAGAAGTGGACAGCGCCCGCATCCGGCTCGCGTGGCGGGGGCCCTGGGCCGCCGATCTTACTCAGCGCTGGCGCGCAGCCGGCTATGCTTGCCATATCGGAAGCTGCCGAGCGCATCCGGCGCCGGCGGCAGGCGTCGCCGCGACTCCACGACCACCGGGCCCGCCACCATGCTGATCGACTTCTTCTTCACCCTGCGCGCCGCCAAGCTGCCGGTCTCGGTCAAGGAGTACCTGACGCTGCTCGAGGCGATCAAGGCGGCGTGATCGAGGCCGGGCGTCGATCGACGGCCCCTCGGTCGACGAGTTCTACTACCTCGCGCGCACCACGCTGGTCAAGGACGAGGCCCACTTCGACAAGTTCGACCGCGCCTTCGCCGCCTACTTCAAGGGCGTCGAGCTGCTCACCGACTTCACGCAAGGACGTGCCGCTCGAGTGGCTGCAGCAAGAAGCTCGAGCTCGAGCTCAGCGCCGAAGAGAAGGCCGCGATCGAGAAGATGGGCTGGGACGAGCTGATGGAGACGCTGAAGAAGCGCTTCGAGGAGCAGAAGGAGCGCCACGAAGGCGGCAGCAAGATGATCGGCACCGGCGGCACCAGCCCGTTCGGCGCCTACGGCTACAACCCGCAGGGCATCCGCATCGGCCAGGACAAGGGCCGCAACAAGAGCGCGGTCAAGGTCTGGGACCAGCGCGCCGTACAAGGACTACGACGACACCATGGAGCTCGGCACGCGCAACATCAAGGTCGCGCTGCGCCGGCTGCGCCGCTTCGCGCGCGAGGGCTCCGAAGAGGAGCTCGACCTCGACGACACGATCCACTGCACCGCGGCCAACGCCGGCTTGCTCGACATCAAGATGGTTCCCGAGCGCCACAACAAGGTGAAGGTGCTGCTGCTGATGGACGTGGGCGGCACGATGGACGAGCACATCCACCGCGTCGAGGAGCTGTTCAGCGCGGCCAAGAGCGAGTTCAAGCACCTCGAGTTCTATTACTTCCACAACTGCGTCTACGACTTCATGTGGAAGAACAACCGCCGCCGCTACAGCGAGAAGTTCGCGACCTGGGACCTGATCCGCAAGTACAACAAGGACTACAAGCTGATCTTCGTCGGCGACGCGACGATGAGCCCCTACGAGATCCTGCAGCCCGGCGGCAGCGTCGAATACAACAACGAGGAGCCGGGCGCCGAGTGGCTGCAGCGGCTGACCAACGCCTTCCCGAAGTTCGCCTGGATCAACCCCGAGCCGCAGGGCGTCTGGCAGTACCGGCAAAGCATCTCGATCGTCCAGCAACTGGTGAACCAGCGCATGTTCCCGCTGACGCTGGCCGGGGCTCGAAGGAGCGATGCGGCTGCTCAGCAAATGATGTTTCCGGCCCGAGCCGCCGCCGCGCTGTGCCTGTCGGTCCTGCTCGGCGGGTGCGCCGGCCTCGACGCGCTGAGGGCCGACATCGCCGGCAAGCCGATCGCGACCGAGACTGCGCCCGCCGAGCCTGCAGCGCCACCACAGCCCGACGTGTACACGCTCGAAGTCCGGGCGCCCGTACCCTTGCGCAGCGTGCTCGAACGGCACCTGGACCTGGCCCGCTTTCGCGACGCACGCGTGGCCGGCGCGGTCACGAAGCTCGAGCTCGACCGCCTGATCGCATCCGCGCCGGCACAGGTGCGCACGCTCGCCGAGACCGAGGGCTTCTTCGACGCCCAGGCTACCGTGACGCGGGATCGGGCTGCGGTGCCTCACGTGCTGGTCCTGGTCGTGCCCGGACCGCGGGCGCTGATCGAAGAGGTCGGCATCTCCATCGAGGGACCGTTGCTGGAGGCCGAGCAAGCCGGCAATGCCGGTGCCATCGATACCGCGGCGATGCTGGCCGAACAGTGGCCGCTGGCCCGCGGCGAGCCCTTCACCCAGGCAGCCTGGTCGACGGCAAAGAGCGGCACGCTCGCGCGCTTGCAGGGTGCCGGCTATCCGCTCGCGAGCTGGCGCAGCACCACGGCCACCGTGGATACCGCCACCCAGAGAGTGAACCTGCAAGTCGTGGCTGAGAGCGGGCCGCTGTTTCGCCTCGGCACGCTGCGCATCGTCGGCCTCGCACGCTATCACGAGGCGGTGGTGCACAACCTGCTCGACTTCAGGCCCGGCGACCCCTACACCGAGGTGCTGCTCGCCCAGTGGCAACGGCACCTGCAGCGCTCCGAGCTGTTCGAAGCGGCCGTGGTCGAGCTCGAGGTCGACCCCGCACGGGCCGACGCGGCGACCGTGACCGTGACCGTGCGCGAGTTCGTGCAACAACAGATCACGCTCGGCGCAGGCTTCAGCAGCGACACGGGCGCGCGCGCGACGCTCGACTACATGCACCGCCGCCCGTTCGACTGGAACGTGGTTGCGACCAACAGGCTCGAGGTCGGCCGGGAGAAGAATGCATGGACCGGCCAGATCATCTCGCACCCGCTGCCCGATCACTACCGCGATCTTGTCTCGGCCGGCTACGAGCGGCTCGAGCAGGACAACGAGCTGCGCACCTCGTCCAACCTGCGCATGGGTCGCAACCAGGACACCGACGACTTCGGGCGACAGTACTTCGTGGCGTTGCAGCAAGCCACCGTGCAGAGTGACGCGCCCACCACGTCGGCCACGGCGCTCTCGCTCAACTACAACTGGGTCACCCGCCGCATCGACAGCATCGCGCTGCCGACCCACGGCATCGTCTTCGCGGCCGAGACGGCGGGCGGCTACGCGTTTCGCACCAGCAGCAGCGACGGCGTGTTCGCGCGCGCACTCGGCCGGGTGACGGGCTACCGCCCGCTCGGTGCAAGCTGGAACCTCCAGTGGCGACTCGAGGCGGCTGAGGTGTTCGCGAAGACCGACGTGACGCTCCCGACACGCTGCTCTTTCGCGCCGGTGGGCAAGACTCGGTGCGCGGTTACGCCTACCGCACGCTCGGGCCGATCGAGAACGGCGTGGTGACCAGCGGCCGCATGCTGTTCACCTCCAGCGTCGAACTGGCGCGCCCGATCTCGAGCCGCATCCCTTCGTTGTGGGGCGCCGTGTTCGTCGACGCCGGCAACGCCTCCAACAGCTGGCGTGACATGCGGCCAGCCGTCGGCGTCGGCCCCGGCATTCGCTGGCGCAGCCCGGTAGGTGCGCTGCGCGTCGACATCGCCTACGGCGTCGACCTGCACAAATGGCGGCTCGAAGTGAGCCTGGGGATTGCGCCGTGAGCACCGTGAGCGATCACGCACCCGCCGCGCCCCCGGCACGCGAGCCCGGCCCGACGCCACCTCGCCCACGCCGCTGGTGGCATGTCCTCGGGTGGACGTTCGCCGCCATGGCCTTGCCGATGGCGGTGGCGTTGGCGCTGGCCGCGCTGGCGTGGACCATGGGCACGGCCAGCGGCAGCGCCTGGCTGCTCGGCAAACTACCTGGCGTCACGGTGACCTCGCCGCAGGGCAGCCTGGTCGGTGACTTCTCGGCCGAGCGGCTGGAGATCGCGCTCCTCGGTCCGGCCGCCACCGACCGCCTCGTGATCAGCGGGCTGCGCTGGCGTGGCCTGGCGTTCAGCTTCACGACGTCCGCTACCACGTGGTTCCGGCTCGCCGTCGACAGCCTGCAGGCCGATCGCGTCGACGTGCTGATCACTCCCGACCCGAAAGCCCCGCCGCTGGCGCCACCGTCGAGCCTGCAACTGCCGTTCGAAGTCGAGCTGCACGCGCTCGAGATTGCCGAGCTTCACGCCACGCCGCTGGGCGAACGGCCCGTGCGCGACCTGTGGGCGCAGTTGCACCTTGCCGCCGACGCCGGCCGCACGCACCGCATCGACGGCCTGTCGCTGGCATGGGACCGTCTCGCCACGCACGGCACGGTGCAGATTTCGACCGCGGCACCGTTCGATGTCGACGCGAGGCTGACGCTCGAACCACGACCGGGTGAACCTGCGCCTGGCACCGTTGCGCCAGCGGCGTTCGAGGCCCTGCTCAGCGCCCGCGGCCCGCTGGCCAAGCTGGCCGTGCAGGCGACGCTGCGCGGCGAGGTGCCGGGTGGCCGCAGGGGCGCCGAGGCACCATCGCTCGACCTCAGCGCCAGCGTGCTGCCGTTCGCGGCCTGGCCGCTGGACGCGCTGCAGGCGCAGACGCGCGCGCTCGACCTGGCCGCCCTGCACAGCAGCGCGCCGGCCACGTCGCTCACCGGCACAGCCGACGTGGCGACCACCGGCATCGACCGCCCGGCCAGGGTGGCGATCGCGCTGACCAACGCGCGCGCCGGACGCATCGACGAAGGCCTGCTGCCGGTGCGCTCGTTGAACGCCGACCTGCGCGCCAGGCCCGACCACCCGAGACAGATCGACATCCAGGCGCTCAACGCGGTGCTGGGCACGATGCGCGAAGCCGGCGGGCGCGTGCAGGGCAGCGGCCGCTGGACGCCGCAGCGCGCGGCGCTGACCGCCACCCTGAGCGGCGTGGCGCCGCGCGTGCTCGATGCACGCGCGCCCGACACGCGTCTCTCCGGCAACGTCGAGCTGACGGCCCTCGACTGGTTCGAACCGTCCAGCGGCGGCACGCAGCCCAGCCTCGCACTGCGCGGCCGCATCACGGGCAACCTGCAGCACGGCGGGCGCCAGGAGGCACTGCAGCTCGCGCTCGACGCCACCGCCACCGCAAACCGGGTCTTGCTGCGCCAGGCCATGCTGCAAGGTGGCGATTCGCGTGCCACGCTGGCCGGCCAGGCGCTGCGCCAGGGCCGCGGTGACTGGCATTTGACAGGTCAGGGCACGCTGGCCAACTTCAACCCGGCCCTGTGGTGGCCGGGGGTCGAGGGGTCAGCCTGGCGCACGGGCAAGCACCGGCTCAACGGCGAGCTCGATCTGGATGGGGTACTGCCATCGCAGGCGGGCGCTGTGCCCCTGTCGCTGCAGCGGCTGGCAACTGCGCGCGGGCAGGCCACACTGCGCGTCAGCGACAGCCTGCTGGCCGGCGCCCCGCTGGCGGGCGAGCTCAAGTTGCACGGCGACGGCGCCAGCGGGCTCGACGTGAGTGGTTCCGCGTCCGTTGCCGGCACCACGCTGGCGCTGCGCGGCCGGCTGGCCCCCGACGCGCACGATCACTGGGAGATCGACACCCGCGCCGCCGACCTGGCGCAATGGTCGCCCCTGCTGCAGCTGGCGCAACCGGCCGGCAAGCCGGCGCCGGCGCTGGCCGGGGCATTCGACGGCGAGGCCCGCTTCGACGGCCGCTGGCCTCAGCTTGCCTCACAAGGGCAAGTGGTGCTGAAAGACGGGCGCGGGGCGAACCTGCAACTGGCCCGCGCCGCCCTGCGCTGGAGCGTTTCGACTGCGGCGCAAGCGCCACTGGAAGTGCAGGCAGAGATCGACCAACTCGTCATCGGTATGCAAAGGCTCGACACCCTGCGCCTGACGGTGCAAGGCTCGCTGGCTGACCACCGCATCGCGCTTTCCGCTGCGAGCCCGGTGCGACCGCCGAAGTGGATCGACCTGCTGCAGGGCGCCGACAGCGTGGCCGTCAAGGGCCGTGCGCCAGAGGCTGCCACCGGCACCCTGGTCGATCTGCGGGCGCAAGGTGCACTGCAGTTCGATCCCGCCTCGCAGCAGCCGCTGCGCTGGCACGGGCAAGTGCAACAGGTGGACGCGGCGCGCCGCGGCGGAGTGGTGCAGGCACCGTGGTTCCACATCACCGCCACCGAGCTCGACGCGCAGTACGACCCACTGAGCCGGACGCCGCGGGTCACAGTGAGCCCTGGGCGCGCCGAGCTGCCGAGCCTGGCCCTGCGCTGGAGCCAGCTGCGCTGGCAGGGCGGCAGCACGCCGCTGGTGGACATGCAGGCCGAGGTCGAGCCGTTCAGCGTCGCCCCGCTGCTGGCGCGCCTGCAGCCAGACTTCGGCTGGACCGGCGACCTGGTGCTGGCCGGGACGGTGAATGTGCACAGCGCACCGAGTTTCATCGCCGAGATCGAGTTCGGCCGCAAGAGCGGCGACCTCAGCGTCACCGACGAGGCCGGAACCCAGCCGCTGGCCTTGACCGACCTGCGGCTCGCCCTCGACGCCCACGACGGGGTATGGCACCTTCACCCACGCCCTGGCCGGCAAGACCCTCGGCGCCATGGCCGGGGCCGCCGCCTGCGCACTGACGCCGAAGGCCCTCTGGCCGCCCGCCAGTGCGCCGCTGCAGGGGGTGGTGGAAGTCCGGGTCGCCGACCTCGGCCGCCTGGGGCGCCTGTGCACCGGCCGGCTGGCGCCTGAAGGGCGCGCTGCACGCCAGCGCAGCGTTCGGCGGCCACGTTCGGCGCGCCGGAGTACACCGGGCAGGTCGACGGCAGCGGGCTCGGCGCGCGCAACCTGCTCGAGGGCGTCGACCTGCACGACGGCGAGCTCGACATCACGCTCCAGGGCGACACGGCGCAGCATCGGCAAGCTGCAGCGCGCGCGCCGGCGACGGCAGCGTGGACATCGGCGGTGGCGCGGTCTTCGGGGCGTCGCCGCAGGCCACGCTGCGTCTGATGGCCGACCGATGCTGCTGCTCGGCCGGGTCGACCGGCGCATCGTGGCCAGCGGCGAGGCGACGCTGCGGCTGGACCCACGCGCCGTGCAGCTCGACGGCCGCTTCACGGTCGACCAGGGGATGATCGACTTCAGCCGCGGCGAACGCGCCCAGTCTGGGCGACGACGTGATCGTGCTGCGCGAGCCCGGCCACGCACCGCGAGCCAGCGGCCGCCTTGCCGCGCCCGGGGCCGGTGCGCGAAGCGAAGATGAACCTGGTGCTCAACTTGGGTTCGGCGCTTGCGCCTGCGCGGACGCGGCCTGGACACGCGGCTGCAGCGGCGAACTGCTGCTCACCGCGCCCGACGGCAGGCTGGCCGTCACGGGCAGCGTGAAAGCGGTGCAGAGGCACCTATGCCGCCTACGGGCAGAACCTGGCCATCGAGCGCGGGAGTGGTCACCTTCAGCGGCGCCGTCGACAACCCGCGGCTGGACATCCTGGCCCTGCGCCCGAACCTGGACATCGCGGTCGGCGTGGCCATCGCCGGCAGCGCGAGCGCCCCGCGCATCCGCCTGTACTCCGAGCCCGACCTGCCCGACAACGAGAAGCTGTCGTGGCTGGTGCTCGGCCGCGCGCCGGAGGGCCTGGCCGGCGCCGACACGGCGCTGCTGCAGGCGCGCGCCGATGGCGCTGCTGGCCGGCGAAGGCGACGGGGCCGGCCGACCAGCTGCTGCGCGCTTGAGCCCTCTGGACGACCCTTCGGTGCGGCAGACCGACGGCGACAGTGCGCGAGCACCGTGCTCAGCGTGGGCAAGCAGATCAGCCAGCGCTGGTACGTCGGCTACGAGCGCGGCGTGAACGCGACCACCGGCAACTGGCAGCTGATCTACCGCCTCGCGCAGCGCTTCACGGTGCGCGCTGCAAACGGGCGTGGACAACTCGATCGACCTGATCTGGACCTGGCGCTGGGACCCGCCAGGCCGGCATGACAAAATCAACCGGCCGCTCGCCGTAGTTCAATGGATAGAACGGCCGCCTCCTAAGCGGCAAATACAGGTTCGATTCCTGTCGGCGGGACCAGGTAGCTCTGTCCTGCGGCGTCAACCGCAATCAGGGGTAAAGCCCACCCCATGAACCGGACAGACTGGTCGCTAGAAACCGAACAACTCATCTGCTCCCGACACTACCCCGACGGGGGGCTTGTCTATGACGGGGCGGGGGAGCATCATCGCTCCGAGGAGTTTCTCGGTATTCCCGAGTTGCGAGAGCAAGAAGAATGGGCGTGGATTCTCAGCGAAAGGAACCAGCAGATTTCAGCATGCTGGTCTGGCGCATTTCCGAGAACACCCCTTTGGGCGAGTGGGTCGAAGCGCACACGATCCCCGGAGATCTGCCCCACCACGAGGGGTTGCCCGAAGTGACCTTGGGCAGTTGGGCGGAGTCATCGTTCGATCTCCTTCACGGCACCGATGTCAGCGAGAGCCCGGACACCGTGCCCGACGACCTGCTCGATGAGTTGTTCAGCCCACGCAACGACATCCCGAAGCCGCCGGCGAAATAGCGCTCCACTACAGGCGCGGGTTGTGCCGGTCACGGAATCGCTGGGACGCGCGGACCGGTGCCCCGCCATGTTCGATGATCTGCGGCCTTCAAGGTGACCTAGCCCCGGAGGCGCTGGTTGCCGCCCTGGAGCGGCAGCGGCGCGGTGTAGCATTCGCCTTCCGAAGGCACCGGAGCGTGCTTTCGGGTCGAGGTGTCGGGAGACAGGCCATGAATTTTCAGCGTAAGGCACCGGCAAGGACCAGGAACCAGGTCTGGCGAATCGACGAGAACGCGCCAATGGGTCATTGGGTCGATCCCGCGGCTCTCACCACGCCTGTCGCGAAGCTGGAAGTCCCGGAAGTGTCCTCGGGCGGCTGGGTGATGTCTTCGTTCGATCTCTTGCACGGCACCGATATCAGCGAGATCCAGGACACCGTACCCGACGCGCTGTTGGATGAATTGTTCCTCCCGCAAGCGGATGCCGCCGGCAAACGGGGAAGGTAGCGCGCCGCTGTAGCGCTGCACTCCAGTACCGCCAGCGATCGTGACGTGAGCGCCGGCATGGCCGAGGGGGGCCACGCCCGCGTTCTTCCGGCCGCCGAACAGTGCCGTCACGATGCCGGCCGGGGCCAGCTTCGAGCGTCGCCGAAGACGAATGCAACTTTTGCCACCCAGTTCGACTCCACAGCCAGTACGGCTTTTTCATATACTGCCGCGGTTTCTTACGCTTCTCGGGAATCAGGATAGCCATGGGTGCCAAACTGAAAGTCAGCGGTTGGATCGCGCTCGGCATCGTCGCCGGCGCCCTGACGACCATCCAGCTACAGGCCATTGCGCGCGGCTCGGTAGCGCAACTGCCGCTCGAGGAGTTGCAGCAACTCGCGGCCGTGTTCGGCATGGTGAAGTCCGACTACGTCGAGCCGGTCGACGAGAAGAAGCTCATCAACGACGCGATCGCCGGCATGGTGGCGGGGCTCGACCCGCATTCGCAGTATTTCGACAAGAAGAGCTTCAAAGAATTCCGCGAAGGCACGACCGGCAAGTTTGTCGGCCTGGGCATCGAGGTCGGCATGGAAGACGGCCTGGTCAAGGTGGTCTCGCCGATCGAAGGCTCGCCCGCGTTTCGAGCCGGCATCAAGAGCGGCGACCTGATCACCAAGATCGACGACACCTTCGTCAAGGGCCTGACGCTGGACCAGGCGGTCAAGAAGATGCGTGGCGAACCCAACACCAAGGTCACGCTGAGCATCTTCCGCAAGTCCGAGACTCGCAGCTTCCCGGTCACGCTGACGCGCGAGGAGATCCGCCAGCAGAGCGTGCGCGCCAAGCTGATCGAGCCCGGCTACGCCTGGCTGCGCGTGAGCATCTTCCAGGACCGCACCGTCGAAGATTTCGTGCGCAAGCTCGAAGAGCTTTACAAACAGGACCCGAATATCAAGGGCATCGTGCTCGACCTGCGCAACGACCCGGGCGGCCTGCTCGAGGGTGCCGTCGCCGTCGCCGCCGCCTTCCTGCCGAGCGATGCGGTGGTCGTGACGACTAACGGGCAGATCGCCGACAGCAAGTCCTCGTTCAAGGCGTCGCCGTCGGACTATGTGCGCCGCGGCGGCACCGACCCACTGAAGCGCCTGCCCGAGGCGCTGAAGAAGGTGCCGCTCGTGGTGCTCGTCAACGAAGGCTCGGCATCGGCGAGCGAGATCGTCGCCGGAGCGCTGCAGGATCACAAGCGCGCCATCGTCATGGGCGCGCAGACTTTCGGCAAGGGCTCCGTGCAGACGGTGCGCCAGCTCTCGCCCGAGACGGCGCTGAAGATCACCACTGCGCGCTACTACACGCCGAGCGGCAAGTCGATCCAGGCCAAGGGCATCGTGCCCGATGTGATGATCGACGAGACCGCTGACGGCAACCTGTTCGCTGCACTTCGGGTGCGCGAGGCCGACCTCGACAAGCACATCGCCAGCGGCCAGGGTGCAGAGCAGAAGGACGCCGCGCGCGAGAAGGCTCGCGAGGACGCGCGCAAGAAGCTCGAGGACGAGGTGACGAAGAAGAACGCGCCGCCCAAGCCACTGCCTGAATTCGGCAGCGGAGAGGACTTCCCGCTGGCACAGGCCCTGAACCGCCTGAAGGGCCAGCCGGTACTCGTCTCGAAGACCCTGGTCGAACGCAAGCCAGAGACCGAGACAAACTGAGCTTGCCGTAACGCACCTGCGCGCTTCCGCGCCCAGGCAACGCCTGCAGGACGCCCGCCCCACGCGGGCGTCTTTGTCTCCTCGGCTCATGAACGACAACCAGTTGCTTCGCTACTCGCGCCACATCCTGCTCGACGAGATCGGCATCGAGGGCCAGCAGCGGCTGCTCGCAGGGCGAGCGCTCGTGATCGGCGCAGGCGGGCTCGGCTCGCCGGTCGCGCTCTACCTCGGGACGGCCGGTGTCGGGCGCATCACGCTGGTCGACCACGACTCGGTGGACCTGACCAACCTGCAGCGCCAGATCGCGCATCGCATGGACCGCATCGGCCAGCCCAAGGTGACGTCGGCGGCGCAGAGCATCCACGCCATCAATCCGGAGGTCGAGGTGACGACGATCGCCCGGCGTGCCGACGCCCAGGCGCTCGACAGCCTGGTCGCCCAGGCCGACGTGGTGCTCGACTGCAGCGACAACTTCGTCACCCGGCACGCCGTCAACGCCGCCTGCGTGCAGCACGCCAGGCCGCTGGTGTCGGGTGCGGCGATCGGCTTCGACGCGCAGATCTCCGTCTACGATACCCGCCAGCCGGAAAACCCCTGCTACGCCTGCGTGTTCCCCCGGGAGGCGACGCATGAAGAAACCCGCTGCTCGACG
The DNA here is from genome assembly GCA_963701725.1 of uncultured bacterium. Lineage (GTDB taxonomy): Bacteria > Pseudomonadota > Gammaproteobacteria > Burkholderiales > Burkholderiaceae_C > CAIKUF01. The sequence goes on along the minus strand of CAVPAZ010000026.1, from coordinate 17,436 downwards.
ATGGGCGTGTTCGCGCCCCTGGTCGGCATCGTCGGCACGATGCAGGCCGCCGAGGCGCTGAAGCTGCTGGCCGGCGTCGGCACCTCGCTCGCCGGGCGGCTGCAGATGCTCGACGCGCGGACGATGGAGTGGAACGAAATCCGGCTCGCCCGCCAGAGCGGGTGCCCGGTGTGCAGCCACCGGCCCTGACCTGCACCCGGCACGGTTAAGCTCTGTCCTTTGCTGAAACGGACTACTGCATGGACAAGCGTCAAGACCTCAGGGCGCGCAACTTTCCCACCGCGCAGGAAGATGCCGAGGTACTGCCGCCGCCGTCGCGCTACGACGGCCCCGAGAGCGCCTACCGGCTCGCATTCACCGACACCGAGTTCCTGCTGCGCGAGGAACTGCGCCCGGTGCGCATGCAGCTCGAGCTGCTCAAGCCCGAGATGGTGCAGACCGCGCAGAACATCGTCTCGACGATCGTCATCTTCGGCAGCGCGCGCATCCTGCCCGCCGACGTGGCGGCCCGTCGTCTGAGCGAGGCGCAGCGCCAGCACGACGCCATCGCGGTACGCCAGGCCGAAATGCAGGTGCTGATGTCCCGCTTCTACGAAGAGGCGCGCCGCTTCAGTGCGCTGGTGACGAAGAAGTCGCGCGACCTCGAGACGCCGATCTACGTCGTCACCGGCGGCGGCCCGGGCGTGATGGAAGCCGGCAATCGCGGCGCGCACGAGGTGGGCGGCAAGAGTATCGGGCTGAACATCGTACTGCCGCACGAGCAGGCGCCCAACCCCTACATCACGCCCGAGCTGTGCTTCCAGTTCCACTACTTCGGACTGCGCAAGATGCACTTCCTGATGCGCAGCATCGGCCTCGTGTGCTTCCCCGGCGGCTACGGCACGCTCGACGAACTGTTCGAGGTGATGACTCTCGTGCAGACCGGCAAGAGCCGCCGCCGTCCGATCCTGCTCTTCGGGCGCGACTTCTGGACCCGCCTCGTCAACTTCGATCTGCTGATCGACACCGGCATGATCAGCCCGCAGGACGTCAAGCTGTTCCACTTCGTCGAAACCGCCGAAGAGGCCTGGGAAGTGCTCGCCGCGGAATACGGCTTCGACCTGCCCGAGACCGAGACCGGCGACCTGGCGATCGACATCTGACGCATCGCGGCAGGTTCGACACGTGTCGACAATTCAAGCGCTGCAGATCTCGCGCGGAGCGCCCGGCTCCGAGCTGACGCCGGAGCAGAAGCGGTTCAACACCCTGATCCGCCAGATCGAGCTGGCGCGCCGCACGCTGTCCGCCTGGCGCGACAACGTTCCGCTCTACCTGCAGGCGCACGCGCAGCGCATCGTGCCGCTGCTTGCGACCCTCGCCGCCGCGCGCGCGGAACGGGCATTCGCGTTCGACCGGCTGCTCGATCGACCCGGGTGGTCCAGGGCCGAACGCGCCCTGCTGCGCGAACTGGTCTGCGACAGCGTGGCCGAGATCCTGGAGTCCGCCGAAGAGGACGACCCAGCCCTGAAAGCGTTGTTCGACAAGCACGCCGATGTCGATCTGGACACCGAGCGGCATGAGTCCCGCATGGCTCTCAAGGGCATGCTGGAAGAGATGACCGGCCTGGATCTGGGCGCCGATGCCGATGCCGAGATTGGATCCGACGCAGACCTGTTCGAGCGCATGCGGGAGCGCCTGACTGCCGAGCCCGCCGACGCGCCCGCAGGCCAGAGCCGTCGCCGCCGCAAGACCGCCACGCAGCAGCGGCGCGAAACCGAGACCCATCTCGCCGCCCGATCGATTCGCGAGATTTTTCGCAAGCTGGCCAGCGCGCTGCACCCCGACCGCGAGACGGACCCCGCCCAGCGCCAGGCCAAGACGGCGCTGATGCAGCAGGTCAACCAGGCCTACGCAGCGAACGACCTTCTCGCACTGCTGGAATTGCAGTTGCAGATCGAGCAGGTGGACGCCGGCCACATCGCCAACGCCAGCGCGCAGCAGGTCAGGCACTACAACAAGCTGCTGGCCGAGCAACTCGCCGAGCTGAAGGCCGAGGCCGCACGCCTGGAGACCGGGTTTCGGATCGATTTCGGCCTGGGCCCTGGCTGGGGCCTGAACCCGACGAAGCTGACCGCCTTGCTACGGCAGAACGCTGAGGAGTTGCGCGCCGCCCTCGCCAGCATTCAGCTCGACCTGCGCATGCTCGCCGACAAGGAGGCAGCCCGGCGCTGGCTCAAGCGCGAGCGACAACGCCAGCGCGACGCCGTGTTCGACGACGAGTTCTTCTGACGGGCGAACATGCAACATCCGACCTCCCCGATCAGCCTGATCGGCGCCCCCACCGACATTGGCGCCGGGGCGCGCGGCGCCAGCATGGGACCCGAGGCACTGCGTGTGGCGGGCCTGCAGGCGGCACTCGAGGCGCACGGCTTGACCGTCGTCGACCGCGGCAACCTGAGCGGCCCGCGCAACCCCTGGCTACCGCCGGTCGACGGCTACCGCCACCTGGCCGAGGTGGTCGAGTGGAACCGGACCGTGCACGACGCCGTGCATGCCGAGCTGCAGGCGGGTAGCCTGCCCATCCTGCTCGGTGGCGATCACTGCCTTGCCATCGGCTCGATCAGTGCGGTGGCGCGCCACTGCCGCGAGAGCAGCCGCAAGCTGCGCGTGCTCTGGCTCGACGCGCATGCCGACTTCAACACCAATCTGCTCACGCCCAGCGGCAACACGCACGGCATGCCCGTCGCCTGCCTGTGCGGCACGGGCCCGCGCGAACTGATCGCGATCGGCGCAAAGGTGCCGGCGATCGACCCGAAATGGGTACGCCAGATCGGCATCCGCAGCGTCGACGAAGGCGAGAAGCGCCTGGTGCACGAAGCCGACCTCGAAGTCTTCGACATGCGCACCATCGACGAAATGGGCATGCGCCAGGCGATGGAGCTGGCGCTGGCAACGATCGACGCCAACACCCACCTGCACGTGAGCTTCGACGTCGACTTCCTCGACCCCGACATCGCCCCCGGCGTGTGCACCACCGTCCCCGGCGGGCCGACCTACCGCGAAGCGCAACTCTGCATGGAGATGATCGCCGACACCGGGCGCCTCGCATCGCTCGACGTGATGGAACTCAACCCGGCGTACGACGTGAAGAACCGAACGGCAGAGGTGGCGGTGGACCTGATCGAATCGCTGTTCGGCAAGAGCACGCTGATGCGCAAGTAGATCGCCTACCGCGCGCTGTACGCCGCCTGCGCCAGCTCGCGCGCCAGCGCGTTGTGGCGGGCGATCAGCCGCGGCAGTTCCAGCGTCGTGATCTGCGCGTCGCGGACCACGACACGCCCATGCACGATGCTGTGCTTCACGCGCGGCACGTGGCAGAAGAACAGCGCCGCCAGCGGGTCGTGGTGGGCACCCGCGAGGCCGATTTCGTCCAGCGGCACGGTCACGATGTCGGCCGCCATGCCGGGCGCCAGCGCGCCGATGTCGTCGCGGTTCAGCACCCGGGCGCCGCCCAGCGTGGCGATCTCGAGCACTTCTCGCGCGGTCAGCGCCGACGGGCCCTTCACCGGGCCGTGAGCCACCCGCTGCAGCAGCAGCGCCAGACGCGCCTCGCCGAGCATGTGGCCGCTGTCGTTCGACGCCGAGCCGTCTACCGCAATCGATACCGGCACGCCGGCGTCGCGCATCGCACGGAGGGGGGCGATGCCCGAGGCGAGCCGCATGTTCGAGCCCGGGCAGTGCGCCACGCCGGTGCCGGTGCGCGCAAAGAGCGCGATGCCGGCCGCGTCGAGCTTCACGCAGTGGGCGTGCCACACGTCAGGGCCTACCCAGCCCAGCGCTTCGGCGTACTCGGCCGGCGTGCAATCGAACTTCTCGCGCGTATAGGCGATGTCGTTGTCGTTCTCGGCGAGGTGGGTGTGCAGCGACACGCCATGCTCGCGCGCCAGCACGGCGGCATCGCGCATCAGTTCGCGGCTGACCGAGAACGGCGAGCACGGCGCGACGACGATGCGCAGCATCGCGTAACGCTCCCGGTCGTGCCAGCGCTCGATCAGGCGCTGACTGTCCTTCAGGATCGCAGCCTCGCTCTCGACCACGCTGTCGGGCGGCAGTCCGCCCTGGCTTTGGCCGACGCTCATCGACCCTCGCGCAGCATGAAAGCGCATGCCGATCTGCTGCGCGGCTTCGATGCTGTGTTCCAGCGCAATGCCGTTCGGATAGAGATAGAGGTGATCGCTGCTCGTCGTGCAGCCCGACAACAGCAGCTCGGCCATCGCCGTCTGCGTGCTGACCTGCACCATCTCGGGCGTCAGGCAGGCCCAGATCGGGTACAGCGTGCGCAGCCACTCGAAGAGCTCGCAGTCCTGCGCCGGCCCGATCACGCGGGTCAGCGTCTGGAACATGTGGTGGTGCGTGTTCACGAGGCCGGGGATCACGACCTGGTCGCACGCATCGATCACTTCGTCGGCGGACTGCGGCAGCTCGGCGCTGGGGCCGACGGCTTCGATCACGTGGTCGCGCACGAAGACCGCGCCGCCTGCGATCTCGCGCCGCTGCACGTCCATCGTGACGAGCAGGCGGGCGTTGCGGATGAGCAGGGTGGGCATGGTGTCTCAGTGCAATGGCCGAGGCCGTCACCGCCTTGCAGCGGGACGGCCTCTTCTCGTCGAGATCAGAGGGTTAATGCGCCTCGGCCGCCTTGGCGGCCTCGACCGCGTCGGCGGTGTCACCCTTGCCGCCGTTGAAGAAAAGGTTCAGCACCACTGCGGCGATCGCGGTCAGCAGGATTCCGCTGTCCAACAGGGGATGGAGGCTGTGCGACATCTGCTGCGTCCAGCGCGGCGCCACCAGTGGGATCAGGCCGAAGGCGATCGCCAGCGCCACGATGTAAAGGTTGTTGCGGTTGCCCTTGTAGTCCACTGTCGACAGGATGCGGATGCCGGTGGCGGCCACCATGCCGAACATCACCAGCCCCGCGCCGCCAAGCACGAACTGCGGGATCGCCTCGACGAAGGCCGCCATCTTCGGCAGCAAGCCGAGGATGACCATGATGATGCCGCCGGCCACTGTCACGTAGCGGCTGCGCACGCCGGTCACCCCCACCAGGCCCACGTTCTGCGAGAAGCTGGTGTACGGAAAGGTGTTGAAGATGCCGCCGATCAGCGTGCCCAGGCCGTCGGTGCGCAGGCCCGCTGCCAGCTCAGGCTGGCTGATCTTCTTGCCGGTGATGTCGGACAGCGCCAGGAACATGCCGGTCGACTCGATCATCACGACGATCATCACCAGCGTCATCGTCAGGATCATCACCGGGTCGAAGGTCGGCATGCCGAAGGCGAACGGCGTGACGAAGTCGAACCAGTTCGCCTTGGCGACCTTGTCGAAGTTCATCTTGCCCATCGCCATCGCAACCGCGCAGCCGGCCACGATGCCCAGCAACACCGAGATGTTGGCGATGAAGCCTTTCATGTACTTCACGAGCAGCAACACCACGATCAGCACGAAGGCGGCAATCGCCATGTTGTCGAGCGCGCCGTAGTTGAGGTTGTCGACCATCGGGATCGGTCCGGGCAGCTTCAACGCCGGCGCGGACGCAGCGGGCGCCGCCGACGCGGCGGCCGCGGCTGCACCCGCCTTCACCTTGTCGACCATCGCAATGAGTTTGGGCACGTCGGGCGACTGGGCCAGGTTGGCCGGCCCGCCCATCGCCCAGCCTACGCCCACGCGCATCAGGCTGATGCCGATGATGGCGATGATGGTGCCGGTGACCACCGGCGGAAAGAAGCGCAGCATCTTGCTGACGAGCGGCGCGATGAGCATCGAGATGATGCCGGCGCCGATGATGGCGCCGAAGATCGCACGCGCGCCGTCAACACCGGGCATCGCGTTGGCGAACGCGACCATCGGCCCGACGGCGGCGAAGGTCACGCCCATCATCACCGGCAACTTGATGCCGAAGTAGCGCGTGAAGCCGAGCGACTGGATCAGCGTGACGATGCCGCAGGCGAACAGGTCGGCCGAGATCAGCAGCGCCACCTGTTCGGGCGTCAACTTGAGCGCGCGGCCGACGATCAGCGGCACCGCGATGGCGCCGGCATACATCACCAGCACGTGCTGCAGCCCGAGCGCCGCCAGGCGTCCTGCGGGAAGCTTTTCGTCCACCGGGTGGACCGCGGGTTCACTCATGATTGTGTTTCCGTCGTTTGTTCAAGAACGCCGTCGCCCTGCACTGCGGCAATCGGCCCGTCCCGCCTGACTACTCTACCGGCGCGCCCTCTTGGAACCAGCGGCCGATCAGCGCGCGCTCGCCGTCGGTGATCTGCGTCGCATTGTTGAGCGGCATGGTCCTCAGTACAACCGCCTGCTGGAACATCATCTGCGCGTTCTTCGCCACCTGCTCGGGGGTCAGCAGCATCACGTTCTTGCTCGCCACCTGTTCGTTGTGGCACAGCACGCAGCGTGTGTCGAGCACCTTGCGCAGTTCGGCGTAGACCACCGGCGCGGCGTTGGCGGCCGCCTTGGGCTGCGGCGCCGGCATCAGCCAGACCGCGAGCCCGACGATCAGCAGCGTGCCGGCCGCGGCGTACTGCCACGGCACCGGCTTGCCCTGGACCAGCGCCTTGTGGCGGGCGACGAACGAGTGACGGATCAGCGCGCCGGCCAGCATGATGACCACCAGCACCAGCCAGTTCTGCGCCGCGCCGTACAGGAAGCCGTAGTGGTTGCTGAGCATCGCGATCAGCACCGGCAGCGTGAAGTAGGTGTTGTGCACGCTGCGCTGCTTGGCACGCTGACCGTGCACGGGGTCCACCGGCGCTGCGGCCTTGAGCTGTGCGATCACCTTTCGCTGCCCGGGGATGATCCAGAAGAAGACGTTGGCGCTCATCGCCGTGGCGATCATCGCGCCGACGAGCAGGAAGGCCGCGCGGCCGGCGAACAGGTGGCATGCGAGCCAGGACGCGAAGACGACGAACACCGTAACGCCGACGCCGACGATCAGGTCGCCACCCTCGCGGCGGCCAAAGGCGCGGCAGATCGCGTCGTAGATGAGCCAGAAGACGACGAGGAAGGCGAGCGCCGAGGCGATCGCCGCGGCAGGCGTCCACGCGTAGAGGCTGCGGTCGATCAGGAAGCTGCTCGCCTGGACCAGGTAGAGCACGGTGAACAGCGCGAAGCCGGTCAGCCAGGTGGAGTAGCTCTCCCAGTAGAACCAGTGCAGGTGCTCGGGAATCCGGTTCGGCGAGACCAGGTACTTCTGCGGGTGGTAGAAGCCACCGCCGTGGACGGCCCACAGCTCGCCACCGACGCCCTTGTCCCTGAGCACCGGGTCTTCGGGAGGCGTCAGGCTGCTGTCGAGAAATACAAAATAGAACGACGAGCCGACCCACGCGATCGCAACGATGACGTGCGCCCATCGCAGCAGCAGGTTGACCCAGTCGAGCACGTAGGCTTCCATGCGTTCACTCTCGAGTTGCCGAGCGGCGCGCCTGCAGAAGGCAGGCTGAAATCCCGACCCGTTCACGCGCTGCAAGGTGTGACTGTCGCGTCACGCTGGACGACCCGGGCTTCGCGGCGACAATCGGGTCGACTGTATACACTCTTTCGACGAACGGCACGCCGTACAAACCCGCGCCCGCTCCGCTCTCAACTTCCCCGGTAGGTCGAGTACGCCCAGGGGCTGGCCAGCAAGGGCACGTGGTAGTGCCCGGCGGTGTCGGCGAGGCCGAAATCCAGCGGCACGGCGTCGAGGAACGGCGGCTCGGGCAATGCGACGCCGCGGGCGCGAAAGTACGGAGCCACGTCGAACAGCAGGCGGTAGGCACCGAGGCGAAACGCTTCACCCTCCAGCAGCGGGGCGTCCGCGCGTCCGTCGTGGTTCAGCGCCAGGTCCTTCAGCAGCGTGGCCTGCCCGGACGCGAGCGAATAGAGTCGCACCCGCATGCCGGCAGCCGGGCAGCCGTTCATGGTGTCGAGCACATGGGTGGTGAGCTTGCCCATCGCAGTTCTCCTTGTCGGCGCGTGCCAGGTCAGAAAGGGGTTGCAGAATCCGCAAAAGTGTATACAGTTTGCGGCACAGTGCAAGTGCGATCTCCACGCTCCGCAACGCCATGTCCACGCCATCGCGCAAACCGCAGTTGATCCGGCACGCCGGCGCGGCGGTGGCGCCGCGTGTCCGCAAGGCGACGCGCGATGGCGCCACTGCCGATGCCACGAGCCCGGGGGCCACCGGCCGCATCGTCGATGCGATCACCGCGGCCATCGTCGAGCGGCGGCTGATGCCCGGCACCAAGCTCGCCGAGCAGAAGATCGCCGACATCTTCAGGGTCTCGAGAACGTTGGTGCGCCAGGCGCTGAACCAGTTGAGCCGCGACCGGCTCGTCACGCTCGAACCGGCCCGCGGCGCGCGCGTCGCCGAACCGAGCGTCGAGGAAGCGCGCCAGGTCTTCGAGGTGCGCATCATGCTCGAGGCGGCGCTGGTCCGCCGCCTGTGCGCCGCCATCACCCCCGCGCAGGTGGCCGATCTGCGCGAGCACCTGCGCGACGAGCGGGCTGCCGTGGCGCGCACCGACGTGCCGGGGCGCACCCGCCTGCTGGCCGACTTCCACGTGGTTCTGGCGCGAATGCTCGGCAACGAGACGCTGGCGCAGATGCTGTCGGACCTGCTCTCGCGCTGCTCGCTGATCGCGCTGATGTACCAGTCTGCCCATTCGGCCGAGCACTCGCTCGACGAGCACGTGGCGATCGTCGATGCCCTGGAACGCCGCGACGCGCGCGCCGCCGCGCGGCTGATGGAAGATCACCTGCATCACGTCGAACACAACCTGCAGCTCGACCCGCGCGTGCGCGATCTCGGCCACGTGCTGCGCCCTACCCTCTGACACCGAGCGGCCGCCATGACGATCCCCGACCCTGACCGAGGCTTGCCCTCAGCCGCGACTGCGGGACAGGCCCGCGACTATCCGCGCGACCTGATCGGCTACGGCCGCAACCCGCCCCATGCCCAGTGGCCCGGCGCAGCGCGCATTGCGCTGCAGTTCGTGTTGAACGTCGAGGAAGGCGGCGAAAGCTGCGTGCTGCACGGCGACGCCGCATCGGAGACGTTCCTGTCCGAGATCGATCGGCGCGCAGGCCTACCAGGCGCGACACCTGAGCATGGAGTCGATCTACGAGTACGGCGCGCGCGCCGGCTCGTGGCGGATCCTGCGCGAATTCGAACGGCGCGGCCTGCCGCTCACCGTGTTCGGCGTCTCGATGGCGCTGCAGCGCAACCCCGAGCTCACGCAGGCTTTCGTCGAACTCGGCCACGAGGTCGCCTGCCATTCGTGGCGCTGGATCCACTACCAGCACATGAGCGAAGCGCTCGAGCGCGAGCACATCGCGATCGGCACGCAGATCATCCGCGAACTGACGCAGGGCCAGTGGCCGCTCGGCTGGTACACCGGCCGCGACAGCCCGAACACCAAGCGCCTCGTCGCCGACCACGGCGGCTACCAGTACGACAGCGACTATTACGGCGACGACCTGCCGTTCTGGATGCCCGTCACGAAGTCCGACGGCAGCACGCTGCAACGCCTGATCGTGCCCTACACGCTCGACACGAACGACATGCGCTTCGCCGCGGCGCAGGGTTTCAACACCGGCGAGCACTTCTTCCAGTACCTGAAGGACGCCTTCGACGTGCTCTATGCCGAGGGCGATCCGGACGGCCAGGATCGACCGAAGATGCTGAGCATCGGCATGCACTGCCGGCTGCTCGGCCGCCCGGCGCGCTTTCGCGCGCTGCAGCGCTTTCTGGACCACGCGCAGCAGCACGACAAGGTCTGGATCTGCCGGCGCATCGACATCGCGCGCCACTGGATGGCCGACGCACCCGACGCCTGCTGCCATGGACAGCGATGCGCCGCCGAGGCAGGGCTGAACAATGAGCGCAACGATCACGCTGCAGCAACTCAACGCCGCGCCACCCGATCAGGCCCTGGCCTGGCTGGACGGCATGTACGAGCATTCGCCGTGGATCGCCGAGCAGGCGCTCGCGACACGGCCGTTCGCGAGCCTGGCGCAGCTGAAGCATGCGCTGGCGAGCGTGGTCCGCGGCGCCGGCCGCGACGCCCAGCTCGCGCTGGTCCGCGCCCACCCCGAGCTGGCAGGCAAGGCGAGCCGTCGCAAGAACCTGACCGCCGAGTCGGCGAACGAGCAGGCCAAGGCCGGTCTTGCCGATTGCAGTGCCGAGGAGTTTGCCCGCCTGCAGCAGCTCAACGCCGACTACAACGCGCGCTTCGGCTTCCCGTTCATCCTTGCGGTGCGCGGGCCGCGCGGGCTGGGCCTGTCGCGGCAGCAGATCATCGAGACCTTCGCCCGACGGCTGGAGGGCCACCCGGATTTCGAGCTCGCCGAGTGCCTGCGCAACATCCACCGCATCGCCGAGATCCGCCTCGACGACAAGTTCGGCGTTGCGCCCGAACTCGGCAATCTCGTGTGGGACTGGGCCGAAGCGCTCGCTGCCGAGAGCGACCCCGGCGTCGAAGGAGCAGGGCCAGCTCACCGTGACCTACCTGACCGCAGGCGCACCAGGCCTGCGCGCGTCGCCTGCAGCGTTCGATGAAGGAATGCGGCTTCGACGAGGCGCACATCGACGCGGTGGGCAACGTCGTCGGCGTCTATCACGGCAGCGACCGGCAACGCCAAGCGGCTGCTGACCGGTCAGCCACTACGACACGGTGCGCAACGGCGGCAAGTACGACGGCCGGCTCGGCATCCTCGTGCCGATGGCCTGCGTGCGCGAGCTGCACCGCGCCGGCCGGCGCCTGCCATTCGGCATCGAGGTGGTCGGCTTCGCCGAAGAGGAAGGCCAGCGCTACAAGGCCACCTTCCTCGGCTCAGGCGCGCTGATCGGCCAGTTCGATGCGGCCTGGCTGGACCAGCACGACGCCGACGGCGTGACCATGCGCGACGCGATGCACGCCGCCGGCCTGCCCGGCACACTGGCGACGATCGCGGCGCTGCAGCGCGACCCGGCGCGACTACCTCGGCTTCGTCGAGGTGCACATCGAGCAGGGGCCGGTGCTGAACGAACTCGACCTGCCGCTCGGCATCGTGACCTCGATCAATGGCAGCGTGCGCTATCGTCGGCGAGATCATCGGCATGGCCAGCCACGCCGGCACCACGCCGATGGACCGCCGGCGCGACGCCGCGCCGCCGTGGCCGAGCTGGCGCTCTATCCTCGAAAGCGCGCGCGCGGCGGTGCCCGACGTGGTGGCCACGATGGGCATGCTGCAGGTGCCGGGCGGCTCGATCAACGTCGTGCCCGGCCGCTGCCAGTTCAGCCTGGACATCCGCGCCACGACCGACGACGTGCGCGACGCCTGCGCCGCCGACGTGCTCGCCGAGCTGAAGGCGATCTGCGAGCGCCGCGGCCTGCCACTTTCGGCTCGAGGAGACGCTGCGCGCCGCCGCCGCGCCCAGCGCGCCGGCCTGGCAGCGGCGCTGGGAGCAGGCGGTGGCCGCGCCGGCCTGCCGGTATTCCGCATGCCCAGCGGCGCCGGCCACGACGCGATGAAGCTGCACGAGGTGATGCCGCAGGCGATGCTGTTCGTGCGCGGCGTGAACGCCGGCATCAGCCACAACCCGCTGGAATCGATCACCAACGACGACACCGAGCTGTGCGTGCGCGCCTTCCAGCACCTGCTCGAACAACTAGCACGGAACCTGCATGAACACCGCCTACGACCGACTCGACGCCTGGATCGACGCCCATTTCGACGAGGAGGTGCGCTTCCTGCAGGCCCTGGTGCAGGTGCCCACCGACACGCCGCCGGGCAACAACGCGCCGCATGCCGAGCGCACCGCCGAGCTGCTGGCCGGCTTCGGCTTCGTCGCCGAGAAGCACCCGGTGCCCGCCAGGCCGAGGTCCAGGCCTACGGCCTGCAGTCGATCACCAACCTGATCGTGCGCCGCCGCTACGGCAGAGGGCCGGACCGTCGGCGCTCAACGCCCACGGCGACGTGGTGCCGCCCGGCGAAGGCTGGACGCACGACCCCTACGGCGGCGAGGTCGTCGACGGCAAGCTCTACGGCCGCGCCGTCGGCGGTCAGCAAGAGCGACTTCGCGACCTACACCTTCGCCGCTGCGCGCGCTGGAGTCGCTGCAGGCCGCCGCTGCAGGGCGGCGTCGAGCTGCACTTCACCTACGACGAGGAATTCGGCGGCGAACTCGGCCCGGGCTGGCTGCTGCAAGCAGGGGCTTGACCAAGCCCGACCTGCTGATCGCCGCCGGCTTCAGCTACCAGGTCGTGACCGCGCACAACGGCTGCCTGCAGACTGGAAGTCACGGTGCACGGCAGGATGGCGCACGCGGCGATCCCCGACACCGGCGTCGATGCGCTGCAGGGCGCGATCGCGATCCTCAACGCGCTGTACGCGCAGAACACGCTGCTACAGGCAGGTCACGTCGCAGGTGGCGGGCATCACCCACCCGTACCTGAACGTCGGCCGCATCGAAGGCGGCACCAACACCAACGTGGTGCCGGGCAAGGTGGTGCTGAAGCTCGACCGCCGCATGATCCCCGAGGAAGACCCGGCCGGGTCGAGGCCGACGTGCGCGCGCGTGATCGACGCAGGCCGCGGCGGCGCTGCCCCGGCATCCACGGTCGAGATCAGGCGCATGCTGCTGGCGCGATGCGCTGAAGCCGCTGCCCGGCAACGCGCCGCTGGTGCGAGGCGCTGCAGACGCACGGCGAGGCGGTGTTCGGCGAGCCCATCCCGACCAGGGCACGCCGCTGTACACCGACGTGCGGCTGTATCGGCGAGCACGGCATCCCGGCGGTGATCTACGGCGCCGGCCCGCGCACGGTGCTCGAGTCCAACGCCAAGCGCGCCGACGAGCACCTGGTGCTCGAAGACCTGCGGCGCGCGACCAAGGTGGTCGCGCGCACCTTGTTCGACCTCTTGCAGTGAGAAACGCACCGGCATAGCGCATCACCCGATTCCCAAGCGACATTGTCTGCGCACAGAATTTGCTTGCCATTCCCACGGGCCATGATCCCCGGCCGCACATTCAATCACCCTGGAGAATCCGATGCCCATGATCCTCCTCCCCCGTCGTCTCGCCTTGATCGCCGCCGTGGCGCTCGCCGCACCCTGGCTGGCGCCCGCCGCGCACGCGCAGGACACCGCCGTCAAGTTCCAGCTCGACTGGCGCTTCGAAGGGCCCGGCCGCGCTGTTCCTCGGCCTCGCCGCCAAGGGCTACTACAAGGCCGCAGGAGCTCGACGTGACGATCGACGCCGGCAACGGCTCGGGCGGCACCGTCACGCGCGTGGCCTCGGGCACCTACGACATGGGCTTCGCCGACCTGGCGGCGCTGATGGAGTTCCACGCCAACAACCCCGACGCGCCGAACAAGCCGGTCGCCGTGATGATGGTCTACAACAACACGCCCGCCGCGGTGCTGGCGCTGAAGAAGAGCGGCATCACCAAGCCCGGCCGACCTGATCGGGCAAGAAGCTCGGCGCGCCGGTGTTCGACGCCGGCCGCGCGCGCCTTCCCGATCTTCGCCAAGGCCAACGGCATCAGCAACGTCGCCTGGACGAGCATGGACCCGCCGCTGCGCGAAACCATGCTGGTGCGCGGCGACATCGACGCCATCACCGGCTTCTCGTTCACCTCGCTGCTCAACCTGGAGGCGCGCGGCGTCAAGGCCGAAGAGTCGTCGTGCTGCCGTACCCGAGCTACGGCGTCAAGCTCTACGGCAACGTGATCATCGCCAGCCCGAAGTTCATCAAGGAGAACCCCGAGGCGGTGAAGGCCTTCCTGCGCGCCTTCACGCAAGGGCGCGAAGGAGGTGATGGCCAACCCGGATGCGGCGCATCGACTACGTCAAGGCGCGCGACGGCATCATCAACGTCGAGCTCGAAAAGCGCCGCCTGCGCTGGCCATCGACGCCGTGGTGGCTAGCGCCCGATGCGCAGCGCCGAAGGCTTCGGCAAGTGCATGGGGCCGCGCCTGGCGCTGATGGCGTCGCCAGGTGTCGGACGCGTTCGCCACCAAGAGCGGGTCGACCGGCTGCCGTCTGGAACGGCACCTTCCTGCCGAGCGCGGCCGAGCTCAACATCCTGCCGCAAGCCAAGAAGTAGGCACCGCCGTTCGTCGACTTCCACGAACGTCTGGCTGGCCTACAACGACGAGCTGCTGGCGCAGGGCACTTCGCGGTCGAGGACATCTCGCTGCAGGTGACCGAGGGCGAGTTCATCGCCATCGTCGGCCCGTCGGGCTGCGGCAAGTCGACCTTCATGAAGCTCACCACCGGCCTGAAGATGCCGAGCAAGGGCACGATCCGCATCGGCGGCCAGCCCGTCACCGGCCCGCTGAAGATCAGCGGCATGGCCTTCCAGGCGCCGAGCCTGCTGCCCTGGCGCACGACGCTCGACAACGTGCTGCTGCCGCTGGAGATCGTCGAGCCCTACCGCTCGCAGTTCAAGGCCAGGCGCAAGGAGTACGAAGCCAAGGCGCGCGCCTGCTGAAGAGCGTGGGCCTCGCCGGCTACGAAGACAAGTTCCCGTGGCAGCTCTCGGGCGGCATGCAGCAGCGCGCAGCATCTGCCGCGCGCTGGTGCACGAGCCGAAGATGCTGCTGCTCGACGAGCCCTTCGGCGCGCTCGACGCCTTCACGCGCGAAGAGCTGTGGTGCACGCTGCGCGACCTGCACGCGGCGCAGAAGTTCAACGTCATCCTGGTCACGCACGACCTGCGCGAGAGCGTGTTCCTCGCCGACACCGTCTACGTGATGAGCAAGAGCCCGGGCCGCTTCGTCGTCAGCGCGAGATCGACCTGCCGCGCCCGCGCGACCTGGAGTCACCTACACGCCGCACTTCACCGACATCGTGCACGAGCTGCGCGGGCACATCGGCGCCATGCGCCAGCCCTGCGCCAAGCCGGCCGGCGATGCCGCAGCGGCCAGTTGAAGCATGACGAAAGCGCTCGAGCGCTGGGCGCCGCTCGTCGCTGCTGGCCATCGTGCTGCTGCTGTGGCAGGTGGTCGTGCATGCGCCTTCGGCATCGCCGAGTTCATCTTCCCGAGCCCGTGGCAGATCGGCGCAGCAGTTCGTCGAGTTCACAGCGGCCCACTCCTCGAAGCCGCGTGGAAGACCTTCTGGGTCACGATGCTCGGCTTCGGGCTGTCGATCGCGGTCGGCGTGCTGCTCGGCTTCCTGGTCGGCTGGTCGCGCCTGGCCTACGCCGCGCTGTACCCGCTGATGGTGGCCTTCAACGCCGTGCCCAAGGCGGCCTTCGTGCCGATCCTCGTGGTCTGGTTCGGCATCGGCCTCGGGCCCGGCGTCCTGACCGCGTTCCTGATCTCCTTCTTCCCGATCACGGTCAACATCGCCACCGGGCTGGCCACGCTCGAGCCCGAGCTCGAAGACGTGTTGCGCGTGCTCGGCGCCAGGCGCTGGGACGTGCTGGTCAAGGTCGGCCTGCCGCGCTCGATGCCCTACTTCTACGCCTCGCTGAAGATCGCGATCACGCTGGCCTTCGTCGGCACCGTGCTGGCCGAGATGACGGCCGGCGACTCGGGCATCGGCTACCTGATGCAGAGCGCCGGCGTCGCAGCAGCGCATGCCGCTGGCCTTTGCCGGGCTGGTGACCATCGGCGCGATGGCGATGGCCATGTACGAGCTGTTCTCGTGGATCGAGCAGCGCACCACCGGCTGGGCGCATCGCGGCTCCAACGCCACTTGAACGAAGCGCGGGGTGGATCGGATGCCGCCTGATCGGCCGCCCCGGAAAGCGCCCGATGACCCACCGCGGCGATGAAGCCGTGCTCGCCGGGCAGGGCAAGGTCGACACCGTGAGCCACGCCGAAGGCTCGACGATGAGCCTGCCCTGCCGCGAGGTCTTCGCGCACGGCCAGAAGGCGGTCCGCGTCTGGGGGCCGGTGGCCGAGGTCGAAAGCGAGGGCGCTGCGCTGCACGCTGGCTTCTGGCGCGCACACGGCGCGGCGCCAGCCTGATGGGCTGGGCCGGCCGGCTGGCCCTGGCGTACCGCAGCGAGCCCTGGCATGAAGGCGCGCTGCGCACCGTGCTGCACAGCCGCCACGAAGGGCCGCTGCGCGTGCTGGCGAGCCTGTATCCGGAGGCGCCTGCGGTCTGTCACAACGTGCTCGTGCATCCGCCCGGCGGCATCGTCGGCGGCGACACGCTGCACGTAGTGGCCGAACTGGCCGATGGCGCCCACGCGCTCCTCACCACGCCGGGTGCGACACGCTTCTATCGCAGTGCCGGCGAGCCCGCACAGCAGTCTATCGATGCCCGCGTCGCGCCGGGCGCGCGGCTCGAGTGGCTGCCGCTCGAGACCATCGTCCACACGGGCGCGCTGGCCGAGAACCGGATGCGATTCGAGCTCGCACCCGGTGCCGAGATGATCGGCTGGGACGTGCTCGCGCTCGGCCTGCCGGCCGCGGGTGAACGCTTCGACCGCGGCTGCTACACGCAGAGAATCGAGCTGCCCGGCGTCTGGCTCGAGCGCGCCCGGCTTGCCGCAACCGACCGACGGCTGTTCGACTCACCGCTCGGCTGGAACGGCAGCACGGTGCTCGCCACGCTGTGGTTCGCCGCCGGCACGCCGCTGGTCGATGCACGGCGCGCGGCGCTGCTCGACGCCGCGCGCGAGGCCGCTGCCGGCAGCGCGCTGGCAGCATGCGCCGGCGCCAGCTCAGCGCACACCGAAGCCGTGGTGCTGCGCGTTCTCGCGCCACGCGTCGAGCCGGCAATGGCATTGCTGACGCAAGTGTGGGCGCGATGGCGAACGCTGGCCTGGGCGCTGTCGGCGTGCGCACCACGGGTCTGGCGCACCTGATTCGCCAAGCCGTGGCCTGCGGCCCCCGCGGGTCGGCGCCCGAGCCTGTGGAACGAAGGTGTAGACCCGTCAGTCCCAGCCGAAATGCAGGCGTGCATCGCGTGCCGTGAGGTTGATCGCTGCGATTTGCGCCTGGGTGAACTGGCGCAGATTCGCGAACCGAACGCCGCCATCGTCTTGCCCCGGTGCGGCAAGCGATCGAATGCCGCAACAGCGATGCTCGGATCCATCTCCACCGCGCCACATCTCGAGCACCGCACTGCCACGCCGTTGCGGCGATTGCGGACAGGCCATCTCAGCTCCAACGCAGATCGACCCGGCTGAGCGGCAACTGGCGAACCCGCTTCCCCGTGGCCGCGTAGATCGCGTTGCAGACCGCCGGCGCCAACGGCGGGAAGGCGGGCTCACCGAGGCCGGTGACCGGATGCTCGGTCTTCAGGAAGTGGCTCTCGATCCTCGTCGGCGCGTCGGACATTTCGATCATCGGATAGTCGCTGAAGTTGCCTTGAACGACTCGGCCGCGCTGGATGTCGAGTTCCTGGAACAGCAGGGCACCCAGGGCGTCGATGACCGAGCCCTGCACCTGGTTCTCCGCCCCGCTGAGGTTGACG
>CAVPAZ010000025.1:0-10945 GCA_963701725.1 uncultured bacterium | reverse complement strand
GACACACAGCCCCTTCGCCACATCCCCTTCGCCACAGGGGCCGCTGCGCTATCGCCGCGTCTCGAGCATGGCCCGCGCGATGCCGCGCAGGATATTGACTTCTTCGGTGCTCGGTTGCGCCCGATTGATCAGCTGGTTCAAGCGCGGCAGCAGCCTCTTCGGTGCGGCGGGGTCGAGGAAGCCGATCTCCACCAGCGCGCGCTGCCAGTGCTCGAGCAGGCCCTGAACCTGCTCGGCACTGGCCAGGTTCGGCTCGGCAGTGCGAGGCTGCACGCCGAAACCGCCCGAAGCCTGCCGCCACTCGTAGGCGATCAGTTGTGCCGCCTGCGCCAGGTTGAGCGAACCGTAGGCCGGATCGGTCGGAATGCTCACACAACCATGGCAGCGGTACACGTCGTCGTTGCTCATGCCGAAACGCTCGGACCGAACACGAAGCCGACGTGGTGACCGCTGCCACGAGGCCCGCGAAGTGCGCGCGGCGCGCGGGTGGGTGGGCCGAAGTCGCGCGGCGTCATGGCCGTCGCGCAAGCGTAGGTGATGCCATCCAACGCGTCGGCCAGCCTGGGCACCACGCGGGCGACCGCAGGACGTCGGTGGCGCCGCAGGCCATCGCCAGCGCGTCGGGATGCACCGCCACGTCGGCCCGGCGCGGCGCGACCAGCACCAGGTCGACAAAGCCCATCACCTTCATCGCTCGCGCCACCGCGCCCACGTTCCCGGGGTGGCTGGTGCAGCAGGATGAAGCGCGTGGTGTCGGCGAGGATGGGCATGGCGGGCGCGTAAATCGCGATTATCGGCAGCGGCCCGCCTGCGCCGCGCCGGCTTGGCCGATCACGAGCGTGATTTCCCTTGCCGGCAGTTCTTTTTCTTGCCGGCCCCTTCCCACTCATCTCAGCAGGTCTTCCCATGGCGCAAGCGCTGCACCCGATGCTCAACATTGCCGTCAAGGCCGCGCGCGCGGCCGGCGCGCTGATCAACCGGGCCTCGATGGACCTCGACCTGATAAGGTGAACACGCAAGGCGCCCAACGACTTCGTCACCGAGGTAGACCAGGCGGCCGAGAACACCATCATCGAGATGCTGCTCGGCGCATATCCGGGCCACGCGATCCTGGCCGAAGAGTCGGGCCGCGCGCGCGGGGCGAAGGACAGCGAGTACCTGTGGATCATCGACCCGCTCGACGGCACGACCAACTTCATCCATGGTCTGCCAGTCTATGCAGTGTCGATCGCACTCGCGCACCGCGGCCAGGTGCAGCAGGCCGTGGTCTACGACCCGACGCGCAACGACCTCTTCTTCGCGTCCAAAGGCCGCGGCGCGTTCCTCAACGACAAGCGGCTGCGCGTCTCCAAGCGCCTGCGGCTGGCCGAATCGCTGATCGGCACTGGCTTCCCGTTCCGCAAGGGCGACAACTTCAAGCGCTACGTGCAGATGTTCGAGGACGTGATGCAGCACTGCGCCGGGCTGCGCCGGCCGGGAGCCGCCGCGCTCGATCTCTGCTACGTGGCTGCGGGCTGGTACGACGGCTTCTTCGAAACCGGGCTCAACCCCTGGGACATCGCAGCCGGCTCGCTGATGATCACCGAGGCCGGCGGCCTGGTCGGCAACTTCACGGGCGAGGCCGACTTCCTGTACCAGCGAGAAGTCGTGGCCGGCAATCCGAAGGTCTACGCGCAGTTGGTGAACCGGCTGGCACCGTATACGCGGGCCATCGAGGCACCGGTGGTCGGTGCAGAAACGCCAGAAGCAGCGCTGGCTGGCACGCTCGCAGCGGCCGCAGAGCTCCGGGCACCCCTGCGCATCCGCAAGGCCGACCCGCGCTGATCACCCGAGCACGCGATGAGCACGTCGATCGTCGCTGGTCAACAAGCGCCGATACTGCAGCGGGCGATAGGTTCAGCGAGGAGCAGCAACCACGCTTCGATATGCTCCAGCGCCACCCGCTCACCAAGTGGGCCTGCGCTGCTTCGCCTACTCGAGGCTCCCCATGTAGGCCGCGAGCACGTTGGGATCGGCCAACAACAGCGTGCCGCTGTTCTCGAGCACGATGCGCCCGCTCTCGAGCACGTAGCCGTGCTGCGCGATCTTCAGCGCCTGGCGCACGTTCTGCTCGACGAGAAAGATCGTCAGGCCGTCGGCGTTGATCTCGCGCAGAGTGCGGAAGATGTCCTGCACGATGAGAGGCGCCAGCCCCATCGACGGCTCGTCGAGCAGCAGCAGCCTCGGCCTGGCGAGCAGTGCGCGGCCGATCGCCAGCATCTGCTGCTCGCCACCCGAGAGATTGCCGGCCAGCCCGTCCACGCGTTCGTGCAGGCGCGGGAACAGGAGCCATGACCCGCTCGAGGTCGGAGGCGATGGCAGCGCGGTCCTTGCGACGGTAGGCGCCAAGCTCGAGGTTCTCGCGCACGGTCAGCGTCGAGAGAATCGCCCGGCCCTCGGCCACCTGCACGAGGCCGCGTTCGACGATCTGGTGCGTTTTCAGGCGCGTCAGTTCCTCCCCCTGGAACCGGATCGAACCCGACTTCGGCCTCGACGAGGCCCGAAAGCGCCAACAGCGTCGTCGACTTGCCCGCGCCGTTGGCGCCGACCAGCGTTCGAACCTCACCCGCGTTGATCTCGAAGCCGATGCCCTGCACGGCCTCGATGTGGCCGTACGCGACCGCGCAGGTCCCGCACTTCGAGGAGTGCGCTCATGCCGCCGACCTCGATCGTCATCGCGGCCGAGGTAGGCCTCGATCACGTCCGGATTCTTCTTGATCTGCTCGGGCGTGCCCTCGGCGATGATGCGGCCGAAGTTGAGCACCGCGACGCGTTCGCACAGGCCCATCACGAAGCGCATGTCGTGCTCGATCATCAGGATCGTGAAGCCTCTCTTGGCGATGCTGCTGATCTGGCTCATCAGCTCGACCTTCTCACCCGTGTTCATGCCGGCAACGGGCTCGTCGAGCAACAGCAGCCTCGGCTCGGTGGCCAGCGCGCGCGCGAGCTCGAGCTTGCGCTGGTCGCCGTAAGACAGGTTGTCGGCCAGGGCCAGCGCCTTCGAGGCCAGGCCGACCCAGCCGAGCAGCTCGTGCGCCCGCTCGCGTGCGCGTCGCTCGTGCGCCCGAAAGCCGGGCAACGAGAAGAGCCATCCCGCAACCGAGTAGCCCAGGTGCGCGTGCATGCCGACGACGACGTTCTCGAGCAGCGTCATCTCCTTGAAGATGCGGATGTTCTGGAACGTGCGCCCCAGCCCCAGCCGCGTGATCTCGTGCGGCTTGACGCCGAGCAGGTTGCGGCCCGAGAGCTCGATCGCCCCGCCGCTCGGGGCGAGCAGGCCGGTGATCAGGTTGAACACCGTCGTCTTGCCGGCGCCGTTCGGGCCGATCAGGCCGAAGACCGCGCCGGAAGGCACCTCGAAGCTCACGTCGTGCAGCACGCTGAGGCCGCCGAAGTTCTTCGAGACGCCGGTGAGCCTGAGCATCAGCGTCGCCCCCGGCCGAACCATTGGCGCATGCGCTGCGGATCCCACAAGCCCTTGGGCAGGAAGAGCACGATGAGCACCAGAATCGCGCCGTTCATCATCGTCCGGAAGTCGCGGAAGCCGCGCAACAGCTCGGGCAGCAGCGTGATGATCAGCGCGCCGAGCACCGGACCGGTCAGCCCGCCGGTGCCGCCGAGGATCGCCATCGTCAGGATGTCGACGCCGCGGTCGAAGCCGTATTCGCTCGGCCCGATGAAGAAGGTCAAGTGCGCGTTCAGCGCGCCGGCCAGGCCGGCGATCGCGGCGCCGAGCGCGAAGGCGAGCATCTTGTGCGCCATGACGCCGATGCCCATCAGCGACGCAGCGACCGCGTCCTCCTTGATCGCCTCGAACGCACGGCCGATGCGCGAGCGCCGCATCCGCCACAGGATCAGCAGCGTGCCGACCAGCGCCGCGACCACGTGCCACCACTGCGTCAGCTGCGGGATGCCGTTCAGGCCCAGCGCGCCGCCGGTGAGCGACTCGGCGTTCAGGATCAGCACGCGCACCACTTCGCCGAAGCCGAGCGTCGCCATCGCGAGATAGACGCCCGACAGGCGCAGCGTCGGGCCACCGATGGCGAGCGCGACGATGCGTCGGCGCCGCGATGCCGCCGGCCAGCGCGACCGCGAACGGCACGCCGTGACTCATCGTCAGCACTGACGCGGTATAGGCGCCTATGCCCATGAACGCCGCGTTCGCCATCGCCAGCAGCCCGCACGACAGCGTGAGCCAGATCGACAGGGCGAGCAGCGCGTTGATGCCGATCGTCAGCACCAGGTTGCTGTAGACCTGCCAGAAGCTATCGAACCATTCCACGGGGCTCAGGCCTTGCGTTCGAGGACTCGTCCGAACATGCCTTGCGGTCGCAGCAGCAGCACGACGAACAGCAGGCCGAAGGCGACGGCGTCGCGCATCGTCGAGCCGATGTAGGCCACCGACATCACTTCGGCGAAGCCGAGGAACAGGCCGCCGATGAGCGCACCGCGGATGTCGCCCATGCCGCCGAGGATGATCACCGCGATGCCCTTGTGCAGCATCGGCTGGCCCATCAGCGGAAACACCGCGTTCGAATACGAGGCGCGATGAGCACGCCGCTGATGCCGCCGAGCGCCGCGGCCGTGGCCGAGGTCAGGAAGAACAGGCCCTCGACGTTGATGCCGAGCAGCGCGGCAGCCTTCGGCGACTCGGCGATCGCCCGCAGCGCGCGACCGAGCTGGGTCTTGCGCATCACGATCAGCAGGCCTGCCATCAGCGCGAACGACAGGCCGATGATGGCGACCTCGAGCACGCTGATCTGCACACCGGCGAAGTGCAGCTGCTCGTCGGGCAGCAGATCGCTGGGGAAGCGCAGGTTCTCGGCGCCGAACACGCCTTGCGACGCGCTGTTGAAGAAGATCGCGATGCCGATCGTGGCGATCATCGGGATCAGGTGCGGCGCGTTGCGCCGGCGCAGTGGCTTGAGCACGAGCACGTCGATCAGCAGCCCGACCACACCGCTCACCAGGAACGCCGCGCCCAGCGCGGCCCAGAGCGGAAACGACAGCCTCGAGACGAGTTGCAGCGCCGCGTACGCGCCGATCATGAAGACGGCGCCATGCGACAGGTTGATCACCCCGAGCACGCCGAACACCAGCGTGAAGCCGAGCGCGAACAGCGCGTAGACGCAACCCAGCGACAGGGCGTTGACGAGCTGCTGCTCGAGCATCGCGAGCTGCCTACAGCCTGTTCACGCTACGGCGGCGGTGCGAACGCGCCCTAGTTCTCGATGATGTACTTGCCGCCCTTGGTCACGCTGACGATCGCGGCCTGCTGCGCGTCGTAGCCGGCGGGCTTGCCGTCCTTGGTCGTCGCCTGGCGGAACTTGAACGGGCCCGTCGCGCCGACGTGCGTCACCGTCGGCAGCGCGTCGCGCAGCGCCTGGCGGTCAGCCTCGAGGTTGCCGCTGAGCTTGATCTTGCCCAGCGCCTTGGCGACGATGGCCACCGCGTCGTAGGCCTGCGCGCCGAATTGGTCGGGCGCGGCCTTGTACTTCTGCGTGTAGGCGACGACGAAGTGCTGGTTCTCCTTGGTCTGGCTGGTCAGCGCCCACGGGCTGCCGACCCACAGGTTGTCGCTCTTCTCCTTGGCCAGATCGAAGACCTTCACCGAGTTCATGCCGTTGCCGCCGATGAACGGGAGGTCGATCCCGAGCTGGCGCGCCTGCACCATGATCGGCGCGCCCTCGGCGATCAGCGCAGACAGTACGATCGCATCCGCACCGCTGGCCTTGATCTTGGTCAATTGCGCCTTGAAGTCGACGTCGCCCTTCGCGAAGGTCTCGGTCGTCGTGACGGGCATCTTCAGCGTCTCGAGCGCCTTCTTGAACGCGTCGTAGCCACTCTTCGTGAACACGTCGTCGTTGCCGTACAGCACCGCGACCTTCTTGATGTTTGCATGCTTGATCGCGACGCGCAGCGTCTCGGGCAGCACGTCGGCTTCGGTCACCGAATTGCGGAACACGTAGTCGCCGATCGAGGTGATGCCGTCGGCGGTGTTCGACGTGCCGAAGACCACGACCTTGGCCGCCTGCGCGATCGGATCGGCAGCCTGCGCCGAGTTCGACAGCGTCGGGCCGAACGTCATCAGCACCTTGTCCTGGAAGATCAGTTTCTTGAAGACGTCGATGGCCTGCTCCTTCTTGCCCTGTTCGTCCTCGATCTGCAGCACCAGCTTGTTGCCCTTCAGGCTGCCGCTGGCGTTGATCTCGGCGACGGCCAGCTCCAGGCCGTTCTTGATCGACTGGCCATACTGGCCGGCCGGGCCCGACAGCGCCTCGGCGGCGCCGAGCTTGATATCTGCCGCAGCGACGGACCCGACCGCCCCGGCGGCGGCGAGGGCGGTGAGCAGAGCGTGGGCGCGGGTGGCGATGGAATGCTTCATCGGAGTCTCCGGGTGGGGTTGAGCGTAAGTTTGGCGCGGCGACAGCCGCGCCCGTCAAGGCGCTAGTCTATCCGGGAGGCCTGTCGCGACTCTTGGCCTGCGATTCCCCGGCGCCGAGCGCCCTGCCTTGCCCGCCGACGGCTGCCGGTGGAGGCGTAGATGACAATATTTCCAGACGGTCGCGCCGCAGTCCCTTGCGTGAGAGGCCGTTCGTGAAGCTTGGAGGCAAGCGATGCCACGTGAAAGCCAGCCTGGGCCCGCAGAGTGTTGACCAACGAGGAAACCCCTGAACCCGGAGGCGCGACGGTGGCACCCGGTGTCCATACGCCGATGATGCAGCAGTACCTGCGCATCAAGGCCGAGTACGCCGATACGCTCGTGTTCTACCGGATGGGCGACTTCTACGAGTTGTTCTTCGACGACGCGCGGCGCGCCAACCAATTGCTCGACATCACGCTGACGAGCCGGGGCCAGTCGGCCGGCCAGCCAATCGCGATGGCCGGCGTGCCGGTGCATGCGCTGGAAGCCTACCTCGCGCGGCTGATCAGGCTGGGCGAGGCCGTGGCAATCTGCGAGCAGGTCGGCGACGTCGCCGCGGCCAAAGGACCTGTCGAGCGCAAGGTCGTCCGCGTCGTCACGCCGGGCACCCTGACCGACAGTGCGCTGCTCGCCGACAAGGCCGATTCGCTGCTCCTCGCGCTCAGCGCGCAGGGCAGCACCTGGGGCCTCGCCTGGCTCGCCGTGAGCAGCGGCCAGCTCGGCCTGAGCGAATGCAGCGAACGCGAGCTGCCAGGCTGGCTGGCGCGCCTCGCTGCTGCCGAAACGCTGGTCGATCGGGATCGCGCGCCGCCCGCGCTGCGGCAGGTCAAGACCACAATCACGCATCGGCCGTCGTGGCAGTTCGACGCCGCGCTCGGCCAGCGCAAGCTCTGCCGGCAACTCGGCGTCGCGAGCCTGGCCGGCTTCGACGCACAGGAAATGAAGGCGGCACAGGCTGCCGCCGCCGCGCTTCTGAGCTATGCCGAGCACACCCAGGGCCAGGCGCTGGCTCATGTGCGTACGCTGCAGGTCGAGCGCGCGAGCGAGCTGATTGCCCTGCCGCCGGCAACGCAGCGCAATCTGGAACTCATGCAGACCCTGCGCGGCGAGGACGCACCGACGCTGCTCTCGCTGCTCGACACCTGCCGCAGCGGCATGGGCAGCCGCGCGCTGCGCCAGTGGCTGACGCGCCCGTTGCGCGATCGCGCCGTCGCACGCCAGCGGCACGATGCGATCGACGCCCTGCTCGCCTGCGGCTTCGAGCCGCTGCGCAATGCGCTGCGCGGCGCGAGCGACGTCGAGCGCATCACCGCCCGCGTCGCGCTGCGCCAGGTGCGGCCGCGCGAGCTCGCCGGCCTGCGCGCGACGCTGCAGTGCCTTCCCGCGCTGCGCTCCCGTGTTCCGCAGCCATCCTGTACCCTGCTCGACGAGCTCGGCGTCGCACTCAGCCCACCGCCGGAGATCGCCGCGCTGCTCGAACGCGCGATCGCCGAAGAACCCGCGGTGCTGCTACGCGACGGCGGTGTGATCGCGTCGGGACACGACGCCGACCTCGACGAGCTGCGCGCGATCAGCCAGAACTGCGACGCCTTCCTGCTCGACCTGGAAGCGCGGGAGCGCGCGCGCACAGGGATCGCCAACCTTCGCGTGCAGTACAACAAGGTGCACGGCTTCTACATCGAGGTGACCAGCAGTGGCGTCGACCGCGTGCCTGCCGACTACCAGCGGCGGCAGACGCTGAAGAACGCCGAGCGCTACATCACCCCCGAGCTGAAGGCGTTCGAAGACAAGGCGCTGTCGGCGCAGGAGCGCTCGCTCGCGCGCGAGAAGATGCTCTACGAGCAGGTGCTCGACGCGCTGCAAGCCCATCTCGCGCCGCTCACGGCGCTGGCCCACGCGCTGGCCACGCTCGACGCCCTGGCGGCGCTGGCCGAACGGGCCGCCACGCTGGACTGGTGCCGCCCCGAGTTTGTCGCCATGCCGTGCATCGAGATCGAGGCCGGGCGCCACCCGGTCGTCGAGGCGCGCCTGCGCGAGACTGGCGGCGGAGCCTTCATCGCCAACGATTGCCGGCTCGATGCGACGCGGCGCATGCTCGTCATCACCGGGCCGAACATGGGCGGCAAGTCGACCTTCATGCGCCAGGTGGCGCTGATCGCGCTGCTCGGCGCGATCGGCTCCTACGTGCCGGCAGGCGCGTGCCGGCTGGGGCCGCTGGATGCAATCCACACCCGCATCGGCGCGGCCGACGACCTGGCCAACGCGCAGTCGACCTTCATGGTCGAGATGACCGAGGCAGCTGCCATCATTCACAGCGCCACCGAGCAATCGCTCGTGCTGATGGACGAGATCGGCCGCGGCACCTCGACCTTCGACGGCCTCGCGCTCGCCGGTGCGATCGCCAGCCACCTGCACGACCGCAACCGTTCGTTCACGCTGTTCGCGACGCATTACTTCGAACTGACGGCCTTCCCGCTGAAGCACGAACGGGCGCTGAACGTGCACGTGTCGGCTACCGAGACCCCGGCGGGCGCCGGCGACGGCATCGTCTTCCTGCACGAGATCGAGCCCGGCCCGGCGAGCCGCAGCTACGGCGTGCAGGTGGCTCGCCTCGCGGGCATGCCTGCGAGCCTGGTGCGCCAGGCGCGCGGCACGCTCGAGGCGCTGGAGGCGCAGCAACAGGCGGGCGAGGCGCAGATCGACCTCTTCGCGCCAGCGGCTGCCGAGCCCGAACCCGCTCGCTCGGCGCTGGCCGACGCGCTGGCACGCATCGAGCCTGATACGCTGACGCCTCGCGAGGCGCTCGACGCGCTCTATCGCCTGAAAGCCCTGCAAGGAAACACGACATGACCTACTGCATCGGCATCCGCCTCGACGCCGGGCTCGTCTTCCTGTCCGACTCGCGCACCAACGCCGGGCTCGACCAGATTGGCAGCTTTCGCAAGATGATCATCTACGAGCGGCCCGGCGACCGCTTCATGGTGCTGCTGTCGGCCGGCAACCTGTCGATCTCGCAGTCGGTGCGCGAGATCCTGCAGGTGGAGAAGGTCGACAACGGCCACGAGCCACCGATCACCATCTGGAACGCAACCAGCATGTTCGACGCCGCCCGCGTGCTCGGCGCCGCGGTGCGCCGCGTCTACACCGAAGACGGCCCGTCGCTGAAGGCGTCGGGCATCGACTTCAACGCCTCGATGATCCTCGGCGGGCAGATCGGCAGCGAGGCGATGCGCCTGTTCCTCGTCTACTCTGCAGGCAACTTCATCGAGGCGACGCGCGAGACGCCGTACTTCCAGCTCGGCGAGAGCAAGTACGGCAAGCCCATCCTAGACCGCGTGATCACGCCGACCACGCCGCTGGAAGAGGCCGCGAAGTGCGCGCTGGTGTCGATGGACTCGACGCTGAAGTCCAATCTCTCGGTCGGCCTGCCGCTGGACCTCGTGGTCTACAGGAACAATGCGCTGCAGAGCGAGCAGATCGTCTGCATCGACGACGGCAACCCGTACTTTTCGATGATCCACGACACCTGGGGCGAGCGCTTGCGCCAGGTGTTCGAAGGCATCGACGACCCGCAGTGGAACGGAGGCGATGCCGCGCACCCGCTATGCGTCGGGTCGGCCCGATACGAAGTGATGCGCAAGATCGGGCATCCGGGCGAGAAGATCGTCTGAAGTGACGGCCGCCAAGCGCGCACTGACCGGCGCCAGGGTGCGCCCAGCGGGAAGTCGCAAGTCGCTCCCCGCAATCGTCTTCTCGCACGCCAACGGCTTTCCGGCCGGCACCTATCGAGTGCTGTTCGAGGCCTGGCAAGCTGCCGGACACCGCGTACACGCGGTCGAGAAGTACGGTCACGACCCGCGCTTCCCCGTCACGAGCAACTGGCCGCACCTGCGCGACCAGTTGATCGATTGCATCGAGCACGAAGCGTCGCCGCCTGTCTACCTGGTCGGCCACTCGCTGGGCGGCTACCTGAGCGTGCTCGCGGCGTCTCGCCGGCCCGAGCTGATTTGCGGCGTGGTGCTGCTCGACGCACCCCTCCTCGGCGACGTCGTCTCGCAGGTCATGCGCTTCGGCAAGGCCACTGGCTTCGTGAAACGCTTCTCGCCCGGCCGCGTATCGGCGCACCGGCGCCAGAAGTGGCCCGACGCAGACGCCGCTTACGCGCACTTCGCTGCCAAGCCTGCGTTCGCCCGCTGGGCACCCGGCGTGCTGCGCGACTACATCGCCTGCGGCATGGAGCCGGCCGGGCGAGCCAAGACCGCAGGCCACCGCCTGGCGTTCCAGCGCGAGGTCGAAACGAACATCTACAACACGCTACCGCACCACATGCACTCGCTGTTGCGCAGGCACCCGCTTCGCTGCCCGATGGCCTTCGTCGGTGGCACGGAATCGCTCGAGATCCGTCATGTCGGCCTGCGCGCGACCGAGCGCCTGACGCACGGCCGCGTGAGCTGGGTCGAGGGCTCGCACCTGTTTCCGTTC
>CAVPAZ010000024.1:0-123523 GCA_963701725.1 uncultured bacterium | reverse complement strand
CCGCTGCGCCGGCCCTCCTCGGCGAAGACGAACTTCGCCGGCGGCGCCTGAGGCTGGTGGTCCGCAGCGGCCACTCCGGGTCGTACAGGTTGAATTCAGGGTTCACCGCGCACAGGTCGAGGTTCGCCTCGAAGTAGGCGTCCAGCGTGCCGATGTCGCGCCAGTACTTCGCCGACTTCTTGTTCTCGTCGTGGAAGCGGTGGACGTACATCGGCGCGCCGGCGGCGAGCAGGCCGGGCAGGATGTCCTTGCCGAAGTCGTGGCTCGAGGGCCGGGCCGCGTCCTCCTCGAGCGCGCCAATCAGCGTCGCGCGTCGAAGACGTAGATGCCCATCGAGGCCAAGGCGAGGCCGGGTGCGCCGGGAATCGGCGCGGCGCCGCCGGCTTCTCCTGGAAACCGACGATGCGGTCCGTCGCGTCGACCTGGATGACGCCGAAACGCTGGCGCCCTCGACAGCCACCTCCAGCGCCGCGAGCGTCGCCGCAGCGCCGCTCTCGCGGTGCGCCGCAGCATCTTCCCGTAGTCCATCTTGTAGACGTGGTCACCCGACAGCACCACGATGTGCTTGGGTCCTCGCGCTGCAGCGAGTAGAGGTTCTGGTAGACGGCGTCGGCCGTGCCGAGATACCAGTTCTCGCTGACCCGCTTCTGAGGCGGCAGGATCTCGACGAACTCCCCGAGTTCCTCGGCGACGACGTTCCAGCCCTGCGGATGTGGCGGTTGAGGGAGAGCGACTTGTACTGCGTGACGATGAAGATCCGCCGCAGGCCCGAGTTGATGCAGTTGCTGAGGGTGAAGTCGATGATCCGGTACGGGCCGCCGAAGTAGACCGCGGGCTTGGCCCGCTGCATCGTGAGCGGATACAGCCGTTCACCGGCGCCGCCGGCCAGGACGATGACGAGGGTATCGTCGAGCATGGGGGGGCGGGCGCGGGACAGCCACGATCGCCCGTCGCCGCGCGATGATAGCACGGCGCTCGCCCCGCTCTGACCAGCCTGAAACTTGCCGCCGTCAGTGGTTTGACTTGGCTCCCCCCTCCTCTAGAATCTGAAGCTGTCGATTTGTCCCTTCATCGTTCGCCGTGGAGACTGCACTCATGCCTTTCAGCCAACGCGCCGTCTGCCATCTGGCGCTCGGGGTCCTGATGGCGCTGATGTCGGCGCTGCCCGGGCTCGCCCAGACCAAGGAAGAGAAGAAGGCCATGGAGGCCCAGCAGCAGAGCGTCAGGTCGCTCGCGCGGGTCGTCGATGGCCTGCACTCCGGCAAGCTCGCCGCCGGCGGCTACACCATCAAGGCCAGCGCCAAGGACGACGCCGTGGCCTCGCCGGCCGACGTCGTGGACGTCGTCTGGAAGCACGACGCGTTCAAGGCCGTGCAGGGCAGGACCTACGTGCCCTTCACCATCGGCTTCGAGTCGGGCAAGACCCTGCCCAACAACATCACCCTGCTGGTGCGGGTCGTGAAGAAGGGCACCCCGGTTGCCAAGGATCCGCAGAAGACGCCCTACGAGTTCGAGCAGGTCTTCACGGGCGACGCCGTGGCGCCAGCGCCCGGCGCGCCGGTGGAGTTGACGCGCCGCATCGTCGTGCCCGCCGGCGACCTGGAGATCTTCGTCGCCGTGCAGCCTGCGCCCGGCATCGAGCCGCGCAAGGGCGACGCCGTGGTCAAGGGCGTGGCGCGCAAGTTCGATGTCAGCCTTCCGGACTACTGGACTGGCGAGTTGACGACCAGCAGCCTGCTGCTCATCGACAAGGTCGAGGCGCTGCGGGAAGCGCCCACGCAGGACACGATTGTCTTCAAGCCCTACACGTTCACGGGCGCCGACATGAGTCTCGCCCGCGACCGGGAGTTCAAGAAGACCGAGGAGTTGACGCTCTACTTCCACGTCTACAACCCGGTGCTCGAGAACAAGCGGCCCGACGTTTCCATCGAGTACGAGTTCCTCAAGAAGGACGCCGAGGGCGAGAAGCCGGCGGCCACCGACGACGGCAAGAAGCTGGTCTACAACGCGCAGAAGTACAACGCGCAGACGCTGCCGGCGCAGTGGGACCCTGACCAGGGGTACCAGATTGCGCCAGGCTTCGCTATCCCGTTGAACCTGTTCCCGGTCGGTGAGTACCGGATCAACATCAAGATCACCGACAACAAGTCGCAGAAGACCATTACGCGCGAAGTGACCTTCAAGGTCGTCGGGTAGCAGCGGCACACCCGGGACAAGGGGATGCTCATGGGCGAACGCTTCGGCGGACGGATGGCTCTGGCCCTCGTGGTCGGTGCGCGGCAATCCTCTGTCCCGAGGCCGGCTACGCCCAGCAGGGGCCCCTGGCCCAGTTGGTCACGCGCACGGCCAGTGCGCTGTCCGGGCGGCTCGACGGCCTCGTCACCGATCATCGGGGCGCCCCGATGTCCGGGGCGGCGATCACGGCCCAGGGCAGCCTGCTGCAGGTCGCGGTCACCGATGACCGCGGCCGCTTCTCGCTGCACGGACTCAAACCCGGGCCCTACCTGGTTCGCGCGGTGATGCCCGGCTACAATTCGTCGAAACGGGAACTGGTCCAGATGCTGCCGGCCCAGGCGTCGTGGCAGGCCTTCCGGCTGTCACGTCAGGCCACCAGCGAGACGTCCGTAGCCGAGCGCCCCGTCGTCGGGGCCGATATCGCCGGCGCGTCGGGGGCGGCCGAGGCCCCGGAGGCTCACGAGCACGGGGCCCTCGCCTGGCGCCTGCGGCACCTCAGGCGGGGTGTCCTCCGCGAACAGGACGCCACGCCCGCCGAGGTCGCCCGCGACGCCGAGGTGCTCGATGCGTGGCTCGCCGGCCAGGAACTGGAGCGGCTGGCTCGGGCGAGTACCTCGACGTTTTCGGCCTTATCCGCCGGATGGCTTCCCGGGCTCGCGCTCAGCGGGCAAGTGCAGTTGCTCACCGCGAGCAATTTCGACTCGCCCCAGGAGTTGTTCTCGTCGGCGACGCTGCCCGCCGGCATCGCTTACCTCGCCATCGGCGCGCCGGCCGGGAGCCGCGCAACTGGAGCGCACAGGCGGCCATCTCTCAGGGTGACTTCTCGTCGTGGGCGTTTGGCGGCACCTACGCCTCCGCCATCACCAGCGCCCACGCGCTCGACGTGTCGGTCGCCTATGGGTTGCAGCAGTATGCCGGCGCCAATCCTGTCGCCCTGGCGGCGGTTGCCACCGGGGACCGCAACGCCGGCGCGGTCACGGTGACCGACCGCTGGGGGTTCGCCGACGGCGCCAGCCTCACGGTCGGCGCCCGGTTTGCCCGCTACGGGTACGTCGAGGGCCCGCCGATGTGGTCGCCCTCCGCGCAGTTGCGCTGGGAGGCCATCGACCGGCTGTGGGTCCGCGTGCTGGCGTCGCAGCGGATGACCGCCCCGGGGGCGGAGGAGTTCGTGCCGGCGCCGGTCGGCGGACTCTGGCTGCCCTCGCAGCGCACGTTTTCGCCAGTGGTGGCCGATGCGGTCTTCCGCCCGGAGCGGGCGCGGCACGCGGAGGTGGCAGTCGATCGCGAGATGGGGTCGTACGTGTTCACGGCACGTGGCTTCCGTCAGCGCGTGGACGATCAGGTCGTCACGATGTTCGGGTTGCAGTTGTCCGACCGGCCCCGGTCGGACCTCGGTCACTACTATGTCGCCAACGGAGGCGATTTCGATGCGTCCGGATGGGGTGTGAGCCTCAGCCGCCCGGTCGCCTCACGCCTGCGCGGCGACGTGGCCTACACCATGACGCACGCCAGCTGGCTGGCGTCACCAGATGCAAGGTGGGCTGCCCGCTGGGCGCCCTCGGCCGTGCGGCCGCCATCGGAGAAGGTCCACGACCTCACGACCACCGTGGAGACCGATATCGTCGAGACCGCCACGCGCGTGTTCGCGGTCTACCGGCTCAGCACGGGGTTCGCCCGCGGATCGCTCGAGGAGCGGGTGCCCGGGTTCGACGCCAGGTTCGACGTCCAGATCAGCCAGCGCCTGCCGTTCCTCGACTTCACGGCCGCCGAGTGGGAACTGCTGGTGGCGGTTCGCAACCTCTTCCGTGACACGGTGGAGGGGATGTCGGTCTACGACGAACTGCTCGTCGTCCGCCCGCCCAAGCGCATTGTCGGCGGGTTGATCGTGCGCTTCTGACCCGCGATCAAGCTCGGGCCCTCTCGGTGGCCCGCGTTTCACCGGGCACCCGATTCCGCCGGGTTCGCGCATGACGGCCCCTCCCCGGCCGTCCATCCATTTGGATGGAGTCTGGCCCCGCGTTGGATCGCCGGTCCCCCGGGGAACGCTCCGAAGTCCGGAAGTTGCTGATTTTGTCACAAGAAACGGAGTCGCGCCAAACATCCGTCCCGCGGGTATGTGCTTTGCTTCTGCAGACGCTGCCGCTCGGGGCGCGTGTGCTCCGGACCCTCGCACCGCGTGATGCACTCGCCCGTTCCCGCCCTCGACGCCGGCCTCTCGCCTCATGGCGTGGACGCACCACAGTGCGTTTCTCGTCATTGTCGCCTGCTTGCTGGCGCTGGCGGCCGCCAACATCTCGCTGCGGGCGAACTGGACCGAGCTCGAGGACGGGGTGCTCTGGGCGGGGCGGCCAGAGGGTGTCTTCGCTGCCGAGGTCGCCCCTCGGGGTGCCGGCGCGCGGGCGGGGCTCGAGCCCGGTGACCTGCTGGTGGCGATCGACGCCCACGCGGTCGAGACCCCGGACCAGGTACTAGGTGGTCTCACGCGGCCCGGCCGGGCGTGCGCCTTTCCTATACGGTGGTGCGCGCCGGGGCGGAGTCGCTGGTCCAGTTGACGCTGCAGCCGGTGCCCCAGGGCAATCGGGCGCTCTACTTCGTGCTTGCGGCCGTCGCCATCTTCACGCTGCTCGTCGGCTGCTCGGTTCGAATCCGCCGACCGCACGACCCCGCCACCCTGCACTTCTTCTGGCTCTGCGTCGCGTTCTTCGGCGTGTTCGCTTTCTCCTTCAGCGGGCGCCTCGACCGGCTCGACTGGGTGTTCTACTGGGCCGACGTCGTGGCGATGCTGCCTGCTGCCACCGCTGTTCCTCCACTTCGCCCTGGTGTTCCCCGAGCGGTCGCCTCCGCAGGGTGCTGCGCCGGGCGGCCCGGTCGCTGCTGCCCGTCGCCTACGCGCCCGCCGCGCTGCTGGGATGCGGCCGGGCGCTGGTCATCGCGCGGGTCTTCGGTGACGGGCCCTTGGTCTCGACGGCGCTGGCGGCCATCGACCGGCTCGAGATGCTCTACCTGGCGGCCGGGCTCGTCGCGGGCTTCGGGGTCATGTGGGGAGAACTGCGCCGCACCACGACCATGACCGCGCAGCGCCAGCTCCGGTGGATCGTCTGGGGCACCGCGCTCGGCGCCCTGCCGTTCGTCGTCTTCTACCTCCTGCCCTTCGCGGTCGGGCCTCGAACTGCTGCCCAGCGTCGAGCTGCTGGCTCTGCCGCTGGGCATCGTGCCGCTGGCCTTCGCCTCGGCGGTGGTGCGCTACCGCCTGACCGACGTCGAGGTGATCGTCAAGCGCGGCGTGTCCTACGCCGTGGCGATCTCGGCGATCGCCGCGATCTACGCGGTCATCCTGAAGCTCGCCACCGAGGTGTTCCTGAGCGGCTCGCGACCGGCACAACACCGTCATCGCGGTGCTCGCCACGCTGGTCGTGGTGCTGCTTGCGCCGGTCGTGAAGAACGCCATCCAGACGACACTGGACCGTGCGCACTACCGCGATCGCTACGACTACCGGCGGGCGCTCGTCGGCTTCGCGCGCGACCTCAACAGCGAGCTGGATCCGCAGCGCCTCAGCCGCAGGCTCGTGGAGCGCGTTCGCGCCACGCTCGCGCTCGAGCGGATGGCGCTGCTGGTGGCGTCGCCGGACGGGCGCGGGTGGATCCCGATCCACGAGGAAGGCTTCCCGGCGGCCACCGACCTGCGGCCCAGCGCTCGTCAGCGGCGTTGGCGGCCGGCTCGACGATGGCCATGCGGTCTCGCTGGAGGACCCGTTTGCCGCGCGCCGCTTCGCGCTCGGCGAAGTGTCAGCGGCTGGCGCGAGCGGGGCGTGCACTACTTCGTGCCCTGCATTTCGAGCGACCGCACCATCGCGGTGATGGCCATTGGCGCGCGCGACGGCGGCGAACCGCTCAACAGCGAGGACCTCGCGCTGCTGGCCGGCATCGCCGGCCAGGTGGCGACGGCCCTCGAGAACGGCCGGCTCTACTCGGAGCTGCGCGTCAAGGCCGACGAGTTGAACCGCCTGCGCGAGTTCAGCGAGAACATCATCGCCTCGCTCAACGACGGCCTCTTCGTTGTCGGCCTCGACGGCCGCATCCTCCGCTGGAACCCGTCGCTCGAGCAGCTCTATGGCCTCGCCGCGCGCCGGCGCCGTCGGGCAGCCGCGTCGAGGAGGTGTTCGGCGGTCCGTTCCTCGCGCGGCTGCGCGCCGCGATGCAGGCCGGCGACCGCGAGGTGCACCCTCTATCGCGTGCCGCTCGAAAGCCGGCACGCCGGAGGCACGGGCGCTGCTGGTCAACGCCGCGGTGGCCCCGTTGCGCACGCCCGACGGCAAGATGGCCGGCACCATCGTCATCGTCGAGGACACCACGGCGCGCGTGAAGCTCGAGGAGCAGCTGCAGATCTCCGAGAAGATGGCGTCCATCGGCCTGCTGGCGGCCGGCGTCGCGCACGAGGTCAACACGCCGCTCACCGGCATCTCGAGCTACACGCAGATGCTGCTCGAGGACGCGCCCGCCGACGACCCGCGCACCACGCTGCTGGAGAAGATCGAGCGGCAGACGTTCCGCGCCGCGAAGATCGTCAACGGCCTGCTCAACCTCGCCGCGGCCGGCACAGATCGAGGTCGGGCCCGGTGGACGTCAACCTCGTGATCAACGACGTAGTCTCGCTGCTCGAGCACCAGTTGCGGGGCGGCCGCATCCAGGTGCGCCGGGACCTGTGGGCCCGCGCCGGTCGTGCACGGGCATCGAGCACAAGCTGCAGCAGGTGTTCCTCAACCTGTTCCTGAACGCGCGCGACGCCATGCCGAGCGGCGGCTGGCTGTCGATCGCCACCCGCGTCGAGGATGGCCAGGTCCTCGTCGAGGTCGGCGACACCGGCGCGGGCATCCCGCAGGAGCAGCTGTCGCGCATCTACGACCCGTTCTTCACCACCAAGCCCATCGGGCAGGGGACGGGCCTCGGCCTCTCGATCACCTACGGCATCGTGCAGGAGCACCAGGGCACCATCGCGTGCGACAGCATGCCCGGACAGGGCACGCGGTTCTTCCTGCGCTGCCGTGCGCCTCCCCGGCGCGTCACCGTACCGGCCAGGCGCGCCAACTAGGCTACGATTGCCACACAATGACACGTCAGGGCACGATCCTCGTCGTCGACGACGAGGAGATCATGCGCGAGGTCCTCGAGGCGCTGCTCACGCGCGAGGGCTACCACGTGCGGCTGGCGCTCAACGGGCCAGGAGGGGCTCGACCTGGCGCGGTCGACGCCCTTCGACGCCGCCATCGTGGACGTGATGATGCCAGGCATCGACGGCATCACCACGCTGCGAGGAGCTCAAGAAGCTCGACGAAGAGCTGCCGGTCATCATGATCACCGCGTTCGCGTCGGTGGAGACGGCCATCTCGGCGATGAAGCTCGGCGCCTTCGACTACATCACCAAGCCGTTCAAGAACGACGAAGTGCTGGTCGTGCTCAAGAACGCCGTCGAGCGCCGCCAGCTCGTCGTCGAGAACCGCGCGCTCAAGCAGAACCTCCAGGCGCGCTACCACAAGTTCGCCAACATCATCGGCAAGAGCCCGAAGATGCGGGAGGTGTTCGACCTGATCATCCAGGCCGCGCCGAGCCGCTCGACCGTGCTCGTCTACGGCGAGAGCGGCACGGGCAAGGAACTGGTCGCGCGCGCGCTGCACACCAACTCGCCGCGGGCCGAGAAGCCGTTCATCACGGTCAACTCCGGCAGCCTGCCGCCCGACCTGCTCGAGTCGAACCTCTTCGGCCACGTGAAGGGCGCCTTCACCGGCGCGGTCTACCCGAAGAAGGGGCTCTTCGAGCTCGCCGACAAGGGCAGCATCTTCTTCGACGAGATCGGCAACGTCCCCCTCGAGACGCAGGCCAAGCTGCTGCGCGTCATCCAGGAGCGCGAGTTCATGCGGCTGGGCGGCGTCGAGACCATCAAGGTCGACGTGCGGATCATCGCCGCGACCAACGTCGACCTGCGCAAGATGATGGAGGACGGACGTTTCCGCGAGGACCTCTACTACCGCCTGCACGTCATCACCGTCACCCTGCCGCCGCTGCGCGAGCGCAAGGAGGACGTGCCGCTGCTGGCGCAGCACTTCCTCGAGAAGTACGGCGAGGAGAACAGCCAAGCCGGCATGGAGCTCGCACCAGAAGCGCTGGACCTGCTGGTGGACTACGACTGGCCGGGCAACGTCCGCGAGCTGGAGAACGTCATCGAGCGGGCCGTCGTGCTGTCGCTCGTCTCCGCGGATCGGCATCGACCTGATTCCCGACCACGTGCGGGCGACCCGGCCGTTCCACCTCCCGACCATCGTGGTGCCGCCCGGAGGGCATCTCCTTCAAGGAGGTGGTCGGCGACTTCGAGCGCCGGCTGATCGAGTCGACGCTCGAGGCTGCGGGGGGCGTGCAGAAGCGCGCGGCCGAACTGCTGCACATCAAGCCGACCACGCTCAACGAGATGATCAAGCGCTACGACATCCGGCCGCGGCGGGTGCGCAAGGGCGAAGCGCGGCCAGGTCCGGCGGCCAGCGACGCGCCGAGGCCCGGCGGCCCGCCCGACCCCAACGGCCGCTCCGAGCGCTGTCGCCACCGGCCTGCCGAGCGCGTCCTGGCACGGCCCGCCTGACTCCCGCCCTGCGTCAGCTCCGCCGCACCGCGGCGATCAGCCGGTCGTACTTGCTGAGGATCACGTCCCAGCGGTAGTTGGCCTGGATGTAGTCGCGCCCGTTGCGTCCCATCACGCCCCGCAGCCGCTCGTCGGTCATCAGCAACGTCAGGGCCTCGACGAACTCGTCGCGGCTCTCGTAGTAGAGGCCCGCGTTGCTTAGCCGGCAGTGGTCCACGAGCACGTCGCTGCGCCCGTTGGCCAGGATGGGCGTGCCGACGGCGAAGGCCTCGAGCGCGAGCAGCGACAGGCTCTCGAAGGGCGACGGCACGACGACGACGGTCGCGGCCTCCAGGGCCTGCGCGCGCTCCTCGTCGGAGAGCTGGCCCGGCGAAGCGGACGTAGGGCACCTCCGGAATCGCCATCAGCTTGACGCCCATCAGCGCGAGCGATGCGTTCCCGCCCTGCTCCCGGTAGCTGGTGAAGTACTCGAACAACTCCTCGCACCCCTTGCCGGGGTCGATGCGCCCGCCGTACAGCGCCATGTCGCCCATACATCCGGTGCCGCCGGCGGAACCGCTCGCCCCGGCGCCCGTCCGGAAGCGAGGCGTGTTGGCCGCATCCTCCTCGCTTCGGCCGCGCGGTCGGCCGCTGCCTCGGCGTCCGCCTGCCGCGCTGGCCTGGCCGCCGCGTCGGTCCGCGGTCCGCGGACCGCGGCGCGGCCGCCGCGTCGGGCTCGGCGGCGTCGGGCGCCGCGGGCGACGGTGCGCCGGCAGGTCGACGCCGCAGCCAACGGTCTCCTCCGCGCCGCGCCTGCGACGCCGAACTCGCCCTTGAGGAACTGCCGCTCGGTATCGGTGTTGTAGGCGATCGCGGCGGGCAACCCGAACGCCTCGCGGTAGATGCTCAGACGGATGGCCGGCTCGTCGTGCGCGGTGGGCACGAGGATGCTGCGCTGCGGCGCGACCCGCAGGCCGAGCACGGTCGGCGCATAGAGGTAGGTGAAGAAGACAGCACGTCGTAGGAGCGGTGGCTGCGCTCGAGGTACTCGATGAGCGCCGGGCACCAGGGCCCCTGCCGCCGCAGCCACTCCATCTCGTCGTCGCGCGTGTGCGGGTAGCCGAAGATCCAGTCCGAGTACTTGTTGAAGGACTGGATGTCGCGCGTCTCGGCGTTGGGGAAGCGCCGAATGGTGACGCCGCGGACGCGGTCGGTCCCCTTCCGGGTACTCGTTCTTCCAGGTGATGTAGTCGCGAGCGCAGGTCGTCAGCACCTCGACGTCGTGACGATCTGGCCATCCGCTCGGCAATCAGGCGGCAGTGGTACTCGGAGCCCCCCAGGATCTCGGCGCCGTAGCGTTGGACGATGAACGCTATGCGCATGCAGCTTGAGCCGGGCGGCCTTCGCCCCCGATCAACGAAGTGCTGCAGCATGCCCTCGAGCGCCGCCGAGCAAGCTGCGCGTCGCCGAAGGCCTCGCGCCGCGCGCGCTGACCGGCAATCAGCCCTCGGCGCAGCGGCACGTCGAAGGCGATGGCGCCCAGCATTTCGGCGGCGTACTCGAGGTCCTTCGGCGAGAACAGCACCCCGGCGCCGCCGAGCGTCTCGGGCACGGCGCCCGCGGCGTAGGCCAGCACCGGGACGTCGGCGGCCATCGCCTCGACCAGCGGCACGCAGAACCCCTCGTGCTCGCTCAGCGAGATGTAGGCGGACGCGGCGCGGTAGAACGCGGCCAGATCCTCGTCCGGCACCGGGCCCGTGAACCAGAACCGGTCCGCCGGCATCTGGTACTGCACCATCATCGCGCGGATGGTGGCGTAGTAGGTGGGCACCGCGTCGGTCCTGCCGACGAAGATGAAGCGGTAGTTGGTGTCGACGTAACGCTTGTAGACCTCGGCCAGCCTGATGTGGTCCTCGATCTTCTTGTTCGGGGCGATGCGGCCGACGAAGAGGAAGTTCGTGAGCCCGTCGTCCAGCACCTTCTCGAGTGCGGGCCGGCGCGGCGCACGCCGTGATGCGCGTCCGTGTCCACGAAGATCGGGCACACGCCGGTGGGCGCGAAGCCCAGCGCGTCGAGTTCCTCGCGGTTGTAGGCCGAGTCGCCCAGCGCGAGGTCCACGTGGCCGGCCAGCGTGCGCCAGTTCCCGCCGTCCGAGGTCGCCAGCCTGAACAGCTGCGGGTCGTAGGGCGCGAAGAAGTGGGCCGGCGTGATGTTGTGGTACTGGAGGACGCGCCCGCCCGGCAGCGTGGCGAAGGCGCCGGTCATCGCGGACGGCAGGGCGAAGTGGAAGATCGTGACGTCGCCGCGCCGTGCCGCCGGATCCGTCCACGGCCAGACCTCGCCCCGCAGGTCGTCGTCGACGGTCATCGCGAAGAGGTCCGAGGCGTGGCCCAGGCCGCGCAGCAGGTCGCGAACCTTGCGCGCGCTGTCGCCGATGGCGTCGCCGCGGTGCGCCGCTGGCACCCACTGGTGGACGATCATCGACTCGGCCCCCCGTGGGCCGGGGCCTCGCTCGGGACAGCGCCTGGGCTGCCGCGTCGGGGCCTTCGGCAGGGCCTGGAAGGCCGCCGGGCGCTCGATGCGCAGCTCCTCGAGCCGGTCCTGCCGCGCGTACTGGTCCCAGAAGTCGAACGCGACCCCGGGATGATCCGGCGCCGGCGCGTGCGCCACGTGCTCCACGAAGCCGAGCAGCGTGCCCCGCGAAGTCCCTGCCGAGCAGCCGCTGCGAGGGCCGCGTCCTGCGCCGCGACGAGCGGCCTGCCAGAGCGCGCGTCGCTGACCAGCGCGTCGATGATCGGGCGACGTGGCAGGGGTCCTTGTCCTCGTAGAGCACGCCGCCGCCGTCCATCGTGGCCGGAACCGCCGTTGCGGCGTAGCGCGACCACCGGCACCTGCTTGTAGAACGCCTCCATCGAGCGGGACGCAGAAGCCCTCGTGCTCGCTCGCGCACAGGAACACGTCTGCGATGTCGTAGAAGGCGGTCAGCTCCTCGTTGGTCACGTGCCCCATGAAGTGGACGTCCGGCACGCGCAGCGTGGCCACCAGCTGCTGCAGCATCGCGAAGTAGAGGTCGAAGCCGGCGTGCGAGCCCACGAAGATCAGCCGCGACCGCGGGTTGACGCGGCGCTTGTACGCCGCGAAGATGCGGATGACCTCGTCGAGCTTCTTGTTCGGGATCACGCGACCCGACGAACAGCAGGTTCACCCAGTCGTCGTCGAACTGGCCGGTGAGCAGCAGGCTCGGCGCCACGTCGAGGTGCGCGAAGCTCGGCACGACAGGCAGCACTGCGGTCTCGCGGAATCCGGCCGCCTCGAGTTCCTGCCGGTTGAACTCCGAGTCGCCCAGCGCGATCGCGACGCGGTCGATGTACGCGCTCAGTTCGCGCCGGCCCATGAAGCACAGCTGCACCAGCAGGGGGTGCACCCCGATGAAGTACTCGGGCGGCGTGATGTTGTGATAGACGAGCGCCATCCGGTCGGGCAGCGCGTACGCGACGCGGGAGGCGCGCGACCCGATCGAGAAGTGGTGGATAGACGACGTTGTCGGGGTGGCTCGCGTCCGGCAGCTCGCGGTAGTCGAGCGTCAGGTGCTCGAGGCGCGGGTCGGCGGTCTCGACGAAGATCTCCGACTCGAAGCCGGCCGCCGCGCAGCACCGCTGGATCCCGACGCACCTCGTGGCCGATGGCGTCGCCGTAGCCGAGCGTCGCCAGCACCTGGTGAACGGCCCGCGGCACGGCAGGTCGGGCGCTCATGCGGGCCGCCGTTGCGGGCGCGGCCGATCCGGCCGCCGGGCGGGAAGCACCGGGCCGCCCGGGACCTCCGCCAGGACCTCGGCGGCCGGACGGCACGTCCTTCGCCGGCGCGCGCGAACCATCCCGGGCAGCGCCTCGATGCCTGGGGGCGCCTGGCCGGCGCGATCAGCCTCGGCAAGCTGGTCCAGCATGTCCAGGTACTTCTGCTCGATCACGGGCCACGCGTAATGGCGGCGGTAGTAGTCGCGGCCGTTCTGCCCGAGCGCGTGGGCGAACTGCGGGTGCGCTTCGATGGCGTTGAGCGTCTCGGCGAACTCCTCGAAGATTCGTAGTAGAGCCCGGCGTTGCTGCGGGCGCACTGTCCGCGCAGCACGTCGCACCGCCCGTTGGCGAGCACCGGCCGGCCCAGAGCCCAGGCTTCGAGCGCCACCATCGACAGGCTCTCGAAGTACGACGGCATGACCAACGCCTCGGCACCCGAGACAAGGTCGAACTTGTCGCGGTCGTCGAGGAACCCGAGGTGCCGGAAGCCGCGGGTGCTCGGGGATCGGCAGGATCGAGGTGCCGACGAGCACCAGCGTGAGGTCCCGCGCATCCCGCTCACGTAGCGTTCGAAGAACGCGAAGAGCTCCTTGCAGCCCTTGTTCTCGTCGATGCGGCCGACGTAGATGACGTACGCGCCCGTCGAGGCGAGAACTTGCGGCGCGCCCGCGCGCGTCGGTGTGCGACGGCACGTCCGAGCCGATGCCCACGACCACGCCCGGGACGGCGCGGTTGCCCGACAGCGCGTGGATCATCGCGCGCTCTTCGAAGGTGTTGTACATGATGGCGCGCACGCCCCGGAACACCGGGGCCGAAGATGCTCACGGCCACCGCGGGGTCGCGTTCAGCCGTCGGGACCAGGACGGCTTTGCGCGGCATGGCGCGGGCGCCGTGGTACGCGTGGTAGTACCGGGCGCTGAAGAAGAAGACGTAGTCGTGCCGGCAGACGCCGCGAGGTATCTCGAGCAGGGCGGGGCTCGTCGGCCCTTCCGCCTCGAGCCAGTCGAGTTCGTCCTTGACCGAGTGCTGGCCCTGGAAGACGACGATGCGACCGGCGGCCGAATTCCTCCGGGACGCGCTCCCGCGACACCGGGAACCGCGCACGGCGACGCCGTTGATCTGCTCCGCCCCTTCCGGCAGTTCGTTGCGCCACGTGACGTAGTCGCGAGCGCACGTGGTCAACACCTCGACGTCGTGGTGGCGTGCGAGGTGCTCCGCAACGTAGCGGGCGTGCAGTTCAGCGCCGCCGTTGATGTCGGCGCCGTAACGCTGGACGACGACAGCGAGCTCTCACTGGTCCGTGCGGGAATCGCCCGGTGGCGGCTCCGCCGGGCGTGACTCGGTGGAGCGCGCTGCGTCGGTGTCTTGCGCGGCTGGTGCGCCGGCGCCGGCCGGCTCGCCACCCTGCACGGCACCCTGCACGGCACCCTGCTCCTCCGCCGTCGACGGCCCCTCGCCCGGACCACGA
The DNA here is from genome assembly GCA_963701725.1 of uncultured bacterium. Classification (GTDB taxonomy): domain Bacteria; phylum Pseudomonadota; class Gammaproteobacteria; order Burkholderiales; family Burkholderiaceae_C; genus CAIKUF01. The sequence continues at coordinate 109,418 of CAVPAZ010000024.1, read as the reverse complement.
CGGCGGCCACGGCGGCGTCGCCGCCGCTTGCCCGTCCGGCCCGCGTCGCCGTCACCCTCGGCATCAGGGCCGTCCTGAACCTGGGGAGCAGTCTCCTGCGGCGAGGCGACCGCGCCGGGCTTGAGCTGGACGAGGCTCTCGAGCGCGCGCGCCCGACGCTCGTCGAAGTCGAGCCGCGTCGACAGCGACTCGACGCGCATCTTGAGGTTCTTCACCTCGATGCCCAGGCGCGTCAGTTCGAGCACGACGTTGTTCAACACCTCGTAGTTGAGGGCGTCGAGTTCGTCGCGCGTGACGAACCGCTGGCTGATGTGGTCGAACTGCTGGGCGTACTGGCGCAACTGGTACTCGTTGATCTCGCCCTGCATGTGCAGCACCTGGATCAACGGGTTGGGGTTGAAGAACAGCTTCAGCAGCGGGTTCAGCAGCTTGCGGATCCAGCGCAGCGGCCCCCGGTGCGACGCGTACATCGTCTCGTCGTCGAACGCGTACGTCGTCGGGTGCGGGGGAAGCGTCGGCAGGCCCTGCGGAGGCCGTTGCTGTCGGTAGTGCATCAGCAGATCGGATCGCAACGCGCGCGGATCGAGGAATCGCTCGAGCTTGACGCCCGCGAGTTCCTTGATCTCCTGCTCGGTGTAGTCCACCCCGCGCTTCTCTTTGATGCGCGTGCGGATCTGCCGCATGATCTGCTCGACGTCGATCTGGTCCGAACGAATCGTGAAGTCGGCCATGTGCATGGGCCCGGCCCGCGACTGGACGCGGGAGACGGGGCGTCGGCTGTGCCTGCCCGATCGCTGGTCCCTCAGGAGACCGCGACTAGAGCGGGCCGTAGATGATGGCCGCCACCGCCAGCACCCAGAGTGCGGCGCACAGCAGCAGCGGTCGGTCCTGAAGCAGCATCTCGGCGGGACTGCCGCCGCCTTGCCGCTGGTGAACGAGGTACAGATACCGGAAGATGCCGTACAACGGGAACGGCAGCGTGAACAGCAGGCGGTCGGTCCCGACCTTCGCGATCGTCTCGGGGCTGACCGTGTACAGCGCATACGCCATGAGCGTCGACGCCGTCACGACGGAAATCATCTGGTCGAGCAACGCGGGGCTGTACTCGCGCAGGATCGCGCGATGCCCCGACGCGCCGTCGGCCAGCACGACGAGTTCCTGGCGACGCTTCGCGAGCGCCAGGAAGAGGGCCAGCAGGATCGTGCACACCAGCAGCCAGTGACTGATTGGAACGTGGATCGCCACCGCGCCGGCTGCCGCACGCAGGACGAACCCGAAGGCAATGGTCAACACGTCGAGGATGACCATGTGCTTGAGAGGGCCCGAGTAGAGCGTCAGCAACGCCAGGTAGGTCACTGCGACGAGGGTGAACTCCCGGCCGAGCACCACGGCGCCAGCGAGCGCAACCGCAGCAAGCACCCCTGCCGACAGCAGCGCAGTCGGCACCGGCAACGCGCCACTGGCCACCGGGCGGAACCGCTTCTTGGGGTGCAGCCGATCGGCATCGCGGTCCATCACGTCGTTGACGAGGTAGACCACACCCGAGAGGCCGCAGAAGACCGCAAAGGCCCCCACGGAAGCGCTGAGGGAGGCAGGGTTGAGCAACTGCTGGCCGAACAACAGCGCGGCGAAGATCACCAGGTTCTTCGTCCACTGATGCGGCCGGATCGAGCGGAGAAGGCTCTTGACGAGAGGAACGGGCGCCCCGCCGTCTGGCAGGGCGCCCGGGTCTTCAGCGGTCGGTACGGGTGCGGGACGCGCCATGCAACGCCGCGAACGAGGCGGATGCCTCGCGGATTACGCGAAGCTCTTGATGGCTTCGTCCTCGGACTCGTACGTCTCGAACACGGTGAGCAGCTTCGTGATGGCCAGCAGGTCCTGGATGCGCTTGGTGAGGTTGAGCAGCTTCAGCTTCCCCCCTGGCGGCTGACCGTGGTGTAGGTGCGCACGATCTCACCGAGGCCCGCGCTGTCGATGTAGGGAACGCCTTCCAGGTTCAGCAGGAGCTTCTTGCGGCCCTGGCTGATGAGGCTGTTGATCTTGTCCTTCAACAACTCGTCGCCCTCACCGAGGGTCATCTTGCCCTTGAGGTCGAGGATCAAGACCTCGCCAACCACGCGTTCTTCGATCTGCATTGCTGACTCCCTTGGCGCGCCGTGTGCCGGTTGACTGCGGCTGCGCAGACTGGGCGAACCCGGACCCGTCACACTAACACGAAGAATTTTCTACCGTCAATTCAGCAGCTTACGGTCGCCAGGCGCCTGCGCCGGCTACCGCATCCGGGCGCGGCTACGAGACCCGGATGCCGCGAGCGAAGCCAGGCGCCGCTCCTCACGGATCGCGACGTGCGACCGGTGTGCGCCTGCGCTTGTAACACGTCTTGCAGAACACCGGCCGGCCCACCGACGGATGGAACGGCACCGTCGTCGGCCGGCCGCACTGCGAGCACGTTGCCGCGCTCGTCACCTTGGCGGACGGTCGCAGTACCGCCACGGCCGGGCTCCGCCGCGCCCTGCTACAGGCGCGGCAGTGCCTCGGCTCGTGGGGTAACTGCTTGTCCGCGTAATAGGCCTGCTCGCCGGCCGTCCAGACAAAGGCCAGGCCGCAGCTGACACACCGCAGTTCCCGGTCCTCCACGTCCACGGGCGGCCTCCGCTCGGCGACCTACTCCATCTCCCGCCGTTGCTTCTTGCGGCTTCGCTTCCGCGCAAGGGCTTGCTTCGCGCGGCGCTTGTCGCCCGGCTTCAGATAGAAGGAGTGTTTCTTGATGTCCTTGATGATGTCCTCTTGCTGCACCTTCCGCTTGAAACGCCGGAGGGCGCTTTCGATGGACTCACCTTCCTGGACTTTGACTTCGGCCAACGCTGATTCACCCCCTCACGTGCCTAATGGCATGCTTGTCCGACCGCAGCCGAACAGGCGAATATGCTAGGCTATCACACTCCAACGCGGCTCGCCGTGGACCCGGATTCCGGCCCTGGATCCGCGCGCCACGCCGCGCCTGAGGTGGCCCGGGTCCTCCCATGAAACTCCTCGTCGTCGGATCTGGCGGGCGCGAGCACGCGCTCGTGTGGCGCCTGTCGCGAGACGCGGGCGTCACGGGCGTGGTGTGCGCGCCCGGAAACCCGGGCATCGCTGGGCTGGCCCGGTGCGCGGACGTGCGCCCCGCCGACATCGACGGCCTGGTCGCCCTCGCCCGTGCGGAACGCGTCGACCTGACGGTCGTCGGGCCGGAGCTGCCGTTGGCCCTCGGCGTCGCGGACCGGTTCGCCACAGAAGGGCTGGCACTGCTCGGCCCGTCGCGTGCGGCGTCGCAACTGGAAACCAGCAAGGTGTTCGCGAAGGCGTTCATGGCCAGGCACGGCGTCCCGACGGCCCGGCATCGGGCCTGTTCGTCGCCGGAGGACGCCCGGCGCGCCGTCGCGGAGCTCGGGCTGCCCGTCGTCGTCAAGGCAGACGGCCTCGCCGCCGGGAAGGGCGTCGTGATTGCGCCCGACCTCGAGACCGCCCACGCCGCCATTGACGGCGCCATGCTCGGCCGACAGTTCGGTGACGCCGGTGACGCCCTCGTCATCGAGGAGTGCATGACGGGGGAAGAGGCCTCGTTCTTCGTGCTCTGCGACGGCACCCGAGGCGTCACCCTCGCGTCGGCCCAGGACCACAAGCGCGTTGGCGACAACGACGAGGGCCCCAACACCGGGGGCATGGGCGCCTTCGCCCCCAGTCCGCGCCTGACGGCCGAGGTCGAGCGGCTGGTGTTCGACACGATCGTCACGCCCGTGCTGCGCGGCATGGCGTCAGAGGGGATGCCGTTCTGCGGGTTCCTGTACGTGGGCCTCATGTTCACCCCGCAGGGCCCGAAAGTCGTCGAGTTCAATGTGCGGCTGGGTGACCCGGAGGCCCAGGTGATCCTCCCGGGCCTGCAGGGCTCGCTGGCCGCCTGGCTCGCCGCGGCCGCCGCCGGTCGTCTCTCAGCCGACCAGCCCCTGGTCTTCGGGCAACCGCACGTCGGTGTGGTGCTCGCCTCCGGTGGCTACCCGGGTCCCTTCCAGAAGGGCAAGGCCATCGAGGGACTGCCTGCGGCAGACGCCGCAGACGTGATCGTGTTCCACGCGGGGACGGCCGAACGCGATGGGCGTCTGGTGACCGACGGTGGCCGCGTGCTCACCGTGGTCGCGCGAGGCGAGGATTTCGGGACCGCCATCGCGCGGGCGTACGACGCGGCCGGATCGATCCGCTTCGAGGGCATGCACATGCGCCGGGACATCGGGCAGCGCGCGCTGCGGGCAGGGGCGTAGCGAGGTTGGCGTATCCCCCTTCCGGCAGCATCGAGCACCCGCACGGCCGTGCATGCCGGTAGCCGACAGCCGGTCAAGTACTCTCTCCGATGACCTACGCCATCGTCACGTTCGGCTGTCGGGTCAACACCGCTGATTCGTTGGCAATCGAGGCCGCGCTGCTTCGCGCCGGGGCGCGAGCCGTGCCCCCAGAGGAGGCGGATTCGTCATCGTCAACACCTGCTCGGTGACAGCTGGAGCCGACCAGGGGGGGCGGCAGGCCATCCGGCGAATCGCGCGGGGCAACTCGGCCGCTCGGATCGTCGCCACCGGGTGCTATGCGTCGCGCCGCCCCGCCGACCTGGAGTCGATGCCAGGCGTGTGTGCGGTCGTGTCCAACGATGCCAAGCACGATCTGTCCGGCTCGTGGCTGGGCGCCGTTGGTGCCGCTGTGCCTCCTGCGGGCGAGGGGCCGTGTGGCTCGCTGCCGCAACCCGGTCTGGCCGGGCGGACGGCATGGACGCTGGCGGTCCAGACGGGCTGCGACGAGGCGTGCAGTTACTGCATCATCCCGCGCACCCGAGGGCGCGGCCGCAGCCTGCCAGTCCACGAAGTGGTCACGCGCGTCGGGGACGCGGCGGGGCACGGGTACAGAGAAGTCGTCCTCACGGGCGTGCACCTCGGGTCATACGGCCGGGACCTCGTGCCGGCGACGTCGCTGGAAGCACTGCTCAGGCGACTGGCGGTTCACGCCGAGACGCTGGGTGTGCGAGTCCGGCTCAGTTCGATCGAGCCGATGGACTGCAGTGACGCGGTGATCGACCTCGTCGCGGACTCGGCCTGTTACGCGCCGCACTTTCACGTCCCGCTCCAGCATGCCAGTGGCCGCGTGCTCGACGCGATGCGCCGTCCGTACACGCCGGCGCAGTACGCGCACGTCGTGGACAGGATTCGCGCCCGCATGCCCCGCGCCGCCATCGGCGCGGACGTCATCGTGGGGTTCCCCGGCGAGCAGGACGCAGACGTCGATGCGCTCTGCGACTACCTGTCGGGATCGCCACTGACGTCGCTGCACGTGTTCCCGTTCTCCGATCGGCCGGGGACGGACGCGGCATCGATCCGCCCCAAGGTGCACGGCACGACCGTCCGTGACCGTGCAGCCCGGGTGCGATCGATCGGGGAGCGCCTGCAGGAACGCTTCCGGGCCGACCAGGTCGGCAGCGAACACCGCGCGATCACGCTGGATGACGGCACGCTCGCGCTCACGGGCCACTACTGCAAGGTGAAGATTCCACCGGGGCACCGGCGGAACGAGTGGGTCCGGGTACGCATCACGGGCGCCGCGCCGGTGATGACCGGCGACGTCCTCGTGTGACGCGGTGCTGCGCCGGACCTTTCTCGAGCACGTCGCTACAATCGCCGGGACCATGGCCCAGATGTTTCGTCACCCGTCGGATCCGCCTGCCACTCATCTCGACGTCCGTGCCTGCGGGGACGCCGCGGAGACCCTGCTGAACGTCCTCCACGGCGCATGGAGTGGCTGCACCTCGATTGCGTGGGGACCGGACGCGTACCGGACGGAGTTCCGGGCGCTCTGGACGCGCGAGGCGCTCGTCGTCCGCTTCGATTGTGACGACGACGAACCGTGGTGGACGCTCACGAAGCGCGACGATCACCTGTGGAACGAAGAGGTCGTCGAGGTCTTCCTCGACCCTGCTCGCGCCGGCCGTTCCTACGCGGAGGTCGAGATCAACCCGGCGAACGTCGTGTGCAATCTGCGCGTGGCCACGCCCTGGCCGGAGCTCTCATCGGACACCGGCTGGGACTGGCCGGGCCTGCAGTCACGCGTGACGCGACGGACGGCCGGGCAGGGCAGGTGTCGGTGGACGGCCATCGCGTCGATGCCGTTCGAGGGTGCACGCGGGCTGTCGGACGACGCCGCGCGGCGAATCCCGCCTTCGGTCGGCGACCGCTGGCACTTCAATGTCTTCCGGATCAAGCGTCCCGGCGGTTCGTCCGCGCCCGAACGGAATGCTGTGTACGCCGCATGGTCGGTCCCCGACGGTCCGAGCTTCCACGCGGTGGACAGGTTCAGGGATCTGATCTTTCGCGGGCTGAGCAGAACGGTGGCCGGTGATTCGCCGTGCAGCCGCCATCGGTCGAGGCCTGTCGCTGGCGCCCCGCCGGTCAATCGGCGAGGTGCACGCGCTTCAGGAGTTCCGCAAAGCGGGGGTCGGTCCGCAGCGGATCGAGCAGGGGCTCGACGCCGAGGAAGACCACGTCGCCATCGTGACGGTCACACCCCCGCGAGAGGGCCTCGAACGCCCGGAATCCTTGTCGCCGAGGGCAGTGTAGAGGAGGGCGAGGTGAACCGGCGCCACGTCGCCTGAGTCCTGGCCCGCTTCGAGTTCCGACAACAGCCCCCGCGCTTCCTCGACGCGTCCGAGGCCGACGTAGGCATGTCCCATGCGGGCCATGACGTATGAGATGCGTCCGAAGACGGCCACGCTCTTCTCGAACTCGGCCACGGCCTCCGCGTACTGCCCGCGCGCCGCAAGCGCCGACCCCAACACGCCGCGGACCGCGGCGGCGTCAGGGTTCGCCGCCAGCGCCCGTTGCGCGTGACGGATGGCTTCGTCGTAGCGGCGGCTGCAATAGAGGACCGCGCCTCGCTCGGCGCTGATCATGTACACCATCGGGTCCAAGTCGACCGCCGCATCGGACTGGGCGACCGCCTCGTCGAACCGCCCGCGAGAGGCCAGGCCGAGCGCATACAGTTGCCTCGCACCAGCGTGGCTCGGGTTCAGGGCGATCGCGCGCTGGAACTCGCGTTCGGCGCCGGGCCAGTCCCAGTCGTAGAAGAACCGCATCCAGGCAAGCGTGTTGTGCGCGTCGGCCAGGTCAGCGTCGATGTCCAGCGCGCGCGCAATCGACGCCTTGGCCCTCTCGACGCTGCTCTCGACCGCCATCTCGCCGTGGAACGCGAGCGTCGCGTAGAATCTCGCCGAGCGCGGCGTGGGCTGGGGCGAACCGCGGTGCCAGTCGCACCGCCTCCTCGAAGTGCGCAACGCATTGCCGGCGTCCCTCGGGCGTCCTGCGGTTGCGCTCGTACCGGCCTTTCCGGTCCTCGGCGAGCGCCGCGGCCGGCACTTCCGCCGCCTTTGCCGCCACGGGAGCGCGTCCCGTGAGGCGGTTGGCGATCTCCGTGGCGCTGTCGCGCGTCACGTCGTCCTGCGCTGCGAACACGTCGGTGGCGGCGCGGTCGTAGGTGCGTGCCCACAGGTGGTGCCCGCTCGAGGCATCGATCAACTGTGTCGTCACCCGGAGCATCGACCCGGCCCGACGCACGCTCCCCTCAACGATGGCCGTGGCATTGAGACGTCGCGCGACCGTCCCGACGTCGTCTCCCCGCTTGTACTGCGAGGCGGAGGTTCGCGCGACCACGCGAAGGCCCTCGACCCGTGATAACCGTGCCGTCAAGTCCTCCATGACGCCGAAGGCGAAGTACTCGTCGTCGGTTCCGCCCCCGATGCTATCGAACGGAAGCACCGCGACCACGGCAGCGGCGGGTCGGGCCTTCCACAGCAGGACCGACGTGCCGACCGAGATCACCACCAGTGCCAGGGCCATGCCCATCAGGAGGGCATGGCGGCGCCCGGCGCCCGGCCACCCGGCCACGCCAGCCCGCTGAGCCGCCGCTCCAGCGCGAGAGTGGTTCCCCTCCGGTTCCGCCAGGCCCTCTGCAGCGCCCACCGGAGCGCTCTGCCCGGACGCCGACTCAGCCGAACCCGGCTCGGCGCGGAACCCGAACACGGGTGCGTAGCTGCCCTTCGGCAACTCGATGACCACCCGTTCGTCGCGACCTTCGTCGGCGTAGAAGGCCTCGAGCTTCGCCCGGAGACGGCGGGCCTCGACGCGGACGACGGAGTCAGTGGCGGGATTGAACGAGGCGGGACGGTCGAAGACCTCGACCGCGACGACGTATTCCTTCAGCCGGTCGCCGTGGCCGGCGAACACTTCCCGCGCGGCAAACCGCAGGAAGCGGGCCAACCGTCCGGCGTGCGCGAAGGCGGCGGAGTTCAGGACGCGAGTGAGCGCAGAATCGAGCGAGTTCCTCGGGTACCGCTTCGACCGAACGGCCCCTGCGACCGCCAACGCCCGCTCTCGAGGGACCGGTTTCCCCCATGGCACGACCGGCCGGAGCATACCACGGCAGTTACAGGCTAACCGCCGCCTCGCCTGGAAATCACTGATTCTGAGTGGTTTGCTGGAGTGTTCACCGTGACACTACCGGCGGTCCCTTGTGCCCGCCCGCGCTCGAGCGCACCGTGTCGCCAGAAGTCACGGAGGCACATCATGCGTGCTGCGCGGTTCACTGCGCCCGTCGTAATCGCCGGCTTGATGTCGATGGCTGGTCAGTCGGCTGCCCAGAGCAATCCCAGCGAGTACCTCGATCTCGGGCCCCGGGTCCGTGCAGCGCTGCGCGACCATCCAGGTCACGGTGACACCCAGCTCTGGCGGCGCGCTATGGGACGAGATCTGGTGGCAGGGCTTCCGGCTCGAACGCGGCTGGACCGAGAACACGAGCACGTCGGGCGGCGGCTCGTGGAACCTCGACACGTGGCACAACGGCGCGTTGTGGTTCTGCAGCGGGTGCCCGCGCGGCACCGCGACGCTGGAACTGACCGCCACCGCGGCTGCGGGGACGCCCAACACGGGGGTGTCGGTGGGCTACGGCTGGAACGGCACGAGGCGCAACCTCGAGTTCGGGACGAACAAGAGGATCGAGATCACCCCGGGCACCGGGGCGACGACTGCGTCCCTGACCGCGTCGCCGAAGACCCTGCCAGCCAACGGCACGTCGACGTCCAGCATCACCGTGCGCTTCGTCGACGTGAACTGCAAGGGGATCGCGGGGATCAGCGCCAGCATCGGAACCACGCTGGGACGGATGCGGCTCGGGCAACAGGAGGGCACGTACAGTCGTCGGCACGACGGACTCCTCAGGTGCACTCACCGCGACGCTCGTCGCCGCGACGACATCTGGCGTTGCGAGCGTCACTGCGTCCTCGGCGTCCGGATCGGCCTCGACCAGCGTGCCGATGAAGGGCCCGCAGCTCACCGTGTCGGCCCTACCGACCCAGCTGCCCGCAGATGGCCACACGCCGAGCCTGCTGACGGCGAATCTCCTCGACGGAGACGGTGCGCCGGTCAGCGGTGCCACGATCGAGTTCTTCACTGACAAGGGGGGGCTGATCATCCCGCCCGATCCCAGCGGGATCGGAGTGCCCGGCGTGACGGCCACGACTGGCGCCAGCGGCGATGCGCGGGTGGAGCTGCTGCCGATGACGGCCAAGCCCGTTCCTTCGTCTGACATCACTCCCGTCGCGGTCGGAGACACGGTGACGGTGACGGCCAGCTACGGCAGCGGCGCGACCAAGGTGACCGCGACCGCTTCGGTCACGATCGTCGGGTACACGCTCGAGCTGACGCTGGGCCAGTCGAAGTTCCAGCGCGTCGCCAACGTCGCCCCCGGCGGGTTCCAGCAGGACGTCTATGGCGGCGGGTCCAACGGAGGCCCGGCCGCCGCGACGCGGTTCGGCGCCACGTCGGTCGGGGTCCGGGCGAAGCTCTCGCTCGGCGGGGTTTCCGTGGCTGGCAAGCGCGTCCTGCTCGGCTCGTCGCAGGCCCTCCAGGCCGGGTCGTCCTACGTGCGGTTCGAGCAGTCGGGCAGTTCGACCCAAATCACCGAGGTGACGACGGACGCAAACGGGGAGGCGAGCTTCGATGTCGTGGTCCAGGACGCTTGGCGCGCCCCGGCGGCGCTTCCGTACATGGACGTCACCGCGGAACTCGCCGACGACACCTCCGTCAAGGCGGGCGCGTTCCGGGTCGACGTTCGGGACAACCTCGCGGAGTTGCTGACCCGGTACCGAGCACCGCCGGCGTTCAGAGCGGCCCGGTCATGTCCGCCGAACTCGACAACGACCTCCAGGCGTGGCACGTGCCCGCTGACTATCAGAAGCTGATGCTCCTTCGCCCGGGCATCAGGAACGACATGCTGGCCGGGGGGGCCTTCAAGCCCCTGCTCGGGCAGGACCGGGTCAATCAGTGCATCCGTCACACCGCGCCCTACTACCAGCGAGAGGTCCTGGCGTTCATGCACGGCCTGCAGTGGGGTCAACTGATCGGCAGCACGGATGTCCGCTGGCTGCTGAACGGCCTCGACTGGGGCCCGCTGTTCGTCGAAGGAACGTTCCACCTGGCTGCGGTTCTCTATCCCCGTATCGACCTGGGCAGGACGGAAGCCGAGTGGGGAGCGAAAGCGGAGTTCGCGCGCGTGCTCGACCCCTGGATCGAGCAGCGGGCGACCTTCTACACGTGGCCCGAGTGGATGTCGCAACTCGCCGATCCGTCGCTGCGGGTCGGCGTGCCGACGCAGCCAGCGGTCGTGCGCGTCCAGACCAAGGAGTACATCGACGGGCAGTTCGGCGGAACCGCGACCCCGAGCCACTTCTATCCCGCGAACCACTGGAACTACTACCGCTCCGATGAGACCGTGCCCGAGCCGTTCACGGACGAGCAGCGGACGAACTGGATCCAGATGCTCGTCGATGGCTACCGGATGATCTTCAAGTGTCCCGTGTACGTGACGGTGACCGACAGCCAGGGCCGGCGGACGGGCTACGTTGCCAACGGCGGTGTGGCGCACTTGGCGGCGGAGGCTCCCGGCGCGATCCTCGCGGATGTGCTTCGCGAGTCGGATGGTACCGCGCAGTGGTCGTTCCTCACCCTGGACGGCCCGTTCACGATCACCGTCGAGGCGTACACCAGCGGGCCGTTCACCGCGACGATTCAGCCGCCGGACACCGGCAGGATCTGGGAGTACACCACGCAACTGTCCGCCGGGGACACGGCGACGCTGCAGGTGCCCGCCGGGGCGACCGCCCCGCCCCTCATGAGGCTCTCGACCGGCGCCAGCGTCACAGGCACCGCTCACGCGCTCTTCAAGGCCGGCGTCTACCCTGCGACGTCGCTCGTCATGGGCGGCGACGAGGCCATCGTGACCGGGGTCGACATCAGCCCGGGCGCGTCCGTCACCATAGGCGGAGTGACGGCCACCGACGTCACGTGGTTGAACGGCACCACGGCGAAGTTGGCCCTGCCGCGGGGAACGGCAGGCGTGCAGGACGTGACCGTCACCAATCCCGGACAGGCGCCGCAGACCATCGCCCAGGCGTTCACCTACGAATACGTGAAGCGCTATTTCGCCGAGGGGGCGACCAGTGACCTGTTCGACACGCGGATCGCGCTCCTGAATCCGACCGACCGCGCCGCCGCCGCCACATTGCATTTCCAGCGCAGTGACGGCACAACCGTGAATTGGCCCGTGCCGATTGGCGCCCACAGCCGTGCGACCGTGGACGCACGCACCGTGCCGGGCATGACGGCCGCCGAGTTCGCGACCACGATCGACGCGGACGAGACGCTTGTGGTGGACCGCACGATGCGATGGAGCCACGGCGGGCCGGACGCGGGATACGGCGCACACACCGAGCGCGGGGTCCTTGCGCCGGCGCCTGTCTGGTACCTGGCCGAGGGGGCCACGCACTCCGGGTTCGACCTGTTCTACCTGATCCAGAACCCCGAACCGTCGTCGGTCACGTCGAGGTCAAGTACCTGCTTCCAGCCCCGGCGGCGCCGATCGTCAAGACCTACCACGTCGACCGTGCGGCGCTTCAACATCTGGGTGGACGACGAGGCGCCGCGACTGGCCGCCACCGACGTGTCCGCGGTGATCACGTCCGACGACGGCTCGCCGATCATCGTCGAGCGAGCGATGTACCTGACGAGCGCAGGCGCGCCTGTTCAACGCCGGTCACGAGAGCGCGGGCGTCACCGCGCCAGTCGACGCAGTGGTTCCTGGCGGAGGGCGCGACGGGCGGCGTACTTCGACCTCTTCATCCTCGTGGCCAACCCGACCGACATCGACGCGCTGATCGAGGTCGGACTACCTGCTGCCCGACGGCACGCGTGACTCCGAAGACCTACGCTGTCGCCGCCAACAGCCGCTTCAACATCTGGGTCGACACCGAGGACCGGCAAGCTCGCCGACACCGCCGTGTCCACGCGCGTGACGCTCGCTGAACGACGTCCCCATCATCGTCGAGCGCGCCATGTGGTGGCCCGGCACTGGGCATGGCACGAGGCGCATAACTCGCCTGGCGTCACCGACGAGCGGCGAAGCGTGGGCGCTCGCCGAGGGCGAGGCCGCGGGCGCGCCGCCGCCAGACCTTCGTCCTGATCGCCAACACGTCGGCCTACGCGGGACCGCGAAGGTCACGCTCTAGCTTCGAGGACGGGACGCCGGCGGCGAGAGGCCTGTCCCTGCCGGCCAACTGCCGCACCAACGTGTGGGTGAACGCGGAGTTCACCGGCGCGCCGAGCCGCCGCTTCGGCGCCATCGTGGAGAGCCTGCCGGCCGCGGCTGGTGCTGCCGCCCGCAGATTGTCGTTGAGCGGGCGATGTACTCGAATGCGGGCGGCGTCGATTGGGCCGCCGGGACAAACGCACTCGGCACGCGCATGCGGTGACGACCGGCGGCGCGCCGGGACTCGCCCACGTGACCGGATGCGTCCCGACCCGAGCCCGGGCCGGGCGCCGCGAGGGTCGTCCCCGGCCGCGAGGTTCGTGCCGGACTGGAGCGGCGGGATGCCCCGCGCGGATTACGGCAACGGACGTCGTTTCCGGGCGGCTACGGCAGCAATGATGCCATCCGCTGCGCCGGCGACGTGCTGCGTGCCCTCGACGATGAGCTGGCCGCAGGCCGCGCGGATGTCGCGGCCGCGGCTCTTGCGCACCGAAACCGTGACGCCGCGGTCCGACGAGGACCCGCGCGAAGGCGTCGACGCGCTCGTCGGCGGGCCGGGCGAAGGGGATGCCGGCCGCCTCGTTCAGGGGGATGAGGTTCACCTTGGCCCGCAGCCGGCGCGAGCGAGCGTCACGAGCCGCCTGCGCATCGGCGTCGGTGTCGTTCACGCTCGGAGAGCAGCACGTACTCGAACGTGATCCGCTCGCGGCGCTTCACGCGGGAAGCGCGCGCAGGCGTCGATGAGGTCCGCCAGGCCGTACTTCCGGTTGACGGGCACCAGCGCGGTCGCGCATCTCCTCGGTCGTCGCGTGCAGCGAGACGGCGAGGTTGGGCATGAACGGCTCGGTCGCCAGCCGTCTCCAGCGCGGGCAGCACGCCGACCGTGGAGAGCGTGACCCGCCGCGGCCGGCAACGCGAAGCCCGGGCTTCGCCGCCAGGATGCGCAAGCGCCGCCATCGTCTGGTCGTAGTTGTGCAGCGGCTCGCCCATGCCCATCAGGACGATGTTGAAGGGCGTGTCGAGCAGGCCGAGATCCCGCGCGAGCACGCGCACCTGGCCGGCGATCTCCGCCCGCCGTCAGGTTGCGCGACGATGCCCATCCTGCCCGTCAGGCAGAAGGCGCAGCGCATGGCGCAGCCGACCTGGGTCGAGATGCAGAAGGTCTGCCTGGGCGTGTCGGGGATGTAGACCGCTTCGATCAGCCGCCGGTCCGTCGAGCGCCAGCAGGTACTTGGTCGTGCCGTCGGAGGAGACGTCCTTGCGGGCGATGCGTCGGCGTGGCGACTCGAGAACGCGCTCGGCGAGCCGCGCGCGAAGCGCCGCCGCGAGGTCGGTCATCGCGGCGAAATCGGTGACGCCGCGCCGGTAGATCCAGCCGAACACCTGCCGCGCGTGGTACGGTCTCGGCCGCCGAGCGGCCACCATCTGCGCCTCGAGCGCCGGCAGTTCGAGGTCGGCGAGGTCGATCGGTCCGCCGCGTCGGGGGTTCAAGTTCAGCAGCCACAACGAGTTCCGTGGAGTCCACTCTAGCACGCGAGCCCCGCGTGCCCAGGGCCCGGGGCACCGCGGCGCGCGTGCTATCATCGGGTTTTCCGGGCGAAGCGGACCGCGGCCGTTCATGCGCGACCAGCGTCCCGCCGGCGTCCGGGCTTCCTGCCATCGAATGATCACCCGCGAAACCCTCGACAACGGCCTCCGTCTCGCGACCGAGACCATGGCGCACGTCCGCTCGGTGTCGCATCGGCGTGTGGCTGCACCCGCGGTTCCCGCCACGAGCCCGACGGCGCAGGGCGGCATCGCGCACTTCGTCGAGCACATGCTCTTCAAGGGCACGACCACCCGGTCGGCCGAGGAGATCGCGCAGGCCGTCGACTCCATCGGCGGGCAGCTCGACGCGTTCACGTCGAAGGAGTACGCCGGCTACTACATCAAGGTGCTCGACGAGCACCTGCCGCTCGCGGTCGACCTGCTGGCCGACCTCGTCCGCCGGCCCGCGTTCGCTGGACGGACGACATCGAGCGCGAGAAGAAGGTGATCCTCGAAGAGATCAAGATGGTCGAGGACACGCCCGACGACCTCGTGCACGAGCTGTTCACGCAGAACTTCTGGGAGGGTCACCCGCTGGGCCGTCCGATCCTCGGGACGCGCGAGACCGTCGAGGCCTTCACGCAGCCGGCGCTGCGCGACTACTTCGCGCGGCGCCTACGTCGCGCCGAACTTCGTCGTCGCCGCCGCGGGCAACCTCGAGCACGCTCGGTTGCGCGACCTGGTCGCGGCGGCCTTCGCGGCGTGCCCGAGCCGGCGCGGCCTACGACGAGACGCCGCCGACGGCCACTGCCGGGCGCTGCTGACGCGCGACCAAGGACCTCGAGCAGAGCCACTCTGCCTGGGCACGCCGGTCGTACCCGCAGAACCATCGCGGACCGCTTCACCGCCTACGTGCTCAACACGCATCCTCGGCGGCTCGATGAGCTCACGGCTGTTCCAGAACATCCGCGAGAAGCGTGGCCTGGCCTACTCCGTCTTCAGCGGCCTGCAGCATGTACCGCGACGCCGGCATGCTCAGCATCTACGCCGGGTGCGCGAACGAGAACGTCGCCGAGGTCTCGACCTCGCCGTCGCCGAGTTGCGTGGCCTCACGGCCGCGCCGGTGCCGGACGCGGAGCTGCGGCGCGCGAAGGACCACCTCAAGGGCAACCTCATGCTGAGCCTCGAGAGCACCTCGAGCCGCATGACCCACCTGGCGCGGCAGGACCTCTACTTCGACCGCTACTACACGCTCGACGAGACGCTGGCCAGCATCGAGGCGGTCACCGCCGACGACGTGCTGCGCGTGGCGCGCGATCTGTTCGCGACGGCGCGCTGGCGGCGACGGTGCTCGGCGGCGGGGCCGACGGCGGGATCGACGCTCAGCCGCTGCGCCTGCGGATCGGCCGCACGCCGACGTGCCGGCGGCGGGTCCACGGGACCAGGCGCCAGCGTTGAAGGCGCACCGCATGATTCGCCGCTACACGCAGCCCGAGATGGGGCGCATCTGGAGCGAGGAGCGCAGGTTCGAGGCCTGGTTGCGCGTCGAGGTGGCCGCGGCCGAGGCCATGGCCGAGGCGGGCATCGTTCCCGCCGGCCGCGGCCCGCGACATCCGCGAGAACGGCGGCTTCGACATCGCCCGCATCGACGAGATCGAGCAGACCACCCAGCACGATCTGATCGCGTTCACGACCGCCGTCGCCGAGCACGTCGGGCCCGTCGGCGCGGTGGCTGCACTTCGGGCTCACCTCCTCGGACGTCGTCGACACGGCGCTCGCGCTGCAGATGGTCGAGGCGTGCGACCTGGTGCTCGAGACAGCTCGCGGCGCTGGCGCCAGGCCATCGAGGCGCCGCGCGATCGAGCACCGGCGCACGCCGATGATCGGCCGCACGCACGGCGTGCACGCCGAGCCGATGACCTTCGGGCTGAAGCTCGCGCTGTGGTACGCCGAGGTCGGCCGCGCCGTCGAGCGCGTCCGGCGCGCGCGCGCGAGCGCCGTGCGCGTGGGCAAGTTCTCGGGCGCCGTCGGCACCTTCGCCCACCTCGACCCGGCCATCGAGGCGCGCGGTCTGCGAGCGCTGGGCCTGGCGCCGGCCCCGGTGTCGTCGCAGGTCATCCAGCGCGACCGCCACGCCGAGCTGCATGTGCGCGCTCGCCATCATGGCCGCCTCGCTCGAGAAGTTCGCGCTCGAGGTCCGGGGCCTGCAGAAGACCGAGATCGGCGAGGTCGAGGAGCCGTTCGGCAAGGGCCAGAAGGGCTCCTCGGCGATGCCGCACAAGCGCAACCCCGATCGGTTGCGAGCAGGTGTGCGGGCTGGCGCGGCTCGTCCGCGGCCAACGCCATGGCCGCGATCGAGAATGTCGCGCTGTGGCACGAGCGCGACATCTCGCACTCGTCGGTCGAGCGGGTGATCCTGCCCGACAGCTTCCTCGCGCTGGATCACATGCTGCGGCGTTTCACGCGCATCGTCGAGGGCATGGTGGTCCACCCCGAGCGGATGCGGGAGAACCTCGATCGGTCGCGCGGCGTGGTGTTCTCGGGGACCGTGCTGCTCGAGCTGGCGCGGCGCGGGGTCTCGCGAGAGCAGGCCTACGCGTGGGTGCAGCGCAACGCCATGCGCGTCCCACCAAGCGGCGTGGACTTCCAGGACGCTGCTGCTGCAGGACCCGGACGTCACGGCGGTGCTGTCGCCGGCGGAGATCGGGCGCTGCTTCGACCTCCACGTACAGCTCCGCCACGTCGACGCCATCTTCGACCGCGTGTTCCAGGCGCAGCGCGGAGCGCGGTCGTCGCCGGGTAGCGGCCCGACGCCCGCACGAGGCCGTCGCGGTTCGAACGAACTCGGAGAGCACGCATGCCGCCGCCCGCAGAGCAACTTCGCGGTCATCGGCCGGTCGCTGATGATCTCGGCGGCCACGATGTTCCTGTTCGTCGGCCTCTGATCGGGAGCAGGGACGCTCTCTGCCGACGAGACGCGCGCAGGCACCATGCTCGCCGGCGCCCTCGTCGCGCGTCGGGCGTCGTCGACATCGCGATCTGGCGATCTTCTTCATGCGGAAGGCGACGCGCGGCGGCACGGGACCCGGGGAGCATCAATGTTCGACAAGTTACAAGAGGAGTGCGGCGTCTTCGGCATCTTCGGGCACCCCGAGGCGGCCAACCTCGCCTACCTCGGGCTCTACGCGCTGCAGCACCGCGGGCAGGAGAGCGCCGGCATCGCCACCGCGGACGGCGCGCGGCTCCGCGTGCATCGCGCGATGGGCTACGTCGCCGACGTCTTCGACGAGACGACGCTCGGCCGCGCTGCCGGGCCACGCGGCCATCGGCCACGTGCGCTACTCCACCGCCGGCGACAGCGAGCTGCAGAACGCGCAGCCGCTTGCTCATCGACTGCGCGCACGGGCAGATCGCCGTCTGCCACAACGGCAACCTCGTCAACGCGGGCGAGCTGCGCCACGACCTCGTGCGCGCAGGGCTCCATCTTCCAGACCACGAGCGACACCGAGGTGGTGCTGCACCTGTACGCCCGGTCGCAGGCCCGACCGGCCGAGCAGGCGGTCGTCGAGTCGCTGGCGCAGGTGACCGGCGCCTACTCGCTCCTGCTGCTGACGCGCGACCGCCTGATCGCGGCGCGCGACCCGCACGGGTTCCGCCCGCTCGCGCTCGGGCCGCCTCGGCGACGCGCTACATCGTCTGCTCGGAGACGTGCGCCATGGACCTCATCGGCGCGCACGTACGAGCGCGACGTCGAGCCGGGCGAGATCCTCGTGATCTCCGAGCACGGGCTGCGCAGCTATCACGCCGTTCGCGCCGCAGCCGCTGGCGCACTGCGTGTTCGAGCACGTGTACTTCTCGCGGCCCGACAGCCTCGTGTTCGGACGCAGCGTCAACGAGGCCCGGACGGCCTTCGGCCGGCAGCTCGCGCGCGAGATCGGCGTGGCCGCCGACGTCGTCGTGCCCGTGCCCGACTCCGGCGTGTGCGCGGCGCTCGGGCTACGCCGAGGAGGCCGGCATGCCCTTCCGCATGGGGCTCATCCGCAACCACTACGTCGGGCGCACGTTCATCGAGCCGCAGCAGTCGATCCGCCACTTCGGCGTCCGGGTGAAGCTCAACCCCGTCCGCGAGCATCCTGGAGGGCCAGCGGGTCGTGCTCATCGACGACTCGATCGTCCGCGGCACGACGAGCCGCAAGATCGTCAAGATGGTGCGCGCCGCCGGCGCGCGCGAAGTCCACGTGCGCATCAGTTGCCCGCCGACCATCTCCCCGTGCTTCTACGGCGTCGACACGCCGCAGCCGCACGCGAACTGATCGCCGCGACCCACTCGCTCGACGAGGTGCGCAGGTACCTCGGCGCCGACACCCTCGCGTACCTGAGCCTCGAGGGCCTGCTGGCGGGCGTCGGCGACCTCGCGGCAGTGCCTACTGCACGTCGTGCTACACCGGCACACTATCCCGTCGCCTTCCCGCGCGATCGCGAGAGTACCTGCAGCTCGCGCTCAAGCTCCAGCAACCGAACGGCCAGGCAGCGACGGGCGCAGCCGACGCAGTGCCGGACGCGGCTCGGCACCGTAGCCCGACGGCGCCCGCGGTCGGCTCGGGGCGCCCGATGCGAGCCGAAGGCACCTGCCTGAGCGGCGCAGCGTGGCAGCCGAGCCTGAGGCATGGACTACAGTTCGAGCGGCGTGGACATCGACGCGGGCCACGAGGTGGTCCGCCGCATCAAGGGGCTCGCGCGAGGCACGTTCACGCCGGGCGTGCTCTCGGAGCTCGGCAGCCTTCGGCGGGCTGTTCGCGCTCGAGCCCTCACGCCGCGGACGGGCCCGTGCTGGTCGCCAGCGCCGACGGCGTCGGCACCAAGCTGAAGGTCGCGTTCCTCGCCAACCGGCACGACACGGTCGGCGAGGACCTCGTCAACCACTGCGTCAACGACATCCTCGTGCAGGGCGCCCGCCCGCTGTTCTTCCTCGACTACCTCGCCACGGGCCGGCTGTCGCCCGACGTCGCCGTCGCGGTCGTCGAGGGCATCGCCCGGGGCGTGCCGCGCGAACGGGTGCGCGCTGCTCGGCGGCGAGACGGCCGAGATGCCAGGCTTCTATGCCGACGGCGAGTACGACCTCGCCGGGTTCATCGTCGGGCAGCGTGGACGCGGGCGCGCGTGATCGACGGGCGCGGCCATGCGCCGGGCGACGTGCTGATCGGGCTGCCGTCCTCGGGGCTGCACACCAACGGCTACTCGCTCGCCCGCCGCATTCGTCTTCGAGCAAGCTCGGTGGCAGCTCGACACCGACGTGCCCGCGCTGGGGGCACCGTCGGCGAGGCCCTGCTCGCGACGCACCGCTCCTACCTGCCCGTGCTCTGGCCGCCTCGTCGATGCGAGGCGGGGTACCGCTCGTCAAGGGACTCGCGCACATCACGGGCGGCGGCATCACGGAGAACCTGCCGCGCATCCTGCCGGCCGGCAGGTCGGCGGTGCATCGACACCGCCTCGTGGACGTCACCGCCGCTTGTTCGCGTTCCTGCAACGACGGCGGGGAGGTGCCCCGCGACGACATGCTGCCGCACCTTCAACATGGGTATCGGCATGATCGTCGCGGTGGCCGCGGACGATGTCGCGGGCCCGTGCGAGCGGCTCTGCGCGGCCGCCGGGGAACGCGAGGTCTCGTGATCGGCGAGGTCGTCGGCCGGGCGATGGCGAGGCTGCGCTATGTCGTCTGAGTCGGCGCGGTGTCTCGCGGGGATACCGCGCGGCGCCTCGGCGTCCTCATCTCCGGACGGGGCAGCAACCTGCAGGCGATCATCGACGCCATCGCCGCGGGCGAACTCGACGCCACCATCGCGGCTCGTGATCTCCAACCTCGCCGACGCGCCGCGGCCTCGAGCGCGCACGGCGTGCCGGCGTTCCGACGCTCGTCGCTCGACCATCGCGAGTTCCCCACCCGCGCGGCCTTCGACGCGCGCCCTCGTGGCGCGCCTGCGGGCCCACGCGGTGGACCTCGTCTGCCTCGCGGGGTTCATGCGGCTGCTCGGCGCAGCCTTCATCGACGCGTTCCCCAGACGCCATCCTCAACATCCACCCGTCGCTGCTGCCCGCGTTCCCCGGGCTGCACGCGCAGCGGCAGGCCCTGCTGCACGGCGTCAAGGTCAGCGGCGCCACGGTGCCATTTCGTCAACGCCGATCTCGACGCCGGGTCCCATCGTGGCTCAGGCCGCCGTGCCCGTGCGCGACGACGACACCGAGGACGCTGCTCGCGGCGCGCATCCTCGTCGAGGAGCACCGGATGTATCCCCGCGCCATCGCCCTGGTTCTTCAGCCGGGATGGCGTGGTCGAGGGACGCCGGTTCGTCGCGGCGTTCATAGACGCCCCTATGCGGGATTCCGCTGGGGTGGCTGGGGATCGCTTCGCCGGAGTGTGACCAGCGCCACTTCGGGCGGGCACTTGTAGCGCACCGGGACATACACCGTCCCGATGCCTCGGCTGACGAATAACTGCGTGCGGTCGCGGGCCAGCAGCCCAGACGCGATGGGGAACTTGCGGGCCGCCACGGCCCGAGCCCGGAGCACGACCTGGCCGCCGTGGGTGTGCCCCGACAGCACGAGGGGAAACCCCAGGTCCACCGCCTCGCGCAGGCGCCGCGGGTCGTGCGCGAGCAGGATGCGCGCCGGCTGCTTGCGGGTCGACCATCGCCGCGATCTCCGCCACGCGGCGGGTCCAGTAGCGCACGCCGACCAGGTCGAGAGCGTGCCCGGCCACCGTGATCCGGGTTCGCTCGTCCCTCAGCACCTCGATGCCGACGCGAGCCAGCGCGGCCGGTACGAAACGCTCGTCGTCGTGGTTGCCGAGCACCGCGAAGACGCCGTGCGGCGCCCGGAGGCGCGCCAGCGACTCGGCGACGGAGTCCACGTACGCGCGCTCGCCGAACGAGACGTAGTCACCACCGAGGACGATGAGGCCGGGCCGAAGGGACAACAGTTCGGCCACGGCGCGATCGACCAGCTCGCGCGACACCGTGCCGCTGCGGTGCAGGTCCGTCAAGAATCCTACGGTCAGGCCGTCCATGGCGGCCGGCCACGCGGGAAGATCGACCGCCTGCTGCGTCACGCCGAGGGCCGACTGTTCGTGAATCACCGTGTCGGCGTTGAAGCCGGTGACCGCGCCCACGACGACGGCCGTCGCCAATTCCAACACTCGGCGCCGGGTCGGATCGTGGCCGGGACCCATGGACGGATCCTATAACGCCTTCGTGACGCGCGCGGACGATAGGGGGCATGAGCGCCTGCCGGCAGACTGGCTCCGCTGACCACGGAGGGCCTGGCGTCACGGCGGGTTGCGCCCGCCCACGCTTCGCGTCCGCCCGGCGCGACCGCGGCATCGCGCGTCCGACGAGATCGGGATCGCGTGGAGCGGGCTCCCCGCGGTCAGTGGGCGCGCGCCCGCAGGACGTGTGTTCCGCGCGCGGGGCAGCTATGCTGTCCTGTCCGAGTAGTGTGGGGGCGGGACTGCGACGCGGCCCCCGCGCAGCGCGGCGCAGGCCGCGAAGGAGCGACGGATCGTGACCGTGACAAGTGTGTTCGACGAGTTCAAATGGCGCGGGATGGTCTACGAGGCGACGGAGGGGCTGGCCGACGCGCTGGCGACGCAGTCGCTGACCTGCTACATCGGCTTCGACCCGACGGCGTCGAGCCTGCACGTGGGGTCGCTGCTCCCGATCATGGCGCTCGCGCGGATGCAGCGCGCCGGACACCGGCCCATCGCGATCGTCGGCGGCGGCACGGGGCTGATAGGCGACCCCAGCGGCAAGACGCCGGAGCGCCAACTGCAGACCCGCGAGCAGGTGGCCGCGAACCTCGTCGGCATCAGGGAGCAGTTGTCGCGGTTCCTCGACTTCGAACGCGCCTCCAACGCGGCACAGATCGTCGACAACGCCGACTGGCTCGCGACGGTCGACCTGATGTCGTTCCTCCGTGACGTCGGCAAGCACTTCACCGTGAACTACATGCTTGGAAAGGAGGCCGTCCGGCGGCGTCTCGAGGCCGAAGACGGCATCTCCTACACGGAGTTCAGCTACCTGCTGCTGCAAGCCTACGATTTCCTGGTCCTGAACGAACGCTACGGCTGCACGCTGCAACTGGGTGGCAGTGACCAGTGGGGCAACATCACCGCCGGATGCGACCTGATCCGGAAACTGCGCGGCGGCGCCCGGGCGCACGGGCTCGTGATGCCGCTGGTCACCACCGCCGCTGGCGTGAAGTTCGGCAAGACCGAAGCGGGCACGGTATGGCTGGATGCGGGCCGGACGTCGCCCTTCCGCTTCTACCAGTTCTGGCTGAACACGGACGACCGCGACGTGCAGACGTACCTGAAGTACTTCACGTTCTTCACGCAGCAGGAAGTCGAGGCGCTCGGCGAGGAGATGGCGCGCGCGCCCGAACGGCGCGAGGTGCAGCGCGTGCTCGCGCGGGCCGTCACGGCGCTGGTGCACGGCGAGGGCGCCGTGCAGCGGGCCGAGCGCGCATCACAACTGCTGTTCGGCGAAGGGATCTCCGAGTTGACGGCCGACGAAGTCCTCGACGTCTTCGAGGACGTCCCGTCGACCGAATGGGGGGCGGACGCGTTCCAGGGCGAGGGCGTCGGCATCGCGGACGTCCTCGTGAAGACCGCGCTGGCGCCGTCGAAGAGCGAGGCCATGCGGCTCGTGAAGGGGGGCGGCGTGTCCGTGAACAACCGCCGCGTGACGAACGAGCGCGAGCGGTTGACGCAGGCGGTCGCCATAGGCGGCCGCGTGTTCGTCGTCCGGCGGGGCGCGAGGCAGCAGCACGTGGTGCGGTTGGTCGGATAGGCCCAGCAACGCCGGCCCAACGGGACGTCAGGCGTCTGTGGCTGACACACGGGAAGGCCTGGCGGAGGCCGGGCGGCTCGGTGATCGCACGGTTCGCCGTCGGGGCTGAAGTTGGGGCTTGATCTCCGCGGCGGATCGATCAATGATCCCGATCCCTTTGGCGGCGCGCGCACGTTCGCACCGGTGGAGGGGCGGGAAATGAACGGTGCCGGCGAAATAGGTGGTTGACAGGGTCGGCGGCATCGCGTATAACTACAAATCCGCGCTGGTCACCGGGTCTTCCACAGACCGGCGCCGACTGAGGCCTTCGGGTCGAGGTCATCTGACGCTCCCAGTCGCGTCAACAACCCTAGCCGAGACACACGGGAACTTCCCAGGGGTCGGCAAGGCGTCGCCGAAAGAAAGAAATTTCGAAGGCGATGAAAAAAGAGGTTGACACGGGCAAGAGTCGACGATAGGATTGAAAGCCCGCTGAAGAGCGGGAGCGGCGTCCGCAGAGGCGCCGGTTCTTTGAAAACTAGATAGAACGCACGCACAACCCGTCGAGTGTCAGCCGGACGCGCGCGGCTCCGCAAGGAGCTGGACGGCGTCCACTACACAAGACAACCGACAACGCAATATGGAGCCAATTGAATGGCTCTCGCGTTGAGGTAATTGCTCGACCTGGTCCGCAAGGGTCTGGGAGGGCAGCCAACTTAACATGAGAGTTTGATCCTGGCTCAGAATCAACGCTGGCGGCGTGCCTAACACATGCAAGTCGAACGCGAAAGGGGAGCAATCCCTGAGTAAAGTGGCAAACGGGTGAGTAACGCGTGGGTGACCTGCCCTCGAGTGGGGGATAACGTCTCGAAAGGGGCGCTAATACCGCATAACATTCCGGGTTTAAACATCTGGAAATCAAAGCTGGGGATCGCAAGACCTGGCGCTTGAGGAGGGGCCCGCGTCCGATTAGCTAGTTGGTGGGGTAAAAGCCTACCAAGGCGACGATCGGTATCCGGCCTGAGAGGGCGGACGGACACACTGGGACTGAGACACGGCCCAGACTCCTACGGGAGGCAGCAGTGGGGAATTGTTCGCAATGGGCGCAAGCCTGACGACGCAACGCCGCGTGGAGGATGAAGGTCTTCGGATTGTAAACTCCTGTTGCCAGGGACGAATGACTCGCGACCTAACACGTCGTGGGAATGACGGTACCTGGTGAGGAAGCCCCGGCTAACTCTGTGCCAGCAGCCGCGGTAATACAGAGGGGGCAAGCGTTGTTCGGAATTACTGGGCGTAAAGGGCGCGTAGGCGGCCCTCTAAGTCGGACGTGAAATCCCTCGGCTCAACCGGGGAACTGCGTCCGATACTGGAGGGCTTGAATCCGGGAGAGGGATGCGGAATTCCAGGTGTAGCGGTGAAATGCGTAGATATCTGGAGGAACACCGGTGGCGAAGGCGGCATCCTGGACCGGCATTGACGCATCGACGCGATCGAGGAGCTGCGCGTCCCGCCTTCGGCCCCCGCCACGCGCGCCAAGGTCGCCTCGCTGCTGCGCCAGGCCGCCGAGGCGCAGGTGGACTCGTTCCCGGCCGCGGGCCTCGGCGAGGACCTGCGCTTTCGCTCCCGGTCGATCTCCGGCGGCGCGCTGGCGGCCGACGGGGTGCTGCTCCACCTGTGCGCCTTCCGGCTGGCGCGGCAGGACAGCCGGCCGGCCGACGACGACGGCGGGACGATCCGCCGGCGCCGCGGCGGCCGCGGCTACACGACGATCTGATCGCGGCTTCGCGGGCGGGTGCGAAGGACGATGCTCCCCCATGGTGCGCCCGGCCACCATGGGGGAGTGGGAACACGAACGGGCGCGGGCGGCGCCATCGAAGGGGGACGAGGAAACCGCGGCGCGGGTTTGACTCCCCTGTCCGGACGGCACAGAATCGCGGGGAGGAGGAGCACCCCATGAGCCACGAACCGCCCGTCGTGCGCGTCGAAGTCTTCAGCGACTACACCTGACCGTGGTGCTCCATCGGGGCGGTCCGCCTCGAGAAGGCCCGCGCCGCGCTCGCCGGCCGGATCGCGCTCGCGATCGCGTGGCGCCCCTTCGAGATCCACCCCGAGGTGCCGCCGGCGGGGATGCCGCTCTCGGCGCTCGGCTACGACCCCGACGACCTCGCGGCCGCGATGGCGCGGCTGCGCCAGCAGGCCGCCGCCGAGGGGATCGAGTTCGCGCACGCGCACCCCCGAGTCGCTGCTCGCCAACACGCACCGCGCGCTCGCGGCGAGCGCGATCGTCCAGGCCGAAAGCCCGGAGCGCTTCGAGGCGCTGCACCACGCGCTCTTCCGCGCGAACTTCGGCGAACTGCGCGACATCGGCGACCCCGCGGTGCTGCGCCGGATCTTCGCCGACGTCGGGCTCGACGCCGCGCGCCTGGACGCCGCCCTCGCGGCCGGCGAGCGGCGAGGCCGCGCTGCGCGAGGGGACCGCGGAAGCGCACCGCCGCAAGATCACGGCCGTCCCGGCGTTCGTCTTCGGCGGCAGCGAGCTGCTCGTCGGCGCCCACCCGTCCAAGGCGCTCTGCGAGGCCGCGGAGCGGGCCGTGGCCCGCGCATGAGCCTGCGTCCGGGCGCACCATGATCCTCGACACGCTGGACCGCTTCCGCGACTACCTCGGCGCGCACCCGCTCTTCGCGCGCGTGGCGGACTTCCTCGACGCGACGGACCTCGCGGCGCTCGCCGACGGCCGCCACGACCTCGGCGACGGGTGCTTCGCGCTCGTCAGCAGCTACCGGACGCTGGCGCCGGGCGAAGGCTTCATCGAGTGCCACCGCCGGCACATCGACGTCCAGGTCGTCGCCAGCGGCATCGAGCAGATCGGCGTCTGCAGCCGCGCCGCGTGCACGGCCGACCGCCTGGGACGAAGCCGCCGACTTCGAGACGCTCGAGGGCGAAGTGGATCTCGTCACGCTGCGGCCCGGGTCGTTCGCCGTCTTCTTCCCCCAGGACGGCCACATGCCCAAGCTCAGCCGCGGCGCCGCGACCACCGTCCGGAAGATCGTCGTCAAGGTGCCGGTCGCGCCGGCGCGCCAGGCCTGATCCACGCGCCGGCGCAGCTCACGGCGTTTCATCGCGACAAGTTCCGGGGAAGCCAGCTACCGCACATCCCCTTTACTTTCCGGCACACGCTCTCTACCATGGTGATGGTATATCAGACGAGGAGGCGAGTTTCATGCCGCAAATGAGTCTCTATCTCAACGACAAGACCCTGGAAGACGTGAAGGCGAAGGCCGTCGCCAAGAAACTGCCGGTGTCGCAGGTAATCCGGCTCGCCGTCGAACACTACCTCCAAGCTGATGAACGGAAGTCCGCAAGAGCGCCGGCGAGCGGCGTGTGGTCGGCTTTCGCGGCCTGGTCCAGGGAGCGCTGTGATGCCGATGATCCACCGCCGCGCGTACGCCGAGATGTACGGCCCCACGGTCGGTGACCGGGTGCGCCTGGCCGACACCGAACTGATCATCGAGGTCGAACAGGACTACACGCTGCGCGCCGGAGGCTATGGCGAAGAGGTGAAGTTCGGCGGCGGCAAGACCATCCGCGACGGCATGGGCCAGAGCCAGCGCGTCAACGGGCCGGGCCACGGCGAGGCGGTGGATTGCGTGATCACCAACGCGCTGATCCTCGACCACTGGGGCATCGTCAAGGCCGACATCGGCCTGCGCGGGCAGCGCATCGCCGCGATCGGCAAGGCCGGCAACCCCGACGTGCAACCGGGCGTGGACATCGTGATCGGCCCGGGCACCGAAGTGATCGCTGCCGAAGGCATGATCGTCACCGCCGGCGGCATCGACTGCCACATTCACTTCATCTGCCCGCAGCTGATCGAGGAGGCGCTAGCGAGCGGCGTGACGACGATGCTCGGCGGCGGCACCGGTCCGGCGACCGGAACGTTTGCCACCACCTGCACACCGGGGCCCGAGAACCTGGCGCGCATGCTGCAGGCAGCCGAAGCCTTTCCGATGAACCTCGGTTTCCTCGGCAAGGGCAACTCGAGCCGGCCCGAGGCGCTGCGCCAGCAGGTCGAGGCCGGCGCGATCGGCCTCAAGCTGCACGAGGACTGGGGCACGACGCCCTCGGCCATCGACGCCTGCCTGGCGGTGGCTGAAGAGACCGACACCCAGGTCTCGATCCACAGCGACACGCTGAACGAATCGGGCTTCGTCGAGGACACTGTTCGCGCGACGAAGGGCCGCACGCTGTGCGCCTTCCACACCGAGGGCGCCGGCGGCGGCCACGCGCCCGACATCCTGCGCGTCGTCGGCGAGGCGAACTTCCTGCCCTCGTCGACGAATCCGACGATGCCCTACACCGTCAACACCGTCGACGAGCACCTCGACATGCTGATGGTCTGCCACCACCTCGATGCGAACATCGCCGAAGACCTCGCGTTCGCCGAAAGCCGCATCCGGCGCGAGACCATCGCCGCCGAGGACGTGCTTCACGACCTGGGCGCGATCAGCATGTTCTCGAGCGACAGCCAGGCGATGGGCCGCGTCGGCGAGGTCGTGCTGCGCTGCTGGCAGACGGCGCACAAGATGAAGGTCCAGCGCGGCAGCCTGCAAGGCGACACGCGGCCCGGCGGGCTGCCGGCCGATTCTTCGCGCAACGACAATTCGCGCGCCAAACGCTACGTCGCCAAGTACACGATCAACCCCGCCATCGCCAACGGCATCGCGCATGAGGTGGGCAGCATCGAGGTCGGCAAGTGGGCCGACCTGGTGCTTTGGAAGCCGGCCTTCTTCGGCGTCAAGCCTTCACTCATCCTGAAAGGCGGCTTCATCGCGATGGCCGCGATGGGCGACCCGAACGCCAGCATCCCGACGCCGCAGCCGGTGCACTACCGGCCGATGTTCGGCAGCTTCGGCGGCGCGCTGGCGCGTGGCTCGATCACCTTCATGAGCCAGGCCGCGCTGGCGGGCGATCTGGGCGAGACGCTGGGCCTGCACAAGCGTATTTCCGCAGTGAAGCACTGCCGCCACGTCACCAAGCGCGACATGTTGCTCAACGACTACCTGCCGGCGATGGAGATCGACGCCCAGACCTACGAAGTGCGCGCCGACGGCGTGCTGTTGACCTGCGAGCCGGCGGCGGTGCTGCCGATGGCACAGCGGTATTTCCTCTTTTGAGCCACGCCAGCCGGGCCTGCGCTGCAAAGGCGACAGGCGTTGGCGTGAATCAATGCCGGGCAATCTCGACCGCCGCAGAATGGGCTTCCCAGTCGATCACGCACGGGTGCTGAGATCGCCTACGCGCCGCCATGAACCGCTCCACCACCGAGCGCCACCAGGAAACTCCCACCGAACGACTCGATCGCGAGTTGCACGTCGCAGCGTTGCCGCTGACCGGCGGCTTGTCGCCGGTCTCGTTGTCGCTTGCCTTGGCCGACTGGGCGTGGCACCTGGGCGTCTCGCCCGGCAAGCAGATGGACCTGGCCGCGCTGGCGATGCAACTGGGCCAGGACACGCTGCGCGGCGAGGATCTGCTGCCAGCCGGCGCGGCCGACGACGACCCGCGATTTCGCCATGAAGCCTGGGCGGCGTGGCCGTTCAACGTGATGCGCTCTGGTTTTCGCAACGTCGAGACCTGGTGGCACGAAGCCTCACGCCTGCCCGGCATGACGCGCCACCACGCCGAGATGACGGATGTCTTCGCCCGCCAGACGCTCGGTGTGCTGACGCCTGCCAACTGGCTGGCCACCAATCCGGTGATGCTGCATGAGAACGCGAAGGCCTTTGGTGGCCCGCTGTTGCGCGGCCTCGGCAACTGGATGGAGGACCTGTCGGCCGACCCCGCCGCCGTGCAGGCCGCGCAGCGCGAGGCGCATTTCAAGGTCGGCCGCGACGTGGCCGCGACCCCCGGCAAGGTGGTGCTGCGCAACCGGCTGATCGAGCTGATCCGCTACGACGCGCAGAGCCGGACCGTGCACCCGGAGCCGGTATTCATCGTGCCGTCGTGGATCAACAAGTACTACATCCTCGACCTGTCACCGCACAACTCGTTGGTGCGCTACCTCGTTGAGCAGGGACACACGGTGTACATGCTGTCTTGGCTCAACCCCGACGCGGCCGACCACGGGCTGACGATGGACGACTACCTGCGCCTGGGACCTTTCGATGCGCTCAGGACGATCGCAGCGCTGAGCCCCAAGCCGACGCCGGTGCATGCGGTGGGCTACTGCCTCGGCGGCACGCTGCTGTCCATCGCCGCGGCCGCATTGGGGAACAACGGCAGCGTGTCCGATGCGGGTCGGCTCGCGCCCCTGAAGACGACGACACTGCTTGCTGCGCAGACCGACTTCTCCGAGCCCGGCGAACTGGGCCTGTTCATCGACGAAAGCCAGGTCGCCTACCTGCGCGAGCTGATGCGCGATCAGGGCTATCTCACCGGCGACCAGATGGCCGGTTCATTCCAGTTCCTGCATTCGCGCGACCTGGTGTGGACGCGCCGCATGCGAGAGTACCTGATGGGCGAGCGCGAGCAACCGAGCGACCTGATGGCCTGGAACGCCGACACGACGCGCATGCCGGCCCGCATGCACAACGAGTACCTGACCTCGCTCTATCTGCACAACGCGCTGGCGACCGGCAGCTTCCGCATCGGCGGGCGGCAGGGGCAGGTGGTATCGCTGGCCGACCTGCGGCTGCCGATGTTCATGGTCGGCACGGCGCGCGACCACGTGTCGCCGTGGCGTTCGGTCTACAAGCTGCACCTGCTGAGTGAAGCCGAGATCACGTTCGTGCTCGCCAGCGGAGGCCACAAC
Organism: uncultured bacterium; assembly: GCA_963701725.1. GTDB lineage: Bacteria > Pseudomonadota > Gammaproteobacteria > Burkholderiales > Burkholderiaceae_C > CAIKUF01. Next base: position 79,609 of record CAVPAZ010000024.1, on the reverse strand, counting down.
GCCGGCATCGTCTCCGAGCCCGGCCACGCGCACCGCAGCTACCGGATCGCCACCCGGCCTGCGCACGGCCCGTGGATCGAACCCGACGACTACGAGCGCGGCGCAACGCACCATGAAGGCTCTTGGTGGCCAGCCTGGCAACAGTGGCTGGAGGCCCATTCGTCCAGCAAACAGGTGGCACGCCCGTTGCCGCGCAGCGAGGCGCTGGGTGACGCGCCCGGCGAGTTCGTGCTGAAGTGCTACAGCAGCTGAACCTCGCGCCTCATCGGGGGCGCAAGGCCCTGCGCCGGCTGTTCCAGCGCTCGGCGGTACCCGAGATGCTGCGCGGCCGGCATTGGGGCCAGCCGCTGCCCGGCGACTTGTCGGCGAGGCTCCTCGAGTCGGCCCGGGCCGACACTGCAGCGTTGCTGCACCGGCTGCATAGCAACGTCGACGGGTTGAGCGCCAGCCAGGCAGGGGCGATCCGGCGCCGCAGCGGCGCCAACGAAATTGCGCGCGAGGAACAGGTCGCCTGGCCACTGCACCTGTGGCACTGCTACCGCAACCCGTTCAACCTGCTGCTCAGCTTGCTCGCTGCGGTTTCCGGGCTGACCCAGGACCTGCACGCGGCCACGGTGATCCTGGCGATGGTGGCGCTGTCGACACTGATGCGCTTCGTGCAGGAGGCGCGCTCGCAGCGCGCCGCAGATGCGCTTCGCGGGCGCGTGGGCAACAAGGCGACCGTGCTGCGGCGGGCTCACGGCGGCGCGCCGCACGAGGCCGAGCTGCCCGTCGAGCAACTGGTGCCCGGCGACGTGCTGCGCCTGGCCGCCGGCGACATGATCCCGGCCGACCTGCGCCTGCTGGTGGCGAGGGACCTGTTCACGAACCAGTCGGCGATGACGGGCGAATCGCTGCCGGTGGAGAAGTCCGGCGAGCTTCCCGCCGTCACGCTCGACGACCCACTCGCTGCAGCCAACCTGTGCTTCATGGGCACGCACGTGGTCAGCGGCTCGGCGACGGCGCTCGTGATCGGCACCGGCCGGGGCACGTACTTCGGCACGTTGGCCGAGCACGCGACGCATATCGAAGCCACGCCCACCGCATTCCAGACCGGCATCAACCGCGTGAGCTGGCTGCTGATCCGCTTCATGCTGGTGATGGTGCCGGTGGTGTTCCTGATCAACGGTTTCACCAAGGGCGACTGGCTGCAGGCGCTGCTGTTCGCGCTGTCGATTGCAGTCGGCCTGACGCCGGAGATGCTGCCGATGATCGTGACCTCGACGCTGGCCCGTGGCGCCGTGACGCTGGCGCGAAAGAAGGTGATCGTCAAGAGGCTCGACGCGATCCAGAACTTCGGTGCGATGGACCTGCTGTGCACCGACAAGACCGGCACGCTGACGCAGGACCGCGTGGTCCTCAAGCGCCACCTCGACGTCGACGGCGCCGACTCGCCGGAGGTGCTCGAGTACGCATGGCTGAACAGCCACTACCAAACCGGGCTGCGCAATCTGCTCGACCTGGCCGTGCTCGAACACGCCGAATTGCACCTGAAGCTCGGCGTGGCCGAGAACTTCCGCAAGATCGACGAACTGCCGTTCGACTTCGAGCGCCGCCGCATGTCGGTGGTGATGAGCGAGCGCGACGATCGCCACCTGCTGATCTGCAAGGGTGCGGTCGAGGAGGTGCTGGCCGCCTGCTCGCAGGTTCGACGCGGCGCCGGCGTGCAGGCGCTGACCGATTCGCTGCGCGGGCAGCAGGCGCGCATGACCGAGGGCCTGAACCAGGACGGCTTTCGCGTCGTCGCGGTGGCGCTGCGCGAACTGCCACCGCTGCAAGCCACCTACCGCGTCGCCGACGAGCGCGACATGACGCTGGTCGGCTACATCGCCTTCCTCGATCCGCCGAAGGAGTCGGCCGGACCCGCTTTGCAGGCGCTAGCCGCGCGCGGCGTTGCGACCAAGGTGCTGACCGGCGACAACGAGTTCGTGACCCGCAAGATCTGCGGCGATGTGGGCCTCGCCATCACCGGCGTGCTGCGCGGCAGCGACATCGAGCGGATGACGGATGCCGAGCTGGCGCTGGCTGTCGAATCGGCGAACCTGTTCGCCAAGCTGAACCCGCTGCACAAGGAGCGCATCGTTCGAGCGCTGCGCGCCAGCGGTCACGTGACCGGGTTCATGGGCGACGGCATCAACGACGCCGCAGCGCTGCACGCTGCCGACGTCGGCATCTCGGTCGAGTCGGCGGTGGACATCGCCAAGGAGGCGGCCGACATCGTGCTGCTCGAAAAGAGCCTTGCCGTGCTCGAGCAGGGCGTGATCGAGGGTCGGCGCACCTTCGTCAACATGCTCAAGTACATCCGCATGACGGCGAGCTCGAACTTCGGCAACGTGCTGTCGGTGCTGGTGGCGAGCGCCTTCCTGCCCTTCCTGCCGATGCTGCCGATCCACCTGCTGGTGCAGAACCTGCTGTACGACCTGTCGCAGACGGCAATCCCGTTCGACAACGTCGACGACGAGGCGCTGCAGTCGCCACAGCACTGGGCACCGCAGGAGTTGCTGCGCTTCATGCTGAGCTTCGGACCGGTGAGCTCGCTGTTCGACGTGCTGACCTTCGTGCTGATGTGGACCGTTTTCCACGCCCAGACACTCGCGACGCAGACGATGTTCCAGAGCGGCTGGTTCGTCGAGGGGCTGCTCTCGCAGACGCTGGTGGTACACATGATCCGCACCCGCGGCCGGCCGTTCATCGACAGCCGGGCCGCGGCGCCGTTGATGGTGACGAGCATGGTGGTCGTCGCGGCCGGACTGCTGCTGCCTGCCAGCGCCCTGGCGCCGGCGTTGCGCCTGCAGGCGCTGCCGCTGACCTACTTCGGCTGGCTCGCGGCGATGCTGCTCGCCTACGGCCTGGCTGTGCAGTGGATGAAGCACCGCTACAGCGCGCGCCACGGGTGGCGCTGACGCCCACCGCTGTGTGCCGAAGGAACCCCGGCGGACGCGCGGTATGCTTCCCGCTAACCGACGGAGATCCCCGATGACCCGCGTCTTCAACTTCAGTGCCGGCCCCGCCACGCTGCCCGAACCGGTGCTGCGCCAGGCCGCCGACGAGATGCTCGACTGGCACGGCTCGGGCATGTCGGTGATGGAGATGAGCCACCGCGGCAAGGAGTTCATCGCCATCCACGCCGAGGCCGAGAGCCTGCTGCGCGAGCTGCTGGCCGTGCCGGCCAACTACAAGGTGCTGTTCCTGCAGGGCGGCGCGATCGGCGAGAACGCGATCGTGCCGATGAACCTGCTGCGCGGGCACACGAGCGCCGACTACGTGAACACCGGCGAGTGGTCGAAGAAGTCGATCCAGGAAGCGGGCAAGTACTGCACGGTCAACGTCGTCGCCAGCGCCGAAGCGAGCAACTTCACCTGCGTGCCCAGGCAGGCCGAATGGAAGCTCGACCCGAACGCCGCCTACGTGCACATCTGCTCGAACGAGACGATCGGCGGCGTCGAGTACCACTGGACGCCCGACACCGGCAGCGTGCCGCTGGTGGCCGACATGTCGAGCAACATCATGTCGCGCCCGGTGGACGTCAGCCGCTTACGGCCTGATCTACGGCGGTGCGCAGAAGAACATCGGCCCGGCCGGCGCGACGATCGTGATCGTGCGCGACGACCTGCTCGGCAAGGCGCTGGCTATCACGCCGTCGGCCTTCGACTACAAGCAGCAGGCCGACAACGACTCGATGTTCAACACGCCGGCCACCTACTCGATCTACATCGCAGGCTTGGTGTTCCGCTGGATCAAGGCGCAGGGAGGGTTGAGCGCGATGGAGGCGCGCAACCGCGTGAAGGCGGCGCTGCTCTACGATTACCTCGACTCCACCGCGTTCTATTCGAACCCGGTCGCGCGTGCAGACCGCTCGCTGATGAACGTGCCGTTCTTCTTGAAGGAAGCGACGCTCGACGACGCTTTCCTGAAGGGTGCGCAGGCGCGCGGCATGGTGCAGCTCAAGGGCCACCGCGTGGTGGGCGGCATGCGCGCGTCGATCTACAACGCGATGCCTGTCGAGGGCGTCGAGGCGCTAGTGGCGTACATGCGTGAGTTCGAGGCCAGCCATTGAGACCCGACCTTCCCCCCGTCAGAACCCGCCCTTGGGAATCGGAAACACGACCGTGAACATCAGCGCGGAATTGCCGAGCAGGTCGAGCTCGCCGTAGATGCGGTCGGTGAACTGGTAGCCGATGCTCGGCACGAGCCCGGGCGAGAAGCCCTTGTAGTTGAACGGCACCTTGTCCTTGTACTGACCGACATAGCCGTACAGGATGCCTGCCGTCCACTGCAGGTACCATTTCTCCCAACCGAATGGATTGACGTAGCGCTGGCCGCCGAAGACATAGGCACTGGGCTGGCCGAACGAGTTCGAGAACACGGCGCCGCCGGCGAGCCAGCGGTCTTCCAGACCCTTCATCAGCCCGACCTGGACCACGGGCTTGTGTTCGTCGCTGGGATGGAAGTGGATCGTGTAGGGGCTGAGGCTCAGCTCCCACCCGTCGAAGGAATCGGTCTGCGCCAGGGCGCTCTGCCCGCAGGCGGCGGCGAGCAGCGCGGCGAAAGTGGATCTGAAACGGTGAAGCATCGATGAAGAAGTCATGGGCAGCGGATCGAGGTTGATCGGGAGGGCAACGGCCTGGCTGGCGGCAGCCGTCGTTGCGTGGAGCGTTGCGGCATCAGCGGGCTGCGCTTGGATCGATACCCAGCAACGCGCCAAGGGCTATCGGCCCGCGCCAGGCACGATGGCCGATTGGAAGCCGATCACCGGGCGGGACGAAGCGCTTTGGCTGGAGATGCCGCCCGCTTTGGCCGACGCACCGGCCGACGCACCGGCCGATGCGCCACCCGGCGCCGCGGCGCAACGCCTGCGCGCGCTGTGGATTCCGGCCGACGACCCGGCCGCACCCATCGTGTTGTACCTGCATGGCACCTTTCGCAACATCTTTCAGAACCGACCGAAGATCGCCGCCATCCACGCGGCCGGCCTCTCGGTGCTGGCGGTCGACTACCGCGGCTGGGGCGAAAGCACGAGCCTGCTGCCCTCGGAGCAGAGCATCATGGAAGATGCCGAGGTGGCGTGGACCGAACTGACGCGCCGCGCGCCAAGGCCGGATTCTCGCGTGATTTTCGGGCATTCGATGGGCAGCGGAGTGGCCGTGGAACTGGCGCTCCGGCATCGCGAGCCGCTCGCCTATGGCGCGCTGGTCGTCGAGTCGGGCATGACCTCGATGCCCGAAATGGTGCGCGACTATGGCGCCATCGGCGTCGTGCTGGCGCCACTGGTGACGCAGCAGTTCGCGTCGATCGAGAAGATCGGCAGCATCAAAGCGCCGAAGTGGTTCCTGAGCGGCACCGCGGACAAGACGGTGCCGTCGCAGCAGACACGACAGCTTTACGACGCGGCCAGCGGCGTGAAGCGCCTCGAGATGTTCGAGGGCGGTTCGCACAGCGGCCTGCACCGGGAATTCGAGCAACGCTACCAGACGGTGTGGCGAGACGTGGCGGCCAGCCTGCAGGCGGGCCCTGGCGCGCCCGCTCCGGCGAAGACCGCCGGCAACGCTGCGGCGCCTCCCTGAGACAATGCACGCGGCCCGCAGATCTCCCAGCCATCGGAAGCCCCCCATGCTGATCGTCAACAAGCTCCTCGCCCAGGCCCACGGCCTTGCGCCCGCGCTGCTCAGGCGCGCCGCGACGATCGAGCTCGACTGGGACACGCGCCAGAAGAGCCGCTTCGACGCCGAGGATTCGCAGGGCCGAACGCTGGGCGTGTTCCTCCCGCGCGGCAGCGTGGTGCGCGGCGGCGACGCGCTGGTGGCCGAGGACGGTTCGCTCGTCAAGGTGATCGCCACGCCGCAGCCGGTGATGTTGGTGCGCGTTGGCGATCACGGCTCGCCGTTCGACCTGCTGCGCGCCGCATATCACCTTGGCAACCGGCACGTGCCGCTGGAACTGCAGCCCGACCGCCTGCAACTGGAGCCCGACCCCGTGCTCGCCGACATGCTGCGCCAGATGCAGCTCGCCGTGAACGACGCGCTGGCGCCGTTCGAGCCCGAAGGCGGGGCCTATGCTAGCCATGCCGGGCACGGCCACGAAGCGGTGCGGGCGGTACCCGCCAGGTCGCACGGCCACGATCACGGCCACGGGCACGGGCACGTTCATGGCCCCGACTGCAAACACGATCACCCCTGAGACACCGGCGCTGCGCGATTTCACTCGCGCTTCGGTCTGGTGCGAGCCGCTGAAACCGCAGCGATGATCGACGACGCTGCCACGGCCCGCACGCTGCTTGAGATGATGTGGCTCGCCTCGCCGGCGCTGCCCGTGGGCGCGTTCAGCTACTCCGAAGGGCTGGAGTCGGCCGTCGAGGCCCGCCGCGTGACGAGCGAGGCCGATGCCGGTGACTGGCTCGTCGACCAATTGCACCTTGGCCTGGCGCGCGCCGACATGGCCGTTGCGGCAAGGGCGTTCGCCGCATGGCGGCAGGCCGACCTCGAACGCATTTCGGCATTGAACGACTGGCTGCGCCAGACGCGCGAGTCGACCGAGCTGCGCCAGCAGAGCGAGCAGATGGGACGCTCTCTGGTCGCCTGGCTGCGCAATGGCGGCAGCGGCGCGAACGCCGGCGATCCGCGCATCGCCATGCTGGCGGCGCTGCACCCGGCCCCGACCTGGCCCGTGGCGTTCGCGCTCGCCGCGGCGCAGACCGGCGCGACCGTGCGCGACGCGCTGCTGTCGTTCGCCTTCGGCTGGGCCGAGAACATGGTGCAGGCGGCGATGAAGGCCGTGCCGCTCGGTCAGGGCGCGGCACAGCGGATGCTGGCACGTCTGGCGGCAGGCATTCCGGCAGCCGTAGCACACGCACTGAGCCTGGCGGACAGCGATCTGCAGGTGTGCACGCCGATGCTCGCCATCGGGTCGGCGCAGCACGAGCTGCAGTACTCGCGGCTGTTCCGCTCCTGAAGGCCGTCACGCGCAGCGCCCGCCGGCCAGGGCCTGCGCCGATCCGAACGAATCGAAAGAAGACGCCCCATGACTGTGCTTCACCACATTCCCGGCCGCCGCAAGAAGCTGCCACCGCTGCGGGTCGGCGTCGGCGGCCCGGTCGGCTCGGGCAAGACGACGCTGGTCGAGATGCTGTGCAAGGCGCTGCGCGACCGCTATGACCTGGTCGTCGTCACCAACGACATCTACACCAAGGAAGACCAGCGCCTGCTGACCGTCGCCGGGGCGCTGGACGCCGAGCGCATCATGGGTGTCGAGACCGGCGGATGCCCGCACACGGCGATCCGCGAGGACGCGTCGATCAACCTCGAGGCGGTGGACCGCATGCTCGAGAAGTTTCCCGACGCCGACATCGTGTTCATCGAGTCGGGCGGCGACAACCTGGCGGCCACCTTCAGCCCGGAGCTCTCGGACCTGACGATCTACGTGATCGACGTCGCGGCCGGCGAGAAGATCCCACGCAAGGGCGGCCCCGGCATCACCAAGAGCGACTTGTTCGTGATCAACAAGACCGATCTGGCGCCCTACGTCGGCGCCGACCTCGGCGTGATGAAGACCGACACGTTGCGCATGCGCGGCACGAAGCCGTTCGTGATGACCAACCTGAAGACGCTCACCGGACTGGCCGAGGTGATCGCCTTCATAGAGACGCGCGGCTTGCTCGCCGCCTGAGCAACAGCGGTCCCCGGGCGCGATCAGCGCATCGGGCTCAAGGCACGCAGCGCCCCGACCGCTCCAGCGCCGATCGACGCCCCGAACCTCCTGGCCAGCCGCTCGGCAAGGTTCTCATGCGGGGTGTAGTCGACGACGGTCTCCGCCTTGACGACTTCGCGCGCCACGAAGTCGAGGTTGCCGAGATGGTCGACGAGGCCGTTCTGCACCGCCTGCTGGCCGTTCCAGAACAGGCCGGAGAAGGTCTCCGGCGTCTCCTTCAGGCGCTTGCCACGGCCTTGCTTGACGACCGCGATGAACTGCTGGTGAACCTGGTCGATCATCGCCTGCGCGAAGGCGCGCTGCTTCTCGGACTGCGGCGAGAACGGGTCGAGCATGCCCTTGTTGTCGCCCGCGGTGAGCAGGCGGCGCTCGACACCGAACTTCTCCATCGTGCCGACGAAACCGAAGCCGTCCATCAGCACGCCGATCGAGCCGACGATCGACGCCTTGTCGGCATAGATCTCGTCGGCTGCCACGGCAATGTAGTACGCGCCCGAAGCGCAGGTATCTTCGACGACCGCGTAGACCTTCTTGCCGTGCAGCGCCTTCAGGCGGCGGATCTCGTCGTTGACGATGCCGGCCTGCACCGGGCTGCCGCCGGGCGAGTTGATGCGCAGCACGACGGCCTTCGCACCGTCGTCCTCGAAGGCGTTCTTCAGCGCCGCCACCAGGTTCTCGGCGCTCGCTTCGGAGCCGGCGTCGATCTCGCCGCGCACTTCGATCAACGCCGTGTGCGGACCCGTCGGCACGGCGGCGTAGTAGCGCTGTGCGTACAGGGCCCAGGCCAGCAGCACGAAGAGCATGAGCCAGGCCAGGCGGAAGAACACCCGCCAGCGGCGCTCGCTGCGGCGGTCCTTCAGGTAATCGCGAGCGAACTGCTCGGCCACCGCGTTCCAGCCGCCGCCCGCCGGCACCGCGGCGCTTCCGGCCGCAGGGCCCGCTGGGCGGGGTTGTCGAAGATCGTCTTGCAGGCTGTCGGGCGGGTTCATGCGGAGCTTTCGTGGGCGTTCGGCGCGTCTGCGCAGGCGGGCCGGATATCGCGGGAAGGATACCAATACACGTGACCGTCGCGTTCCTCGACGCGCAAGGCCGTCAGGCTGCCGCCGCCGCAGGGACCGCCGACACAGCGGCCGCTGAGCGGCTCGTAGGCCGCACCGTGGCTGGCGCAGAGAAGGAATTCCTGCCGGCTGTCGAGAAACTCGCCGGGCTGCCAGTCCAGCTCCGCCGGCATGTGCACACAGCGGTTGAGGTAAGCCACCGCGTGCCCCTCGAAGCGCAGCGCGAAGGCGCGCGCCGGTTCGCGCCGCTGCAGCACGTCGAACACGAGCGCCGTCCCCTTTTCGGAGAGGTCGGCGCTGGCGCAGAGCCGCAGCGGAGCGTCCGCGCCGGGCTCACGCATGCTCGAACAGCCAAGCCTGCAGCTCAGCCACGCTGTGCGCCACGTGGCGCGGCGAGAGGCCGGCAAGCGCCGCCGACTCGTGCGCGCCGTAGCTCACCGCCACGCTCGCCGCTCCGGCGTTGGCAGCGAGTTGCAGGTCGTGCGTCGTGTCGCCGATCATCAGTGTCCGATCGGGCTCGGCGCCGAGCTGGCTCATCAGCTCGAGCAGCATCTGCGGGTGCGGCTTCGAGGCCGTCTCGTCGGCCGTGCGGGTGGCATCGAACAAGCCCGCGCAGGCGCACCGTGGCGAGCACGTCGTCGAGCCCGCGACGAGACTTGCCGGTCGCGACGGCCAACAGGTGCCTGCGCTCCTTCAGTGCCTGCAACATCGCCAGGATGCCGTCGAAGAGAAGGAGTTCGTGTTGGCGCGCCAGGTAGTGGTCGCGGTAGCGCAGACCGAGCTCGCGGTAGCGCTCCGGCGGCAAGTCAGGCGCTGCGTGTTGCAACGCTTCCGGCACGCCCATGCCGATCACGTAGCTCGCGTCGCGGTCGCTCGGCCTCGGCACGCCCAGGTCGACACAGGCAGCCTGGATGCAGCGCGCGATCAGCGCGGTGGAATCGAACAGCGTGCCGTCCCAGTCGAACACGATCAGGTCGAACTGGCGCGCACTCAGCGTGGGCTCAGCCATGATGCACCGGCTCGCAGTTCACGCGCGTCAGCACCGAAGCGGCGATGAAGCAGGCCTCGTGCGCGCTCTGGTGCAGCTCGTCCAGCGCCTGTCGCGTCGGCTCCGTGCCGGCGCCGAACACCACGTGCGGTCTCAGCGTCACTTCGGTCATCGCCATCCGGCCTTCGGCGTTCTTCGCCAGCACGCCGATCGCGGCGTCATCGTAGTGGTCCACGCACAGCCCGCGCGCTGCGGCGAGCGACAGGAACCACAGCATGTGGCAGCTGGCCAGCGAGGCGACGAAGGCTTCTTCCGGATCGACCGCGGCGGCGCTCGACATCGGCAGCGGCACGACCTGCGGCGAGCTCGAGGCCACCACCTCGACGCCACCATCGAAGCGCCAGACGTGCGCGCGGCTATAGCGGTTGTCGGTGAACGCGGCGTCGCGGCGCTGCCAATGTATCGTCGCCTGGTATTCGGACATGGGGGCTTTCAGATCGGTGCTTGGCGCGATCGCGGCGGCCGCTCCAGCACCGTCACCACCGCCGCGAATTCTGCGGGCAAGGGCGCCTCGAGCTCGATGACCTCGCCGCTTGCAGGGTGCTCGAAGCGCAGGCGGCGCGCGTGCAGGAACATGCGCTCGAAGCGCCGCCCCGCAAACGCCTCGCCGCGCGCGAGCACCCTGTTCAGCGCGAAGTCGCCGTACTTCGGGTCGCCGACGATGGGGTGACCCTCGTGCGCCAGGTGGACGCGGATCTGGTGCGTGCGGCCCGTCTTGATCGTCACGTCGAGCAGCGTGAAGGCTGGCCATGCCGCAACGATCGCAACCAGCGAAATCGAGCGCCGGCCGTCGGCATGGCCTGCGTCGACCACCCGCACGTGACGCTCGCCGGCCGCGTCGAGCGTCTTGTGCAGCGCCAGGTCGATCACCTTGCGCGACGCCGGCCAGACACCGGCGACGAGCGCGGCATACGTCTTGCCCGTCTCTCGACGCCGGAACTGATCCTGCAGTGCGAGCAGCGCCGATCGCTTCTTGGCGATCAGCAGCAGGCCCGAGGTCTCCCTGTCGAGCCGGTGCACGAGTTCGAGGAACCGGGCGTCGGGGCGCGCGCGGCGCAGCTGCTCGATCACTCCGAAGCTCACGCCGCTGCCACCGTGCACGGCGACGCCAGCGGGCTTGTCGACGGCGATCAGCACCTCGTCCTCCCACACGACCGGGAACTCCCGCGGCGGTGCCGACGGCCGGGCACCGGGCCCGGCGGCGAGAGGCGTGCGCACCGGAGGCAGGCGCAGCTCGTCGCCCAACGCCAGGCGCGTATCGGCCGCGGCGCGGCCTCTGTTGACCCGCACCTCGCCCGAGCGGATCACGCGGTAGACATGCGTCTTCGGAACGCCCTTCCACAGGCCGATCAGGAAGTTGTCGAGCCGCTGACCTTCCGATCCCTCGTCCACCTTCAGCCTTTGCACCGCCGGCGCGGCAGCTGGCGGCGGGTGCGATTGGGCGGCTTTGGGGGCGCATTTCCGCGCGACCCTCGCGGCGCCTTTGCCCTCTATAATGCCTCGCACCACGTTTGCGTTCTAAGTGTTTGATTCTGCAGAGTTTACCGGGGGATTTCCTCCGGCTGCCTCGGCGCCACTCGGCACGCGACGGGTCGGCCCGGCTTCATGCCCGGCCAAACAAGGTGATGCAACGCAGGCCCTGATCGGCAGGTTCCGGACACCGAAGTGACGGAGCGGCCAAGCACGGCAGGCGGCAGAGCAAACGAAAGAAGAGAACACCCCCGAGCGGGCTTGCCCGGCCGGGGAAAGACAAGGTTTTCAAGGCGAGAGGTCGCGTTCGATCCGCAGGCGCTTGCGAAGCGCGGGTGGAGTCGGTACCGCGCAGCCTCTTGCCCGCGTCAGGTGACCCTGCGAATGTTGTTTCCGGCCCTTGCGGCAACCCCCCTGCCCCGACCCTCGCGCCCGCGCTCAGCGGCAGCGCGCCGTGTCGTCACGGGTGTCGACCGCCTGTCCCGCCGGGGCATCCGCCTCCTCACTGCCACGCACGCGCCAACGCTGCCCGGCCGACCGATCCCTTGATCGGCCCGACCGCACAGTCCAGGGCGATTCCTTCAGCGTTCCTCTCACCGTTTCTCGTGCATCGAAGCGTCGCATGCCTGAGGCACTCAGGCGGCGACAGGCGGTGATGCGTCACGCGTTCGCTCGCAGAGAGCGGCGCCGGCGCGCGAAGGAGAGCACATGAAACGCATGCTGATCAATGCGACGCAGCCCGAAGAGCGTCGCCTGGCGATCGTCGATGGCCAGAAGCTGATGGACTTCGAGACCGAGATCGAAGGCCGCGAACAGCGCAAGGGCAACATCTACAAGGCCATCGTCACCCGCGTCGAGCCGTCGCTCGAGGCCTGCTTCGTCGACTACGGCGAAGAGCGACACGGCTTCCTGCCGTTCAAGGAGATCTCGAAGAACTACTTCCGCGAAGGTGCCAGCGTCCGCGACGCGCGCATCCAGGACGTGATTTCCAACGGCCAGGAACTGCTGGTGCAGGTCGAAAAGGAGGAGCGCGGCAACAAGGGCGCCGCGCTGACCACCTTCGTCAGCCTGGCCGGCCGCTACCTGGTGCTGATGCCGAACAACCCGCGCGGCGGCGGCGTGTCGCGCCGCATCGAGGGCGAAGACCGCGAGGAACTGAAGGAAAACCTCGACCAGCTCGAGTACCCGAAGGGCATGAGCCTGATCGCTCGCACCGCCGGCATCGGCCGCAGCGCGCCCGAACTGCAGTGGGACCTGAACTACATGCTCAAGCTGTGGACCGCGATCGACGGCGCGTCCAAGGCCGGCAAGGGCGCGTTCCTGATCTACCAGGAAAGCTCGCTGGTGATCCGCGCGATCCGCGACTACTTCACGGCCGACGTCGGCGAGATCCTGATCGACACCGACGACATCTACGACCAGGCGCAGCAGTTCATGAGCCACGTGATGCCGGAGACGGCGCACAAGGTCAAGCGCTACCGCGACGACACGCCGCTGTTCGCGCGTTTCCAGATCGAGCACCAGATCGAGACCGCGTTCTCGCGCACGGTCAATCTGCCGTCGGGCGGCGCGATCGTGATCGACCATACCGAAGCGCTTGTCTCGGTCGACGTGAATTCGGCGCGCAGCACGCGCGGCAGCGACATCGAGGAAACCGCGACCCGCACCAACCTCGAAGCCGCCGACGAGATCGCGCGCCAGATGCGACTGCGCGACCTCGGCGGCCTGATCGTCGTCGACTTCATCGACATGGACGAGAGCAAGAACCGGCGCGACGTGGAAATGCGCCTGCGCGACGCGCTGCGCCAGGACCGCGCACGGGTGCAGTTGAGCGCGATCAGCAAGTTCGGCCTGCTCGAACTGAGCCGCCAGCGGCTGCGCCCGGCGCTCTCGGAGGGCAGCCACATCACCTGCCCGCGCTGCAACGGCACCGGCCACATCCGCGACACCGAATCGAGCGCGCTGCAGATCCTGCGCATGGTTCAGGAAGAGTCGATGAAGGACAACACGGCGGCCGTGCACGTGCAAGTGCCGGTCGAAGTAACGAGCTTCCTGCTCAACGAGAAGCGCACCGAGATCACCAAGATCGAACTCAAGCAGCGCATCACCGTGCTGCTGGTGCCCAACAAGCACCTCGAAACTCCGAACTACCGCCTCGAGCGGCTGCGCCACGACGACCCGCGGCTGGAGAACCTGCAAGCGAGCTACTCAATGATCGAGGAGCCCGACGACGAGGTCGGCATCACGCGGCGCGAGAAGACCAAGGCCAAGCAGGAGCCGGTGATCAAGGGCATCCTGCCCGAAACGCCGGCGCCAGTCGTGGCACCCAAGCCGGTGCCGGCAGCGGCACCGGTGAGCGCTCCGGCAGCAGCAGCGCCGTTCGCCGCGGCGCAGGCAGGCAGTGGCTTCTTCGGCTGGATCAGGAGTCTGTTCGGTGCTGCGCCGCAACCGGCTCCGGTGGCCAGGACGGCGCAACCGACGGTCGTGCCAGGCGCACCGGAGACCGGCCCCAAGCGCGAAGGCCGAGAAGGCCGTGGCGGTCGTGGCCGCGGCGGCGAACGAGGCGGGCGTGGAGGACGCGGCGGCGAGCAACGCGAGGGCGAGCGCAGCGACGCGCGCGAAGGTCGCGGCGAACGCGGCCGTGGCCGCCGTGGTGAGCGCGAGGAGCGCACCGATGTCCCTGTCGCCCAGGCTACGCCGGTCGCTGCGGGTACCACGGAGGAAGGCCGCGGTGAGTCACGTCGCCCGCGTGGTGAGCGTGGGGAGCGTGGGGAGCGTGGCGCACGAGGTGAGCGCAGCGAGCGCGAGACACGCCGCACCGAACCGGCAGCGGAATTGCCCGATGCAGAACTGGCGACGGTGCAGGCGGCGACGTCCGGCTTCGTCGACACGCTGCCCGGCGGCGCCGCACCCGAGGACGGCGAGAACCGCGGTGAGCGCGGGCGTCGTCGTCGCCGCCGCGGCGGTCGCGACCGCGACGAGGCACGCGACGTCTCGCCAGGCAGCGAGCCCTCGCCGGACGCGAGCGGTGATGCGCTTGCCGAAGGCTCAGCTGCTGCCGAGGCATCGGCAGCGATTGTGCAGGACGTGAGCCCGGCTGATAGAGGCACCGAACCGGAGACCGGCAGTGCGCAGCCTGAGGACGTGGTACCCGAGCTCGGCGCGGAGCGCGACGGACGCCGTCGCGGTGGGCGGGGCCGTCAGCGGCGCGAGCCGCGCGAGGCCGAGGGGACCGGCATCGCTGCGCCGGCCGAAGCTGCATCGACACCGGCCGAGACTGAGCCAGCGCCTGAAGCCATCGGTGCGCCATTGCCCGAACTGGTGTCGGCGCGACCCGAGGTTGCGCCGTCGCCCCAGGCGCCTGTCGCCTCCGCGCCTGCCGCACAGGCGCCGGCACCGAAGGTCGCGCAGCCCTTCGTGCTAGATGCCGAGCAACTTCGCTCGGTGGCCGAGACGGCGGGCCTGCAATGGGTCGGTTCCGATCCCGCCAAGATCCAGGCCGCCCGGGACGCAATGGCGCTCGAACCCGAACCTGTGCGCGTGCCGCGCGAACCGAAGCCCGTAAAGGTGGCGGACGATGGCCCGCTGGTGCTCGTCGAGACCCGAAAGGACCTCTCGCAGTACAAGCTGCCGTTCGACGCGAACGCTGGCTGAGATCGGCGCCGCTACGGCAGGCGCTCGAGCGCGTGCTGGTACGCGGGGTGGTGCATCAGTTCGTCCCAGCTCAACGGGGCTGCCTGGGGAAGCAGGGCGCGGCGACGCGCCTCGCTGTCGGGGTCCGGCTGCCACAGACCGCGTGAGCAGGCATCGACCAGGCCGTCCAGCAACTCGTCGACGGCCCGCCCGTCGCCCATCGACTGGTTGCACAGCAGCACCATGTCGCAGCCGGCGTCGAGCGCTGTGGCCGCTGCTTCGGCGTAGCTCACCGCAGCCCCGTCGATGCGGCGTGCACCCTCCATGCTCAGGTCGTCGCTGAACACGGCACCGGTGAAGCCGAGTTGGAGGCGCAGGATCTCCTTCAGCCAGCGCGGCGAAAAGCCGGCCGGATGCGGATCGACCCTGGGGTAGATCACGTGCGCCGGCATCACGCTCGCTAGCGAGGTGCTGAGCCACTCGTAGGGCCGCGCATCGTCGGCGAGGATCGCCTTCAGGCTGCGCCGGTCCACTGGCACCTCATGGTGCGAATCGCCACGCACGTAGCCGTGGCCGGGGAAGTGCTTGCCGCAGTTGGCCATGCCCGCCAGCGCCAGGCCATGCATCAGGCTCTTGGCGAGCAGGGTCGTGACGCGCGGGTCGCGATGGAAGGCGCGATCGCCGATCACGCCGCTCGGGCCGTGGTCGAGGTCGAGCACCGGCGTGAAACTCAGGTCGACGCCACAGGCACGCAGTTCTGCGCCGAGCACGTAGCCCGCGGCTGTGGCGGCGTCGGTCGCATCCATCGCACCGCTGCCGGCACCGCGATGCCCGTCGTTCATCCACTGCTCGCCGAGGGCGCGCATCGGCGGCAGGTGGGTGAAGCCATCGCTGCGAAAGCGTTGTACACGGCCGCCTTCTTGGTCGACGCAGATGAGCAGGTCGGGTCGGAGCGACTTGACCTCCGCGGCGAGCTCGGTCAGCTGGCGCCGACTCTCCCAGTTGCGCGCGAACAGGATCAGACCGCCGGTCAGCGGATGCTGCAGGCGGCGCCGGTCGTTGGCGTTCAACCCGAGGCCGGCGACGTCGATCACGACCGGTGCGTGCAGTGGGGCTGTGGCGAGCGAAGCTTGGCGTGCGTTGGCCTGGATCATGATCGGTCCCTGGTCTCGACGACCACGAAGGCAGCCGCGTAGTCTGATTCATCGCTCACGCTGACCTGCGCGCTGAGCCCGCGCTCGCTGAACCATGCAGCGAGTGCGCCACTGAGCTCGACGGCTGGCTTGCCGCTCGCCGCGTTGACGATCTCGCAGGCACGCCAGGTCATCGGCAGGCGCAGACCTAGGCCGATCGCCTTGGAGAACGCCTCCTTGGCAGAGAAGCGCGTGGCCAGATAGCGCACGCCGCGTGCGGCGGCCCTTTCGCGGCGGGCGCGGTACACCACGAGTTCGCGCGCGCCGAGCACCTTCTCGGCGAAGCGGTCGCCACGTCGTGCGAGCGCGGCCTCGATGCGCCGGATGTCGCAGATGTCGGTACCGATGCCGAAGATCATCGCGCCAGCCCGCCTGCCTGGCGCCCGAGCTCGGCAGCGTTGGCAATGCAGCGCAGGTACTCGCGAACGGTCTGGCTGTATCCGAGTTCGAGCGCGTCGGAGATCAGCGCGTGCCCGATCGATACCTCGAGCACGCCTGGCACGGCGGCGAGGAAGTCGGCAAGGTTGTCGCGGTTGAGGTCGTGCCCGGCGTTGACGCCAAGTCCGGCCTGCTGGGCGGCACGCGCGGCGCCGGCAAAGCGCGCCAACTCCGCCGCCTGCCGCGGCGTGCCATGTGCCGCCGCGTACGGCTCGGTGTAGAGCTCGACGCGATCGGCGCCAGGCGTTCGCGCAGCGGCCATCGCCGCCGGCTCGGCGTCCATGAAGAGGCTGACGCGAACGCCGAGCGCATGGGCCTCGGCGATCAGCGGCGCCAGCCGGTCGGCGTCCTGCGTCAGGTCCCAGCCGTGATCCGACGTGGGCTGCCCCTGGGCATCGGGGACGAAGGTGCACTGCTGCGGGCGCAGCTCGCGCACGAAGTCCATCAGGTTGTGAAAGGGATTGCCCTCGATGTTGAACTCGGCCTGCGGCCAAGCCTTCAGCAGAGTGGCCAGGTCCCGCACGTCACCAGCCCGAATGTGGCGCCCGTCGGGCCGCGGATGCACTGTGATACCGGCCGCCCCGGCCTCGAGCACGATGGTTGCCGCGCGAGTGATGCTCGGAAGGTCGAGCGGGCGGCGGTTGCGCATCATCGCCACCAGGTTCAGGTTCACCGACAGCGCCGTGGCGCTGCGCTTCGCGTCGAGGCCCGACGTGATCAAGGGGTTCATGCAGAGGTTGCCAGCGTCTGGAGGTCGATCATCACCTGCCGCGTGCGCATCACCGGCGTTCCGAGATGATAGTGAAGCAGCGTGCGCAGCGCGGCCTTGAGTTCGGGCAGGGCCACCGCGCAGGCTTGGCTCAGCGCGGCGATGCTGCCGTGGGCTAGCGCCGCCTGCAGCCCGATCAGCACGCTGCCCGAAAGGACGGGGTCACCTGGCTGCGCCGCGGTGACGCCGGCTTCGGGGAGCATCGCCATCCGGTCGCGCTCTCCCACCGGCTTCTGCGTGAGCGTGACGAGGCTCAGGTCGGGCAGCACGCCGACCTCCTTCAGCAGCACGAATTCAAAAGCGCGCAGCGCCGCCTGCACGCGGGTGTCGTCGCGGGCGGCCAGTGCTGGGAGTGTCTGCGCATAGGCGTCGAAGAGTCGCGGGTGCGGGTCGTGGCGGGCGACCAGCTTCATCAGCAACTCGTTGCAGTGGAAGCCCGCGAACAGCGCCGCGCCGGTCAGCATCGCCGCACCGCCCGCCCATTCGGCCGCGCGCAGCGTCTGTACCTCGGGCGGGGCCGCATCGTCGACGTTCGCGCGGCCCCGAGCCAGCGTGACGTGCAGACGCTGGAACGGCAGCAGCACCGGGCGCAGCTGCGAGGTCGGCCGCTTCACCCCCTTGGCGGCGACCGCGAGCCGCCCCTGCTCGCGCGTGAAGAGATCGAGGATGAGGCTCGATTCGCTCCAGTCGTAGCGGTGCAGCACGAACGACTGCAGCGTGGCGGGCGGGCGCGCCGTGCGAGTGACCATCGATTGGTACAAGGCGGCGCGGCCCTACTCGTAGCCGTAGCTGCGCAAGTGCTCTTCGTCGTCGGCCCAGCCCGAGCGCACCTTGACCCACAGCTCGAGGAACACCTTCGCGCCGAGCAGCGATTCGAGCTCGGTGCGTGCCTCGGTGCCGATGCGCTTGAGCCGCTCGCCGCCGCCACCGATGACCATGCCCTTGTGCGCCTCGCGTTCGACGACGATGGCGGCGGCGATGCGCCTCAGGCCACCCTCTTCCTCGAACTTCTCGATCACCACGGTCGAGGTGTAGGGCAGCTCGTCGCCGGTCAGGCGGAACAGCTTCTCGCGGATCAGCTCGCTGGCGAGGAAGCGCTCGCTGCGGTCGGTGAGCGCCTCTTCGTCGTGCAGCCAGGGCGCTTCGGGCAGGTAGGGCCGGACGATCTCGAGCAGGCGGCGCGCGTCGGCATCCTTGCGCGCGGAAAGCGGCACGAACTCGGCGAACGCGTAGCGCTCCTGCATGCCCTTGAGCCAGGGCGCGATGTCGGCTCGACGGCGCACCTCGTCGAGCTTGTTGGCGACGAGGACAACCGGGCGGGCGCGCTCGCCGGCTGCTGGCATCAACGCCAGCACCTTGGCGTCATCGGGCCCGAAGCGCCCTGCCTCGACGACGAACAGCACGACGTCGACGTCGGCCAATACGCCCTGCACGGTGCGGTTGAGCGTGCGGTTCAGCGCCGCGCTGTGGCGCGTCTGGAAGCCTGGCGTGTCGACGAACACGAACTGGCTCTCGGCCAGCGTGCGGATCCCGGTGATGCGGTG
The DNA here is from genome assembly GCA_963701725.1 of uncultured bacterium. Classification (GTDB taxonomy): domain Bacteria; phylum Pseudomonadota; class Gammaproteobacteria; order Burkholderiales; family Burkholderiaceae_C; genus CAIKUF01. The sequence continues at coordinate 60,713 of CAVPAZ010000024.1, read as the reverse complement.
GCGCGTGGTTTGTGCCTTGCGCGAGGTGATGCTGATCTTCTGCCCGACGAGCGCATTGAGCAGCGTCGACTTGCCGACGTTCGGCCGACCGACGATGGCGATCAATCCGCAGTGCCGGGCGGTGCCGGGCACTGCTGCGCCGGCGAGAGGCGATACGGGTTCAGTCATCGATGGCTTCAGGTGTCCAGCGGGCCGCCCGGGCGGTCGCTGGTGTCGAGGAGGGCAATCACCCGGCGCGCCGCCTCCTGTTCGGCCTGGCGGCGCGAGCGGCCTTCGCCCTGCTGCACCAGGCCGAGCGACGGCACGCTGCATTCGACCTCGAAGGTCTGCGCGTGCGCCTGGCCGCGGGTGGCACTGATGCGATAGGCCGGCACCGGCAGGCGACGCGCCTGCAGCCACTCCTGCAACTCGGTCTTGGCGTCCTTCGTCCAGGCCTCCAGCTCGGTGGTCGCGATGACCTCGCCGAACAGGCGCTGCACCAGCGCCCGGGCACGTTCGAACCCGCCGTCCAGGAAGGCCGCGCCGATCAGTGCCTCGAGTGCATCGGCGAGGATCGACGCACGCTGGGCACCGCCGCCACGCGCTTCGCCTTCGCTCAACCGCAGCACCTCGGGCAGGCCGAGCGCCAGCGCCACGCGGTGCAGGCTGTCCTCGCGCACCAGGTGCGCCCGCACACGCGTCAGATCGCCCTCGTCCGAACCGCCGAAGCGCTCGAAGAGCAGGCTCGAGATCGCCAGGTTCAGCACCGCGTCACCCAGGAACTCGAGGCGCTCGTTGTGATCGGCACCGAAGCTGCGGTGCGTCACCGCCCGCTTGAGCAGTTCGGGCTGCAAGAAGCGACACCCGCTGCGTTGCTGGAGCGCTTCGAGGCGGGGATCCACGAGGGGCGCCGGGCAGCGGTCAACCCAGCTGGCGCTAGCGCGACGGCCTGGAGTGGCCCTCGTACTTGATCAGCAGGTAGACCGGACTCGCGAGCTCGATCTCCTTCTCGTAGGCGAAGCGGATCACGATGTTCTCGTTCTCCTTCGTGATCTTGAGATCCTTGCCCGAGATCGAGGATATCGAGTATTCGATGTCCTTCTGGCGCTCGAACGCCGCGCGGATCTCCGGCACGGTGGCGAGCCCCTGATCGGCGATCTTGTTGACGGTGCGCTGGATCGTCAGGTATTCGTTGACGGTCGGTAGCACCCGCAGCGCCACCAGGGCCAGCATTCCGATGAGGATCGCCCAGAACAGAAGGCCCAGCAGGCTGATGCCGCGCTGAGCCTGCGACTGCGGATGTTCGATAGCCATGCGGGTGTGCTCCCGAAGGTGAGGTGACCGAGCGCGCGACATCGCCCGGTTCATTGGAACGCGCCGATTCGCTTCAGGTCGCCGAAGTTCATCCATACGAAGAAAGCCTTGCCGACGATGTTCTCGTCCGGCACGAAACCCCAGAAACGCGAATCCTGCGAATTGTCGCGGTTGTCGCCCATCATGAAGTAATGTCCCTGCGGGACCTTGCAGGTCGGCCCTTCGACGTTGTAGCTGCAGTTCTCGCGGAAGGGAAACGCATGCTGGTCGTCTCCCCCGTAGAACGGCTGCAGGCGCGGGTTGACGAGGATCCGGTGCGCCACGTTGCCCAGCAACTCCTTGAACTGCGGAGCGTAGCGCATGCTGTCTTCGTCGTAGTACTCGGGAAGCGGCTCGGTCGGGACGCGCGTGCCGTTGACATACAACTGCTGCCCGCGGTAGCTGATCTCGTCGCCGGGCACCCCGACCACGCGCTTGATGTAGTCGATGCTGGTGTCCTTCGGGTAGCGAAACACCATCACGTCGCCACGCTGCGGATCGTGATTGGCGATGATCTTCCTGTTGACGACAGGCAGGCGAACCCCGTAGTGGAATTTGTTCACCAGGATCAGGTCGCCCACGAGCAGCGTCGGGATCATCGACCCCGACGGAATCTTGAAGGGCTCGAAGAGGAACGAACGCAACAGGAACACGACGAGGATCACCGGGAACAGGCCGGCCGTCCAGTCGAGCCACCAGGGTTGCGCGAGCAAGGCCTGCTTGGCCGACGCCACGTCGCCGTCGACCTTTGCGATGCCCAGGCGGCTGAGTTCGAGCCGCCGCGCTCCGTCCTGCGCCTCGAGCCTGGCCGCGGCGGCCTGGCGTTGTGGCTTGAAGTGCAGCCTCTCGGCCAGCCAATAGCACAGCGTGACGAGGGTCAGGATGAACAGCAGCAGCGAGAAATTTCCGCTCCAGTTGCCGAGGTACCAACCCCCGAGGAAGAACGCGAGGCAGGCGTAGAGCAGTCCGGTCAATGGGGCCATTCAGTCGTCCACTTGAAGTATGGCCAGGAACGCTTCTTGCGGCACCTCGACGGTGCCGATCTGTTTCATGCGCTTCTTGCCGGCCTTCTGCTTTTCGAGCAGCTTGCGCTTGCGGGTGATATCGCCGCCGTAGCACTTGGCGATGACGTTCTTGCGCAGGGCCTTGATTGTCTCACGCGCGATGATGTTGGCCCCGATCGCGGCCTGGATCGCCACGTCGTACTGCTGGCGCGAAATCAGCTCGCGCATCTTGGCCACCACGGCGCGACTGCGGTACAAGCTCTGGCTGCGGTGGACGATGATCGACAGCGCATCGACGCGGTCGCCATTGAGCAGGATGTCGACCTTGACGACGTCGGCCGCGCGGTATTCCTTGAACGCATAGTCCATCGAGGCATAACCGCGCGAAACGCTCTTGAGCTTGTCGAAGAAGTCGAGCACGATCTCGGCCAGCGGCATCTCGTAGGTCAGCATGACTTGGCGGCCGTGGTAGGCCATGTTGATCTGGTTGCCGCGCTTCTGGTTCGCGAGCGTCATGACCGGCCCGACGCAGTCCTGCGGCATGTAGAGCTGTACCGTGACGATCGGCTCGCGGATCTCGCGGATGCGCCCCAGATCGGGCATCTTCGACGGGTTCTCGACCTGCAGCACGTCGCCGTTGTTGAGCTCGACCTGGTAGACCACCGACGGTGCGGTGGTGATCAGGTCCTGGTCGAACTCGCGCTCGAGGCGCTCCTGCACGATCTCCATGTGCAGCAGGCCGAGAAAGCCGCAGCGAAAGCCGAAGCCGAGCGCCTGGCTGACCTCGGGCTCGTAGCGCAGCGACGAGTCGTTCAGCTTCAGCTTCTCCAGCGCGTCGCGTAGCTGGTCGTATTCGCTCGCCTCGGTCGGGTACAGCCCGGCGAAGACCTGCGGCTGGATCTCCTTGAAGCCGGGCAGCGCCTCGGTGGCCACGCCGAGGTTGTTGGGCAGCTTCTTCTCGAGCGTGATCGTATCGCCGACCTTGGCCGCCTGGAGTTCCTTGATGCCGGCGATGACGAAGCCCACTTCGCCCGCACTCAGGCGATCGCGTGGCACCGACTTCGGTGTGAACACGCCGAGCGAGTCGGCCGAATAGACGGCATCGCTGGCCATCATGCGGATGCGCTCGCCCTTGGACAGCGATCCGTCGACCACTCGTACGAGCATCACCACGCCGACGTAGTTGTCGAACCAGGAGTCGACGATCATCGCGCGCAACGGCGCATCGGGCTTGCCGCGCGGCGGCGGCATCCGAGCAATCACCGCTTCGAGGATGTCGTCGATGCCTTCGCCGGTCTTCGCACTGCAGGGGATGGCGTGCGCCGCATCGATGCCGATCACGTCCTCGATCTCGGCCTTGGCGTTCTCGGGATCGGCCTGCGGGAGGTCCATCTTGTTGAGCACGGGCACCACTTCGACGCCGAGATCGAGCGCGGTATAGCAGTTGGCGACCGTCTGCGCCTCGACACCCTGGCTCGCGTCGACTACCAGCAAGGCACCCTCGCAGGCCGATAGCGAACGGCTGACTTCGTACGAGAAGTCGACGTGGCCCGGGGTGTCGATCAGGTTGAGCTGATAGACCTGCCCGTCGCGCGCGGTGTAGGTGAGCGCCGCGGTCTGTGCCTTGATCGTGATACCCCGCTCACGCTCGATGTCCATCGAGTCGAGCACTTGCGACTCCATCTCGCGATCGCTCAAGCCGCCACAGCGATGAATGATGCGATCGGCAAGCGTCGACTTGCCATGGTCGATGTGGGCAATGATGGAGAAGTTGCGGATGTGATCCATGGAAACGCGCTGCGCTGCTTCAGGCTGAAACCACAACGGCGAAGCCGTTGCGGTGAAGACTCATATCGCGAAGCGATGTGAAGGCCCGAAGGGCCGTGCCGAAACCAAAAAAAAGGCACGTCGAACGATTGACGCGCCTTCCAACAAAATGTTTGGCAACTGCTTGTTGGGCTTTCATTGTAGCCAAAAGACCCTGGCTGGAAACCGCGCCGTTGCTTGATTTCACGCCGTTGCACGCCGCCAACATGAATAGTTATCAACAGTTTATCAACAATGTCCAGTAGATAAGCTGGGGATAGTTACGGTTGCTCCAAGTCCTATACGCAGACACATATAAAGGACTTGCTCGGCCACTGCATTCTATGCGAACGAAGGCTCAATCCAGCCCGAAGACGGTGATGTTTGTACTTGCTGACATCGCCTGGCTCGCAGCTGAAGCGGCGCCCGAGGTCGTCGGATATGGGCCCAAGGTCCATCGATTTCACATTGCAGGAAATCCGCCGATTGGAGTCGGAGGTAGCGAAACGCGGCACCAGCCTTGGCTCGATGCGCTACCTGGCGGCTGGGACTCTCACGAAAGATGCCCAGTCGCCGCGCAAGACCGTCACCGGCAATGAACGCGTCTTGTCGACCTTGGCCAGCACGGCTTCGAACTGCTTCACGTCGGCAATGTCCGACGCGCCCACACCCAGGATCACGTCACCCGCACGCATGCCGACTGATTCGGCGCCTCCAGTCACCGCGGTGACCTTGACACCGCCCGCACCACGCATGCTCTGGCGCTCTGCTTCGCTGAGGTTCACGACCGCCAGCCCCCACGCCTTCGCGGCACCGGACGTGCGCTGCTCGGCCACCGCCGGTTCGCCTCGCTCGACCACCGCCGTCTGCGGCGCGACCTCGGCCAGGTTCGCCTTGATGTCGATGACCTTGCCGCGCCGGTTGATCTGGAGGGTCACTGCCGTCCCGGGCTTGAAGGCGCCGAGCGTGCGCCGCAGGTCGACCGCACCCTCCACCGTTCGGCCATTGACCGACAACACCACGTCGCCCGGCTGCATGCCTGCCTTCTCTCCCGGCGCGCCAGGCACCACCTGGCGCACGAAGGCGCCGCGCGTCTTGCCCTTGCCGTTGGCGAGACCGTACTCCTCGGCAAGCTCACGCGGCACGTCGGTCGGCTGGATGCCGAGGTAGCCGCGCACGACTCGGCCGCCGCTGCGAAGCTGGTCGGCCACCCGCATCGCCTCGTCGATCGGGATCGCAAACGAGATGCCGATGTAGCTGCCCACCGGGCTCAGGATCTGCGAGTTCACACCGACCACTTCGCCGCGAGTGCTGATCAGCGGCCCGCCCGAATTGCCGGGGTTCACCGCCACGTCGGTCTGGATGAAGGCGATGTCCGATCCGGTCTCGCGCTGCTTGGCGCTCACGATGCCGGCAGTGACGGTGCTTTCCAGCCCGAACGGCGACCCGATGGCGAGCACCCATTCGCCGACGCGCAGCCGGCTCACGTCGCCGATCCTGACGGTGGGCAATCCGCTCGCGTCAATCTTCAGCAGCGCCACATCGCTGCGTTCGTCGGCGCCGACGATCCTGGCCTTGAACTCCCGCTTGTCGACCAACGTGACCAGCACCTCGCTCGCGCCCTCGACCACATGGGCGTTGCTCATCACATAGCCGTCGGCGCTGATGATGAACCCCGAACCTTCGCCCCGCGGTGCTTCCTCGCCAGGGGGCACCGGAGCGCGCCGACGAAACGGTGAACGCGGCCCCTCGGAAGCCCGCTCGGTGGTGCGGATGTTGACCACCGCTGGAGCCACCTTCTCGATCAATTCGACGAAGTCTGGAACTTGCTGCGCTCGTGCCGCCACAGGCGCCAGTGCGACCCAAGCGCAGAGCGCGAGCGCCATGCACCGCAGGCGCCAGGCGCCGCCCGACCGGAAGGGAACTCGAGCGACCATGAGAGAACCTCGGTTGAAAGGAGATGGTCCTGTGCCCGGCACGATCGCCGAGCGAGGGCTGGCACGGCACGCCGGCCGCGGTCGCGGGGTGAGCACTACTTCCTGTACTCCAGGGCATTTGCGAACTGGTGCAGAGTCGCTGCCGGAACATCGCCGACCACCGTCACCCACCAGTCGCCCAGGCGGCGCATCAGCGACTGCGTGGCGCCGATCGCGGCATGCATGCCACGCAGGTGCCGGGCCGAGTCGTAGGGCTCGATGAACACCGAAACATGGGTCAACCCGTCGGAGTAGATCGCCTGCAGCACCTGGGCCGCAGCATCGTCGCCGCCATCGGTCATTCCGGTGAGCAGTCGCCTGACACAGCTCACCTGTTCGAAGCCAGGCACGCCCTGCCGCAGCGTCCAGCCCTCGACGTCGAGCCGCGCCGGCGTCAGCGTAGGACGCACGACCCGGTACCCGTCGAGCTTCTTCATCGGCAGCAATACGCTGTCGGGCTGCGCCTTGATGCCGATGGTCAAGTCCGAGAAGGCCGACGATTCGAGCACCTCGCCGCGCTCGCCCAGCACCTCGACGCGCAGCAACAGGCCGGTGTCCCGGTCGGCCCACAGGCGATAGCCGTAGCGCCATTCGTCCTTCGGTCGCAGCAGCAACACATCGGCGTCCCGGCCTGCCATGCGCTCCCTGCCCTGCGAGCGCACATCGTAGAAGACGACGATGCGGTCGCCACCCGTCTGCAGTAACGCCGGAAACGTCGCCAGCAGGTCGCGCTGCTCGACCAGCGCAACCCTGCTTTGCGGCCACAGCGTGTGCACCACGTCATCGCGCCGGAAGACACGCCGCATTTGTCCGTCGAGCGACTCGATCCGCTCGAACTGGCTCGCGCCGACACAGAAATGCGCGATCCGCGAGCTCGACACCGTGCCGCCCGCGCTGACCACGAACGTACCCTGGAAATTCCGATGGCTGGCGGCCTCGTGGATGCGCACCAGCCAGGCCCTCGTCTCGTGCGGCGCGAGCGGCGAGTCGGCGGCACCGAACGCTCCCGGACTGGCGGCGATGGCGGGCGTGCAGCAGCCCGCCGCCAGGGCCACGGCAATGGTGGACAACAAGCGCTTCAGCATGGGTGGATGTGACGGCGCAGGTGCGGTCGCACCTAGCGATCCGGCGTCTGGCTGGTGGCCGCGCGCAGGAATCCGGACGGAACGCCGAGCGCGGAACTGCCGCCGAACTCCGAGTGCGCGGCGAAATAGCGCTCAAGGCGCACATCGCGCAGCAGCTTGCCGTCGGCGACGAGCGCCTGTGCTCGCCCCGGCGCGTTCGCGGCTATCGCCGACGCAGTGCCCGGCGCCGGCAATGCTGCAGCGAGAACGGCGCTGCCGCGGGCTGTGGATTCGGCCAGGATGCTGCTCGTTTCCTCGAGTGGCGCGCTGCCACGGGTCAAGACCAACACGCTGGCGACAGCCAGGAAGCCTGCCGCGACGGCAGCCGGCCCCAGCCAGGACCGGCGCGAACCCCGCGCAGCGCGACGCTCCGCAGCCGCCTGCATACTGTCAGCCCTGGCCGCCACGCTTTGCGGCGCGAGCACCACCGGTTCAACGGCAAGGCGCACGCGCAAGGCCTTCAGGAAGCTGGCGTCATGCGCAGTGTCCGTGGCCAGGTCGTCGGACCGCATCACGTCGCCGATCAGGTGATAGGCATGCCACGATGCACGCGCAACGGCGTCGCCGTGCCACTGCGCACAGGCGTCCAGTGTCGCAGCCGGGTCGAGTTCACCGTCGGCCAGCGCCGACAGGCCCTGCATGAACCGCGCGCTGTCTTCAGATCCGTTGAGCATGACATTCCCCACCGCGGGAGCGCGGATTGAAACCTACGGCCTCCGTCACCACCGATCCCCCGCCCGCGCGTCGAGCATCGGCCTGCAGCCGCTGTGCAATGGCCTCGCGCGCCCGAAAGATGCGCGACCTCACGGTACCGATCGGGCAGTTCATCACCTCGGCGATCTCCTCGTAGCTCAGGCCTTCGATCTCGCGCAGGACGATGGCTTGGCGCAGATCGTCGGACAAGGCCTCGATCGCGGAGTTCACCGCACCCGCGATCTGCTTGCTGGCCATGATGGACTCCGGCGTCTCGCCGTCGCTTAGTTCGTTCTCGACACGCGAAGTTTCATCGTCCTCGTCGCGCGAAGCCAGCGCGGTTTCGAAGACCAGTGGGTCGCGCTTGAGTTCCATCAGCGACTTCTTGGCGGTGTTGACGGCGATCCGGTACAGCCAGGTGTAGAACGCGCTGTCGCCCCGGAACTGCGGAATCGCCCGGTAGGCGCGAATAAAGGACTCCTGGGCGATGTCGGGCACCAGATCGACGTCGCGCACCATGCGCCCGATCAGGCGCTCGATCCGACGCTGGTACTTCACGACCAGCATCTCGAAGGCGCGGGTGTCGCCTTGCTTGACACGTTCGATCAGCGGTGCATCGACGTCGACATTCATGCGGGGAGCGACCTCAGAGGCCGAGAGGCGGCAAGGCCGGTTGCGCCGAATGCACCGCGCAGCGCAGTGCATGCCACTGGGCCTCGAGACCTCGCCGCTGCAGCGCGACCCAGACCGCCCTGCGACGCCATGGCATGCCGACTTCGGTGCTTGCCGGCACGAAACGCAGCAGCATCCAGCCACCCAGATCGATCGCCACGGCCAGCGAGCCCGCCTGTTCGGCAGCGCCGTCGCGGATCACCAGCCAGTTCTGGCGGTCCCAGCGCAGCGTCAGAGCTTGCATCCGGCACAGCCCTGCCCCGCAGGCCAGTGAGAGCAGAGTGCCGATTACTGCGGTGGCGCTCACCCAGCGCGGTGTCGGCACTGGCTGAGCGCACCACCAGGCGATCATCGCCGCGCTGGCGCTGGCGGCAAGCAGCATCGCGCTGGCACGCCACAGCTCGTAGCGATTCACAGTGAGTCTGCAGAGGCGGAGCGAAACGCATCGGTGCTCCTGCTTCGAAACGCCGGGCCGCCGCGCGGCGCCGACGATCAGACGCGCCGGAAGACAAGCGTGCCGTTGGTGCCGCCAAAGCCGAAGTTGTTCTTCACGGCGACGTCGATCTTCATGTCGCGCGCCGCGTTGGCGCAGTAGTCCAGGTCGCACTCCGGGTCCTGGTTGAAGATGTTGATCGTCGGCGGCGAGACCTGGTGATGCAGCGCCAGCACGGTGAACACCGACTCGATGCCACCGGCGCCGCCGAGCAGGTGGCCGGTCATCGACTTGGTGGAATTGACGACCAGCTTGCCTGCGTGAGTCGCCGAAGGCGAGCTTGATCGCATTCGTCTCGTTCACGTCGCCCAGCGGCGTCGACGTGCCGTGGGCGTTGAGGTACTGCACCGCGTCGGCGTTGATGCCCGCGTTGCGCAACGCGGCCTTCATCGCCCGCTTCGGGCCGTCGACGTTCGGCGCGGTCATGTGGTAGGCGTCCGCGCCCATGCCGAAGCCGACCAGTTCGGCATAGATCTTCGCGCCGCGCCGCTTCGCGTGCTCGTACTCCTCGAGCACCATCACGCCCGCGCCCTCGCCGAGGACGAAGCCGTCGCGGTCCCTGTCCCACGGACGCGAGGCGGTCTGCGGGTCGTCGTTGCGCGTGGACAGCGCCCGCGCCGCGGCAAAACCGCCGACGCCCAGCGGCGAGACCGTGGTCTCGGCGCCACCGGCAACCATCACGTCGGCGTCGCCGTACTCGATCAGCCGCCCCGCATCGCCGATGCAGTGCAGGCCGGTCGTGCAGGCAGTGGCGATGGCCAAGTTCGGTCCCTGGAAACCGAAGCGGATCGACAGATGCCCGGAGATCATGTTGATGATCGACGCCGGCACGAAGAACGGCGAGATGCGGCGTGGCCCGCGTGCGACCAGTTCGCCGTGCGTCTCCTCGATCAGCGGCAGGCCACCGATGCCCGAGCCGACGATGCAGCCGATGCGTTCGGCCTGTTCCTCGCTCAGCGCGTCGCCGGTGGCCAGCCCGGCATCGTGCACGGCCTGAATCGCAGCAGCCATCCCGTAGTGGATGAAGGTGTCCATGTGGCGCGCTTCCTTGGCGGAGATGTACTCCTCGAGCTGGAAGCCCTTCACTTCGCCGGCGATCCGGCAGGCAAAGGCCGATGCATCGAACTTGGTGATCGCAGCAATGCCCGAGCGGCCGGCGACCAGGTTGGCCCAGCCCTCGGCCACCGTGTTGCCGACGGGGCTGATCAGCCCGAGACCGGTGACGACGACGCGGCGACGGGTCATGTGAAGCCTGGCGGTTCAGTCCTCGCCGGGCCGCTCCCAAGAGGACTGAGGTCCCCTCGGGGGGCGACACCGCAGGTGTCTTGGGGTCGTCATTTCAGGCTTTCTGGTGCCCGACCGCGTAGTCGATCGCCAGTTGCACCGTCGTGATCTTCTCGGCCTCTTCGTCCGGAATCTCGATGCCGAACTCGTCCTCGAGGGCCATCACCAGTTCCACCGTGTCGAGCGAGTCGGCACCGAGGTCGGCGACGAACGCCTTTTCGTTGGTGACGTCGGACTCGGGAACGCCGAGTTGCTCGGCGATGATCTTCTTGACGCGTGCTTCGATATCGCTCATGACTCCTCCAGGAGTGTTGCTTCAAACAGCCCGCGATTCTACGCCGCCGAGACGCTTCGCTCCGCCTCGCATGCCGCGGCGGGCCACCGGACCGTCCCTTCGCCAGGCACGACGAGTCCGCAGGACTCCTTGTGTCCGGGCTCAGCCCCCAAGGGGTGCCATCCGGCTTGGGGCGACGCCGCAGGTGTCCACGGGGCTGCGCTCAATTCATGTACATGCCGCCATTGACGTGCAGTTCGGTGCCGGTGATGTAGCCGGCCGCGCGGCGACGCGAGGAACTCCACCGCATGCGGCGACCTCGTCGGCGCTGCCCAGCCGGCCGAGCGGAATTTGCGCCAGCAGCGCCGCCTTCTGCGCCTCGGGCAGGCCCTCCGTCATGTCGGTGGCGATGAAGCCCGGCGCGACGCAGTTGACGGTGATGTTGCGGCTGCCCAGTTCGCGCGCCAGCGCGCGCGTCATGCCCGCGACGCCGGCCTTGGCGGCGGCGTAGTTGGCCTGCCCGGCGTTGCCGCTCGCACCGACGACCGAGGTGATGTTGACGATGCGGCCGTAGCGCTGCTTCATCATCGGACGGATCGCGGCGCGGCTGGCGCGGAAGACCGCCTTGAGGTTGGTGTCGAGCACGGCGTCCCAGTCGTCGTCCTTCATGCGCATCGCCAGCGTGTCGCGCGTGATGCCGGCGTTGTTGACCAGCACGTGCAGGCCGCCCTGCTGACTTGACGATGGCGTCGACCGCCGCGTCCACCGCCGCGCCGTCGGTGACATTGAGCAGGATGCCACGGCAGCCGGAGAAGGCCGACCAGCGCCTCGCAGATGGCGGCGGCACCCGCGTCGCTGGTGGCCGTGCCGATGACCTTCATGCCGTGCCCCGCCAGCGCCGGCGCGATGGCACGGCCGATGCCGCGCGTGGCGCCGGTGACCAGCGCGATCTGGCCTCTCATGGAAACTCATTCATGCCAGCAGCCCCTTCGCCTCGGCCAGGACTCGCCGGATCGAGCACCGTCATCGTGACGGCTTCGGCATCGATGCGCTTGACCATGCCGGACAGCACGCTTGCCCGGGCCGCACTCGAAGATGTGCGTCAGCCCCGCGCGCGCAGCGCCTGCACCACCTCGACCCAGCGCACCGGGCCAAAGGCCTGCCGATACAGCGCGTCGCGGATGGCCGCGGGTCGCTTTCGACCGCGACGTCGACGTTGTTGACGACGCGGATCGCCGGTTCGGCGACGGCTCGCAGCGGACGTCCTCAGCCGCTCGCGCAGGCCTCGGCCGCCGGCTTCATCAGACTGGAATGGAACGGCGCCGAGACCGGCAGCAGCAGCGCGCGCTTGGCGCCCTTGGCCTTGAGCACTTCGCAGGCCTTGTCGACGCCGGCCTTGCTGCCGGCGATCACGGTCTGCTTCGGGTCGTTGAAGTTGGCCGCCTCGACCACCTCGCCGCTCGCCGCCGCCGCCTCGCGCAGCCCGCCTGAACCGCCTGCGCATCGAGGCCCAGGATGGCCGCCATCGCGCCGGCGCCGACCGGCACGGCCTCCTGCATCGCCTGCGCGCGAAAGCGCACCAGCGGCAGCGCATCGGCCAGCGTCAGCACGCCGGCGGCGACCAGCGCGGTGTATTCGCCCAGCGAGTGGCCGGCCACGGCGACGGCACCAGCCCGCCCTCGGCGAGCCAGGCGCGGTAGCAGGCGATGGCGGCCGTCAGCATCACCGGCTGCGTATTGGTCGTCAGGTCCAGCGCTCCTTCGGGCCGTCGTGGATCAGCGCGGCGATGTCTTCGCCGAGCGCCGCGGAGGCCTCGGCCAGCGTCTGCCGGACCGCCGGGTGCTCGCCCCAGGCATCGAGCATGCCGACGGACTGCGAGCCCTGGCCGGGGAAGACGAATGCAAACGAAGTCATCGCGAAGTCCTGCAGGCGTTTCAAGCAGCGGTGTCGAGAAGTCGAGCAGCACGGCGCCCCAGGTGAAGCCGCCGCCCACGCCTTCGAGCATCACCGTGTCGCCACGCGGCGATGCGGCCGCTGCGCACCGCCACGTCCAGCGCCAGCGGCATCGATGCGGCCGAGGTGTTGCCGTGCTCGTCGACGGTGACGATCAACTTGTCCAGCGCCAGCTTCAGCTTCTTCGCCGTGCCCTGCATGATGCGGATGTTGGCCTGGTGCGGGATCAGCCAGTCGATGTCGGCCTCGCTTCGGCCGGCCTTGGCCAGCACCGCACGCGCCACGTCTTCGAGCACGCCGACGGCCAGCTTGAACACCGCCGGCCCGTCCATCTTGAGCAGCGGGTCGCCGACACCTGGCCGCCGGCCACCGTGCCCGGGCACGCACAGGATGCCGACATGGCGGCCATCGGCGTGCAACTCGCTGGCCAGCATGCCGGGCTCGTTGCTGGCTTCGAGCACCACCGCGCCGGCGCCGTCGCCGAACAGCACGCAGGTCGTGCGGTCGTTGAAATCGAGGATGCGCGAGAACACCTCGGCGCCGATCACCAGCGCGCATCGCGCGCTGCCGGTGCGGATCATCGCATCGGCGACCGTCAGCGCGTAGACGAAGCCCGAGCACACGGCCTGCACGTCGAACGCCGCGCAGCCGTGCACGCCCAGCTTGTGCTGCAGGATGCAGGCCGTCGACGGGAACACCATGTCGGGCGTCGACGTGGCAACGATGATCAGGTCGATCCTGCGGCCGAGCGCGCCGGCCGCCTCGAGAGCGCGCGTTGCGCCGCGGCAGCGCCAGGTCGCTGCAGTGCGACGCCGTCGGCGGCGAAGTGGCGCGCGCGGATGCCGGTGCGCTCGACGATCCAGTCGTCGCGAGGTCTCGATGCCGCTTGCGCGGCAAGCTCGCGCGCCATGTCGTCATTGCTCAGGCGGCGCGGCGGCAGGTGGCTGCCGGTGCCGGTGATGCGCGAGTAACGCGGCATGCGCGATCGAACGAGGCTCGTCATGCGGACTGTGCCGGCGCGGCATCGGCCCGCGATCGGCAGGGCCTGCAGCGTCTCGCGGATGCGGTCGTGCACGCGGTCGAGCAGGCGGTTGCGCGCGGCATCATAAGCGCGGGCCAGCGCGTGCTCGAAGGCGAATGCGTCGGCCGAGCCGTGGCTCTTGAAGACCAGCCCGCGCAGGCCCAGCAGCGCCGCGCCGTTGTAGCGCCGGTGATCGACGCGCGCTTGAAGTGCTTCAGCACCGGCATCGCCACCAGCGCCGCCAGCTTGCTGAACGGCGTTGCGCGTGAACTCCTGGCGGATGAATTCGCTGAGCATCGACGCCAGGCCCTCGGCCGGTCTTCAGCACCACGTTGCCGACGAAGCCGTCGCAGACGACGATGTCGGTCGTGCCCTTGAAGATGTCGTTGCCTTCGACGTTGCCGTAGAAGTTGATGTGACCGCGCTCGGCACCGCGGCGCGCAGCAACTCGCCGGCGCGCTTGATGATCTCGCTGCCCTTGATGGCTTCTTCGCCGATGTTGAGCAGGCCGACGCTGGGCTCGGCCTTGCCGTCGACCGCCGCCACCAGCGCGCTGCCCATCACCGCGAACTGCAGCAGGTGCTCGGCGCGTGCAGTCGACGTTGGCGCCGAGGTCGAGCACGGTGGTGAAGCCGTCGCGCCGGTTGGGCATCACGGCGGCGATGGCCGGGCGGTCGATGCCGTCGAGCGTCTTGAGCACGTAGCGCGCCAGCGCCATCAGTGCGCCGGTGTTGCCGGCCGAGACGCAGGCATGCGGCGGCCGGCGCGCTGGCCATCGGCGGCCTTGAGCTGCTCGATGGCCACGCGCATCGACGAGTCGCTTCTTGCGCCGCAGCGCGACCTCGACCGGTCGTCCATGGTCGACCACTTCGGTGGCGACGACGAGGTGCAGCGCGGCCAGGCGCGCGCCGGCGCCAGCGCGTCGGCGCGTGCCGACGAGCAGCAGTTCGGCCTGCGGATGCTTGTCGAGGAAGGAGCGGCAGGCCGGCAGCGTGACCGACAGCGCCGTGGTCGCCGCCCATGCAGTCGACGGCCAGGCGCACACGCTGACAGCGGCGCGGCAGCTGGGCATGGTCGCACGGCGGCTGGGCGCGAGGCAGGCAGCGCAGATCGGCGCGGCATCAGGCCGACGGGGCGGCGTACCGCAGTGTCGACGCCGCAAGGCCGTGCGGCCGGCCGGCACGGTCAGGCGTCGGCCTTGGTCTTCAGCACCTTGCGGCCGCGGTAGAAGCCGGTCGGGCTGATGTGGTGGCGCAGGTGCACCTCGCCGGTGGTCGGCTCGATCGCCGTGCCCGGCGTCGCCAGGCATTGTGCGAGCGGTGCATGCCGCGCTTGGAAGGCGACTTCTTGTTTTGCTGGACGGCCATGGGATTCTCCTGAGGCGGCGCCCTGGGGCCCGGCTGCAGGGCAGGATCTCGGCGGGCCGACGGCAGCGCTGACGCTGGGCAGCAGCGTCGGGCAGCCCGTCGAAAAGCCCGCGATATAGCACCGCGCACGCCAGCGGCGGCGCTCAGCCGCTCGGCGGCCCGCGCCCCGGGCCCGCGCCGGCGAACGCCGCCAGTGCGGCGAACGGACTTCTGGCCGTGCAGGCGTCGACCTCGCGGCACATCGGTGCCGTCGCGGACATGCGGCAGCGGCTGCGGGCAGGCTCGTGCACGCGGCACCAGCGGCAACGCCAGCAGCAACTCGTCCTCGACCAGCGCGTGCAGGTCCAGCGACGCGGCAGCGCCAGCACGTCGTCCTCGCTGTCGGCGTCCAGCCGCGCCGCTTGTGCCTCGCCGGCGACGAAGCGCAACGCGCGCTCGACCTCAAGGGCATCTCGACCAGCGCCGCAGGCAGCGCTGGCAGGTCAGCCGACACGGCGTGCGCGTCCAGGTGCAGCCAGATCTCGGCTCGCGGCCGGCCACCGGGCGCTCGCCCGCAGCCGACCAGTGCACGGGCAGCGGCGGCGTTCGGCATGACCGCCTGCCAGGCCACCCGGTCGACGCGGCCATCGGCCTGCGGCACGCTTCCGCTGCGGCAGGCGGCGACCAGCTCGCGTGCATGGGGCTCGAAGCGGCCAGTCTCGCATGCAGGCGCCCGGCGGTCGCATGCGCGAAGCGCTCGACGTCGAGCCTGCAGCGGCCGTGCGAGGTTTCATCGCGGCAGTGTACGGCGCGGCTGCGGCGACAATGCCGGCCAGCATGACCGACTGCCCGCACGCCCTGATCCTGGCCTCGACCTCGCGCTACCGGCGCGAACTGCTGGACCGGCTGCGCCTGCCCTTCGAGGTGCATGGCGCCGCAGCGTCGACGAAAGCACCGCTCGCCCGGCGAAGCCCCGGCCGCAGCTGGCGCGCCGGCTGGCGCTGGCCAAGGCGCGCGCCGTGGCGGCGCAGCACCCCGACGCGGTGGTGATCGGCTCCGACCAGGTGGCCGAGCTCGACGGCGCAGGCCATCGGCAAGCCCGGCAGCCACGAGCGCGCCGTGGCCCAGCTGCGAGCGATGAGCGGCCGGCAGGTCGTGTTCCACACCGCCGTGGCGGTGGTGCGCGTCGACAGCGGCTTCGAGGCCGAGGCCGCTGGCGCCGGTGACGGTGCGCTTTCGCCGGCTCTCGGCGACGCCGAGATCGAGCACTACCTGCGCACCGAGCAGCCCTACGACTGCGCCGGCAGCGCCAAGTGCGAGACGCTGGGCATCGCGTTGCTGGAGGCGATCGAGTCCGACGACCCGACCGCGCTGGTCGGCCTGCCGCTGATCCGCACCTGCGCCCTGCTGCGCGACGCCGGCCTCGACCCGCTGCGCGCATGACACGGAGCGCGCCATGGCTCGACGCGGCACGCTGTGCTCGTGCCCAACACCGCTGGACCTCGGGCACCGCAACGCATGGCCGTCGCCCGATCTGCAGGACGTGCTGCCCGCGGGCGTGATCCGCCAGGCGGCCGCCTTGGCGCACTGGGTGGCCGAGGACGCCAGGACCACGCGCGCCTTCCTCAAGCGCGTCGACGCGCTCGTGCCGCTGGCGCAGCCGCTGCAGGCATTGCACATCAGCGAGCTGCCCCGCCCCGCCAAAGGCGTGCAAGGATCCGCAGCCACCGGCATCTCGACGCCCTGCTCGCGCCGGCACTGGCCGGGCAGGACATCGGCCTGGTGTCCGAGGCCGGCCTGCCCGCGGTGGCCGACCCGGGCGCGGCGCTGGTGCCGGCGGCGCATCGCTGGGCGTGCCGTGCTCCCGCTGCCGGGCGCGAGTTCGCTGCTGCTGGCGCTGGCCGCCAGCGGCCTGAACGGCCAGAGCTTCGCCTTCGTCGGCTACCTGCCGGTGGAGGCCGCGGCGCGCGCGGCGCGCATCCGCGAACTCGAGGCCCTGTCGCGCCGCTCCCGCCAGACGCAGCTGCTGATCGAGACGCCCTACCGCAACGCCGCGCTGCTTGCGGCGCTGCTGACCCACCTGCAGCCGGCGACACGGCTGTCCGTGAGCTGCGGCTTGACGCTTGCCTAAGGGGTGGACACGCAGCGACAGCGTGGCGCGCTGGCGCGTCCGGCACTCGCCGTTGCCGGCCGATGTACCGGCGGTGTTTGCCCTGCTGGCGGGCTGAGCGCGGGCGCACACGCCGCGGCGAATGGTCGTCGTGGGCGACCCATTGCACTCGGCCGCCTTGCCCCCGAACAGCGCTGCGACGCGCTTCTTGATCTTGATGTTGGGCGACAGTCCCGCGCCACCGGCACCGCCAGGGCTCTTCTCCCAGGCCGGCGTCGCGACGGTCGCGCTCGACTCGTAGGGCTGGTCGAAGAACGGGTCGCGCGGCGCTGGCGACGACCCGCCGCCATAGGCCGGGCGGCCTGGCGCACGGCGCGTCTCGGCGCGATCGCCGCCATCTGCCTCGCGCACGGCGGTGCGGTCGCTCGAAGCGCGGCGGGCGGTCTTCGTCGAGTTCCAACGGCTCGATCTCGATCTTCTTCTTGATCAGCTTTTCGATGTCGCCGACCAGCCGCGCGTCGTCGCGCGACACCAGCGTGACCGCCAGGCCCGAGGCGCCGGCGCGGCCGGTGCGGCCGATGCGGTGCACGTAGTCTTCGGCGTTGAACGGCACGTCGAAGTTGAAGACCGCCGGCAGGTCGACGATGTCCAGCCCGCGCGCGGCCACGTCGGTGGCCACCAGCACGTCGACCTCGCCGCGCTTGAAGGCGTCGAGCGCCTTCAGCGCTCGTCCTGCGACTTGTCGCCGTGCAGCGCCGTCGTCTTCAGGCCGTCGCGCTCGAAGGAGCGCGCCAGCCGCGCGCAGCCGAGCTTGGAGTTGACGAACACAGCGCCTGCGTCAGCCCGCGCTGCTTCAGGATCGAACAGACGGCGCGCCGCTTGTCGTCGGAGCCACGCTGTAGAAACGCTGCTCGACGTTGGTGGCCGTCGCGTTGGGCCGCGCCACCTCGACCAGCACCGGGTCCTGCAGGTAGCTCTGCGCGAGCTTCCGGATCTCGGGCGAGAACGTGGCCGAGAACAGCAGCGTCTGGCGCGCCTTCGGCAGGTAGGACAGGATGCGCTGCAGGTCGGGCAGGAAGCCGATGTCGAGCATGCGGTCGGCCTCGTCGAGCACCACGTACTCGACCTGGTTGAGCACGCAGTTCTTGCCCTCGATGTGGTCGAGCAGGCGGCCCGGCGTGGCGATCAGCACCTCGACGCCCCGCTTCAGCTCAGCCGTCTGCGGCTTCATGTCGATGCCGCCGAAGACCACCGTCGACACGCAGCTGCGAGTGCTTGGCGTAGGTCTTGATGTTGGCCGCCACCTGGTCGGCCAGTTCGCGCGTGGGCGCCAGCACCAGCGCGCGCACCGGGTGCCGCGCCGGCGACATCGCTGGCGTTCTCGTGGCGCAGCATCTTCTGCAGCAGCGGCAGCGAGAACGCGGCCGTCTTGCCGGTGCCGGTCTGCGCCGCGCCCATCACGTCGCGCCCGGCGAGCACGATCGGGATCGCCTTCGCCTGGATCGGCGTCATCGCGTGTAGCCCGGTCGGCCACCGCCTTCTCGAGCTTGGGCGCGAGGCCCAGCGCGGCAAACTCCATCGGGCCGCTCGGAGCCAGGTCATTGATTTCCAGGGTCTTGTCGGCAACGGCCGGTTCGGCAAACGCAGTTTCTGTCATCCGCGCATTATCCCCCGCGGACCGGCATGCCCCCGCCCTGACTGGAGTGGCGCCACTAGAATCGTGCGCGAAGCCGCGGCTGGCCCGGCGGCGGCAACCCCCAGGCCAACAAGATGATCCTCGTCACTGGCGGCGCCGGCTTCATCGGCAGCAACTTCGTGCTCGACTGGCTGGCCCAGGCCGACGAGCCCGTGCTCAACCTCGACGCGCTCACCTACGCAGGCAACCTGCGACAGCCTGAGCTCGCTGCAGGGCGACGCGCGGCATGTCTTCGTGCAGGGCGACATCGGCGACCGCGCGCTGCTCGACCGCCTGTTCGCCGAGCACCGGCCCGCGCGCCGTGGTGCACTTCGCCGCCGAGAGCCATGTCGACCGCAGCATCCACGGCCCGGGCGCGTTCATCCGCACCAACGTGGAAGGCACCTTCACGCTGCTCGAAGCCGCGCGCGCCTACTGGAGCGCTCTTTCCGGCAGCGAGCAAGGCCGCGTTCCGCTTCCATCACGTGTCGACCGACGAGGTCTACGGCTCGCTGGCGCCCGGCGACGCCGCCTTTCACCGAGACGCACCCCTACGAGCCGAACAGCCCCTACTCGGCGAGCAAGGCGGCCAGCGACCACCTCGTGCGCGCCTGGCACCACACCTACGGCCTGCCGGTGCTCACCACCAACTGCTCGAACAACTACGGGCCGTTCCACTTCCCCGAGAAGCTGATCCCGCTGATGATCGTCAACGCGCTGGCCGGCAAGCCGCTGCCGGTGTACGGCGACGGCCAGCAGGTGCGCGACTGGCTGTACGTGGGCGACCACTGCGCGCCATCCGCGCCGTGCTGGCGCGCGGCCGGGTTGGCGAGACCTACAACGTCGGCGGCTGGAACGAAAAGCCCAACATCGAGATCGTGAAGACGGTCTGCGCGCTGCTCGACGAGATGCGCCCCGACCCGGCCGGCCGCTACGCTCGCCTCATCACCTACGTGAACGACCGCCCCGGCCACGACCGCCGCTACGCGATCGACGCGCGCAAGATCGAGCGCGAGCTGGGCTGGCGGCCGGCCGAGACCTTCGAGACCGGCATCCGCAAGACGGTGCGCTGGTACCTCGACCACGCCGACTGGGTGGCGCACGTGCAGAGCGGCGCCTACCGCGAGTGGGTGGCGACGAACTACGGCGAGCGCACGGCGGCATGAAGATCCTGCTGCTCGGCATGAACGGCCAGGTCGGCTGGGAACTGCAGCGCTCGCTGGCGCCGCTGGGCGAACTGGTGGCGCTCGACTTCGACAGCCCGGGCCCGCTGAGCGCCGACTTCTCCAAGCCGGAATCGCTGGCCGCCACGGTGCGGGCGGTGGCGCCGACGTCATCGTCAATGCCGCCGCCCACACGGCAGTAGACAAGGCCGAGAGCGAGCCAGAACTCGCCGGCGTCATCAACGCAATCGCCCCCGGCGTGCTCGCCCGCGAGGCCGCAGCGCTCGGCGCCTGGCTGGTGCACTACAGCACCGACTACGTGTTCGACGGCAGCGGCAGCACGCCGTGGCTCGAAGACTCGCCCACCGGCCCGCTGAGCGTGTACGGCCGCACCAAGCTCGAGGGCGAGCAGCTCGATTCGTTCGAGCGGCTGCCGGCACCTGATCCTGCGCACCAGCTGGGTCTATGCGGCGCGCGGCGGCAACTTCGCCAACACCATGCTGAAGCTGGCGGGCGAGCGCGACCAGCTGAGCGTCATCGACGACCAGATCGGCGCGCCGACCGGCGCCGACCTGCTGGCCGACGTGACGGCCCATGCGTTGCGCACAGCACTGCAGACGCCCGAGCTCTCCGGCACCTACCACGCCGTGGCGGCGGGCGAGACGAACTGGCACGGCTACGCGAAGCACGTGATCGAGTTCGCGCGCGCCGCGGGGCAACTGGTCAAGGTCGCCCGCGACGCCATCGAGCCCGTCCCCACGTCTGCCTTCCCCACCCCCGCCAGACGCCCGAACAACTCGCGCATGAACACGAAGAAGCTGTGCGACGCCTTTGGCCTGCAGCTTCCCCCCTGGCAAGTCGGCGTCGACCGCATGCTTCGCGAGATCCTCCAAGTCCGTTGATCATCCCCCATAGGCTGGGTTAGCTATAATTAGCCAACCTCACCTCAGCAGACTCCAACATGCTCACCGTCAACGTTCACGAAGCCAAGACGCAACTGTCACGGCTGCTGGCAGCCGTGGAAGCGGGTGAAGAGGTAGTCATCGCTCGCTCGGGGAGGCCAGTCGCCCGGCTGGTGGGCTTGGCTCCTGAAGCGCCCCGTCGGCGCCTGGGATCACTTGCGGGGAAGTTCACCGTGCCGGACGACTTCGATGATCCGCTGCCCGATGACGTGTTGGCATTGTTCGAGGGGCGCTGATGCGCGTGCTGCTGGACACCCACGTGCTGCTCTGGCTTCTGATGGAACCGCAGCGCCTCCCGAAGCGCCTGCGTGATGCGGTGGAAGACCCAGGCCACGACGTGATGTTTTCGGCAGTCAACATATGGGAGGTGGCGATCAAGAAGGCGCTGGGCAAGCCCAGCTTCGACTTCACCGCCGACCAAGTGCTCCATGCCGCGCGGACGACGCACCTGAAGGAGCTGCCTGTGACTGCCGAGCACGCGGCACGCGTCGGTACGCTCGAGCCATTGCACCGCGATCCCTTCGACCGCCTTCTGCTTGCGCAAGCGCTCTGCGAGCCCGCGCGCCTGCTCACTTCTGATCGGATGATTGCGCGTTACTCCGCCCCCATAGACCTCATCATTCCAGAATGACCAATACGCCTCAAACACGCAAAGGCATCATCCTCGCCGGCGGCTCCGGCACCCGGCTGCACCCTGCGACGCTCGCGGTGAGCAAGCAACTGCTGCCGGTGTACGACAAGCCGATGGTGTACTACCCGTTGGCCACGCTGATGCTGGCCGGCATCCGCGAGATCCTGCTCATCAGCACGCCGCAGGACACCCCGCGCTTCCAGGCGCTGCTCGGCGACGGCCACCAGTGGGGCTTAGCCATCACCTACTGCGTGCAACCGAGCCCGGATGGCCTGGCGCAGGCCTTCATCCTCGGCCGCTCGTTCGTCGCCGGCCAGCCGAGCGCGCTCGTGCTGGGCGACAACATCTTCTACGGCCACGACTTCCAGGGGCTGCTTCACCACGCATCCTCACGCAAGAAAGGCGCCTCGGTGTTCGCCTATCACGTACACGACCCGCAGCGCTACGGCGTGGTCGCGTTCGACGACCACAGGCGGGCGCTCAGCATCGAGGAGAAGCCCGCCGCGCCGAAGAGCAACTACGCGGTGACGGGGCTCTATTTCTACGACTCGCAGGTGTGCGACATCGCGGCCGGCATCCGGCCTTCGGCGCGCGGCGAACTCGAGATTACCGACGTGAACGCGCGATACCTGGCCCAGGGCCAACTCGAAGTCGAAATCATGGGCCGCGGCTATGCGTGGCTGGACACCGGCACGCACGATAGCCTGCTCGAGGCCGGGCAGTTCATCGCCACGCTCGAGAAGCGCCAGGGCCTGAAGGTGGCCTGCCCGGAAGAGATCGCCTTCCGCGCCGGCTGGATCTCGCGCGAGCAGCTCGAGGTGCTGGCGCAGCCGATGCTCAAGAACGGCTATGGGCAGTACCTGCTTCAGGTGGCGGGCAGCCAGGTGTTCCGATGAAGGTGACCCGCACCGCCATCGCCGGCGTACTGATACTCGAACCCCGAGTGTTCGGCGACGAGCGAGGCTTCTTCCTCGAGACCTTCAACCAGAGGGCCTTCAACGAAGCGACAGGCCACGAAGTGACCTTCGTTCAAGACAACCACTCGAGGTCTGCCAGAGGTGTGCTGCGCGGACTGCACTACCAGCGCCTGCCCCACGCGCAGGGCAAGCTCGTGCGAGTCACGCAAGGCAGCGTGTTCGATGTGGCGGTCGATATCCGCGAAGGCAGCCCGACCCGCGGCCACTGGGTTGGCGCCGAACTGAGCGGCGAGAACCACAAGCAGATGTGGATACCGCCCGGGCTCGCCCACGGCTTTCTGGTCACCAGCGACAGCGCCGACTTTCTGTACAAGACGACCGACTATTACGCGCCGCAGGCCGAAGCAGGCATCCGCTGGGACGACCCCGCGCTCGCCATCGAATGGCCATTGCACGGATCGAAGCCGGTCGTTTCGGCAAAGGACGCTGCGGCCCCCGGGTGGGGGGAAGGCTGAACCGGCGTATGCGCGAGCGCCTGGAACGGACCGGGCGATCCCCTACAATCGCCCGTTCAATGATTGAACAGGCAATCACCATTGGCACCGAATCACCCGCGTACGGCGATGCGGAAGGCGCCCGATTGGCCGTGCTTCGACTCCTGGAGCAGCGGCCCGACATGTCGCAGCGCGAGCTTTCCGAAGCGCTAGGCCTGAGCCTCGGCAAGGCGCACTACGTGCTGCATTCACTGCTCGACAAGGGGCTGGTCAAGGCGGGCAACTTCCGCCGCAGCGACCACAAGCTGGCCTATGCGTACGTGCTCACGCCCAGCGGCATGCGCGAAAGGCTCCGCCTGACAAGGGCGTTTCTCGCGCGCAAGGAAGCCGAATTCGAGCAACTGCGCCGCACGATCGCCGCGCTGAAGGGCGAACTGCCCGAGGGGGAACGATGACAGGCATGCACATTCGACGTCTCCCGGTCAGCGGTCGCAAGGTTCGCTTCGCCTTGGCCGGCTGCGGCCGCATCGCCGGCAACCACTTCGACGCCGTGCTCAAGCACGCCGAGCGCTGCGAGCTGACCGACGTCTGCGACACCGACCCGGCCGCGCTCGCCGCGGCGGTGACCAGGACCGGCGCGCGCGGTCACGCCAGCTTCAGCGAGATGCTCGCGGCGACGCAGGCCGATTGCATCGTCCTCACGACGCCAAGCGGCCTGCATCCGGCGCAGGCCATCGAGGCGGCAGGTGCGGGCTTCGACGTGATGACCGAGAAGCCGATGGCCACCCGCTGGAGCGACGGCCTCGAGATGGTGCGCGCCTGCGACACGGCGGGTGTGCGCCTGTTCGTCGTCAAGCAGAACCGGCGCAACCGCACGCTGCAGTTGCTCAAGCAGGCCGTCAGCCAGGGCCGGTTCGGCCGCATCTACATGGTCAACGTCAACGTGTTCTGGACGCGCCCGCAGGCCTACTACGACAGCGCCGCCTGGCGCGGCACCTGGGAGTTCGACGGCGGCGCGTTCATGAACCAGGCCAGCCACTACGTCGACCTGCTCGACTGGATCGGCGGCCCGGTGGAAAGCGTGATGGCCTACACGGGCACGCTGGCGCGAAACATCGAGGTCGAGGACAGCGGCGTCGCTGCCATCAAGTGGCGCAACGGCGCGATGGGCTCGATCAACGTGACGATGCTCACCTACCCGAAGAACCTGGAAGGCTCGATCACGATCCTCGGCGAGAAGGGTTCGGTGCGTGTCGGCGGCGTCGCTGTCAACGAGATAAGCACTGGGAGTTCGACCAGCCGGACGCCATGGACACGCACATCGCCAACGCGAGCTACCAGACCACGTCGGTGTATGGCTTTGGCCACCCGCTGTACTACGACAACGTGATCAACACGCTGCTCGGGAAGGCGCAGCCCGAGACAGACGGTCGGGAAGGCCTGAAGTCGCTCGAACTGCTGATCGCGATGTACCTGTCGGCGCGCGACGGCAAGCGCGTCAACCTGCCGCTGGCCTACTGACCGAACGGCCCGCATGGCGACGACCATCCACCCCTCGGCCATCGTCGACCCCGGCGCGCAGCTCGGCGACGACTGCCGCGTCTGGCACTTCGTGCACATCAGCGCCGGCGCTCGCATCGGCGAGCGCTGCTCGTTTGGCCAGAACGTCTACGTCGGAAACGACGTGGTGATCGGGAGCAACGTGAAGATCCAGAACAACGTGTCGGTCTACGACGCGGTGACGCTCGAAGACGATGTGTTCTGCGGGCCGAGCATGGTGTTCACGAATGTCTACAACCCGCGCTCGGCGGTGACGCGAAAGGACGAGTACCGCCCCACGCTCGTTCGCCGCGGCGCGACGCTGGGCGCCAACTGCACCGTGGTCTGCGGCACCACGATCGGCCGCTATGCGTTCGTCGGTGCCGGTGCGGTCGTCAACCGCGACGTGCCCGATTTCGCGCTGGTCGTCGGCGTGCCGGCGCGCCAGGTCGGCTGGATGAGCCGCTTCGGCCAGAAGCTGGCATTGCCGCTGGAAGGTCACGCCGAAGCAAGCTGCCCGCACACCGGCGACCGCTACCTGCTCGAGGGCAGGTCCGTCCGGCACCTGGAAAGCGAAGCCTCGGCGTGAGCACAGTCCGCATTGCAGGACTTGGTCCAACGCCGCGTGTGAGGCCGCCATGCCCGTGATTTCGATGTTCTACGGCATCATCATTCGCATGTATTTGCTCGATACGCAGAATCACAACTTGCCACACTTGCACGCCAGGTATGCGGAGTTCGAAGCCTCCATCAACCTGGATGATGGCGAGATACTGGCCGGGCAGATCCCGCGCAAGCAATTGCGGCTTGTTCAGGCGTGGATCGAATTGCACCGCGACGAGTTGATGGCTGACTGGGCGCTCGCCTGTTCCGGCGAGTTGCCCTACAAGATCGAACCTTTGTGAGGTGAACCATGGACTGGGACGTGAAGACCGTACAAGCGCTGCCCGATCACAGGCTCGCAGTCGAACTCAGCGACGGACGCCGGGGTGTCTTCGACCTGCGACCATTTCTCGATCGGCCGGGCTTTCAGCGCCTCAAAGATCCAACGTATTTCGCGAGCGTCGGCGTCCGCTTCGGCGCGTTGACCTGGCCGCACGAGGAAGACATCGCCCCAGACACGCTGACAGCGCACCTCGAGCTTGTCACGGTGGCAGCTGGGTGAGGCCGTCCTTCCGGGCCATAGAAGAATGCACCGCATGAACGCACCCGAACATGTCCGGCCCATGGACTTCATCGACCTCAAGTCTCAATACACCGCGCTGCGCGAGAACATCAACGCGCGCATCCAGCGCGTGCTCGACCACGGCCAGTACATCATGGGACCCGAGGTCAAGGAGTTGGAGGACAAGCTCGCTGCCTTCACCGGCGCGAAGCATTGCGTCACGGTGGCCAGCGGCACCGAGGCGCTGCTGATCTCGTTGATGGCACTCGGCCTGAAGACGGGCGACGAGGTGGTCACCACGCCGTTCACCTTCGCTGCCACCGCCGAAATGATCGTCCTCGCCGGCGGCAAGCCGGTGTTCGTCGACATCGAACCCGATACCTGCAACATCGACGCCTCGCTCATCGAGGCCGCGATCACGCCGCGCACGCGGGCCATCATGCCGGTGAGCCTCTACGGCCAGGTCGCCGACATGGACGAGATCAACGCCATCGCTGCGCGCCACGGCAACATACCGGTGATCGAGGACGCAGCGCAGAGTTTCGGCGCCACCTACAAGGGCCGCAAGAGCTGCAACCTGAGCACCTTCGGCTGCACCAGTTTCTTCCCGAGCAAGCCTCTCGGATGCTACGGTGACGGCGGCGCGATCTTCACGAACGACGACGCGCTGGCGCAGGCCTGCCGCGAGATTCGCGTGCATGGCCAGAGCGGTCGCTACCACCACACTCGGGTCGGCGTCGGCGGGCGCATGGACACACTGCAATGCGCGGTCGTCCTGGGCAAGCTGGAGCGCTTCGAATGGGAACTGGCGCAGCGGCACGCACTCGGTGCCCGCTACGCAGCACTGCTCGCAGACGTGCCCACGTTGCGATTACTCGCCGTCCGGCCGGACCGCGATTGCGTCTGGGCCCAGTACACGGTCTTCGTCGATGAGCGTGATCAGGTGCAGTCCGCTCTGCGGAGCCGTGGTGTGCCGAGCGCCACCCACTACCCGAAGCCGCTTCATCAACAGCCCGCATACCGTCAATACGGATCTGACCAAACTTTCGAGACCAGCGTGAATGCGTCGCGAAGCGTGTTGAGCTTGCCGATGAGCGCCGACTTGCTCGTTGCAGATCAAGAAGCAGTTATTCAGCACTTGCGCGATGTGTGCGAACAGACGCAGCGCCAGCAAGCCGGGCCGGGCTGAAGCCCCGAATCCCGCGCGCAATGTCCTACAATTTCCCGTTCAATGATTGAACAAGCTAGGCTTGCCGGCGCTGAATCGCTTGCCCACGGTGATACCGGTATGCACGAGAAGCTCCACCAGGCACGGGCCGTCCTGTCACGCAAGGAAGGCGAGCTTGAACGGCCCTGGCGCAACATCGCCTCACCGAACGCCACCGCACATGGATAGGAATGCAATTGTCTTCGTCACCGGTCACCACGGCATGGTGGGTAGCGCCATCGTGCGGCGGCTGCAGGCCGGCGGCTACAGCAACCTCTTGACGCGCACACACGCCGAGCTTGACCTGCTCGACCAGCGTAGCGTGCACGCCTTTCTGGCGCGAGAGAAGCCTGACTACATCTTCATCGCCGCCGCCAAGGTGGGCGGCATACAGGCCAACAACCTGTACCGCGCTGACTTCCTGTACGAAAACCTGCTGATCGAGGCCAACCTGATTCACGGCGCGCACCAGGCCGGGGTGCAACGGCTGATGTTCCTGGGCTCGAGCTGCATCTACCCGCGCGACTGCCCGCAACCGATCAAAGAAGAATACCTGCTGACCGGCCCGCTGGAACCTACCAACGAGCCCTACGCGATCGCCAAGATTGCCGGCGTCAAGCTCACGGAGAGCTACAACCGCCAGTACGGTCGCCAATATGTGAGCGTGATGCCGACCAACTTGTACGGCCCGAACGATAACTACGACCTTGCGACAAGTCACGTGTTGCCGGCCCTCATGCGCAAGGCGCACGAGGCGCATGAACGCGGTGACGCGGAGTGCGTGGTGTGGGGCAGCGGCACGCCGCGGCGCGAATTCCTGTACGTCGATGACCTGGCCGATGCCTGCGTACACCTGATGGAGCACGGCTACGACGGCCCGCTCGTCAACATCGGCACCGGCGAAGATGTGGCTATCGGCGAATTGGCCGAGACCGTGATGGAGGTGGTTGGCTTCAACGGCCGCATCGTGTTCGACCACAGCAAGCCCGACGGCACGCCGCGCAAACTGCTGGACGTAGGTCGGCTCGCCGCGCTCGGCTGGCGCGCCCGCACGGCTTTGCGCGAAGGCATCCGAGCCACATACGAAAGCGCCCCGTTCCGTGCCCTTGACCCGAAAGCCGGCCGCCCAAAGCTGAGAGCCGAACAACCATGACAAGACCCAAAGTTGCCCTCATCACCGGCGTAACCGGTCAAGACGGCGCCTACTTAGCCGAACTGTTGCTCGATAAGGGCTACGAGGTGCACGGCATCAAGCGCCGCGCCAGCCTGTTCAACACCGACCGCATCGACCACCTCTACCAAGACCCGCATGTCGAGCATCAGCGCTTCAAGTTGCACTACGGCGACCTGACCGACAGCACTAACCTGATCCGCATCATCCAGCAGGTGCAGCCCGACGAGATCTACAACTTGGCGGCGATGAGTCATGTGGCTGTGAGCTTCGAGACGCCGGAGTACACGGCCAATGCCGACGGCATCGGCACGCTGCGAATCCTGGAAGCCATCCGCATCCTGGGGTTGGAGAAGAAGACGCGCTTCTACCAGGCAAGCACCAGCGAACTCTACGGTCTGGTGCAGGCAACGCCGCAGACCGAGACCACGCCGTTCTACCCGCGCAGCCCGTATGCCGTGGCCAAGATGTACGCATACTGGATCACGGTGAACTACCGCGAGGCCTACGGCCTGTATGCGTGCAACGGCATCCTGTTCAACCACGAGAGCCCGCTGCGCGGAGAGACCTTCGTCACGCGCAAGATCACACGCGCGATGGCGCGCATCGCGCTGGGGCTGCAGGACTGCCTGTACCTGGGCAACCTGAGCGCGCTGCGCGACTGGGGGCATGCGCGCGACTATGTGCAGATGCAGTGGTTGATGCTGCAACAAGAGCAGCCCGAAGACTTCGTCATCGCCACCGGCGTGCAGTACAGCGTGCGTCAGTTCGTGAACATGGCGGCACGCGAGCTGGGCATCACCGTCGACTTCAGCGGCAAAGGCGATGCCGAGATCGGCGCTGTCGCCCATGTCGAGGGTGACCGGGCACGCTGCAAGCCAGGCGACGTGATCGTGCGTGTGGACCCGCGCTACTACCGGCCCACCGAAGTGGAAACGCTGCTAGGCGACCCTAGCAAGGCCAGGCGCAAGCTCGGCTGGGTGCCAAGAATCACGCTGCCCGAGCTCGTGTCCGAGATGGTGAGGGCAGACTACACCGCCGCCCGGCGAGACAACCTGGTCAAGCAGGCCGGGTTCCAGGCCTATGACTACCACGAGTGAACTCGGCGCCGCGGGCATCCGGCACGCTGCCCGGCTCACGGCACCCGGCAGCCTGTGAGCTCGCAGCCAGCCGACCTGCGGCGCACAAGGATTGTCCGCACTGCCCTGAGCGGTGTCCTGACTAAGGCCGCGGCATTCTTTCCCACGCTCGGCATCGCGCCGCTGGCGATTTCGCATCTCGGTACCGAGCGCTTCGGTGTGCTGATGACCGTGCTTTCGCTGCTGGCGTTCCTGAGCATCGCCGACCTCGGCATCGGCGGCAGCATGGTCACCGGTATCTCGCGCGCGCTGGGGGCCGGCAACCAGCGCCGAGTGCGCCTGCTGCAGGCCAATGGGCTAGCGGCGATGGCGGCCATCGCCGGCCTAGTGGCGCTGGCGGCCGCTGGCATGGCCTTCTGCGGCATCGGCGACCTGGTGTTCCCGCGCAGTGCCGCGCCGGTGCGCGACGAGGCCACGCGGGCACTGGCGCTGTTCACCTTCCTGTTCGCGCTCGGCTTGCCGATGACCCTGGTGACCAAGATCCAGCTCGGCCTGCAACGCGGCCATGTCGCCAACAACTGGCAGACGCTGGCCGGGCTGATCAACTTCGCCGGCGGAGCACTGGCCTGCCTGCTGGACGCCGGCGTGCCCTGGATCATCGCCGGTCTGTTCAGCGGCACGCTACTGTGCGGCCTGGCCAACACGCTGCTGCAGTACAACAAGACCTCAGCCTCGCGGCCCGCCCTGCACGACGTGCGGCGCCTCGTGTTGGGCCACATCGTGCGCGAGTCGGGCTTCTACCTGGCGTTGCAACTGATCTTCGTCGCCACCTACGCGGTGGACACGCTGATCGTGGCGCACAAGTTGGGCGCGCAGGAGGCATCTAGCTACGCGCTGGCAGAGCGGCTTTTCAGCGTCGTGGCGGTGGCCGTCTCGGTGATCGCCGGGCCGCTGTGGGCCGCCTACGGCGAAGCCCTGGGCAGCGGCGACCATGCCTGGGCGCGGCGCAGCCTGAAACTGAGCCTGTGGCGCATCGCCGCAGTCGGCAGCGCCATTGCCGGCAGCTTGCTGCTCCTGTTCGTCCCGCTGGTCACGCTCTTCAGTGCCGGTGCGCTAGAGGTGCCGCTCGGTATCGCGCTGGCAATGGCGGTCTGGCGCGTAGTCGAGGCGGTGGGCGGCATGATTGGACTCTACCTCTTCGCCACCCTCGCAGTACGGGTGGTCGTGTTCACCGGAGTCGTCACCTCGGTGGTGTCACTGACACTGAAGACACACTTGGTGGAATGGCTCGGCCCGGTGGTGTTGCCCGTGACGACGACTGTGTGTTTCCTCTTGTTCAGCATGCTGCCCTGTGCGCTGTACATCCGCCGGTCGAACCGCGCGTCGATCGCAAAGGGCGCCGGGTGATGGCAACACTGAAGGGTCTGAAGGACCGGCTGCAGAGGGTCTACCTCAACCGCTACTGGCGACGCTTCTGTTCGGCGCACGCTAGCGCGCGCTTCGGTGTCACGGCCCACATCGCCAATCCCCAGCACAAGGCGGCGATCGAGATCGGCGACCACAGCCTGGTCTGCGCCGAACTGCTGGTGTTCCAAGACGGCGGACACATCCGCATTGGCCGCCACTGCTTTGTCGGTCCGGGCACTCGAATTTGGTCGGGTGTCGACGTCGAGATCGGCGACCGTGTGCTGATTTCACATGGCGTCAACATCCACGACAATGGGGCCCACAGCCTGGCGGCCCAAGAAAGGCACGAGCATTTCATTGAGATCGTCATGCGTGGCAAACTGCCACTTGGCGCTGTAAAGAAGAATCCGGTGGTGATCGAAGACGATGCCTGGATCGGCTTCAACGCCATCATCATGAAGGGCGTACGCATCGGTCGCGGCGCTATCGTAGCGGCAGGCGCGATCGTTACCCGCGACGTCCCCCCCTACACGATCGTCGCCGGTCCGAACGCGGCCCCGATCGGCACCTCCCTCGAATGACCACTAAATGAACCTATACCGCCGAATCCGCAAAGCTGTCGCCCGCCAGATGACCCTGCCCGGCCGCCTCGAAGAAGTCCAGGAGGCGCTGGGCCGGATCGAGTCACGGCAACAGGCCGGCGGCGTCGGCCGCGACCCGCGCGAGTGTGAGTTCAAGGTCTACTCGCAGTGGGGCGAGGACGGCATCATCGACCACTTGGTCTCTAACGCGCTCATCGCAAGCCGCAGCTTTGTCGAGTTCGGCGTGGAGAGCTACACCGAGGCCAACACACTCTTCTTGTTGAAACATCGCCAGTGGCGCGGCCTGGTGATCGACGGTTCCCCGCAGCATATCGAAACCATTCGTCGCAGCGAAACGTTCTGGAAGTACGATTTGTACGCCGACTGTTCATTCATCACCAAAGACAATATCAACGAGATCATTCTCCGCAACGGCTTTTCCGGTGACCTGGGCATCTTGTCGGTTGACATTGACGGCAACGATTACTGGGTCTGGGACGCGATCACGGCGGTCAGCCCGCGTATCGTGATCAGCGAGTACAACAGCTTGTTCGGGCCGACTGCGAAGGTGAGCATCCCCTACCAGGCGGACTTCTATCGGCAAGCAGACATGGCGCCGAGGGGATACTTCGGAGCCTCGATCGCTGCTCTCGATCACCTGGCAAGGGAGAAGGGCTACAGCCTGGTGGCCGGCAACAGCGCGGGCAATAACGTCTTCTTCGTCCGCAATGATTGCCTCGGCTCACTGCAGGCCGTGTTGCCCGAGGCGGCCTATGTGCAGGCCGCCTTCCGCGAGGACCGCTCGCCGGCCGGCGAAGTCGACCTGCTGCAATTCGCGCAGCGCCGCAATGCCATCGGCCGATTTCCGGTCATCGATGTCACCACGGGCCAGCAGACGCTGATCTCGGAACTGTCCCGGTCGGCGCTGCAGACGTGAACTCCATGAGGTCGATGACCTGGGAAGAAGCTGTCCAGAGTCTGAAGCAGCAGCCCGATGCGGTCGATCTGGTGCGGGCGTGCTTCTATGACGATCCGTTGCGCGATGCCGCCGAGCGCTATTGGCAAAGTTCCGAATGGCGAGCGGTGCAGCAGTTCCTGCCTGCCCACGCCTGCAAGGTTCTGGACATCGGTTCGGGCCGTGGAATAGCGGCATACGCGCTGGCCAAGGACGGCCATGCTGTCACGGCGCTGGAGCCAGATCCCAGCGATGTTGTCGGTGCCGGTGCCATACGGCAACTCTCCAAGGTGACGGGCTTGGTCATCGATGTGGTCGAAAACTGGGGTGAGGACTTGCCTTTTCCCTCAGCCTCGTTTGACGTCGTGCACTGCCGGCAGGTGCTCCACCATGCGCGAAGTCTCACCCAGCTATGCGCACAGATCGGCCGTGTGCTCAAGCCAGGCGGATCCTTCATTGCAACTCGGGAGCATGTACTTTCCCGTAGCCAAGACCTACCGGCTTTCCTGAAGAGTCATCCGCTGCACCAACTCTATGGTGGGGAGCATGCATATCTTCTGGACGAATACATCAAGGCCATAGGTTCGGCAGGCATAGAGCTCGACCATGTGCTTAATCCAATGCAGTCGGACATCAACCTGTACCCGGAAACGCAAGAAAGCACCAAACAGCGCTGGGCAAGGAAGGCGAGGCTGCCGTTTGCCGCCATCGTGCCGAATGCCGCACTTCGCCTCGTCGGCTCGCTGAGTGACATGCCCGGTCGGCTGTATTCGTTTGTGGGCAGGAGGTCGGTGCGTGCATAGTGCCCCGCGATCACCTGATCGGCCCGCGCACGATGCCGGACCGAAGCGCTTAGCCTCGATTGCGTTGCTAGCGTTCAAACGGCGCGCTCCGAAGGAGCTGGCCGGCAACCCCGAGTTCGAACACGGCGCATCGCATGTCTACCGCGGCGGCTGGTCCGAGATCGGAGCCACCTGCCGGTGGTTGACGTGACGATTCAGCAAATCATGTCCTCGTCGGACGCGCCGTGAGTGCGAGCGGAGCGCCCGGCCGCCCCAAGGCAGACCCGCACTCGCGCGATTGGTCAGCCGCCGCATTCGTTGGGCCGGAGATGCAATGAGTCCGGTAAGCATCGTTCTCGGCGCCGGCGGCTTCATTGGCCGCCACGTCAGCCGGGCGCTGGCTCGGCAGGGCGCAACTGTCTTCGGCCTCGGGCATGGCCTGTTGAGCGCCGTCGAGAAGCGCCAGTGGGGGCTGTCGCGCTGGATGGAGGCTGACGTCGGCGTTGCCCCCCTCACTGCGTTGCTCGCGGGTCGTCCGCTGGCCGCGCTGATCCACTGCGCCGGCGGCAGTGCGGTGGCGCGCTCCTACGTCGAGCCTCTGGTCGACTTCAGGCGGTCGGTCGACAGCACGGCCGAGGTGCTGGAGTTCGTGCGCACCCTGCCGGGTGAAGCACCGCGCGTGGTGCTTGCTTCAAGCGCGGCGGTGTATGGCGACCAGGGCGATGTAGACATCACCGAGGCTTCCGCCTGCTCGCCGATCTCGCCCTACGGTTTCCACAAGCTGGCGGCGGAGCACCTGTGCACCTCCTATGCCCGTTTCTTCGCCGTGCCGGTGACAGTAGTGCGGTTGTTCTCGGTGTACGGGGAGGGCCTGCGCAAGCAACTGCTGTGGGATGCATGCCTGCGCTTCCAGCGCGGCGAGCCGGAGTTCTTCGGCACCGGCCATGAGTTGCGCGACTGGATCCACGTCGACGACGCCGCCGCGCTGCTTTGCGCCGCAGCCAGTGCGCCGCAGGCCCGCTTCGCGCTCTACAACGGCGGTCACGAGCAGGCCAGTACACGCGAGTTGCTGACCGCCCTAGGCCGCCTGTTCGACGGCAGGCCGGCGCCGTTCTTCACCGGCAACACTCACACCGGCAACCCGCGGCGCCTGACCGCGGACTGCGATCACGCGCTGCACCAGCTCGGCTGGCAGCCGCAGACGACGCTGGCCGACGGGCTGAGACGCTACGCCGACTGGTTCAAATCCGCGCACCCGACATGACGCTGCGCATCGGCTTCATCTACAACTTCGACGACCGCGCCTGGCAGGGCGGCAAGAACTACTTCGCGAGCCTGTTCAACGCGGTGCACGCGGTAGCGGGCAACGCGGTGGAGCTGGTGCTGCTGACCGGTCAACGCACGCAGACCACGCTGGGGGTGGAATTCCCGCTCCTGCAGGTCGTACGCACGCCTCTGCTCGACCGCAGGCACCCGCTCTGGCTGCTGCGCCAGCTCGGGCGCATGCCCTCGTCGCGCCGCCACGACCCGCTGTTCGGACGCCTGCTGCAGCGCCTGCGGATCGATCTGCTGTCGCATTCCGAGCCGTTGCGGGCGCGCGGCAGCGGCAACAAGGCGCTGGGCTGGCTGCCCGACTTCCAGTTCATGCACCTTCCCGAACTTTGGTCGCCACCCGAACTGGAACGGCTGCGGCGCGGCTGCGAACGGATCTGCCGAGACAGCGACGCGCTGGTGGTCAGCAGCCATGCGGCGCTTGCCGACCTGCGTCGTTTCGCACCCTGGTATGACAAACCGGCCCAAGTGCTGCACTTCGTCTCAGCGCCTGTAGATGCCGAAGGGCTACGCTCGCTGGAGTCGCTGCAAGAGCAGCATGGCTTGCCTGCGGACTATTTCCACCTGCCCAACCAATTCTGGAGCCACAAGAACCACGGTGTGGTGGTCGATGCACTGGCCCTGCTGAAGACCGAGGGCAGAGACGCCACCGTCGTCTGCACCGGAAATCCCACCGACCCCCGCCGCCCGGGATACGTCGCCGAGCTAGTGGAACGCTGCCGCGCCGCTGGCGTCGAAGACCGCTTTCGTGTGCTGGGCATGGTACCGTACCGCGACATGCAGGCGCTGATGCTGCATGCGCATGCGGTGATCAACCCATCACGGTTCGAGGGCTGGAGCACCTCGGTCGAAGAGGCCAGGACGATGGGCAAGAATGTGCTGCTGTCCAACATCGCGGTGCACCGCGAGCAGGCGCCGCCCCACGCTATCTACTTCGGTGTCGATGACCCGGCCGAGCTGGCCGCGGCGATGCGCGCCACGCTGGACCGGCCCCGCCTCAGTGCGCCGCCAGTCGACTGGCAGCAGAGCTACGCTACGCGCCTGCGCGACTTCGGCACAGCCTACCTGCGGATCGCGCACGCTCTGGAGACACGCTCGCCATGAACCCGGCCGCCTTGCCGCTCAGGCCCTCGCGTCACTCGCCAAGACCGTGCAGCGGTGCCTCCAACGCATCGCTGCGGCGTGGGGTGATCACGGCCACCGCCTTCTTTCTGCTGACGCTGTCGTGGTCGCCACTGCTGCCCGTGCTGCTGGGCCTGCCATTCACCGTTGCGCTATTCGCCGCGTTCGTGGTGCTGGCCGGGCTGACGGCATACGAGCGGGGCGTCGACCCGCGGGTCACGCTGCTGTGCGCGCTACTGCTCTTTGCCTGCCTGCTGATGCTACTGCTGAGCCAGTCGACGCTGCTTCTGTTGCGCATCGCGCCGCTGCCGCTGCTGATCTTTGCGGCCTGGCAGACCCGGGGGCTGCAGGGGTTGCCGGAGCGTCTGTGCAGTCTGCTCACCGTGTTCCTCCTTGTGGGTGTGGCCGGCGCCATCGCAGGCTTCATATATGCCTACGCGGGAGGCCCACCAATCCTGACGATCACGAACTTAGATGGGCGCGAGAATGCGTTGTATCTCGCGACGATGAGCAATACCTATATTGCCGGCATCATCCGTCCGAGCTTCATCTACGACGAACCGGGCGCTTTCTCGTTCTTGCTGTGTGCAACCGTTGCGTTGCGCGAAGTGCTGGGCCGCAGCCGCCCGGCCTCCTATTTGCTGATGATCGGCGGACTGATCACCTTGAGTCTCACACACATGCTGATCACGCTGATCTACCTGCTGTTTCGCATCGGCCCGCTGAAGACCGCGGTGCTGATGGCGGCATTGCTGATGCCGCTGGTGCCTCTGGTGACACAGATCGAAGAGCTGGAGTTCCTCGTCGACCGCTTCTCGATCGAGGACGGCCAGCTGGCAGGCGACAACCGCAGCAACCAGGTCGAGAATTTCCTCGCCGTCGTGCATCCGGGAATGGTGCTGTTCGGCGATGTCGAGTGCAACGTTCGTCCCGAACGCACCTGCGAGGAGCATGGCGACATCTCCTCGAGTCCGGTGACGCCCACGTACAAGGGCGGCATCGTGGCGCTGATCGTGCAGCTCGGCGTGCACGCCGGCCTGATCGTGGCCTTCTTCCGCAGCCGGCGGTTCCGGTTCAGCGCGCTGGCGCTGACCCTGCTGCTGCTACAACGGCCGTACTTCGAGAACAGCGGCTATGGCTTCGTCACGTTTCTGCTGCTATTCCTGATGTGGAGACGACCAACCGCCCACCCCGCAGCGGCCCATTCCCGGCCGAACCTTCGATGACTTGCGCATCTCCACTCCGAGGAGGCCGCCGGTTCGGTGGCGACGCTCCCGCATCGACGTCGTCGTTGCCGCGACTTTCGGTCCTCACCGTCGTGCGCAACGGCGAAGCAACGCTCGAGGCATGCATCCGCAGCGTCGCCGCTCAGACCTATCCTAACGTCGAGCACATCATCATCGACGGTGCATCGACCGACGGGACGCTCGAAATCCTGCGTCGCAACGATTCGGCCCTGGAAGTCTGGATCAGCGAACCCGACAGTGGCATCTACAACGCGCTGAACAAGGCGATCCGGCTGTGCTCTGGCCGGCACTATGTCGTGCTTGGCGGTGACGATCTGCTGCTGCCGATGGCGGCCGAGTCCTTCATGCGCCATGCGGACAAAGGGCTGGTGGTGTTCGGATGGGTGTTCTTCGAGTCGCCGCGAAAGGGCGCGATGCGCATCCGCGCCCATTCAGGGGGCTGCCTGATCCACAT
The DNA here is from genome assembly GCA_963701725.1 of uncultured bacterium. GTDB lineage: Bacteria > Pseudomonadota > Gammaproteobacteria > Burkholderiales > Burkholderiaceae_C > CAIKUF01. The sequence continues at coordinate 23,742 of CAVPAZ010000024.1, read as the reverse complement.
CGAGGCGCACCGGCGTTTCGGTCTTTACGACGAGAGTTACCGTATCGCCGCCGACACCAGGTTCCTGATGGCCGCCCGCCGCGCCGGCGTCACGGCCGAGATCGACGACATTGTTGGTGTGTTCGCCGCTGGCGGGGCGTCGGGCCGCTATGCCCGCAATGTGGTCGAGCATGCGCGCGCAATGCGCGAGTCCGGTGCCTGGGGCGCGCTGCGCAGCCTGGCGTGGACGACGCCGCGGAGGGTGCTGGCGCTGTTTCGGCGCCAGGGCGTGCAGCGTGGGCAGGGTTGAGAACAACGGCCGCGATGACCACCGCAGCGCCCGCCATCTCGTTCGTCCTGCCGGTCTTCAATGTCCAAGCGTATCTGCGCAAATGTATCGACAGCATCCTGAACCAGACCCGCACCGACTTTGAAATAGTCATTGTCGACGACGGTTCCACTGACGATTCACTGTTGATAAGCCTGCATTACGCAGATCACGATGCGAGGATCAGCGTCCATACTCAGGAGAATCAAGGTCAGGGCGTGGCGCGCAATCGTGGCGTAAACATCGCACGCGGCAGGTATGTTTGTTACGTAGATCCGGATGACTGGCTGGACAACCGGATGGCCGAAGAGCTGGTGCCCGCAATGGAATCGTCGGGTGCTGACTTTGCGAACTTCGGAATCGACTACATCACTGAAAAGGGCAAGGTCACGCACAGAATGCGGAGATTCGCCCATTCGCAGTTGAATGGGAAAGATATACTTAGAAATGCAATAATTGACGAGGAGGTCCACACGACGTCATGCAACAAGATCTATTCCCGAGACTTTCTTTTACGAAACAATATTCAGTTTCCTGAACTTCGCGCTCACGAAGATATATATTATTCAAGAGTATTGTCCCTACACGCAGATAGCTGCATATTCATCAACAAGATCTACTATCATGCACTGATTCGCCCAGGCAGCACGTCGAGAAGGATGGACTTGTCGACGATAGTGCTAGCGATCAAGGTCATCGAACTTGAACGATCAGTATTTTTCGATCACGCTTCTTCGAGTCTTCCACGGAGTCTCTTTGATGCCCACGTCGTTAAGCTCATGTCGTACCTGCTAATCCTCGCGGCCTATCGAATTCCGGACTGGGAAGAATACAAGAAGTGCGGCGAGCTCGCTGCCACGATCAACTACAGGGAAATGTGCAGGGACCCGGAAACATTGTCCCACTTGAGGCCGAGCAATCGATGGCTTGTAAGGATGGCTCCGCATGCGATCTTGGCAAGAGTTCTGGCAATAGTCTTGAAAATATTTGGCATCCAACCTTACTAGATAGTCGACCCTGCAATAGACCTGTGCCCTACATGAATGCTGGAGATATAAGGTAAACGAGATACACCGAAGCTCCCAAGAACCGTGCGTTGATGAAGCGATTCTTGTGGGAAATGAGTGATGAGCACGCCAGACTTCTTCCGCTCCCGGCTGGGCGTCATGATCGATCTGCACCACCCACCGCTGGTGTTGGCAAGATATCATCCAGCGCGCCGGGTTCACAGCGCGGTGGATCCGCGCGGCTATTCAGGTCGGCTGAGCGTCAATATCAAATCTGCAGGGCCGACTATCTATCAACGGAAGCTTGGAGATCGCGGCGCCACCCGTCTTACGACGATCATTTTCGGATGTGCAAGTGACTATCATGCGTTGTTTGAGAGTATCTCGATTGGCAAGCTGGCACAAGGTTGATAGCAAACGAAGCTTGGGCAACGGGTACGCTGAGGTTTTCTTAAATGCAATCTAGCATTTTGCCGCGTTCACTGCCGTCAGCTGCTCCTGGTCTTCACGACACGCGCGAGAGAATCGGGGAATGAAGATATCCGTCGTGACCGCCGTGTTCAACGCGGCGTCGACCGTCAGCCAAGCCATACGCTCGGTCGCCGGGCAGCGCGGCGTCGAGATCGAACACATTGTGGTGGATGGTGCCTCCAACGACGGAACGCTTGGTGTCCTAGACACGCACCGCGCATCAATCAGCGTCTTGGTCTCGGAGCACGATGCAGGCATCTACGACGCGCTGAACAAGGGCATTGCGCTCGCTACCGGTGACGTCGTCGGGTTCCTGCATGCCGATGATTTTTATGCTCATGAGTACGTCGTCGCGCGGATTGCGGCGGCTTTCGCCGACCCACAAGTTGACGCCGTCTACGGCGATCTCGATTACGTTGGCAAAGAAGACCCGTCAAAAGTGCTTCGGCACTGGGTCGGTGGCAGGTTCTCCCGGGCCGCACTATCGCGTGGTTGGATGCCGCCGCATCCGACTTTGTACGTGCGCCGTGAGTTGTACCTGCGCCTCGGCAGCTTCGACACCAGCTATAGGATCGCGGCGGACTACGAATGCATCCTGCGAATATTTTCCGCACCCGACGTGACCGTCGCTTATATCCCTGAGGTGCTCGTGCGAATGCGGACCGGCGGTGCAAGCAACCGATCGCTCCAGAACATCTGGATCAAGAGCCGAGAAGACTACCGCGCGCTGCGGCACCATCGAGTCGGCGGTCTGTTGACGCTTGTACGGAAGAACCTGAGCAAGATTGAGCAATTCTTCATCCGATAGAGATTTCGGCGGCTTTCGGCGCCGCGTTCTGGCAGGGCAGCGATGGCTTGGACGATCGCTGAACTACGGAACGCCTTGTAGTCGCCAAGTCGATCACCCCCTATGGCAACGTCATGATTGATGCAGAGGTCAAGGACCTCAGTTGGTGGGAACGCCACTTTGCCGCCGACGGTGCGTCGGAGCATTTCGCCGATCTCGACCACAAGGCGCGCCGCTTCTTGCAGCACTGCCAACACCTGTTCGTGCTGGTGCCCTTCCACGAGCTGCGCGAAGGGCTGGCAAGCCGAATCGACGTGAGCGTCTATGCCTGCCCCGGCGCCTGGGGCTGGAGCGCTCCGGAGCACGCGCTGCAGTTGTGCAAGAACCTGATACGCATAGCGCTGGGGCGCCGTTGGGTGCAGGCACCCTACCAGGCTCTCCACGCCATCGACGCTGTATCCGCGTCGCGCCCGTGAAACGGCATACAAGTCTCGAACAAGTGCATCCCACGAAACGACGCCCTCTCGCGCAACGCCTGCGCGACCGAATCGAACGAACACTGGACTATCGCGTGGTGCGCTGGATGGGCCTCGGCGACACGCAGCAGGTCTGGTACTTGCGCAAACTGTTCGCCTTGCTCGACATCGACCTCGTCATCGATGTCGGCGGCAACCTCGGCCAGTTCGCCGGCCTGCTGCGCGACCGCGTGCGCTACCGCGGCGCCCTGATCACGGTCGAGCCGATTCCTGCCATGGCGCAGGCGCTGCAGCGGCGCTTCGCCAACGACCCGCGATGGGCCCTGGCGGCCTGTGCGCTAGGCGAACAGCCCGGGCGCGCCATGTTGAATGTCATGCAGGGCCATGAGCTGAGTTCGCTGCTTCAACCCAGCAACGCAGCCACCGACCGGCTGGACAAATTCAATCGGCTGCAGCAGCAGATGGAGGTTGAGGTGTCGACCCTCGGCAAGCTGCTGCGTGAGCATCCGCTGGCCCAAGGTGCCCGCAACGTCTATCTCAAGCTCGATGTCCAGGGCTACGAGTTGCAGGTGCTGCGCGGCGCGCACGATGCGCTATCGCGAATCGTGGCGCTGCAGGCTGAAGCCAGCGTGATCCCGCTCTATGCGGGCGTGCCCAGCTATCATGAACTGATGCGCGACATCGACGCGATGGGTTTCCAGCTTTCTTTCATACCGGCCCACAACTACACCCAGGTGCCCGACATGATCGACTTCGACTGTCACTTCGTCAGCCGGCGCTGCCTGATTGCCAAGGGCTATCCTGCGCGCACCGTCGGCAGAGGCAGCCGATCGCGGCCCGCCCATCACGGGTGTCGAGCAGTTCCTGAGCCCGCCGTCGACGGCCGCCAATCCGAACCCATGCTCCGCGACTCTGATTCGGCGGTCTTTCTGGCTCGCGCATCGGCGCCGCGCTCGGCCGGCTGCTGCCGTTGGTGATCCTGTTGCTGGCCAGCCGATGGATGGAATCGCGGCAGTTTGCCAGTGCCAGCGCGGGCTATGCATGGGCCGGCGTCGCCATGAGCCTGACGAGCGCCGGACTCGCCACGGTGATGACCCAGCGCCTGGCTGCCTCGGCAGACGCCACGGAGCAAGCCGGTCTGTTTGCGCACCATCTGCGCCTGTCGATTGCCTGGGCAGCGCTATTGGCATTGGCGGTGCTCGTGTTCGGGGAACGCGGCGGCGCAAGCTCATTTCGGCGCCGCACTCGACCCGGCGGTAGTTGTGCCCTCGGCGCTCTCGGCAGCGCTTGTGGTCGCAGGTCGCGGTATGCGTTGCCGCTCTCAACGGCTGCCATCAGGCACGCGCGGCGTCGTTGGCATTGGCAGCATGCGGTCTGCTGCAGGGAGCCGGCATGGGGTTTGCCATCCATGTCGTTGGCGCCAACGCACAGGCGTCCACCTGGGGGCTGTTCGTCGGCAACGCGCTGGCGTGCTGGTGTTGCGGCGTTCCTTGTCCGGCGGGCATTGCCAGGCTTGCGGTTGGCGCAGTACGGATGGCGCGCTCGAACCCGCCACTGCCCGCGGTGGCACTGCGACGCGATCCGGTGCTGTGGAGTACCGTGCCGCAGCTTGTGTCGTCCCAGTCAGCTTCTTCGCCAGCAGCATGATTTCGCACGGTCGCCGACGGCATTCGCCAGCTCGCGCAATACTTTGCCCTGGAGCAGGTGCATCAGTTGTTGGTCTACTTGCCGGCTATCGTCGGACAGGCCTTGTTGCCCCTGATCAGCCAGCGCTTCGCACGTCGACATGCCGAGCCCCGCGCGCGCACTTGCTACGCCGCATGGCGCTGGTCTCGACTGCCACAGCATCTTGTGGGATTGCTTGCGGGCACTGCGACTTAGCATCGATGTGAGCTGGCTTGTTCACTTGCTGGGCAATCCCGCGCTCGGGGTGAGCAGACGTCTGGTCGATCCGATGGATGGTGCTGAACGCCTCCGTCGCGCTCAGCCTTGTCAATCACCGGCGGCGCCTACCTTGGTGCGGGCCACATTGTCACAGCCGGCCTGCTGAATTTGTCATGGGGAGCCATCTTTGCCAGGCTGACTGCCGCGCTCTCATCGCATGGCAACGTGGGGCTGCAGGCTGCCCGCTTTGTGGCATCCGTTTCCCTCGAGACGGTGGCGGTATTGATACTGCTGGCGCTGGCAGCGAAGGAGGCACGCTTGATTGGCGCCACAGTGCAGAACAAGAGGAATCGCATTGAAAGTCTAACCGTCTTCGGCACCCGTCCCGAGGCGATCAAGCTTGCCCCGGTGGTGCAGGCGCTGCAACGCGAGCCCGATGTGAGCCAGATCACCTGCGTGACCGGGTCAACACCGGCAGATGCTGGACCAGGTGCTCGAGATCTTCGGGCTTCAGCCCGATCACGACCTGGACATCATGAAGCCGGCACAGGATCTCAGCTATGTGACAGGCGCTGTCCTTGAGGGTGTCACGCGCATCTTGCGCGTGGAACAACCCGATTGGCTGATCGTTCAGGGCGATACCAGCACCGCGTTTGCCGCCGCATTGGCGGGCTTCTACGAACGCGTGCCGGTGGCCCATGTCGAGGCAGGCTTGCGCACGTGCGAGCCGATGTCACCCTGGCCCGAGGAGACGCATCGACGACTCGTGGCGTCGCTCGCGAGCTTGCACTTCGCCCCCACCGAACGTGCGGCGCAGAACCTCCTGCGCGAAGGCATCGCGCCGGCACAGGTGGTGGTTACCGGCAACACCGTGATCGACGCGCTGCGCTGGACGGCTGCGCAGCCCGGAAGCGAGGCCGCCCTTGACGCCATGCTTGCGCGGCACGCACCGGCGCTTGCGAAGTTCCGCACGACGATGGCTGCTCGTCACGCTGCATCGGCGCGAAAACCTAGGCGAGAAGCTGGCCAGCATGTGCTCCGGGCTGCGCCTATTGGCCGCACGAGGCGATGTCGACATCGTCTTCCCCGTGCACATGAATCCGGCCGTGCAGGCCACGGTGCATCAGGTGCTGGGCGGCATGGCGTCGGTGCACCTGCTGCCACCACTGCCGTACCTGCCGTTCGTGGCGCTGCTGCGCCGCTGTTACCTGGTCGTGACTGACAGTGGAGGCATTCAGGAAGAGGCGCCCGGCTTGGCAAGCCCGTACTTGTGGCGCGCGATAGCACCGAACGCCCCGAAGCTATCGAGGCAGGTACCGCGTTGCTGGCCGGAACCGACGGCGAGCGCATCGCGCAATTGCCGCGACGTCTGCTGGACGACCCGGCCCATTATGCAGCGATGGCCAATTCGGTGAACCCGTTCGGTGACGGCCACGCCGCTTGCCGCATCGTGTCGCTATTGCGGCAACACCTCGCAAGACCCATGAAACTGCTGTACGCGATGCACGTCAACTGGAACTGGATCCGGCAGCGCCCGCATGTCCTCGCCGAGCAACTCGCCCAGCGTCACCGCGTGGAACTACTGCACTTCAAGATGTACCGCCGCAGCCACCGCGCCGCCGAGTGCCCCGCCGCCGTTTCCAGCGCGTGAGTTACTGCGAATTCCCCAGCAGCTCAAGCGCTTGGGAGAGCCCCTGCAGGCGCTGAATGCGGCATGGCTGGAAAGGCAGATGAGCTCGGCAGTGCAAGCATTCCGACCCGATGTGCTGTGGGTCACGCACCCCGACTTCGAGCCTGCGCTGCAGGCGTTGCCGAGAACACCATTGGTCTACGACTGCATGGACGACCACGCCGCTTTCAACGAGCCGATGCCGACTCGGCGCTGGCCGCCGAACACCGCCTTCTCGAACGCGCGGATCTTGTGTTATTCAGCAGCGCAACGCTCGCAGATCGCGTTCGCTCGCGCGCCGCGGTGCGGCACTTCGAGGTGGTGAACAATGGCGTGGCCGACAGTCTGCTGCAGCGTGCGCACTGCCGCCCCGGGTCACGGCGGCGTGCGGCGGCCCCGTGCTCGGCTTCTTTGGCACCATCTCGCACTGGTTCGACTGGCCATTCGTGCTGCGAATTGCTCGCCGCGCTGCCCACAGCGCAAACTTGCAGCTGGCCGGTCCGGTAGAGACTCGCCTGCCACGGCACCCACGTGTGCATCATGTCGGCATCTTGCCGCATGACGCGCTCGGCTGAGTTCGTCGGCGGGCTGTGATGTGCATGTTGATGCCATTCGTCGTCAACCGGCTGATCGAAGCGGTGGACCCGGTCAAGCTCTACGAGTACATCGCCTTCGGACGACCGGCATTGGCGCCGAGGTATGCTGAATCGGAGCGTTTCGCACCATGGGTCGCTCTGTACGGCAATGCGGACGAAGCGGCTGAATTTCTGCGGGCCATCCTTGCGAACGAGCGAGGCTCGACATCGTCAGCCGCTCGAGCTCACTTCCTGGCCAAACAGACATGGAGCCAGCGCGCGATTCAAGTCGAACGCTTGCTCGCACCTATCGCCGGGGTGGCGCCATGAGCCTGCGGCAGGGAGTGATCGGTGCGATCGTTCTTGTCGAACACGGCGCGCACGAGGATCCAGTTCTTGAACGCCTGCTCGCCAACACCTCGTGCCACGTGGAACGCGTACGCACCGATCTCGCACCCGGGCAGGCGCTGGCCGACCCGAACGAGGCACTCGAATTCTCCGGTTACCAGGAGGGGCTGGCGCGCGTCCTGCATGCGCATGGCGCCGCACCCACGCAGCCCTTGCACGTGGTATTCGTCAACGACACGCTGGCCAGCGGACATCCACTGTCGCTGTCGCGCCGCATGTTGCGCTGGCTGGCGGAGCTGCCCGCTTCGGCCGGCCCGCGCCTGGCGGGCCTGCGCATGCCGCTCAACGACGCGATCCGCACGCTGACTGGCGAGCAAGGCTACGTTTCGACGTGGGCCTTCGCGCTAAGCGGAACCGCGGCCGCTCTCGGCGCAGTGCGCTTTTACGAAGGTGATGAGGTGGTCGCCCGATTCGCCTCGGCCCTGCAACCTGACTTGCCACCTGCCTACCGCGCGTGGCAGCGCAGCTGGCTCGCGCCGGTGGGCTTCTTCAGGGGCTGGTACAAAGCATGCCCCGGCATTGAATTGGACGATGCCACGCGCAGCAGAAAGGAGCTGGCGATCTACCTCGAGCACCGTCTGCCGCGGCGGGTGGCCGCGCTGGGCTTCGAGATGGTTGATCTCGGCACACTTCTTTCGCCATCGCAGGCGCTGACCCTGCGTGCGCTGCGCCGCCTCGACCGCCTGTACGTCAATCGCCTCAAGCTGGCGCATCGCCTGCCGCAGCTGCTGCGCCGCACCCGAGCTCAACCATGAAACGCCTGCTTTTCGTGACCTCGCGCTTCCCGTACCCGCCGGTGGGCGGCGACCGCCTGCGCGCCTTCCATTTGGCAAGGCTGCTGGCACGCCACTACGAGGTCGAAGTGCTTTCGCTCGGCCCCGAGCCGGTGGATGAGGCCACGCTCGAGGCCTTCCGCGCCGCCAGCGGCGTGAAAGTGGCGAGCGCCATCGATCAGCCACTCTGGCGTTCGCTGACCGGCGCCGCAGCGGCGCTGTTGGCGGGCCAGCCGCTGCAGGTGGGCTACTTCCGCAACCCGCACCTCGAACGTGCCTTCGGCCGGGCATTGCCGCAAGCCGACGTGGTGCTGTTGCACCTGATCCGCGCCTCGGCGTTGTGGCAGAGGCAGCGCCGCGTGCCGGCCATGCTGGATATGTGCGACGCGATCTCCGAAAACCTGCAGCAGGCTGCGCGCAACGGTCGCTGGTGGTCACCGTGGACCTGGGTCTGTCGCCTCGAGGCACCGCGCCTGCAGCGCTTCGAGCGCACGCAGGCGCAGGCCTTCGACCTTGTCAGCCTCGTCGCGGCGGCCGACCGCGACGTCCTCGGCCTGAAGGAGCCGCAGGCCTTCGTGCTCACGCAAGGCGTCGACCTGCAGCACTACCCCTACGTGCCGCCGCAGCAGCGCAGCGGCAACGCCATTGCACTGATCGGGAAGATGGACACCTACCCCAATCGCAGCGCGGCACTCTGGGCAGCGCGCGAGCTGATGCCTCTGCTGCCCCAGTTTCGGCTGAAGGTCGTGGGCGACTGCACCGCGGCGCTGCGCGACCGATTGCAGGCGCTGCCGGGAGTGCAGGTGACCGGACGTGTGGCCTCCATCGCCGAGGCGTGCAGCGACTGCTTCGCGTCGGTAGCGCCGCTGGACGTGGCCACGGGCATCCAGAACAAAGTACTGGAATCGTTCGCACTGGGCCTGCCGATGGTGCTGTCGAAGTCGGCCGCGCGAGGGCTCTTGCCGGCATCGGCGGGGGCCTACCTTACGGCCCAGACGCCGCGCCAATGGGCCGATGCCGTGCTGTCGCTGAACGCGCGCGGCGATGAGATCCTGCGCATGGCGCAACAGGCGCGCGCCTACGTCGAGCAGCACCACACGTGGGATGCAGTCGGCGACGCGCTGTACGCCCGGTTGGAGCACTTGCAGGGGCCGTCGTAAGAGCGAGTTGTCGCGCAACAGTCCGGCCTTTGCGCTCGGTAGTGCGAGCGGGTCGTTCGCCGAATCGGACTGCATCGGCTTCAAGGGCCGATACATCGCAGCAATGGGCAGAGAGTCTTGTGCACTTGGACCATGGCAACCTGCTAGCTATTCGATAGCTCGGTTCGCGCGCCTTTGGTCGGCCGTGTTGGCACGGCCTTTGAAAGCGTGTTCGACAATGCATGCCCGCACACATGACCTGATGAGAACTGACACCCTCATGCGTTTCGACTATCGTCGCCCTCGACAGCACCGGCACTTCGCAGCGCGGGGTGGAGGATGCGCTGGCCGAGGCCGATGCCGTGGCGCAACTGCTGCGGCGCGGCCTGACGCCGCTGTCACTGCAGCCCGCCGCGCGCCGCAGCCGGCGGCGGCGGCGGCAGTTTCGGCAGCCTGGCGCCGGCGCGAAAGCGGCGGCCGCGTCGCGCTGGTGCTGATGGTGCGCGAGCTGGCCTCGCTGCTGCGCGCCGGCGTCACGCTGGAGGAATCGCTGCGTACGCTGATCGAGAGCCGCCGTGGCCTCGTGCTTGAGGCGCCGCTCAATGCCGTGCTCAGCCTGGTGCTCGCCGGCGAGCGCTTCTCCGCCGCGATGCGCGCGCAGACCGAGCAGAGCACGCTGGCGCTTCCGTCGTATGTCGTGGCGCTGATCTCGGCCGGCGAATCCACAGGCGACCTGGCCGGCGCGCTCGGCCGCGCCGCCGAGCAACTCGAGTTCGACGAGCAGGTGCGTGCCGAGACCTCCGAGGCGCTCGTCTACCCGATCATCCTGCTGGCTGCCGGCACCGGCGCCGTTCTGTTCGTCTTCTCGTTCGTCGTGCCGCGTTTCTCGACGCTGCTGGCCGGCCGCCATGCCGACCTGCCGTGGCTGTCGAGCGTGGTGATGGGCACCGGCGAATTCGTCAACCGCCATGGCACGGCGATCGCCATCGCACTGTTGCCGTTGCCGCATGATTGCCGGCACGCTGGCCTGGCGCGCGATCGGGCCGGCAAGGCTGCGCAGCGCACTGTCGCGCCTACCGCTGCTTGGGCGGCTGGATCCGCCAGCAGGAGCTATCGCGCTGGACGGGCATGCTGGCGCTGATGCTGCAGAGCCGGGTGCCGATCCTGACCGCGCTCGACCTCACCGCCAAGGCGGTGACGCTCACCGATATCGGCAACCGGCTGCGCATGACGATGGGTGACATCGGCCGTGGCCAATCGCTGTCGCGAGCGCTCACCGAATACGCATTGCTCCCTGCCAGCGCCTTGAGCATGGTGCGGGTGGGCGAGCGCACAGGCCAGCTCGGCACGATGATGGGTCATGTCGCGAGCTATGCGCTCGAACAGAATCGCCGCCAACGCAAGCGCCTGGTGGCGCTGATCGAGCCGGCCGCCATCATTGTGCTGGGCGGTATCATCGCTCTGGTAATCGTGGGAGTAGTACTGGCCCTCACCTCGTTGTCAGACGTCAAGTTTTGAGCATGCCCAATCCCATTCGCCTACCGCCGCGTCGCGGCGCGGTTTCACATTGCTGGAAATGCTGGTGGTGCTGGTCATCATCGGCCTGATTGCCGGCCTGGTCGGGCCGCGACTGTTCTCCAAGGTTGATTCGTCCAAGGTGCAGACAGCCGGTGTGCAGATCAAGCTGCTGCGCGGCGTCGATCGAGACGATGCGCATGGATATCGGCATCTATCCGCCAGTGGATGTGGGGCTGGCGATGCTGGTCACACCGCCAGCCGACCCGGCGCTGCGTCTCGCGCTGGAAGGGGCCCTACCTGGACGATGCGGTGCCGCTGGATCCGTGGGGTCAGCCCTATGTCTACCAAGTCCCTGGCGAGTGAGGGCCGGGCCTTCTCCATCATCTCGCTGGGTGCCGATGGCAGGCCTGGCGGCGAGGGCAATGATGCCGACATCGGCCACGCAAGTGCCGCTGCATCGCCGCCTCGCTGATTGCCCTGGGATTTCGCGCCCGCACCGGCCCGCGGCCGGCTCCGCTGGTTCGGCCGGATTCACGCTGATCGAAGTGTTGATCGCGCTGGCAATCATTTCGATGGTGGCCGCAATTGTCGTGCCCGGCTTGGCGCGCCGCCTCGATGTCGCCTTCAGCGACGCCGATCTGCAGCAGGCAAAGGCTAGCGCAATATTGCTCCCCGCGCGCGTGGCCACGCTCGGTATCGATCTCACTCTCGACGCCGCTGCCTTGGACAAGCCACTGCCCGACGGCAATCTGCCCTTGGAGATCCCGCTTGGCTGGACGGTGAAGATCGAATCGCCGGCCCGGCTGTCGCGCTCGGGCACGTGTGACGCCGGCTCGCTTGTGCTGCTCGAGCCCACCGAAGGGCGTCGATGGCGATTCAGTATCGCGCGAATTACCTGTGAGATCACCCTCACCGCGCTGGCCGAGGGTTTGCCATGAGGGGCCTGCGCGCGATGCGCGGACTTCTTTGATCGAGGTGATCGTCGCGCTGGTGGTGATCTCTGGCTTTGGCGCAGCGCTCTTCGTCTGGTCCGGCCAGACGCTGCAAATGACCTCGCGCGCTGCGCTCATTCAGCAGCAGGTCGAGCTTGAACGCAACATCACCGAACTCGCGTTCAGCCTGAATCCAGGCGAGCGGCCGATTGGCGAACTGCTCACCGCCACTCACCGCTACCGGTGGCGCGCCGATGCCACCCAGGGGCCGTCCGACCAAGCGCGCCATCCGGTCGGTATCGGTCCCTACCAGGTGGCGCTGTACAGCGTGCGCTTCACCGTCATCGACCTGGCCGCGCCCGATTCGCCGCTGTCGAGCGAGCGTGTCATGGCCGGCTACAAGCAGGTACGCCCACGCCAGAGCGGACCGCCGGGCTTCGACGCAGCCCGGCCTGCACCGTGAGGTTGCGCCTGCCCGGCCGCGCGCGCGGCTTCTCATTGCTGGAAGTCCTGGTCACAGTGGCAATCTTCGCGCTGTTGTTTGCTGTGCTCATGGCGGGATGGTTCCAGGCGCTGCAGGCGCAGTCGCGTCTGGGCGACGTGGCGCAGCGCATACAACAGCAGCAGCAACTTGCGCTTTCGTTGCGACAACTGCTGGCCGAGCTGATGAGCCCGCGCAGCGGTCGCGGCGTACAGTTCACCGGCACTCGCCTAGGCTTTGTGGCGGAAACGTCCGCCTCACTTGCCCCAGGTCTGGGTGCGGCGCCGCTCCCGGTGTCGCTTCAGATCGAAGGCAGTGGTCAGCTGATGGCAATGCGCATCGAGCACCCGGGCCAGCAAAGTGCTCGCTTTCCATGGCCGCTGGTCGTCGCCGAGTTTCGCTACCTCGACGCCTTGGGCCGGGCGCACGACAATTGGCCACCGGCCAACACGATGATCGAGGCCCCGGCGGCGGAACGCGCCGCGCTGCCCGCGCTGGTGCAGTTCACATTGCAGTTCGACGGCCAGGCGCGTCCGATGACCTTGCTCATCGCACCGCGCGTCAGCGCATGGCATTTGACCGAGCCGACCTCGCCATTTGGCGAAAAGGTCGATTGAGCGATGCAACTGCGCCAGCGCGCCTGCCATGCCACCGGTTCGCGTGTACGACGCGGTTTCGTGCTGCCGGTGACGGTAATCCTATTGGCGTTGATCTCGGTAGCCGTATCGCTGATGGCGCACCGCAGCGACCAGCTGCGCGCCCTGGTGAGTGCCTCACGTCAGGAGCAGCAAGCCTCGGCCGCAGTGCAGGATACATTGGCCAAGGCGCTCTACCTCACGAGCACGCTCTACCGCCGCGGCAGTCGTATGGGCGATATCGAGCTCGACGGCCGCTACTACCGCACCACCAACGGCATCTACGTGAGCTTCCAGGACGCTGCCGGGCTGTTGAACTTGCGACGCGCCAGCAGCAACGACCTGAACGGCCTGCTGCGCGCACTCGGGGTGCCCGACGGCAAGGCCGCCACGCTCTCCGATACGCTGCTCGACTACATCGACGCCGACAGCCTGGTCCGGCTCAACGGTGCCGAAGCCGCCGACTACGACGCCGCCAAGCTGCCGCCACCGCGCAATGCGCCGCTGCTGATGGCGACCGAGCTGCAACGCGTCGACGGCTGGCGCGAGCTGGACGACACCACGATGCGTGCTGTACTCGACCATGTTTACGTCGGCACGATCAGCGTCGTCAACCGCTACAGTGTCAAGGCTCCGGTTCTTGCAGCGGTCAGCGGCGCCGATATCAGCGTGGCACGGGCGCTGATTGCGCAACGCGCCCCAGGCGCAGCGCTGGCCCTAGAATCTTTGCCGAATCTGGCCAATGGCAGTTTTCTGTCGGCGGGGCGCTACAGTACTTTGCCATCGCCGACGACGCTGCTCAGGATTTGCCCGATTTCGGTTGCCTGGTGCCAACACATCGGCGTGACTGCCACCGCCGATGGCGAAAGTCCCTGGCATCTGGATTTCAGCGTACGGCAAATGCGCCCGGCTCCGTTGCCGCCATTGAGCCAGGTGGCGATCCTCCCCGACCAACCGCCCACCCAACCGCCACCCCCTTTGATCACGCCGTTCGGTATTCTGCAGTGACCGCATCGTCGCTCTTGCCAGCGCTTTGGCGCCCGAACGCGGCCAGCGCCCCGGTGCCGCGTCAGGCATTGACCTTCGTGCGCCTGCCAATGCCCCCGCTTGGTCGCCGCCAGATGCTGGATGCAGTGCGCCTGCAACTCTCCCAGTACATGCCGGCAGGTCCGTTCGGCTTTGTCGTGGCTCGGGCGCAAGCAGGCGACGCCGTGGTCGCCTGGGCTTGGACTATCGACGCCGCCATGCGAAGCCCGCGTCGCAGCGGTGGCTGGGCCGAGACGGCACTGGACGAGCCGGCACAAGGCCTGCGCCTGGTGCGGCGCACGGCCGGCTTCGAGGCACAGCGATGGTCCAACGGGGAACTGCTGCACAGCCGCTGGTTCGAGACCATGCCCGCACAGGCCGAGTGGGAGGGCTTCGTGCGGGGCTGCGGTGCAGACCCGCAAGTCCACCCGTTGCCAGAGCCGAGCGTCGCCCGCACGCTGCGGCGACCGGCGCGAGGCTGGCTTGCAGGCGACAACCTGCCGGCGGTGGATCCCTGGAGGGGCTGGCGCTGGCAGGTCGCCTTGCTGCTGGCGGGGTCGGTCATTGCCGCCGCGGCGGGGGTACACCTGCAAACGCGCCAACAACTGCGCATCGATACGGAAAGGCTGCAGGCCCTGAGCGGCGGCCGAGCTGCAGCGCTCCAGGCGCGCGCACGCTACGAGCAAGCGGCAAGCGATCTGGAGACCTTGCGCGCGCTGGTGCCGAAGCTGTCACAGCTCGAACTGCTCGACCGCGTGAGTGCGAGTGGGATCTTCGCGCCGGTACTGAAACCCGATGCCGCGAAGCCGGTCAATGCACCGAGCTCCGCCGTGCCCGGCAAGGCGACGGCCACGAGCCTGCCCGAGCCCGCCGCGGCGCGTCTACTCGACTGGGACTATCGCAACGGCCAGCTCAAGATCGCACTGGAGTTGCCTGAGCGCGACGTCACCCTGCTCGATATCACCCGCCGCCTAGAAACCGTGCCGGGCCTGGGTGTCTTGCGCGTCGGCCAGGACAACACCGGCAATTTGCTCACGCTCACCACCAGCATCGCGGCGCTGGCGCCTGCGCCGATGACGGGTGTCGACGCGGCGCGAGCGAAGAGCGCCATCCGCTAGCACCATGGCCCGCACCGCCTGGCTTCGACGCTTCCACATCGACCGGCGCCTGCTTTGGCTGGCCGGCATGGCCGCGCTGCTGATCCTCGGCGAACTTGGGCTTCGGGCCTGGGAAGCCCAGCAGGTGCTCCAGATCGAATTGCAGAAAGTGCGCAGCCGCGCCGCCGTGTTGGCGGCAGGCAGCGACCAGATCGATTGGGACGCCCGAACCAAGGCCGCCGAAACGCAACGCAACGAATTGCAGGCGCGTCTGTGGCAGTCGCCCTCTGAGGCCCAGGCCCAGGCGCGCCTGCGCGATTGGCTCACCGCCGCGTTGCGCAGTGCCGCCGTGCCTCGACCCGTCGTGAATCTCCTGCCCCCCCAGGCGGGCTCCGCATCGTCCGCCGCAAGCAGCGAGCCGCCGCCAATCAGGGTGCGCGCCAGCCTGAACTTCGATCTCGCCCCGAACGCACTTGAGAACGCACTGGTACAAATCGAAGCCGGCGGTCAACTGGCGCGCATCGACAGCCTCACGGTTGCGGCGCGCAATCGCCGGGTCGAGATGACCGTCTCGGTGCCCGTGCTGCTGCAATCCGAGGGCGCCCGATGAGCCTGGCCGCGCGCATCTCATTGGCCCTGCTGTGCTGGGCCGCGGCGGCGGCAGCGGGTTGGTGGTGGCACCTTCCCGGTGAAGCGCCCAAGGCCGCCACCGCCCCTATCGCAGCAGTGGACACGTCGGCAGCCATCGATGAGCCTCCGTCTCCACAAGCCATGGCGAAGCGGGTCACGGCCGTGGACCCGATGGGCCTGACCCGTGCCCCGAGCGTAGCTGCCGCGGGCCCGGTGGCCTCCGCGCCGGGCAGCGACAGCGTCACTCTGGGTTCTCGCTGCATTGGTGGTGCGAGGTGGTGAGCGTTATGCCGTCATGACCGCCAGCGGTCTCGCGCCGCTTCGGTTGGGTGTTGGCGACAATCTTCCCGATGGCGACCGCATCAAGGCCATCCATGCCAACCGCATCGAGATCCGGAGTCCGCGCGGACGGCTGCGCACTCTTTACCTGATCGAACCATGACCACCCACACATCGCGTCAAGGCCCTTCAAGCGAGCTTCGCACACTCTTGGCAGTGTCGGTTCTCGCCGCGCTTGGCGGCTGCGCGGCGGTGCCGCCGCCCATCCTGCCGTTGCGCGAGCCCACGGCGATGGGCCTTGCGACCAGCGGCATGACGGCGCCACCGGCTGTGCCGCCTGCACCTCCTGCGGCGGCCTCTGCCGCGAGCGCAGCACAGTCGCCGACCGCCAGCGGCAGCACGCCTCGGCTCTTCCAGACACCGCCGCCACCGCGGCCCGTTAGCAAGAGCGCTGTGCCCACGCCGGCCGGCACGCCGGTGCCGGAGGACCCCACACTCGAGACCACGGTGACGCTTGAACAGTTGCCATTGCCCGTGTTCATCGACACGGTGTTCGCCACGATCCTCAAGCGCAATGTCTCGGTCGATCCGGCGATTGCTCAGCGGAGGGAATTTGTCAGCCTGAAGAGCGGCAAGCCTCAGAGTGCGAGCCAGCTGTACGAAGCGGCCAAGTCGGTGCTCAAGTCCTACGGCATCGCCGTCATCGAGTACAACGGCCTTGTGCGCGTCACCCCGAGCGCGGGAAGCACGGGCTTCGTGCCCGAGGTACGGCGTGGCCGGTCATTGCCCGAGGTACCCGCGGCGCTGCGGCCGGTGTTCCAGATCGTCGATCTCGAGTCCGTCAGCCCCACCAGCGTCGTCGGCTGGCTGCGCACCATCTTCGGCCAGCGCCTGCAGATTCAAGACGACCTGGGCAATCAGGCCATTCTGCTCAGCGGTCAGAGCGACGACGTCGCTGCTGCGCTCGAAACCATCCGTGTGCTCGACCAGCCCACTATGCGCGGTCGGTCGAGTGCTCGCATTGCCCCGTTGTTCTGGTCGGCCGACGAACTGGCCAAGCGGCTGGCCGAAATCATGCAAGCCCAGGGCTATTCGGTCGGCACCACGGCCCAGGCCCAGGCGCCGATCATCCTGCTGCCGGTACCGCCGCTGAACTCGGTGCTCGTCTTCGCGCGCAGCGACGAGGTGTTGAACAACGTGCTGCGGTGGGCCATCGAGCTGGACAAGCCCGCCAGCGGCCGCGGCAGCGCCGGTTACTTCACTTACGCGGTGCGCAACCTCGACGCAGCCGAACTGGCCAAGACGCTGCAGGAGGTCATGAACCCCACCGCCGGCTGCGGGCGGCGCACCCGCAGCCGGGTCGGTGCGCTCGCGCGTGGTCGTCAACCCCGGCAGTAACACATTGATCATCCAGGGCAGTCCCACCGAATACCAACAATGGTTCGGTCTGCTGCAAGAACTCGACCGCCCGGCACGCAGCGCGCTGGTGTCGGTGACGATAGCTGAAGTGCGCCTGACCGATGGGCAACAGCTCGGCTTCGAGTGGCTGCTCAATGAATTCAAGCTTGGCAATTTCGTCGTCAACCTGAGCACGCTGGGCGCCTTCGGCACCGCCGCCATCGGCGGACTTTCGGCGGTCATCACCCAGGCCGGCGACAAGAGCGCGCGCGCGATACTCAACGCGCTGGCCTCGACCTCGCGCGTGCGCGTGCTCGCCAATCCTACCGTCATGGCACGCAATGGCGAGCCGGCCTTGATCCAGGTCGGCTCTGAAGTGCCGGTGGTCACCTCGCAACAGACGACCGGCAACGTCGGTATACAGCCGGGCCCTGCTGCAGACCATTCAGTACCGCTCGACCGGCGTGATCCTGAAAGTCAAACCGGTGATCCATGCGGGTGGACGCATCGATCTCGACGTCGAGCAGGAGGTCAGCCGGGCGGAATCTACCAAGACCGGCGTGTCAGCCTCGCCGACCATTTCGAACCGGCGGATCACGACCAAGCTCTCGGTTATCGATGGCGCCACCGTCGTTCTCGGCGGCCTGATGCAGGAGCAGGCGACGAACGCCGACACCGGCATCCCGTTCCTGAAAGATTTCCCGTTCGCCGGCGCGCTGTTCCGGAGCTCCGACACCATCGCGAGCGTACCGAACTGGTGATGTTGATCACGCCGTATGTCATCGCCGACGAATTCGAGGCCCGCGCCATCACCGACGCGTTCCGCCACCAGTTCATTGGGACGCGCGCACGCCGATGCAGACCCTGCGGCCGCAGCGAGACATCGCCCCGGCCAGCGCACCGCGCGACGCAATCGACGACGCGATGCTGGCGCCGCGGCCCTATGTCTTGCCGCCCGCCGATGCGCCCGTTGCCGAGCCGCCCCCGGGCGCAAGCAGCACGCGCGGCGCAGTGGCCCCGGGCACTGCAAGCAGCACCGGTACCCGGCCCGATTTCAGCGGCGGTCCTGCATCGCCCGCGGCGGGCAAACCACCCGCGCCGGCCGCATCGAGCCCGCCACGGCCCAGCGGCCCCACGGCGTCACCCACCGGCACGCCGGTCACCGACCCCCAGTTGCTCAAGGAGCTTCAGGGCGCGACCAAGGCGAAATAGCCTGGCGACCCGACCCGTTCCCGCGGAAGCCCGCCTACTGGCGCGGGCGAAAGAGTGACGGCACACGTTCGAAATCAGTGACTGCCGCAGGCAGTCGGCTGGATTGAGGGGTTCGGCCCCATCACGCGACTGACCGCTTGGTGCGCCGTGCGGGATGTCCTGCTACCCACTCGCGCAGGGCATCGTTCATCCGCGTTTGCCAGCCTGCACCTGTCGATTTGAAGTATTCGACTACCTCCGGGCTATACCGAACGCTCACCAGTTGCTTTGTTGGCGTCGCCTGAGGGCCACGCTGCCCACGTTTGCGCTTCTCTGCCAGCGCCGCCTGTACGGCGGCATAGCCGCCCTTCTTCACGACCACCGCATTGGCCAGTTCTTCCTCTTCGGCGGTAGTCAGCGGGCGATCCCTTCCGGGGGCCGATGCGATGACAGCTTCCC
Organism: uncultured bacterium; assembly: GCA_963701725.1. Lineage (GTDB taxonomy): Bacteria > Pseudomonadota > Gammaproteobacteria > Burkholderiales > Burkholderiaceae_C > CAIKUF01. Next base: position 4,600 of record CAVPAZ010000024.1, on the reverse strand, counting down.
AGGCGGCCAGGCTAGCGGGCAATTTCTTTCGCGTAACGTCGGACTTCATGTTTCTCGGCCTTGCGAAGACTGATGATGTGCGGCTCATCGCCTCGCTCCGTGTAGGTCATGTGCACAACGAAGCCGTTGAGCCAGCCGAGCAGATTGATCCTCAGCTCGCCATAGGCAACGCGGTCATCGTCCCAGGTCGACACCTTTTGATTGTAGCTACGAACAAAACAGACAGGGAATGTGTCACGTTCTCACGCTCGGTGAGCGGCAGTGTTCACCTATGGGGCCGACCCCGTCGCCTGCCGTGACATCGCCAAGCGCAACGAACGACTGGTTACAGCGCCGTGGGCCAAAAGCAACAAAGGCGTGAACAACCTCCTGTTTCCACCGTTGCGCGCGTAATCTCTGTGCGTATACTTGCGCCAGCTGACACATCACACGAGTGCAGCGGCCTCCGATAACCGATATCAGAAGTCGGCGGGCTTGTTGAGATGTCATCTCTTTGATCAAACGAGGACCCAAATGAAGATTAAGCTCCTTTCCGCATTGGTGGCCAGCGCTCTCGGAACCATGGCCATCACGGCCAACGCCGGTGTGATCCAGGCTTCGTACAAGAACTACGCGTCTGAAGTGTTCGGCACCGACGCCGTCGTGCTGATCGCGCCGACCGTGAACTACGCGCTGGCGCTGCCGCTGTCTGGCACGCCCCTCAACCCGAATAGCTTCACGATCAGCTGGACGCTGCCCAGCGGCGGCGAGTGGGTTGCCGCCCCGGCCGCGAACACCATCACGCTGTCCGATCCGAACAACCTGACCCCGATCAACCCGTCGACGGTGACCCTCAGCGCCGACAAGAAGACGATCAGCGCCGTCTTCAGCGTGCAATCGCCCTACACGGTGAATTCGCAGATCATCCTCGGTTCGGGCGGCCCGGTAAGTATCACCAAGGTCGGCAATGTCCTCGGCGCGCCGGCGCTCAACAACGGCTGCGGCAACGACATCGCCTCAGTCGAAGTGGCCGTCAAGCTGACCAACGCCGCCGGCTCGGAGTTCGATTCGAACTTCACGCTCGCGCCGCTGAAGAACACCACCCCGATCGTGCAAGCCAGCGTGGCGATCAGCGTGACCGCGAAAGACTCGGCCGCGTTTGCCGTGGCTGAGAAGAGCAAGGTCGACGTGCTGATCGGCTCGCTGGGCAAGTTGTTCACGATCGCGCCGGCTGACGTGACGCTGGCCTCGCCCTCGCTGCTGAACATCGGCTCGATCAACATCGCCAACAAGGCGACGCTGTTCGACCTGGACGGCACCAACGCCTATTCGGTCAAGGATATCGCCCCCGCCGCGCAGGGTGCGTTGTTCGGCACCAACCCGGCAACCGGAGCCGGCATCGTCGAAGCCAATGGACTGACGGCCACCGTGAGCGGCACGTTCCTGACCGCGGCCAAGGGCGGCAGCTTCTTCGCCAGCGTCAACGCGGATTGCACGGCCAGCCTGGTCGCTGGCACCATCGCCGCCAACGGCCAGTCGGCCACGGTAACGCTGAGCGCGGCCAACGTGGTCGCGCTTGCCAACGCTGCCGGCCCGCTGCCCGCGTACCTCTGCTACGGCACGACCATGGCCAACGTCATCCCGACTAGCCAGTTCGCGCTGACCAGCGGTTCGCTCACTAAGTTCGCCAATTCGCTCGAAGCGGCGAACCCGGTCTGCCCGGCACCGCTCTACAAGCTCGGCGCGAATGGCGTCAAGATCGATGTGCGGAACTACATTCCGGCCGTCGTCAAGGCCCAGAGCGGCTGGTACAGCGTGGTGCGCATCATCAACACGGACGAAACGCAATCGGCTTCGCCGGTGGTCCAGGCCCTTCTGGCCAACGGCACGCTGGGTGCGTCGACGCCGCTCGACTCGGTGGTCTCGGCCAACGGCACCTCGGGCCCGTTCGCTCCGCGTGAAGTGCGCTACTACACGACGACGGCGATCGACGCCGCTCTGAATGCGGCAGCCACGCCGGCCAACCCGAGCTTCGGCGCTGCCGACGTGGGCGGCAATGCGCGCCTGCGCATCTCGGCACCGACTTCGTCGATCCGTGTGCAGAACTACCAGTACAACCCGACGAACGGCAACTTCCTTGAGTCCTCCGCCGCGCAGAGCGACGAGGGTCCGGAAGGCAATCAGCAGAACAGCCAAAACAACCGCTGATCCGCTCAAACGGGTTCGGTTGAACAAGGCGGGAGCTTCGGCTCCCGCCTTTTTTTTGTGCCCGTACGAGTTGCACGGCGCTGGCCGCCACGAACGCTTGAAGATGACGTGCTTCACATCCGCGATCGCGATCTCGGACTTGCGCAGTCACTTGAACAAGCAGTCGCCAGATCGGTGAGCGATGGTTTCACGCTGTCGGCTCGCACCCCCGTGCTTGAACGCCGCCAGTGCCATGTCGTCCCAGCGTGTGGGTAAGATCAAGCCACGGTCATCGACGTCGAGGTTGTCATGGACTGGAAGCCCTGCATCACCGCCGACCCGGAAATCCTGCACGGGGCAGTGTGCTTTCGCGGCACGCGAATACCGGTATCGGTCGTGCTGGACAACCTGGCCGCAGGCGAGACGGTTCGAGCCATCCTTGGCGAGTACCCCACTCTCAGGCCCGAGCACATCCCTGCTGCCATGTCTTACGCGGCTAACTTGGCGCGCGAACGAATCGTCCCGCTACCTGCGTAAGGCGCCGAGGTGCCCCTTCGATTCAAGCTCGACGAGAACCTTCCGCGACGGGTGGAGTTCGCCTTACGCGATCTTGGCCACGATGTCGAGACGGCCCACTCCGAAGGGCTTGTAGGAGCCCCAGATCCCACGGTCCTCGCAGCGTGCAACACCGAAAGCCGGGTGCTCATCACGCTTGGCCTTGGGAACCGGCTCACGCGTTGACGAGCGAAATCTTCACGCGCTTGCCGACAGCTCCCGCGGCCTTCACCAGCGTCTGGAGCGTCGTCGCGGGATTGTCGGGATTTAGCAGCCGATCGAGTTGCGCCCGGGTGGTGCCCATCCGCTTGGCCATGGCGGTCTTGGTGAGTTGCGCCTTCTGCATGCCTCGTTCAAGCTCAAAGGCGAGCACGCGCTTGACCGCGACGGCCTGAGCTTCATCGTAGAACTGTTCCTCGCGCAGGAACTCATCGAAGTTCGAGCCGATGTGCGGGTTGCCCTTGGGGGTTTCTTTCGTGGTCATGTTGCACTCCTGAGCTTCTTCAGCCGCTGCTTGGCCAAATCCAGTTCCGCCTTGGGCGTCTTGGCTCTTTCTTGATGAACCCATGAAGCAGAACCATCACGTTCCCGTCGAGCGCAAACAATACTCGCGCCATGCGGTTCGCAAGGCGCATACGAACCTCCCAGATGTCGCCATCAATATGATCCACTACCGGCATCCCGACCGGCCACCCGAACTGCACGGTCTTGATGTCGACACCGACTTCACGCATCTCGCAAGTCGGAAGATCCTTGAGCCACACACGCACGGGCTCGGCGCCAGTCGACTCGCGAAAGAAGCGGACAGTGAGGCGAGGCAGCTTATTCATTGCAGGCGGCGATCGTATCACTTTTGATATTCGATGCCTCTTGGCCGCATTCTGCAGCCGAGGCTCTTCTCACTTGCGTCAAAATCAGCCAATGCCCATCGGACAACTGCTACTGGCCAGCGGCGCCCTGCCCAAGGCGATCTCGATCGCCGCTGGCCGAACAGGCCAGCCAGCCCGCAGCGCAGCGTCTGGGCGCGATCCTGGTACGCCACGGCGTGGTGTCGGAGGCCACGCTGTACGAAGCGCTGTCACGCCAGCTGGCCCTGCCTCTGTGGCGGCGTGGCGAGCAGCCTGAAATCGCCTTCAGGGCGGCCAACGCACTCGCCGAGCCCTACGCCCTGCCCGAGGCGCTGGCGAAGCGCTGGGAGGCCTTTGTCAGCCCCGCCGGGGCCGACGCGCTGTGGCTGGTGGCTGGCGTTCCGCTGCTGCCCGAGCTGCTCGACCAGGCGCAGCGCCGCGCGGCGCTGCGCAAGGTGCAGCCGATGCTGGCCACCGGCCAGGACATGAACAGCGGCGCTGGCCGGCGGGAACTCGCAGGTGGCGCGGCAGGAGCCAGGCCACGCCGGGCGGCGGCGCGCTCGATCTGCGCGAGCTGGCGCAGGACGCGCCGATCGTCGAGTTCGTCGCGTCGATGCTGGCCCGCGGCACCGACCTCGGCGCCTCGGACATCCACATCGAACCGACCGAACAGGGCTTCGCGGTGCGCTATCGCGTCGACGGCGTACTGCGCACGGCCGAATCGCACCCGCGGCTGAAGTTCGACGCGGTGACGAGCCGCATCAAGCTGATCGCCGGGCTCGACATCGCCGAGCGCCGGCTGCCGCAGGACGGCCGCTTCTCGACCCGCGCCGCCGGCATCGAGACCGAAGTGCGCGTCTCGGTGATCCCCGGCGTGCACGGCGAATCCGCGGTGCTGCGGCTGCTGCCGAAGACCGAACACCGCCGCTTCCAGCTCGACGCGCTGGGCCTGGAGGCCGACCACCTGGCGCTGCTCAAGCATTGGCTCACCGCTTCCGACGGCATCATCCTCGTCACCGGCCCGACGGGCT
>CAVPAZ010000023.1:0-15259 GCA_963701725.1 uncultured bacterium | reverse complement strand
AGCACCAAGGCCAGCCGGCTGCCACCTATCCTTGGCGGCTGGTCGTGGCCGATCTGCGCTACCTCGATGCCTCCGGCCGCGCGCATGACAGCTGGCCGCCCGTCTTCTCGCTGATGGACCGCGCGACGGCAGAGGCGCCTGCGCTCCCAACGCTGGTGCAGTTCACGCTGCAGTTCGAGGGCCAGGCGCGGCCGATGACCCTGCTCGTCGCGCCGCGCGCCAGCGCCTGGCAGCTGAGCGAGCCGAGCTCGCCGTTCGGCACCATGCCGGACTGAACGATGCCACCGCGCCTGCCCAACCGCCCGTCCTCGGCCATGCGCGCGCCACGCGGCTTCGTGCTGCCCGTGACGGTGATCCTGCTCGCCCTGATCTCCGTCGGCGTGTCGCTGATGGCGCACCGCAGCGACCAGTTGCGCTCTCTCGTCACTGCATCGCGCCAGGAGCAGCAGGCCTCGGTCGCGGTGCAGAACGCGCTGGCCCAGGCGCTCTACCTGACCAGCACGCTGTCCCGCCGCGGCAGCCGCATGGGCGACATCGAGCTCGACGGCCGCTTCTACCGCAGTTCCGACGGCACCTACGTCGGCTACCAGGACGCCGCCGGCCTGTTCAACCTGCGGCGCGCCAGCAGCACCGAGGTGAACGGGCTGCTGCGAGTCCTCGGTGTGGCCGACGCCAAGGCGGCCCTGCTCGCCGACACGCTGCTCGACTACACCGACGCCGACAGCCTGGTGCGCCTGAACGGCGCCGAGGCGGCGGACTACAGCGCCGCCAGGTTGCCGCCGCCGCGCAATGCGCCGCTGCTGGCGCCGGGCGAACTGCAGCGCATCATCGGCTGGCGCGAGCTCGACGCCGCAACGATGCGCGCCGTGCTCGACCATGTCTGGGCTGGCACCGGCAACGCCGTCAACCGCTCCACCGTGAAGGCGCCGGTGCTGGCGGCGATCGGTGGCGCCGACATCGACGTGGCGCGCGCCTTGCTGGCGCAACGCGCCCCCGACACACCGCTGGCGCTAGAATCGCTGCCCAATGTGGCCCGGGGCAGTTACCTGTCGGCGAGCCGCTACATGACGCTGCCTTCGTCGACGACACTGCTCACGATCTGCCCGCCTTCGGTCGCCTGGTGCCAGCACATCGGCCTCACGGCCACCGCCGACGACGGCCAGGCTCCCTGGCATGTGGACTACAGCGTACGGCAGATGCGCCCCGCCCCGTTACCGCCGGCGAGCCAGGTGGCCGTCCTGCCCGATCAACCGCCCAAGCAGCCGCTACCCCCATTGATCACGCCGTTCGGCAACCTGCAGTGACCGCATCGACGCCCTCAGCTACGCCTTGGCGCCCCAGCGCCGGCGCCGCCCCGGTGCCGCGCCGGGCGTTGACCTTCGTGCGCCTGCCGATGCCGGCGCTCGCGCGTGGCCAGCTGCTCGATGCAGTGCGCCTGCAACTGACGCAGTACCTGCCGGCGGGTTCGTTCGGGTTCCTGTGTCGCACACAGGCCGGCGGCACCCTGCTCGTGTGGGCCTGGGCCCTGGACGGCAATGTGCGCAGCCCGCGGCGCGGCGGCTGGGCCGAGTCCGTGCTGGACGAGCCGGCGCAAGGCCTGCGGCTGTTGCGTCGAGCCGAGGGCTTCGAAGCCCAGCAGTGGTCAGGCGGCGAGTTGCTGCACAGCCGATGGTTCGAGGCCCTGCCCGACGCGGCCGAGTGGCAGCGCTTCGTGCGCGGTTGCGGGGCCGATCCGGCCGAACACCCCTTGCCGGAGCCCACCGTCGCACCCGCGCTGCGGCGCCCGGCCCGGGGCTGGCTGGCCGGCGACAACCTGCCCGCGGTAGATCCGTGGCAAGGCTGGCGCTGGCGGGTTGCGCTGCTGGTGCTCGGCACAGTCGCGGCTGCGGCCCTGGGCGTGCACCTTCAGGCGCGCCAGCAGCTGCGCATCGACACCGAACGCCTGCAGGCCTTGCGTGGCAGCCGCGAGGCCTCGCTGCAGGCCCGTGCGCGCTACGAGCAGTCCGCCAGCGAGCTGGAGGCCCTGCGCGCGCTGGTGCCGCGACTGTCGCAACTCGAGTTGCTCGAACGCGTGACTGCCAGCGGCATCTTCGCGCCCGCCGTTGCCGCTTCTGCCCCGCTTGCCAAGGCCCCTGCAGTCCCGGCGCCCGGACTGCCGGCGAGCGCCAGCGCCACCGGGGCCGTCGGCGCCCGCATGCTCGAATGGGACTATCGCAACGGGCAGCTCAAGATCACGCTCGAGCTGCCCGAGCGCGATGTCACGCTGCTCGACGTGACGCGCAAGCTGGAGAGCGTGCCGGGCCTCGGCGCGCTGCGGGTCGGGCAAGACAGCGCCGGCAACGCCCTCACGCTCAGCGCCAACATCGCCGAGCTGGCCCCGCCCACCGATACGCCGCGGCCGGGCATCGCCGCTCGCTGACGCCATGGCACGCATCGCCCTGCTGCAACGCTTGCGCATCGACCGCCGCCTGCTCATGCTGGCGGGCGTTGCGGCGCTGGCGATCCTGGGCGAGCTGAGCCTGCGCGCCTGGGAGGCGCACCAACAGCTCGAAGGCGAGCTCCGCAAAGTGCGCGGGCGTGCCGAGGTGCTCACTGCCGGCAGCGACCAGATCGATTGGTTGGCGCGCACCAGTGCAGCCGAGGGCGAGCGCGGCGCGCTGCAGGGCCGTCTGTGGCAGGCGCCCTCCGAAGCGCAGGCCCAGGCGCGTCTGCGCGATTGGCTCGCCAGCGCGCTGCGCAGCGCTGCGGTGGTGCGCCCGACCGTCAGCCTGCTGCCGCTGCAGGCCGCGCCCGCCGCCTCGGGCGCCAGCGCGAGCGCACGCTCCGCGCTGCGCGTGCGCGCGACGGTGAATTTCGACCTCGCCCCGAACGCCCTCGAGAACGCGCTCGTTCAGATCGAGGCCGGCGGCCAACTCGCGCGAATCGACAGCCTCTCGGTCTCGGCGCGCAATCGCCGTGTCGAGATGACGGTCTCGGTGCCGGTGTTGCTGAGCCCGGAGGTGCGCCCATGATCCTTGCGGTCCGCGTCGCGATCGCCCTGCTCTGCTGGGCCGGCGCGGCGGCGGCGGGCTGGTGGTGGCACCGCCCGGCCGATGCGCCGCCTGCTGCCAGCGCGGTCTCGGCGGTGGCGCCCGCGTCTGCCGCGCAAGGGGCCGCCCCCTCGCCGCAGGCGATGGCAAGCAGCGTCGCGGCGGCCGATCCGATGGGACTGACCCGTGTGCCAGCCGCGGCTGCGACGGGCGGCGCAGCAGCCGCCCCCGGCGCCGACAGTATCGTCTGGCGTCTGGCTGCATTGGTGGTACGCGGCAACGAGCGCTATGCCGTGTTGACCACCCAAGGCGAGAAGCCACTTCGCCTGCGAGTCGGCGAGACTCTGCCCGATGGCGACCGCATCAAGGCGATCCATGCCAACCGCGTTGAAATCCAGAGCCCGCGCGGACGCCCGCGCACCCTCTACCTGAACGAACCATGATGCTCAAACCAACGCCCCACAGCATCAAAGCTCCGCTTCGGAGGCGCGTTCTCGCGTCGCTGCTCGCCGGCCTCGGCGGTTGTGCCGCGATGCCTCCGTCGATCCTGCCGTTGCGGGAGCCCACGGCGATGGACATGGCCAAGAGCGGCTCGACTGCGCTGCCTGCGGCCGCGGCGCCAGCGGCCTCCGCTGCGAGCGGTGCAGCGCCGGCGGCGAACGCGGCTCCGCCCACCACCGCCTCTGGCCGAACGCCGCGCCTGTTCGAAACTCCGCCGCCGCCGCCGCAACCCGGCAGCAGCACGGCGCTGCCCTCGCCGGCCGGCACCCCGATGCCGGACGATCCGGCACTCGAAACCGCGGTAGCGCTGGAGCAATTGCCGCTGCCCGTGTTCATCGACACCGTGTTCGCGACGATCCTCAAGCGCAACGTCTCGGTCGACCCGGCGATCGCCCAGCGCAAGGAGTTCGTCAGCCTGAAGAGCGGCAAGGCGCAGACGGCGAGCCAGCTGTACGAGGCGGCCAAGGCGGTACTCAAGTCCTACGGCATCGCCGTCATCGAGTACAACGGCCTGGTGCGCGTCACGGTTGCCGCCGGCAGCGCCGGCTTCGTGCCCGAGGTGCGCCGTGGCCGCAGCCTGCCCGACGTGCCCGCCGCGCTGCGCCCGGTGTTCCAGATCGTCGACCTCGAAACGGTCAGCCCGACCAGCGTCGTCGGCTGGTTGCGTACCGTGTTCGGCCAGCGCCTGCTCGTGCAGGACGACGTCGGCAACCAGGCCATCCTGATCAGCGGCCAGAGCGACGACGTGGCGGCGGCGATCGAGACCCTCCGCGTGCTCGACCAGCCGTCGATGCGCGGCCGCTCGAGCGCGCGCATCGCCCCCTTGTTCTGGTCGGCCGACGAGATGGCCAGGCGCCTCGCCGAAATCTTGCAGGCGCAGGGCTATTCGGTCGGCACCGCGCCACAGGCCCAGGCGCCGATCATCCTGCTGCCGGTGCCGCCGCTGAACTCGGTGCTCGTCTTCGCGCGCAGCGACGCGGTGCTGAACCACGTGCTGCGCTGGGCCACCGAGCTCGATCAACCGGCCAGCGGCCGCGGCAGCGCCGGCTACTTCACCTACCCGGTGCGCAACCTCGACGCAGCCGCGCTGGCGAAGACGCTTCAGGACGTGATGAACCCGGCCGCCGCCGCCGGTGCCGCCACGGCAGGCTCGGTACGCTCGCGCGTCGTCGTCAACCCGAGCAGCAACACGCTGATCATCCAGGGCAGTCCCACCGAGTACCAGCAATGGTTCGGCCTGCTGCAGGAGCTCGACCGCCCGCCGCGCAGCGCGATGGTGTCGGTGACGATCGCCGAAGTGAGGCTGACCAACGGTGAACAGCTCGGCTTCGAGTGGCTGCTCAACGAGTTCAAGCTCGGCAACCTGGTGGTCAACCTGAGCACGCTGGGCGCCTTCGGCACTACTGGCATCGGCGGACTGGCGGCCGTCATCACGAAGGCCGGCAATACCACCGCACGCGCCGTGCTCAATGCGCTGGCGTCGACCTCGCGCGTGCGCGTGCTGGCCAACCCGACGGTGATGGCGCGCAACGGCGAGGCAGCGATGATCCAGGTCGGCTCCGAGGTACCGGTGGTCAGCTCGCAGCAAACCACCGGCGGCGCGAGCGTCGGCGTGCCGGGCGGCGAGTTGCAGCCGAACGTGCTGCAGACCATCCAGTACCGCCAGACCGGCGTGATCCTGAAGGTCAGGCCGGTCATCCATGCCGGCGGGCGCATCGACCTCGACGTCGAGCAGGAGGTGAGCTCGGCCTCCGCCACGAAGACTGGTGTCTCCGCCTCGCCAACCATCTCCACGCGCCGGGTCAGCACCAAGCTCTCGGTCGTCGACGGCGCCACCGTGCTGCTCGGCGGGCTGATGAGCGAGACGGCCTCGAACGCCGACACCGGCGTGCCGCTGCTGAAAGACATCCCGTACGCTGGAAGCCTGTTCAAGAGCAGCGACAACTCGCGCGACCGCACCGAGCTCGTCATGCTGATCACCCCCTACGTGATCGCCGACGAGTTCGAGGCCCGCGCGATGAGCGATGCCTTCCGCGGCCAGTTCATGTGGGACGCGCGCACGCCGATGCAGACCCTGCGGCCGCAGCGAGACATCGCCCCGGCCAGCGCACCGCGCGACGCAATCGACGACGCGATGCTGGCGCCGCGGCCCTATGTCTTGCCGCCCGCCGATGCGCCCGTTGCCGAGCCGCCCCCGGGCGCAAGCAGCACGCGCGGCGCAGTGGCCCCGGGCACTGCAAGCAGCACCGGTACCCGGCCCGATTTCAGCGGCGGTCCTGCATCGCCCGCGGCGGGCAAACCACCCGCGCCGGCCGCATCGAGCCCGCCACGGCCCAGCGGCCCCACGGCGTCACCCACCGGCACGCCGGTCACCGACCCCCAGTTGCTCAAGGAGCTTCAGGGCGCGACCAAGGCGAAATAGCCTGGCGACCCGACCCGTTCCCGCGGAAGCCCGCCTACTGGCGCGGGCGAAAGAGTGACGGCACACGTTCGAAATCAGTGACTGCCGCAGGCAGTCGGCTGGATTGAGGGGTTCGGCCCCATCACGCGACTGACCGCTTGGTGCGCCGTGCGGGATGTCCTGCTACCCACTCGCGCAGGGCATCGTTCATCCGCGTTTGCCAGCCTGCACCTGTCGATTTGAAGTATTCGACTACCTCCGGGCTATACCGAACGCTCACCAGTTGCTTTGTTGGCGTCGCCTGAGGGCCACGCTGCCCACGTTTGCGCTTCTCTGCCAGCGCCGCCTGTACGGCGGCATAGCCGCCCTTCTTCACGACCACCGCATTGGCCAGTTCTTCCTCTTCGGCGGTAGTCAGCGGGCGATCCCTTCCGGGGGCCGATGCGATGACAGCTTCCCAGGCGGCCAGGCTAGCGGGCAATTTCTTTCGCGTAACGTCGGACTTCATGTTTCTCGGCCTTGCGAAGACTGATGATGTGCGGCTCATCGCCTCGCTCCGTGTAGGTCATGTGCACAACGAAGCCGTTGAGCCAGCCGAGCAGATTGATCCTCAGCTCGCCATAGGCGACGCGGTCATCGTCCCAGGTCGACACCTTTTGATTGTAGCTACGAACAAAACAGACAGGGAAAGTGTCACGTTCTCACGCTCGGTGAGCGGCAGTGTTCACCTATGGGGCCGACCCCGTCGCCTGCCGTGACAACCCCAACCGCAACGAACGGCTGGTTACAGCGCCGTGGGCCAAAAGCAACAAAGGCGTGAACAACCTCCTGTTTCCACCGTTGCGCGCGTAATCTCTGTGCGTATACTTGCGCCAGCTGACACATCACACGAGTGCAGCGGCCTCCGATAACCGATATCAGAAGTCGGCGGGCTTGTTGAGATGTCATCTCTTTGATCAAACGAGGACCCAAATGAAGATTAAGCTCCTTTCCGCATTGGTGGCCAGCGCTCTCGGAACCATGGCCATGACGGCCAGTGCCGGTGTGATCCAGGCTTCGTACAAGAACTTCGCTGCCGAAGTGTTCGGCACCGACGCGGTCGCCGCTGACCGTGCCGACCGTCAACTACGCGCTTGCGCTGCCGCTGTCTGGCACGCCCGCTCAACCCCAATAGCTTCACGATCAGCTGGACGCTGCCCAGCGGCGGCGAGTGGAGCCCCCGCCGCCGGCCGCAATACCAAATCACGCTGTCTGACCCGAACAACGCTGACTCCCATCAGTTCGTCGACAGCGGCGCTCAGCGCCGACAAGAAGACGATCACCGCCGCCTTCAGTGTTGAATACCGGCATTGCCTACACTGTAGTTCGCAGATCATCCTCGGTTCAAGGCGGCCCGGTTAGATCACGAAGGTCGGCACGTCCTCGGCGCGCCGGCGCTAACAACGGCACTTGCAACGACATCGCCACAGTCGAAGTGGCAGTCAAGATGACCAATGCCGCCGGCTGGAGTTCGATTCGAACTTCACGCTCGCGCCGCTGAAGAACATCACCCCGATCGCGCAAGTCCAGCGTGGCGATCAGCTTGAACGCGAAAGTCTCTGCCTCGCGCTCGCCGTCCCGGCCCAAGAGTTGAGCAAGGTCGACGTGCTGATCGGCTCGCTGGGCAAGTTCTTCACGGATCGCGTCGACGCTTCCTCGGCTGATGTGACGCTGCCTCGCCCTCGCTGCTGAACATCGGTCGATCAACATCGCCGACAAGGCGCACGCTGTTCGACTTGGACGGCACCAAGTCCTTATTCGGTCAAGGATATGCCCCCGCCGCCAGGGCGCGTCTTCGGCACCAACCCGGATACCGGAGCCGGCGTCGTCGAAGCCAATCGCTGAAGGTCGATGTCAGCGGCAATTTCCTGACGGCGGCGAATGGCGGCAGCTTCTTTGCCAGCGTCAACGCGGATCTGCGCGGCCAGCCTGGTCGCCGGCACCATCGCCGCCGATGGCCAGTCGGCCACGGTAACGCTGAGCTCGGCCAACGTGGTCGCGCTCGCCATTGCTGCCGGCGTGATACCCGTTTACCTCTGCTACGGCACCACCATGGCCAACCTCATCCCGACTAGCCAGTTCGCGCTGACCAGTGGCACGCTCGACCAAGTTCGCCGATTCGCTCGAATCGGCAACCCGGTCTGCGCGGCACCGATCTACAACCTGACCTCCAACGGCGTCAGGATCGACGTTCGCAACTACATCCCGGCCGGTCGCCAAGGTCGCCAGAGCGGCTGGTACAGCGTGGTGCGCGTGATCAACACCGACGAACAGCAAACGGTTTCGCCGGTGATCCAGGCGCTGCTGGCCAGTGGCGTGCTGGGCGCGTCGACTTCGCTCGACCCGGTTGTCTCGACGAACGGCACCTCGGGCCCGTTCGCTCCGCGTGAAGTGCGTTACTACACGACCACGGCGCTCGACGCCGCGCTGAATGCTGCCGCTACGCCGCCAACCCGAGCTTCGGTCCGGATGACGTGGGCGGCAATGCCCGCCTGCGCATCACGGCGCCGAGTTCGTCGCTCCGCGTTCAGAACTATCAGTACAACCCGAACAACGGCAACTTCCTCGAGTCCTCCGCCGCGCAGAGCGACGAAGGTCCGGAAGCCAGGCAGCAGAACAGCCAGAACAACCGCTGATCCGCTCAAACGGGTTCGGTTGAACAAGGCGGGAGCTTCGGCTCCCGCCTTTTTTTGTGCCCCTACGAGTTGTGCAAGGAACTGGCCGCCACGAACCCTTGACGATGACTTGCTTCACATCCGCGATCGCGATCTCGGACTTGCGCAGTCACTTGAACAAGCAGTCGCCAGATCGGGTGAGCGATGGTTCCACGCTGTCGGCTCGCGCCCCCGTGCTTGTACGCCGCCAGCGCCTTGTCGTCCCAGCGTGTGGGTAAGATCAAGCCACGGTCATCAACGTCGAGCTCGTCATGGACTGGAAGCCTTGCATCACCGCCGACCCGGAAATCCTGCACAGGGCAGTGTGCTTTCGCGGCACGCGAATACCGGTATCGGTCGTGCTGGACAACCTGGCCGCAGGCGAGACGGTACCGAGCATCCTTGCCGAATACCCCACTCTCAAGCCTGAGCACATCCCTGCTGCCATGTCTTACGCGGCTGACTTGGCGCGCGAAAGAATCGTCCCGCTACCTGCGTAAGGCGCCGAGGTGCCCCTTCGATTCAAGCTCGACGAGAACCTTCCGCGACGGGTGGAGTTTGCTTTACGCGATCTTGGCCACGATGTCGAGACGGCCCACTCCGAAGGGCTTGTAGGAGCCCCAGATCCCACGGTTCTCGCAGCGTGCAACGCCGAAAGCCGGGTGCTCATCACGCTTGGCCTTGGGAACCGGCTCACGCGTTGACGAGCGAAATCTTCACGCGCTTGCCGACAGCTCCCGCGGCCTTCACCAGCGTCTGGAGCGTCGTCGCGGGATTGTCGGGATTTAGGAGCCGATCGAGTTGCGCCCGGGTGGTGCCCATCCGCTTGGCCATGGCGGTCTTGGTGAGTTGCGCCTTCTGCATGCCTCGTTCAAGCTCGAAGGCGAGCACGCGTTTGACCGCGACGGCCTGAGCTTCATCGTAGAACTGTTCCTCGCACAGGAACTCATCGAAATCCGAGCCGATGTGCGGGTTGCCCTTGGGGGTTTCTTTCGTGGTCATGTTGCACTCCTGAGCTTCTTCAGCCGCTGCTTGGCCAAATCCAATTCCGCCTTGGGCGTCTTGCGCTCTTTCTTGATGAACCCATGAAGCAGAACCATCAAGTTCCCGTCGAGCGCAAACAATACTCGCGCCATGCGGGTCGCAAGGCGCGTACGAACCTCCCAGATGTCGCCATCAATATGATCCACTACCGGCAGGCATCCCGATCGGCCACCCGAACTGCACGGTCTTGATGTCGACACCGACTTCACGCATCTCGTAAGTCGAAAGATCCTTGAGCCACACACGCACGGGCTCGGCGCCAGTCGACTCGCGAAAGAAGCGGACAGTGAGGCGAGGCAGCTTTTTCATAGCAGGCGGCGATCGTATTACTCCTGATACTCGATGCCTCTTGGCCGCATTCCGCAGCCGAGGCTCTTCTCACTTGCGTCAAAATCAGCCAATGCTCATCGGACAACTGCTACTGGCCAGCGGCGCCCTCGCCCAAGGCGATCTCGATCGCGCGCTGGCCGAACAGGCCAGCCAGCCTGCAGCGCAGCGTCTGGGCGCGATCCTGGTGCGCCACGGCGTGGTGTCGGAGGCCACGCTGTACGAAGCGCTGTCACGCCAGCTGGCCCTGCCTCTGTGGCGGCGTGGCGAGCAGCCTGAAATCGCCTTCAGGGCGGCCAACGCACTCGCCGAGCCCTACGCCCTGCCCGAGGCGCTGGCGAAGCGCTGGGAGGCCTTTGTCAGCCCCGCCGGGGGCGACGCGCTGTGGCTGGTGGCTCGCGACCCCCTGCTGCCGGAGTTGCTCGACCAGGTGCAGCGCCGCGCGGGGCAGCGCACGGTGCAACCGATGCTGGCCACCGGCCAGGACATGACGGCGGCGCTGGCCGGCCTGTACTCGCAGACCGCGCGGCAGAGCGAGGCCACGCCGGGCGGCGGCGCGCTCGATCTGCGCCAGCTGGCGCAGGACGCGCCGATCGTCGAGTTCGTCGCGTCGATGCTGGCCCGCGGCACCGACCTCGGCGCCTCGGACATCCACATCGAGCCCAGCGAACAGGGCTTCGCGGTGCGCTATCGCGTCGACGGCGTACTGCGCACGGCCGAATCGCACCCGCGGCTGAAGTTCGACGCGGTGACGAGCCGCATCAAGCTGATCGCCGGGCTCGACATCGCCGAGCGCCGGCTGCCGCAGGACGGCCGCTTCTCGACCCGCGCCGCCGGCATCGAGACCGAAGTGCGCGTCTCGGTGATCCCCGGCGTGCACGGCGAATCCGCGGTGCTGCGGCTGCTGCCGAAGACCGAACACCGCCGCTTCCAGCTCGACGCGCTGGGCCTGGAGGCCGACCACCTGGCGCTGCTCAAGCATTGGCTCAC
Organism: uncultured bacterium; assembly: GCA_963701725.1. Classification (GTDB taxonomy): domain Bacteria; phylum Pseudomonadota; class Gammaproteobacteria; order Burkholderiales; family Burkholderiaceae_C; genus CAIKUF01. Next base: position 4,274 of record CAVPAZ010000023.1, on the reverse strand, counting down.
CGCTTCCGACGGCATCATCCTCGTCACCGGCCCGACGGGCTCGGGCAAGAGCACCACGCTGTATGCCGCGCTGGCGGCGACGGACATCGAGCACACCCGCGTGCTGACCGTCGAAGACCCGGTCGAGTATCAACTGCCGGGGGTGACGCAGTTCCAGGTGCAGGCCGACATCGGCTTCACCTTCCCGGCCGCGTTGCGCGCCATCCTGCGCCACGACCCCGACACGATCATGATCGGCGAGATCCGCGATACCGAGACCGCGCGGATCGCGATCCAGGCTTCGCTGACCGGCCACAAGGTGCTCTCGACGCTGCACACCAACGACGCTGCCTCGGCCTTCGTGCGCCTGATCGACATCGGCGTCGAGCCCTTCCTGCTCGCCGCCAGTGTGCGCGGCGTGATCGCGCAGCGCCTGATCCGGCGTCTGTGCAAGCACTGCGCAGTACCGCAGGCGCTGGCCGATGTACCGGAGCTCATTCAACGGGCCGCCGCGCGGCAGGGACTGGACGCTTCGTCGTACCACGGACAGACGCCGGTCGGCTGCGCGCAGTGTGCGAACTCGGGCTACCGCGGCCGGGTCGGCGTGCACGAGTTCCTGCCGACCACCGATGCGCTGCGCCAGCAGTTGTCGAGCGGCGACTTCACACCGCGCAAGCTGCGCGATTGCGAACCCGCAGGCTTTCGCTCGCTGCAGCACGACGGCTTGCGCAAGTTCTGGAACGGCGAGACCAGCCTGGTCGAGGTGCTGACGCTGCCGACCCCCGAGTCGCCCGACAGCGCGTTGACCTGAAGCTCCCGCCCGACAGTTCATGCGTTCGGATCGCGATCTCGCGCTGCGCTTCTCGCAACAGCGCGGTCCGCCTCATTTCGTCGTGGAAGGCGAACAAGCCGCAAAGGAAACAGTATGAAGAAGGTCGCCGCTGAACCGTATCGCGATTTCGACTTCTCATCGGCAAGGCGAGGCCCGGTCATCCCCGTCGAACCTGGGAAGACGAAGATTTCGATTCGTATCGACAACGCAGTCATCGAGTACTTCCGTGCCCAGGTCGAACACGCTGGCGCTGGCAACTACCAGACGCTGATGAACAACGCGCTCGTTGCCTTCATCCAGCAGCGCTCGGTCATCGATGCCATTCGGCAGGCTGTGCGTGAAGAGCTTTCAACACCGAAGGCCAAGCCGCGCCAGGCGCGGCCAAGGTCGGTAGCCGCCTGAAAGTGCGGTCTACAGCTCCTGACTTTCGGGATGCGCAGGCGAGATCGACCCACGGTCATGCACTCCACGCGCCGGCGCGCGTCGCACAACGGGGCGACTTCGTGCTTGGCCTGGGTGCTGGTGATCACACCCAAGGGGCTGGTGCTTCGGCGCCGAGACCAGATCGACGACCCGATCACAGCAGACCCTTGGCTGCCGCATAGGCGCCGCAGGCCTCGCCGAATTGCACCAGCATCGGCACCGCCAGATGAGCCTCGTTCACCGCCTGTGCCAGCAAGTCTGGATTGCGTATGTACTCGCGCACCATGCGGTTGCGTATTGCCCTGACCGCTATCCACGTTTCACTGGGCTGCACCAGCAAGCCCAGCCTAGCAGCGCGGTCCAGGTTGTCCAGAACACTACCCACGGGTTCCCCCAGCCGGGTCAACAGTGTCGGCAACAGCTTGTCGCCAATGGTGTCTTGCAGTCGCGCGAATCGGGCGGCAAACGCATCCAGCCTTTCGGCAAGCAAGCCGTCGTCACGCAGCGTGACGGCGCGCTCGGGTGTGAACGCTTCGGCGAACAGGCGCCGATCGGTGGCCTGCAAGTGCTCGGCCTCGAGCGCCACCGTCTCGAGCAGAAAGGCCAGGCGTTCGCGGACGGGGTCCAGTGTCATCATGATTGCAGCACCTGCCCTTCGGCCCGCGCCACGAGGTGAACCGGTTCCAGGGGGGTACTGGGGTCGATCACCAGCACGTCGATCTTGCGGTCACCCAGCGTTCGCTGCAGGCGTGCCGTGATCTGTGCTGCCAGCCACACCGGCCGCACCACCGGGCGGGGGCACTCCACCAGCAGGTCGATGTCTCCGCCCCGCATGTCATCGTTAAAGCGCGAGCCGAACAGCCGAACGCAGGCGTCGGCGCCGGCCAGCTCGTGCGTGGCGGCGACGATGGCATGGGCTTGGTCGGGGGTCAGGCGCATGGCCGGATGCTAGCGCAGTGGTCTTGAAGGCTTCCCTGTTGCGTCGGACGACCGGCGCCGAAGTGGGCGGTGGGACGCTGCGCACATAGACACACAGCGCTGGAAGCTCAACATGTTGCCACCTTCAGCACCTGCCGTACGTCGCGCTCGATGTAGAATATCGTTCAACAGTGTTTAACATCAGGCGGTGACAAGCATGGAAGTGGTTCTTCGCAAGTACGGCAACAGCACGGTCTTGGCGCTGCCGCCGGCAGTGCTGAAGGATTTGGGCCTCAAGGCGGGTCAATCGATGACATTGGATTCAACTCCCGATGGCCGGATCACTCTGGCGCCGAAGCGTCGCCACAGCCTGGCGGCTTTGCTCGCCCAGTGCGATCCGAAGGCGCCACCGCCTGCGGACCTCGCCTTGTGGAACAACGCCAGGCCAGTCGGCCAGGAGGCTTGGTGATGGCGGTGTTCGAGCGCGGCGACATCGTGAAGGTGCGCCTGGACCCGGTGGAAGGTCATGAGATGCGAGGTGACGCGCGCCCGGCGCTCGTGCTCACTACCCGAGACTTCAATCGGCTCGGTGATGTTCTTGTGGCACCGATCACTCAGGGCGGTGATTTCTCGCGCTTCGCGGGGTTCGCGGTTTCTCTGACGGGCACGGGCTGCAGGACGCGGGGCGTGGCGCTTGTCAACAAGATGCGGATGATGGATCTTGGCCGCACGCAAGGCGAAGAAGGTCGAGCGAGTGCCGCAGGAAGTCATCGATGACGCCCTCGGGCGATTGATGACGCTGTTTGAATGACGGGAAGTGCGAGTGCAGCGCTGATCTGCACCAGCGCAGTGTCATCTCATGCGGCGAGCCCGTGCACCTCCTCGGCGAGTTGCGCCCCATGCTCGCGCTGGATCACCTCGATGTCGTACTGCCCCTGCAGATTCAGCCAGAACTGCGGGTCGATGCCGAACGCCAGTCCCAGACGCACCGCAGTGTCGGCCGTGACGCCACGCTCGCCGGCACAGATCTCGTCGATGCGGCGCTGCTGCACGCCGATGGCCTTGGCCACACGGTAACGCGTGATCTGCATCGGCTCGATGAAGTCGGCGAGCAGCACTGCGCCCGGATGCACCGCAGCCAGCTTGCGACCGGTGGTGATGCCCTTGAAGCTTTCTCTCGTCAGTTCATTGCGTGCGATGCTCATGCCGTTGCTCCATTGAATGCCGTCCCTCTTGGGTCAGTGATAGTCCACGATCTCCACGTTGAGCGCGGTGCCGTCCTTCCAGCGGAAGCAGATGCGCCACTGATCGTTGATTCGGATGTTCCACTGCCCTTTGCGGCCGCCCTTCGGGGCTCCAGCCGGTTGCCGGGTGGCACCCGCAGCGATTCGATGGACGGCGCCGCATCGATGATCCTGAGCTTCCTGGGTCAGGACGATAATCCCGCACGCCCCGATCCGCAATCGCAATGACCTTCCTGATCCTGAGTTTCCTCACCTCGCTGCTGGCGACCCTGCTCGTCGTGCGCTCCGCCGAGCAGCACGCGCACCATTCGGCCGACCACGACCTCTCGGGGCCGCAGAAGTTTCATTCGGCGCCGGTGCCGCGCATGGCGGCGTCAGCATCTTCCTGGCCCTGCTGGCCTGCGTGGCGCTGGCGCGGTTCACCGATCGCGCGGAGGCGGGGGCGATCTGGCTGCTGTTGCTGTGCAGCGTGCCGGCCTTTGTGTCGGGTTTGGCGGAAGACCTGACGAAGGCGCAGTCGCCGCGGCGGCGGCTGTTCTTCACTGCCGTCTCGGCCGGCCTCGCGGCGTGGGCGCTCGACGTAATGGTGCCGCCGCACCGACATCCCGGGGGTCGACTCGCTGATCGTGTTCGCACCGTTCGCGGTGGCGCTGACCGTCTTCGTCGTCACCGGGGTGGCCAACGCGGTGAACATCATCGACGGATTCAACGGCCTGGCCTCGATGTGCGTGCTGATGATGTTGCTGGCCATCGCCTACGTGGCGTTCCAGGTCGGCGACACGCTGGTCTTCACGGCAGCGCTGATCGGCACCGGCGCCGTGCTCGGCTTCTTCGTCTGGAACTTCCCGGCGGGGCTGATCTTCCTAGGCGACGGCGTA
>CAVPAZ010000022.1:0-54453 GCA_963701725.1 uncultured bacterium | reverse complement strand
GGGTTCCAGATCCCGAGCCGCATGGGCGAGCGGGTGCAACTGCGCCTGTCGGTGCAGCGCCTGGGGCGCAGCTCGATCACGCTCGACCTCGAGTGCAGGCACGAAGGCGAGGTGCGTGTGAGGTTGCAGCAGGTGCTGGTCACCACGTCACTCGATTCCGGCCATTCGATCGCCATCCCGTTGGACGTCCGGGCGGCCATCGAACGCTTCCAACTGGCAGGAGACCGTTGATGAAGATACTGCAGCCGCCGACGTGGCCACGCCCGAAGGGCTACAGCAATGGCGTGACGGCGCGCGGCCAGATGGTGTTCGTCGCCGGGATGATCGGCTGGGACGCCGAGGGGCGCTTCCCCGGCACCGACCTCGTCGGCCAGGTGCGTCAGGCTCTGCTCAATGTTCGCGCGGTGCTCGACGAAGCCGGCGCCCGCCCCGAGCACATCGTGCGCATGACCTGGTACGTGACGGACAAGGGCGAGTACCTGGCGCAATCGCGCGCCATCGGCGCCTTGTTTCGCGAACTCATCGGCAGCTTCAATGCAGCGATGACGGCAGTGGAGGTGCGCGCGCTGATGGAAGATCAGGCCAAGGTCGAGATCGAAGTCACCGCAATGATTCCGGAGTAGTTCAGCCATGACATTCGATCCTGAATCCAAGGACCTCTGCATCGCCGTCGTCGGCACCGGGGCGATGGGGCGTGGCATTGCGCAGATCGCGGCGCAGGCCGGCATCGCGGTGCTGCTGCACGACACGGCGGCCGGCGCGGCGCACAAGGCGCGAGAGGCACTGGGAGCGACCTTCGAGACCTTGCGGCAGAAGGGGAAGATGAGCGCCGAAGACGCGCTTGCAGCGGGCGGGCGCCTGCGCGTCGTCGAGCGTCACGATGAATTCTCCGCCGCGTCGCTGATCGTCGAAGCGATCGTCGAGGATCTCGATGCCAAGCGGACCTTGTTTCGCGCGCTCGAAGCCGTGGTCGGTGAGACCTGTGTGCTGGCGACCAACACGTCGTCGCTGTCGGTCACGGCGATCGCCGCTGGCTGCGCGCACCCGTCGCGGGTGGTGGGATTCCACTTCTTCAACCCGGTGCCGCTGATGAAGGTCGTCGAGGTCATCGACGGCGTTCGCGGTGCGCCAGAGGTTGGCGACGCGATGATGGCGCTCGCGCGGCGCATGGGTCACCTGCCGGTGCGCGCGAAGGACACGCCGGGCTTCATCGTCAACCACGCCGGGCGGGGCTTCGGCACCGAGGGGCTGCGGCTGCTCGGCGAGAACGTCGCACCGCCGCACGTGATCGATGCCGTGCTGCGCGAACAGGCGGGTTTCAGGCTCGGTCCGTTCGAACTGCTCGACCTGACCGGGCTCGACGTCTCGGTGCCGGTGATGGAGGTCCTCTACCACCAGTACTTCGAGGAACCGCGCTTCCGGCCCTCGCCGCTTGCCGCGCAGCGCCGCGTCGCCGGCCTGCTCGGGCGCAAGAGCGGGGAGGGCTACTACCGCTACGTCGACGGTCGCGCCGTGCCGGTGCCCGAACCAGAGGCGCCGGCGACGCGGCCGGCAAGCGTATGGATCAGTCCGGCCCAGCCGGCGCTCGCGGCGCGCGCGCGCGAACTGCTGACGGGCCTCGGCGCCGCGCTCGAGGAAGGCGAACGCCCGAGCGACGCCGCGTTGTGCATCGTCACTCCGCTGGGCGAGGACGTGAGCCACTGCTGCGCGCGTGAATCGCTGGATGCGACGCGCACGGTGGGGCTGGACATGCTGTTCCCGAACGAGCGTCATCGCAGCCTGATGCTGTCGCCGATGACACGACCGGAAGTGCGCGACGCGGCGCACGGCCTGCTGGCGAGTGACCAGGCGCGCGTCAGCGTGCTGCGCGACAGCGCCGGGCTCGTGGCGCAGCGCGTGGTGGCGACGATCGTCAACATCGCATGCGACATCGCCCAGCAGGGCATTGCGGCGCCAACCGACATCGATCGCGCGGTCACGCTCGGGCTCGGCTATCCGCACGGCCCACTCGCCTGGGGCGACCGCCTCGGCGCGGCCACCGTGCTCGCCGTGCTGAACAACATGCTCGCCTTGAGCGGCGACCCGCGCTACCGCGCGTCGCCGTGGCTGCGCCGGCGTGCAGTGCTCGGCGCATCTTTGCTGACGCCCGAGGCCTGATTCACCCGACGCGGGCCGATCGGAGACCCCGCGGGGCCGCCAGACCCGCAGCGTTCCGCTGGGACGATCCCCCGCTGCTTGGCGCGCGGTTCCCGCGTTCAGCCGCTCAGCCCTTGATGAGCCGTGGCAGCATCATGTGGTGGCGCGGGCAGATCGACTGCGGGTTCTGGTAGACGGCGCCGGCAAACGCCTGCAGGTAGTTGCGCAGCGCCGAGAGGTCGACGACCTCGTCGACGAAGCCGTGCCGCGCGCAGTACGCCGGGCGCGAGGTGTCGACGTACTTCTGCGCCATCTCGTTCATCTTCTGCGCGATTGGCTCGAGCGGCCTGCCCGCGTCCTTGTCCTTGATCGCGCGGCGCGCGTACGACGCGACCGCCGCGGTCTCGCCGTGCATGACGTAGATCTCGGTCGCGGCGGTGCCCAGCGTGAAGGCGTTGTGGCGGTTGGCGGTCGGCCCGCCCATGATGTAGTGCGCCGCGGCCCTGCCCTTGCGCAGCACGACGAGCATCATCGGCACGTCGGTCTGCTGGATCGAGTAGATCGAGCGACTGCCCGAGGCCCAGCAGCTCGGCCTTCTCGGCCAGGTCGCCGACGTCGATGCCCGTGGTGTCCTGGAACCAGACGATCGGCACCCGGTCGCGTCCGCACTGGGTCACGAACTCGTTCATCTTGATCAGGCCCTGGCGGTACAGCTTGCCGCCGATGCCCGGATAGTCGGCGTACTCGGGATAGCCCTTGGGCAGCAGCCCCTGTCGGTTGCCGATCACGCCCAGCAGCAGGCCGTCGACCTTCACCAGTCCGGTGTAGATCTCGGGGCCGTAGTCTGGCCGGAACTCCATGTGCTCGCTGCCATCGACGAGGCGGGCGAGGATGTCGTCGAACGAGTACGTCTCCTTCTGGTTGAAGGGCAGCAGGTGGTACAGGTCGTCGGCGGGGAGCCGCGGCTCGGCAGGCTCGCGCGACGCGGAAGAACTTCGGGTCGTAGGCCGGAATCGCCCGCATGTACTCCTTGATGCCGTCGAGCACGCCCTTCTCCTCGTCGTAGACGTGCGCGAAGAAGCCGGTCTCGCCGTAATGCGTCTCCGCGCGACCCGGCGGGCGTTCCTTGATGTCGCGCGTCCTGGCGATCAGTTCCTCGAGCCCCTCGACGTCGAAGCCGCCGCTGCGGCGCCATGCCGGAGACGATGCCGACGCCGCCGACGGCGATGTTGGCGTCCTTGTGCGCGAGCAGGATGGTCGGGCTGATGCCCTGGTAGCCGCCGCCCGCGGGGTTGGTGCCGTAGATGCCGGCGAGCATCGGAATGCCGGCCTGCTCGAGTTCGGCGTGACGGAAGAAGCAGGTGCCGCCGCCGCGGCGGTCGGCGTAGAACTTCTCCTGCTCGGGCAGCTTGCACGCCGCTGCAGTTGACCAGCCAGACCAGCGGGATGTTCAGCCGCTTGGCGAGGTTGGTGACGCGCAGGATGTTCTCGGACTGCCCCGGCACCCAGGCGCCGGCCAGCCACCTTGTTGTCGAAGCCGATGATGACCGCCCAGCGGCCGCCGATCTTGCCGAGACCGTCGACCACGTTGGTCGTGCCCTCGGCGTTGTCGGCGGGGTTGTACAGGCTGTGCAGCGGGTGCCAGGTGCCCGGATCGACCAGGTAGTCGAGGCGCTGCCACACGGTCAGCGAGCCGCGCTTGTTGATCTCGGCGGTGGGCAGGCCGACGTCCTCGATCGCCTTGCTCGCTGCCGCGATCTCGGCTTCGACCGCGAGCAGCTGGCGCGGCTGTCCTGCGAGCGCGCGACGCGGTCCTTCTTCAGCGGCTTGCCGAAGTCCAGCATCTTCTCGAAATACGGTTTCATCGGTCTACTCCCGGTTCGGCGTGGCGCCGCACGCCATGCCGGAGATGATGATCTTCTGGATGTTGGACGTGCCCTCGACGACCTGCAGCGACTTGGCGTCGCGGTAGAAGCGCTCGGCCGGGTATTCGGTCGAGAAGCCGTAGGAGCCGAAGATCTTCATGCACTCGTTGGCCGCATGCACCGCGGCCTCCGACGCGGCGAGCTTGGCTACCGAGGTCTCGTACTGGTTCGGCTTGCCCTGGTCCTTCAGCCAGGCCGCCCGGTAGACGAGCATCTGGGCGGCCTGGTGCTCGACCACCATCTCGGCGATCTGCGCCTGGACCATCTGGTGCTGCGCAGATCGGCTTGCCGAACTGCTGTGCGCTCGTTGGCATAGTTGATCGCGAGATCGAGCGCCCCGCCCGCCACGCCGAGCGCGCCCGACGCGCAACCGAGGCGCGTCTGGTTCAGCTGCCACATGCAGATGCGAAAGCCCTCGCCCGGCTTGCCGAGCACGTTCTCCTTCGGCACCTTCATGCCGTCGAAGACGAACTCGCCGGTCGGCGAGCAATGCAGCCCGAGCTTGGTCTCGATTGCGAGCGCGCTGCAGCCCGCCATCTTCTTCGGCTCGATGATGAAGGCGGTCATGCCCTTGTTGCCCGCCGCCCTGTCGGTATAGGCATACAGCAATCCGGCGTCGCCGACGTGGGCCTGCGAGATCCACATCTTGTTGCCGTGCACTTCCCAGTGGTCGCCCCTGTCGATGGCATGGGTCTTCATGCTGGCGACGTCGGAGCCCGTGTTCGGCTCGGTCATCGCGAAGAAGCCGAGCTGCGTGCCGGCGACCCAGCCGGGGACGTACTTGCTTCGCTGCGCGTCGCTGCCGAACTTCGCCACGGTGAGCGCCGGGCCGAGGTTCTGCATGTTGAAAGGCAGGCGCCACGACGCCGACACGCGGGCGATCTGCTCGGCCATCAGCACCGATTCCATGAAGCCCATTCCGCTGCCGCCCAGCTCCTCGGGCAGGGCGCAGGAAAAGAACCCCAGGCTGCCCATCTGCGCCACGCGTTCGGCGCGGAACTCGTGCTTGCGCTCCTCTTCCGCGAGGGTGGGAGCGATTCTCTCCGCGGCGAAGCGTCGCGCGGTGTCCTGGATGAGCCGCTGCTCTTCAGTCAGTTCGAAGTTCATATCACTCGATCACGATCATGAGCGCGTCTTCATCGACCTTGTCGCCCTTCTTGACAAGGATCTTCGTTACCGTGCCGCCGCACGGCGCGCACACGGCGTTCTCCATCTTCAGCGCCTCGATGACGAGGAGATCGTCGTCTTCCTCGACCTTTGCGCCTACTTCGACGAGAACGGACCAGATATTTCCCGCCAGTGGTGCCCGCACTTCTTCAGCCATGTCGTTCCCCTATTGCGAATTGCCGCAAGACCACCGATTGTGTGCGCGTGCCTGCGCGCGACCTTTGACCTGCCTGAAACACTTGCGCTGTGGCCGGTGAAGATTCGAGCCCGTGTTTCGCGCCGAAGTCAAATCCATTATGCCCGCAGGCCGTTATTGCAGGCGGCGGGGTCGGCCAAGGGATAACCACCGGATGCGCTGGCACCGCGGAATGAAATACTGGGCGCTGGCGGCGCGCGAACTGCAACAATCGGGTCGGCGCTACGCCGCCCTGCCGCTGCGGACCGGCGCCGGCCAGAGGCGGGCCGTGAAACTCGAATGCACTGCCTGAAGATACTCGCCACTTCGCGGAATCGCTCGCATGGACAACTGGACTTTCGGACTCACGTTGATGATCGTCGCCGGGGGCGGCACCTTTCTCACGCTCTGGGTGCTCGGCCTGATCATCGACCTGCTCAAGCGCATCTACCCCCTCACGCCGGAGAAGCCGACCCATGATCGATAGCATCATCGCCGGACTTTCCGGGCTGGCGGCAGGGGTCGTCTACCTGTTCACGCTGGGATTGCCTAACGTGATCATGCTTCTCGTCGGCGGCACGCTTCTGTACCTGGGCGCGAAGAAGGACGTCGAGCCGCTGCTGCTGATCCCGATCGGGATGGGCTGCGTGCTGGTCAACATCCCGCTCAGTGAGCTGGGCGGCGAAGGCGGCCTGCTGAAGATCTTCTACGAGATGGGCGTGGCCAACGAGGTGTTTCCGCTGCTGATCTTCGTGGCGATCGGTGCGATGACCGATTTCGGCCCGCTGATGGAGAATCCCCGGATCCTGATGTTCGGCGCGGCAGGCCAGCTCGGGATCTTCGTTACGCTGATGCTCGCGCTGGCGCTCGGCTTTCCCGCGCTGGAGGCCGTCAGCATCGCGATCATCGGCGCCTGCGACGGCCCGACTGCCATCTATGTGACCTCGCAGTACGCACCGCACCTGCTCGGACCGGTCTCGGTGGCCGCGTACTCCTACATGGCGCTGGTGCCGATCATCATGCCACCCATCATGCGCGCCCTGACCACGGAAAGAGAGCGCACCATCAAGATGGTCACGGTGAAGAGGAGCGTCTCTCAGACCACCAAGATCCTGTTCCCGCTGGTGGTCACCTTGGTGGGCGGCCTGATCGCACCCAAGGGCTTGCCGCTGCTCGGCACCATCATGCTCGGCAACTTCATGCGCGAATCGGGTGTGGTCGCGCGCCTGACCAAGGCTAGCGAGAACGAGATCGCCAATGTCGTGACGCTGTTTCTCGGGCTGGCCATCGGCGGCACCATGGAAGGCCACGCCTTCCTCAAGCCGACCACGCTGGCGATCTTCGGCATGGGCTTCCTCGCCATCTCGCTCGATGTCGTGGCCGGCGTGCTCTTCGGCAAGCTCGTCTGCAAGCTGACCGGCGGCAAGGTCAATCCGCTCATCGGCGCCGCCGGAATTTCCGCCTACCCGATGGCCGCGCGCGTCGTGCAGACCGAAGGCCTTCGCTACAACAAGAAGAACCATCTCCTCATGCACGCGGCCGGCGCCAACACTGGCGGACAGATCGGCTCGGTGGTGGCGGCGGCGATGATGCTGTCGGTTCTCAAAGGCATGGGCCTGATCTAGCCTGGCCGTCGGGGGGCTGGCCGCGTGGCCAGGGCGGTGCCTCGAGCACGATCCCGGTCCGCGCCTGCAAGCCCCGCCCCGGACTGCTACATTCGATGCCCCTCGCGCGCTATCCCTCGCCCGCCTCCTACGCCCTGCACGATGAGGTCATGTCGATGATGTGGGCACGCTTCGGCGCGCTTGCCTGAAAGGACTGCTCCTCATGCCCAAGACCGCCAAGTTCACTTGGAACGACCCGCTGCACCTCGATGCCCAGCTCAGCGCCGACGAGCGCGCGGTGCGCGATGCGGCTTCGGCCTACTGCCAGGAACGTCTCGCCCCCCGGGTGCTGGAGGCCTTCCGCCATGAGAGGACCGATCCCGCCATCTTCCGCGAGATGGGCGAACTTGGCCTGCTCGGGCCGACCATCCCCGAGACCTATGGGGGCTCGGGTCTGAACTACGTCTGCTACGGACTGGTGGCGCGCGAAGTGGAGCGCGTCGACTCAGGCTACCGTTCGATGATGAGCGTGCAGAACTCGCTCGTGATGGTGCCGATCAACCAGTTCGGCACCGAGGCGCAGAAGCAGAAGTACCTGCCGAAGCTCGCCCGCGGTGAATGGATCGGCTGCTTCGGCCTCACCGAGCCCGACCAAGGCTCCGACCCCGGCAGCTTGGGCACCCGTGCCAGGAAGGTGGCCGGCGGGTACAGCCTGTCGGGCGCCAAGATGTGGATCACCAACAGCCCCATCGCCGACGTCTTCATCGTCTGGGCCAAGTCCGACGACGGTGTGATCCACGGCTTCATTCTCGAGAAGGGCTGGAAGGGTTTGAGCACGCCCACGATCCACAGCAAGATCGGCCTGCGCGCTTCGATCACCGGCGAGATCGTGATGGACGAAGTCTTCTGCCCCGACGAGAACGCCTTCCCCGAGGTGCGCGGCCTGAAGGGGCCGTTCACCTGCCTGAACAGCGCCCGCTACGGCATCGCCTGGGGGGCACTCGGCGCGGCAGAGGACTGTTGGCACCGCGCGCGCCAGTACGTACTCGATCGCAAGCAGTTCGGCCGGCCGCTAGCGGCCAACCAGCTGATCCAGAAGAAGCTCGTCGACATGCAGACCGAGATTGCCCTCGGCCTGCAGGGCTGCCTGCGGCTTGGCCGGATGAAGGACGAGGGCACGGCCGCGGTGGAGATCACGAGCTTGATGAAGCGCAACAGCTCGGGCAAGGCGCTCGACGTCGCGCGGCTGGCACGCGACATGATGGGTGCGAACGGCATCAGCGACGAGTACGGCGTGGCGCGCCACCTCGTCAACCTCGAGGTCGTCAATACCTACGAGGGCACGCACGACGTGCACGCGCTGATCCTCGGGCGGGCGCAGACGGGGATTGCGGCGTTCGCGAACTGACCGCCGCGGGCCGCGCGCGCAGGCATCGATGCGCGCAACGCCCGGCCCGGGCCGGCAGAAGCCGGCCCCCTGCACGTGTCACGTGCGTCTGTTACCGTGCAGGCCGACGAACAGGAGGAGACAACGCATGACGGTCCTGCAGGAACGCCTGCGCAGACTGGCGCCGGACGCCCTGCTGGGCATCCGGCGCGGTATCGAGAAGGAAAGCCTGCGCACGCAGGCCAGCGGTTCGCTGGCGCTCACGCCGCACCCGACGGCGCTCGGCGCGGCGCTGACGCACCCGCGCATCACCACCGACTTCAGCGAATCTCAGCTCGAGCTGATCACCGGTGTGCACGCGGGTGTCGAGGCGTGCCTCACGGAGCTGACGCAGATCCACCAGGCCGTCTACCGCGCCATCGGCGACGAGATGCTGTGGGTCGGCAGCATGCCCTGCGGTCTGCCGACCGACGAGACGATCCCGATCGGGGTCTACGGCTCGTCCAACGTCGGCCGCGCCAAGAGCGTCTACCGCATGGGTCTTGGGCACCGCTACGGGCGACGGATGCAGACGATCTCGGGCATCCACTACAACTGGTCGCTGCCGGGCGTCACCAGCGAACAGTATTTCGCGCTGATTCGCAACTTCCGTCGTCATTCGTTCCTGCTGCTGTACCTGTTCGGCGCCTCGCCTGCCGTGTGCACGAGCTTCGTGGCCGGCCGCGCGCACGAACTGCAGAGGCTCGCGGCCTATACGCTGCACATGCCGCACGGCACGTCGCTGCGCATGGGACGGCTCGGCTACAAGAGCGATGCGCAGGCCACGCTGGCGGTAAGCTACAACAGCCTGGAGAGCTACGCTGCGTCACTGCACGGCGCGCTGACAGAGCCCTATCCCGCGTACGAGGCGATCGGCATCCGCAACCTCGGGGGCGACTACAACCAGCTCGGCACGACCCTGCTGCAGATCGAGAACGAGTTCTACGGAACGATCCGCCCCAAGCGCGTGATTCTCCCCGGCGAGCGGCCGCTGCATGCGCTGCGCGAGCGCGGCGTCGAGTACATCGAGGTGCGCTGCATGGACCTCGATCCCTTCGTGCCGGTGGGCATTCAGGCCCGGACGATGCGCTTTCTCGACGTCTTCCTGCTGCACTGCCTGCTGTCGGACAGCCCGCCCGACACACCGCTGGAAGTCGCCGCGCTGGCGCGCAACGTGCTCCGCGTTGCCGATCGCGGGCGCGAGCCGGGCCTGATGCTCGAGCGTGGTGAAGGCCTGATCGCGCTGCAAGACTGGGGCGCCGAGTTCCTGGACAGCTGCGGCGCGGCAGCGGCGGCACTCGACGCGACCCACGGCGGCAGCCTCTACGGCGACGCGCTCGGCGCGGCGCGCGAGGTCTTGAACGACGCCGAACTCGCGCCCTCGGCGCGCGTGCTCGAAGCGATGGTGAAGGACTTCGACGGCTCGTATACCGCGTTCACGCGGGCGCAATCGCTGCAGACGAGGACGAGCTTGATGCGGCTGCCATTTCCGCCAGAGTTGGCGGCGCATTTCGCGGCACTGGCCGAGGCGTCGGTGGCCGAGCAGAAACGCCTCGAGGCCGCCGACACGATGCTGTTCGAGGACTACCGCCAGGCCTATCTGTCGACGGATCGCCTGGACATCTGACGCGGCGCAGTCGCTGGCGAAGAAGTGCCCTGGTGCCGGGGCCGTGCGTTCTGCGGTGCCTCGGCGTTTTCACGCATCGGGGCCGCGCTGGAAATGGGTATGCTTTGACGTTCAACATAGCCGAGTTACACCGCTGCACGGCGGCGCCGCCAACAGGAGAATCTCGATGACCATGCTGGGCCAAATGATGCAGGAACCGCTGCTGATCTCGTCACTGCTCGTTCACGCCGAGCGCCACCACGGCGAGCAGCAGGTCGTTTCGCGCCGCGTCGAAGGCGACATCCACCGCGAGAGCTATCGCGAGCTTGCCGCACGTTCGCGCCGCATGGCCAATGCGCTGGCTGGCCTGGGCGTCAAGCACGGCGACCGCGTCGCCACGCTGGCCTGGAACGGCTACCGCCACATGGAGGTCTACTACGCGGTCTCCGGCTCGGGCGCGGTGCTGCACACGCTGAACCCGCGGCTGCACCCCGACCAGCTCGCTCTACATTGCCGACCACGCCGAAGACCAGGTTCTGTTCTTCGACCTCACCTTCCTGCCGCTGGTCGAAGCCATCGCGTCGCGCGTCAAGACCATCAAGACCTTCGTCGCGATGACCGACCGCGCGCACATGCCGGGGCACCAAGGTCGCCGACCTGCTGTGCTACGAAGACCTGATCGACGCTGCAGTCGGACCGGTTCGACTGGCCGAGCTTCGACGAGAACAGCGCCTCGTCGCTGTGCTACACGTCGGGGACCACGGGCAACCCCAAGGGCGCGCTCTACAGCCACCGCTCGACGGTGCTGCACACCTACGCCGCGGCGCTGCCCGACGCGCTGAACTGCTCGGCCCGCGACACGCATCCTGCCGGTGGTGCCGATGTTCCACGTCAACGCCTGGGGCCTGCCCTATGTGGCCGTGCATGGTCGGCGCCAAGCTGGTCTTCCCGGGCGCGGGGCTCGACGGCAAGTCGCTGTACGAGTTGTTCGAGTCCGAGAAGGTCACGGTGTCGGCCGGCGTGCCCACCGTCTGGCAAGGCCTGCTCGCCTACGTGGAGGCCAACAAGCTCAGGTTCAGCACGATGACGCGCACCGTGATCGGCGGTTCGGCCTGCCCGCCGGCGATGATCCGCGCCTTCAACGAGCAGTACGGCGTGCAGGTGCTGCACGCCTGGGGCATGACCGAGATGAGCCCGCTCGGCACGGCTTGCACCTTCAAGGCCAGGCACCTGGCGATGACGCAGGAAGAGCGCTATGCGGTGATGGCCAAGCAAGGCCGCGCGATCTACGGCGTCGACATGAAGATCGTCGGCGACGACGGCAAGGAGCTGCCCTGGGACGGCGAGGCTTCGGGCGAACTGCTGGTGCGCGGACCCTGGATCATCACCGCTACTTCAAGAACGAGGGCGGCGACCCGCTCGTCGACGGTGCTGGTTCCCGACCGGCGACGTGGCCAAGATCGACGCCGACGGCTTCATGCAGATCACCGACCGCAGCAAGGACGTGATCAAGTCCGGCGGCGAGTGGATCGGCTCGATCGACCTCGAGAACATCGCGATGGCGCACCCGGCGGTGGCGATGGCCGCGTGCATTGCCGCCACTCACCCGAAGTGGGACGAGCGACCACTGCTGGTGGTGATGAAGAAGCCGGGTGCCGAACTCACGCGCGACGAACTACTCGCTTTCTTCGAAGGCAAGATCGCAAAGTGGTGGACGCCCGACGACGTCGTGTTCGTCGACGCGATCCCGCTCGGCGCCACGGGCAAGATGCAGAAGAACAAGCTGCGCGAGCAGTTCAAGGACCACAAGCTGCCGACCGCCTGATTGCCGGACGGCGCCGGATCCTGGGCCCGGCGGACTCCTAGCGCCGCTTGCGCAGCGGCACCACGGTCTGCGTGCCGGGGGGCGCGGTGAAGAGCTTCGCCGCGCGGCCCTTCAGCTCGAGCAACTCGCTCGCAGTGACCGAATAGCGGCCCGAGACGAGGTCGACATCGACGCGGAACTCCACCTCGCGATTGCCGTTGGACAGCGTGCCCGAGGTGAACTCGTAGTTCTCCTGCTCGGCGGGCAGGCCGAACTCGTCGGCGTCGTATGCCTCGTACTCGACCGATCGGATCTCGCCGCTCGCCAGATCGAGCAGGCCGGTGGATTCGACGACCGAATCGGCGAGCTCGTCGAATATGCGAATCGGCAACTTCAGGTCCAAGACAACTCCCTTCGAGTGAGTGCGGCGGATTCTAGGTCCCCGCAGCTTCAGGCCGCGCGCTCGGCTGCGGCGGGCGCGGGCGCCGAACCCGGCGCAGCAGCACGATCGCGATCGCGAGATTGAGCGCGTTCCACGCCAGGCCGTTGAGGAATGCCGCGTGGTACGAGCCGGTCAGGTCGAAGACCGTCCCGACATCCAGCCGCCCAGCGCCATGCCGAACAGCGTGCACATGATCACGGCGCCGACCCGCGCCCCGGCTTCGGCCGCGGGGAAGTGCTCGCGCACGATGATCGCGTACGAAGGGCACGATGCCGCCCTGGAACAGGCCGAACAGTGCCGAGATCACGTACAGCGAGACGAGCCCGTCGAAGGGCAGGAAGAGCAGCAGCGCGACGCCCTGCAGCAGCGAGCCGAGCAGCAGCGTGCGCAGGCCGCCGATGCGGTCGCAGATCGCGCCCGAGACGAGGCGGCTCACGATGCCGCAGGCGAGCATCAGCGACAGCATCTCGGCGCCGCGCGCAGCTCCGTAGCCGAGGTCCCCGCAGTAGGCCACGATGTGCACCTGCGGCATGGCCATCGCGACGCAGCAGGCGACGCCGGCCACGCACAGCAGCGCCTGCGCCTGGGAGATCGACAGCCCGAACGGCCGCTCGGACGGTTGGATGCGAGGCGCGGCTGGCCCGTTGGGCGCCGGCATGGCCAGAGGCGGCCTTGCGCGCATCAGCAGTGCCAGTGCCGACAGGCTCAGCCCGCAGAACAGCGCCAGTCCGAAGTAGGCCTGGCGCCAGCCCGTCGTCTCGACGAAGTGCTGCACGACCGGTGGCCAGATCGCGCCGCCGAGGTAGTTCCCGCTGGCGCAGATGGCCACCGCGATGCCGCGTCGGCGCACGAACCACAGCGACGTATCGGCAATCAGCGGCGCGAACGTGGCCGAACTGCCGACGAGGCCGATCAGCAGGCCGTGCGCGATCGAGAACACCCAGATGTTGCCGGAGAGGCCGGCCACGGCGAAGCCGAGCGCGAGGCCGGCGGCGCCGATCAGCAGCGGTACCGTCACGCCGAAGCGGTCGGCGAGGCGCCCCATCAACATGCCGCCGATGCCGAAGCCGATCATTGCCATCGTGTACGGCAGCGAAGCATCGGCACGCGGCACGCCGAAATCGGCCTGCACTGCTGGCAGCACCACGGCCACGACATACATGCCGCTGCTGCCGATCGTCATCAGCGCCAGCGTCACCGCCAGGCGCATCGCGGCGTATCTCGAATCGGCTTCGTGCTGCATCGCCGAGACGTCAATACCCCGGCGCCGTGCGTGCGAACCACGGCCGCGCGCGCTCGAGTTGCCCGGCCAGCCGAAACAGCGTTGCGTCGTCGCCAAGCCTGCCCACGAACTGCATACCGATCGGCAGGCCGGCCGCGTTCCAGTGCAGCGGCACCGACATCGCTGGTTGCCCGGTCACGTTGAACAGCGCCGTGAACGGCATGTAGTCGAAAGTCTTCGCAGCCAGTGGCTCGATGACGCCGAGCACCTTCAGCAGCCACCCGGCGTTGAGTGAATTGACGATGCGCATCAGGCGCTGCTCGGCGGCGCTCGGCTGCAGCGCGCCGATCAGCGCAGGAGGCGCGGCCAGCGTGGGCGTGAGCAGCACATCGTGACGCGCGAAGAAGGGCGCCATCGTTCGCGCCGTCAGCTGCAGCGTGTGCATGGCGCCCGCGCAGGCCGCGGCGTTGATCGCGCTGCCGAGCAGTCCGAGGGCGTAGGTGGCCGGCTCGAAGTCGGCCGCGCGTGGCCGGCGCTGCATCAGCTTCGCGACGGCTTCGATCTCGGCGCGCGTTTCGCCGGCGAGCACGGTCACGAAGGCGAGCGCGCAGGCTTCGCGGTCGAGCGGCGGCGTGGCCTCTTCGACGTGATGACCCAGCGACTCGAGCAGGCGGGCCGTGGCCTCGAGCCCGGCCACGCAGTCGGCATGCACCGCGCCGTGGCCGAACAGCGGCTCGTGCGTGTAGGCGATGCGCAGTCGACCGGGGTCGGTGCTCACCTCGTCGAGGAACGGCCGGGACGGCAGAGGGGCGGCGTAGGGCGCCCCCGGATCGGCGCCGGCCGTGGCGTCGAGCATCGCCGCGCTGTCGCGCACCGAGCGGCTGATCACGTGTTCGATCGCGAAGCCGTGCCAGAGCTCGCCGAACGCGGGCCCGGTAGGCGTCATGCCGCGGCTCGGCTTCATGCCGAACAGGCCGCAGCACGACGCGGGAATGCGGATCGAACCTCCCCCGTCGCCACCGCTGGCCAGCGGCACCAGGCCGGCGGCCACCGCCGCGGCCGAGCCACCGCTCGAGCCGCCGGGCGAGTGGGCGAGCGACCAAGGGTTGTGCGTGGGTCCGAACGCCAGCGGCTCGGTGTAGGGCACGAGGCCGAACTCTGGCGTGTTGGTCCGTCCGGCGATCAACACGCCGGCGGCGCGAAAACGCCGCACGAGTTCGCTGTCGCGCGGCATCGGCTGGTTGGCGAGCAGGCGGTTGCCGTTGGCGGTCGGCTCGCCGGCGAGCGTTGCGATCAGGTCCTTGACCAGGAACGGCACGCCGGCAAACGGCGCCGCGCGCTCGACCTTCGTTGCTTCTGCGCGCACCTGTTCGTGGCGGGTGCGGATCACCGCATTGAGCGCCGGGTTGTGCGCCTCGATGCGCGCGAGCGCGGTCTCGAGCAACTCGGACGCGCTGACGGCGCCGCTGCGCACCAGCGCGGCCAAGCCGAGCCCGTCGTGGCGCGTGTAGTCGGTGAACGGGATCATCGGGCGCTCCTCGCAGCGAGTCGGGACTCGCCCATTGTCGCGGGCGCGCGCGGGGGTGTCGCGTCAGAACCTGAGTGACAGTCCGAGAAGTGCCTCGCCCTGCAACAAGGCGTCACCCTGCAACGCGACGACGCAGCCGCCGGAGCAGAAGAAGCCGCCGCTGCTGTTGATCAGCGTCGCATAGCCGCGCAGCTCCATGCGCAGCGCTAGCGAAGGCGTGAACGGATGCTCGTAGCCGAGGGCCAGGCTCATCGAGGGTCTGACTTCCGACGTGAAGCCCTCCAGGCTGGGTGACATGAAGGTGGCGCCCAGCCCGCCGGCGACATAGCCGCCTCTTCCGGCGGTGCCCTCGAAGAAGTTGGAGCCGCCGAAGTGCAGGTAGTAGATGCGCATCGGAAACGAGGTCGGCGCCCCGACGGGTGTCGAGCCCTGCGGCAACTGCAGCGTCGTGCGTTGGCCGCTGGCAAAGAGCTGCACGTTGCGCGCCGAGTCGAGCGCCCAGTCGATGCTTGCCGCGCCGGCGCCGCCCCCGTCGAGGTCGGCTGTCGCGGTGCTGCCGTTGGTCTGATCGAACGAGCCGCCCCAGGCGTATCCGCCATAGAGCGTCACTGCGTTCTGTGCCGCGGCGGGCAGGGCAGGCAGCAGCATCAGGCCGATGGCCAGGGCAAGGGGGAGGGGGAGGGGGAGGGGGGAGGGTTCGTGCGTTCATGCGTGGATGCTAGTGCAAGCGATCGCCCGCAGCGCACGCCAGGGCCGGTGTTGCAGGCCGATTGCTCGGGCGGCGGCGCCGCGATGGGCGCGATGGTGTGGGCTACGATGGCTCTCCATGCCCAGCCCCGCACACCCCATTGCCATCCACGGCCCGGCCGACACCGTGCAGCCGCTGCTCCTCGATTCACCGCACAGCGGGTGCGAGTTCCCGGCCGACTTCGATGCCGCGGTGAGCGAGCACGCGTTGCGCGACGGTGAAGACTGCTTCGTCGACGAGCTCTGGATGCCGGCCGCCCTGCGCGGCGTGTGGCTGCTCGCGGCGCAATTTCCTCGCACCTACCTCGACGCGAACCGCCACCATGCGGACGTCGATCTCGATCTGCTGGCAGGCGCGCACTGGCCGCACGAGCACCGGCCGAGCGGCAAGGCGGCGATCGGCAAGGCTCTCGTCTGGCGCACGCTCGACGACGGAGCGCCGATCTACGCGCGAAAACTGACCGTTGACGAGGTGTGCTCACGCGTTGAGCGCTGCCACGCGCCGTACCACCGGGCGCTTCGGCAGCGCATCGAGGCGACGCACGCGCGCTTCGGCCGCAGCTACCACATCAACTGCCATTCGATGAACGCGGTTTCGGGGGCCCAGGGCGAAGGCGGCGTCGGCCAGCGGCGCGCTGACGTCGTGCTCGGCGATCGCGACGGCACGAGTTGCGATCCGGCCTTCACCGCCGTCGTGCGCGAGGTGCTCACGGGCATGGGCTACGAGGTGAAGGTCAATGATCCCTTCAAGGGCGTCGAGCTCGTGCGTGCCTACTCCGACCCGTCCACAGGCCGGCACAGTCTGCAGCTCGAGGTCAACAAGCGGCTCTACATGGACGAAGGCGCGCGTGCGAAGCACGACGGCTTCGAGACGCTGCAGAAGAACCTGCTCGCCCTCGTCGATACGCTGCTCGACTACACGCGCAGCGCGTGCCGCGCTGGCTGACACGCGCAGGCTGCCGCGCCAAGACGGCCGGTGGTTCGGTGCGCGTCAGGAGCCCACCTTCACCGCCCACCTCAGTTTGGCCGAGCTGGACCTCGGGTTGGCGCGCCGTTCTTCGGCCGACGGACGCACGAGATCAGGCGCCACGCGCGCGTAGATGCCGGCACGCTCGCCCGACTGGAAGGCCTTCTTCACCCGCCGGTCCTCGCCCGAGTGAAAGCTGAGGATCGCTACCCTCCCACCGGGCTTCAGGCTGGCTGGCAATTCGGAAAGGAAACGGTCCAGCACGCCGAGCTCGTCGTTCACTGCGATGCGCAGCGCCTGGAAGGTGCGCTGCACGGCTTTCTTGGTCTGCGCCTGTCGCTCGGCTTCGGGCATGCCTCGCTTCAGCGCGGTGCGGAGCGTTTGCCGCACCAGCGCGGCGAGCTCGGTGGTCGTCTCGAGGTACTGGCCTTGCAGTGCAGCGGCCAGCAACGCAGCGTGGGGTTCATCGGCGTAGTCCGCCAGCAGTTCGCGCAAGTGCTGCCGCGTGACCGACTGAAGCAGCGCAGAGGCCGTCTGGCCGGTGCTGGGGTCCAGGCGCAGGTCCAGCGGCCCGTGGGCCTTGAAGCTGAAGCCGCGCGCCGGATTGTCGATCTGCATCGACGACACGCCCAGATCGGCGAGCACGAAGTCGAAGCCGCCACCGGCCTCCGGCAACAGTGCTGGCAGGGCAGCGAAGTTCATGCGGCGAACGACGAGTACCGATTCGTCGAAGCCCAGGCTGCGCAAGCGTGCTTCGGCGCGGGGTAGCTCGATCGGGTCCACGTCGACACCGAACAGACGACCGCCCGGGACGAGTCGCGGCAGGATCTCCTGAGCGTGCCCGCCGAAGCCGAACGTCGCGTCCAGACCCGCCTCCCCCGGCCGAGGGTCGAGCACCGACAAGATCTCGCGCACGCATATGGGCCGGTGCATGCCGGCGGGGGTTTGCCCGCGCTCCATCACCTTGCGCAGTTCGTCGGCACGAGGCGAGGGGTTCAGTTCCTTGTACTTCTCCTCAAACCGGCGCGGGTGCTTGCCGGCGTAGCGCAGGCGGCGCTTGTGGGGAGCAGCTTCATCGGCCATGGGGCGATTGTCCGGCAGCAGGCTCGCCGCCCTCAGGGCAGAGACCCATTTCTCGCGTGCAGGCATGCGACGGCTGTTACGCTGCGACCATTGCCACTTGCCCCGGAGAAGCGGATGAAGCTGTCATCGTTGCGTGCCCTGGCCTGGGCCGCCGGGCTGAGTTGCACTGCCGCCGCGGCGCCGGCGCAAGGCCAGCAACTCACGGCGCTGTGCTCCACCGACCAGAGCTGGTGCGAGCTCGCGGCGAAGGAGTTCCAGGCTCAGACGGGCATCAAGGTGCTGCAGGTGCGCAAGGCCACCGGCGAGGCGCTGGCGCAACTGCGTGCCGAGGCCGCCAATCCGAAGACCGACCTCTGGTGGGGCGGTACCGGTGACCCCTTCCTGCAGGCGGCCGAGGCGGGCCTGCTGCAACCCTACCGGCCGGCGTACCTGGATGATCTGCACAGTTGGGCAGTGCGCCAGTACGCGATGAGCGGCAACATGGTCGGCGGCTTCTACACCAGCGCGATCGGCTTCGGCTGGAACGAGGACGTGCTGAAGAAGAAGCACCTGCCCCCGCCCAAGTGCTGGGCGGATCTGACCGACCCCAAGTACAAGGGCGAGATCGAGACCTCGCACCCCGCCTCGAGCGGCACGGCATACACGATCCTGGCCGGCTTGGTTCAGCTGATGGGTGAGGACGCGGCGTTCGAGTACCTGAAGAAGGTCCACCGCAACGTGGTCCAGTACACGCGCAGCGGCACCGCGCAGGCCAAGAGCGTTGCCAAGGGCGAGGTGGGCATCGGTGTGAGCTTCCTGTTCGGCTTCGAGAATGAGCGCCAGCAGGGCTTCATGATGGTCAAGAGCGCGGCGCCGTGCGAGGGCACGAGCTATGAGATTGGCGGCATCGCACTCGTCAAGGGCAACCGCAACCCCGAGGCTGCACGGCGCTACTACGACTGGCTGATGAGCCCGGCCGGGCAGGCCATCGGCGCACGCGCCAATTCGCTGCAGTTTCCGGCCAACAAGACCTTCAAGCTCGACCCGCGCATTCCGACCTTGGACAACGTGCGGCTGATCAGGTACGACTTCGAGAAATACGGCAAGGCGGCAGAGAGGAAGCGCTTGATCGAGCGCTGGCAGCGCGAGGTGGAGGCGTTGCCGCGGTAGCAGTTTGCACGCCCGGTCGCCCGCGGCCCGCCTTGAAAGCACGGCGATCGACCCCAAGTTGGCGATCTTGTCGCGCTGTGCGCGGCGCATTGCGTCGGAGTCCCGGAGGCCTCACCCCATGACCAAGCAGACCCTGTCGTTCCAGGCCGAGGTGCAGCAGATCCTGCACCTCGTCACCCATTCGCTGTACTCGAACAAGGAGATCTTCCTGCGCGAATTGATTTCCAATGCGTCGGACGCTTGCGACAAATTGCGTTTCGAGGCGCTGAACAACACCGCGCTGTACGAGGACGCGCCCAACCTCGAGGTGCGGGTGATCGTCGACAAGGCGGCCAGGACGATCACGATCCGCGACAACGGCATCGGCCTCTCGCTAGACGAGGCGGTGTCGCACCTGGGCACGATCGCGAAGAGCGGCACGCGAGAGTTCATGAGCAAGCTCGAGGGCGAGCAGAAGAAGGATGCGAACCTGATCGGCCAGTTCGGCGTCGGCTTCTACAGTGGCTTCATCGTCGCAGACCGCCTGACAGTCGAGTCGCGCCGTGCCGGCCTGCCTGCCGACCAGGGCGTGCGCTGGGTCTCACAGGGCGCGGGCGACTTCGAGGTCGAGAACATCGACCGGCCCGGCCGCGGCACCGACGTGGTGCTGCACCTTCGCGAAGGCGAGGATGAGTTCCTGGGCGCTTGGAAGCTCAAGTCCATCATCGGCAAGTACTCCGACCACATCTCGCTGCCGATCCTGATGCAGAAGGAGGAGTGGGATGCCGAGAAGAAGGAGCAGGTGGCGAAGGACGAATGGGAGACCGTCAACAAGGCGGCGGCGCTGTGGGCGCGGGCGAAGAACGACATCACGCCCGAACAGTACCAGGAGTTCTACAAGCAGATCAGCTACGACAGCGAGCCGCCGCTGGCCTACACGCACAACCGCGTCGAGGGCCGCACCGAGTACACGCAACTTCTGTATGTGCCGGCCAAGGCGCCGTTCGACCTTTGGAACCGCGACAAGCGCGGCGGCGTGAAGCTCTACGTCAAGCGCGTCTTCATCATGGACGATGCCGAGGCGCTGATGCCGGTCTACCTGCGCTTTGTCAAGGGCATCATCGACAGCGCCGACCTGCCGCTGAACGTCTCGCGCGAGTTGCTGCAGGAAAGCCGCGACGTGAAGGCGATCCGCGAGGGCTCGACCAAGCGCGTACTGGCGATGCTGGAAGACCTGGCCAACAGCGGAGACGCGGCGCAGCGCGACAAGTACGCCGCGTTCTGGGCCGACTTCGGTGCCGTCATGAAAGAGGGCATCGGCGAAGACCACGCGAACCAGGAGCGACTGGCCAAGCTGCTGAGGTTTGCCTCGACGCACGCCGACAGCGGAGTTTCCCTTGCCGACTATGCGGGCCGCATGAAGGACGGCCAGGAAGCAATCTACTACATCACCGCCGACACGTTGGCGGCGGCCAAGAGCAGCCCGCAACTCGAGATATTTCGCAAGAAGGGCATCGAGGTCCTGCTCCTCGTCGACCGCGTCGATGAATGGATGCTCTCGCACCTGTACGAGTTCGACGGCAAGCCGTTGCAGAGCGTTGCGCGCGGCGGGGTCGACCTGGGCAAGCTGCAGGACGAGGAAGAGAAGAAGCAGGCCGAGGCAGCCTCAGAGGCTTTCCAGCCGGTGCTGGCGCGCTTGAAGGAAACGCTGAAGGACCGCGCCAAGGACGTGCGTGTGACGACGCGGCTGGTCGATTCACCGGCCTGCCTGGTGGTTGAGCAGGGCGACATGAGCGGGCATCTGACGCGGCTGCTGAAGCAGGCCGGACAGGCAGCGCCGAAGTCGCAGCCGGTGCTCGAGGTCAACCCGGAACACGAACTCGTAAAGCGGCTCGAGGCCAGCGCGCATTTCGACGACCTGGCCAACATCCTGTTCGACCAGGCGATGCTGGCCGAGGGTGGGCATCTGGACGACCCGGCCAGCTACGTGCGGAGGGTCAACGCGCTGCTGGTCGGATGAGTCGTCGGAGTTGTCAGTATGCGGGACTGCCCAGAGGCGCCTCGCGCATTGCATCGATCTGCTCGTTCAACTGCGACGCCTGCTGCTGCCAGTAGGCCGCACCGTTGAACCATGGAAACGCGACGGGGAAGGCCGGGTCGTTCCACCGCCGCGCGATCCACGCGCTGTGGTGGATCATCCGCAGCGTGCGCAACGGCTCGACGAGGCGCAGTTCGCGCCAGTCGAAGTCCATGAAGTCCTCGTAGCCGCTCAACACGGCGCCGAGCTGGCGCGTCATGCTGGCGCGGTCCCCGGAGAGCAGCATCCACAGGTCCTGCACCGCCGGGCCGGTGAGCGCGTCGTCGAGGTCCACGAAATGCGGGCCGGCGTCGCTCCAGAGGATGTTGCCGGGGTGGCAGTCGCCGTGCAGGCGCAGCGTTCGCAACTCCGGCAGATTGCCGAAGGCGCGCCGGACTTCGTCGAGCGCGGTATCGACGTTGGCAAGCCATCGGGGTAGCACCTCGGGGGGTAGCCAACCGGTTTCGAGCAGAAAGTCGCGCGGGCCCCGACCGTAGGTGTCGACGTCGAGCCGGCCGCGATGCATGAACGGCCGGCTGGCACCCACGGCATGCATGCGCCCGATGAAGCGGCCGATCCATTCGAGGGTGCTGCTGTCCTCGAGCTCGGGCGCGCGTCCGGCGCGCCGCGGCGACACACTGTAGCGCTGACCCATGCAGTGGGCGAGCGTGCACGGATGGCCCGATAGCGTGACCGGCTGGCGCGGTACCAGCTCGATCTGTAGCGTCAGCGGACTGACGACCGGGATCTCGGCGGAGGACAGTTCGGCCGAAAAGCTGTGTTCTTCGAGGATCTGCGCATCGGTCCAGCGCCCGGGGCGGTAGAACTTCGGCACCACCACGTCGCCTGTCTCCAGGTAGACCTGGAACACCCGGTTCTCGTAGGAGTTGAGCTGGATCAGCCGCCCGTCGCCATGCAGGCACACCGCATCGAGTGCGTCGAGCACGGCCCCGGGGGTCAGGTCTGCGAACGGTGTCTGGCTGGAAAGGGGCGGGCAATCCGCGTCGGTCATGCGCGCATCGTACGCGCCCGTTGCACGATCAATGTCGCGTGCCCGGCAAGTTCTCCACGGGCTCGTCTTCAACCACGTCAGCGCCATGTCTCGCCTCGGCGCTGCCATGACCGGTCTGCGCGAGCGAGGCCAGCTCGCTGTTGCCGAGCGAGTCGAGCCGGTTGTCGGGCGCGAAGAAGGAATCCTGGAACATGCTCGAGTCCTGCCACAGCGCGGTGCGCTCGGAGCGGCGGCTGGGGGCCGGGCTCGACAGCGCGTCGCGTCGCTGGCGAGGTGCCTGCATCGGCGCTTGCATCGGGCCGCGCGAGGCGAGCCCGCTCTGCGGCACGAGCAACTGCAGTTCCGCTACCGAAGGAAGGTTGTCGACCGGGCAGCGCAGGTAGCGCACTCGGCATGCGCCCAGCACGGACTGCTTGATCTGCATCGTGCGCCGCGAACTGCCGCGGTCGGTATCCAGATCGATCGCCGCGAGCACGCGCCCGTTCGCGCTGCAGACGGCGAAGGTGACATGGATCGCGCCGAGCAGGTCGTACCAGAACCGCACCTCGCTCGGCTCGGTCGGCTGGCAGAAGCGAACCAGTGGAAGCTTGGAGAGCACGACATGGTGAGGCAGCGCCTCACGCAACAGCCTATACACGCGCCGCTCGTCGGTGCTGAAGACGGGCCTTGGCGAAAGAGTCCACTCGGTGGGCAGGGGTGGCGTCTTGCCCGGTCGTTTGTAGGCGCGAATGGCCAGGATGGTAGACATCGAGGCCAGGAGTGCCACGGCGGCTAGCGCGATGATCCACGGAAGGGTTTGCATGTTCGAAGCTTGACTACGTCCACACGGGCTTTGCGACATGTACCGCCCGCACGGGAACTGTAGCCGATGGTAACAACGCACGGCGCTCTGTTGCACCCCCGACCCCGGGGGACTTGACACAGGCTATCGGCGGCGGTGCCGCTGTGCCCGAGGCCTTACTCGTGCGTGTCCGGGACGGTTCGCTCGGTGGCGCTCTTCGGGTCCGCAAGGGCCTCGATGAACTGGTGCACGCGCTTCGCGTGGGCCTTGAGTTGATAGTCCAACTCGGCGACCTGGTCTTCCACCACCGCGCCCATCTGCGATGCAAAGTCGTCACGCGGCAAGATGAGCCAGGCCTCCGACTCGGACCCGGCGCGCTCAACCGTGGCGCCGGCATTGCGGGCAATCCGGAGCATCGCCGTGTTTTCGCTGAGCGCGAAGACGAACAGCTTCTCGATCTTCCGGTTGCGGGCGTGCAGGATCGCGTGATCGAACAGCCGGGCGCCAAGGCCGCGCCGACGGGCCCGGTGAGACACCGAGACTCCGAACTCAGCCATCGAGGCCTTGCCGCTGAGCTGTGGCGCCGAGGCATAGGCCAAGTGCGCCAAGGCGATCAGATCGAGGCGGCGGTTGAAGATGCCGAACACTTCATCGCGTTCGAAATCGATCGTGTCGGCGTAGTGGTTGACCTGGGCGTCGGCAGCGGCGAAGCCGAAGCGCAGATAGCGGTCGTGCTCGTCGAGGGCAAGCAGGTGTACCCTAACCCGGTCACGGTGGCGCGATGTCAGCGAGCGAACGGGAACCCAAGTCAGTCGCGCCTTGGGACCACCCGCTCCGATGGGCGCTGGCACCGGGCACGGCGCCGACACGGGTGCCACGGTCCTGGCAGTGGGCAGATCGTCAACAGCGTGATCCATACTCCTCTTTCCAAACCTCATGCTTGCTCCGCGTTTCAATATACTGCCGCGGCCCCGCCTTCGTCGCGCTCCGATTGGAGAGCAGAGTCCAATGTCCATGAGAGCGGCAGATTCGCCCGTTGCGAGAGCGGTGGTGGGGCTCGCGCGGGTAACGAAGCCGCTGCGCTATACTTCAAAGCTTTTCCGAACCCGGTTCCGGAAGAACGCGCGTTCAGGGCGCCCGGTCCTCCCGGCTGCCTGTGTCGTCTGAGAGGCCGCCCCTGATAAGCGGTGCCGAAGGCGAGACCCGAATGCACGGTGGGCCCTGTGCTCGCAGAACCGACCTCCCGCTCTCGCCGGCGACGCGCTTCGCGTCACGGGCAGGGCGATTACGAAAGATCCTCATGAAGACCTTCAGCGCCAAGCCGGCCGAAGTGACGCACGAGTGGTATGTGATTGACGCCACCGACAAGGTGCTCGGACGTGTTGCCAGCGAAGTGGCACTCCGTTTGCGCGGCAAGCACAAGGCCATATACACGCCTCACGTCGATACCGGCGATTTCATCGTCATCGTCAACGCAGACAAGCTCCGCGTCACCGGCAACAAGGCCACCGACAAGGTGTACTACCGGCATTCGGGCTTCCCGGGCGGCATCCACGCCACGACCTTCAAGGACATGCAGGCCAAGCACCCCGGCCGCGCGCTGGAAAAGGCCGTCAAGGGAATGCTGCCCAAGGGGCCGCTCGGCTTTGCGATGGTCAAGAAGCTGAAGGTGTACGCCGGTGCCACGCATCCGCACACTGCCCAGCAGCCCAAAGTGCTGGAACTCTGAGGAGCGCGGGAATGATCGGAAATTGGAACTACGGAACCGGCCGCCGCAAGTCTTCGGTGGCGCGCGTGTTCATGAAGAAGGGTACCGGCCAGATCCTCGTCAACGGCAAGGCCGTCGACGAGTACTTCGGCCGCCAGACCTCGATCATGATTGTCAAGCAGCCGTTGATGCTGACCCACAACGACGGCGCGTTCGACGTCAAGGTGAACGTGCATGGCGGCGGCGAATCGGGCCAGGCGGGCGCGGTGCGCCACGGCATCACACGTGCTCTGATCGACTACGACGCGGCGCTCAAGCCCGACTTGAGCCGGGCCGGCTTCGTCACGCGCGATGCGCGTGAGGTCGAGCGCAAGAAGGTCGGCCTGCACGGCGCGCGCCGCCGCAAGCAGTTCAGCAAGCGCTGATCGACCCCCGATCCCTGGGATCCCAAAGGCCGCGATCAGCGGCCTTTGTCGATTCCGGGACCCATTCGTGCGCCAAGGCCCGCTTCTACAATCGGCGCGTTCAGCGGAAGGATGGGTGATGATCAGAATAGGCATCGTAGGGGGCACCGGTTACACCGGCGTCGAACTGCTGCGCATCCTGGCGACGCATCCGCAGGCGCAGATCACCGTCATCACCTCGCGCAAGGAAGCGGGCATGGCAGTGGCCGAGCTGTACCCGAGCTTGCGCGGCCGCGTCGATCTTGCCTTCTCCGCCCCCGACGCTGCGCGCCTCGACGAGTGCAATGTGGTCTTCTTCGCGACCCCGCATGGCGTGGCGATGGCCCAGGCGCCCGAGTTGCTGGCCGCAGGCGTGAAAGTCATCGACCTGGCGGCCGATTTTCGGCTGCAGAACGCGGCGATATTCGAGCGCTGGTACGGCATGCCGCATGCCTGCCCCGACCTGTTGCGTGAGGCGGTCTACGGGCTGCCGGAGCTCAACCGCGATGCGATCCGCACCGCGCGCATCGTCGGCAACCCGGGCTGCTACCCGACGAGCGTTCAGCTCGGCCTGGCGCCGCTGCTGAGTGCGAAGGGGCTGGTCGATGCATCGCACCTGATCGCCAATTGCGCTTCGGGCGTCAGCGGTGCCGGGCGCAAAGCCGAGCTGGGGTCACTCTTCTCGGAAGTTGCCGACAGCTTCAAGGCGTATGGGGTGAAGGGGCACCGCCACGGGCCCGAGATCAACGAACAACTGCGCCGCATTGCCGGCGTGGCCGGGGAGGACCAGTCGGTTCATTGCATCTTCGTGCCGCACCTGATCCCGATCATCCGCGGCATCCATTCGACGCTGTACGCGCGCCTGTCGTCGCAGGGGCAGGCGGCCGATCTGCAGGCGCTGTACGAGGACTTCTATCGTGACGAACCCTTTGTCGACGTGATGCCCCCAGGTTCGGCGCCCGAGACGCGTTCGGTCCGGGCCTCCAATGTGGCGCGGATTGCGGTGCATAGGCCGGTGCCTGACACCGTGATGGTGCTGGTGGTCGAAGACAACCTGACGAAGGGTGCATCAGGGCAGGCGGTTCAGTGCATGAATCTGGTGTTTGGCCTGCCCGAGACGACCGGGCTGATGCAGGTGCCGGTCTTGCCCTGAGCGCAAGCCGGGAAGTCACCACCGCTCGCAGGGGCAGCCTCAGCGAAGCCGGGCGGATCCTGGGATAATCTCCACAAGGAATGAAATCGGAGGAATTGTCATGAATGCCGTCTCGGAAAATGTTGAAGCCCTCATCGACGCGCCTCCGGTGCCGCTCATCTTCACCGACAGTGCCGCCATGAAGGTCAGGGAGCTGGTCGAAGAGGAGGGCAACCCGGAGCTGAAGCTGCGCGTATTCGTGCAGGGCGGTGGCTGCTCGGGGTTCCAGTACGGCTTCACGTTCGACGAGGTCGTCAACGACGACGACACGCAGATGGCCAAGAACGGTGTCACGCTGCTGATCGACGCGATGAGCCTGCAATACCTTGCCGGTGCCGAGATCGACTACAAGGAAGACCTTGAAGGCGCCCAGTTCGTGATCAGGAATCCGAATGCCACGACGACCTGCGGCTGCGGGTCGAGCTTCTCGGCCTGACCTCTCGCTTGACGCGCTTGGCCGCCTACGGGCGGCCTTGTCTTGACATTGGCTCCACATCGCTATCCGATGAGCCTTCACCGCAATGGCCGTACGGCCGTTGTCAGCCGGCCGGGTAGAGCGCGCCGAGGAGGCGGAACCCGGCTGCGCCGGTGACCGACGGGAGGTTGCCGGCACGGCGATCGCAGTGCGCGCTCGCCAGCCAGGCGAAAGCTGCCGCCTCGACCTGCGCGGCAGGGAGCCCGCAGGCGTCGGTCGCATGAACCCGGCAGCCTGGCAACCGCGCGGCAAGGCGTTGCATCAGGTGCGCGTTGAGCGCGCCGCCCCCGCACACCAGCAATTCGATCCCGACATCGGTGTGACGCCGCATGGCATCCGCGCAAGTGTGCGCGGTCAGCTCGGCGAGCGTAGCCTGCACGTCCTGCGCTCTCGCCGTTGGGTGATCGCCGAGCCGCTCGGCCAGCCAGCCCGCGTTGAACAGGTCGCGCCCGGTGCTCTTCGGTGGGGATAGTGCGAAGTACGGTTCGGCCAGCATCGAGGTCAGCAACGGGCGCAGCACTTGGCCGCTCGCCGCCCAGGCGCCGGCGTCGTCGTAGAGTCGGCCCGTGTGCTGCTGGCACCAGTGATCCATCAAGCTGTTTGCCGGGCCGCAATCGAAACCCAATGTCGCGCCATCGGAAGCGAGTACGGTGAGGTTGGCGATACCGCCCAGATTGAGCACGGCGACGGTCTTTCCGGGTCGGGCAAACAGCGCGCGGTGGAACGCCGGCACGAGCGGCGCGCCCTGGCCGCCGGCAGCCACGTCCCGGCTGCGAAAGTCGGCCACCACGTCGATGCCGACGAGCTCGACCAGCAGGGCCGGGTTGAGGAGCTGAAGCGTGTAGCCATGGCCGTCGAACTCGCCCGGTCGATGGCGGACGGTCTGCCCATGCGCGCCGACGGCCCGGACCGAAGAGGCCGCAACGCCACTATCCTTCAGCAGCAACGCGATCGCCTCGGCGTATAGCCGCGACAGGCCGTTGGCCGCCAGCGCTGCACGGTGAAGTTCGTTGTCACCGGGGGTGTTGAGCGCCAGCAGGGCATCGCGCAGCGTGCCGGGCAAGGGCACGTGCACATGGGACAGCACCCTTGCGCCGCTCGTCACGTCGGCAAGCACGCCATCCACGCCGTCGAGCGAAGTGCCCGACATCAGGCCGATGTACAAGGAGGTCATCTGTTCATTGTGCGGCCAGTGGCTTGCCCGAAATTCAAAGGGCCCGCATGCGCGGGCCCTTCGATGGCGTCAGGCGACGGAGCTCACTCGCTGAAGCTCGTCCGCCCGGTCATCGATGCCGCCACCTGCAGTTGTGTACGTGCCTGTTGCGCGAGTTGAGTGAACTGGGGCTTCGCGGCCGGCGGGATGGTTAGCGCCTCGGATGCCTTGGCCATCGCCAGCGGGTTCTGTTGCTTGTCGTTGACCTTGAACTCGAAGTGCAGGTGCGGTCCTGTCGCCCACCCGGTGGCGCCGACTGCGCCCAGCGTCGCGCCCTGCTCGATGTGCTGGCCCTTCTTCACGTCCATTCGGCTCAGGTGCGCGTAGACGGTCGTGATGCTCTTGCTGTGCTTGACCTGCACCATGTTGCCGTAGCCGTTTTGCCAGCCGGCCATCTCGACCACGCCTTCGCCGACGCTGCGCACCGGCGTGCCGGTCGGCGCGCCGTAGTCGACGCCCAGATGCGCTCGCATGGTTTGCAGGATCGGGTGGAAGCGCGTCGCGAAACTCGACGTGATGCGCGAAAAGGCCAGCGGGCTGCCGAGGAAGGCGCGGCGCTTGCTCTGGCCGTCGAGCCCGAAGTAGGCTCCCTTGCCGGGGTTCGACGGGTCGGCATACCAAAGTGCCGAATGGGTGCGGCCATTGTTGACGAACTCTGCCGCCAGCACGCGGCCGGTCATCTCGTTGCCGCTGGCCCAGGTGATGGGCTCGCCGTCGGCGGTCAGCGCTTCGTAGATGACAGTGAAGTTGTCGCCCTTGCGCAAGTCGCGATGGAAGTCGATCTCGGTCGAGAACATCTCGGCCATCTGTGTCGCTATCGCATCCGGGATGCGTGCGTCGTCGGTTGCCGCGAACAGCGAACTGCTGATGGTGCCGCTGCCCAACCGAACCTGCGACTCGAGCCGCGCAATCTCTGTGCGGGCCTGCAGCACTCCGCCGCTGCGGCTGACAAGCAGACGGGTGAAATGCGTGTTGAACTGCTGACTCGCCTCGGCAGGGTAGCGGGCGAACAACTCCTCGACCCGACCTTGCGCGTCGGTACGCACCTGCACCATCTTGCCGGGTCGACCGTCGAGCAGCTTGCGCGCCGTGGGGTCCGTGCGCAGGAACTGCGCAACCTCGACATCGTCGGCATTGAGCCGGCGCAGCAGGCTGTCGGCGGTGTCGCTGCGGCGCGTGAGGTCGCTGCGATAGAGAGACATCTCATGCTCGGACAGCAACTCGAGTTGGGTGTCGAGGCCCGAAGGCAGCACGGTCTCGCTGACCAGCCGCTGCGGCAAGTCGGCCGGGTCCGGGACCAGCGGGGCGATTCCGAACGCGGTGGCGGCAAAGCCCGCCAGGGCGATCACGACTGCCGACGTCAGACCTCGTGGATGCCGCGCAATGAACCCGCCGGTGCGGGTGAGTGCGGCGGTTGCCTGTTGTTCGAGACTTGCCAGCTGATTCAATTCGTTTCTGAGCGCCTCGGCGCAGTCTGTGTATGTCTGTGGCCCTTCGAGCGCCTTGCGCGCGACGGGCTTCTATCGAGATCGGCGGCGATCAGCGGCTCTGCCGGCATTCGCCCAACAGGCCGTCCACTAGAATTGCGGACACCGCACGAGGCTCGCAGTATATCCGTCCCGGGTACCCCTCTGGACCGGGGGAAAGCCCCGAGTCGTAA
Source organism: uncultured bacterium (assembly GCA_963701725.1). Taxonomy (GTDB): domain Bacteria; phylum Pseudomonadota; class Gammaproteobacteria; order Burkholderiales; family Burkholderiaceae_C; genus CAIKUF01. The sequence continues at coordinate 24,932 of CAVPAZ010000022.1, read as the reverse complement.
CTCTCTACTTCACTCCCCGGACGCCCCTGCGCCCGGGTCACGCAGCCATGTCCGAAGTTGTCCCTCCTTCCGCGCTGAAACATCCCGTTACCGACCGCGTGCGCGAGGCGATGGCCGTTTCGCTGCGCGGCTGTGAGGAATTGCTGCCCGAGGTGGACTGGCTGCCAAGCTCGCCCGCGCGGAGGCCACCGGGTCCGCTGCGCATCAAGCTCGGCCTCGACCCCACGGCGCCAGACATCCATCTCGGCCATACCGTGGTGCTCAACAAGATGCGCCAACTGCAGGATATGGGTCACACGGTGATCTTCCTGATCGGCGATTTCACGTCGATGATCGGCGACCCCTCGGGCCGCAACAATACGCGCCCTCCGCTGACGCGCGAGCAGGTCGAAACCAACGCGCGGACCTACTACCAGCAGGCAAGCCTGGTGCTCGACCCGGACCGGACCGAGATCCGATACAACTCCGAGTGGAGCGATCCGCTGGGCGCGCGCGGCATGATCGAGCTCGCCTCGCGCTACACGGTGGCGCGGATGATGGAGCGCAACGATTTCGCCGAACGCTTCCGCGCCGGCTCGCCGATCTCGGTGCACGAGTTGCTGTACCCGCTGATGCAGGGCTATGACTCGGTGGCACTGAAGTCCGATCTCGAACTCGGCGGCACCGACCAGAAGTTCAATCTGCTGGTCGGACGCGCGCTGCAGGCCGAGTACGGCCAGGAGCCGCAGTGCATCCTGACCATGCCGCTGCTCGAGGGATTGGACGGCATCGAGAAGATGTCCAAGAGCAAGGGCAACTACATCGGCATCTCCGAACCCGCCAACACGATGTTTGCCAAGCTGCTGAGCATCAGCGATCCGTTGATGTGGCGCTATTTCACGCTGCTCAGCTTCCGTTCCGAGCGCGAGATCGAGTCGCTCGCGGCCGAGGTGGCAGCAGGGCGCAACCCGAAAGAGGCCAAGGTGCTGCTGGCGAGGGAGGTCTGTACCCGCTTTCACAGCGCTGTGGCCGCGGACGCCGCCGAACGCGACTTCGAGCTCCGTGCACGCGGCGGTGTCCCCGACGAGATCCCCGAGGTGGCCCTGGGCGGCGCGCCGCTCTCCATCGGAGTCGCTGCTCAAGCAGGCCAGTCTCGCGCCGTCGAGCAGCGAGGCGCTGCGCCTGGTCGAGCGGGCGGCGTGCGCATCGACGGCTCGGTCGTCAGCGACAGGGCCTGAGCCTCGCCGCCGGCACCTATGTCGTGCAGGTCGGCAAGCGCAAGTTCGCGCGCGTCACCTTGAGTCATGATGGCCGAGTTCGACCAGATGCCCGCGCTAGGGCGTCGCATGCGCATGCAGGTCAGACGCCTTCCTGAAGCTGTCGGTGCGGTGGCGCCGTGGCCACCATCGCGATGAAGACCGGCGCCTGGTGGATCACCGGTTCGGTCGGCCTGCTGTCCGACGCGATGGAATCCCTCGTCAACCTGGCCGGCGCGATCTTCGCGATGATGATGGTGACGGTCGCCGAGCAGCCGGCCGACGACGACCATCCCTTCGGCCACACAAGGCCGAGTACTTCTCCAGCGGCTTCGAGGGCCTGCTGATCTTCGTCGCAGCGGTGGCCATCATCTGGGCCGCGGTGCAGCGCTCTGATCACCCGCAGCCGCTGGAGCAGCTGGGGCTGGGGCCTGGCGCTGTCGGTCGTCAGCTCGGCGCTCAACGGCGCTGCTGGCCTGGCGCATGCTGACGCAAGGCGCGCGAACACCGCTCGATCGCGCTGGAGGCCGACGCGCGCCACCTGTTCACCGACGTCTGGACCTCGGCCGGCGTCGTCGGTCGGCCTGCTGGCGTGCATGTGACCGGCTGGCTGTGGCTCGACCCGCTGATCGCCATCGCGGTGGCGCTGAACATCCTGCGCGAGGGCGGCCGCTGGTCTGGCGTTCGGTCGACGGCTTGATGGACGAGGCCGTCGAGCCCGAGGTCGCGCGCCGAGATCGACGCAGACGCTCGACGAGTTTCGCCACCAGGCGATCCGCTTCGACCACGTGGTCACGCGCCGCGCCGGCCAGCGCCGCTTCGTCGACCTGCACATGCACATGCCGGCGGGCTGGACGCTGGGCCGCGCCGCCGCGGTGCGCACCTCGGTCGAGCAGGCGCTGATGAGTGCGGTGCCGGGGCTGCGGGCGACGATCCAGTTGCTGCCGCTCGACGTCGAGGCGCACTTCGGCGACGCGCAGGACCCGCTGTGATCGCGCTCGTGCAGCGTGTGCGCGCAGGCGCGCGTCGAGGTCGCCGGCGACGACGGTCGGCGCGATCGGGCCCGGGCTGCTGGTGCTGGTCTGCGCCGAGCCGGCCGACACGAGGCGCAGGCCGACAAGCTGGTCGCCAAGCTGCTCAAGCTGCGCATCTTCGGCGACGCGGCCGGCAAGATGAACCGCAGCCTGCAGGACGTGGCGGGCGGCCTGCTCGTCGTCAGCCAGTTCACGCTCGCGGCCGACGTCTCGGGCGGCAACCGGCCGAGCTTCACCGGCGCGGCGCCGGCGGCACTCGGCGCGCGCGCTCTACGACGAGCGTGCTGCGCCTGGCGCGCGAGCGGCACCCGCCGGTGCAGTGCGGGCGAGTTCGGCGCCGACATGCAGGTGCACCTGGTCAACGACGGGCCGGTGACGATTCCGCCGCGCTTCGCGCTGAAGCGGGCCGTGCGAAGGCACGGCCTGTCCTCAGTCGCCTAGCAGGCCGCGCCGTCGCGAGCTCGGCCCCACCGAGGCGAGAAGCCGTGCGCAGGCACGGCTTCCGGCCTCAGTCGGCGTACTGGCCGGCGGCCTTGATGGCCGGGCCCCACTTGTCGATCTCGGCCTCGACGAACTTCTTGTGCTCGGCCGGGTTCAGGCGGCGTCGGTGACGACCACGGCGCCCAGCGCTTCCTGGCGCTTGATGAACTCGGGGTCCTTCAGCGCCGCGCTCAGCGCGGCGTTGAGCTTGTCGAGCACCGGCTTGGGCGTGCCCTTGGGCGCGTACAGGCCGTGCCAGATCGTCACGTTGAAGCCCTTCAGGCCGCACTCGTCCAGCGTCGGCAGCTTGGCCAGCGCCGGCGTCGTCAGGCGCTTGGTGGTGGTCACCGCGAAGGCCTTGACCTTGCCGGCCTCGATCTGGCCCGTGGTGTTGGTGGTCTGGTCGCACATCAGGTCCACCTGGCCGCCGAGCAGGTCGGTCATCGCCGGTGCGGTGCCCTTGTACGGCACGGTCTGCATGTCGATCTTCATGGCCTGCTGAACAGCAGGCCGCACAGGTGCGAGGCCGCGCCCAGGCCGGCGTTGGCGAGGTTGATCTTGCCCTTGTTGGCCTCGATCCACTTACCAGCTCGGCGTAGTTGTTGGCCGGCAGGGTGGGCCTGCCGATCAGCGTCATCGGCACTTCGTTGATCATGCCGAGGTACTCGAAGTCCTCGAGCGTCTTGTACGGCAGTTGCGGTACAGCGCCGGCGCGGTGGCCATGCCGATGTGGTGCAGCAGCAGCGTGTAGCCGTCGGGTGCGGCGCTGGCGACCTTGGCCGCGCCGAGCGTGCCGCCGGCGCCGCCGACGTTCTCGATCACGATCGTGGCGCCGCCCAGCGGCTTGCGCAGCGCCTCGGCAAGGTCGCGCGCCACCTTGTCGGTCGGTCCGCCGGCGGAGAAGGGCACGACGATGGTGATCGGCTTGTCGGGGTATTCGGCCAGGGCAGAGGTCGCGGCCAGGGCCAGCACTGAAATCATCAGCATGGTTTTCATCGGGGTTCCTCGGTGACAAGACAACGTTGAATGCTATCGACGAATGGTGGCATGCGCACTACGGAAACTACGTACTCTAGGCATGTGGCTGTGGGCATAATGCCGACGTTCCCATCGAGGACCGTCATCCTGCTCCGGCACCGAATCCTAGGACACTCCATGTCTCCACCCGCACGCCCCCGCGGCCCAGACCGTCCGGAGACAAACGCCCTGTCTGACAGGGCGTTCTGTCTAGCCGCCGTTGCGCTCGTGATGCTCGCGCTTGCCAGCTGCGCGCAGGACGCATGGAAACCCAACCCGAATTTCAGCGCCTTCCTGAACCAGGTGGAACGGAATTGCGGCACCTCGCGCATTGGCGAGCTGACGGTGAGCCAGCTGATGAATCCGGGATCCGCGCAGTCCAGCGCCTACTTCATCGACTTGACGTCGCGTTTCGACCTCGGCAGGATTTCCGAGGAAGACTACGTTCTCGGTGTTTCGAGCACATTCAACACGGTGCGCAATTCGGCAGGCATTCGCTGCATCCTGGCCCAGAAGACGCAGTAGGCTTCCCAGGGCCGGCAACGCAGCCGGCCTCTTCGGATCGTCATTCGTACTTGCGCGCGTCCTCGATCATCTTGCCGTCGTTGGGCAGGGTTCCCGGCGCACAAAGCTCGACCTCGCCGCGCAGCTTGGTGACATCGCGGATCGTGTCGGCAATGCGTCGTGCCAGGCCCTCCGAGGCGGCGCCCGCTTCGACGCGCAGTGTCATGCTGTCGTTGGCCATCGCACCGCTGACGATCAGTCGGGCTCGGGTCACCTCGGGGTAGCGGCGCGCGATCTCGGCCACCTGACCGGGGTGGACGAACATGCCACGCACCTTGGCCGTCTGGTCCGCGCGGCCCATCCAGCCCCGGATGCGCGTGTTGGTTCGCCCGGTCGGACAAGTGCCCGGGAGCACCGCCGACAGGTCGCCGGTGCCGAAGCGGATCAGCGGGTAGTCCGGGTTGAGCACCGTGACGACGACCTCGCCGACCTCGGGCACCTGGCCGGCCTGCGGTTCGGGCACCGGGTCACCGGTGCCAGGACGCACGATCTCGACGATGACGCCCTCGTCGAGCACCAGTCCGTCGCGGGCGACGGTCTCGTAGGCGATCAGCCCGACGTCGGCAGTTGCGTAGCACTGGTAAGCCTCGATGCCGCGTGCACGCAGCCAGTCTCGCAGCGACGGCGGGAAGGCCTCGCCGGAGACCAGTGCCTTGGTCAGCCACGGGAGCGCCAGGCCGAGCTCGGTTGCCCTGTCGAGCACGATCTTCAGGAAGCTCGGCGTGCCGGTTAGCCGTGCGGGCGCAAGTCCGTCATCGCCTGCAGCTGCATTTCGGTGTTGCCGACGCCGCCGGCGAACACCGTGCAGCCGATGGCATGCGCCCCGCTTTCCATCATCGACCCGGCCGGCGTCAGGTGATAGCTGAAGCTGTTGTGGATCAGGTCGCCGTCGCGAAAGCCGGCCGCTACCAGCGCTCGCGCGATGCGCCAGTAGTCGGCGCCCGCGCCCTCGGGCTCGTAGATCGGCCCTGGCGATTGGAACACCCGCCGTGCGCCGCGCGGCGCACGCAGGCCGCCCCAGCCGATGGCGGAAAAGCCACCGAACGGCTCGACCGCATCGCGACGCGCTCGTCCGGCCTTCTGCCGATCGAGAAGCGCATGCTTGCGTGTGACGGGCAGCGCAGCGAGGGCGGCGCGGCTCGTCACCTCGGCTGCATCCACGCCGTGCAGGATGTCGGCGAAGGCAGAAGTATGGGACTGCGCATGGGCCAAGAGGCCCGGCAAGGCGGACATCAAGGCCTGCTCGCGCACGGCCGGGGCGCGCTGCTCTAGCGCATCGAGGAATTCAGCCGGCGCCGGGCCGCCCCAAGCCGACTGGGCTCCCCCATGGCGGGGCGCGAATGAAGTGAGCTTGGGGGTCGTCATGTCACTCATCGGCGTCCTTCCAGCGCGCCACGCGTTGCTTCGCGTCATCGCCAAACCTTCGCACGTCGGCACTGTTCTTCAACGTGCGGGACTCCCACTCGGGGCTGACGGCCGGCCGTCGCGCCAGCTGCACTTTCAGCTGCGCGCCTTCAACGGCGAGCGTCACGGCCGGGCGCCCCTTCCATTCGAACTTCTGGCCGCGTTCGCTAAGGCCTCCGAGCGCGCGCAGCGTGCGCTGCAACTGCAGCAGGGCCTCGGCGGGCTTGAACAGTGGCGTGCTGAAGAAGTCCGCACCCGCGTCGCCTCTAACTTCGCCATTCACGCCAGCCACCTCTTGCGGCGGCGGTAGCTCTTCACGTCGCGAAAGCTCTTGCGGTCGCCGCCGCCGACGCCGAGGTAGAACTCCTTCACGTCCTCGTTCTCGCGCAGATCCTTGGCGGCGCCGTCCATTACGATGCGTCCGTTCTCAAGGATGTAGCCGTAGTCGGCATAGCGCAGCGCCATGTTGGTGTTCTGCTCGGCGAGCAGAAAGGTGACCTTCTCTCGGACGTTGAGGTCCTTCACGATCTCGAACACTTCTTCGACGATCTGTGGCGCCAGGCCCATCGAAGGTTCGTCGAGCAGCACCATCTTCGGATTGGCCATCAGCGCACGGCCGATCGCGCACATCTGCTGCTCGCCGCCGGAGGTGTAGGCGGCCTGCGACGTGCGGCGCTCCTTGAGGCGCGGGAAGTAGTTGTAGACCTTGTCCAGTGTGGCGGCGATCGCGGCCTTGCCGTCCTTGCGCGTGTAGGCGCCGGTCATCAGGTTGTCCTCGATCGTCAGGTGCGCGAAGCAATGGCGGCCTTCCATCACCTGGATCACGCCGCGGTTGACCATCTCGGCGGTCGACAGCGCTCTCGATGCGCTCGCCGCGCAGCTCGATCGAGCCCTTGGTCACCTCGCCGCGCTCGCCGCGCAAGCAGGTTGCTGACCGCGCGCAGCGTGGTCGTCTTGCCGGCGCCGTTGCCGCCGAGAAGCGCCACGACCTTGCCCTCGGGCACCTGCAGCGACACGCCCTTCAGCACCAGGATCACGTGGTTGTAGATGACTTCGATGCCGTTGACGTTCAGCAGGATATTCGGATATGCCTCGATTGCCCTCGAACTCATCGAAGCGGCGCACGCGCCGTTATGGCTTCGAAGGAGCCCGCCCCTCGCGGAGGGGCCGGGGAGCTCCAATCCCTCCCTTCGGAGGGAGGGGAAGGGGCGGGAGCAGTGCCGGTCAGCAAGCAGGCCTGAACGGCTCCGCCGTTCAAGCCTGGCAATCCTCCGAAGTGCGCCGCGTCAGCTTCTTTTCGGCTGCGTACTTGTCGGCGGCGGCCTTGACCATCGGCTTGAGGATCTGCTCGTCGGCCTGGTACCAGTCGGACGAGAAGCCCCACTTGTGCCGTCCCAGGTGTGCATGCGCGCGCAGGTGGAGCCCATGTGGTCCGCGCACGACTGGTGCGGATCGGGCGCATCACGCCGGCAAAACCCAGCGCGTCGAGCTTCTTCTGGTCCAGGCCAGGTTCTCCAGGCCCCAGCGCACCTGCTCGCCGGTCATCGACTTGCCCTTGCCGAAGCGCTCCTGCGCGCGCTCGCACGGCCTCGACGCCGAGCATGCCGGATAATCAGGCCGCGCATGTAGAGCACCTGGCCCACTTCGTCCTTCGGCCCTGTGCCCTGGCCCTTGTCGTGCACGTAGCTTGAGGATGTCCTTGCACGACCTTGGCGTTGCGGTCGGCGCCGTGCTGCAGCGCCAGCGCGTTGTAGCCCTTGGCAGCCGTCGCCGACGTCCTTCACGTCGGGCTCGGCGCCCGACCACCACACGCCGTACATCTTCTCGCGCGGGTAGCCGGTGGCGACGGCCTCCTTCAGCGCGGTGGAGTTCATCACGCCCCAGCCCCAAAGCAGCACGTAGTCGGGCTTGCTCTGGCGCACCTGCAGCCAGGTCGACTTCTGCTCCACGCCCGGCGCCGTCACCGGCAGCAGTTGCAGTTCGAAGCCGTGCATCTTGGCGCGCTCCTGCAGCAGCGGGATCGGCTCCTTGCCGATACGGGCTGTCGTGGTAGACGAGGGCGATCTTCTTGCCCTTGAGCTTGTCGAAGCCGCCTTCCTTCTTGCGCGATGTGCTGGATCAGGATGTCGGCGCCCGTCCAGTAGCTGCCCAGGATCGGGAAGTTCCACTTGAAGACCATGCCGTCCTGCGACGCCGCGAGGCCGTAGCCGACGGTGATCAGTGGCATCTTGTCGCCCGGCGCCTTGTCGGTCAGCGCGAAGGTGATGCCGGTCGACTGCGGATCGAACAGCGTGTTGGTCTTGCCCTTGAGGCGCTCGTAGCACTCGACGCCCTTGTCGGTGGCGTACATGTTCTCGCATTCCTCGTAGGTGATCTTCACGCCGTTGATGCCGCCATCGCGGGCGTTGACCAGCTTGAGGTAGTCCGCTTGCCGTTGGCCCACGGCATGCCGTTGGGCGCGTAGGCGCCGGTGCGGTAGACCAGCAGCGGGAAGAACTGCTCCTTGGCCTGGGCGTAGGCGGCCGGAGTGGTGAGTACGGCGCTCAACGCAGCCGCCGAGAAGGCGGCGGCCAGCGCAAGGGACTTCAGTTTCATGTCTGCCTCCAGAGGTGGGTCATTCGAACTTGCACTGTGTCAGTGCGGCTTGCTTGGGCGGGCGCTCGATCGAGCCCCGTTTTCAATCGGAATCACATCAGTGCGGGAAGGGCCAGAGCCTGAGCTTTTCCTTGGCGGTGGACCACAGCCGGGCGATGCCGTGCGGCTCGACGATCAGGAAGAAGACGATCAACGCGCCGAAGATCATGAACACGACGTGCGAGACGATCGCGGTGTCGAAGCTCAGGCCCACCAGCGCGCCCAGCGCCGGCAGCAAGTGGTCGAGCAGGATCGGCAGCAGCACGATGAACGCGGCGCCGAAGAAGCTGCCCATGATCGAGCCCAGGCCGCCGATGATGACCATGAACAGCAACTGGAACGAGCGGTCGATCGAGAACGCGGCCGGCTCCCAGGAGCCGAGATAGACGAAGCCCCACAGTGCGCCGGCCACGCCGACGATGAACGAGCTGACGGCGAATGCCGAGAGCTTGGCGTAGACCGGGCGGATGCCGATCACCGCGGCGGCGACGTCCATGTCGCGGATGGCCATCCACTCGCGGCCGATGTGGCTGCGCACCAGGTTCTTGGCCAGCAGCGCGAATACCGTCAGGAAGCTCAGGCAGAAGAGGTACCTGGCCATCGGGCGTCTCGATGGGCAGGCCGAAGACACTGAGGTCGGCCACGCTGACCGAGCCCGACGACGAATAGTTGGTGAACCACTTGATGCGCAGGAAGGCCCAGTCGACGAAGAACTGCGCCGCCAGCGTCGCCACGGCGAGGTACAGCCCCTTGATGCGCAGCGACGGGATGCCGAAAACGACGCCGACGGCAGTCGCGCACACACCGCCCAGCAGCAGCGACACCAGCAGCGGCATGCCTTCGATACGCACCTGGAAGTTGTAGGCCGCATAGGCGCCGACGGCCATGAAGGCGCCGGTGCCGAGCGAGATCTGCCCGCAGTAGCCGACCAGGATGTTCAGCCCCAGCGCGGCCAGCGACAGGATCAGGAACGGGATGAAGATGGCGCGGAACATGTACTCGCTGCCGACCAGCGGCACGACGACGAACGCGACGGCGAGCAGCAGCGCGATCGCGATGCGATCCTGCAGGATCGGGAAGATCTGCTGGTCGGCGACGTAGCTCGTCTTGAACTGGCCGTTTTCTCTATAGAGCATGGTGTGTCCCAATGATCTCTTGGTTGCCGGCACGCTTCGCTTAACTTGCTGCGCAAGTTAGCCTTCGCCGAAGAATCATTGATCGCGTTCATACGCGATCTATGATCTTTTCGCCGAACAGTCCCTGCGGGCGAACGAGCAGGAACCCCAGCGCCAGCACGTAGGCGAACCAGATCTCGATGCCGCCGCCGAAGTAGGGGCCGATGAACACCTCGGAGAGCTTCTCGCCGACGCCGATGATCAGCCCGCCGATGATCGCGCCGGGCACCGAGGTCAGGCCGCCGAGGATCACCACCGGCAGCGCCTTCAGCGCCACCAGCGAGAGCGAGAACTGCACGCCGAGCTTGCTGCCCCAGATGATGCCGGCCACCAGCGCGACGAAGCCGGCCACGCTCCAGACGATGACCCAGATGCGAGAGAGCGGAATGCCGATCGACTGCGCGGCCTGGTGGTCGTCGGCCACCGCGCGCAGCGCGCGGCCGGTGCCGGTGTACTGGAAGAAGGCAGCGAGCCCGGCCACCAGCGCGGCGGCGATCACGCGCGGCGGCGAGGTCCTCCTGGTTGACCAGCACGCCGCCCTGGAAGGTTTGCTCGAACAGGAAGATCGGATCCTTGGGCAGGCCGACATCGATCTTGTAGATGTCGCTGCCGAAGAGGGTCTGGCCCAGCCCGTCGAGGAAGTAGGCGATTCCCAGCGTGGCCATCAGCAGCGTGATGCCCTCCTGGTTGACGAGCTTGCTGAGCGCCAGCCGTTCGATCAGCCAGCGCCACCGCGATCATCACGACCATCGCCACGCCGAAGGCCAGCAGGTTGACGAGCAGCTTGTCCCGACAGACCCGTCCACTGCGGGATCCATTGCGCGAAAGCGGGCCATCGTCAGCGCCGCGAACAGTACCATCGCGCCCTGCGCGAAGTTGAATACGCCCGAGGCCTTGTAGATCAGCACGAAGCCGAGCGCGACCAGTGAATACAGCATGCCCGTCATCAGGCCGCCGATCAGGGTTTCGAGGAAGGGTCCCATGCTCGCGTGCCTTCAGTGCTGAGGTGCCGAGGTATGCGCTGATCACGTCCGGGTTGGCGCGCACCTCGCCGGGCGTACCGTCGCCGATCTTCTTGCCGTAGTCGAGCACGACGACGCGGTCGCTGATGTCCATCACCACGCCCATGTCGTGCTCGATGAGCACGATCGTCGTCCCGAATTCGTCGTTGACGTCGAGGACGAAGCGGCTCATGTCCTGCTTCTCCTCGACGTTCATGCCGGCCATCGGCTCGTCGAGCAGCAGCACCTGCGGCTCCATCGCCAGCGCGCGCCCGAGGTCGACGCGCTTCTGCAGTCCGTAGGGCAGCTTGCCGACCGGCGTCTTGCGGTAGGGCTGGATCTCGAGGAAGTCGATGATGTGCTCGACGAACTGGCGCTGTTCGGACTCTTCGCGCCGCGACGGCCCCCAGTGCAGTGCCTGCTGGAACAGGTTGCACTTCATCTTCAGGTTGCGCCCGGTCATGATGTTGTCGACCACGCTCATGCCCTTGAACAGCGCCAGGCTCTGGAACGTGCGCGCCACGCCCATCTCGGCCACCTGGCGCGAGTTCATGTGCCGGAAGGTCTTGCCGCGAAACGTGATCGTGCCCTGCTGCGGCTGGTAGACGCCGTTGATGCAGTTGAGCATCGAGCTTTTGCCGGCGCCGTTGGGGCCGATGATGGCGCGGATCTCGCGCTCGCGAACGTTGAAGCTGATGTCGGTCAGCGCCTTCACGCCGCCGAAGGCCAGGCTGATGTTGCTGACCTCGAGGACGACCTCGCCGAACTCGCGGCTCATGCGGCACTCCGCAGCGCGCGAAGCACCTTGGCGTCGACGATCTTCAGGTCGGCCGCCACCATGCCGGTGCGCCCGTCCTCGAACCTCACCTGCGTCTCGATGTACTGGTTCGCCAAGCCGGCGTAAAGCGCGTCGACCAGCACCTGGTAGCGCTCGGCGATGAAGCCGCGGCGCACCTTGCGCGTGCGCGTGAGCTCGCCGTCGTCGGCGTCGAGTTCCTTGTGCAGCACGAGGAAACGGCTGACCTGGCTGCCGGCGAGCATCTGGTCGGCAGCGAGGTCGGCGTTGACCTTCTCCACGCAATCGCGGATCAGTTCGTAGACCTCGGGTTTTTGCGCCAGGTCGGTGTAGCCGCCGTAGGGCAGGTTGCGCTTCTCGGCCCAGTTGCCCACCGCTTCCATGTCGATGTTGATGAAGGCGCACACCTTCTCGCGCTGGTCGCCGAACGCCACCGCTTCCTTGATGTAGGGGAAGAACTTGAGCTTGTTCTCGACGTACTTGGGCGCGAACATCGCGCCGTCGCTAGCGCCGCCGACGATGCGCCCGACGTCCTTCGCGCGGTCGATGATCTTCAGGTGGCCGCCGGCGTCGAGGAAGCCTGCGTCGCCGGTGTGGTACCAGCCGCGAGGCGTCGAGCACCTCGGCCGTCGCGGTCGCGTTCTTGTAGTACTCCTTCAGCAGCCCGGGCGACTTGACCAGGATCTCGCCGCTGTCGGCGACCTTGATCTCCACCCCGGCTATCGGCACGCCGACGGTGTCGGCCTTGGCCTCGTTGTCGGGCTGCAGGCAGACGAACACGGCGGTCTCGGTCGAGCCGTAGAGCTGCTTCAGGTTGATGCCGATCGAACGGTAGAAGGTGAACAGGTCGGGCCCGATCGCCTCGCCCGCGGTGTAGGCCACGCGCACGCGGCTGAAGCCGAGCGTGTTGCGCAGCGGGCCATAGATGAACAGGTCGCCGAGCCGGTAGTGCAGACCATCGAGCGCCGACACCGGCTTGCCGTCCATCAGCGCCGGGCCGACGCGCCGTGCCAGCGCCATGAAGTGGTCGAACAGCCACTTCTTGACGCGCCCGGCATCCTCCATCCGGATCATCACCGTGGTCAGCAGCCCCTCGAAGATGCGCGGCGGCGCGAAGTAGTAGGTGGGGCCGATTTCCTTCAGGTCGATCGTGACTGTCGCTGCAGACTCGGGGCAGTTCACGACGTACCCGCAGGCCAGCCACTGCGCATAGCTGAAGACGTTCTGCCCGATCCACGCCGGCGGCAGGTAGGCCAGCACGTCTTCGCGCTCGGTGAGCTTGTCGAAGCTGCTTGCCGGCGTTGGCGCGGTCGAGCAACGAGAAGTGCGTGTGCACCACGCCCTTGGGGTTGCCGGTCGTGCCCGAAGTGAAGAACATTGCGGCGACGTCGTGCGGGTCGGCCGTGGCGACCTCGTGCGTCGAACCAGCTCGGGTTGCTGCCGGGCGTGCTCGCGGCCGGCCTCGATCAGCGAGTCCAGCGACGCGAGCCCTGGCTCGCTGTAGTTGCGCAGGCCGCGCGGGTCGTCGTACCAGATGCGCGCAAGCCCGGGACACTGCTCGCGCAGTTCGAGCATCTTGTCGACCTGCTCCTGGTCCTCGACCACCGCGAACGCGACTTCGGCGTTGTTGATCGGGAACACGAACTCGGCGGCGACGGCGTCCTGGTACAGCGGAATCGGCACCGCGCCGAGCGCCTGCGCGGCCAGCATGCAGGCCGAGAGTCGCGGCCGGTTCGACCCGACCACCACGATGTGCTGCCCGCGCTGCAGGCCCGGCTGCGGCGAGCCCGCCTGCCATGTCGCGCACGAGCTGCGCCAGCTCGCCCCAGGTGAGGCGTCTGCCAGATGCCGTACTCCTTCTCGCGCATCGCCGGCGCTTGCGGTCGCGCGGCGGCGTGTTGCAGCATCAGGCGGGGGAACGTCGTCTGCAACTGGAGTCTCGGCGGAATCGGCGGGTGGCAATCCGGGCCGAGGGCCCATCAGGCCCAAGCCGGGCGAAGCCGGGGCGAAGCCGGGGCGAAGCTTGTGGCGCGATGCTAGGGCCATGTTTGACGCCAAGTTGTCGTTGTGCTGACAATCCTAGGGTCAATCCCGTCGGTGGTTTCCCTAGGAAGCGCCCATGAACGTTCCCGCCCGCATCGCCTGCCTTGCCCGTTGCTGAAGCGGGCGCGGCGTGCGCTACCTGCCGAGCTGCGCGACATCCCCTGGCTCACCGCGTTGCAGCAGGAGGAGAGCGAACGCGTGGTGGACGACCTGCGGGTGGCGCAAGTCGATGCCGGCGAGTTGTTGTGCCGCGTGGGCAAGCCGGCGACGTTCTGGTTCGGCGTGATCGATGGCCTGCTCAAGATGAGCAACGACACCGCGATGGGCGTGCCGATCACCTTCACCGGCGTGCCGCCCGGCGGCTGGTTCGGCGAGGGCACGGTGATCAAGCGCGAGGTCTACCGCTACAACATCCAGGCGCTGCGCAAGAGCGTGGTCGCCGGACTCGGCGTGGAGACCTTCCACTGGCTGCTCGATCGCAGCATTCCGTTCAACCGCTTCGTGATGCGCCAGCTCAACGAGCGGCTGGGCCAGTTCATCGGCGCACGAGAGATCGACCGCATGAGCGACCCCGACGTGCGCGTGGCGCGCAGCCTGGCCGCGCTGTTCCACCCCGTGCTGTATCCCGGCGTCGGCAGCCTGCTGCGCATCACGCAACAGGAGCTGGGCTACCTGGTCGGGCTGTCGCGCCAGCGCGTCAACGAGGCGCTGCACAGCCTGGAGCAGCGTGCTTGCATCCGCGTCGAGTACGGGGGTGTGCGCGTGCTCGACCTGCAGGCGCTGCGCGAGCACCTTCCGCGGTAGATCTGCGAGGCTCCTAGGTCTCCCCGGCCGTTGCGCCGATCGTGAGGCGCGCGACCTCGCGCAGCCTGACGGCCGCTGCAAAGACATCGGGCTGGTCTGTGAGCGGCGCGATCGGCTCGCCGATGTCGACCTCGAGCGAGGCCCGCTTCGGCCACCAGCGGTCGGCCGGCAGCATGTCGCGGCTGCCGCGGATCGCCAGCGGCAGCAGCGGCACGCCGGCGCGCGCCGCGGCCAGGAACGCGCCGAGGTGAAACGGCAGCAGACCGGGGCGCTCGACGAACGTGCCCTCGGGAAATGCCAGGAGTGACTTGCCGCGCAGAACCGCATCGGCCAGGAGGTTGGCGTCGGCCACGCTCCTTTGCACGTCGAAGCGTTCGACGAACTCCACACCCAGCCGCTGTAGCGGCGGGCCCAACAGGGCCTGCTCCTTCAACTCGCGCTTGGCGACGAAGGCGAACGCGTGCGGCAATGCCGCGACCAGGATCACGCCGTCGAGGTAGCTCGCATGGTTGCTGACGAGCACACACGCTCCCAAGGGCAGATGCTCGACGCCGCGCACGCTCAGCGGCACGGCAGCCAGCCGCAACAGCAGGCGCGCTGCCGCGCCGCCGCGGCGCCAAGCCGCGGCCGGATCGGGCGCAAGCCGCATCAGCAGCCAGGTCGGTGGCGCGAGCAAGCCCAGCAGGAGCATGGCCCAGAGGGCCCACAGCGCTGCGCCCACGCCCGCCAGCACACGCCGCGCCCACAGGCCGATGCTGCCGAGTGCCAGCCGCAGCACCTGCCGATGCGCCGCGAGCGGCGCCGCGCCGATGCCGCCGGCCTCGAAAAGCTCTCGGCAGGCCGATCGGCGCACCTTGCCGCTCGAGGTCTTGAGCACCGTGTGGGGCGGCGCGAGCACGACCGCGTCCGGCGGCTCGCCGATCGCGCCGAGCACGGCGCGCGACACCGCGTCGCGAAGCTGCGCGTCTGCGGCGCCAGTGCGCACTTCGGCCAGCACCACCAGCCGTTCGGTGCCGGTCACCGGGTCGGGGCTGCCGAACACGGCCACGCAGCCCTTGCGAACGCCCTCCACCTGACCGACGGCCTCTTCGATTTCCTGCGGGTAGAGGTTGCGCCCGGCACGGATCACGATGTCCTTCACGCGGCCGGTGATGTAGACCTCGCCCTCGGCGATGTAGGCACGGTCGCCGCTGTCGAGCCAGCCGTCGTGGAACAGCTTCGCAGTCTGCATCGGGTTTCGGTAATAGCCGTGCGTTGCCGACGGACCCTTGAACTCGAGCCGGCCTTCGACGCGGTCGGCCACTTCGTGCCCGGCCTCGTCGAGGATTCGCACCGCGTGACCGGCAAGTGCCCGGCCGCAGCCGACGAAGCGCAGTGCGCCGGCGTCGCCAGCGTCGGCCGGCACGGCACGCCGCTCCCGGCTGAACGGCTCGCGTTGCACCGCATCGATCGGCGCCACGCGGCCGAGCGGGGGAAACAGCAACCCGACCGACGCCTCGGCCAGGCCATAGACCGGTGCGACGGCCTCGGCCCTGAGGCCGCAGGCCGCAAAGCGCGCCGCAAAGCGCCGGACCGTGTCGGGGCTCACGGCCTCGGCGCCGTTGAAGGCGAGCCGCCACGAACTCAGGTCGAGCCCCGCGAGCGCCGCGTCGTCGATGCGCTTGAGGCACAGCTCATAGGCGAAGTTGGGCCCGGCCGAGAGGGTGCCGCGGTAGCGATCGATCGCCTGCAGCCAGCGCAGCGGCCGCGACAGGAAGGCCAGCGGCGACATCACCACCAGCGGGAAGCCGATATACAGGCTGCCCAGCCAGGCACCGATCAGGCCCATGTCGTGGTACAGCGGTAGCCAGCTGACGAACACGTCGCGCGGCGTGGCCTGGATGGCCTGCGCCATCGCGCGGATGTTGGCGAGCAGGTTGTCGTGCGTCAGCGCCACGCCCTTGGGGGCGCCAGTGCTGCCCGAGGTGTACTGGATGAACGCGATGTCGTCGCCTCGCAGCGTGACCGGTGCCGGCTGGCTTCCCGTGGCGGCCAGTTCCTGCACCGTCGCCACCCGGCGCAGGCAGCCCACGCGGGCTCGCAGCAGGCGCGCCACCACCATCGCCTCGGGCACGGTGACGAGCAGCACGGCCTGTGCGTTGGCCAGGATGCCGGCATGACGCAACACATGGTCTTCGAGTTGCGACGCCCGTGCCGGCGGGTAGATCGGTACCGGAATCGCCCCTGCCTTCAGGATGCCGAGGTAGGTGCTGAAGTACTCGGCCGAGGTTGGCAGCATGATCGCCACGCTCTGGCGCGGCCTCACGTCGCCGCGCTGCAGGCCGGCCGCGAACGCCGACGCAGCGTCGGCGAGTTGGCGGTAACTGAGGGTCTGCTCGACATCGTCATGCAGAAGGACGATCAGCGTCTGGTCGGGGTGGGCGTGCAGATGCCAGTCGAGCACGCCGGGCAGCGTGGTCGCATCGGCGACGCCCGGGCCTGCGATGGCCTCGCCCGCGCTCGATGGCACGAGGTTCAGCCTCGCCGCCGCAGCACGCGGCGCAGTGCCCGAGCCGCCAGGCGCTGCGGGGCACTGCAGAACAGCCTGCAGCAGATCGCCCACGGTTTCGGCCCGCTGCAGCGTGTCCTGCGGCAGCTCGACACCGAACTCCCGCTCGGTGCGCAGCATGATTTCCATCCGCGCCAGGCTGTCGAGCCCGAGGTCGAGGTCGAAATGGCTTTCGAGAGTCACCGCCGGCACGCCCGGAGCGCCGACGCTCAGCTCGCGCAGCGCAGCATCCACCAAGGCCAGCAGTGTCTCGGCGGTGCGGGCGGTGGCGGAGGCGTCAGGCTTCGTTGCGTCGACCATGCGGGTGCTTGCTTGCGCGCGCCGCGAAAGCAGCCTGCGAGCGCCGATCATGACAGCGGGCGCCTGCCGCGGACCGTCGCCGACCACGGGAGCTGATCCGCATCAAGACCCTGCGCATGGTCGCGGCGCGTTCGCGACACAGGCACTGCGTGCCGCGCAACCGCCTCACAGCGGCACTGCTGCGCCAGAGGGACAATTCGACTTCTTGCTGCGGCTTGGCTAGTGCAGGATTCGTCTCAGCGCGTCGACCAGCGCGTTGGGGTGGTCCAGCCCCTCGTAGGTCGGAGGGATCTCGTGGTCGAAGCCCAGCAGCGAGGCAACGGCCAGTCTGGCGGAATGAACCGAGTACTCGACGGTATAGACCCCGCTGTCGGGGATCTCGCAGTACTGGCCGACGAATGCGAGAGTGGCCGTGCCTTCAGGGGTCACGTCGGGTCGATCGCCCTGGGTTCTCGGCATGAACTGGCTCGTGGTGTATGGCAGCATGCAGGGAATGCAGTTCGCGCTCGCGAGCAGTGCCGGGATGTCGTCCTGGAAGCCGAGGTGCGAGAGCAGCTCGACGAGGATTTCCTTGCCGGTGCAATCGGACATCTTCTTCGTCACGAAGTCGCCGAGCCGGTCAGGGAACAGCCCGTAGCCCCACCACACGTACCACCCCTCTGGTTGCGACGCGTAGGCCGGCGAGGGGTACAGGTGGAAGGTCAGGAGCCAGCTCGAGCTCTTCAAGGTCACCAACCCGCCGCACCCTGCGGCGCTGCCGCTGAAGTGCTCCATCCGCTTGAAAAAGCGCTCATCCGAGTCCGTCACGGTGAACGTGACCCACTTCGTCTGATCGATGTGTCCGCAGAACACCAGCGGCCGACCGAACGCCGAATGCTTCTCGGCAAGCCGCTTCCAGAGGGCCCACGAGCCCCCGTTTGCCTCGGTCTTCAGGGTCGGTGCGGCGGTCATCGAGCCCACACTCGAATCGGCGGTCATCGAACCGATGGTGACGATGACAAGATCGCGCTCGCCGACGTCGATCTCGGTTTGCACCCCGTCGCGCAGACAACTGATGCGCCGCACCGCCTTCTTGCCGTTGCGCGGCTCGAAGTGCAGATCGGTTACCCGGGCGCCCGTGTCGAACCGCACGCCTTGTCCCTCCAGCCACCTGAGCAGCGGTCGGATGATCGAGTCGTAGCCGCTGTATCGGGTGGACTGGATGATCTGCATCGTCTCGAGGTCCGGAAAAAGGCCTCAAGAAGCGAAGCAGGTATCGCCTCAATTCCATGGCGCTGTGCCAGGTCTCGAATCCGAACATGCTGCACCACATCAGCCAGAAGTTCGACTCGAAGAAGTGCGGCTCGAAGCATTCGTCGATGCGCTTCGCGTCCAACAACTCCTCTGCCTGCAGCATGAGCTTGATGAGATCCGCACGCTCCTTGTTGCGCAAAGCCCAGGACGACACATCCACGATCTTGCCGTGCTCGACCAGCCGCGCCTTGTCGTACCACGGCGTCGCCTGCCAGAACTCGAACGTGTCCTGCGCGATCGACTTGCCGGAGTCGTCGAGCGACGCAATGCCGTCGAGCAGGTCGTAGGTGAGCACGTAGGCCGGTCCGAACATCCGGCTGCCTCGCATCGAGTAACCCCGCTCGGCCGAACCGGCGGCGTCCAGGCTGCCGCCGAGCCGCGACTCCTCGAGGATGTGAATGTCTTTCCCCTGGACATGGCCGTCCCGAATGAGGTAGACCGCACTGGCAAGGCAGGCCATGCCCCCGCCCACAAGATAGCTCTTGAAAGGGTCACGCCCGCTGGTGCATGAAGACGCCGGATTCGGGACCGCGCTCTGATCTTCTTGCCTCACGACCTTCTCCTCGAATGCCTTGACGACGTTTGTCCACCGAGGCGCTGGACCATACCCGACGCGATCTCCCGAACACACTGCGCGACCGTTGCGCTCGACCCCGCCAATGAGTTCTTGCATCCGGGACAGCTGAGGGCGTGCGCCAACAGAAACAGTCGATATTGCGCAGGCGCAACCTCTCTTTGAGAATCCGGCCCGCCTTCGTGTTCTGCGTGGCTCCCTGTGCGCTTGTCCGCATTCGCCATGGCTCGACTCAAAGCGTCGTGCCTACCGCGGCTCGCCGCGTGCCGTTCAGCTCGCCCTCGGCCATGCCGTGGACGAAGGCTGTTCGCTGGACCGCGAGCGCGCGCTCGGCGATGATCTGCATATCCCCGCTCCCGATCCACGAACTCGAACCCGTCGTCAAGGCCGCTACGATGGCCACACTCACCGTTCGCGTCGTCGCCGCAGCGCTCCTGTTGACCTTGACAGGAGCGCAGACCGCCACCGCCCAGGACTTCGCGCCCGAGCGCCGACGGATGGTGGAGGACATCGCCGCGCTCGTTCGCGAGACCCGCACCGATACCGGCAAGCCAGCCTTCGATGAGCGCGTCATGTCCGTCATGGCGCGGGTGCCGCGCCATGAGTTCGTTCCCGCGGACCAGGTTGCCTCGGCCTACCGGAACCGGCCCTTGCCGATCGGCCACGGACAGACCATCTCGCAGCCCTACATCGTCGCGCTGATGACCGACCTGGCCCGCGCGGAGCCCGACCACAAGGTGCTCGAGATCGGGACCGGCTCGGGCTACCAGGCGGCGGTGATGGCCCAACTGGCCAAGGCCGTCTACACGATAGAGATCGTCGAGCCCTTGGGGCTTGCGGCCGCGCAGCGCCTGAAGACGCTGGGCTACACCAACGTCCAGGTGCGCCTGGGCGACGGCTACCACGGCTGGGAAGAACATGCGCCGTACGACGCCATCCTCGTCACCGCGGCAGCCAGCCACATTCCGCCGCCGCTGCTGCGCCAGCTCAAACCCGGCGGCAGGATGGTGATCCCGGTGGGCGCAGCGTTCATGGTCCAGCAATTGATGCTGGTCGAGAAGAACCTCGACGGCACGGTCTCGACGCGGCAGATCCTGCCGGTGGCCTTCGTTCCGCTGACCGGCAAGCGTTAGCCGGCAAACTCGATGACCGGGATACGCGCGCGCCCTGCTGGCGAGGCCGCCCCGCCGCTGATCGCCGTCGCCCTGATCTCGGCCGCCGCGCTGGCTTTCGAGATCCTGCTGATGCGGCTGTTCTCGATCATCCTGTGGCACCACTTTGCCTACATGATCATCAGCCTGGCGCTGCTCGGCTACGGCGCGAGCGGCGCCTTGTTGACCGTGGCGCAGAGCGCCGTGCAGCGGCATTTTGCGCCGATGTTCTGCACGGCCGCGGCGGCGTTCGGAGCCAGCGCGATCGGCTGCTTCGTGCTGGCGCAGCGGGTGCCGTTCAATCCGCTGGAAATCCTCTGGGACCCGCGCCAGCCGGCTTACCTGCTGGGTGTCTACCTGCTACTGGCGCTGCCCTTCCTGTGCGCGGGCGCCTGCGCATGCATGGCCTACTCGAGGTGGCGCGGCATGGCCTCGCGCATCTACAGCTTCGACATCCTGGGTGCCGGCGCGGGAAGCCTTGCGGTCATGGGCTTGTTGTTCGTGCTGTCGCCGCAGGACGCATTGAAGCTGATCGGCGCCCTGGGGTTTGCCGCGGCGGCGGTGGCGTGGCTCGAATGCGGTGGCCCGCGGCGCTGGCCGGCGGCAGTGCTGATGGTGATGGCCGGCCTGCCCTTGTTGTTGCCGCCATCGTGGGTCGCGCCCGCGATGTCGCCGTACAAGGAGCTGTCGCAGACCTTGCGCATTCCCCAGGCGCGGGTCGTCGAGGAACGCTTCAGCCCGCTGGGCCTTGTCAGCGTGGTCGAGAGCCCGAGCACTCCATTGCGCCATGCGCCGGGGTTGAGCCTCAACGCAACGGCCGAGCCACCACCGCAGTTGGGCGTCTTCATCGACGGCGAAGGCATGAGCGCGCTGACCCGCTTCGATGGTCGGCGCGACAGCCTGGCGCATCTTGGTCAGATGACCTCCGCACTGCCGTACCACCTGCTGCGCCGGCCGCGCGTGCTGGTGCTGGGGGCAGGTGCCGGGGCCGACGTGCTGCAAGCCCACTATCACGGCGCCCGGCAGATCGATGCGGTGGAGCTGAACCCGCAGGTCGTCGACCTGGTCCGGCGGCAGTTCGCGGACTATGCGGGCGGCATCTATTCAGGCGGCGCCGACTCGCAGATCTCGGGAATCGTGCGCGTGCATGGGGCCGAGGCGCGCGGCTTCGTCGCGGCCAGCAAGCAACGCTATGACCTCATCCACGTGGCGCTGCTCGACTCGTTCAGCGCTTCGTCGGCCGGCCTCTATGCGTTGTCGGAAAACTACCTCTACACGGTGCAGGCCCTGCAGGACGACCTGCGGCATCTGGAGCACGGCGGCCTGCTGGCGATCACACGCTGGGTCGTGCTGCCACCGCGCGACGCGCTCAAGCTGTTTGCTGCGGCGGTGGTCGCGCTGGAGCGTTCGGGGGTGGCCGACCCGGCATCCCGGCTCGCGCTCGTGCGAAGCTGGCAGACCAGCACGCTGCTCGTCAAGAACGGCGCGTTCAGTGGCGAGGACATCGTCGCGATCAAAGCCTTCTGCAACGAGCACTCATTCGACGTGGCGTTCTATCCGGGCATGAAGCCGCAGGAGGCGAACCGCTACAACGTGGTCGCACCGCCCGACCTGTTCGAAGGTGCAACGGCGCTGCTGGGTACGGCAAGAGACGAATTCGTGCGCAGCTACAAGTTCCACATCGCCCCGGCCACCGACGACAAACCCCACTTCTTCCACTTCTTCAAGTGGCGCTCGCTGCCCGAGCTGTTGTCGCTGAAGGAGCAAGGCGGCTTGCCGCTGCTCGAATGGGGTTATCCGGTGCTGGTCGCGACTCTCGTCCAGGCGGTCGCTCGCGAGCCTGCTGCTGATCGCGGCACCTGCGGCCTGGGTCACCTGGGTCGGCGCCCGGCAGCGCGGCAGCGTGCCGCTCGCCGGTTCGCGCCGCCGTGTGCTGGTCTACTTTGCGGCGATCGGCTTCGCCTTCATGTTCATCGAAATCGCGTTCATCCAGAAGTTCGTTCTCTTCCTGAGCCACCCGCTCTACGCGGTGGCGGTCGTGCTGTTCGCGTTTCTGCTGTTCGCCGGAATCGGCAGCGCCGCCTCCAGGCGTTTGCACGACGGCAGCGCGCCGATGCTGCGGCACGCGGAGGCGGCAGTGGTGGCAGCGATTGCGCTGTCGGCGGCGCTGTGCCTGAGCCTGCTTCCCTGGCTGTTCGAGAACGCCGTCGCGCTGCCGGACTCACTGAGGATCGTGATCTCGGCCGCACTCATTGCGCCGCTGGCGTTCTTCATGGGCATGCCATTCCCGATCGGGCTGGCGAGGGTGGAGGCCGGCGATGCCCGGCTTGTCCCCTGGGCCTGGGCGATCAACGGCTGCGCATCGGTCACCGGTGCGGTGCTTGCCACGCTGCTTGCGATCCATACCGGGTTCACCGCCGTGGTCGTCGCTGCACTGGTGCTCTATACGGTCGCGGCGGCGGCCCGGCCTTGACCCGGCCGAGCACGCGGCGCGCCGTCGCGCAGCAACTCCGCGGTCGCCAGGCTCGCGCAGACAACCACATTGGGACCAGGTCGCGGCGGGAGATCGGAGGTGCCCCCGCGACGTTGGCGTCGCACTCGGGCTTGTGAGGCAGCAGCCGGTGTTGAATTGCTCCTCAACCTCGAGCGTGCCGACTGCCGAGGTCTTCGAGTCATGCCCGGCCTGGCGGGCAGGCATCGCCCGGCCAGCGGCATCGCCCGGCTCGAGCGAGCGTCGTCAGCCCAGGATGTCGGAAAGACCGCAAAGCAGATCGCGGTGGACGAGCGCTTGGGGCCGCGGACCGGTTCGTAGGTTTCCTTGCGAATTGCCAACGTATCGTTATAGACCCAACGACAAAGCTCAAGCGTTTTCTCAAGGCTTGTACGTTCGGCTCTAGTTGGGAAAAGACGGTATTTGTAGGTCAATCGCATACCTCTGAGTATAACACGAATTACACTACTGGGGAAGCATGTAAAAGCTATGTCGCTATCGCGCCATGCGGCTTACATCCAACGGTTGAAACACGTTGGCTTTACGCACCACGAGATCGTAACGGCGACAAGGAGAGCTGATGAAACGCAACAACTTGGTAACAGCCAGCATCTTGGCGGTGGTATTCCTCGCCATGACCATCACGCCATTGCGGGCGCAGAACGGGAACGTCTGGAGCGTGGCGTACTATGCCAACCCCGACTGGGCAGGGCAACCAGCCCATGGGCATGCAGAGCTCGTACATCGATTTCAACTGGGGCACGACGCCGCCCGGTCCCGGCGTTCCGGCGACGAACTGGACGGCAACCATGACGAGCGCGGTCTATTACTACTACAGTGGCACCTATGTCTTCCAGGCGCTGGCGGATGATGAGATTTCCGTGCAGATCGACGGCGTGACCTACATCAACACCATCGGCGCCGGCTTGTCGGGCAAGACGGTGCAGATGGCGATTCCGCTCAACGCGGGCACGCATAACCTCGTGGTGCAATACCGGCAATACTCCGACCTGGCCTACGTCTATCTCAACTGGGCGTATGCCAATCCAGGCGGCGGCTATGTCTACACCCCGCTGCCCGTCCCTAATGCCGGGTGCGACTCCGGCGGCGCCCGCAGCGGCGCCGACGCCGGCGCCGGCCTGTGATCCGGCTTGGTCATGCTCCTGCCCCGTGCAGGCCACCAGCGTCACCACCCAGTACGGCAACTACGATGCCTGCATCCAGCAGAACCTCCATCAGTCGGCGTGTTTCCAGTCCGATGGCCAATGGGACTCGCCCAACACAGATTGGATCGAGACTGAACCGCAGATCCACGGTCTCCTCAGGCGGTTGCACGTCGGGCGCCCTGCAGTGCATGCAGCTCGCCTGCGGACAGGAGCCAGTGGATGCTGTGTGCTCCAAGAGCGGCCGCAGGCTGGTTCTATTATGGTCCCTGTCCAAACGCACTAGTGAGTGCGTCAGAGAGTCAGGCAGCGCGGCGGTGTCTGAACCAGCCGCTGACGCCTTGCCAGGAAACGGTCAGTTCGAGATCGCCAGCGGACAAAGTGTATTGCAGGGCCTCATCCACCAGGCGCTGCGCGGCAAACCACCTGGCGGCACAGCCCTGCAGCGTAATGACCTGCTCAGCAGGCAATTCAGTGCGTGCCCGCTGCCTGAGCATGTCGCCGAACAGGTGATGGCAGCGATACCACTCGTTCCGATTGTCAAGGGGAATGATAAAGAGATTGGCGCGCACCAGCCATTGGATACACGTTCGCGACATTCCAGTCCGGCGCCAGGTCGCCCATCATGGCTGTACAAAGTTCGGCGCAGAAGTGATCCAGCACCGACGTTGCCAGCAGAAATTCCTGCACTGCCGGTGGCTGACGCGAAAAGACCTCGTCGGCCAGATACTCGGTCACATTGACATCGGTGTCGGCCAGCGCCGCCAGCAAAGCTGCAGTGCTGGTCCCCGTGCCCAACGACAGAGTGGCCAGCTTCAGACCAGCGATCCACCCCTCGGTCCGCTGCTCCAGGGCTACAACCGTCTTTACCGCGTCGATGGGCGCTGCCAATACCTGGTCGAGGTAAGCCGTCGTATCGGCACGGGCAGAGCAGTTGCTGGCTGCGCAACTCGGTGAATGCGTCCCTGGCGCGCAGGGCTGGCCGGGGCAGGTTATGCCGGGTCAGGATCATCAGGTGCAGTGGCTGCAGCCAATTGCGCATCATGGCGGCCAGCAGCCCGTTCACCTCTGCACTTTGGATGACGGCGTAGTCGTCCAGCACCAGAAAAGTGCACGACGGCAGGCAGGCGAGATCGTTGATGAGTGTTGTTGTGAGCAAGGCCGTGCTTAACTGTTGGGTCAACTTTTGCCATGTCACCCCCCTCGCCCGTTTACCCGCTCAAGG
>CAVPAZ010000021.1:0-89485 GCA_963701725.1 uncultured bacterium | reverse complement strand
CCTTCGAACCCGTTTATGAAGACCTCCCCGGCTGGAGTGAGGACATTAGCCTCGCCCGCCGCATGGACGACCTGCCCAAAGCAGCGCGAGATTACCTGACGCGCATTAGCATACTGGCGGGTGTTCCGGTCAGCCTGGTCTCGGTGGGGCCCGAACGGGAGCAGGTGGTGCAAGAATAGTAACAATACCTTTGCCCGGCGAGGTTGCTAAATCATGTCTAGCTAGTTTTTGTTCCGACTTCCATTTTCATAAATTCAAGTTGTACAACAAAATGAGTAGATTGGTAATCAAGAGAACTGCAATCGCTATTTTTGTATTCGTTTGTTTATCATATTTGTTGCCCTTTGCATATTTCATGGTTTTCCCTACGACAGATGCAATACAGAAGCAGGCTACACAATTTCCAAAAGGTCTCGTCGTTGAGTATTGTTTTAATTATGATGACTCCCAAATTATGGAAAAGGCTCCTTTTTGATGGATTTGCGTTGGGCTGCCCCGAGCACCTTCGCATTAGATTTACACACACCTTATTTCACACGATGTGGCTATCTTCCGTGGATACCTTTTATCAAATATCCTTTCATAGGTTATATTGATATACCCGGATTAATATTCAAATGGAATAATTTTTGTCTGGGTAACTGTCAATAGGACTGCTGGACGAGGGTCTATGACCCCACCCAGTTTTTGACCGGGGGTCTCTCGACCCCAACTGTCCTGCTGATACCCTTTATTCCTCAAAGAATGCATCCATATCGTTATCCGGCTACCAGCCCCAGTCAGCGCGGGCGAGGCATCTTGATGATATACTTACACTGTAAGCACATCGTGGAAAGGAAAAAGAGATGCAGCGTACAATATTCAAAACAGGGAACAGCCTGGTAGTGTCTCTACCGAAGGAAGTACTCGAACCTCTGGGAGTTACGGACGGTTCGGAGGTTTCCGTGGAATTGGACAGGCCCAACAAGCAGATCGTGATTTGTCCGGCTCCCCTGCCGATGGCAGCCGGGCTGGACGAGACGTTTGTCCGGCAGGTGAGTGAATTCATCGCCGAATACCGTCCCGCGCTCGACGCCCTGTCGAAGAAATGAAGTACCTGACACCCGAACAGGTGCTCTTTATCCACTCGCGCGTGATCGCTGAAACGGAGGAATTCACGGCGTGCGGGACCTGGGCTTGTTGGAATCCGCAGTGGCGCGACCGCAGGCTACTTTCGACGGAAAAGAATTGTATACAGACATATTCATCAAGGCGGCTGCGCTCATGGATTCCCTGGTGAATAATCATCCCTTTGCGGATGGAAACAAACGCACCGGCATCACCGCGGCAGGTCTGTTTCTTCTGATCAATGGATACAAATTGAAAACACTCTCCGCTGCCATGGAGGATATCACTATGCAGGTTGCAACAAAAAAGGTGACCCTTGAGAAATTGGCGCGGTGGATGAAGAAAAACAGCGTGCCTGTCTCGCAGGGCGAGGGTCTTTGAACCCGCCCGGTTTTTGACCGAAGGGTCTCCCTATACTCCGTTAATAATCATCCTCGCTGGGCGTGGGTCTCCCCTGACCCCGCTCAGTTTTTGACCGAAGGGTCTCCCCATACCCCGTTTTTATAATCACCCTCCCCAAAATCGCTTAATCTGGGGAGGGCTGGTTAATAACCACTACTTACTGCTCACTACTCTCTACTTTCCATACCTCTTCCTTATCTCCGGCAGGAAGTAATCTTCGAAGAACGCATCCACATCGTAATCGGGCTTCCAGCCCCAGTCGGCGCGGGCCAGCGAGTCGTCCACGTCCTCCGGCCACGAGTTGACGATGCCCTGCCGGCGCGCGTTCGGCACGAAGGTGATTTTCGCGCCGGGGAAGGCCTTGACCGCCCGGTCGCGGAACTGGCCTGCCGTCAGCGCAAAGGCGGCGATGTTGTAGACCATGCTCGAGAGCTTCTCGCGCGGCACCTCCGTCAGCATCATCAGCGACTTGATCGCGTCCGGCATCGCCATGAAGGAGATCTTTGTGTCCTCGCGCACGAAGCACTCGTAGGGCTTTCCCTGCGCCGCGGCATGCAGCATCTCGGGGCCGTAATCGCTCGTCCCACCGCTGGGCAGGGTGAAGGCGCTGATCAGCCCGGGGAAGCGGATGGCGCGGAAGTCGCACATCACCGGCGGGTCCGGGTCGAGGTGGTGCTGGCCATTGTAGCGGCTGTAATACATCCCCAGTTTTTCGCAGTAAAGTTTGTTGCAGCCGTACATGGTGTGAGGCGTGTTCCACTGGTCCTCCTTGACACCCCCGGCGCTTTCTTGGTCTCCGTGTCCGGGAAACCGTAGGCCGCGATCGAACTGGGGAACAGGAACTTGACCGGCTTCTGGTATTTCTCCGAGCGGTAGGCCGCCAGCATCAGCAGCTGCATCGTCCCCTCGACATTGATGCGGTGGGCCTCCTCGGTCGCCACCTCCGCCTTGGAGGAGAGCGACGCCGCCAGGTGGAAGATGATGTCGAAATCGTAATCGTAGAACTGCTTGACCCGGTTGACCAGGTCCCCCTGGACGTGCTCCCCCACCAGCGACCGGATCGCCTCCGGCAGCGGCGCCAGGTCGGCGGTGACGATGCGATATCCCCCGCGGCTGGCATGTTCTGGACCAGCGCCTGACCGATCTCCCCGCATGCCCCGGTGACCAGGACGGCTTTATCACTCATGGATGCTCCTTGTATGCTAGAATAAACGCACTCAAATTGTACAACAGCGCGGGGAAATTGTATCCCGCACTTTGTTATCTGCCTAACCGATAAAATTCACATGCCCAGGCGACCCCTCACCTGCTTCTTCTTTCTTCTTTCCTTTCTCCTGCTGCTTTCCGCCTGCCAGCCGATGGGAGGTGAACCAACGGCGCAGACTCCCCCGCCGGCTGATACCGCTTTACCGACCGAAACCCCCACCATCGTCTGGTTCCCTCCGACCGACACCCCGACCGCCGCCCCTACCCTCGCACCCACCGCCACTCCAAACGAACTGCCCGGCGTCACGGAATGTGATCTTCAGCGACGATTTCTCCGACCCCTCGCACTGGGAGATCTCCACCTCCGCCCAGCCGCCTCCATTATTGAAGGCAACCGGCTGACCTGGTCGTACGCGCGCCCGGCGCCTCATCATGACCCTGCGCGACGAGCCGCTGCTGCGCAATTTCTACGCCGAGGTGACTGCACGCACCTCCCTGTGCAGCGGCACTGACGATTACGGCATCCTGTTCCGCACCGCCTCGGGCATGGACTACTACCGTTATGCCCTCGCCTGTGACGGTACCGCGCGCGTGGACCGCGTCCGCACTGGGTCTTCATCACCCCTCCAGCCCGCGGTCCCCTGCGGCGACGCGCCGCCCGGCTCGCCCGGCGAGGTGCGCATGGGCGTCTGGGCGGTGGACAACGAGTTCCGCTTTTTCCTCAACGGCCGTTACCAGTTCACGGTCCATGATCCGCTTTTCCGCAACGGCACGCTCGGATTCTTCGCCCGCTCCGGCGGGGATAAGCATGTCACTATCTCCTTCTCCGACCTGGTGGTGAGCGAGGTGGTGTACGCCAGCCCTACGCCCACGCCGACTGCCTCCAAGACACCGAAGCCTACACGCACCCCGCGACCCACTCCATAATTTAGAGAATACCATGCCCAACAAACTCAACGACCTCGACCCCAAGACCTGGCTGAAATTCCAGAAATCCTGGTTCATCCACAATCCCCCGCCGCGCAAGAAAGGCGTGCTGCGCCACCCGGCCAAGTTCCCCGAGACGATGGCGCAGGAATTCATCGAGTTCTTCACCAAAAAGGGACAGAACGTGCTCGACCCGATGGCCGGGACCGGCTCCACGCTGGTTGCCGCGCTGAGAAGCGGGCGGAACTCCTACGGCATCGAGCTGAACTCGAAATATGCCGACATCGCCCGACAGGTCATCGAGGAAGAACGCGAATCTCTCGGCAGACTCAATCTCCAATCTGAAATCAGATATCATCACCGGAGACGCCCTTCTCGCTGGCCCCTATTCAATCCCCGTCGTCGACTACGTGCTGACCTCCCCTCCCTACTGGGACATGCTCCACGCCAAAGGGGCCGAGACACAGAAGAAGCGCCGCGCCGCCTCCGAGTTGGATGTCTCCTACTCCGACGACCCGAACGATGTGGGCAATCTGCATGATTATGAAGATTTTCTATCGAAGCTGGTCGCCATCTATGCCGGGCTGAAACCGCTCCTGCGCGAAAAAGCCTACCTGACCATCATCGTCAAGAACGTGAAGAAGGGCGGCCAAATCTATCCCCTTGCCTGGGACCTGGGACGCGAGCTCGGTAAAATCTTCACACTCAAAGATGAAAAGCTCTGGTGCCAGGATAACCAGCGCCTGGCGCCCTACGGACTGGGTTCCGCCTGGGTCAGCAACACCTTCCATCATTATTGCCTGCAGTTCCGCAACGACCTATAAAAAGCGACGGTCATGCTCACCGCCACCGATTTCCTCCATCTTCCCTTCACCCCCGACCTGACCGAAAGCGGCCTCGCCTACGCCTTCCGTTCGCTGACCACACCTACATCGCATGGGCGGCTCACCCTACGCGCGGCTGCGCCGCCTCGCGGCGGCGTCTCAGTGGAGCTGGCCTTCCGGCATTACCTCACCAGCCTGAATGTGCCCTTCGCTGTGAAGGGTGCCGCGCCTTTCACCGAGCCGGATCGTTACGATGTCACCCTCGGCGGGCATCGCTGTGATATCAAGACCTTCCTCCTCAGCCGCAGGCCGCAGATCAGCGCCCTCCGCCACGACCCATCGGTTCTTTTACAAGCCCCGGCTTTGATCCCCTCCGACCAGTTCGCCGCGCAAACTCATTCCGCGCAGGATCTGTATCTCTTCGGTTTCCTCTCCACCCTGACAGCCGCCTCGCAGGAAGATGTGCGCAAGGCTTTCGATGCAGGTCAGCCCGTTTATTTGATGCATGCCTTCCCGAGGGAGTGGTCCCAGCCTAATCAGTGGACTCCGCTCGGCAGGCTGGTTTTGAAAAGCGAGGATGAACAAACTCTGCAAGTTGAGGTTGGCGGGCAGAACCAAGAAAGGGATTTCATCACCGAGCAAGTTGAGCTGCCATCTCGAAAACGCGTCGAACTGGCTGGCTCATTCTACACGTTGGCGTATGTGCATGCGCAAGGCAACCCCTCCGCGCGGATCGGCGTCCGCAGCCCGGTGCGCAAGGAGACCTATCTCATCCAGCCCTCCGAGTGGGGTAACATCTGGCTCTATGGCATGGATATCTGGCTGACAGGTTACACTTCACATGAGGAATTTCGTCGCAAAGCCAGTCACGTCGCCCCAGGCAGCCATGTGTTTCAATACAACGTGATACGAACCAAGAATTTGGGGGTTCCGGTTTCTGAGTTGCATCCGCTGGGGGAATTATTTGAGAGAGTGAAAGCTTGGGAAGAAAAACATTAACTGACTGCAACTCAGTAAAGGGTGTCTTTCACCCTCAAGGCTGTCAGCCATAACAAATAGGGAAATCTCAATAATCCCATGGAGGTCTTGATATCATGAAAAACCTTCTGCATTTAAGCTTATTGTCGATTTTTATAGTTTCAACTTTTCTTTCATGTATTCAGTAAACTTGCCGAAGCTAACACTGGATGATATAAAACTATTAAAAAAAGGCATGACCCATAATCAGGTAGAAGAGATAATAGGTAAACCTGAAAAGCGAATTGTTGGATCATCAGCATTTACATCCGATATATATAAATTAGAAACCAATGAGACTGTTTATCTAGGCTTTTTAGAACAATCCGATTATTTAGATAGTGTTTATTATTTTTCAACCTCAGACGACAGCAATAACCATAAATACATTATTCCAGATTTTCTTGATTTACCTTCAGGGGTAAAACGTAGTCTAACCTTGGAAGACTTTGAAGAGCTCGAAGCAGGAATTGATTATTTTTCGAACGTGTATACTCAAGTAGGGCCTCCCAATGATTTAATAACCTTCGATGCGGTCGTTCTTCATTAATCTATTATTTGAGTGACGGCCGGCACGGTCTTGCTGGCCGACATCGACCATTTCAAGCGCATCAACGACTGCTGGGGCCACGCCAGCGGGGACGCCGTGCTGGTGGAGGTGGCGCGGCGGCTGCGCAACATGCTGCGTGAACCCGACCTGATCGTGCGCTGGGGCGGCGAGGAGTTCCTGGTCGTCGTGCGCGCCCTAGGCCCCGATGCGGTGGATGCGCTGGCGCAGCGCATGCTCGACGTGATCGGCGGCACGCCGGTGGAGCACGAAGGACGGGTGATCGGCGCGACCGCGTCGATCGGCTACGCCACGTTCCCGATCGAGCCGACGCTGCTCGCGGTGTCCTGGGAGCGCGCGATCGACCTCGTCGACACGGCGCTGTACCTGGCCAAGGCGCATGGCCGCAACCGCGCCTACGGCGTTCGCATGCTGCATGCGCGTGACGAGGCGCAGTACGACGCGGTCGCCAAGTCGCTCGAGGAAGCCTGGCACGCGGGCGATGTGTCGCTCACGCCCCTGCGGGGGCCGGGAAGCGAAGACGAGCCCGGCAGCTACGAATCGGCCTTTGTCCCGATGGCAGCATGAACGCATTGCTGCTCGTCGCGAACACCGCCCGCGCCCTTGCTGCGGCACTGATGCTGACGTCGCTGATCCCCGACCCGGCAAGTGCCGCCGAAACGGGCAGCCCGGTGGATCCAGCGGCCGCGCTGCAGCCCTCGCTCGAAGAACGGATCGATGTCTGGGTGCGGCGCGGCTTCGACCACCCCGATGAGGCCCTGGCTGCGCTGCAGGCGCTGGACACCGCGGACGCGGCACCGCCCGGCGTGCAGCGCGCGCTGCTGCAGGCGCGCGGCAGCGTGCTCGCCCAGAGTGGCCGCGACGCCGAGGCCGCGGCCTGGGTCGCGGCCCTGCAGGTGCACGCGCAGACCTACCGCGACCCGCAGGCCGACGCGGCCGCCAGCCTGGTACGCGCGCTCGCCGCGCAGACCGCGGGTCGGCTCGATCTTGCCGCCCCGCTGGCCCAGCTCGCGCTCGACACCTTGCGCGCGACATGCCCGTCGATGCCCGGCGCAGTTTCCGCGGCGGCGCCGGGCCCCTCGCACAATGCGGCGCAGCGCTGCGACTACCGCGCCGCCTGGCAGGCGTTGCAGATCCTGCAGCACTACGGGTCTCGCAAGGGCGTGTTCGCGAACGCGACCGCGCAGGCAAAGGCGGCACGCGACCTCGCCGCCTGGGCCGGCGATAGCTACCGCCTGACCCTTAGCACCGCGGAGCTCGCCTGGCTGACGGCCCGCAGCGACAGCCTCGATGCCGCGGAGCCCCTGCTCAAGCAAGCGCAGCGTCTTGCCGTGCGCTCGGACGACCCGGTGCTGCTGGTGCGGGCGAGGATGGCCGAGGCGCAGATCGCCAGCCAGCGCGACGAGTTGGACGCGATGCGCCGCCTCGTCGAGGAGGCCCTGCCGCTGGCGCGGCGCGCCGACTCGCCGCGGCTGGAGGCCAGCCTGCTCACCTACCTGAGCGACGCCTATGTCAGGCAGAAGCGTCCCGCAGAAGCATTGAGCGCGGCCGAGCGCGGCCTGCCTATCGCGCGCCGTCACAACGACCTGCGTACCGAACGGGTACTGACCAACAACGCAGGCCTGGCCAAGATCGGCCTCGCCCGCATCGCCGAGGGCAAGCAGGACCTGGCGCGGGTCGAAGAGCTTGCCCGCAGCGCCGGACTCACCGCGCAGCATGCACAGGTGCTGCGCGAGTACGACGACGCACTGACTGCCGCGGGCGACCTGCGCGGCGCGCTCGATCTGTACCACCGCGAACGCACGCTGAGCGCGCAGATCAGGAACCAGAACCGCGAGGCGGCTCTGAAGCAGCTGCAGCTGAGCAACGAGCGCGAGCGCAAGCAGCGCGACATCGAGCTGGCGGCTCGCGACAACCAGCTCAAGAGCGCGGCGTTGACCAGCCGCGGCCTGATGCTGCGCGTCTGGATGGTGGCGGCGGCGGCGCTGGCGCTAGCCGCGGCGATGGTGGCGCTGCTCTACCGCCGGGTACGCGAAACCAACCGCCGGCTCGTGGCCAACCAGGCCCGGCTGCGTGTGCAGAGTGAACGCGACCCGCTGACGAACCTTGCCAACCGGCGCCACTTCCTGTCGGTAATGCAGGCGGAGGAGTCACGCGGCGGTGACGAGAGCGGCTTCGAAGGCGCGTTGCTGCTGGTCGACATCGATCACTTCAAGCACGTCAACGACGGCCACGGCCACGCCGCCGGGGACCTCGTGCTGTGCGAGGTGGCGCGTCGCCTGAACCAGGCGGTGCGCGGCGACGACCTGGTCGTGCGCTGGGGGGGCGAGGAGTTCCTCGTCCTCGCCTTGAAGGCACCCGCTTCCCACGCCGAGCAGATGGCGGCACGCGTGCTCAGGGTGATCGGTGACACGCCGGTGATGGTGCAGGGCCTGCCGGTCAGCGTGACCGTGTCGATCGGCTACGCCCGCTTTCCGCTGCCGCCGAACGTGCTGCCCGTCGCATGGGAGCAGGCGATCAACCTCGCCGACATGGCGCTCTACACCGCGAAGAGCCAGGGCCGCAACCGCGCCGTCGGCATCGTCGCCGCGCAGGCGCCGGCCGCACCCGAACTGCGCCGCATCGAGGCCGACTTCGATCGCGCCTGGCACGACGGCCGCATCACGCTGAAGGTGGCGCCGGGACCGGTGGCGCTCGCCTAGAAGGCTCTCAGACCGGCAGACCGCAAACGGCGCGCCGGTAGTCGCTGGGCGCAACACCCAGGCGGGCGCGAAATACGCGACTGAAGTGCGCCATGCTCGAGAAGCCGAAACTCAATGCGATGTCGGTGATCGAGCGGTGGTCGTTCGCGCGATCGTCGAAGGTCTTGCGGCAGGTCTCGAGGCGGCGCAGCAGGATGTAGCCGGCCACGCCATCGGGCTCCTCGGAGAAGGCGTTGTACAGATGGCGGCGGCTGCAATTGAGCGCATGCGCGATGCCGTCGACCGACAGCCGCGCGTCGCCCAGATGTTCGGTCACGTGCTGCTTGATTCGCTCGCGCAGGGCTTCTCGCTGTGTCATCGCGGTGCCGATACCTGCCAGGTCGAGCATCGACAAATGCACGAACTGCGTGATCGCGTCACCGACACCGCGCGCCGCGGCTTCCGACATGCCGGGCAGTTCGCGGTAGGCCGAGCGCATGGTCTCGAGCGCCAGGCGGGCCACGCCACCGCTGCCGCCGAGACGCCGCGCCATCAGCGGGTCGAGCGACAGCCCGCGCGCGACGAGCTGGTCCTTCGGGATCATCACGATCAGGTGCTCCACCCGCACCGGGTTGGCCACCGCATAGCTGTCGGTCGTGTCGTAGATGCTCCACTGGTCTGGCGTGACCCAGGCTTCGCGGCCCTTCTGCTCCACCCCCGCGCAGCCCACGTACGGCGCCACGATCTTCAGATAGCCGATGTCCGATGCGCGCGCCAGCGAGGGCGAGCGCATCACGCGGTGGCGGTTGGCCTCCAGCCGCGTCAGCACGATGTCGCCCGCGTGCACGGTGGACATGTGGCCGTCGAACCCGGCATCACCGTAGAGATCGGACTTCAGCCCGCAGAAGAGGCGGTCGATCCAGCCAGCCCAGAAGCGTCCGCGCTCCGCCGCAGGCACTTGGTCGGTGCTCATCGCATGGACTGCGAGGCTCATGCTGCAAACCCTTGGTCGGCGGCGTCGGGCCGGGGAGCGAAGCATATCGGGTGTCGCTTCCACGCTCAACCACCGGGACACCGGGAAATCCCGCAGGGTGGTGCACGAATCGGCAAGCGCGATTGCATGCAGCGTCAAGCGCAGTGCCGCCGCGCTGACCAGAATCCGCAGCATCCGGCCACGCGAGCCGGAATCTTCATCCCCGCCACCGGAGACAACCCATGACTGCTCGCCGCACCCCGCCTGCAGGCCTTCAGCGCCGCACCGTCGTCCAGGCCCTGGCCACCGCGCCAGTCGCCCTGTCGTTCCCTGCCGTCGTTCGCGCCCAGGCCGCCCCGGTGCGCATCGGCTACGCCATTGCACGCACCGGTCCGTGGGCCGCCGGCGGGCAGGTGAGCCAGGAACCGAACTACCTGCTCTGGGCCGAGCAGCAGAACGCCGCCGGCGGCATGAACGTGAAGGGCAGCAAGCGACCGATCGAACTGATCAGCTCCGACGACCGCAGCGACATCGAGACCTGCGTGCGCAGCTACGAGAAGCTGATGGGCAGCGACAAGGTCGACCTGGTCCTGCCGCCCTGGGGCAGCAACGCCAATTTCGCGGTGGCGCCGCTGGCCAACCGCTACGGCTACCCGTTCATCGCGCCCACGGCGCTCTCGCCGGCAGCTGATCGAGATGAAGCTGCCCTACTTCTTCCTGATGCTGCAGCAGCCCAAGCCGATGATGGAAGCGTTGGTCGACATGCTCAAGGCCAACGGCGCCAAGTCGATGGCGGTGATCTACGTCGACGACCTGTTCGGTCTGGAAAACTACGCCGCGCTGAAGGTGGCGGTACAGGGCAGCGGCATCAGCATCGTCGAGGACAAGAGCTACCCGCTGGGGGTGAAGGACCTGTCGCCGGTGCTTCGTTCGATGAAGGACAAGAACCCCGACGCCTTCGTCGGCCTGACCTACCCGCCGGACACCATCCTCGCCAGCAAGCAGGCCAAGGAGATCGGCTTCAACCCGAAGTTCTTCTACGCATCGGTCGGCACTGCGTTCCAGCTCTACCGCAACGTGATGGGCGCCGGGTGCCGAGGGCGTGCTCGGCATGGGTTCCTGGAACGGCAAGACGAGCCCCGGTGCCAAGGCCTACTTCGACGCCCACGTGAAGAAGTTCGGCGCCCAGAAGGAGCCCGACCGCTGGGCCAGCGGCGCCACCTGGGCGGGGCTGGAGATCCTGACCGCCGCCGTCGCCAAGGTGGGTCTGGACCGCAAGGCGATCCGCGACTACGTGGCCGGCACCGAACACGCCACGATCCTCGGCAAGATCAAGTTCGTCGGCAGCGAGAACGTCGGCACGCCCGGCAGCGTGAGCCAGTGGCAGAAGGGCGAGTTCGAGGTGGTGTGGCCGAAGGCGATTGCTACCGCGACGCTGATGGCGCCCAAGCCGGCGTGGGTCTGACCGGCAAAGGCAAGTGACTGGGGAGCCTGGCTCGAGCTGATCGCCTCCGGCCTCATCACCGGGGGCGTCTACGCGCTCGTCGCGCTGGGGCTGAACCTGCAGTACGGGCTGATGCGCATCCTCAACATCGCGCACGGCGAGTTCCTGATGGTCGGCGCCTTCCTGACGTGGACGGCGCAGTCCGCGCTCGGGGTGTCGCCGTTGCTGATGGTGCCGGTGTCGTTCGCCCTGCTGATGGGGCTGGGACTCGTCGTTCACCGGCTCGCGTTCCGCCGCCTGACGCGCACCTCGCCCACGCTCGACATCTTCGAGGCCCGCGGCCTGATGGTCAGCTTCGGCCTGATGTTCCTGGTGCAGAACTTCGCGCAACTGCTGTGGGGCGCCGACCTTCGCGGCTACGACTACCTGGCCGAACCGGTGGCGATCGGCGGCGCGCAGTTCGCGGCGAACAAGCTGCTGCTGTTCGCGCTCGCGCTGGCCTTCAGTGCGGCACTGATTGCAGTGCTGCGCACCACACTGCTCGGCAAGGGCGTGCGCGCGCTGATGCAGTCGCCCACCGGCGCGCAACTCGTGGGCATCGACACCGAGCGACTGCACCCGCTGATGTTCGGCGTCGGCCTCGGACTGTCGGGCGTGGCGGGATGCCTGCTGTCGATGACCTACACGATCTCGCCGGCCATGGGCGAGCCCTACACGGTCACGGCGCTGATCGTCATCACGCTCGGCGGCTTCGGCAGCATGGCCGGCGCGCTGGTCGGCGGGCTGGCGCTGGAGTCATCGAAGCGGTGGGCATGCACTTCACGAGCCCGTCGCTGAAGTCGCTGCTGTCGTACGGCATCTTCATCGCCGTGCTGCTGTGGCGGCCCAACGGCTTGTTCACCCGCAAATGAGACGTGACCTGCTCGTGCTCTTCGCGCTGGCCGGCTGGGCGCTGGCGCTGCCGCACTACGGCAGCGAGTTTGCCGTCTCGATGGCACTGACCTGCCTGATGTATGCGGCGCTGTCGTCGAGCTGGAGCCTTTTCTGCGGCAGCACGCGCTACCTGTCGCTGGCGACCGCGGCCTTCTTCGGCATCGGCGCCTACACCAGCGCACTGGTGCTCGCGCACCTGCCCTGGTTCGGCGCCATCGCGCTCGGCGCGGCCCTCGCCGCCGGCGTGGCCGTGGTGATGGGTGCGGCCGTGCTGCACCTGCGCGGCACCTACTTCGCGGTGCTGACCTTCGGCATGACCGAGCTGATCCGGCACGCCGATCACCTAGTGGGAGAAGCAGGTCACCGGCACCGTGGGCCGCGTGCTCGACGGTGGTGCCCGAACGCGACACCGTCTACCTCACCGTGCTCGGCCTCGCGGTGGCGGCGGTGCTGGCTTCCATCGTCATCCGGCGCAGCCGCTTCGGCTTGGCGATGGCCGGCATCGGCGCCGACGAACAACGCGCGCAGACGCTGGGCGTGAACACGCGGCGGGTCAAGATCGGCGGCTTCGCGCTGACCGCCGCGTTCGCCGGTGCGGTGGGCGCGGCGATGAGCGTGCGCTGGACCTACATCGACCCGGCGACCGTGTTCAACCCCTTCATCGGCTTCCAGACCGTGCTCATCGCGCTGATCGGCGGCGCTGCCACGCTGTGGGGCCCGCTCATCGCCGCCGTCGTGTTCAGCCTGCTCGCCGAAACGCTGCGCCTGCAGATGCCGCAGCTCTACATGATGTCGCTCGGGCGCTGCTGATCCTGTGCGTGCTCTACCTGCCGGGCGGGCTGGCCTCGCTGCGCGGCAGCACCTTCCGCCTGTGGCGCGACGACCTCCGTGCGCTGGTGGCGCGAGCTCGTGCGCCCCGCGTCCGACAAGACAGGTGCGACGTCATGAACGGCCACCCGCTGCTCGAGGCCCGCGAGGTCACCGTCCGCTTCGGCGGGCTGACCGCGGTGGATGCGGTCAGCGCCGCCTTCGCGCCCGGCGAACTGGTGGGCATCATCGGCCCCAACGGCGCGGGCAAGACGACCTTCTTCAACGCGCTGTCGGGCGTGATCGTGCCGACCTCGGGCGAGCTGTTCGCGCTGGGCAGCCGCCTGACCGGCGCCCAGCCGCACCGCTATGCGCAGCACGGCATCGCGCGCACCTTCCAGACGCCGCGCGTCTTCGCCGACCTGAGCGTCGCGGCGAACATCGACTTCGGCCTGCAGTTCGCCGGCCGACACCGCCAAGCCTCGTGGCTGCTGAAGGACGCGGCCAGCATCCTGAACCTGATCGGCCTGGCGGCGCAGGCCGCGTCTGCCGGCAGCGGCGATCACGCCGTCGCAGCAGCGCCTGCTGGAGATCGGCATGGCGCTGGCGACGCGGCCGAAGCTGCTGCTGCTCGACGAAGTGGCCGCCGGCCTGACCGAGAACGAGGTCGACGCCATGGCGCAGCTGATCCGCCGCCTGCGCGACGAACTCGACCTGACCGTCATCTGGATCGAGCACGCGGTGACGACCCTGCTCCAGTATGTCGAGCGCGTGATCGTGCTCCACCAGGGCCGCAAGATCGCCGACGGCACGCCGGCCGAAGTGGTGCGCAACGCCGAGGTGGTGGACGCCTATCTCGGCGACGAGATGGTCGAAGCCGCATGAGAAACGACATCGAAGCCGCGCTCGACCGCAAGCTCGCGCACCTGAAGATCGAGGGCCTCGCGGCCGGTTACGGCGCGTTCATGGTGCTGCGCGAGCTGACGCTGGAAGCGCGCCCGGGGCTCACCGTGATCCTCGGCCCGAACGGCGCCGGCAAGACCACGCTGCTGAAGGCCATCGCCGGGCTGATTCGCGCGCAGCGGCCGCGTGCTGCTCGACGGCGCAGAGATCGCGCGCGACGCGAAGACTTCCGAGATCGTCGCCCGCGGCGTCGTTCTGGTACCCGAAGGGCGGCAGCTCTTCCCGCAGATGACGGTGAGCGAGAACCTCGAACTCGGCGGCTGGCTGGTCGCCCCGGCCGAGCGCGCGCGGCGCCTGCAGCAGGCGTTGAAGGACTTCCCGAAGCTTGCCGAGCGCGCGCGCCAGCTTGCCGGAACGATGAGCGGCGGCGAGCAACAGATGGTGGCCGTGGCGCGCGCGATGATGAGCGCGCCGCGCCTGCTGATGCTCGACGAACCTTCGCTCGGCCTGGCGCCGAAGGCGGTGGCCGAGCTGCTCGCGATTGCACGCCGCATCGCCGACGCCGGCACCACCGTGCTGATGGTCGAGCAGAACGTGCGCAAGGCCCTCGCCGTGGCCGACCGCGGTTACGTGCTCGAACGCGGCCGTCTCGTCGCCAGCGGGTCGGCGTCCCTGCTCGCCCGCTCCACCGTGATCCGCCATGCCTATCTGGGCAAGGCCTCGCAAGCCACTTCACAGCATCCCGTTTCAGCGAAGGAGAACCCCATGTCAGACCTGTCCATGCTCATCAACGGCCTGGCCGTTTCCGCCGAGAAGGGCGCCACCTTCGAGCGCCGCAACCCGCTCGACGGCAGCATCGCCACGCGCGCACCGGCGGCCAGCGAGGCCGATGCGGTGGCCGCGGTGGAAGCCGCCGCCGAGGCCTTCAAGACCTGGAGCCAGACCGGCCCCGGCGAACGCCGCAGGCTGCTGCTCAAGGCCGCCGACGCGCTGGAGGCGAAGACGCCGAAGTTCGTCGAGGCGGTGCCGGCCGAAACCGGTGCGACCGGCATGTGGGCCGGCTTCAACGTCATGCTGGCGGCCGGCATGATCCGCGAGGCGGCGTCGCTGACGACACAGATCGCCGGCGAAGTCATCCCGTCCGACGTGCCCGGCTCGCTGGCGATGGCGTGCGCCAGCCAGCCGGCGTCGTTCTGGGCATCGCGCCGTGGAACGCGCCCATCATCCTCGGCGTGCGCGCGATCGCGACGCCGCTGGCCTGCGGCAACACGGTCGTCCTCAAGGGCAGCGAGAACTGCCCGCACACGCACCAGTTGATTGCCGAGGCGTTCCAGGACGCGGGCTTCCCGCCCGGCGTGCTGAACTACATCACCAATGCCCCGGCGGACGCCGCCAGGGTGGTCGAGGCGATGGTCGCGCACCCGGCCGTGCGGCGCGTCAATTTCACCGGCTCGACGCGGGTGGGCAAGCTCATCGCGATGACCTGCGCGAAGTACCTCAAGCCCGTGGTGCTCGAACTCGGCGGCAAGGCGCCGCTGGTGGTGCTGGACGACGCCGACCTTGACGATGCGGTGAACGCCGCCGCGTTCGGCTGCTTTGCGAACTCGGGCCAGATCTGCATGTCGCACCGAGCGCATCATCGTCGACGCCAGGATCGCCGACGAGTTCGTCGCCCGCTTCGCGAAGAAGGCGCGCGGCCTGCCGCTCGGAGACCCGCGCAAGCCCGAGCCGGTGGTGCTCGGCTCGGTGGTCGGCATGGGCACGGTCGAGCACTGCAATGCGCTGATCGACGACGCGCTGGCCAAGGGCGCCAAGCTGGTCTGCGGCGGCAAGGCCGAGAACACGCTGATGCCGGCGACGATCCTCGACCACGTGACGCGACAGATGCGCATCTACCACGAGGAGACCTTCGGCCCGGTGAAGTGCGTCGTGCGGGTCGACGGCGTCGACGCGGCGGTGGCCTGCGCGAACGACAACGAATACGGCCTGTCGGCGGCGGTCTTCGGACGCGACGTCGCCCGCGCATTGAACGTGGCGCGGCGCATCGAATCGGGCATCTGCCACGTCAACGGGCCGACGGTGCACGACGAGGCGCAGATGCCCTTCGGCGGCGTCAAGGGCAGCGGCATCGGCCGCTTCGGCGGCAAGGCCGGCATCCACGAGTTCACCGATCTGCGCTGGATCACGGTGCAGACGGCGCCGCGGCACTACCCGTTCTGATCCGCCTGGATCGCGACGACGGCCGACCACGCCCCAGCGGCGCGGGCCTGCATTCGCGCGTGCCTGCGGCGGCCGGGGTCCCCCTCCGCCTACACTGAGGCTCGCGCCGGGCTTCGCCGCGCGAGCCCTCGACCTCTCCCTCCTGAACCATGACCCCATGCTGAGCTGGCTCTTCAAGAAGCGTGGCGCCGGCCGCGCGCCGCAAGCCGCGCCCTCCCCGCAGCCCACCGCGCAAGCGCGGGCCGACGACAAGGCTAAGCAGGTCGAAGAGGCGCAGTGCCCTGTGGCTTGCCCGGTTGCAGGCGGCGCAAGGCGACGACGCGGCGCTGCTGCAGGTCGCGCAACAAGCGACCGTGCTCGAGATCAAGCTCGCCGCGGTGGAAGCGCTGGTCACCGAAGAGGCGCTGAAGAAGGCCGAGCGCGAGTTCCGCAGCCACGACCGCAACGTGCATCGCGCCGCCAAGCGGCGGCTGCAGGCCGTGGTGGCGAGGCGCGAGGCCCGCGCCCGGGCGGCCACGCTGATCGAGACGGCCACGGCGTTGGCGGGCGAAGCGCTGGTTCCGGCCAACCGCCTGGTGGCGCTGGACCGCGACTGGCAGGCGCTGGCCTCGAGTCTGCTGGACGAGACCCAGCGCAACGAATTCGCCACCCTGCGCGACCGCCTCGACGCCACCGTGCGCGAGCGCGGCGAACAGCAGCAGCGCCTGCAGCGCTGGAGCGCCGATGCGACGCGCGCACTGGCGGAATTGCGGCTTGCTTGCGCGCAGGCTGCCGCCCATGGCAGCGACGACCTCGCCCCTCGCAGCGAGGCCGCACGGGTACTGTGGGACGCGCGCCCCGACGCACCGGCCGCGGCCGCCCTGACCGAGGCCTTGGAGGAAGCACTGCAAGCGGCGGCGGCGGTCGAAGCGCGCCTGGCCTGCCTTGCCGCGCTGGAGCTGCCCGACGAAGGCGCAGCCGCCGCGCCTGAACGCTGGCAGGCCTTGCCGCCACTGGCCGATGGCGAACTGGC
This sequence comes from uncultured bacterium, assembly GCA_963701725.1. GTDB lineage: Bacteria > Pseudomonadota > Gammaproteobacteria > Burkholderiales > Burkholderiaceae_C > CAIKUF01. Next base: position 72,461 of record CAVPAZ010000021.1, on the reverse strand, counting down.
CCGCGCGCTGAACGAGCGCTTCGCGCAGTGGCAACGCCGACAGGCACCGAAGCGCGCCGCAGCGTCCGTGCCGCAGCTCGCAGCGGCAGTGAGCAAGGCGCCCGCCGCCGAGCAACTGCTTGCGCTGGACAGCCTGATGCAGCAGGCCGAGGCGGCGCTTGCCGAGGGCCAGCTCGGCGCCATGCAGCAGCATCTGCAGGCCGTCGATACTGCCCTGGAGGCCCTGAATGGCGTCAGGCCGGGTGACGCGCTGCACGCGCGCCACCAGGCCCTGCATGCCGAGCGCGCGCGGCTCAAGGGCTGGCAGCAATGGGGCGGCGGGCGCGCCCGCGACGACCTGGTGACCGAGGCCGAAGACCTGGCCCGGCTCACGGCAGCCGCTGCCGATCCTGCTGCGTCCGATGCTCCGAAGCTGCATCTCAAGGCGCACGGCGATGCGATCCACGCGCTGCGAACGCGCTGGAAGGAACTCGACCGCCTGGGCGCGCCCGCGGGCCAGGCGCTATGGCAGCGCTTCGACGCGGCGCTGCATGCGGCGTACGAACCCGTGGCCGCGCACCAGGCCGTGCTGAAGGCAGCGCGCGAGGACAACCTGCTGGCGCGCGAGGCGCTGCTCGCCACGCTCGAGACGACGCCGGTGCCGGCCGAGTTCACGAATGCCGACGAGCAGACCGCGTTCTGGAAGGAGCAGCTGCGCGCGCTCGAGCGCTTCCACCTCGCCTGGCGCCAGCTCGGCCCGCTCGAACACACAGTGCCGGCGCGATCGCGCGGCGCGCTGCAGCAGCGCCTGCTCGACAGCGTCGAGCGCATCGAGGCGCCGCTGCAGGAGGCCCGGCGGGCAGCCGAGACGGTGCGCGAGCAGTTCATCGCCCGCGCCGAAGCGCTGGTGAAGGAACTCGGCCTGAACGCGCCGGTGCGCGATGCCATCCCGCGGGTACGCGATCTTCAGGCCGAGTGGCAGCAGCATGCACGCACGTTACCGCTGAGCCGCGCGACGGAAGGCGCGTTGTGGGCGCGATTCAAGGCGGCAACCGACGCCGTGTTCGCGCAACGTGACGCCGCCTTCAGCGCACGCGAGGCCGAGTTGGCCGCCCACCTGCAGGCACGCGAGGCCCTGCTCGCGCGCCTGCTGGCGCTGAGCGACGACACCCCCGTGGCCGAGAGTCGGCGCACGCTGGCCGAGGTCGATCGGGCCTGGCGCCAGGACATCGAGCTTCCGCGCGGCGCGGGCGGCGCCCTCGAGGCGCGCTATCGGGATGCCCGCGAAGCCGCGGTGCGGCGCCTGAGCGAAGGCGCGCAGAAGCACTGGCAGGCCCAGTGCGACTGCCTCGCGGCCAAGCTCGCTCTGTGCGAGGCGCACGAGGGGGACTCCGCTGCCGAAGCCGATCTCGCCGAACGCTGGGCCGCACAAGGCACGCTGCCGCCAGCCTGGGAACAGGCGCTGGCGCAGCGCTGGTCACATCCGGACGAGGCGGGGCCGCAGCCCGGTCCGGCGTTCGACGAACTGCTGCTCCAGCTCGAGGCCGCGCTGGACCTGCCGGCGACGCCCGAGTCGCTGGCCGCGCGGCGCGCGATGAAGCTGCGTGCGATGAAGGACACGCTGGAAGGCCGCGCCTCCGCGAACCCCGGCCCGGCCCGGCCAGCCGAAGGGTTCGCCGCGGCGCTGCGGCAGAGCGGCACCACGGCGGCGCAGCGCGAACGGCTGCGGGCGCTCATCGCGGCGCTGCGGCAGGCACCGCCCGGGTCGCTGGAATCGACCGCGCACCGCGGTTGACGATGAACCGTGCGCCCCGGCAGTGCGCGCCGGGCCGGGACTTATCGCGGCAGCTTCGGCGCCGGACGCCGCTGCGGCGGCTGGCGATGCGCGGGACGGGCCAGGCGCTCTTCGGCGCCGGCGCCCGGCGGATCCGGGCGTGGCGCCTGAGTGCGGCGCTCGCGCTCCTGCCGCGCCTGCACCAGCATCGCATCCAGGCTGGCCTCGGCGAGGCCCTTGAGCGCACAAAAGTTCGCCCGCGTCAGCGTCGTCGTCTCGTAGGCGCGCAGCAGAGCGGCGCGTTCGTTCTGCGCACCGGCGTCGGCTTCGCGCTCGCGCCGAGCCTCGTCGAACGCCTTGCGCTGCGCGTCGCGTTCGGCGGCACGGCGCGCATCGTGGAGCGCGCGGCGGCGGGCCAGCTCGGCAACGGCAGCCTGGCGATGTTCATCGGCCACCTCGCCCGCCGGCAGGCCGTCGAGGTCCACGCGGTGTTGCGCGTTGACGAGCGCCTTGAGGTAGGCGGTGCTCGTGGTGTGCCGCTGCAGGAAGACCGAAAGCGACTTCCTCGTGAATATGCCGAGCGCTCGCTGCTGAATGTCGGCCTGGACGCGAAGCTTCAGCGGTCGTGGCGCGCCGGGCCCGAAGAGAGCCGGAAACAGCTCGGCCAACTTCGCTGCGCACGCAGCAGGCGAGAGATCGACCACGACGGGCGGCGCGTGGGCAAGGGTCTCTGGCACGGCGATCGGGACGACGGGCGTTGGGGTTTCGGACGCGACGATCGGGACGACAGGCGTTGGGGTTTCGGGCACGGCAGTCAGGGTGGAGAAGGGTCGACGTGGAATTGTCGCCGCACTCCCGCGTGCGTGGGACTTATCGCGATGGCCGCGCTTTCGATCGCACGACGATCGACTGCAACTGCCCTTCATGTCGAATCGGCGGTACAAACGGTAGGTTCGCGTCGCTCGGCGAGCAGCGCGCGTCGCGCCAGATCGCCTCCGGACGCCAGCACAAACACCACGAAGAGGAGTTGCCACATGGTCTTGCTCGAATTCTCGATGGCCCCGATGGGCCAGGGCGAAAGCGTCAGCGCGCAAGTCGCGCGCATCCTGGACGTGATCGACCGCAGCGGCGTGCCCTACCAGCTCACGCCGATGGGCACGATCCTCGAGGGTGAGTGGACCGAGGTAATGGCGGTCGTCACCGCCTGCTTCGAGACGCTCGCCGCCGACTGCCCGCGAATCGGCGTGCACCTCAAGGTCGACTACCGTGCCGGGCCCGCCGGTCGGCTGAAGTCGAAGACGGCCAGGATCGAGCAGCACCTCGGGCGCAAGCTCAGCACCTGAGCGGACCGCGCCCGCCCACTGCAAGCGATGCGCACGGACCGCTTCGCCCGCATTCGGCTACGCTTGCGCCCTCTTCATCAGCAGCGGGAATCCACCATGCAATACCGTCGTCTCGGCCGCAGCGGCCTGCAGGTCAGCGAGCTCTCGCTCGGCTCCTGGGTCACGTACCACAACCAGGTCGACGTGAAGTCGGCCACCGAGATGCTTGCCGCGGCGATGGACGCCGGGGTGAATTTCTTCGACAACGCCGAGATCTACGCCAGCGGCAAGAGCGAAGTGCGTGATGGGCGAGGCGTTTCGCGCGCTGAAGTGGCCGCGCCTGAACTACGTCGTCTCGACCAAGTTCTTCTGGGGCCTCGACCGCGAAGGCCAGGCCATCAACCGAAAGGACACGCTGAACCGCAAGTACCTGTCGCAAGCGATCGACGGCTCGCTCAAGCGCATGGGCCTGGACTTCATCGACCTCGTGTACTGTCACCGCCCCGACCCGGCGACGCCGATCGAGGAGACCGTCTGGGCGATGAGCGACATGATCGCCCGCGGCAAGGCGTTGTACTGGGGCACCAGCGAGTGGAGCGCCGACGACATCCGCGCCGCCTGGGACATCGCCGAGCGGCACCATCTGCACAAGCCGGTCATGGAGCAGCCGCAGTACCACCTGTTCCACCGCAAGCGCGTCGAGCAGGAGTACGCGCGGCTGTATGAGGACATCGGCCTCGGCCTGACGACGTGGAGCCCGCTCGCCAGCGGTCTGCTCACCGGCAAGTACCGTGGCGGCGTGCCGGCAGGCAGCCGCGGCGCGCTGGAGAACATGGCGTTCCTCGTCAAGGGGCTGACCGATGCGGCGAAGAACGATGCCGTGGCGAAGCTCGAACCGATCGCGCAGGAGCTCGGCGGCAACGTGGCACAGCTCGCCATCGCCTGGGTCAACCGCAACCCGCGCGTCAGCACGGTGATCCTCGGTGCATCGAAGCTCGCCCAGTTGCAGGACAACCTCGGCGCGCTGGCGCTCACGCCCAAGCTCACGCCAGAGGTGCTGGAGCGAATCGACGGGGCGACGAAGGGGCTGGCCGAGTAGGGCGCAGCTTCCGACGCGCTGGCGGCGGCGCGGCCCGGCGTCGACTGCGGGTGCGCGCGGACGGAAGGCTCGATGCAGCTCGGTAGCGAGCTGGGCTCCGGTTTCGCGGTCACGCGGTCATGCCTTGACGCGGTCACTTGCGACAGCATGGGCCACTGAATTGGTTTTCCAGGAGGCGGGTAGTCGTAGATGCCGGCACCCGGCCATTATGAGAAGTCGTTCGTGGCCGGCAGCTTCCCGGCGTGCTGCAGATCGTCGCGGCCATCCCAGAGCGCCCGGTGATCGAGAGGGTCGTCGAGCGCCTGGGGGCGAGCGCAGCCCGCGCCCAAGACGTCGGCGCGCGAGCCGGTGCCGCATGCCGCAGGCGGAGGCGCACGTGCTACCGCACCTGCCACCGCCAGACACACACCGCCGCAGGCCGCCAGGACTGGCTCGTGACACAGAGCTGCAGCGGTGCCGGGCGTCGCGTCGGCACGACGCTCTCGGCATCAGGGTGAACCCAGAGCCGGAAGCTGCGTACGTGCCCAGTGAACGGTCCAGGACCTGCCGACCCAGCACAACGCGGCGGTCGAGGCGCCCAGATCGCGGTACTTCAGGCCACCGCAGGTCGGTCTTGGGGCCAACCTTGCGCCTTGCAGAGGGGGTCTCAAATTCCCATGCCCGCGCAATTCCTGTCCGATGGATCGGATGCGGTCGCGAGGCCGCCGGGGCCGTGCGCGTCCACCATCGCGAACCACAGCACCGTCGAACCGGCGAAGGTTATGGCCGCGAAGGTGTACCAGACCGTGCACCAGTCGACGAAGCCCAGGAGAAACTTGAGCGGGGCCGCCGAGGCGATCGCACCGACGTTGCCGACCAATATGCTGCGGCCGCTGATGGTCGCGACGCGCGAGGAGGGCCAGTTCGCGCGCATGTCCCGCATCAGGCAGATGAAGACGACGGCACATCCGGCGGCAATCACGCCACGGGAAGCTACCAGCGCCGGCACGCTGTCCGCAGCCGCGAACCCGAGCGATCCGAAGCCGGCGATGACTCCGCCCGCAACGGCGAGCGCCGTGGCCCGAGTATGTCGGCGAGCACGCCCGAGGGCAGCTGCAGGGTGGCATAGACCAGGAGGAAGGCCGAAGCGATCCCGGAGAGCTCGCATACCGAGAGCTGCAGTGACACGGCGGGCACCACGACCAGTACCGTTCCCCGCACTGCGGCTGAACATGGCGAGCGCGTAGCTGACGGAAAGCAGGCATGCCCCAACGGCGGGCGAGATCCGGGCTCAATTCATCTATTCATCATTACGACCGGCGCCTGGCGAGCGGCCGCTACAGGCCCGCCCGGCCCTCGACAGCGGCTGCGGGAGCGACGCGCGGCGGCGCCGGCGCTACCTCGACGAGGCGGGGAACTGCACGTAAGGCTGCGGCGGAGCATTGTCCGGGGGCAGGAACGCCGGCGCGGGCTCGCCCGCGGGCCCAAGGGCGCGAATGTATCGGTAGAGCGCGCGCAGGTCGCCCTCGGACATCGAGTTCAGCGAGTAGTAGGGCATCGGCGGGCGACGGTAGATCGACCTCGCCTCGTATACCCACTCCGCTTCGGTCATGCGCTGAAGCAGCAGTCGCAGGTTCGCCGGATAGGTGGTGCCCCAGGGCCCGCGCCAGCCCAGTTTGCTGCCGGTAAGAAACGTCTCCGGCGCGGTCATCAACCCCTTTGCCAAATAATTCGGCGTGTGGCAGTCGTGGCACCCGGAAATCATGACGAGGTACTCGCCGCGCTGCACGTCCCTGTCCGTGGGTACCGGCCTGGACGTCGCGTCCGCACCGAACGACGACATCGAGACTGCAGCCAACACCGTCCCGGCTACGGCACCGCGTATGGCGGAGAACCTATCAGTCATTTCCAACCTCCCTTGTGAAAACGATCGTGCTTGAACAGTCCAGCCTATTATGGACTCAGCACTGGGCACTTCAACTTCCTGGCTGCCATAGAGTCAAGTGCGGCATGGAAAAGATCGACTCCCGGACCCTGCCGCTGGCGGCGCTCAACGAACGGCGCCGGCGCGCGGTGAAGATGCGGCTGGAAGGCGCGAGCCTGAAAGACACGGCAGCGCAATGCGAGAAGTCGCGCACGACCGTCATCGCGGCGATCAAGGCATACGAATCCGGAGGGTGGAAGGCGGTGGATGTGGACCGCGGTGGCCGTCTGGTGGGCAGCGGACGTACGCTGCGTGCAGAGCAGGAGCGCGAGGTGCAGCGTCCGATCCGTGACCGCACGCCGGACCAGCTGAAGATGGTCTACGCGCTGTGGACGCGCCAGGCGGTAGCCGAGTTGATCCGGGACCGCTTCGGCATCGAACTGCCGGTGCGCACGATGGGGCTGTACCTCGGCTGCTGGGGCTACACGCCGCAGAAGCCGATGAGGAAGGCCTACGAGCAGTCGCCGGCGGCGGTGCTCAAGTGGCTCGACGAGCAGTACCCGGTGATCGCCGCGTGTGCGACGGTCGAAGGCGCCGAGATCCACTGGGGCGACGAGACCGGGCTGCGCAGCGACGACGTGCGCGGGCGCAGCTTCGCGCTGTGCGCCGACATCGAAGGGTTCAGCTTGCACGCCGCCGTGCGCTGCGGTGCCGATGACCGCCAGGCGCTGGAACAAATGTGCCGCTATATCACCCGCCCAGCGCTGGCCAACGACCGTGTGCAACACGACGCCATGGGCCAGATGGTGCCAATGCTGTAGACGCCCCGGCGTGACGGCACCACGCACCTGGCGATGTCGCCGCTGGAGTTCATGCATGGGTGGTAGTTCTTGTTCGACGCCAGGTTCGGCCAACCCCTTGACTGTTTGCGAGATGGGCGCGCGAGCGACTGCTATGCGGCGATCAATCCTGAACCGTGAATGTCGCTGAAGGATCGATCAGGATCCCTGACGGTTCGGTCTGGGGTGTGCGGCTGATGGACTCATCGGGGCCGCCGTCCGTCACCGGACACTGACCGCGCAAGCCCGCCATCAACGGTCGGTCGCGAAGGTCGGCTTGCAGGCATCGCGCGCCCGCGTGCCTGACACGTCCTACAAGGCCGGGCCGGCTGCGGTGCCGTCATGCACGAGTCGCCCGTCCACGAGCTCGAGCACGCGGTCGCAGCGCGCTGCCAGGCGCGGGTCGTGCGTCACCACCAGGAACGAGGTGTTCAGTTCGGCATGCATGCGCCGCATCAGTGCGAAGACCTCGTCGGACGAGGCCGTGTCCAGGTTGCCGGTCGGTTCGTCGGCCAGCACCAGTGGTGGTTCGAGCACGAGTGCTCGCGCGATCGCAACGCGCTGCTGCATGCCGCCGGACAACTCGCCCGGGCGCTTGTTCATCGAGTCGCCCAGACCGACGGCGGCGAGCACGGCGCGCGCACGTTCGCGCCGTGCCGGTGTGATGCGTCCCTCGCGCATCAGGGCCGGCAGGGTCACGTTCTCCAGCGCGCTGAAGGCCGGCAGCAGGTGGTGGAACTGGAAGACGAAGCCCAGCGTGGTTCGCCGGCGCAGCGTGAGCGCGGTGTCGTCGAGGCCGTTGACCTCGTCGCCCTCGATGCGGTAGCTGCCGGCAGTCATCCGCTCGAGCAGGCCCACGATGTTGAGCAGCGTGCTCTTGCCTGAGCCCGACGGGCCGATCAGGGCCGCGAATTCGCCATGGCCTATGCTGAACGACAGGCCATGCAGCACCTCGGCCTCGTTCGGCAGGCCGATGTTGTAGCTCTTGCGGACGCCGTCGAGCTCGAGCAGCCCGGCAGGCGGTGCCTCCACAGCAGGTGCGCTCATATGCGGATCGCCTCGGCCGGGTCGAGCTTGGCGGCGCGCCGCGCCGGCGCGACCGCGGCGAGCACGCCGCACACTGTGGCAATGGCGGCCACGCGCAGCGCCAGCGCCGGCTCGAGCGTGATGTTGAAGAGCGGCAGGCCATCGGAGCCGAGCACGAAGTGGGTGAAAGCCCAGATCAACAGCACCGCGAGCAGCACACCGAGCGCCGAGCCCAGCGCACCGACGATCGCGCCCTGCAGCAGGAAGATGCGCAGCACCTGGCCCTGGGTGGCGCCCATCGCGCGCAAGATGCCGATTTCACGCCGCTTCTGCACGACCGACACAACCAGCACGCTGGCGATGCCCAGCACCACGACGATCATCACCACGCCGCGGATCACCGCCGTGCTCACCGATTGCGCATTCAGAGCGGCCACGAGTTGCGCGTTCGCCTGTTGCCAGCTTTCGGCCTTGTACGGCCACCGCGCGGCGAGGTCGTCCGCCAGCGTCTGCGCCGACCAGATGTCGACCAACGTGAGATCCAGTCCAGTCGCGCCGCCGGGCAGGCCTACCAGACTCTGCGCTGTACGCAGCGGCACGATCACGGTGCGCCGGTTGAGTTCGCGCACGCCCAGGTCCACCAGCGCCGTGACGTGCAGGGAGTCGCTGACGCCGCCGGTGACGATGCCCACACGGTCGCCGACGCGCACGCCCAGGTCCTCGGCGAGGTCGCGACCGATGATGCCTTCGCCTGGCCCGAGCCGCGCCGTGCCGTCGACGACCTTGGAGCGCAGGCTGACGATGCGGTCGTAGCGGTCGAGGTCCACTCCCACCAGGGCGATCGCCTTGGACGCCTCGCCGCGCACCGCGAGGCCCGCGGCCGACACCATCGGCGAGACCGCGGCCACTTCCGGCATGGCTTCGAGAAGGGGCACCAGAAGCTGCCAGTTGCCGATGGAGCGCGGCCGCTGCGCGCGCGGCTGCGTCTGCACCAGTTCGCGGGTGCCGGCGCTGGCCGGCGCGCGGGCGGCAAGCACCACGTCGTCGCGCGGGCTCAGCGTCAGGTGCGCCTGTGCCCCCAGGGTCTTCTCGATCGTGTTCCGCTGCAGCCCGGTGATGAGTGCCGAGATGTAGGCAACGACGGCTACGCCCGCGGCCACGCCGACGATGATCAGCACGGTCTGCATGCGCCCTTCGCGCAGGAAGCGCGTCGCGACGCGGCTCTCGAATCCGAGCATCGCCGGCGCGCCTCAGCGGCCCATCGCGCTGCTCATCGCGGCGCCGGCGTCTTCCTTCGCGCCGCTGCCTGCCCGGGCCGAAGCCGCGGCACGGGTGTCGACGCGCACGCGCAAGCCGGGTTGCGGTGCCGTGCCGATCAGCACGAGCTCCCCCGCGCTCAGGCCGTCGAGGATCTCGGCGGCGTCGAGAGTGCGCAGCCCGAGGCGCACCTTGCGCGCCTCGACGCGCCCGTCGCGCGCGAGCCAGACGCTGGTGCCTGTCGATTCGTCGCCCCGCAGCGCGTCGGCCGGCACCACCAGCGCCTGCTCGCGGCGCGCGGTTTCCACTTCCACCGACAGTGTCATGTCCTCCCGCAGGAAGGCCGGCGGCGGTTGCGGCAGCGAGAACTTGACCTCGATCGCTCCGCGCTGTGCGTCGACCAACGGCGCGATGGACAGCACGCGGGCCGTGAATCGCTGCGTCGGGTAGGCGTCGGCCAGTACGCCGGCCAGTTGGCCGGGTTGGAGCTGCCCCAGGTAGCGCTCGTCCACCTGCGCCACGAGTTGCAGTGGACCGGCCAGCGCCAAGCTGAGCAGCGCGCGACCGGGCTGCACGATCTGCCCGGGCTCGACCAGGCGCGAGAGCACGCGCGCATCCGCCGGTGCGGTGAGCACGGCCTCGGCCAAGCGGGCCTCGGCGGCGGCGCGGGCTGCGCTGGCCAGTGCCAGCTGCGCCTGTGCCTGTGCGACATCGGTACCCGGCTCGGCGTTGGCGGCACGCTGCGCGCGTGCGCCGTCCAGTTGCGCCTGCGCCACCGCGACCGCGCGGCGCACCTCGTCCAGACGCGCCTCGCTGAGAAAGCCCTTGGCCACGAGGTCCAGCGTGCGTTGCAGTTCGGCCTGCGTGGCCACCAGCACCGACTCCGCCTGTGCCACGCCGGCCTGCGCCGCGCTGCGCCCGGTACTTCGCAAGCCTGCCAGACGCGCGGCGGCCTGGCGTTCGCTGGCCTGGGATTGCGCCAGAGCGGCCCTGAGTTCGTCGCTCTCGAGCCGCACGAGCACGTCGCCTGCCTTGACCATCGCGCCTTCGGCCACCGCGACCTGCAGCACGCGCCCGGTGAGCGTGCTGCCCACCTCGACGCGCGACGCAGTGGCCACGCGGGCCGAGAATTGCAGGGTGCGTACCAGCGGCGCCATGCGGGCGCTGACCGCCGGCACCAACGGGGCGCGTGTCGCCAACCAAGCCGCCAGGGCGGCGAGAAGCACGACGGCGAGGGCCGCAATGGTGAGGACAAGGCGACGCGGCATCACATCGATTGTTGCATCCGACTGCTCGGGCGCTGTCTGCTGCTCTGGGGCGATGACACCAAGCGCCTGAACGTGTCGCCGCTGGAGTCAATGCAACCGCCCATCAAATGGCCGCTGTGCAGCGGCCAGACCCATTGGTTCACCGTCGGCTTGGGGTCGGGCAGAGACGGTCATACTGACGAAATCATCGCCCGACAGCTGACATTCGATTCGAGCAGTCGGATACCTGCCGTTCACGACGGACAGTGACCGGCCAAAGTCTTCCACGGCTTGCCCTAGCGCGCTCTGCGTCATGACTACATTGCCGAACGCCGCGTACGCGGCCCTCGATGCCCGCAGCTTTCGCTCCAGCGAACTGACCCGCGGTCCGTGGCACCCCGAACACCAGCACGCGGGGCCGCCAACTGCCTTGGTGTGCCGCGCACTGGAGCAGGCAGCCCGGGAGCACGGCCTCACCCATATCGCGCGCCTGACCGCCAACATCGTGCGTCCGGTGCCGATCGGCGATCTCGTCGTCGAGGTCATGACGGACTACGTCGGACGAAACGCCGGGCACTTCTCTGCACACATCATGGCTGGCAGCAAGGATGTCGGCCGCTTCACGTCGCTTGCCCAACGGGAGATGCCCGTCGAGCTGCCTACGGCGCTGCCGGGTTATCCATTGCCCGGTCCTCCTCTCCTGCCAGAGGAGTGCCCGGTGAACGATTTTCCGTTTCGCAGTGCGCGACTCGGTTACGCTGATCTGGTCGAGACCCGGACGGCAAAGGGGGCGATGTGGAGCGGCCCTTGCTCGATCTGGTTTCGCCTGCGCCATCCCCTGCTGATGGACGAGTCGCCGAGTGGTTACCAGCGGGTCGCCGTCGCCGCAGATTCCGGCAATGGCATCAGTGCCGTTCTGGACTTCAAGCGGTACAGCTTCGTCAACTCGGATCTGACGATCAATCTGCTGCGACGACCTGTCGGGGAGTGGATCTGTCTCGAGGCCCGCACTTGGCTGGGGCCGAATGGCGGAGGTCTGGCGGAATCGGCGCTCTATGACACTGAAGGCCTGATCGGGCGAGCGACGCAGAGCCTGGCGATCCGTCTCTTGCAGCCGTGACCGGCTGGGTGTCGCGGGCGTGCGGCGTGCGCTTTCGGGTAGTGCACTGTGCGAACACTTCGAGTTGACGCTGCGTACCGGGCCCACTGTGCGAACGAAGTCGCGGCAGCGAACTAGACGGACAAGCCTAGCTGCGATCCGCCAGGGCTCTAGGGTATACCCTAGACTGAGTCTATCGTGACCAACGGTGGGCCTTGATTCGCATCGGCTCGACCTGTTCCGTTTCGGCCGTATCTGCCGTAGCGGCATCGATGAAGATCGACGAGACGCAGATCGGCGGCCGCAGGCTGAATTGGCAGGACGATCAGGCGCGGGGGTGAATGCAGCGAAGCAGAAGAGGAGGATGTCGTTGAATCGGAATGCCAAAGGTCTCGCGGACGCCATGGAGGCCGTCGCACGGCAACTCGCACTGTCCCGGCGCGACGGAGGAAGGCCGGTGCTCTACCTGCCCGGGAACGCCGGACGCGTGGTCGGTGTCGAGCACTGGATCTTCGAGAACCCGGACCGCTTGCGCGATGTCGACGTGTTCCAGGTGCTCGCTCTGGGTCCGGCCGCCGGCTGGGAAAGGGCGGTACTGGGCGGCGTGGGCATCGTCACGCCGTTCATCGGGCCGGGCGTGCGGCACCTCGTGAACGCGGGACTTGCGCGCAACATCCGCTGCAACCTGTCGCAGGTGCACCGCTTGTTCGAGGGCCGCTGGCGACCCGACGTGGCCGTGGCGCACACCTCCTTGCCCGACGAGCACGGCCGCGTCACGCTCGGCTTGAACGCGGGCATCGACATTGCGCCCGTCACGCAAGCGCGGTTCAAGGTGGCGATGGTGAACGCGCAGATGCCGCGCTGGCACATCGAGTCGACCTTCGATCCGCCCAGCGGACGCCGCTTTCTCTCGGGCTGCGCCATGAGCCTGTCGGACTTCGACCTGGTCGTGCAGATCGACGAGCCGCTCATCGAACACCGGATGACACCGGCGCCGCACGCGCATGCGCCCGAGACGGAAGACATCGCCGAGCGCATCGTCGATCTGCTGTGCCGCGCTGCGCCCGATGTGCCAGCGCAGCAGCTGCCTCTGGTGATCCAACTCGGGATCGGCAAGATCCCCAACGCCGTGGCCGACGCACTGGTCGCGCGGGGAGTGTCGGTGCGGGGCGTCTGGTCGGAGCTGTTCTCCGACGGCGTGCTACGGCTCTACGAGGCCGGCCTGATCCACAGGGGTCACGGTCCGTACCTCCGCGACCGCATCGTGGTCGGCTTCGTCCTGGGCTCGCGGGCGCTGTACGAGACGATGCACGACAACCCGGACTTCGCGGTCCTGCCGCAGGAGATCGTGAACGACCCGGCGCTGATCAAGCACAACGATGGCATGACCAGCATCAACAGCGCCATCGCCATCAGCCTGACGGGCGAAGTGTCCGCGGCCACGATCAAGCGGCACTACTACTCCGACGTCGGTGGCCAGTTCGACTTCGCACTCGGCGCGTCGTGGGCGCGCGGCGGCGCGGCGATCATCGCGCTGCCCAGCGTGGCCCACCTGCGCGATGGCGCGCTCGAGAGCAAGATCGTTGCCGTGCACGCGGAAGGGGCGCATCACACGATCGGCGCCGATCTCCCCGTCGTCGTGGTCACCGAACAGGGCACGGCCGACCTGCGAAACCTGAACGACCCGGAGCGGGTCGAGGCAATGCTCGGCGTCGTGCACCCGGAGTGGCGCCAGATCCTGGCCAAGGAGGCCCGTTCACTGCCTTCCATGCAGGGGGTGGATACGATGCCGGCGCACCTGATCGAGCTCAACGACGGGCGGACCGCCGTCGTGCGCCCTGCGGGAAGACACGACATCGCGGCGATCGGCGAGTACATCATGAGGCTGAGCAGCGACGACCGCCGCACGCGGTACATGGGCACCGTATCGGTGGACTGGCTCACCGCTGCCGACCGCCTGGCGCAGCTCTATCACGACACACTCGACTATCTGCTGCATGCCGCCTTCATCGTCGATCTCGACGGTGAAATCATCGGCGTGGTGCACGCCTTCCGTTTGGGTGAGACTGGCAGGTACGAGATCTCCTTTTCGCGGCGCAGCGACCTGCACGGGCAAGGCATCGGCAGTCACCTGATGCAGATGCTCATCGACTGGGGCCTGACGGTGGGCGCGACGGAATTCCGCGCCACCACCTACCGTAAGAAGAACCCGCGCATGCGCGCGCTCTTCGACAGCTTCGGCTTCGCCGTCACGCCGACTCCCGACGACAGGGAAACGGTCGGCTACGCGGCAGGCGTCGAGGAACTGGCCCTTGTCCGCGGGCACGAGATGAACGACTGAAGGGACGTCGCCAGCGGGGATCGAGCGAGCCCGTCATTGAACCGCTTTCGATGTCTGCACTGGAGCGAACCCCCCTGAGGCCGCGCCGCGGGGTCGCGAGGGAAACAGGAAGTGCCGCGGCCTTCACTATCATGTCGACGCATCTATCCGGAGAACTCGGCATGGCCATGATGAACGCGCAGCAATACCGCGACAGCCTCGCAAGACGCAAGCCGCTGAAGGTCTACCTGGACGGAAAACTGCTGGCCGACCCGCTGGCGCATCCGTATATCAAGACCTCGATGAATAGCGTGGCGCTCACCTACGAGATGGCGCATGACGCCGAGCACCGGCAACTCATGACCGCCAAGTCCGCGTTGACCGGGGAGACGATCAACCGCTTCTGTCACCTGCACCAGAGCACCGAAGATCTGATCGACAAGGTGCGCATGCAGCGACTCCTTGGCCAGCGCTGCGGCACCTGCTTTCAACGCTGCGTCGGCATGGACGCCCTGAATGCCGTGTTCGCCACCACGTTCGACATGGACCGCAAGCTGGGCACCGGATACCACGCGCGCTTCAGGAAGTTCGCCATCGCGATGGAGCAGAACGACTGGATCGTCGACGGCGCGATGACCGACGTCAAGGGCGACCGCAGCAAGCGCCCGGCGGAGCAGCAGGACAAGGACCTGTATCTGCGCGTGGTCGAGCGGCGCGCCGATGGTGTCGTCATCCGCGGCGCCAAGGCGCACCAGACCGGAGCGGTCAATTCGCACAGGGTCCTGGTCATGCCCACGGTGTCGCTGAAAGCGGACGAGAGGGACTACGCCATCGTCTGCGCGCTGCCGTCGGATGCGAAGGGCATCACCTATATCTACGGCCGCCAGTCCTGCGACGAGCGCAAGCTCGGCGGCGGCGAAGCCTCCGACATCGATGCCGGCAGCCCGACCTACGGCGGCCAGGAAGCGTTGATGATCTTCGACGACGTGTTCGTCCCCGACGACATGATCTTCATGAACGGCGAAACCGAGTTCGCAGGACTGCTGGTCGATCTGTTCGCGAGCTACCACCGCCAGAGCTACGGCGGCTGCAAGGTCGGCAATGGCGACGTCGCCATCGGCGCCGCGGCGGCCATCGCCGAGTCCAACGGCGTCGCCAGGGCGTCGCACATCAAGGACAAGATCGTCGAGATGAACCATCTCAACGAAACACTGTTCGCCTGCGGCATCGCCTGCTCGGCCAACGGCAGCAAGCTGCCCGCGGGCAACTTCTTCGTCGATGCGCTGCTCGCCAACGTGTGCAAGCAGAACGTGACGCGCCTGCCCTACGAGATCGCGCGCATCCTGCAGGACATCGCCGGCGGCCTGATGGTCACCCTGCCCTCGGCAAAGGACTGGTTGAATCCGCAGACGAGCGAGATCTTGAAGAAGTACCTGGCCGGTGCCGAGGGCATGAGCACCTACGAGCGCGTGCGGCTGCTGCGACTCATAGAGAACCTGACCATGGGGCGCGGCGCGGTGGCTTACCTCACCGAGTCCATGCACGGCGCGGGCTCGCCGCAGGCGCAGCGCGTCCTCATCGGCCGTCTGGCGAACGTCGAGGAGAAGAAGGTGTACGCGAAGAGCCTCGCGCTCAACAACAGCCTGGAGTCGGTGGAGGCGGCGATACGCGCGGGGCTGAAGAAAGTGCGCGCGCGAAAGCAAGAGAACTCGGTAGCACCTGCAGTGGAGCAGCATGCGGTGTCTTGAGTACCGGCGCATGTGACGAGCGAGGTGCGCGCTGCACGCCGGGCGCCGCCGCCGGCATCCGCGCATGGGCAAACGACGCTGCGAGCGGGCTGGTCGCGTGCAGCATCATGGTGCGACGATCGTCGGCCCACGCCGCTGTCGAAGGCGCGAAGTCGTCGTCGATACCGTGCGGTCGGTCCAAAGGTGCCAACGCACACCGCCGATCGACAGCGCGCCGCTGTCCGAGCCCTCGCACTCGGCCGCTTCACAGCCTTGGCTGCGCGCGTTGGCGATGACCTCGGCTACGTCATTGACTTGCAAGTCGATGGCCGAGAGACCCTCGCCACGGCCGTCGCTCGCCTGCACGAAGAGCAGGCGCGTGGCATTGTCCAGCGCCATCTCGAAGTGCTTCGCCTTCGCCGTTGTCGGCCGTTGAAGGACCTCGGACCACCTTGCCGCCAGTTGTGAGGGTTCGGCAGCTTGCAGCGTCGCCGCCGTGATGGCCAGGGTGCGCGGGCTTTGTGAGGCCTGCTGCCAATGCGGGCCCGCCGGCCGGTACGGTCCACGCAGATCGTCACCGCCGCTCGTGCGGTTGATCTCCAGCAGTGCGCCGCCGGTGTCTCGGGGGTGAAGCTGCAGCCCCACGTAGTCGGCCACTTCAAGCTCCGCGGCGACGCGCACGCCGACACCCGCCAGATGCCGGCGCCAGGGATCGATGTCCCCGCAATCGAGGATCACCATGTAGCCACCGTCGCCTCCCCGTCGCTGCAGATAGCGGCCGGCCGCTGTCCCGTCGCGCAACGGTGCCACCACCTCGATGAAACTGGTGCCTACCCGCATCAAGGCATTGTGCAAGCCGAAGCGCGCCACCTCGGGATCGCGATGACACACCTGCAGATCCAGCACCGCACACAGGTCGTCGACCACCGGCTGCAATTCGCTGGCGACCAGGCACAGTTGTCGCAGACGAAGGAACATGACCGAGCCCCCTGTTGGTCGGCGCCAACCGGCGTGTGCCTATCGCCCCGTGAATGCCGGTCGGCGCTTCTCGACGAAGTGCAACACGCCTTCGCGAAAGTCTTCCGAGCCAAACGACTTGAACATCTCCAGGTCGCCCACCTCGGCGGCCTCAGCCAGCGATTGGAACATTGCGTCATGGACCTGCCGCTTGATCACCCCCATCGACCGTGGTGACGAGAGCTGGGCCAGTTCCACCGCCGCCGCATGTGCCGCATCGGCGAAGCCCTCCTGTGGCAGCAGTTTGACCAGCCCCATCTGCGCGACCTCGGCAGCTGGCACGGTACGCGCCGACAACAGCAGGTCGAGCGCGTTCATCGGTCCGATCAAACGCGGCAGCAGCCAGGAGATGCCGTGCTCGGCGACCAAACCGCGGCGAGCGAAGGCCGTGGTGAGCTTGGCGCCGTCCGCCATCAGGCGAATGTCGCAATACAACGCGAAGCACAGCCCGATACCGGCCACCGGGCCGTTGATCGCCGCGATGACCGGCTTGCCCACGCGCAGCAAGTATCCGAATGCGGCAACGTAGTTCGCTGTCAGGCTGTCGCCCGCTGAAGCTGACACATCCCGACCCTGACGCGCATGCGCTGCCACGGCTCGGTCCGTGGCGATGCCGCCGAGCAAGCTCATGTCGGCGCCTGCACAGAAGCCGCGGCCGGCACCGGTGACGACGATGGCGCGCGCGTCGGGGTCGTCGGCTGCAACTTGCACGGCAGCGCGAACCTCGGCGTCCATCGTGCGCGTCCACGCGTTCAACCTGTCGGGACGATTGAGCGTGATCGTTGCGACACGCTCACGGGTTTCGTAGAGGATCTCGGTGTAGGTCATGACGGTTCCGAAGTCGTTGTCTGAGGACCATCGTAGCGGCAACGTGCCGTGGAACATCGGTCCTTTCGACGCTGCGCAAGGGCGTGTCGGGCCTGCCTACCGGCCGCCCTGGACCAGCTCGATGCGCCGCCGCAGCCGTTGCGCCTCGTTGGCTGCTCCGGCCCGTTCGGCGCGTAGCGCCTGCACCTGCAGCCAAGCGAGCAGGGGCCGGCGCCAGCCCTGCGCCGACGCGGTGTCGTCGGCCAGCACCATCAACTCCGGGCTGGTCTTGCCGGCGCGGAACAACACTGCCAAGGCGATCAGCCTCGACAGCGGATCGTCGATGTCCCGCAGGCTGGCCGGCGATACCGCGCCACCGGCAATCGCCGCCGCAGCGCCTTGCTGCGCCGGCGGCAGGCGCGCGATGTCGTCGCGCGGCAGCTGGCGCCCCGACAGATGCTCCGCATAGACGATCTCCGCCGCGGCCGCATGCTCCCGCAAACGCTCGAATCCCTCGCAGGGTTCGAACGCCAGGCTCGCCGTGTGAGCCGCACACCGCATCAGCTCGGCGCGCGCCATCCAGTCCAGGCGACCGGTACGCGCCAGCTCGCCGCGCGCGCGTTCGAACTCCTTGGCTTCGAGCCGACTGTCGCCCGACAACGAAGCCTGCACCGCGCTGTCGACAGCCGCCCTGGCGTTGCTCTGCCAGTCGGGCGGCGGGGGGCCGGCGGCGCAGCCGGCGAGCAAGGCGGCGCCGGCCAGGCCGACCCGCCAGCGCAGGGGTCTGCACGCCGGTGTCATCATCGCAACCTCAACTCGGCATCGCTCTTGAATGGCCACTTGCGATTCACCTCGTCCACCAGTTGTTCGACCTTGCGCACCGTTGCATCGACTTCGGTGCGCAGGGCGCCGAGGTCGGTGGTAGCCTCGCGCGCGTTCGCCGCCACGGCCTGCGCCTCGGCGAGCACGGCGTCGACCCGCTTCAGCGTGTCGCGTGCGTCGCCCAGCATGGCGTTGAGCCGCAGCACGGTTGCTTGAGTCTCGTGCACGAGGCCGGTCGGCCCCAGCACCTGCGCATCGGCCTTGACGGCGATGCCGTCCAGGCGCGCCAGCAGCAGGTTGACCCGATCCAGCGCCGTGGCGAGCTTGCGTGCCTCGGCTTCGTTGCCCAGCAGTACACCCGCTGCGCCACGCGGCCCGTTGAGTCGCTCGGTGAGCTTCTGCAGGCTGTTCAGGCTTGCTGCGAGGGCCGAGTCTGTCGAGGACAGCCGCGTCAGGTTCTGCAGCAACTCGCGCGCGTTGGACACGAGCAGCGGCAGCTCCGCGTTGGTGTCGCCGACCAGCACCCTGCGCTGGGCGCCGTCCGTCAGCGGAGGGTCGGTGAGCACGCCGCTGTAGGCCTTCAGGCTGACGCCGCCCACCAGACTCCGAAGCAGTATGAAGACGCTGGACTCGCGCAGCCAATGCGCGTCCCGGCGCAACACGTCGATGACGATGCGCGCGGCGCCGTCCGGCGCCAGCTCGATGCGGTGCACGCGGCCGATCGGAAAACCCGCGAACGTCAGGTCCATGCCGACGCGCACGCCTTCGGAATCGTCCGTCACGAGCACGAGTTGCTGCGTCTCGTCGAAGCTGCCGCGTGCATACATCAGATACAGCACCGTGCCGAGCACGAGCGCGACGAACAGAGCCAGCAGCATGGTGGCCTTGAACTCCAGGTTCGGTACCGGCTCTGTACGCGCAAGAGGGGTGTCTTCGTTCATGGAGTGTGCGGCGGCCACTCAGTAGTAGTTGCCCACCAGCGAGGCCACCTCGATGAGCACGATGGCGAAGAACATGCGAACCATGCCCTGCAGTTCGACGCTCGTGTTCAGGCGCCGGCGCGGCGCTTCGTCGAGCACCGCAGCGATGGGCATCAGTGCGACCGTGATGCCGAAGAACAGGATCTTCAGGCCGAAGATCAGCGACACGGCGGGATTGAACACCTGGCCCACGGTGTGCGTGTAGGCGCCGAAGCCCTCGGTCGTGAACGCGTAGATGGACACGTAGGCGACGACGAGCGTGACCACACAACTCACGGCCGCCAACATCAGCGAGCAAAAGACACCGGCCACGATGCGGGGCAGCACCTCGCTGCGCAGCGGGTCCGCGCCGCGAGTGGCGGCTTGGTCCCATCCGCCGCGAGAGCGCAGCGCGGCGATCTCGGCGGCGAGCGGGGTCGTGCAGCGCAGCGCGGCGAACAGCGCGGCGGTCAACGGGATCAGCTCCAGCACGAGCACGCGCACCACCATCTCGAGCGCGTACTGCGACAGCCCGTAGCTCAGGGCCGTGACCAGCACGATGCGGGTCACGACCAGGCTGATCAGCGTCGACAGTACGGTGAACCACAGCAGCGACTGCGCTGAGCCGAGGTAGATGTGGCGGGCCAGCGCGCGCCGATGTTCCTTGCGGTAGCTCGACGCAGACAGGACCAGCACCAGCAGCAGCGCGGTCAGGTGCACGGTGCGCCACCAGCCGACGAGCCACGAGCCGGCCGCTCGGGCGAGTTCAGCGAACGCGCCGGGCGGCGATGTCGTCGGCGTCATCTTTGAATCATAGGGGCTTGCGCATGCGGAACTTCGAGCGTCGGCTTTGGAGCGGTGAGGGCGAAGCCATGGCCGGCTGCCTGCTGACTCTGGGCAACGACAAGCGAACGACATAGACCCTCGACGCACCCGCGCTTCAGGGATGAGCTAGTCTCCACCCTGGTTTCACCGGGTGCTCCGCACGCTGGTTCCACAGCTTGCGCAATCTCACCACGCGGAGAGGGATCCAATGGACTTCCGGCGCAGGCCACTGATCATCGTCGGTACGGCACTGCTGGCGGTTCCTGGCGCCGTCCTTTCGCAGACGCCAGGCAAGGTTCGTCGCGTTGGCTTCCTGTGGGGCAGTTCGAAGGCTGCCTCGGAGGAGTCTGGCGCTGCGCGGGCCTTTGTCGAGGGCATGCGCGAAGCCGGTTACCGCGAGCAGGCCGACTACGTTGTCGAGTCGCGCTACGCCGGCGGGCACTACTCGGAACTTGAAGGAATCGCACAGGAGCTTGTGCGAAGCAACTACGACGTGATCGTGACTACGGGCGCAGCCGCGACGCAGGCAGTGCAGAAATTGACCTCGACGACACCGGTCGTGTTCGCGATAGTCAACGACGCTACCGGATTCGTGAAGAGCCTTGCGCACCCCGGCGGCAACCTCACTGGCCTGACGCGCAACACCGTCGAGATCAGTCCCAAGCATCTTGAATTCCTGAAGGCTGTTGCGCCGAAGCTGAGTCGGGTGGGGCTGCTTGCCAATCCAGGCAATCCTTCGCACGCAAGTGTCCGCAGTGCCGTCGAACAGGCAGGGCATGCAATCGGCGTCGCTGCGGTGGGACTCGACGCGCGCACTCTCGAGGAAATCACGCAAGCATTGGGCCGCGCTCGCGAACTGCGCATTGAGGCTGTGATCGTGCCAGTCGATCAGCTATTCATAGGCTACAAGCGAGAGATCGCGATGCTCGCCCTGCAGGCCCGGTTGCCGACCATGTACGCAACGCCCGACGACGTCCGTGAGGGTGGTCTGATGAGCTACGGCCCGGTTTTTGTCGAGTTCTTCCGTCAGGCAGCCCGCTATGTCGATCGGATCTTCAAAGGGATGAAGCCGGCCAACCTGCCGGTCGAGCAACCGACAAGGTACGAATTGGCCATCAACATGAAGACCGCCAAGGCTCTAGGCATCGCCATCCCGCAGTCGCTGCTGCTGCGTGCCGATGAGGTGATCGAATGAACAAGCGTCAGTTTCTTGCCGCAGGAACGCTTGGTGCCGCTCTGCCCTCGCAGACACGAGCGGCCGGCGTGGCGCCGAGCGCCCAGGTGATCTTGGCCTTGCGCGCGCTCGACGGCTACACCGTGGCGGTGAGCCTGACTGACGCGCGCAGCTATCGCATGATCGTGGCCACCGCGCTGGGCGGCGTGCCCATGAGCGTGGGCGGGCTGGGCCCGCTCCGGGCCGTGCATGACGCCGACCGTCTGCCCGCGTTCAAGGACGAACCGCTCAGGGAGCGATTTGCATTGTGTCCATGGGGCCTGCATTCGATCGACGTGAAGGCGCTCTGAGATTGCGGCAGGCTTGCAGTGGCAACGTTGGCGATGCCGCGTGGAGAGCGACTGCGCTGCTCCTCGCAGCGACGTCGAATGACGGCTTCGCGAGTCGCACAACACCTGCGCCATACCGGTCGACAGCGGCACAGCCCGGACCTTGCCGCGCGCGCACCCGCAGGGCCCGCGACATCGCGGTCGATCCCACGCCATGCGGGCACGCCTTGCGCTGCAATACCTGTGGAACTCGATCCACCGATGCGGCACGCATGCGGTGCGAGTTCAGCCGAAAGGAGATTCTCATGAGGAAGCAGGGCGCCTTCGGCCTCTCGACGATGAGCATGGCGGCATCCCCGCACCTGGTCCGGCAGGGCTGACGCATGAGCTGGACGCGACGCCTGCTGTGGGCGGCAGGGACACTGCTTCTGCTGTGCGCCGCAGCCTGGCTGGCCGTGCCGCCGCTCGTGAAGTGGCAGGCCGAGAAGCAGCTGTCCGAACTCACCGGGCGCCGGGTGACGGTGGGCGAGGTCGGCTTCCATCCGTGGTCGCTGCGGTTGACCGTCAGCGACCTCGCCATCGCCGCCGCGCCGGGTTCGGCGTCTTCGGAACCGCAGTTCCGCCTCGCGCGCCTGCTCATCGACGCCGACGCGCGTTCGCTGCTGCGCCTGGCGCCGGTCGTCGAGTCGCTGCAGATCGACGCGCCGCGGCTGCACCTCACGCGCACCGCGGATGGCCGCTACGACATCGACGACGTGCTGCAGCGCCTGGCTCCCAAGCCTGGCGAGCCGCGGGGCGGCTCGGCGCCGCGCTTCGCGATCTACAACGTCGAGCTGCGCGACGGCGAGGTGCTGTTCGACGATGCCCCGGCCAAGCGCCAGCACCGCCTGGGCGCGCTCACGCTGACGCTGCCGTTCCTGTCGAACCTTCCGTCGCAGGTGGATGTGAAGGTCGAACCGCGGCTCGCATTCACGCTCGACGGCGCGACCTACGACAGCGGCGCCGCTGCCGTTCCGTTCGCCGCCAGTCGCAGCGGCACCCTCACGCTTCGCGTGACTGCGCTCGACCTCGAGCCCTACCTCGGCTACTTGCCCGAAACGCTGCCGGTGCGGCTGCAGCGCGGCCATGTCAGCGCCGACCTGGCGATGGAGTTCGCCGTGCCCGAGCAGGGCGACGCCCGTGTCTCTCTGCGCGGCAAGGTCGGCGCGAGCGAGCTGGCGCTGGCCGAGCCCGGTGGCGCACCGCTGCTCGCGCTGAGCCGGGTCTCGCTCGACTTGAACGACGTGCAGCCCCTGGCGCGGAAGGCCTCTCTCGGCGCACTGCGGGTCGAAGCGCTGGAGTTGAACCTTGCGCGCGACGTGCACGGCGTGGCGAACGTGCAGCGACTGCTGCGCGCGCCTGCCCCGGCTGCCGCCGTGGCCTCCGCGCCAGTGAACGCGCCAGCGGCAGCCTGGCAGGTGAGCCTGGATTCGTTCGAGCTTTTCGGCGCACGCGTGCTGTGGAACGACGAGGCAGTGAGGCCGGCTTCATCATGGGTGCTCGACGGCCTGGCGCTGTCGGCGCGGCAGTTGCGACTGCCGGCAAGCGAACCGATGCCGTTCGCGCTCAATGCCACGCTACGGCCGCAGGGCGACGCATCGGCGGCGCTGGCCGTCGTGTCGCTCGACGGGCAGGCCAGCGAGACATCGGCCAGCGCGAAATTCGCGCTGTCGGGCCTGTCGCTCGCAGCGGTGGCACCCTACGTCAACGCCGCATCTCACGTGCAGGTTACCGGCACGGGTGCGGCGAGCGGCAAGTTCGAGTGGGCGACCGGGACGCCATCGCAGGCGCAGCGCATCCTCGTTGCGCTCGACGAGGTGACGCTCGACGGATTGACTGCCGACGACCCGACGGCAGGCAAGGCGGGCAAGCGCGGCGAGACGGTCTCGATGCAGCGGGTGCAACTGGCTGGCGTGACGGTCGACCTGGCGTCGCAGTCGATCGCGGTGGCGAGCGCAAAGCTGCAGCGCCCGCAGGTTCGGCTGGAGCGATCGGCGGACGGCGTGTGGAACCTGATGCGCCTGGCCGGACCGACGCCGCTGGCCGAGAGCGAACGCTCGCTGGTGCGCGCCGCCGCCGAGGCCACCTGGCAGTTCCGGCTGGATGACCTTGTGCTCGACGACGGCCGTGTCCGCCTGGTCGATGCTGCGCCGGCGCCAGCGCGTGCAGGCGCGGCGCAGGAGACGGTGCGCCTGTCGATCGACAAGCTGCGCCTCGCGATGCAGGGCCTGCAACAGCGCGGCGATCGTCTGGTCTCGACGCCGAAGGTGCAGCTCAATGCGCGGATCGCCGACGACCACGAAGCCGGCGCCGCGGTCAAGCCGGGCCTCGTCGAGTGGCGCGGCCGGTTCGGCCTGCAGCCCTTGCTCGTGGCCGGCAAGGCGCGTGTCGAGCGCTTTCCGGTCCATGCCGTGCAGGCCTACGTGCCGCACGATCTGGGCGTGAGGTTAAGGCGCGCCGACGCGGGCTTCCAGGGCGAGGTGTCGATGCAGCAGGCCGGCGCCTCCGGGATACGCGTCGATGCATCGGGCGACATCTTGCTCGCCGACCTGATCCTCGACTCGCGCCGGAACGACGCGAACGCCGCCACACCTGTCGGCGATCCGGAACTGCTGAGCTGGCAGTCGTTCGCGATCAACGGCGTGAACGTTGCGCTGCGCGCAGGCGAGGTGCCGAAGATCGCCATCCGCGACGCGACGCTGAGCGACTTCTTCGCCCGCCTGGTCCTGACCGAGGAGGGGCGGCTCAACCTGCGCGACGTTGCGCCGCCAGGCGAGCCTGCCGCGGCGAGCACGGCGGCCAGTGCCGCGCCCACCCCAGTCGCCGTCGCACCGGCCGCCTCCGCGCCGAGCGCCGCGCGTCCGCTGCCGGTCGAGATCGACCTCGGCGGGCTGCGCCTGGCCAACGGCAGGATCGACTTCAGCGACCGTTTCGTGAAGCCGAACTTCAGTGCCGCATTGACCGAGCTGAACGGCGGCCTCGGCGCCTTCCGCACCGGCAGCGGCGAGCCGGCGACGCTGCAGTTGAGCGGCCGCGCCGCCGGCACCGGCCTGCTGGAAATCAGCGGCAAGCTCAGACCCGGCTCGGTCCCGCGCGAGCTCGACATCTCGGCCAAGGCGACCGACCTCGAACTGGCGCCGTTGTCGACCTACGCCGGCAAGTACGCCGGCTATGCGATCGAGCGCGGCAAGCTGTCGGTCGCGGTGCACTACAAGATCGACCCCGGCGGCAAGCTCGACGCGAGCCACCAGGTCATCTTGAACCAGCTCACCTTCGGCGAGCGCGTCGAGAGCCCGACCGCGACCAAGCTGCCGGTGCTGTTCGCCGTCTCGCTGCTGAAGGACCGCAATGGCGTGATCGACATCGACCTGCCGGTCAGCGGCACGCTGAACGACCCGCAGTTCAGCGTCGGCCCGATCATCTGGAAGGTCATCCTGAACCTGCTCGCCAAGGCGGTGACGGCGCCGTTCGCGCTGCTCTCGGGCGGCGGCGGACCGGACCTGAGCGTGGTCGCCTTCCGGCCCGGCACCAGCGTGCCGACGGACGGCGGCAGTGCGGCACTCGACAAGGTGGCCAAGGCGCTCGCCGACCGGCCTGCGCTGAAGATGACGGTGGTCGGCGAAGCGGGCGCCGATACCGAGCGCGAAGCGTACCAGCATGCCGTCGTCGAGCAGCGGCTGCTGCAGGAGCAGCGCCGCGAGCAGCTTCGGGCGTCGGGCGCGGCGTCGGCACCTGAGACCACGCTTGCACAGGCCGATCGCTCGCGCTTCGTGAAGGCCGTCTATCGGCAGACCGACCTGCCCGACAAGCCGCGCAACCTGGTCGGCATGCAAGCGGACATTGCGACCGACGAGATGGAGGCGCTGCTGCGAAAGCACGTGAGCGTCGGCCCCGAGGCGATGCGAGAGCTGGCGCTGCAGCGCGGGCTGGCGGTGCGCGACGCCTTGATCGCCAAGGGGCTGCCGAGCGATCGGCTGTTCCTCGGCGATCCCAAGTTGCGCGCTGGAGACGCGGGGGATGCGGCGTGGACGCCGCAGGTGAAGCTGACGCTGGATACCCAGTGAAGAGCCGGGTCGCAAATGGCATGCTGTACCTTGGCGACCATGTGCAGACAACCAGGAGTGCCTTGAGGCCTGCAATTGGGCTGACAAATGACTGGAGCGGGACGACTCGAGTCGACCCGCTCGCGAAGTTCGATAGCCGCAATCCGGGGCGCCAGGCGGCTCGGATTGAAATGACGCCCCAAGACTCGCCGCGTTCGCCGCTCCCGAGGGGCGCTCCGGCGGCTCGGGGCCGCCGGCGAGTCAGCCGGCAGCCTGCGCGCTGTCCAGCGCCGCCAGCTGTTCCGGTGTGCCGATGTTGTGCCAGGCGCCGGTCAGCACCTCGCCGGACACCCGGCCCGCCCGCGCCGCATCGAACAGCAGCGGGCCGAGGGCGGCGCGCGTGCCCGCCGCGATGCCCGCCACCAGCGCAGCGCGGCACAGCGCGAGGTTGGCGTAGGTCCAGCGTCGGTCCGCCCCCTCGCGAGTGACCCGGCCGGTCGCGTCGAGCACGAAGTCGCCTGCCGCGTGGTAGGGCGGGTTCGGCACCAGCCAGAGGTGCGCCAGGTCGCTGCCGCTCTCGAAGGCCTGGGCAGTTTCGCGCTCGAAGCGGAACTCGGGCGCATGGATGTCGGCCGAGACGAGCCAGAAGCAATCGCTGTCGCGGCCGGCGAGCAGCGGCAGCGCCTTGGCGATGCCGCCCGCCGTCTCGAGCGCGCCGCCGTGGTCGCGCCCTTCCAGCGAATAGCGCAGCGCCAGGCCCCAGCGCGAACCGTCGCCGAGCGCTTCGACGATGCGGTCTTCCAGCCACGCGGTATTGATCACCACCTCGCGCACGCCGCCGCGCGCCAGCGCCTCGAGGTGCCATTCGATCAGCGGCTTGCCGTGGATCTTCAGCAGCGGCTTCGGGGTGCGGTCGCTCAGCGGGCGCATGCGCTCGCCGCGCCCCGCGGCCAGGATCAAGGCCTTCACACGTCGCGCATCCGGCGAACCAGCGCGCTCGTCGAGTAGCCGTCGACGAAGGCGATCGCCAGCGCGCGTCCGCCCCAGCTGCGCACGAGCCGGGTCTCTGCCAGCGACTCGATGTCGTAGTCGCCGCCCTTCACGTAGCAGTCGGGGCGCACGATCTGCAGCAGCTGCAGCGGCGTCGGCTCGTCGAACAGCGTCACGAGCCTTACGCTCTCGAGCGCCGCAAGCACGCAGGCGCGGTCCGCCTCGCCGTTGAGCGGGCGCCCGGGCCCCTTGCCGAGGCCGCGCGCCGACGCGTCGCTGTTGAGGCCGACGACGAGGCTGGCGCCGAGAGAACGCGCCTCGGCGAGGTAGCTCACGTGGCCGCGATGCAGGATGTCGAACACGCCGTTGGTGAACACCAGCGGCCGCGGCAGCGCCTGCAGGCGCGCCGTCAGCTCGGCTCGCGGACACAGTTTGTCGAGGAACGAGGCCATGCGAGATTGTCGCCTGCGCGGCAGCACGGCCGCTCGCGCAGCGCATAGACTGGCCGGGTATCAACAGAGGAGACAGACCCATGCTCACCTTGTGCGGCTTTGCGATCTCGAACTACTACAACAAGGTCAAGCTGGCCTTGCTCGAAAAGGGCGCCGATTTCACCGAGGAGCGCGTGATGACGGGCAGCAGGGACGAGGCGGTGCTCGCCTGTACGCCGCTCGGCAAGGTGCCGTTCGTCCGCACCGAGCACGGCGCCTTGTGCGAGAGCGAGGCGATCATGGGTTACGTCGAGGCAACCTGGCCCGAGCCGCCGCTGCTGCCGCCCGATGCCTGGGGCCGCGCCAAGGTGCGCGAACTCGTCACCTTCATCGACCTGCACCTCGAACTGGTGGCGCGCCAGCTCTACACGCAGGCTTTCTTCGGCGGCCCCGCGCTGCCCGATGCCGACAAGGAGCGCATCCGCAAGCAGCTCGTGAAGAACATCGCCGGCTTCAAGCGCCTCGCGAGGTTCGCGCCCTATGTGGCCGGGGATCGCTTCACGCAGGCCGACTGCGCCGCCTACGTGAGCCTGCCACTGGTGGCCCTGTCGACCAAGACCGCCTTCGGCGAAGACCTGCTGGCTGCCGGCGGCGTCGACTGGAAGCCGTACGCGAAGCTGATCGCGCAACGTCCCAGTGCGCAGAAGGTCGACGCCGACCGCAAGGCGGAGCAGGAGAAGATGGCCGCGGCGGCAAAGGCGAAGGCCTAGCCGCTCTGCCGGCGGCTCGTTCGCGACCCGCCGTTCGACCGTCAGCGCAGCGGCGCGGCGAACCAGTCGCGCAGCTGCGCGTAGACCCGGGCATCGCTCAGCAGTTGAAGGTGGTTGATGCCCTCGACCACCCATTGCCGCTGCGGTTCGAAGGTCAGCGCCAGGCGCGCGTCGTCGTGGCGGCCGAGCGCGCTGGCCAGAGGCACGAGCCCGTCGCCGACCAGGCGGCTGCGCAGATCGCCCGTGCGCTCACCGGTGTGCGCAGCAACGGCATAGCAGGCCACTGAAGCAGGCAAGGGCATGGGCTGGCGCCTGTCGCCGGCATGCGCTCCGTGCGCGAAGCGGTCGCGCCCCGTCCAGTCGGCGTCGCGCACGCTGCCGTGACGCAGGTCGGTGATGCCGGCGCTGCGCAGCTGGCCGAGCCGCGCGAGCGGCGCGCTGAACTTGCTCACGCCGAGCAGCAGGTCGACCCAGTGACCCCCGCGCTCCAGCGGTGCGCCGTGGTGCGGCGTGCCGAGGAAGGCCAGCCGATCGAGCCGCTGCACCCAGCTCATCCCGGCATCGCGTCCCTGCTGCCAGGCGCTGCGCGCGACCAGCCCGCCCATGCTGTGCGTCAGCAATGAGAGCTCTTCGATAGGCACCGGCCAGTGGCTGACCAGGGCCTCCATCAACGCGGCGAAGGCGCGGCCATTGGTCGAGATGTGCAGGCCGCTGTTGTAGTGCAGATAGACGGGCGTGTAGCCCAGGTCCCTGGCCAGCGCGGCGCCATGGTCGTGACCCTCGCGTGCCCATTGCAGATCGTTCATGCAGAGGCCATGGGCCAGCACCAGCGGCTTGGGGCCCATGTCGGCGAGCACGGCCACCAGCGACGCCGGCTCCAGCCGCAGCACGCAGCCGCGGCTGCGCAGCGCCATGGTGATCGCCAGCGGATTGCCGCTCGCCGCGAGCTTGTCCCCGAGCACGCCGTTCAGCGCCGCGACGAGGGCTTCGCGCCGGGGGGACGGCGTCGCGTCGGGCTGGCGCGGCGCCAGCGCGGACGTCGCGCCCGCCAGGACGTCGGCGCCGGCCCCGACCAGCTTCGTGACACCGCGCACGCTGCCGTAGACCAGTCCGGTGATGCCGTTGGTGCGCGCCGCGGCGCCGGGTTTCGGCGGGCCGGAAAGCGGCCGCGCGATCTGGGCGTGCATGGCTTCGACGATGTCGGTCAGCCCGACGGTGGCATCGCGCGCCAGTGCGATCGCGCCGCGCCAGTCGCCGCTGCGTGGCGGACCCGCGCGTCGGTTCATCGCAGGACCGGTCGGGTCGGGTTCACGCCATCGCCGGGCTGGACATCGGGCCTTTGGCAGCGGCGGCGAGCGCCTGCGTCACTTCCTTGCGATAGCGGTTGAGTTCCTGCACGCTGGCGAAGCTGCGCTCCATCAGCAGGCTCATGTTGTGCAGGATGCGCTCGACGACCTTGCCTTCCCATACCGCGTCGAACTGGATCTGCTTGTCGAGCCACTGCTCGAGCCAGCTCGGGTCGGGCAGGCGGCTCTGCACGGTGTCGCGCGGGTAGAGCTTCTGGCTGACGTGCAGGTTGGTCGGGTGCAGCGCCTGCGCGGTGCGCCGGGCGCTGGCCATCAGCACGCCGACCTTGGCGAACGCGGCCTTGGCCTCGTCGCCGAAACTCTGCAACGCGCGCTTCATGTAGCGCAGGTAGGCGCCGCCGTGCCGCGCCTCGTCGCGGGCCAGCGTTTCGTAGATGGCCTGGATCACGGGCTCCGTGTGCCATTCGGCGGCGCGGCGGTACCAGTGGTTGAGGCGGATCTCGCCGCAGAAGTGCAGCATCAGTGTTTCCAGCGCCGGCGCCGGGTCGAACTCGAAGCGCACCTCGTGCAGTTCGGCCTCGGTGGGCACGAGCTCGGGCCGGAAACGCCGCAGGTACTCCATCAGCACCAGCGAGTGCTTCTGCTCCTCGAAAAACCAGACGCTGATGAAGGCCGAGAAGTCGCTGTCGTCGCGGTTGTCGCGCAGGAACATTTCGGTCGCCGGCAACGCTGCCCACTCGGTGATGGCGTTCATCTTGATCGTCTTCGCCTGCTCGTCGCTGAGCTTGCTGGCATCGAACGACGACCACGGAATGTCGCGGTCCATGTTCCAGCGGACGGCTTCGAGTTGCTTGAAGAGTTCGGGGTAAAGCATGGCGTGCCCTTGGAGTGCGCGCTATGTTAAACGCAGTCCCCGGTCGACGCTGTGGCGGATCGTCACGGCGCGCGGCGGCTGTTCTCGGGCTTCAAGAGCGAGCACCCGGCTCAGGGGTGCGCCGCGCGCCATTGGCGCAGAGCGTCGGGCAGTTCGGCCAGCGATTTCTTTGCCGTCACACCCGGCACGGGCCGCCGCTGCAGCACGGGCGCCGACCCACCGACCCACACCTCGACCGTGGGCGCAAGCTTCGAGCGCAGTTCGCCCAGCGCCTCGACGACCTTGTTCGGGTTCATGCAGCCGCTGAAGCTGAGTGCGACCAGATCGGCACGATAGGCCTCCGCCGCGAGCACGAGGTCCCATACCGGCGTCTGGGTGCCGAGCGAGAAACACTGCGCGCTTTCGGCCGAGAAGAGTGCCTCGGCCATCAGCAGGCCGAGGCCATGCGGCTCGCCGGTCAGGGTGCTCAGCAGCACGCGCGGCCTCTGCTGCGTCGGTGCTTCGGGCAGGCTGTGGAGGCCCGCGCGCAACACGGCCTGCGCAATCTCGGTGTAAATGTGCTCGTGGAAGATCTCGAGCTGCCCACGTATCCAGGCCTCACCCACCAGCGCGTTGAGCGGCGCCATCACTTTGATCACGAAGGCGCTGAGCCCCAGTTGCACCACGGCCTGCCTGAGCCGCCCGCGCAACCGCCCGAGGTCATGCTCGCGCAGCAGCGCCAGCAGCGACTGCAACTCCGCACCCGCGCCCGGATCGTCCGGCGACCGGGGCGTGTCGGCGCCGTCTTCGCCGAGCCGATGCAGGTCGTCGACCGACAGCGGAACCAGCTTGCCGGGGCGGTGACCCGCGTCCATCAGTCGCTTGACGACGCGCAGCTTCTCGATCTGCGGCAGCGAGTAGGCCCGCTCGCCAAGGCTGTCTCGCACCGGCGCGGGGAAGCCGTAGCGGCGCTCCCAGACCCGAAGGGTCTCCTTGCTGAGGCCCGTTTCCCGCTCGACGGCCGTGATCGACAGCGTCTGCAGCTTCAAGGCAGCTTGCTCCCGGCGACGACTTCAGCGCAGCTAGCAAGAGCCTTCACTACATATTTGTCCTGGACAAACTCTTGCACTTTTGCGAACATTGCGCTATTATTGCCATCACATCATCTTTTGTCCAGTACAAATAATGCTAAGTCGAACATCATTCCGGCAGGCGGGGTCCGCCATCGCCGACTCGCGCCGTGTGCCACTGCAACTGCGCAGCCTTCCGATGCGGGGGCTCAGCGAGTCGCACTGCCTGGCCAGCCTGGGTTCCTTCACCACGGTTGCCGTCGCGGTGATCTCGGCTCTTGCCCTGGCCGTGTCGCAAGGCGGGGGCTGAGTCCATGCGCCGCGTCGCCGTCATCGGCTCGGGCATCTCGGGGCTCGCCGCCGCACGCGAACTGGCCGCGCACGCGCAGGTCACCCTGTTCGAGGCCGGCAACTACTTCGGCGGCCACACGCACACGGTCGACGTGACGGTCGACGGCGCGACGCACGGTGTCGACACCGGCTTCCTGGTCTTCAATGAACGAACCTACCCGAACCTGATCCGCCTGTTCGGCGAACTGCAGGTCGAGACGGCGCTGTCCGACATGTCGTTCTCGGTGCAGGTGCCGGGCACTGGCGCGTCGGCACCTCTGGAGTGGAGCGGCTCCGACCTGAACGGTGTGTTCGCGCAGCGCAGCAACCTGTTGCGGCCGCGTTTCTGGGGGATGCTGCGCGACCTGCTGCGCTTCAACCGCCTATGCACCGCGCTGGCGGAGCGCAACGTCGAGGGCGAACTCGTGCAGCCGATCGGCGACTTCCTCGCCGAGCACCGCTTCTCGCACGAGTTCCGCGACTGGTACTTCCTGCCGATGATCGGCTGCATCTGGTCCTGCCCGACCGACCAGATGCTGCGCTTCCCGATCGCGACGATGATCCGCTTCTGCCACAACCACGGGTTGCTCCAGGTCACCAACCGGCCGCGCTGGTTCACGGTTCGCGGCGGCGCGCGCAACTACGTGGAAAGGATCGTCAGCGGGCTCACCGACGCGCGTCTCGCGACCCCTGTGCGAGGCGTTCGCCGCCTGCCGCCGGCCGGGTCGCCAGCGGGGGGCCAGGCCGGCGTGCTGGTCGCCACCGACCAGGGCAGCGAACGCTTCGACGAGCTCGTGTTCGCCTGTCACAGCGACCAGGCATTGGCCCTGCTGGCCGACCCGACAGTCGACGAGCGCAGCGTGCTGGGCGCGATCGGCTACCAGCGCAACCGCGCCGTGCTGCACACCGACACCGCAGTGCTGCCGCGGCGCCGGCGCGCCTGGGCCGCGTGGAACTACGAGCGCGCGGCCGAGGGCTCGCGGGAGCAGGCAGCGGTCTGCCTGCACTACCTGCTGAACAAGCTCCAGCCGCTGCCGTTTGCGAAGCCATTGATGGTGTCTCTCAACCCGCTGATCGAGCCGCGGAGCGAGACGGTGCTGGGCGAGTTCGACTACGCGCATCCGGTGTTCGACCTGTCGGCCATCGCCGCGCAGCATCGAGTGCCGTCGCTGCAGGGCAGGGCGAGGACGTGGTTCTGCGGCGCCTGGACGCGTTACGGCTTCCACGAAGACGGATTGAGCTCGGGCCTCGCGGTGGCGGCGGCGCTGAAGACGCAGTGGGCACTGGCGCCGGCCGAAGAGGCCCGGGGGGCCGCGTGAAGCCGCCACGACACAACGGCCCGGCTGCGCCGGAGGCGCTCGCGCCGAGGCCGCTGCTGGGCACCGGCGTCGTGCGCCACGCGCGCCTGCGCCCAGCGCTCCATCGCTTTGCCTACCCGACCTACTTCCTGATGCTGCCGATGCGCAGCCTGCGCGAACGCGCGCACCCGGCTCTGCACCGCAACGCCTTCGGGCTGATCGGATTCCACGACCGCGACCACGGCGACGGCCGCGGCGACAGCCTGGCGTGGCTGGAAGAACTCCTCGCCCGCGAAGGCATCGTCGATGCAAGCGGTGAAGTCTGGCTGCACTGCTACCCGCGGGTGCTGGGCTACGTCTTCAAGCCGGTTAGCTTCTGGTACTGTCACCGCCCCGACGGCGGCCTGGCGGCGATCGTCGTCGAAGTGAACAATACCTTCGGCGAGCGCCACTGCTACCTGCTCGGCGGCCCGCAGCTCGCCTACGGGCAGGAGATGCAGGCGAGCAAGGTGTTCCACGTCTCGCCGTTCTGCCGTGTCGAGGGCCGATATCGGTTCCGCTTCATGCGCACCGCGCCTCAGGGCCTGACCGAGGGCCGCACGGTGGTTCGGATCGATCACGACGACGCCGCGGGTCCGTTGCTGCAGACCAGCGTCTCGGGCGAGCTGCGGCCGCTCAGCGCGGCCAGCGCGAGACGCGCCTTCTTCAGCATGCCGCTGATGACGCTCGCCGTGATCGCCCGCATCCACTGGCAGGCGGCGAAGCTCTTCTTCAAACGCGTTCCGTTCGTCGCCAAGCCCGCGCCGCCCGCCACCTTCGTCACTCACGCGCTGCCCTAGTTCGACGCCATGACCACGACCAGCATCCTGCCCCACGGCCTGCCGGCATCTTCGCCCGTTGCGGCACGTTCAGTGTTTCGCCTGTTGCGCCGGCTGCATCACGGCTCGCTGACGTTGCACCTGCCAGACGGCAGCGCGGCACACTTCGGCAGCGCGCGCAACGGCGAGCCGCGAGCAGCGATGCGCCTGCACAACTGGAACGTCTTTGCCGCGGCCCTGCGCTCGGGCGACATCGGCCTTGCCGAGAGCTTCATCGCCGGCGACTGGTCCTCGCCCGACCTGACTGCGCTGCTGACGCTCCTCGTCGCCAACCGCGACCGCTTCGAAAGCCTCGTCTACGGCACCTGGTGGGGCTCGCTGCTGTACCGCGCGAAGCACCTGCTCAACCGCAACTCCCGCCGCGGAAGCCGCAAGAACATCCACGTCCACTACGACCTGGGCAACGACTTCTACCGCCTGTGGCTGGACCCGACGATGAGCTACTCGAGCGCCTGGTTCGAAGGCCAGCGCTCGGGCGACATGGTGCAGGCGCAATGGGCCAAGGTGCGCCGCGTGCTCGGCGAATGCGGGGTCGGACCGGGCGACCGCGTGCTCGAGATCGGCTGCGGCTGGGGCGGCCTCGCCGAATGCGCGGCGCGCGAGTTCGGTGCCCACGTCACCGGCGTCACGCTGTCGCGCGAACAGCTCGCCTACGCCGAGCAGCGCATGCGCGATGCGGGGCTGGCCGACCGTGCCACACTGCGCTACCAGGACTACCGCGAGATCGGACTCGACGCCGCTGAAGGCGAGTTCGACGCGATCGTCTCGATCGAGATGTTCGAGGCCGTCGGCCGCGAGTACTGGGGCAGCTACTTCGAGTCGATCAAGCGCAACCTCACACCCGGCGGCAAGGCGTGCATCCAGAGCATCACGATCCGCGACGACCTGTTCGAGCGCTACGTCAGGTCGACCGACTTCATCCAGCAGTACATCTTTCCGGGGGGGCTGCTTCCGAGCCCGAGCGAGTTCCGCAAGGCGGCCGCGCAGGCCGGACTCGAAGTCGTGAACGAACTCGACTTCGGGCTCGACTACGCCGAGACGCTGCACCGCTGGCGCGAGCGCTTTCTGAGCGTCGAGGCGCCGGTGCGCCAGCTCGGCTTCGACAGCCGCTTCATGCGTATCTGGGAGTTCTATCTCGCGTATTGCGAAGCTGCGTTCGCCGCCGGCAACACGAGCGTCATGCAGTTCACGCTGCAACGCGCCGGGACGTGATCGCCGCGGCGCCCTGCCTGTCGCGCCGCGCGCTGCTGGGGTGGCTCGCGGTCGCAGCGGTCCCGGCGGGGGCAGCAGCGCTGCCACTGCCCGAGCTGTCCCCGGGATTGCCAGGCGCACGGCTGCAGGGTTCGGGTCGGCTCGCGTTCTTCGGGCTGCACATCTACGACATCCGTCTCTGGGTGAGCGAGGGCTTCACGGCCCTGACCTACGAACAGAGCCCGTTGGCGATCGAGATCGAGTACGCGCGCGCGCTGGCAGGGCACCGGATCGCCGAACGCTCGCTCGAAGAGATGCAGCGAATCGCGCCGGTCCCGGCCGCGCAGGGCAGTGCCTGGCTGGCCTCGATGAGGCAGGCCTTCCCCGACGTGCGCGATGGCGACCGCATGACCGGACTGCACCGTCCCGGCGAAGGGGTGCGCTTCTTCCATAACGGCAAGCTGCGCGCGGACGTTGCCGACCCCGACTTCGCGCGTGCCTTCTTCGCCATCTGGCTGTCGCCGAGGACTTCCGAGCCCAAGCTGCGCCTGGCCTTGCTGGGTTCCGGCGCGTGATTGCCGCGGCCCTGCCCGCGCGCGACTGGCACGGCGGCTGGCGCGACGGCCTGTCGTACGGCGGGCTGGGCCTGCCGCTGGCCTTCGTGGCGCTGCCGCTCTACGTGGTGCTGCCCAACCACTACGCCAGCGCCTATGGCGTGCCACTGGCGCTGCTGGGTGCAGTGCTGCTCGGCACGCGCCTGCTCGACGCGGTGATCGACCCGTTGATCGGGGGCTGGGCCGACGTGCTTTTCGGCCATTCGCCGCAGCGCGCCTGGCGCGCACTGGCCGTCGCGGCCGTGCTGCTGGCGCTCGGCTTTCGCGCCCTCTTCTTCCCGGCCGTCGAGGGAACGACGGCCTTGCTCTGGTGGTGCGCCGGCGGCCTGGCGATCACCTACCTCAGCTTCAGCACCATCAGCGTGATCCACCAGGCCTGGGGGGCGCGCCTCGGTGGCGACGAGGCGCAGCGCGCGCACATCGTCGCCTGGCGCGAGGGCCTCTCGCTGGCGGGTGTGCTGGTGGCGAGCGTGCTGCCTTCGCTGGCGGGGCTGGGAGCCTCCACGCTGGTCTTCACGGCGTTGCTGCTGGGGGGAACGCTGCTGCTGTTGCGTGCGCCGCTGCCGGCGATGCCGCGCCAGGCATCGCCCGCGGCACCGCTCACGCTGCCCTGGGCAACGCCCGCATTCCGCCGCCTGCTGGCGATCTACCTGTGCAACGGGATCGCCAGCGCGGTGCCGGCGACACTGGTGCTCTTCTTCATCCGCGACCGCTTGCAGGCGCCGGCGTTCGAGCCCTTGTTCCTGACCAGCTACTTCGCTGCCGGCGCCCTGTCAATCCCGCTCTGGGTGCGGCTCGTCGCGCGCTACGGGCTGGCGCGCAGCTGGCTCGGCTCAATGGGGCTGGCCATCGCCGGCTTCGGCTGGGCGACACAGCTCGGCGCCGGCGACGTGGCGACGTTCACCGCCGTCTGCCTGGCCAGCGGCGTGGCCCTCGGCGCCGACCTCACGCTGCCGAGCGCGCTGCTCACCGGCGTGATCCAGCGAGCCGGCCACGCGCAGCGCGCCGAGGGCGCGTACATGGGCTGGTGGAATTTCGCGACCAAGCTCAACCTGGCGCTCGCCGCCGGCCTGGCGCTGCCCGCCCTGCAGGCCTTCGGCTACGCGCCTGGGGTGCGCGAGGCGGCTGCGCTGTCGGCGCTGACCGCGGCGTACTGCCTGCTGCCCTGCGCGCTCAAGCTGGCCGCCGCCGCGCTGCTGTACTTCACCTGGATCCGCAACGAGGAACTCGAATGACGAACCGACGCTGGCCCGCGATCCTGGCCACCCTGGGCGCGGCCTGCCTGATCGGCGCCTGCGCCGCGCCGACGCCGGCCGACTATGCTGCCGAGAAGCCGCTGCTCGACCTGCGCAGCTACTTCAACGGCGACATCACCGCGCACGGCATCTTCACCGACCGGCAGGGCCTGGTCGTCAAGCGCTTCACCGTGCAGATGAAGGGCAGCTGGCAAGGCGACGAAGGCGTGCTCGACGAAGCCTTCACCTACAGCGACGGCAGCACCGAGCGCCGCGTCTGGCGCATCCGCAAGCTACCCGAGGCGCAGGGCCCGGGCCGCTACACCGGGCAGGCCGGCGACGTGGTCGGCACGGCCGAGGGCCAGGCCGCGGGCAATGCGCTGCGCTGGTCGTACACCCTGCGGCTGAAGGTCGACGGGCGCGAGATCGACGTCCAGTTCGACGACTGGATGTATCTGATGGACGAGCGCGTGATGCTCAACAAGGCCGTGATGAGCAAGTTCGGCGTGCGCCTGGGCGAAGTGACGCTCAGCTTCTACAAGCACCCGTAGGCCGCGGGTGTCGCTCAATCCCGCGTTGACCGACTGGACCGGCCGCACGGCCTGGCTGGTCGGCGCCTCGACCGGCATCGGCCGCGCGACGGCGTCGCTGCTGCACGCGCGCGGGGCGCGCGTCGTGGTCTCGGCGCGCAACGCGAGCGCGCTCGACGAGTTCGTCGCCGCTCACCCTGGAAGTCTCGGCGTGCCGCTCGACGTGACCGATCGCCGGGCGGTGGCTGCGGCGGCGACGCAGGTGGTCGCCACGTGCGGCGCTATCGATCTGGTGCTCTACTGCGCCGGGCACTACAAGCCCATGCGCGCGACCGACTTCGATCTGGACGAGGCCTTGCGCCACGTCGAGGTGAACCAGGTCGGCGCGCTGAACGTGACCGCCGCCATCCTGCCCACGCTGCTCGAGCAGCGAGCGGGCCACCTGAGCCTCGTCTCCAGCGTGGCCGGCTACCGCGGGCTCCCGAACGCGATCGCCTACGGGCCGACCAAGGCGGCGCTGATCAACCTGGCCGAGACGCTCTACCTCGACCTGGCGCCACGGGGCATCGGCGTCTCGGTGATCAACCCCGGTTTCGTCGAGACGCCGCTGACGGCGCAGAATGCCTTTGCCATGCCCGCGCTGATCAGCCCCGAACAGGCTGCGCTCGACATTGCCGACGGCTGGGCGGCGGGGCGCTTCGAGATCCACTTCCCGAAGCGCTTCACGCTGTGGCTGAAGGCCCTCAGGCTTCTCCCCGACAGCCTGTATTTCCGCGCCATCCGCCGCGCGACCGGCCTGTGAACGCGCCCCCGCGCCACGCCGACGCCCGCATCGCGCGCATCGTCACGCTGTTCGAAGCACTCAAGCCGGCCGATGTGGCGCGGCTGGGGGAGTACTACACGCTGGACGCGAAGTTCAGGGACCCGTTCAACCAGGTGCAGGGCGTGACGCAGGTGCAGCGCATCTTCGGCCACATGTTCGATGCGCTGGCCGAGCCGCGCTTCGTCGTGCACGACATCCTGGTGCAGGGCGACCAGTGCTTCCTGACCTGGGACTTCGTGTTCCGCTTCCGGCGCTTCAGCGGCGAACTGCAGACGGTGCGCGGCAGTTCGCATCTCCGACTTGCCGGGGACGGCCGCATCGAATCGCACCGCGACTACTGGGACGCCGCCGAGGAACTGTACGAGAAGCTGCCCGTGCTCGGCGCGCTGATGCGCTGGCTCCGCAAGCGCGCGAACACCTGAATTCGGACGTCGCCGGGCCGCGCGCGCGAAAGCTCATCGCGGCGCCGGCGCGAGTCCGGCAGCAGTCGCGCCCCCTACAGCCAGCCCTTGCGCCGGAAATACCAGAACGGCGTGATCACGCTGACCGCCATCAGCGCCAGCGCGAACGGATAGCCGACCGACCAGTCCAGCTCGGGCATGAACTTGAAGTTCATGCCGTAGACGCTGGCGATCAGCGTCGGCGGCAGCAACGCGACGCTGGCCACCGAGAAGATCTTGATGATCTTGTTCTGGTTGATGTTGATGAAGCCGACCGTCGCGTTCATCAGGAAGTTGATCTTGTCGAACAGGAAGGTGGTGTGGCTGTCCAGCGAGTCGATGTCGCGCAGGATCTGGCGCGCCTCCTCGAACTGATCGGCGTTGAGCATGCGCGCGCGCATCATGAAGCTGACCGCGCGCCGCGTGTCCATCACGTTGCGGCGGATGCGGCCGTTCAGGTCTTCCTCCTTGGCGATCGCGGCCAGCGCCTCGCCGGCGGCCTCGTCGTTGATGTTGCGCTTGAGCACGCTGGCGCTCACCGCCTCGAGCGCGTCGTAGATGCTCTCGAGCGCGTCGGCCGAGTATTCCGCGTCGGCGTCGTAGAGCTTGAGCAGCACGTCCTTCGCGTCGTCGATCAGCGCCGGGATGCGCCGTGCCCGCAGCCGCAGCAAGCGAAACACCGGCAGATCCTCGCTGTGCACCGAGAACAGCACCTTGTCGTGGAGGATGAACGCCGCCCGCACGTTGCGCGGATCCTCGTTGTCGTCGATCAGGAAGTCGGAACGGATGTGCAGCTCGCCGTTGTCTTCCTCGTAGAAGCGGGCCGATTCCTCCAGGTCCTCGTCGACGATGTCGTCCGGGATCGTCAGGCCGAAACGGCTGGCGACCCAGCTCTTTTCCTCTGCCGTGGGCGGCTTCCATGTCGACCCAGACCGGAGCGACATCCGTCAGCGCCGCTGCGCTGGCGATCTCTTCCTGAAACAGCCGGCCATTGACCAGCGTGAACACGTTCAACATTGAACTCTCCAGCACGGCTCGTGGCCGGCGGGGCGGGTGGCGTTTTCGGATCGCGACCGTCCCCCGTCTGGCACTGGAGGGGACGGTCACCTAGGGTGTGACTTGTCCAAGATAGGCCTCAACATTGCGATGCGCGAATTATCGCATCGGGGCGCTGTCGCGACGCCGGCGCTCCAGCGCCCCGACAAGCTCAACGCTGGCCGCGGATCGCCGGCCAGGCGAGCTGGTCGAGCCTGTCGATGACCGCGTCGGCGTCCACCGCCTGCACCGGCTGGCCATGGTTGTAGCCATAGCTGACGAGCACGACCGGGCAACCCGCCGCGCGCGCGGCCTGCGCGTCGTTGCTCGAGTCACCGATCATCAAGGTGTTCGCGGGCAGGCTGGCCAGTGCCTCGCAGGTCTTGAGCAACGGAAGTGGGTCGGGTTTGCGGCGCTCGAACGCGTCCCCACCGAAGACCTGGCTGAAGTAGCCGGCCAGCCCCTTGTCCTGGAGCAGCGCAAGCGCGAACGCCGTCGGCTTGTTCGTCAGGCAGGCCAGCTTCAGGCCCTGCGCCGACAGCCGGTCCAGACCTTCGACGACGCCCGGATAGACCGTCGAATGCTGCCCGTTGACGGCCCGGTAGTGATGCTGGTAACGCGTCATCGCCTCTTCGTACAGCCCGGCGTCGGCACCCGCGTGCGCAAGCGTGCTGCGGATCAGGTGCTCCGAGCCCTTGCCGACGGTGAGGACGACGAACGCGCGGTCGACGCCCGGCAGCCCGAGTTCGGCCAGCACCTTCGAAAGCGCGACGACGAAGTCGCCCACCGTGTCGACCATCGTGCCGTCGAGGTCGACGATGGCAGCCGTCAGGCTCATGACCCCGCCAGAGCCTCGCGCACGAATTCGAGCCGGTCCTGGCCGAAGAACATCCGGTCGCCGACGAAGAAAGTCGGTGCGCCGAACGCACCACGGGCGACCGCTTCATCGGTGTTGGCGATCAGTTGCGCCTTGACCTCGGGGTCGGCCGCGAGCGCCGCAACGTGCTCGGGGTCGAACCCGCCGTCGCGAAGCGCCTGCGCCAGTACTTCGGGGTCACCGAGCTTGCGCGGCTGGCGCCACATCGCGCTGAACACCACGTCGAGGTAACGCAGGAACTCGGCCGGTTCGCGCATCTGCAGGCCCACCGCGCCGCGCATCAGCGTCAGCGTGTTGATCGGGAAGTGCGGGTTGAAGACCAGTGTCTCGCCGTAGCGGCGCGCCCAGCGCTGCAGGTCGTCGATCATCCAGCGGCCCTTGGCCGGAACCGTGACCGGGCTCGCATTGCCGGTCGCCTTGAACACGCCGCCGAGCAGCATCGGCCGCCAGACGACCTGCGCGCCGCAGGCGGCCGCGAGCGCGGGCAGCTGCGTGTAGGCGAGGTAGGCCGTGGGGCTGCCCACGTCGAAGAAGAACTCGACTCGCTTGTTCATGCGCGCCTCCGCTTGAAGAACAGGACTCCCATCGGTGACCGTCGGTGAAAGTTCACCAGGGCTCGCTCCACGGACGCAGGTCGAGCTCGTGCGTCCAGGCGCTGCGCTGCTGGCGGTGCAGTTGCCAGTAGGCCTCGGCGATCGCGTCCGGGTTCAGGATACCGTCGCTCGCCTTCAAGGCGTAGCGCTCGGGAAAGTTCTCGGCGATGAACGCGGGTGTCGATCGCGCCGTCGATGATCGTATGCGCCACGTGAATGCCCTGCGGCCCGAGCTCGCGCGCCATGCTCTGCGCCAGCGCGCGCAGCGCGTGCTTGGCGCCGGCGAAGGCGGAAAAGCCCGCCCCGCCGCGCAGGCTCGCCGTCGCGCCGGTGAAGATGATCGTGCCGCGCCCGCGCGGCAGCATCGCCCTGGCGACCTCGCGGCCGACCAGGAAGCCCGACAGCGCAGCCATCTCCCACACCTTGCGGTAGACGCGCTCGGTGGTGTCGGTGACGCTGAAGCGCACGTTGGCACCGATGTTGAACACCGCCACCTCGATCGGCGCGATGTCGCGTTCGATCTCCGCCACCAGTGCGATCACCGCGTCTTCGTTGCGCGCATCCGATGCGAAACCATGCGCCTGCCCGCCTTCGTCGCGAATGCGCGCGACCAGCGGCACGAGCTTGTCGGCGCTGCGCCGTGTCACGCAGGCGACGAGTCCCTCGCGCGCGAAGCGGCGAGCGATCGCGCCGCCGGTGGCGTCGCCCGCGCCGACGACCAGCACGGCTCTGGCTTCAGTCATCCGTTCCTCCCTGTTGCGCCAATCGTTCCCGGGCCCGCGCTGCGCGCTGGGCGCGAGCGTCGCCGGCCACCGCGAACAGCGCGAAGTCGCGTTGCCAGCGCGCGGCGGCATCGTCGGCCGCCGCCGCCCACAGCGCGCCGGCTTCGTCGTAGAGCTGATGTGCCCAGCACAGCGCGCCTTCCAGCACGACCTGGCTTGCCGGCGAATCCGGCCGGCCCGCGGCGACGGCCACGAGTGTCGCGAGCGTCGCCGCCAGGCGGTCGCGCAGGCCCGCGGGCCAGTCGCGCGCGCGGGCTTCACGCAGCAGGTAGGCGAGCACCGCAGCCGTGACGCAGGTGTCTTCGAGGGTACGAAACGGCTTCACGCAGGTCTCGTAGCCGTCGCCAGGCAGAAGCGCGTCGGCGGGCAGCCGGACGTCATCGAGCTGCACGCAGGCATGCGGCACTTCGGGAACGAAGCGCGTCGCGGGCATCGCGACGACGCTCAGTCCCGGCGCGCCCGAAGGCACGCGCGCAACCCGCAGCCGCGGCCGCTCGCCGCCATCGCCGGTGGCCGCCGCATCGACCATGCGGCCGACGACCAGCAGCAAGGAGCTGGCGGGGCCGAGCGTCGTCCAGCGCTTGGCGCCGCTGATGGCGACACTGCCATCGACGCGCTGCGTGATCGTGGTCCGGATGTCGCGCGGCCGTTTGCCCGATGCCTCGGTGACGCAGAACGCCGCCAGCACGTCAGCGGGCATGTCTGGCACCAACGCGCGCAGCGCCGCCTGATAGCCGGTGGCAAAGGCCCAGCCGACGCGGTCGGCCGCAAAGCCTCCGACGATGGCGCGCGCTATCGGCGACGCGCCAGCGCTCGCGGTCGCCAGCCACTGCGGCCACCACTGCGCCACGCTCTCGATCGCGTCGACCCGCGTGTCGGCGCGAAGGCCGTGTTCGATCGCCGAACTCACCCTGGCCCTCCCCGCAGCCGGCGCACGAACGACGCCACCGCGGCGCCGATCTCGTCCGGGCTGTCTTCCTGGATGAAGTGGCTGCCCTTGACCGTGACTTCGGTCTGGTTCGGCCAGGTCGCGGCAGAACTCGCGCGGCCGGCCGGTGAGGATCGAGCCGGGCTCGGCATTGACGAAGAGCTTGGGGACCGGGCTCGCGGCCAGCCAGGCCGCGTAGCGCTCGACCACGCTGCACCACCTCGGCCGGCTCGCCGTCGATCGGGATCTGGCGCGGCCAGGTCAGCGTCGGGCGGCGATCCTCACCGGCCTGCGCGAAGGGCTTGCGGTAGACCGCCATCTCGTCGTCGGTGAGCCCGCGCAGCACCGAGCCGGGCAGCACGCGCTCGACGAAGATGTTCTTCTGCAGCACCAGCTCTTCGCCGGCCGGCGAGCGAAAGCCCTGGAACACCTTGCGCGCGTTGTCTGGCCAATCGGCCCACGTGACCGGCATGACCAGGGCTTCCATGTAGGCGATGCCCTGCACGCGGTCACGGTGCGTGTGGGCCCAGTCGAAGCCGAGCGCCGAGCCCCAGTCGTGCAGCACCAGCACGACGCGATCGCCGAGCGCCAGCGCGTCCCACAGCGCATG
Source organism: uncultured bacterium (assembly GCA_963701725.1). GTDB lineage: Bacteria > Pseudomonadota > Gammaproteobacteria > Burkholderiales > Burkholderiaceae_C > CAIKUF01. The sequence goes on along the minus strand of CAVPAZ010000021.1, from coordinate 29,269 downwards.
CAGGTACTCGCGCTGCTCGGCGAAGGTATAGCGCGTGGGGCCGGACGGCGCGAGCTTGTCGGAGTCGCCCATGCCGATCAGGTCGCAGGCGACCAGCCGGCCCAGGCCGCGACAGTGCGGCATCACGTTGCGCCAAAGGTACGACGAGGTCGGGTTGCCGTGCTGGAAGACGATCGCGTCGCCATCACCTTCGTCGATGAAGGCCATCCGGCGACCGTCGATGTCGAGGAACTTCTTCTCGGCGAAAGCCCTGGGGCCGATCGGCATGCTGCCTCCTACCGCGACGGGAACGGCGCGCCGACCAATGCGGCCCGTCAGCGCGCCAGTTCGGCGCGCATTGCGGCGATCACTGCCCGATAGTCGGCCTGGCCGAAGATCGCGCTGCCGGCGACGAAGGTGTCGGCCCCGGCATCGAAGACCGCGCGGATGTTGTCGACCTTGATGCCACCGTCGACTTCGAGCCGGATGTCGCGCCCGCTCGCGGCTATGAGCTTGCGCACGCGCTCGATCTTCTTCAGCGTGCCGGGAATGAAGCTCTGCCCGCCGAAGCCGGGGTTCACGCTCATCAGCAGCACCAGGTCGAGCTTGTCGATCTCCCACTCCAGCACGTCGAGCGACGACGAGGGGTTGAGCACCAGACCCGCCTTGCAGCCGGCGGCCCTGATGAGCTGCAGCGTGCGGTCCACGTGCGCGCCGGCCTCGGGGTGGAACGTGATCACGTCGGCGCCGGCCTCGGCGAAGGCCTGCGCGAGCGCGTCGACCGGCTGCACCATCAGGTGCACGTCGATCGGCACGCGCCTGCCGTCGGCCTGCACCGCATGCTTGCGCAGCGCCTGGCAGACCATCGGGCCGAAGCTCAGGTTCGGCACGAAGTGGTTGTCCATGACGTCGAAGTGGATCCAGTCGGCGCCGGCGGCAACGACATTGCGCACTTCCTCGCCGAGTCGGGCGAAATCGGCGGACAGCAGGCTGGGGGCAATCAGGGCATCGGGCATGGCGGCTATCGGTTGTCTGAAATCCATTCTAGGGCGCGGGCGGCGCGCTGCTCTCATAATGCGCCGATGGCCAAGCCCGAATTCACCTGCACGGTCAGCGTGCGCCCCCTGCCCGAGCAGTCGCAGCCCGAGGCCGGCGTGCACGCCTTCGCCTACACGGTGACGATCCGCAATACCGGCGATGTGCCCGGCCAGCTGATCGGCCGCCAATGGATCATCGAGGACGCCAACGGCAAGGTCGAGGAAGTTCGCGGCCTCGGGGTTGTCGGCCACCAGCCGCTGCTCAAGCCGGGACAGGAGTTCGAGTACACCAGCTGGACGCGCCTGGACACGCCCAGCGGCACGATGCAGGGCACCTACTTCTGCATGACCGAAGAGGCCTATCCCTTCCAGGCGCCGGTGGGCGAGTTCGCCCTGGCGCTGGCTTCCGCGTTGCACTGAACATGCTCGGCTGGCGTGCGCTCTTCGGAGGCGCAGCGCCGGTGTGGGACCTGCCGGCGTTGCTCAGTGCGGCCGACCCGAAGGCGCCGCTGGCGGAGCGCAACCTGTGGCTGGTGCGCCTGCTGGAGTGGCTTCGCCATCCGACCCCGGGCGACGATGACGCGAACGGGCCCGGCGCGGCCCGGCAGCCGCTGCCGGTGCTGCGCCTGCACCACCTGCTCGACGTGCTCGACCGCAACGACGAGCATCGGCAGCGCGTCACGGCGCTGCTCGCCCGCTTCTGGCACGAGATGGACACGGCTGCCCTGCTGGCCGATTTCGGCTTCACGCCGCGGGTCGACCTGTTCGGTGAACTGGCACAACGACTGCGCATGCGGGCGCTGCCGGCCACGCCGGAGACGACCGACCTGGCCGCGCTGTTCGGCCTGATGTTCGCCGGGGCCGACGACGCGCAGTGGCTGGCGGCGATCGACGACGCGACGCTCGCGCGCCTGGGCGTGCTTGCCAATGAAGCCTGGCACGCGCCCGCTGTCGGAGAGTTGCCAGTGGCGAACTGGCGCGAGCCCTTCCTCGACGCCATCATGTATCTCGCCAGCGCAGTGCGCGCAGCGGGCTTCTCCGGCCCGCTGCGCCAGCGCATGAGCCCGCAACTCATGGTCGACCAGCCGTTTCGCCGACTCGCCCGCGTGGCCGAGTCGGTGCGCGAGCACGCCGAAGCCGGCGGCGGCGAATCGCTGCAGCAGGAGGCCCGCACCCTGCGTGCGCTGCTCGACGCCTGCCGGCGCGCCGCAGCCAGTGTCGCCGAGCACCTCGAGGAATACGGCGTCTCCGTGGACGTGGTGTTCCAGTCGTACCAGCTGCGCCAGCGCGCGCGACGCATCGACGAACTGCTGACCTGCGTGTTGTCGCCCGCGCCGGCACGAGACATCGCGCGACTGCTCGCCGCGCTGGTGGTCGTTGCGCAAGAACGGCGCAGCTTCCGGTCCCTGCTGGCGAGACACTATTCGCTGCTCGCCTACAAGGTGGCCGAGCGCAGCGCCGAGACCGGCGAGCACTACATCACTCGCGACCGCGGCGAATACGTCGGCATGCTGCGCGCCGCGGCAGTGGGCGGCGCAGTGCTGGCCGCCACGACGCACCTGAAATTCCTCGTGCTCGCGCTCGGACTGGCGGCGTTCTGGTCCGGCTTCTGGGCCGGCATGAACTACGCGATCAGTTTCGTCGTCGTGCAGTTGGTGCACGGAACGGTGGCAACCAAGCAGCCCGCGATGACGGCGCCGGCGATGGCGCGCAAGCTGACCGAACAGACCGGCGCCGGGGCCAGCGACGAAGCGGTGGAGAGCTTCGTCGACGAGGTCGCGCATCTGATCCGCTCGCAGGCGGCGGGCATCTTCGGCAACCTGGCGGTCGTGGCGCCGATGGTGCTACTCGTCCAGCTCGCCTGGAGCACCGCGTTCGGAACGCCGCTGGTGTCGCATGAAGATGCAGAACATGTGCTGGAGTCGATCACGCTGTTCGGCCCGACGGCGTTCTTCGCCGCGTTCACCGGCGTGCTGCTGTTCGCGAGCAGCCTGGTCGCCGGCTGGGTCGAGAACTGGTTCGTCTGGCACCGGCTCGACAGCGCGCTGGCCTGGAACCCGCGCCTGCGCTCTCGCCTGGGGCCGGCGCGCGCGCAGCGGCTGAGCGCCTGGTGGCGGGCCAACATCTCGGGGCTGGCGGCCAACGTCTCACTCGGACTGATGCTCGGCATCGAGCCGGTGCTGGCAACATTCTTCGGGCTGTCGCTCGAGGTGCGCCACGTGACGCTGTCGACCGGCCAGCTCGCGGCGGCCCTCGGCACCGAGGGCCTGTCGCTGCTGCGCCACGCGCCATTCTGGTGGTGTGTAGCTGGCATCGCCGTCACCGGTGTGCTCAATCTCGGCGTGAGCTTCTTCCTCGCCTTCACGGTGGCGCTGCGCTCGCGCAATGTGCCCACCGCCGGGCGCAGCCGCATCTACAGCGCGATCGGCAGGCGCCTCTGGAGGAGGCCGCTGTCGTTCATCTGGCCGCCGGCCACGCATTGACCCAAGGCCCCGCGGCCGCCCCTTTGGCGCGAATCGGTGTCAGCGGGTGTCGTCGGAGCGGGGTCGTTCGCCGCGGCGGCGACCGTGGAACATCGTCCACCAGACGATCAGCAGCAACAGCGCGAGGGCGCCGAGGGCTTCCAGCAGAATCACCCACATGTCCAGGTTCCTTCGGCGATGGGCTCGGGTCGCGGCGATTCTAGGCGGGCTCGCGCTCGCCTCCTGCGCAAGCCGCCCGCCACCGAGCCCGGCACCGGTGGCGCCCGAGGCGCAGGGCACGAGCGCAACGGCAACCGCGCCGCCGGTGTCGCGCGGCCGATCGCGCTGGGTGCCGGTGCCGTTCGCCGAACTGCCCGGGTGGGAGGCCGACCGGCTCGTCGAGCTGTGGCCGGCGCTGCGCCGTGGCTGTGCGCGCCCGGCGCCTGACTGGGGTGCGTTGTGCCAGCAGGCGGCCGCACTCGGCGAGCCCGGCGAAGCCGCGCTGCGCGTCTGGCTGCAGCAGCACCTGCAGCCGTACCGCGTCGAGGCGCCCGACGGCGCGATCGACGGGCTGCTGACGGGCTACTTCGAGCCGCTCGTCGAGGCGTCGCGCCAGCCGCGCGGGGCGTATCGGGTGCCGCTGTACGGTCCGCCGCCCGATCTGGCGAACCGCAGGCCGTACTGGACGCGGCAGCAGATCGACACCTTGCCGGCCGCGCAGGCCGCCCTGCGCGGGCGCGAGATCGCCTATGTGGCCGACCCGCTGGATGCGCTGGTGCTGCACATCCAGGGTTCGGGGCGCCTGCGCATCGTCGGTCCGAACGGCAGCGTGCAGCTTGTGCGCGCCGCGTTCGCGGGCTCGAACGACCAGCCGTACAAGTCGGTCGGGCGCTGGCTGATCGAGCAGGGCGAGCTCAAGCCCGACCAGGCCTCGTGGCCGGCGATCCGGGCCTGGGCCCAGCGCAACCCGAAGCGCGTCAACGAACTGTTGTGGAGCAACCCGCGCTTCGTGTTCTTCCGCGAAGAGCCGCTGCCCGATCCCGGCCTCGGCCCGCGCGGCGCGCAGGGAGTGCCGCTGACACCGGGGCGCTCGATCGCGGTCGATCCGCAGAGCATTCCCTACGGCACGCCGGTCTGGCTGGCGGCCACCGAGCCGCTGTCGAGCGCGCCGCTGCGCCGACTGGTGATGGCGCAGGACACCGGCAGCGCCATCACCGGCGCGGTGCGTGCCGACTACTTCTGGGGCTGGGGCGAGGCCGCCGAACAGCAGGCCGGCCGCATGAAGCAGCCGCTGCGGCTGTGGGTGCTGTGGCCGAGGCGGTGACAGCGAACGCGTTCAGGGCAACAGGCTGACGCGCAGTTGCAGCACGCGCCGTGCGGTGGCCCGGCCGCTTGCGACGACGCTCATGTCGCCGTCGTCCGCGCCCGTCGCGGCGATCGTGACCCATTGCCCGAGCGGTGCGCGCACCGTCGTCGCCAGCAGCGCGTCGGTTCGCTGCGGCAGCTCGGCGCTGCCCGGCGCCACGCTCGGGTCGATGCGGCTCGAATCCTCGCTCACCAGCACTGTCACCGGCTCGCGCCCGCCAGTCCAGCGCGGTTGCAGCGTGAGGCTCTGGCCGGCCGTGATCCACTGCGTTTGCGGCATCGGCAGGGGCAGCAAGACGCCGGGCGCCGTCTGCCACACCTGCAGCGGGCGGGTAACCGTCACGCGAAGACTGGCACTGGCGCCGTTGTGCACCCGCACCTGCTGCACCGGCCGCTCGCGCACCGTGCGGGCATCGGCGCTGCGTGCGCTCCAGCCGCTCGCATCGCCACTGGCGGGTGCGATCGGAGCATCAGCCTCGCGCAGCTCGACCAGAAGGTCGCGCTGCGGCAACGGCGGCGCCGCACCCAGACTCCCCGGCAGCAGCGCTGCGCACAGCAGCGCGAGCCACGACCGTCTGCCGCGACCGGCAAGAGCTTGAATCGCATGCGAGCATTCGGACATGGCAGGGGCTCCGGGTACCTATCCATTCTGGCAAATCGGGAAGAGACTTCCAGAGTCGCTTTCCCTACACTGCGCCGCACCCCCTGCCTTTAGCTACGACGTGACTTGAGTACGAGTCAGTCTCCACTGAAACTTCGTCTTCGCGCCGCCCCGGCCACGAGCCTACCGGCGGTGGCGAACCCGCCCATCTGGAGCCCATCGCCCATGAATGCACCGCTTCCCGAATCCATCCGCAAGGCCCTGGAGAGTGCCTCGCTCGACGACAAGTACAGCCTCGAGCGCGGCCGCGCCTTCATGAGCGGCGTACAGGCGCTGGTGCGGCTGCCGATGCTGCAGCGCCAGCGCGACGCTGCCGCCGGGCTGAACACCGCCGGCTTCATCAGCGGCTATCGCGGCAGCCCGCTCGGCGGTTACGACCAGGCGCTGTGGGCGGCGAAGAAGCACCTCGCAGAGCAGCACGTCGTGTTCCAGCCCGGCGTCAACGAGGAGCTCGCCGCGACCGCGGTCTGGGGCACGCAGTTGCTGGCCCTGACCCCGAAGGAGAAGAAGGTCGACGGCGTGTTCGGCATCTGGTACGGCAAGGGCCCGGGCGTCGACCGCTGCAGCGACGTCTTCAAACACGCCAACATGGCCGGCACGTCCCGCCACGGCGGCGTGATCGCCGTCGCCGGCGACGACCATGTCTCCAAGAGCAGCACGGCAGCGCACCAGAGCGACCACATCTTCAAGGCCTGCGGGCTGCCGGTGTTCTTCCCCGCGGGGGTGCAAGACATCCTCGACATGGGGCTGCATGCGTTCGCGATGAGCCGCTTCTCGGGCGTCTGGAGCAGCATGAAGACGATCCAGGAAGTCGTCGAGTCGTCGGCCTCGGTGGTGGTCGACCCCGACCGCGTGAAGATCTTGCTGCCCGAGGACTTCCGGATGCCGGCCGGCGGCCTGCACATCCGCTGGCCCGACGCGCCGCTGGAGCAGGAAGCGCGGCTGATGGACTACAAGTGGTACGCCGCGCTGGCCTACGTGCGCGCGAACCGGCTGAACTACAACGTGATCGAGGGCCCGAATGGGGGAAGAGCGGACCGCTTCGGCATCATCGCCAGCGGCAAGGCCTTCAACGACACGCGCCAGGCGCTCTGCGACCTCGGCCTCGACGACGACACCTGCCATGCGCTGGGCATCCGGCTGCACAAGGTCAACGTGGTCTGGCCGCTCGAGGCGACGATCACGCGCGAGTTCGCGCAGGGTCTGCAGGAAATCCTGGTCGTCGAGGAGAAGCGCCAGGTCATCGAGTACCAGCTGAAGGAGCAGCTGTACAACTGGCGAGCCGACGTGCGCCCGAACGTGCTCGGCAAGTTCGACGAGCCCGACGGGGATGCGGCCGGCGGCGAGTGGGGCATGCCCAACCCGAGCGAGAACTGGCTGCTGCGCGCCAAGGCCGACCTGACGCCGGCGATCATCTGCAAGGCGATCGCCAAGCGGCTGAAGAAACTCGGCGTCGGCGCCGACATCCTGGCCCGCATGGACCAGCGGCTGGCCATCGTCGAGGCCCGCGAGCGCCAGCTCGCCGAACTGAAGACCGAGACCGGGGAGCGCGCGCCCTGGTTCTGCAGCGGCTGCCCGCACAACACCAGCACTCGCGTGCCCGAAGGTTCTCGCGCGGTGGCCGGCATCGGCTGCCACTACATGGCGGTGTGGATGGACCGCAGCACCGCCACCTTCACGCAGATGGGCGGCGAGGGCGTGACCTGGGTCGGCCAGGCGCCGTTCACGAACGAACGCCATATCTTCGCCAACCTCGGCGATGGCACCTACTTCCACAGTGGCTCGCTGGCGATCCGCCAGAGCATCGCCGCGGGCGTGAACATCACCTACAAGATCCTCTACAACGACGCGGTCGCGATGACCGGCGGCCAGCAGGTGGGCGAGCGGCCGGAAGGCCATTCGGTGCTGCAGATCATGAAGAGCGTGCTCGCCGAAGGCGTGGCCAGATTCGTGATCGTGACCGACCAGCCCGAGAAGTACGGCGGCACGGCACTCGAAGCCGGCGTCACGGTGCACCACCGCGACGAGCTCGACCGCATCCAGCGCGAGTTCCGCGAATTGAAGGGCACGACGGTCATCCTCTACGACCAGACCTGCGCCACCGAGAAGCGCCGCCGCCGCAAGCGCGGCAAGCTCGCCACGCCGGACAAGCGCGTCGTCATCAACGAACTGGTCTGCGAAGGCTGCGGAGACTGCTCGGTGCAGAGCAACTGCCTGTCGGTCGAGCCGGTGGAAACCGAGTTCGGCCGCAAGCGGCGCATCAACCAGAACACCTGCAACCTCGACTACTCGTGCCTGAAGGGCTTCTGCCCGAGCTTCGTCACCGTCGAGGGCGGCCAGTTGAAGAAGCCGAAGAAGGAGGCGAGAGGCGACCTGTCGGCGCTGCCCTTGATTCCCGAACCGGCGCTGCCGCTGGCTGCAAGCCACAGCGGACAGCCCGGGCCTGGGGCATCGTCGTCGGCGGCGTCGGCGGCACCGGCGTGATCACCATCGGCCAGTTGCTCGGCATGGCAGCGCACATCGAGGGCAAGGGTGTCGTCACGCAGGACGCCGGCGGCCTGGCGCAGAAGGGCGGCGCGACCTGGAGCCACATCCAGATCGCCGACCGCGCCGAGACGATCCACACGACGAAGGTCGACACGGCGCAGGCCGACCTCGTGATCGCCTGCGACAGCATCGTCGGTGCGACCAAGTACACGCTGAGCGTGATGCAGCAGGGCCGCACCTACGTGGCGCTGAACACGCACGGCACGCCGACCGCCGCCTTCGTGAGGAACGCCGACTGGCAGTTCCCGGGCGGCAACTGCGAAGCCGCAGTGCGCGCCAGCGTCGGCGACGCGCTCGTCGGCGCGTTCGACGCCGAGCAGGTCGCGGTGCAGATGATCGGCGACTCGATCTACACCAACCCGCTGCTGCTCGGCTACGCCTGGCAGCAGGGTCGCATTCCGCTCAGCCGTGAGGCGCTGATGCGGGCGATCGAATTGAACGCCGTGCAGGTCGACAACAACAAGGCCGCTTTCGAATGGGGCCGCCGCTGCGCACACGATCTGGCAGCGGTGCAGGCGCTGTTCAAGGCGCAGCAGGTGATCCAGTTCGTGAAGAAGCCTTCGCTCGACGAACTGGTCGCGACGCGCGTCGAGTTTCTCACCGCGTACCAGGACGCGGCCTACGCGGCGCGCTACAAGGCCTTCGTCGACAAGGTGCGCGCCGCCGAGGCGCCGCTGTCGAGTACCAGCCTCGGCGAGGCCGTCGCGCGCTACCTTTTCAAGCTGATGGCCGCCAAGGACGAGTACGAGGTCGCGCGCCTGCACACCGACAAGCGCTTCCACGAGCGCATCGCCGCGCAGTTCGAAGGCGACTACAAGCTCGCCTTCCACCTCGCGCCGCCGACCCTCGCGAAGAAGGACGACAAGGGAGAACTCGTCAAGCGGCCCTTCGGACCCTGGATGCTGACGGCCTTCGGCGTGCTGGCCAGACTCAAGGGCCTTCGCGGCGGCGTGTTCGACATCTTCGGCCGGACCGAGGAACGCAAGGCCGAGCGTGCGCTGATCGTCGAGTACCAGGCTTGCATCGACGAGCTGCTCACATCACTGTCAGCGGAGCGCCTGGCACAGGCCACCGAGATCGCACGCATCCCGGAGGAGATCCGCGGCTACGGCCATGTGAAGGAGCGCCATCTCGTGGCCGCGCGCGCGAAGTGGGCGCAGCTGATGGGTGCGTGGCGGGCAGTGCCGGCAGCGCAACGCCGCGCGGCGTGAGCGCGGCCTACCGACCGCCGTCGCGCGCGCCGGCAACCAGGCGCAGCGCGACCGGCATGCCGGCATCGCCGCCGATGTGCACCGCGTCGCGCCCGGCGCGCTTGGCGGCATAGCAGGCGGCGTCGGCCGCGGCCAGCGCATCGGCCATGCCGTGCATGCCCGGTTCGATCTCGACCACCCCGATGCTGGCGCCGATCGTCAGCCGATGCCCCTCGTGCGTGACGCCGATCTCGCGCGCGCCGGCACGCACCTTCTCTGCAATCGGCAGGGCGGCAGTCGCGTCGCACTGCGGCAGCAGCACCGCGAACTCGTCGCCGCCGAGACGCGCCACCGTGTCGGTGCCGCGCGTGCTCGCTTGCAGCAAGGACGCGACGGCCTTCAGGACGTCGTCGCCGGCGGCATGGCCGGCGCTGTCGTTGATCTGCTTGAAGCGGTCGAGGTCGATGTACAGCAGCGTGGCCGGCACCGGCCGCGGCTGCTGCGCCATCAGCGCCTCGACCCGTTCGCCAAAGGCCTCGCGGTTGACCAGGCGCGTCAACGCATCGTGGCTCGCCGACCAGGAAAGGCGCTCGCGCCTCAGGCGCAGCTCCGTCACGTCCTCGAGCAGCCAGATCGTGCCCGCGTCGGCATTGCCGGGCTCGACCGGCCGGCCCTGCAGCCGCCCCCAGAACAGGCCGCCATCGGCGCGCAGGAACTGCATCTCGTCGACGAACGGGCGCCCGTCGCCGAAGGCTTCGCCGACGCGGGGACCGAGCTGCCCGTACTCGTCCTTGGAGGCGAAGATTTCGCGTGCCGGGCGCGACACCAGCCCGTCGACCGAGTAGCCGAGCAACTGTGCGAACTGCGCGCTCACGAGCTCGATCTTCTGCGCCCGCGAGAACGCGATGCCGATCGGCGCCGCCGCCAGCACCGAGTCCATCTTGCCCAGCAACTCGGCCTTCGCGGCGTCGCTGCGCTGGCGCTCGCGCAGCACGTGCTGCAGCACAGCGCTGAGCTCGCCGATCTCGTCATGGCCGCCGGGCCAGCCCTCGTCGAGTAACGCCGCAGGGTCGCCGAGCGCATGGGCGCGCCGCTGCAACTGGCGCAGCGGGCGCAGCAGCCAGGTCAGCAGCGCAAGCAGCAGCAACGTACCCCCGAGCGCCACGCCGCCGGCGAGGGCCAGGCTGTCCTGGCGTGCTGCAGCCACGCCGCCGAGCAGCACGTCGTCGGCCGCCACCCTGAACACCACCCAGTCGGCACCCGGCACACCGGCCGAGGCGACAAACCAGCCGTTGGCGTGCAGCACGTCGGCGGTCGGCTCGATCGGGCGCCCCTGCTGCACCCAGCGTTGCAGCGCGGGCTGCAGCGACGGCTCCGACTCGACGTCCTGCATGACGTGCCCGGCCTGCGGGTGGGCGATGATCCTGCCCTGCTGGTCGACGACGATGGTGGTGACCGGGTCCCGCGCCACCTCGGCGCTCTGCGCGAGGTCGTCGAGCAGGCTGCGCGAGCCAAGCCGCAGGAGCCCGATCAGCACGGCGGCGATTCGGCCGTCGGCATCGTTGACCGGCATCGTGAGCACGATGACGGGCTCGTTGGCGGCGCGGGCCATGACGGGCTCCGAGACGATCGGCCGCCGCTCGGCCAGCGTCTTGCGGAAGTAGGCGCGATCGGCAAGGTTGAAACCCGGATCCGGCGTTCCGCGGACGTCGCGCCGGGCCACCACCTCGCCGTCGGCGCGGGCGACCGTCACCACCGAGAACAGGGTCAGCAGCACCCGTTGACTCTCTACGTAGGCCGCCAGCGCGGCGCGGTCTTCGAGGCGGGTTGTCGGCAGGTCCGCGCCGGCGGCAGCCAGCGCCGTCTGCAGGCCCACGACACGTCGTGCCAGCAGCGAGGCCATGCGCTCCGCGTTGCCGGACTCGAGGTCCATCACCGCCTGCGCGCTGCGCTCGTACACCTGGTCCAGGACCACGGTCGAGGTGACCGTGACGCAGGCCGCGATCACCAGCAGGCTGGCCAGGGCGAGCTTGAATTTCAGGGATGCGAACGCACCCCGCAGCGGATTCATGGCGCCATGCATAGCAGCGTCGCCGTCAACCTCGGCTCGGGCGCGGCGAGGTGAGGGCCGGGTATCGCGACGGTCGGGACCATTCGACCTCCTGCGTGGCGTGTCGGGGCACGCGGACCCGGGCTCTGGAACCAGCGCCGCGTTCAGGAGTTGTCGGCACTCCCGCGCCCCGCTGTAGCTGGGTCAGCGGGGCAATCCGGTCGCATTTCGCTCGCGCTGGCGCTCCGCTTTCGCCCGGCGTCGATGGCACGGGCGGTATGGCTGGCGCGGACCCGACCCAATCTCCGACAGAATCCTGGCAGCGTCATGGCCATGCAACGCCGCCAAGTCACCCGGCGAGGTGTTCTGCGCTACGCTCGCCTCCTCGCGACCAACCTGGACACCCCAGTCGCTGCGCTCCTGCCCCCAAGGCGCGCGGTCCGGCTTGGGGCGGCCCGGCGCCGGACTCACTGCCATGCTCCCCACCCCGCCACCCCGCTACACCGCTGTCGCCATCGCGCTGCACTGGCTGCTCGCCGCAGCGCTGGTCGCGGCCTTCTGCGTCGGCGTCTTCATGAGCGATTTGGCCACGTCGCCGCTCAAGCTCAGGCTCTACAACTGGCACAAGTGGGCCGGCATCACGATCCTGGCGCTCTCCGGCCTGCGGCTTGCGTGGCGCTTGACGCACCCCCCGCCGCCCGATGTGGCGATGCCGGCCTGGCAGCGCAGCGTGGCGCATCTCACGCATCGAACGATGTACGGCCTGTTCTTCGCCGTGCCGCTGGCCGGATGGGCCTACAGCTCGGCCGCGGGCTTTCCCGTGGTGCTGTTCGGCGTGCTGCCGCTGCCAGACTTCGTGCCCGCCAACAAGGCGCTCGCCAAGGCCATCGAGCCGTGGCACGCCGCCCTCGCCTTTACCCTCGCGGGCGTCGCGCTGGTGCATGTGGCGGCAGCCATCAAGCACCGCTTCGTCGACCGCGACGGCCTGCTCGGTCGCATGGGGTTGCACCGGCCATGATGCGCTGCGACCCGCGACGCCGGATCGGCAACGGATCGATCGCGTCCGCGGCGGCCCTCCTTGCGATGGCGTTCTCGCCACCGCTGGCAGCGCAGCAACGCGTACTGCCAGCGCAGAGCGAAGTCGCCTTCACCAGCCGGCAGATGGGCGTGCCGGTGCAGGGGCGCTTCCGCGCGTTCGACGCCCAGCTCGAGTTCGATCCGAAGCAGCCTGAAGTGGCCCGCATCGTGCTTCGCATCGACCTCGCGAGCGCATCGATAGGTGCAGCCGAAACCGAGGCCGAACTCGCCAAGCCCGGTTGGTTCGACACCCACCGCTTCCCTCAGGCGAGCTTCACGTCGAGCCGAGTGAAGGCCGCCGGGCCGGGCCGCTTCGACGTGACCGGCACGCTCACGCTGAAGGGCACGAGCCGCGAGTTGACCGTGCCGGTGACCCTGCTCCAGGCGGGGCCCGCCACCACGGCCAGCGGCAGCTTCGCGATCCGCCGCCTCGACTACCGCATTGGCGAAGGCGACTGGAGCGACACCTCGCTCGTCGCCGACGAAGTGCAGGTGAAGTTCAGGCTCACGTTGGCAGGGGTGTCCTTGCCGTGAGGCCGGCGATCGTCACACTGCTGGCGGCGCCGGTCCTCGCCGTCGCCGCTGGCGCCCGAGCCGATCCCGCGACCTACGCGATCGATCCGACGCATACCTTCGTGACCTTCGAAGTGGCGCATTTCGGCACCTCCACCAGCCGCGGCCGCTTCGAGCGAACGCAGGGCTCGGTGCAGTTCGACCGCGCGGGCAAGACCGGCCGGGTCGATGTCAGCATCGCCACTGCCTCGGTCAACACCGGCGTGCCCGCGCTCGACAGCCGCCTGCGCGGTAGCGACTTCCTCGACGCCGAGGCCTACCCGAGCGCCACCTTCGTCGCCGATCGTTTCGCTTTCGGCGGCGACAAGCCGAGCGAGGTGGCCGGCAGCCTCACCTTGCACGGCAAGACACTGCCGCTCACGCTCGTGGCGAGCAACTTCAACTGCTACCTCAACCTGCTCTTCGTGCGCGAAGTCTGCGGCGGTGACTTCGAAGCCACGCTGCAGCCCAGCCGCTGGGGCATGAACTTCGGCCGCGAGATCGGGGTGCCCGACAGCGTGCGCCTGCTGGTGCAGATCGAGGCGATCCGGCAGTAGGCGCGGCGCCATGCGACTGGCTTGCACCCTCCTGCTGCTGTGCACGCTCGCGGCGCGCGCTGCGGCCGATCCGGTGGTCTACGCGCTCGACCCGACGCACAGCTTCGTCAATTTCGAGCTGAGGCACTTCGGCACCTCGACCATCCGCGGCCGTTTCGGCCCGGTCAACGGCAACGTCACGCTCGACCGCGCCGCCGGGAGCGGCAGCCTCGACGTGGCCATCGCCACCGCGAGCGTGAGCACCGGGCTGCGCGTGTTCGACGCGCGCATTCGCGAGCGCGACCTGCTGGCCAGCGCCGAGTTCCCGCAGGCATCCTTCGTCGCCGAGCGCTTCCGTTTCGACGGCGACCGTCTGGCCGAGGTGCGCGGCGAGTTCACGCTGCGTGGCGTGAGCCAGCCGCTGAGCCTGTTCGCGCGGCACTTCGCCTGCGAGCAGCGCGAGCTGCTGCAGCGCGAAGTCTGCGGCGGAGACTTCGAGGCCGAATTCTCGCGCAGCGCCTTCGGCGCCAGCTTCGGCCTGCCGTTCGTGGGCGACCGGGTGCGGATCGTGGTCCAGGTGGAAGGCATCCGGCAGTAGCCCGCCAGGCGCCTTCGGGGGCGGCAGCCTGTCGTTCGGCGCGACACCCTGTCCCGCCCGGCCTGCAGACCGTCGCAGTGCGCTGGGTGCGCCCGCCGCCGCTGGGTACAGTCCCGTCCAACGACACCGGATTCACCCCATGCCAACCACCCCCCTCCCGCCCGGGGTCTTGCCGCCCAGCCGCTGGCAGCGCTTCGCCGCCGCCAGCGTGCGCGGCTTTCACGCCTACGCCACCTGGCTGGTGGGCATCACCTGGAAGCGCTTCTTCCTGCTCGCGCTGCTGCTCATCATCGGCATGGCGATCCTGCAGGACCTGCCGCCGTTCACCTGGCGCATGTCTGAAACGGTCGAGCTCGTCGCGCCGAAGTCGGCCAAGGTGGACAAGAAGCCACGGGCGGCCGTTGCAGTGGACAAGCCGATCCACTACGAAGTGACGATCGACCAGAACGGCATCCGCATCCGCCCCGGTGCGGAGCGCGCAGCCAGGTCCGGTGCGGGCGCAGCCGCGAGCGCCGCCTCGGGCGTGGCCGGCGTCGCTTCGGCTCCCGCGGGCAGCGGGTTGCCCTCGATCTCGATCGATCTGCCGCCGGGCACGCCGTCCGACGAGATTCGCCAGGCGGTCGAGGAGGCGCGCCAGGCGCTGGAGGAAGCAGCGGCCGATGCGAAGGAAGCCGTCGCCGACGCGAAGCAGGCGGCTGCCGAGGCCGCCGCAGACGCGGATCCGGGCCCGCGCACCCGGATCCGCGTGATGCGCCTCGGTGAGCCGCTGATGCCGATGACGATGCTGTTCATCCTGGCCTCGATCATCATCAAGATCAACTACAAGGGCCGCCTGCAGGCCGAGGTGAAGGCTGCGCAGGCGACCGAGACGGCCGAGTCGGAAGCGCTGCGGCGCCAGGTCGTCGAAGCGCGCATGGCGGCCATGCAGGCGCAGGTGGAGCCGCACTTCCTGTTCAACACGCTGGCCTCGATCGATCACCTGATCGAGACCGACCCGGCGCGCGCCAGCAAGATGCAGAAGAACCTGATTGCTCTGCTGCGCGCCAGCATGCCGACGCTGCGCGAGGCCGACACCAACCTTGGCCGCGAGCTGGCGGTGATCCGGCCCTATCTCGAGATCCTGAAGGTGCGCATGGAAGAACGCCTGCAGACCGATATCCGCGTCAGCGACGGACTGCTCTCGGCCGAGTTCCCGCCGATGATGCTGCAGTCGCTGGTCGAGAACGCCATCAAGCACGGCCTGGAGCCGAAGGCCGAAGGCGGCACGTTGACGGTGGCGGCCGAGATCGTGCACGGCAAGCTCGCGGTCAGCGTGGCCGACACCGGGCTCGGCTTCGGCCAGGCGGCCACGGCCGGCACCGGCGTCGGGCTGAACAACATCCGCGAGCGGCTGCAACTGCTGTACGGCAACCGGGCACAGCTCGCCGTAGCCGAGAACGCTGGCGGCGGCACGCGGGTGACGATCACCGTGCCCTATCTGTCGAAGCCGCAAGCTGGAGACGCCGCATGAAGAAGCTGTTCCTTGCCGTACTGCTGCTGGCGCTGCTCTGCGGCGCCGCATTGTTCGCGCTGTGGTTCGCGCTCGGCCCGCCCGCCGACGCCGTCCACCTGGTGATCAACGGGGACGAGGTGCAGGCTGCGGACCTGCACGGCTGGCACGCCGCGGCCGGCGGCCTGGCGGCGCTGTTCGCCTTGTGCATCGTTGCCCTGGTCGTGCCGCTGGCGCTGCTGCTGGGCGTGCTGCTGCCGCTGCTGCTGGTGCTCGGCGCAGCGCTGCTGGTCCTGGGTCTGCTGCTGGGCGCCGGTGCGCTCGCGCTGTCGCCGCTGCTGTTGCCGCTGGTGCTGCTGTGGTGGCTGTGGCGCCGCTCGAGGCGCAGCGCGCCGGCCGCTGCGGCGGCGGCTGGCACTACCATTGGCGCATGAGTTCCAGAGCGCTGATCGCCGACGACGAACGCCTGATGCGCGAGCAGTTGCGCGCGCGGCTGGCCGAGGTGTGGCCCGAGCTCGACATCGTCGGCGAGGCCCGCAACGGCGTCGAGGCGGTGGAGATGACGGCGCAGTTGCATCCCGACCTGGTGTTCCTCGACATCCGCATGCCGGGCATGACCGGCGTAGACGCGGCGCGCCAGATCGCCCAGTTGCCCACCGACGACGCCTGGCGCGGCTGCGAGATCGTGTTCATCACCGCCTACGACCAGTACGCGGTCGAGGCCTTCGAGCAGGGCGTGGTCGACTACGTGCTCAAGCCCGCCGAACGCGAGCGGCTACAGGTCACCGTCGAGCGGATCCAGAAACGCCTCGCGCAGCGCGAGGCGGCGGGCGACGCGGCCGAGCCCTCGCCAGCCGCGCTGCAGCAGCTGCTGAGCAAGCTCGCCGCGCAGATCGACCCCGGTGCGTCGAACCGCCTGAAGTGGATCCAGGCCACGGTCGGCCAGACGATCCAGATGATCCCGGTCGAAGACGTGCTGTTCTTCATCAGCGACGAGAAGTACACCCGCGTGCAGACCGCGCAGCTCGAAGCGCTGATCCGCAAGCCGATCAAGGAACTGGTCGAAGAGCTCGACATGAACCTGTTCTGGCAGATCCACCGCTCGACGCTGGTCAACACGAAGGCGATTTCCGGCGTCAGCCGCGATCTGCGCGGGCGGCAATTGGTGAGCGTGAAGGGGCACCCTGAGAAGCTGGAGGTGAGCCGCAGCTTCGCCGGGTTGTTCAAGGGGATGTAGGCCCGGGAGCGAAGGGCGAGGGGCCCCCGAAGGGGGATCGACCAGCGCACGGGCCGGCGAGCGAGGCGGGCTCGATGCCCGCGTTGCGAGAGCGCGCGCAAGCCACCCAACCCCGTCGCCACGGGCGCAGTCGCTGTGGACGACACTACAATCCGTATATACACTCCCGCCATGGAGTTCACTTGGTCCGACGTGAAGCGCGCCGCGAACCTCAAAGCCCACGGGCTTGACTTCGTCGACGCGGCTCGCGTGTTCGAAGGGGCAACGTTCACCTTCGAGGACGATCGGTTCTCCTACGGCGAATAGCGCTTCATCGCACTGGGCCTGCTCGCAGGGACTCCCGTCTCCATCGCTCATACCGAGACCGCCAATGAAATCCGCCTCATCTCGTTCCGCAAAGCCACTCACCGTGAAGCCAACATCTACTTCAGCGAAATCCAGAACTGACTGGGCCCGCCTCAAGTCGAGCACGGCTCCCGCCCTTCCCACGAAAGAGCATCCCGAGGCCGACATCCGCCACATCGTGCGCGGCGTCGTGCGGCGTGGCCTGCAACCGTTGCCGAACAAGGCATCGATCTCGCTTCGCGTCGATCAAGACGTGATCGAGTGGTTCAAGGCGCAAGGTCCGGGCTACCAGACTCGCATCAACATTATCTTGCGCGCCTTCCGCGACGCGTCGGTCTAGCTCGGCGAAAATCGCGCTGTCGCAGCACACTCTGGTCAAGCTGAGGAGCAAGCATGCCGAACTCGAACCATGGTGGCAAACACAATTCGGTTTCGGGTACGAATGCCTCACCGAGTTCGAGGCTGGGTACCTGTTTCGGGTCGATGCTGACACCATCCGAAATCGAATTGCTGAGGCAAGACAAGGCCTCTTCGCTGGATAAGTTGGCGGAGTTGCAGCGCTTGCAGAAGATGCGCGTACCTGCCGCCGCCTGAATTCTTCTATTGCGCGATCGGACCAGCCCGCCTTCGAGCGGGCTTTTTCGTGCCCGCTGCCAGCCCTTGTTCATCAGGGCCTGCAAGCCCCGCCCCTCCGCGAAGGCCGATAGGCGTTCATGACCGCTGCCGGGCCGCTACCGCGCCGTCCACAACCTCTTCACCCCCCCCCCGCGCCCGGCCCGGCGCTTCCAGCGCTTCGAGGATCTGCGGGATGCGGCGCTTCCACGGGCCACGGCCGGTGAAAGCGGCTGAGATGGCTTCGATGGCGACCGGCCGCCCTTCTTCGATGACGGCGGAGGGCAGCGCGCGGGCGCGCAGCAACGCGTCGTCGAAGCATGGCCCGGGGCCTTCACCTTCTTCGCCTCGAGCACGAAGCCGCCGCGGCGGTAGCAGTCGATGAAGCCGTGGCTGGTGCTGCCGTCGCCGTGCGCGAACTGGACGCAGCGCTCGAACACGTAGGCGTTGTCGCGCGTGTCCTCGCGCGCCGGGTCTGGCGTGGGGCACTCGAGCAGCGTGCACAGCTTGCCGACGAAGAGCTGGTAGTTCGCGCGCTCGGTGCCGCCGGCGGCGCGCCAGCGGCCGAGGAAGGCGCTGGTCTGCGCGGCTGAAGGCGGAGCGTCGGTCACCGGCGGGATGACAGGCGCAGCGACCCGGCGATCAGGCCCTGCGCCAGCCAGTACGTCGCCAGGATCCACAGCGCCGACAGCGGCACCGGCGCGCTGAACTTGTTGAACGCGAGCAGCGTGTCGGAGCTCATGAAGAGCAGGCCGCCGAGCGCCGCGTTGCGCGCCAGCGCCCCGGCCGCGCCGCCGCGCGCAGCGAGCCAGAGCACGCCGGCCTGCGCCGCCATGGCCGCCAGGCAGACCACGTAAGCGAGCACGGGCGCCCGAAGGGCCGGCGGCACGCCGGGCCAGAGCTGCAATAGCAGCGCGGCGCCGATCAACGCGTAGACGGCGAACGCGATCGGGCGCGCCGCGAACCGCACGCTGCGCGTGAAGGCGACGATGTAGGCCAGGTGTGCGAGCAGGAACGAAACCAGCCCGGGCAGGAAGCCTTCGGGCCACATCAGGAACACGTCGCCGGCGAGCGAGAGCACGAGCCCGGCCCGCACCCAGCGCCGCATCGCCGGCGCGTCGACGCCGCGCGGCCAGGCCCAGGCGATGATGAGCAGCGTCGTCGCCGGCTTGAAGACGAAGATCAACCCCGGCAGCGCGAGCAGATTGCCGGCGATGGCGAACAGACCGGACAGCACGGCAGCCCAGGGCAGCAGCGAAAGCAAAGGGATGGACATCGTTCTCTCCGGCATGGCGGTTCGCCGAAGCTAACGTTGTTCACCTGCCTGCGCCTGAGGGATTGCCCTCGGGGAACGAAACAGCAGGCGTCTTGGCGGCCAACCTCAAGCTGCCGCGAACGCGAGCCGCGGGCACTGCCACTGCTCGAACTCGTCCGCCGCCATCGGGCGGCCGTAGAGATAGCCCTGCGCCATCGAACACCCGAGTTCGTCCAGCAGGCGAGCCTGCTCTTGCGTCTCGACGCCTTCGGCGACGGTGCGGATGCCGAGCGCCCGCGCCACCAGCACTGTGGCCTGGATCAGCACCCGGCGGTGGTTGCTCTGCGCGAGCTGGCTCACGAACGAGCGGTCGATCTTGAGCACGTCGACCGGAATCTCGTGCAGGCAGGCGAGCGATGAGTAGCCGGTGCCGAAGTCGTCCAGCGCGAGGCTCACGCCCAGCCCCTTGAGCTGGTGCAGCACGGCGAGCGCCCCGCTGTCCTGCATCGCCAGACTCTCGGTCACTTCGAGGTGCAGCCATTGCGGCTTCATGCCGCTGCGCAGCAGCTCGTGATGCACCATCTCGGTCAGGTCGCGCTGGTTCAACTGGGCGCGCGACAGGTTGACCGCCACGCTTTCCGGCGCCGCCGCGCCGAGGGTGGCGCGCCAGCGCATGAACTGTTCGCACGCTTCGCCCAGCACGCGCGCGCCCAGGGCGCTGATAAGCCCCGTTTCCTCGGCGATCGGGATGAACTCCAGTGGCGGCACCAGGCCGCGCTCGGGGTGTCGCCAGCGCGCGAGCGCCTCGACTCCGCGCAGCCGGCCGCTTGCCAGGTCGACGATCGGCTGGTAGACGACGAAAAACTCGTCGGTCTGCAGGGCGCGCCGCAAGTCATTCTCCATTTCGAGCGTCCGCGCGACGCGCTCGTGCATCGTTGCGTCGAACAGTACGTAGCGGCTTCGGCCGGCGCGCTTGGCCTCGTACATCGCAGTGTCGGCGTCGCGCAGCAGCGCATCGGCGTCGCCATGGTTGGTGTCGCTCGCCACGACACCGATGCTGACGCTGGAATGCACTTCGTGGGTACCGATCTGATAGGGCTGCGACAGCACGAGCAGCAGCCGCCTCGCCACGAGCTCGGCATCTTCGACACCGCGGATGCCGTCGAGCAGGATCACGAACTCGTCGCCACCGATGCGTGCCGCGGTGTGCGTGCCTTCACCGGCACGCGAGAGCGTGTCGCCCTCGCGCAGCGCGAAACGCAGGCGTTGCGCGATCTGGCGCAGCAGATCGTCGCCGACATCGTGGCCGAGGCTGTCGTTGACGAGCTTGAAGCGGTCGAAATCCATGAACAGCACGGCGAAGTGGTAGTCGCGCAGGCGGCGCGCGCGCAGCACCGCGCCATGCAGCTTCTCGAGCATCGACACCCGGTTGGGCAACTGTGTCAGCTCGTCGGTCAGCGCGGCGCTGCGAAGCTGTTCCTCGAGCTGCTTGCGCTGCGTGATGTCGGTGCGGATGGCTACGTGCTCGAGCACCGCTCCGGCCTCGTCGAGCACCGGCATGACGGTCGCGTCGACCCAGTACAGCGAACCATCGCGCGCCCGGTTGCACACCTCGGCGCGCCAGCTGCGGCCTCGGGCGATGTGGCGCCACATGTCGGTCCAGAACTCTTTCGGGTGGACGCCCGAACTGACGATGCGGTGCGTCTGGCCGAGCAGCTGGTCACGGCGGTACTGGCTGATCTGACAGAAGCGATCGTTGACGTGCGTGATGGTGCCCGAGGGGTCGGTCACGGTGACGGTGGCATGCTGGTCGAGCGCCGCCTGGTAGGCGCGCAACTCCGAAAGCGCACGCTCGGCACGCGTTCGGGCCTCGTCGATCGCAGCCTCGGCGCGCTTGGCGCGTTCGATGTCGAGGTGCACGCCCGCCATGCGTTTCGGGCGGCCGTCGCCGTCGCGCTCGACCACCGCTCCGGCGGTGAATATCCAGGCCCAGTGCCCCTCGCGGTGGCGCATGCGCAGTTCGGCCTGGTAGGGCACCGACGGGTCTCTCAGGTGGGCGTCGAGCAGAGCCTCAGCGCCAGCCAGATCGTCCGGGTGAACCAGCCTGCGCCAGGTCTCGTTGTCGAGTTGCAGATCCTGCGGCGCGTAGCCGAGCATGCGGCTCCAGCGCTCGTTGAAGCGAACCACGCCGTTCGGCAGCGCGACCTCCCAGGTGCCCAGCGCGGCGGCGTCGACCACCAGCCCGAGCCGCGCCTCCTGCATGCGCTTCTCGGTCAGGTCGACCACGCAGGAGACCACGCCCTCGACGGTGCCGTCGATCCGCAACAGCGGCTGGGTGTCGATGGACACCCAGCGCAGCCCGCCATCGGGCAGGCGCAACCCCTGCACCGAGCCGCTCACCGGCTGACCGGTGCGCAGCGTCACGCTCACGGCATGCGCCTCGGTCGGGAATTCGCTACCGTCCTCGCGCACGCTCTGCCAGCGCGCATCGTCGGCGTAGCGGCCCAATGCCTCGTCAGCGGCCAGCCCGCCGATGCGACAGGCCGCCGGGTTGCATTCGGTGACCCTGCCCTCGGCGTCGTAGACCAGCATGCCGACCGGCATGACCTCGATCAGCTTGGCCATGTGCTGGCGCTGCAACACCCGTTCGGTGATATCGGACTGAATCTCGACGAAGCCTGTCGGCGCACCGTGCTCGTCGTGTAGGGGCTGCATGTCGACGCCGATCCAGTACTCGCTGCCGTCCTTCGCGCGGTTGCAGACCTCGACCTGAATCGCCTCGCGCGAAGCGATGGCCCGCAGCATGCGGTCCACGGTCTCGGGCGGCGTGCGCTCGCTGCCGAGCACGGCACCCGGCGTGCGCCCGGCAATCTCGTGAAGCTCGTATCCCGACAGGCGGGTGAAGCCTTCGTTGACCCAGACGATGCGATTCTCGCGATCGGTGAACACCACACCGTTGCCGGTGCGCTGCGCGGCCAGCGCCAGGTAGCGGGTTTCTTCGGCCTGTGCCACCAGCCGCTCCTGCTGGCGGCGCAGCGTGCGCACCAGCGGCTCGAGCACGGCGACTGCCAGGCCGGTGAGCAGGCCCAGCATCAGCAGCGCCCAATGGCGGTTGGACTCGACCGCTCGTTGGCTGCGTGCATCGGCCTGGGCCTGCAACTCGCCGGCGAGCGCATCCATGTCGCGCAGGAAGGCCTCGGCTTCGGCCTGCAGACCGAGTGCGATCGGCGGCATCATTTCGGCGTCGACCTTCGCCACGTAGGTGGCGTTCTCCCACAGCGATTCCTGCTGCACGCTGACGCGGCTGAGCAATGGGGCAACGCTGTCGGACGGCAGCCGGCTCGCTGCGCGCTGTTGCTCGATCAGCGCGTCCAGCCGCCCGGAGGCCTGCTGCATCGCTGCCTGCGACTGCTGCAGTTCGGCCAGATGGACGGGTGCGCTGCGCGGGGTCAGGGTCGCCAGCGCTGCCAGGCGGCCGATGCGCTGGCTTTGCATGCGCTGGTGTCCGGCCAGCGTGATCAACTCGGCGTCGACCTGGCGCGCCGCCTCGGCCTGCAGTGCCTGCCAGGCCTGCCAACCCGCCGCCAGAGCGATCGCCAGCAGGCTGCCGTACAGCGCGGCCCGCACCCGGTGCTGGCGGGTGGGCGAAATCGCGCGCAAGGTCCTTGTCCAGCGCACGTCGCGTGGGGCGCCCCGCACGGCCGCGTCGCCGCGGGCACCCGTTGCATCCTCCGATTCGTTCGTGCCTTCGCTCACTGGAGGGATCCCTTGTTGCGCTGTGCCAGGCGCTCGCCCGGCTCACTCGCCGCCGGCACCGCTCACCGGTGGGTACCCGCTTCCGTCGCATATCGGCGCCCAGGGCCGGAACTTGACCGACGCGGGCAAGGCCCGAGGCCCCTAGCGAGGGGGGGCCGACTTCTCTGCCACCCGTGCGGCCTCGACACGCTGCGCCGAGGCGGCGCGCAGTGCCTTGAGCTTCTCGCGCGGGTCTGTCTTCACCGCGCTCTCGTGCAGCTTCATCTCGGTGATGAAACGGCTGGGCACGCCGACGACGGCCTCGCGCCCGCGCTTGCGGCGGCGCAAGGTGCTCACCGCCAGCGTGCTGCGCGCGCGCGTGATGCCGACGTACATCAGGCGGCGTTCCTCCTCCAGCCGCTCGGGGGTCATCTCGTCGTCGTCGCCGGCGCTGGCGAAAGGCAGCAGGCCCTCGTTGACGCCGGCCAGCGTGACGTGCGGCCACTCCAGCCCCTTGGCGGCGTGCAGCGTGGACAGCGTCAGCACCTCGCGCTCGTCGCTGCGTTCGGCCAGGCTGATGATCACGCTGATCGATTGCGCGACCTCCAACAGGCTCTTGCGCTCGCTCTCGAAGCGGCCGCCGTCTTCGCCGATCTCGCCGCCGCAGCGCCGCGACACCCAGCTCACGAACTCGAGCACATTGCCCCAGCGCGCCGCGGCGAGCCTGGCGCTGTCTTCGCCGTCGTGCAGGTGCTGCTCGTAGGCGATGTCCTTCAGCCAGCCGAGCAAGAGCGCCTTCGCGTCTTCGGCGCCCTGCGTGTGGCGGGCGCGGTATTCGAGTTCGTTGACGAAGCGGCCGAACTCGTGCAGGGATTCGATGGCCTTGCGGTTCAGCGCCGCCGACAGGCTGTCGGCGAACAGCGCCTCGAACAGGCTGACCTTCCACTTGCCGGCGAACTCCCCGAGGCTGGCCAGCGTCTGGTGGCCGATGCCGCGCTTGGGGGTGGTGACGGCGCGCAGGAACGCCGGGTCGTCGTCGGGGTTCACGAGCAGCCGCAGCCAGGCGCAAAGATCGCGGATCTCGGCGCGGTCGAAGAAGCTCTGCCCGCCCGAGACCTTGTACGGGATCTGCGCTGCGCGCAGCTTCTGCTCGAACACGCGCGCCTGGTGGTTGGCGCGGTAGAGGATCGCGAAATCGCTGAACTTCACCGCGCCGCCGCCCGGCGCACCGGCCAGGCTCCCGCCGCTCGCACGCAGCGCCTGCACGCGCGCCACGGCACGCTCGGCCTCGTGCTCTTCGCCGTCGCACTCGAGCACCGCCACCGGCTCGCCGTCGCCGAATTCGCTCCACAGCTTCTTCTCGTACAGCTTGGGGTTGTTCCCGATCACGGCGTTGGCGGCACGCAGGATCGCGCCGGTCGAGCGGTAGTTCTGCTCCAGCGCGATCACCTTGAGCACCGGGAAGTCCTGCGGCAGCCGCTTCAGGTTCTCGATGGTTGCGCCGCGCCAGCCGTAGATGCTCTGGTCATCGTCGCCGACGGCCGTGAAGAGCGGGAATTGCGTGTCGGCCAACAGGCGAAGCAGTTCGTACTGGGTGGCGTTGGTGTCCTGGACCTCGTCGACGAGAAGGTAGCGCAGCGTCGCCTGCCACTTGGCGCGCGCCTCGGCGTCGGTCTGCAGGAGCTTGAGCGGCAGGCCGATCAGGTCGTCGAAGTCGACGGCCTGGAAGGCGGCCAGGCGTTCCTCGTAGCGCTGCATGACGCGCGCCGCGCTGCGCTCGTTCTCGTCGGCGGCGACCACCCCGGCCTGGGCGCTGCTCAGCCCCTGGTTCTTCCACAGGCTGATCGCCCACTGCCAGCGCCTGGCCAGCGCGTTGTCGGTGGTCGCGCCGGCGTCCTTGAGCAAGCCGAGCACGTCGTCGGCGTCGAGGATCGAGAAGTTGGGCTTCAGGCCGATGCGCCCACCGTCGCTGCGCAGGATGCGCACGCCCAGCGAGTGGAAGGTGCTGACGACGAGCGCGCTCGCCGCGCGCGCTCCGACGAGCGCCCTGGCGCGTTCGCGCATCTCTTGCGCCGCCTTGTTGGTGAAGGTGATCGCGGCGATCTGCGGCGCCTCGTAACCGGCCTGCAGCAGGCGCGCGATCTTGTGCACGATGACGCGCGTCTTGCCCGACCCCGCGCCGGCCAGCACCAGACACGGCCCTTGCAGGTAGTGCACGGCTTCGAGCTGGGCGGGGTTGAGCGTTTCGGCCATGGTCGGCATGAAGGGCGGCGGATGATAGCGGGGCCGTCTCGCGGCAACTGTGATAGGGCAAACTTCCGCCCATGAAACCCAACCGCCACGGCGCTGCCAGGAATGCGGTCGACACCGACCGCCGCCATCTGCTCGCGCTTGCCGCGGGCGCGGCGCTCGCTCCACTCGCGAGCCTGCCCTTCATCCGCCACGCGCGTGCGGCGGACGTCGACCGCTTCACGCTCGGCGTCGCCTCCGGCTGCCCGCGCCCCGAGAGCATCGTGCTGTGGACCCGCCTGCTCGGCGCCGACCTTCCCGAGCGGCTGCCGGTGGCGTGGGAAGTGGCGCGCGACGAGCGCTTTCGCGATATCGCCGCGAGCGGCGTCGCCCTGGCCGGGGCTGCGTCGGCGCACAGCGTTCATGTCGACGTGGCCGGCCTCGCGCCGGGGCGCTGGTACTGGTACCGCTTCAGCGCGCTCGGCGGCCGAAGCAGCGTGGGCCGCACGCGCACGGCGCCGGCCGCGGGCGCAAGCGAGGCGCTGCAGTTCGCCATCGCCTCCTGCCAGCGCTGGGACCATGGCCACTACGCGGCCTGGCGCCACATGGCCGACGAGAACCTCGACCTCGTGCTGTTCCTCGGCGACTACATCTATGAATCGGCGCCGGCCCCGGCGTCGGCGAAGCGAGTGCGCACGCACAGCGGCACGGGAGCGGCAACGACCTTGCAGCAGTACCGCGACCGCTACGCGCAGTACAAGGGCGATCCGGCGCTGCAGCGCATGCACGCCACCGCGCCCTGGATCATGGTCTGGGACGACCACGAGGTGGAGAACGACTACGCGAACGATCAGGGCTCGACGCTAACGGAAGACTTCCTGGCGCGCCGCGCGGCCGCCTATCAGGCGTACTGGGAGCACATGCCGTTCCCGGCTGCACTGCGGCCGCGCGGCGCCGACATGCGCATCTTCGAGCACTACGACTGGGGGCGCCTCGCACGCATCCATGCCGTCGACGATCGCCAGTACCGCGATCCACAGGCCTGCCCGCGCCCGGGACGCGGCGGCGCGAGCACCGTGACGCCGAAGGACTGCCCGGCGTTGCTCGATCCGCGGCGAACGCTGCTCGGCGCGGAACATGCTGTCGTGCCGCGCCAGGCGGACCGGACCGGCCCACAGAGTGCCTTGATGGCCTCCCACGCCTCTTCGAGCCGTTCCCTGGCTTTGTCCAGGCGGTTGGTCAGCAATCCCTCCACATCAGCCTTGTCGTAGCCATCGAAGGCCTCAGATGTGTAGTCGTCGATGGCTGACTCGATGGACTTGAACAGATCGCGATAGTCGATGACGTAGCCGTAGGTCTTGTCATCGCCGTCAAGACGGTTGACGCGACAGATGGCTTGGAACAGGCTGTGGTCCTGCATCTTCTTGTCGATGTAGAGGTAGGTGGCGCTTGGGGCATCGAAGCCGGTCAGGAGCTTGTCGACCACGATGAGCAGCCGCATCTGGCCGGGTTCTTCGACGAACTGGTGCTTGACCTCGTTCTCGAACTGATCGACGCTGCCCACCGCCTTTCATCAGGTCACCGAAGAGGTCAGCCAGCATCTGCCGATAGATGTCGTACTGCCGCAGCTCCTCGGTCGCCTTCGCCGCGTCCTCCTTGGATATCGCCAGTGGGTTCGTAGCTGGTGACGATGGCGAACTTGCCCTTGAAGCCCGCGCACGAACAGCTCGTAGAACTTGCACGCCGGTAGACGCTGTCACCGACCAGCATGGCATTGCCGCGGCCGTGAACAGGCGGGGGTTCTCGAAGTCCATCAGGATGTCGTGGACGATCTTCTCCGGCCCGACTGGGAGCTGAGACGACCTTCTGCATGGTGCCCCAGCGCTTCTTGAGCTGCGCCTGGCTGAGGTCGGTCAGGCCCTTGGTCTTGAGATCGAACCACTCGTCGACCTTGCGCGGCACGAGTCCTGGTCGATGTCGCGGGCCTCGTAGCGTAGGTCCAGACCACGCCGTCGCGGACTGCTTCGTCGTACTTGTACGTGTGAATGAAGTGCCGAAAGTCTGGAGGCTGGTCGCTTGTCGGCCTTGAGCAGCGGCGTGCCGGTGAAGCCGATGAACATGGCGCCCGGCAGGATTGCTTCATGGCATCGTGAAGCTTGCCGGACTGGGTGCGGTGAGCTTCATCGACGAACACGAAGAGGTTGCCCTTGGCCCGGAAACCATTCGGATGGCTGGCGTCGAGCTCCTGGATGAAGCCTTCGGCGTCGCCTTCGTCGCTGATCCAGCGAACTTGTGGATGAGCGAGCAGATCAGCCAGGGATCGGCTTGGTTGAGCGGTGATCAGGTCAGCGCCGCTCGGGTCCGGTAGATGTCCTCGTTGACGCCGATGAAGACCTTCTCGATCTGCTCGATCGAGTTCTGCGCGGTCGGTGATGATGAGGACGCGGGCGTCGGGCTGTTCTCCGTATCCACTTGGCCAGCCAGACCATCGTCAGGCTCTTGCCGGGCCCTGGGTATGCCAGATGATGCCGCCCTCGCGCTGGCATGCGCTCCTGCGCTGCCTTGACGCCGAAGTACTGGTTGTGGCGGCAGATTTCTTGGTGCCCGCATCAAACACGATGAAGTCGTGAATGATTTCGAGCAGGCGCTCTTTGGAACAGAGCTGCATCAAGGCGGTCGAGCGGGTTCTCGATGTCTCTTCATCGCACTCTTCCTTCCAGGTCAGCCAGTACTTCTCGGGGGTATCGATTACGCCGTAGCGCAGGCCCTCGACGTCGTTGCCTGCCATGACCAGTTGCACGGTGGTGAAGAACGGTCGGATGAAGTTCTGCTTCTGGTTGCGAGGTTCTGGCGGATGCCTTCGCTGACGGAGACAATGGAGCGCTTGAGTTCGAGCCGCCCAGCGCGATGCCGTTGACGTACAGCACGATGTCGGCGCTTGGTGTGTTCACCCGTGACCGTGACTTCTTCGGCGACGGCGAAGTGGTTGTTGAGCGGGTGCTGCCAGTCGATCAGCCATACGGTCTCGGTGTTCTCGCCGACTTCGGGCTTGACCTTCACGCCGTAGCGCAGCAGGCTGTAGACATCTTTGTTGACGTCGTAGAGACTTTTGGTCTGATCGCCTGCGGCCTTGTCTAGTTCGTACAGGGCTGCGACGGATAAGCACGTCGTTGTGGCCTGCCCGCTGCAAGAAGGCACGCAGGTAGCCTCTTCGATGTTGCGGTTGCCGAGACGCTCTTCCAGTTGCCGAGATAATCGTAGCCCGAGTTGATCGCGGAAGAGTTTCACGATCCGGTTTTGCGTGGCGCGTTCGATCTGGCCGACTTTACTCATAACACTGGTTCCCTATAGGTCGTAGAGTGCCCTGTACCACTCGATCCATCTGCCAAGTTCGACGTCGTCGAGCGCGGCCGCAGCGGCGACTGCGTCTGCCGATGTGAACACAGAGAATCTTGGATTACTGGCGATCAGGTTTTTGTATGCAGCAAGCGACTTGTCCAGGAGCGTATTCTTGGGGTGTTTCACCACTGAAAACGAAACCTGCTGGTATGGCTGCCGTTCATCCTGCTCAATGCTCAAGGCGAGAAGTTGATTGCGCCACAATTGATTCATGCCAGCTTGAAAAGGACAATGGGCGTGTTGGAGCATGATTGGCAAAGAAGGTCTGGTTGGTATCGGTAATGTTCCAGTAATTGAAGCTACAAACATCGTGGTAATAGCACAGACGCTTGTCCGCCAAAATATCCGAAAAACTTCGATTGCAGTCATGTCTTTTCTGCCTGCCCTTGCTCCGAAAACCGCCGCACTCGGTGAATTCCTTTTCGGTAAGCTTATGCTCGATCAGCCACAGGCACAACTCATCTTGATGATTGTAGTAAGCGATGGCGATATCCGCGTCTGTACCTGACACGTCGGTCTTGTCATGGAGATTTCCGAAGGGTTCATCCCAAAACTCGATGCGATAGCCGTGATCCAAGTGCGATGTCGCAAGTCTGGCGAAATCGGGTCTTGAACGCGCCCAGAATAGCATTCGCCTTCGGATGCAGGAGAATTGGCAGAAACAAATTGAGATTGGCCGCTTGAGAACTTGCCATGTGCTTGAAGTATTTGTGAATGCGGAAGGGATACTTCTGCAGATGCCGCTTGAGCGCGCTGACAATGCCCGGATAGAGCATCGGGTACTGATCTGCGTATGAATCCGGCAGAATAGCATCATAGGCGATGCCGCGATCCATGCCTGGTTCACGAGTGATGTTCTTCCATTTCCAGTCGATCAGGTGCACATACATTTCCTGCTGGAAAGTATTGAGTGA
>CAVPAZ010000020.1:0-80587 GCA_963701725.1 uncultured bacterium | reverse complement strand
CTCAACGCCTTCCAGTTCGCGCTCATGCTGCTGGCATCGGCAGCGCGGTCGCGCTGCTGTACTCGGCCTACCTGTTCGTCTTCAACCCGCTCGCGAGGCTGCAGGGCGGGCTGGCGCGCATCGAGCAGGGCGACCTCGCGGCACGCGTCGACGACTCCGCGCGCGACGAATTCGGCCGCCTCGCGCAGGGTTTCAACCGATGGCCGGCACGCTCCAGGGCCTGGTCGGAAGCTCGAGGACAAGGTGCGCGAAAAGACCGCTAGCCTGGACGCCGAGCGTGAGCGGCTTTCGGCGTTGTACTCGGCGAGCGGCCTTCGTCGCGCGCGCCCCTCGCTGACCGAGCTGGCGCAGTCCTTTGCACGCGAGGTGCGGCGCGTCGCCGGCGCCGACGCCTCGGCGGTGCGCTGGTCCGACGAATCCAACCAGCGCTACCTGCTGCTCGCCTCCGACTGCCTGCCGCAGGCACTGGTCGACGAGGAGCACTGCCTGCCCACCGGCGACTGCTTCTGCGGCCAGCCGCAGGGCGAGGCCGTGACGCGCGTGATCCCGATCCGCGCGCGAGCCGCCGGAGCAGCTCGGGCATTGCGAGCGGGCCGGCTACGAGACCGTGATCAGCGTGCCGGTGCGCCTGCACGAACGCATGGTCGGCGAGTTGAACCTGTTCTACCGCGCGCCGACGAGCTGACCGACGACGACCGCGCGCTGCTCGAGACGCTCGCCAGCCACCTGGCCGGCGCGATCGAGGCCTGCGCGCCGGCGCGCTGGAGCGCGAGACCGCGGTGGCCGAAGAGCGCGGCCTGCTCGCGCGCGAACTGCACGACTCGATCGCGCAGAGCCTGGCCTTCCTGAAGATCCAGGTCGGCCTGCTGCGCGACGCGCTCGGCGCGGCGAGCGCGCAGGTCGAGCGCGTGCTCGGCGAGCTCGACGCCGGCGTGCACGAGAGCCTGTCGGACGTGCGCGAGTTGCTGGTCCACTTCCGCACCCGCACCAACGCCGAGGACATCGCGCCCGCGCTGAAGACCACCCTGCAGAAGTTCGAGCACCAGACCGGCCTGCCCACGCACCTCGCGATCGACGGCAACGGCCTGCCGCTGCGCGGCCGACGTGCAGGTGCAGGTGCTGCACGTGGTGCAGGAGGCGCTGTCCAACGTGCGCAAGCACGCGCAGGCGCGCAAGGTGTGGGTCGAGGTGCAGCAGGCGCCGCGCTGGCGCGTCGAGGTGCGCGACGACGGCTGCGGATTCGACAGCCGGCGTGGCCGAGCGACGAGACGCACGTCGGCCTGCGCATCATGCGCGAGCGGGCGCAGCGCATCGGTGCCACGGTCGAGGTGGCGTCGATGCCCGGTTCGGGCACCCGCGTCGTGCTGACGCTGCCGGAACGGCAGCGGCTGGCCGCATGACGGCAGATCCGCCATCCGCGTGCTGGTGGTCGACGACCACACGCTCTTCAGGCGCGGGTGATCGCACTGCTGGCGGGCGATGCACGCTTCGATGTCGTCGCCGAGGCGGGCGACGCCGGCGAGGCCCAGCGCCGCGCCGCGGAAGCGCAGCCCGACGTGATCCTGCTCGACAACCACCTGCCGGGCGTCACATGGCGTGGACGCGCTGGCCGGGCTCAGCGAGGCCGCGCCGCAGGCGCGGGTGCTGATGCTCACGGTCAGCGAAGACGAGCGCGACCTGGCAGCGGCGCTGCGCGGCGGCGCGCGCGGCTACCTGCTCAAGACCGTCGACAGCGACATGCTCGCCGCCGCGATCCTGCGCACCATGGCCGGCGAATCGGTCGTCAGTCCCGAGATGACCAGCAAACTCGTCAACGCCTTCCAGTCGCGCACGGTGCCGATCGCGCCGCCGAGCCCGCACCGGACGCCGACCCGATCAACAGCCTTTCGCCGCGCGAACAGGCAAATCCTGGCGCACATCGCGCGGGGCGCGAGCAACAAGGAAATCGCCCGTGCCCTGGACATCGCCGAAACGACGGTCAAGATCCACGTGCAGCACATCCTGCGCAAGCTCGATCTCAACTCACGAGTGCAGGCTGCCGTGTACGCGGCTGGCCGCCTGACGTGACGCCAGCGACGCGCAACCCTTAGCAGGGCACGCTGCTTCCCGGTCGAGTTGCCAAGGCAGGTCGCTCACTCCGACCCGAGGCGAAGCCTGCTCGGCTGACGCCGCTCGATGGACCACTTGAGCAGCGCCGCGGCGCGGTAGGCGCCGTGAACGAACTTGCCGTACGGCATGGTCACGAACAGCGCCATCACGCAGCCCAAGTGCAGCGCCAGCAGCCCGCCCATCGCTGACGTGTCACGCCAAAGGAGCAGCGCCATCCCGCTCAGGCTGGTCAGGAACAGCAACGCGATCAGGCCGAGGTCCACGGGCCGCTGCGCGGCGTCCCCGTGAAGCGGATGCCGGTGCAGGTTCAGCCAGGCCAGGCCGGCCGGCCCCACGAGCAGCCCGACGCCACCGGCCGCGCCCAGCAGCACCGGCAGGCTCGTCAGCGCGTACGGCGCGTGCCAGCCGAAGGCCGTGTGGTAGATCGTGGCGGCAACGGTGGCTGCGAAGCACAGCAGGAAGCCGTAGAACGTGGCGTGGTGAAAGCGCCGGCGCCACAGCGTGAAGCGGTCGTCCGTCTTCGTTGCAGCCCTCCCCGTGCCCGCCGTCCAGGTACTTCAGGACGAGCGTGTCGACGGCGGCCTCGCGCACGGCATCGGTCGAGGCTGCGCCGGGCGACACCTCGCGCCAGAAGCTCGCGACGCCCATGCCGAGCGCGAGCACGGCCCAGCCGAACACCGGCACGAACAATGCGACCATCAGCCCGTGCGGCAGCACGGCGTAGAAGTTGCCGGCCAGCGGCAAATGCCACAGCGCTCCGCTCGAGGCCAGCACCAGCGCGACGAACAGCGCCAGGCCGACCGCCAGCGCCAGTGCCACGGTCAGTCCGCCGTGGCGGTACAGCCGCCCAAGGTCCGCGGGCCAGGCGTGCTCCTCATACGTCGTGGCGCGCATCTGCGCCATGGCCCTGGGCACGTTGACCGCGAACTCGTGCGGCGGCGCGTACTGGCAGGCATGCAGGCAGGCGCCGCAGCTGTGGCAAAGATTGGCCAGGTAATGAATGTCGGCGTTGGGAAACTCGAGACGCCGCGCCATCGCCGGGAAGACGGCGCAAAAGCCTTCGCAGTAGCGGCAGGCATTGCAGATCTGCATCACGCGCGCCACCTCCTCGGCGGGAGGGCGCTGCGCCGGCGCGGCCGAGACGATGGCAATCACGCGCCGCGCTGCAGGGCGCTCGTCATGCGCCGGGGATTCAGGCGGCTGCATGCCGGTCCTGCCTTTCGGGCGTCTGCGCGGCCGCTGCCGCCGATGCACCGGCGATGCGGCCGAACACGGTGCCGATCGTCATGCCCACTCCCGCCGTATAGCCCTTGCCGAGCACGTTGCCGGCCATCATCTCGCCAGCCGCAAAGAGGTTGGCGCTGGGCCGCCCGTCGAAGTGGACCGCGGCGCGCTCGTCGACCCTCACGCCGAGGTAGGTGAAGGTGATGCCGGGCTTGAGCGCGTAGCCGTAGAACGGCGGCGTGTCGATCGGTCGCGCCCAGTGCGTCTTGGCGGGCGTCAACCCCTCGGTGTGGCAGTCGTCGAGCACGGCGTGATCGAAGCTGCCGCCGCGGCAGGCGGCGTTGTAGTCGTTCAGTGTCTGCATGAGGGCCGCGACGGGCAGGTCGAGCTGGCGCGCCAGGGCGGGGAGCGTGTCCGCCCTGCGGCCCGGGAACACCGGCGGCATGAAGCGACCCACGGCCTTGGCGTCGATGATCGAGTAGCCGACCTGCCCCGGCTGCAGGGCCACGAGCCGGCCCCAGATCGCATAGCGCTTGGGCCAGAAGTCCTCGCCCTCGTCATAGAAGCGCTCGGCGTCGCGGTTGACCATGATGCCGAGCGACACGCAGTCGACGCGCGTGCAGATGCCGCCGTCGTACAGCGGCGCGCGCGCGTCGATCGCGACGCAGTGGCTCTGCGTCGGGTCGCCGATGGCGTCGGCACCGCTTGCGATCAGACCGCTTGAGTACTACGCCCCGGTTGAAGCGCGTGCCGCGGATCGCGAAGCTGTCGGCCGGCCATTCGCCGCGCTCGTTGCGGCCCCAGGCCTCACGCAACCACTCTCGGTTGGACTCGAAGCCACCGCTGGCGACGACGCAGGCGCGGGCCTCGATGCGTTCCTCGCCCACGTGGGCAGCGACGAAGCGACTGCCGTCGAGCTCGAGCCGGTCCACCGGTGCGTCGTAGCGGATCTGCACCCCTAGCGCTCAGCGCGCTGCGGTAGTAGGCGTTGACGAGCGCCTTGCCGCCGCCCATGAAGAAGGCGTTGGTGCGGCTCAGGTGCAGCGTGCCCGACAGCGAGGGCTGGAAGCGCACGCCGTGGCGGCGCATCCAGTCGCGGCAGCTCGACGATTCGCGGATCACGAGGCGGGCGAGCGGCTCCGAGGTCTGGCCGCCGGTGACCTTGAGCAGGTCCTGCCAGAACTCCTCTTCCGGATAGGCGTCGGTCAGCACGTCCTGCGCCGCGTCGTGCATGCAGCGCAGGTTGCGCGTGTGCATCGAGTTGCCGCCGCGCCATTCGCGCGGCGCGGCCTCGAGCAGCAGCACCGAGGCGCCGGCTTCGCGCGCCGTCAGCGCAGCGCACAGAGCGGCGTTGCCGCCACCGACGACGAGCACATCGATCATCGGAGGATCAATCGGGTTTGATCCCGGCGCGCCTGACGATATCGCCCCAGACCTTCTGCTGCTGCGCGATGAAGGCTGCGAACTCCTCGGGCGGGCCACCGCCGCCGACCGCGCTGTCGCTGGCGAAGCGCTCGGTCACCGCGTTCGAGCGCAGTGCCTTCAGCGACTCCTCCTGCAGCCGCTTGACGATCTCGCGCGGCGTTCCGGCCGGTGCCAGGATGCCGTACCACTGCGAGGTCTCGAAGCCCTTGTGACCCATCTCGGCCACCGTCGGCACGTCGGGCAGCGCCGGCAAGCGTTGCGGCGTGCCCACCGCAATGGCGCGCAGCTTGCCGCTCTTGATATGCGGCAGCAAGGCTGGCAGTCCCGCCGACGAGGCCTGCGTGCGGCCGGCCAGCAGGTCGGTCAGCTGCGGGCCGGTGCCGCGGTACGGGATGTGGACGATGAACATGCCGGTCTCGAGCTTGAGGTACTCCATCGCCAGGTGGCCGGCGCTGGCGTTGCCGGCCGAGCCGTAGTTGAGCTTGCCGGGGTTCGCCTTGACGTAGGCGACGAACTCGTTGAAGTTCCTGGCCGGCACGTCGGGGTGGATGACGAACAGGTTCGGTACCTTGGCCAGCAGCGTGACGGGAACGAAATCCTTGTTCACGTCGTAGGGCTGGTTCGGAAAGATGATCGGGTTGACCGCCAGCGAGCCCACGTGGCCGAGGATGATGGTGTAGCCATCGGGCGTCGACTTGGCCACGTCGACCATTGCCGGAATGCCCGCGCCGCCGCCCTTGTTGTCGACGAACACCGTCTGCCCGAGCTGGCGCGTCAGCTCGTACGCCACCGTGCGGGCGACGATCTCCGACGTGCCGCCCGGCGCGAAGGGCACGACGAAGCGGATCGCCTGTCGTGGCCATGCCGGCTGCGCGCGGGCCAGCCGGGGCGTTGCCAGTGCGGCGAGGGCCAGGGTCTGGCGTCGGGTCAAGTTCATGGTGAGTTCCTCTCGGTCAGAACTGGTAGCGGCGCAGGCCGCCGTCGACTGGAATCACGGCCCCGGTGATGTAGCCGGCGCGCGGGCTGGCCAGAAAGCAGACCAGGTTGGCCAGGTCCTCGGGCTCGCCGTAGCGGCCCATCGGGATCTCGTTCTCGCACTGCCACTGCCGGTACTCGGGCGTGTAGTTGCGCAGGATCTGCTCCGAATGAATGCGCCCCGGCGGCACGCAGTTGACCGTGATGCCATGCGGGCCGACCATCCGGCTCAGGCCCTTGGCCCAGCTGTGCAGGCCGGCCTTGGCGCAGAACGCGCCGTTCACGTGGTCGGGCTCGCTCTTGCCCGTGATGTTGACGATGCGGCCCCAGCGGCGCGCGATCATCGGGTCGATGAGGGCGTCGCCGAGCTGGCGCGGCCGGTGGAAGTTCAGCGTCATCGCCTCCTGCCATTGCGCCTCGCCGACATGAAGCTCCTTGAAGCTGCGCGAGCCGCCGGCGTTGTTGACCAGGATGTCGACACCGCCCAGGCCGTCGATCGCGGCGTCTGCGATGCGGCGCGCAGCGTCGTCGGCCAGCATGTCCTGCCCGATCAGCACCGGTCTCGCGCCTCCGCCGGCGACGATGCGATCCGACAGCTCGCGCAGCTTTTCGGTGCGCCGCGCAGTGACTGCCAGGCGCACGCCTTCGGCGGCCAGCGCGAGCGCAATGGCGTGGCCGATGCCCACGCTGGCGCCGGTGACGAGGGCCGTGCGGCCGCTCAGTTGCAGGTCCATCGCGTAAACCTCCAGATGCGTGGCCGGGAAACCGTCGGTCCCGGTTCGTGAATCGATCGAGCGAAATGCATCTTCACTTGGCGGCCCATTGCCGACCGGTCGTGCCGGGGAATGTCGACGGTCAGTCCGGCGGGCCGGCGTTCGGATCCACGCCCTTCGCGGCGACCTGCGCGTTTGGCCTGGGCGGGGCGGGCCGGCGGCCGTCGACGATGTGCGCGAGGGCCAGTACGGGATGGCGCCAGAGCATGCGCGGGCCCGCATAGCGCATCACCGTCCGCATGTCTTCGCGCTGGCGCCGCCCGTAGCAATGAATCTGGCAGTTGACACAGGTCGGCTTCTCGGGGCCGTAGGTGCAGCCGGCCAGCCGTTGGCGTGCGTAGTCCTGCAGGCTGGCGCAGTTCCCGCACACATCGGCGTCGCCGCGTGTGGCCGCGCCGTGATGATCGCGGCAGTAGATGCGCAACATGGCCGCGATGGTCTTCAGCTCACGCGCCAGGCGGGGCGCGGCCAGCTGTGCGGCGCGACGCGCCGGAGCGCCTGATGCGATCGGCACCGACGATGGATCCATGCGCCGATGGTGCCTGCCACGCGCAGGGTGTGGTCTGCGCTGCGTCAAGACAATGTCGAACGGAACGATAGACTGTCCGGAT
This sequence comes from uncultured bacterium, assembly GCA_963701725.1. Taxonomy (GTDB): domain Bacteria; phylum Pseudomonadota; class Gammaproteobacteria; order Burkholderiales; family Burkholderiaceae_C; genus CAIKUF01. The sequence continues at coordinate 73,470 of CAVPAZ010000020.1, read as the reverse complement.
CGCTGCGAAGGACAGCCATGAATGCCGTGTTGCTGATTGTCCCGGGGCTGGCTCTGGCAGTGCTGGGCGCCCACTTCCACCGCGCCGGGTCGTGGCCGCTGATGTTCGCCTGCGGGGTGCTGATCGCCCTGCTCGCCTGGCCGCGCGCCTGGGTGGCGCGTCTCGTGCAGGGGTGTCTGGTCGCTGGCTCGATCGAGTGGGTCTGGACCGTCTACGGCCTCGTTCAGCAGCGCATCGCTCTCGGCCAGCCCTGGACGCGCCTTGCACTGATCCTGGGAGCGGTGGCCTTTCTCACCGCCGCCGCCGCGCTGGTGTTCCGCAATGAACGGCTCAGAACGCGGTTCGGACTCGCTCTCACACCGTCGCCGTGACGACCATGCCGTCCGCATCGGCATAGAGCCGATCGCCAGGGCGCACCCAGACGCCCTGGACTTGCACTGCGACGTCGCGCTGCCCCTCGTTGCGCTTGTCCGTTGGCAGCGGCAGAGCGGCCAGTGCGCGGATGCCGACGTCGCACGCAGCGAGCTCAGCGACGTCGCGCACGCAGCCGTCGATGACCACGCCGGCCCAGCCATTCCTTGCCGCAGCGGCTGCCAGGTTGCCGCCGAGCAGCGCGCGCCGCAGCGAGCCGCCGCCGTCGACGACGAGGATGCGGCCAAGGCCCGGAGAGTCGACGGCCGCCTTCACGAGCGTGTTGTCCTCGAAGCACTTGACCGTGCTGGCCGGGCCCGCGAATTTCACTCGACCGCCGAAATCGCGGAACACCGGCGGCAGCACGCGAAAGCCGCCGTCGGGCTGCGCCAGCAGGCTGGCCTTGTGCGCGTCGCACAGGTCGCAAGTGCTGAAATCGTCGTTCGGGTTCGGGTTCATTTCTGCGCGGCTCCGGTGTGTCGTGGCGAGTGGAACATCCGCAACGTCAGGCGCCCGCGCCACGGGCGCGCGCCGATTCACGGATCGCACCGAGGGTCGTCCGGCTGGTGCTCACCTCCGCCGGCAGCTTCAGGTGCAGCAGCGTCGAATCGCCGCGCGTCAGGGCATCGCGAAACGCCGGCTCGAACTCGACAGTGTCGGTGACGAGCGCCGAGGTCCAGCCGTAGGCGCGCGCCAGCTGCGCGAAGTCGGGATTGAAGAGTTCGCTGCCGCTCACCCGGCCCGGGTACTCGCGTTCCTGGTGCATGCGGATCGTGCCGTAGCTGCCGTTGTCGACGACGATCGCGATCAGTTTCGCGCCGTAGCCGTTCGCCGTGGCGAGTTCCTGGCCCGTCATCAGGAAGTCGCCATCCCCGCCGAGGTTGATGACGGTGCGCCCGGGCTGGAGCAATGCCGCGGCGACGGCCGCCGGCAGCCCGTAGCCCATGGCGCCCGACGTCGGCGCGAGCTGCGTGCGTCCGTGGTGCTGCAGGCCGGGGTAGCGGTAGTGGCGATGCAACCAGCCCGAGAAGTTGCCAGCGCCATTGGTGAGCACGGCATCCTCGCGGCCGGACTCGTTGAGCACGCGCTGCATCGCCTGCACGACGTGCGCCATGTCGAGCCTGCTCACCGCGGCGTCGAGCGGGCTCGGCTGCAGGTTGGCCTCGTAATCGGCACGCGCGGCGGCGGTGTTCCCGGCCCACGGCAGCGAAGGCGGCGCAGCCAGGGTCTCGAGCGCCGTTGCCGCACAGGCCATCGACGCCTGCAGCAGCAGATCGGCCGCGTAGACGCGACCGAGTTCTTCCGCACCGGCGTGGATGTGAATCAACTTCTGCTTCGGGCGCGGTGCCTCGAGCAGCGTGTAGCCGCCCGTCGTCATCTCACCCAGCCGCGGCCCGACAGCCAGCACCAGATCGGCATCTCGGATGCGAGCCGCGAGCTTCGGATTGATGGCGATGCCCACGTCGCCGGCGTAGTTCGGGTGCCGGTTGTCGAACAGTATCCTGGAAGCGGAACGCGCAACCCACGGGTAGGCACCAGCCTTCGGCGAAACGCTGCAACGCCGCGCAGGCCGCGCCATCCCATCCCCCGCCGCCGACGATCACGAACGGGCGCTCCGCGGCGAGCAGCATCGTTCGAACTTCGCGCAGCGCGCCCGGCGCGGGCCAAGCGAGCGCGGCCTCGATGCGCGGCAGCACCGGCGCCGCAGTGGGCGTCCTCAGCATGTCCTCGGGCAGCACCAGCACCACGGGCCCGGGACGGCCCTGCATCGCCGTGTGGAAGGCCCGCGCCACGTACTCGGGCAGGCGGTCGGCGTGCTGCACCTCGCCCACCCACTTGGCGATGCCGAGCGTGCCGGGACCGAACATCTGACGGAAGTCGATCTCCTGGAACGCCTCGCGATCGCGCGTGTCGCTCGCGACCTGGCCGACGAAGAGGATCATCGGCGTGCTGTCCTGGAAGGCCGTGTGCAAGCCGATGCTGGCGTTGGTCGCTCCAGGCCCGCGGGTCACGAAGCAGATGCCCGGCCGGCCCGTGAGCTTGCCCTGCGCCTCGGCCATGAACGCGGCGCCGCCTTCCTGGCGACAGGCGATGAAGCGGATCCGCGTGGCGTGCTCGTGAAAGCCGTCGAGCACCGCCAGGAAGCTCTCGCCCGGCACGCCGAAGCAGGTGTCGCACGCCCTGCGCGATCAGTGCCTCGACCAGCAGGTGGCCGGCCAGGCGCGGGGCCGTGCGTCATGCCGGCGACTCCGCGTGCGATCAAGCACGGGGCCTTGCCATGCGAAGGCCGACGAGCGACGCCGATGCAACGCCCAGCAGCAGCATCAGCGCCGCGCCGTAGAACACACCCGAAGGCGAGCCGTGGTCGAGCAGCACGCCGAAGATCGGCGCACTGAGCGCGAATCCGAGGTCGAGACCGGAATACACCGTGCCGTAGACGCGCCCGGTCGCACCCGGTGGTGCCGCGCGCTTGATCAGCATGTCGCGCGACGGCCCGGCCAATCCGGCGCCGAACCCGGCGAGTGCGGCGAGCAGGGCCGCCATCAGGCCCGGCAGCACGCCCGTGGCCACCAGCACGAGCAGCGCCGCCGCGGCGACCAGGCTGGCAGCGATGACGCGCTCGAGCCGCTCCGCCCGGGCGACCAGAAAGCCTCCTGCACCATGTCCCGGCGGCACTCGACAGCATGAATCCCGTGATGGTCAGCGAGGTCACTGCGAGCGGCAGGCCGTAGATCTGCTGCATCGCCGGGCTGGCAAAGGCCTGGATCGCGCTCAGCCCACCGGAGGTCCAGAAGAAGAACGAGAAGCACAGCCACACGGCGGGCAGTCTGAGAAACGCCAGCGGATGCTCGGCCGGCGTCGCCGCGCCGGCCGCGGCGTGGCTCGCCCTGTGGCCCGATGACCGCCTTTCGATCGTCGATGGCGCTGCGGTTCAGGATCAGCAGCACCAGCACGAGCAAGGCCCAGCCGCCCGCGCAGACCACGGCCACGCGCCACGATCCGCTGAGCTCGGCGATGCCCGTCAGGAAGACCGGGCGCCGCCGCCCAGCCCAGGTTGCCGCTGATGCCATGCACCGAGAACGCATGGCCCAGGCGCGGCGGCGAGACGCGCTTGTTGAGGATCGTGAAGTCGACAGGATGGAACGGCGAGTTGCCGAGCCCGGCCAGTGCAGCAGCGATCATCAGACCCGCGTAGCCGCTGGCCGTCGCCGCAGCCAGCGAGGCCAGCGCGAAGCAGACGAGCGCAAGCAAGGAGGACGGGCCGTGCGCCGACGCGATCGACCAGAAACCCCGCCAGCGCCTGGCCGATGCCGGAGATCGACGAAGAAAGCGAGACCAGCAGGCCGAGTTCGGAGTAGCTGAGGCCGAAGTCCCGGATGAACAGCGGGAACAGCGGCGGCAGAAGCATGTGGAAGAAGTGCGAGGTGCCGTGGGCGACGCCGATCAGGCCGATGGTGCGGGCGTCCTGACGCAGCGGGACCGCAGGGGAGCTCGAAGGGGTGCTCATGGACTGGATTCGTGTGCGAATGCGTACATCGTAGTCGTTGCGCCGACCGGCTGGGCTAACATGGTCTTGTGCAGACTCACGCACGCGATGCACGCAATGCCATGTCCCGAGTGCTCTTCGACTATACCCGGCAAGACGCCTCCGGCGCGAGCTGCATCGCCCAGGCCTGGGCGAAGACCCCCGAGCCGCTGAGCCCGGCCGGCCGCGCCGAGTGGCAAGGCGCGCGCCGCCGCGCTGCTCGCAGCGCACGACGCGGTGCTGGTGGCGCACTACTACGTCGACGGCGACCTGCAGGACCTGGCGCTCGAGACCGGCGGCTGCGTCGCCGATTCGCTGGAGATGGCGCGCTTCGGCCGCGACCATGCCGCGCGCACGCTGGTCGTCGCCGGCGTGCGCTTCATGGGCGAGACTGCCAAGATCCTGTCGCCCGGCAAGCGCGTGCTGATGCCCGACCTCGACGCCACCTGCTCGCTCGACCTCGGCTGCCCGCCCGACGAGTTCGCGCGCCTTCTGCGACGCGCACCCCGACCGCACGGTGGTCGTCTACGCCAACACCAGTGCGGCCGTGAAGGCGCGCGCCGACTGGATGGTGACGAGTTCGTGCGCGCTGGCGATCGTCGGCCACCTGAAGGCGCAGGGACAGAAGATCCTCTGGGCGCCCGACCGCCACCTCGGCCGCTACATCCAGGACGCAGACCGGCGCCGACATGCTGCTCTGGAACGGCGCCTGCATCGTGCACGACGAGTTCAAGGGCCTCGAACTCGAACTGCTGCGGCGCGAGCATCCGGCTGCGCGGGTGCTCGTGCATCCCGAGTCACCGCAGAGCGTGGTCGCGCAGGCCGACGTGGTCGGCTCGACGACGGCGCTGCTCAAGGCCGTGGTCGAAGGCAGCGCCAGCGAATACATCGTCGCCACCGACAACGGCGCTGATGCACCGCATGCGCCAGCTCGCGCCGGGCAAGACGCTGCTCGAGGCGCCGACCGCCGGCCGCAGCGCCACCTGCAAGAGCTGCGCGCATTGCCCGTGGATGGCGATGAACGCTCTGCAGGGCGTCGTCGCCTGCCTGGAGACAGGCCGCGGCGAAATCGTGCTCGACGAAGCCGTGCGCCGCCAGGCGCTGGGCTGCATCGAGCGCATGCTCGACTTCGTCGAAAGGCATCCGGCCGGCGTCGCGGCTCCGGGCCTCGTGCCCAAGCTCGGCGCGACCTGAGACCGACACATGCTCGGCTTCGACCACGACGAAACCCTCACCGAAGCGCGCGCGCGAAACGTGCGCGACGCGCTGATGGAGGACATCGGCCGCGGCGACTGGACCGGCCGTCTCGTCCCTGCCGGCGAGCAACTCGCGTGCGCGCGTCGTGGTGCGCGAGCCGGCCGTGCTGTGCGGTCGCGACTGGTTCGACGCCGTGGTGCATTCGCTGGACGCGCAGGCGCGCATCGACTGGCATGTCGCCGAAGGCGCGCGACATGACCGCCGACAGCGATGGTCTGCCACGTCGAGGGCGATGCGCGCGCGCTGCTCGCGGCCGAGCGGCCGGCGCTCAACTTCCTGCAGTTGCTGTCGCGCCACCGCCACGCTGACCCGGGCCCATGTCGATGCCATCGACCGGCGCCTCGCCGAACTCGCGCGGCTGCGCGATGCTCGACACCCGCAAGACCTTGCCCGGGCTGCGACTGGCGCAGAAGTACGCGGTACGCGTGGGCGGCGGAGCGAACCAGCGCCTGGCGCTGTAGCACGGCATCCTGATCAAGGAGAACCACATCGCCGCCGCCGGCGGCGTGACCGCGGCGCTTGCGCAATGCGCGCGCGCTCGACGTCCGGCGTCGACATCCAGATCGAGGTCGAGACGCTGGACCAGCTGCGCGAGGCGCTGGCCGCCGGCGCCGCGAGCGTGCTGCTCGACAACTTCACGCTGGCGCAGATGCGCGAGGCGGTGGCGATCACCGGCGGGCGCGCGCTGCTCGAGGTCTCGGGCGGCGTCACGCTCGACCAGCTGCGCGGACATCGCCGCCACTGGCGTCGACCGCATCTCGATCGGCCGGCTGACCAAGGACGTGCGGGCGATCGACTTCTCGATGCGCGTGCTCACGCGATTGGACGCGGGCTGATTCAGCTCCGCAGGAAGTTCCCCTGCGCCCTCGTCGATCTCAGCGCTCGGAAGCTTGGAATGTTGCGCCGCCTCTGCTGCCGTCTCGCGGGTTCGCTGCTGGCCTGCTTCAGCTCGGCCCATGCGCAGACGGCACCGGTTCCAGCGCCGGATTGGCCGACGCCTTCAGCCACCGAACAGGCGTTCGATGCCAAGACCTTCTCCGGCCTCGAACGTCACATCGCGGAGAGCCTGACTGACATCAGTAGCGTGGTCGTCATTCGACGCGGCCGCGTTGCCTTCGAGTACTACGCGAGCGGCCAGTCGCGAGACTCGCTGCATGGCGTCGAGTCGGTCACCAAGAGCGTCCTGTCGACCTTGGTCGGCATCGCCGTCGCACAGGGCCGCATCTCCGACCTCGACCAGCCGATCATCGCCGTGATGCCGGAGCTGGCCGACGCCAACGACGATCCTCGCGCTCGGCAGCCTCACCGTGCGGCACCTGCTGACGATGACGGCCGGATTCCAGGGTAGCGAGCGTCGCTTCTTCGACCCCAGGGAACGGGCTCGATTCGCGATGAGCCGCCGGTTCGAGGCAAACCCCGGCGAGGTTTTCCGATACGACAACCCGGCATCCGATCTTCTGGCTGCCGTGCTCGGCAAGGCGGTCGGAGAGAGGCCAGCCGCTTTCGCGCGGCAGCACCTGTTCGCGCCGCTCGGCATCGAGCGAACCGAATGGCGAGTCGACGAGCAGGGTCACGATCTCGGCCACAGGGGCCTGAGCCTGCGCACCCGCGACATGGCCAAGCTCGGCCAGCTGTTTCTCCAGGAGGGAACCTGGCAAGGGCGGCAACTCGTGCCCAGGGCTTATGTCCTGGCAGCCACCGACCGCCAGAACGCCGGCGGGCCACCCGTGGGCTTGGCGTATGGCTACCTGTGGTGGGTGGCGCCGTCCGCCGCGTCCCGACAGACCTTCGTGGCCAGCGGGTTCGGCGGTCAGATCCTCTGGGTGCATGCGCCGCTCGATCTCGTCGTTGCGGTGACCTCGGAGGTGTCGGAAGCGAGTACGCGCAGGAACCAGGCGGTCAACCTGGCACGCAACTGGGTTTACGGGGCGGCGCTGAAGAGCCAGGCGGAGCAGCCGCCGGCGCGGTGAGACTTGGGGTGCAGCGAACGCGCAAGCGCTTGCCCGCTGCTGTTGAAGTGCCCGCTCACGCCGTCCGTGTCAAACGGCACACGCTGGCGCAAGCCGTCCCCTACCCGCTGAGCCCGACCGAGTTGCCGTGCGCTGCCGCTGCGCGCCGAGCGCACCAGCACCGTCGGGAAACTCACCGGCAGCGTCTGCGGGAAGTCGCGGCTGTAGTGCAGGCCGCGGCTTTCGTGGCGCATCAGCGCCGAGCGCACGATCAGCTCGGCGCAGTCGACCAGGTTGCGCAGTTCGAGCAAGTCGCGGCTGACGCGGAAGTTGGCGTAGTAGTCGTCGATCTCGCTGCGCAGCAGCTCGATTCGGTGCAGCGCGCGCTCGAGCCGCTTGGTCGTGCGCACGATGCCGACGTAGTTCCACATCAGCAGGCGCAACTCGTCCCAGTTGTGGGCGATCACGACCTGCTCGTCGGCGTTCTCGACCTGGCTCTCGTCCCACGCCGGCAGCGCCGGCTGCTCGCCCGGCGCGTGGCCGAGGATGTGGCTCGGCGCAGGTGCGCCCGAGCACCACGCACTCGAGCAGCGAGTTGCTGGCCAGCCGGTTCGCGCCATGCAGCCCGGTGTAGGTCGTCTCGCCGACCGCGTACAGACCCGGCAGGTCGCTGCGGCCCTCGAGGTCGGTCACCACGCCGCCGCAGGTGTAGTGCGCCGCCGGCACGACCGGGATCGGCTGCGTGGCGATGTCGATGCCCAGCTTCAGGCATCGCGCATGGATGGTCGGGAAGTGCTCCTTCAGGAAGACCTCGCCGAGATGGCGCGCGTCGAGCCAGACGTGGTCGACGCCGTGCTTCTTCATCTCGAAGTCGATCGCGCGGGCGACGATGTCGCGCGGCGCCAGCTCGCCGCCGCGCATCGTGCGCCGCCATGAAGCGCGCCGCCTCGCCGTTCGATCCCGGCAGCATCAGGTGCGCGCCCTCGCCGCGCAGCGCCTCGGTGATGAGGAAGCTGCGCTCCTGCGGGTGGTACAGGCAGGTCGGGTGGAACTGGATGAACTCCATGTTGCCGACCCGGCAGCCGGCGCGCCAGGCCATCGCGATGCCGTCGCCGGTGGCGGTGTCGGGGTTGCTGGTGTAGCGGTAGACCTTGCCGACGCCGCCGGTGGCCAGCACCACGGCGGCAGCCGCCAGCGTCTCGACGCGCCGGCGGTCGATGTCGAGCGCGTAGACGCCATAGCAGCGCGGCGGCTCGTCGCGCGTCAGGTGACGCGAGGTGATCAGGTCGACCGCCATCCAGCGCTCGCGCAGCACGATGTTCGGATGCGCCGTGCACCTGCTCGAGCAACGCCTCGTGGATCGCCTTGCCGGTCGGCGTCGGCCGCATGCGCGATGCGGCGCACCGCGTGACCGCCCTCGCGCGTGAGGTGCAGGCCGAGCGGCCCGTCAGGGTCGGGCGAGAACGGCACGCCGCTCGCCGACCAGCCACTCGATCGCCTCGCGCGCTGTGCTCGGCGATGAAACGCGCGGTGTGTTCGTCGACCAGCCCGGCGCCGGCGTCCTGCGTGTCGCGCACGTGCGACTCGATGCTGTCGTCGCGGCCGAGCACGCCGACGATGCCGCCCTGCGCCCAGGCGGTGGCGCCTTCGTCGAGTTCGCGCTTGGCCAGCACGACGACCGGCGTGCTCTGCGGCCAGGTGCAGTGCCACCGTCAGGCCCGCCAGCCCGGCGCCGACGATGACGACCGGGCGATCGGGCAGGAGTTTCGATGGTGGGCCATGTCGGCCTGGCATCGCCGGCGACGGCGCACCGACGGCGATGAACTCGAAGCTGGGAAGCGTCCGATTCTATCGGCCGCATTGTGCAGCAGTTATGCTCCACGGTACGACCCCGGGTCCGCAGGGTCGCCGACCGAACACGCAAGGCTCCATGAGTTCCGGCAACCATCAGGATTTCGACCCTTATGCAACCCGGCGCGGTCTGCGCGCAGACGCCGCGCCCGTCGAGTTGCAGCCGGCACGACCGCAGAGCGCGTAATGCGGCGCGACCGCAGAGTGCCTACGCGGCGCGGCCGGCGAGCCGCCCCGTCGGTCCGGCAGCGGCGGAATCGTCCGACATCGCCGCGCGGCGGGCGACAACGTGCGTGAGATGTTCGTCTCCTGCGACGCCGCGCCGGCGCTGCTGCAGCAGTTCGACCACGCGCAGCCCGAATTCATCGCGGTGCACGACATAGGAACCGGCTCGTCGCGCAAGCTGCTCGCGGGTGTCGCGCAGGCTCCGGCCTGCAGGCTGAAGCAACTCATCATCCGCCGCCAGGGGTTCGGCAATGCGCTGGCCACGCTGGAGTTCCTCGAATTCGCCGGCGCCCAGGGCGGGACGCTGCGTGTCTACAGCACCGACGTCGAAGCCGACACGCAGACGCGCCTAGGGCTCGCGCGGGTGCTGCTCGCCTACAGCCGGCTCGGCGTGCTGATGGTGGGCGACCTGCCGGCGCACGCGCTGGCCTCTGCGTTCAAGCCCCTGCGCGACGCCATCGCCACCGGCCCGTGGCCGAACCGCGAGCTGCTGCTGCTGCCGCTGGCGTCGTCGGCCGCACTGGCTTCACAGGGCAGCGACCTCGGCCGCGGCACCGGCGTGACGGTACGGACCACGCCAGCGGCGACAGCGGCCGTCAGACGCCTGGGCCTTCATCAGCGGCGCCTGGAACCGACTGCGAACTCAGATCGCCGCGACCGGCAGACTCGTGCCGGAGCTCGCCACGCCACGTGCAAAGCCCACTCCGCCCGCTCTGCCCGCCAGACCGGCCGCGCCGCCGGCCGCGCCGCCGGCCGCGGGGGCCGCCATCGGCCGGCCAGCAGCCCCCCGGTGCTGGAACCGGTCTCGCTGCGACCGATGCCCGCCGCGCCAACGGCTCCCGGATTGGAGCTCGAAGCCGCGGAGGCAGCCGTCGCGGCCTTGATGGCGCGCTATGTCGGGCAACTGCGCAAGGTCAACGGCATGCTCGGCTGCTGCGTGTTCGAGGCCGCCAGCGGCCGCAGCATCGCCCACGCCGACGGCACTCGACGACGCCGCCGGCCTCGCAGCGGCCGGCGCCTCTTTGCTGGCAGCCGCTCACCCGCACCGGCCATCGCCTCGGCCTCGAGGCCGGTTCGCCCGAGGCGGCGATCACGCTCGACTCGCGCCACCTCTGCTGCGCGCCGTGCCGAAGCATCCGCATCTGGTGCTGCACGCCGTGCTCGACAAGAGCGACGCCAACCTGACGCTGGCGCGGCTGCAGATCCAGCGAATGGACGATCTGTTCGCGACGCCGAGCGTCGGGCCTGGCCGGCGCTGCGCGCCTCACATCGCTGCGCGAACCTGCGCCCACTGCAGCCAGAGCGCGCTCGGCCGGCGCTGTCAGTGCACGACGCGCTCGAACACGAACTCGCCGTCGCTCGACGCCGACCGGTATCACGTCCTTGGCGGCCGAAGCGGCCCTGCAGGATCAGCTTGGCGATCGGGTTCTCGATGCGCTGCTGGATCGCCCGCTTCAGCGGCCGGGCGCCGAACGCCGCGTCGAACCCGACCTTGGCCAGCTCGGCCAGCGCCTGCGGCGCGACATCGAGCTTCATGTCCATCTTCGCGAGCCGCGCCTCCAGCACACCTCATCTGGATGCGGGCGATCGATTCGATGTGCTTCGTGTCCAGCGCATGGAACACCACCACCTCGTCGATGCGGTTGAGGAACTCGGGGCGGAAGTGCTGCTTGACCTCGACCCACACCGCCTCGCGGATCAGCTCGCTGGACTGCCCGGCCATCTGCATGATCTGGTGCGAGCCGAGGTTGCTCGTCATCACGATCACGGTGTTCTTGAAGTCCACCGTGCGACCCTGCCCGTCGGTGAGGCGCCCGTCGTCGAGCACCTGCAGCAGCACGTTGAACACGTCCGGGTGCGCCTTCTCCACCTCGTCGAGCAGCAGCACGCTGTAGGGCTTGCGCCGCACCGCCTCGGTCAGCTGGCCGCCTTCGTCGTAGCCCACGTAGCCCGGCGGCGCGCCGATCAGGCGGCTGACCGAATGCTTCTCCATGAACTCGCTCATGTCGATGCGGACCATGTGGTCTTCGGCTGTCGAACAGGAACCCGGCGAGCGCCTTGCACAGCTCGGTCTTGCCGACGCCGGTGGGGCCGAGGAACAGGAATGAGCCGAGCGGCCGGTTCGGGTCCGACAGCCCCGCGCGCGACCGGCGGATCGCGTCGGCAACGGCGGTGATCGCCTCGTCCTGGCCGACGACGCGCTCGTGCAGCTTGGCTTCCATCTGCAGCAGCTTGTCGCGCTCGCCCTGCATCAGCTTGGACACCGGAATGCCGGTAGCGCGCGATACGACCTCGGCGATCTCTTCGGCGCCGACCATCGTGCGCAGCAGTTGCGGAGTGCTCTTGCCACCCGCGCCGCCCTTGGCCTTGCCCGATTCCTTGGCCTGCGCTTCCTTCAGCTTCTTCTCGAGCTCGGGCAGCTTGCCGTACTGCAATTCGGCGAGCTTGTTGAAGTCGCCCTTGCGCTTCAGCTCCTCGATCTGGAAGCGGATGCGGTCGATCTCTTCCTTCACCTGGGCCGAGCCCTGGGCCGTGGCCTTCTCGGCCTTCCAGATTTCCTCGAGGTCTGCGTACTCGCGCTCGAGCTTGGCGATCTCGTCCTCGATCAGCGCCATGCGCTTCTTCGAGGCCTCGTCCTTTTCCTTGCGAACGGCCTCGCGCTCGATCTTCAGCTGGATCAACCGGCGGTCGAGCTTGTCCATCGCCTCGGGCTTGGAATCGATCTCGATCTTGATCTTCGCCGCCGCCTCGTCGATCAGGTCGATCGCCTTGTCGGGCAGGAAGCGGTCGGTGACGTAGCGGTGGCTCAGCTCGGCCGCGGCGACGATCGCCGGATCGGTGATCTCGACGCCGTGGTGCACCTCGTACTTCTCCTGCAGGCCGCGCAGGATCGCGATCGTCGCCTCGACACTCGGTTCGTCGACAAGCACCTTCTGGAAGCGCCGCTCGAGCGCGGCGTCCTTCTCCACGTACTTGCGGTACTCGGCGAGCGTCGTCGCGCCGATGCAGTGCAACTCGCCGCGGGCGAGCGCAGGCTTGAGCATGTTGCCCGCATCGATCGCGCCCTCGGCCTTGCCGGCGCCGACCATCGTGTGCAGTTCGTCGATGAAGAGAATGATGCGGCCCTCGTCCTGCGCCACCTCCTTGAGCACCGACTTCAGCCGCTCCTCGAACTCGCCACGGTACTTGGCACCCGCCAGCAGCCCGGCCATGTCGAGCACCAGCACGCGCTTTTCCTTCAGGCTGTCGGGCACCTCGCCGTTGACGATGCGCTGCGCCAGTCCTTCGACGATGGCGGTCTTGCCGACGCCCGGTTCGCCGATCAGTACCGGGTTGTTCTTGGTACGGCGCTGCAGCACCTGGATCGCGCGCCGGATCTCGTCGTCGCGACCGATCACCGGGTCGAGCTTGCCCAGGCGGGCGCGTTCGGTCAGGTCGATCGTGTACTTCTTCAGCGTCTCGCGCTGGCCTTCGGCCTCGGCACTGTCGACCTTCTGCCCTCCGCGCACCGCGGTGATGGCCGCCTCGAGCGCCTTGCGCGTCAGGCCGTGGCCGCGCACGATGGCGGCGAGGTCGGTCTTCGCGTCGGCAAGCGCGAGCAGGAACATCTCGCTGGCGATGAACTGGTCGCCGCGCTGGCTGGCCTCCTTCTCGGCAGCCTGCAAGAGCGCGAGCAGATCGCGCCCGACCTGCACCGGCTGGCCGCCGCCCTCCACCTGGGGCAGACCGTTGAGCGCCGTGTCGACTGCCGTCTGCAGCGCCGGCATGCGCACGCCAGCGCGTTCGAGCATCGAGCGCGGGCCCTCTTCCTGCACCAACATCGCCGCGAGCAGATGCACCGGCTCGATGTACGGGTTGCCGCGCGTGACGGCCAGGCTCTGGGCTTCGCCGAGCGCTTCCTGGAAGCGCGTGGTCATCTTGTCTTGTCGCATGAAAACTCCTACGGTTCGTCCTCAGGTTAGGGACAAGCGTAGGTTTTCAAGGCGGCATGGCCCTGACGGGAATCAATGCCTGGCCGGATTGCCTTGGGTCAAGCGCATCCCTGGTGCGCGGCGCCAGCCCGAGGCCTGCACCGTTGCCCGATCAGGGCCGCGCGTTGCCGACGGCCGTCAGTCCCCAGCGCGTCAAGGCCTCGTCATCGCTCACTCGCGCGTCGACCCAGTGCGCGCCCTGGGACGTGTGCTCCTTCTTCCAGAACGGCGCCTGCGTCTTCAGGTAGTCCATCAGGAACTCGCAGGCCTGGAAAGCCTGGCCGCGATGCGCCGAGGCCACGGCGACGAGCACGATCTGGTCGAGCGGCTGCAGGGGGCCGACGCGGTGCACCACCCTCGCCGCGCGGATGTCGAAGCGCCGCAGGGCCTCGTCGATCATCGACTCGATGGCGCGCTCGGTCATTCCCGGGTAGTGCTCGAGCTCCATCGAGCCGATCACGGCGGGGCCGCTGCGGTCGCGCACGGTGCCGACGAAGCCCACCACGGCGCCCACGCCGCCGTCACCGGCCCGCAGCGCCGCGACCTCGGCCGACAGGTCGAAGTCCGCGGTCTGGATGCTGACCCGGGGTCCGTTCATCTCGCTTGCTCCATCTCGCTCGGCATAGGCCGCGACGCGCCCTCACAGGATACGGCCGGACAGCGGATCTTGTGCCAGACTGCTCCAGCCCAGCAAGGTCCGGCGACGGGCCTTACGGCACACGCACGACCTTCTCGAGGAGCAGCCATGTCCAGACCCGCCGCCCCGCATCGGCACTTCTCGATGATCCGCGGCTTCCAGCTCGCGGATTTCTTCACCCTCGGCAACGCGGCCTGCGGAATGGCTTCGGTGTTGCTGGCCATGCGGTACGTCGGCACCGGCGAATTGTCGGACTTCCTGTGGTCCGCCGCGATGGCGCCCCTCGCGTTCGCCTTCGACGTGATCGACGGCCGCGTCGCGCGCTGGCGGCAACAGCACTCGGCGCTCGGCCGCGAGCTCGACTCGCTGGCCGACATCGTCTCGTTCGGCGTCGGCCCGGCAACGCTGGCCTTCGCCGCCGGCCTGCGCGGCGGCTGGGACGCCGTGGCACTGATCTACTTCGTCTGCTGCGGGGTCAGCCGCCTCGCGCGCTACAACGTGACCGCGGAGAGTCTGTCGGCCGGCGCCGACAAGGTGGCGTACTTCGAAGGCACACCCATTCCGACCAGCGTCCTGCTGACCGCGGTTCTGGCCATCGTCGCATGGCAGGGCGCGCTCGGCGACATGCTTCCCGGCGGTGTCTGGGCGATCGGCCCGTGGCGCCTGCACGGGCTCGCGTCGTTGTTCGTGCTGTCGGGCACCCTGATGATCAGCAAGACGGTGCGGATCCCGAAGTTCTGAGCCTTCCGCCCTGCGCCCTGCGCCCTACGGCGTCTTCCTCGCTCCCGAGGCCGAGCGAAGGGCCTGCAGCTGCGACAGCAGCCACGAGCGGCTGGGAACCGGCGCACCGTTCGCGCACCTGACCAGGTACGGCTGGCCCGACATGCTGCTCGTCGAGGCCGCCAGTTCGATGAACTGCTCGGCGCTCTGCACCGCGCCCCTGTCTTCGAGGTAATTCAGCTTGCGAAGAAGATGCGACTTGGCCTCCGGGGCCGGGTACCAGCTGCCGTTGCGATTGAACTCGCACGCCGAGGCTTCCAGCCTGGACAGCAACCCGTCGATCTCTGTCCTTGCAGTGGGGGACAGAGGTGCTGCGCTGCCCGCTGAAACGAAGAGGCAGGTCAGCAGGGAAAGCAGAATTCGTCGCATGAGCCCGCTCGATTCCGACGTCACCAGGTGCAGTGACGCTATCCTACATTGCGCCTGCACGGCTGCCGTGTCGACGCCATCGATCCGGAGAAACCTGCCATTGCAGACCATTGAGGTATTGCGCACCGGCCTCGCCGCGGCGCTGGTTGTGCTGTTCGCCGCATGCGCCACGGTTCCACCGGTGCAGCAGGCATTCGCCAATGGCCACGACGGCGTGATCGTTGGCAGCCCGCTACCCTGCACAGGTGGACCGACGGCCGCGGAAGCGGGCCAGGCTGCCCAGCCGCTGGCGGGTCCTGCGCTGCGCGTGCTGAGCTGGAACCTGCACAAGAACGACGACCCGGGCTGGGACTCGGATCTCGCGCGCTTTGCCGCCGACAGCGATCTTCTGCTGATCCAGGAAGCGGCGTTGAACGCCGGCCTGCAGCGCGTGTTGCGCGACGCGGGCTACGACTGGCTGCTCGCAAGCTCGTTTGCGCTGAACGGCCACGAGACGGGCGTTTTGAACGCGGCGCGCGTGCGACCGGCGAGTGCCTGTGTGCAGCGCTTCTTCGAGCCGCTGCTGCAGCTCCCGAAATCGGCGGCGATCACGCGCTACGCGGTGAACGGCGCCGCGCAATGGCTCGCGGTCGCGAACGTGCACTCGATCAATTTCACGCTGGGACTCGACGAGTACCGCGCGCAGCTCGAGGCGATCGCCCGCGAACTCGCCGACCACCCGGGGCCGGTGATCGTCGCCGGAGACTTCAACACCTGGAACCCGACACGTCTCGAAGTCGTCCACGACGTGATGCAGCGCATGGGTCTCGTGTCCGTGCTGCCGTCGGTCGACACACGCAGCCGGTTTCTGGGCCAGTTGGTCGACTACATCTTCGTGCGCGGCCTCGAGGTCGTTCACGCGGCGGCGCCGGAGGTCGAGTCGTCGGACCACAATCCGGTGCTCGCGACGCTGCGCGTGTCGGACGTGCCGCGATGAACCCGGCCGGCGACTCGGCCGCAACAGCCAGTCGATCGGGAGATCGCTCCGCCGCAACGGCGCCTTCAGGTATTCGGGGCAGCGTCGAGACGCTTCACACCAGCGACACCCGCCGACCCCATCGACTGGAGTGCGGGCAGAATGGCACGAACCCGGCGCCGCGCACCTACGGACCCCGTCCCTGGCGGGTCTAGCGCGCCCGGCCCGATGATGCCTTGCACAGGGGGACCCGACATGCGAAGCCTGGCCCGCGTCGTGAGCGCGGCAAGCTTGTTGATTCTTGCGGGCCCTGCACCGGCATGGGTCTACCCGGAACATCGCGACATCGCGGTGCTCGGCATCCAGACGCTCGACCCGCAACGCCGCGCCGAATTCGACCGCTTGTGGAAGGAGGCGCGCGTCGGCCACGAAGCACGCCTGTGCGAGCAGGGTGCCGATGCGAGCCAGGGCCTCACGCCAGCGTGCATCGACTGGGCCGCACTGCCAGCCATCGCGGGCGACCACTCCTGCTCGAGCCAGGAGATGGTCGACACTGCCTTGAAGGCGGACTGGATCCTGGCCGTCGCTGACGTGGCGGCGCAACTGAAGGTGGACCTGGCTCGCGTGCCGGTGGTGCCGCCGCCAGGCACTCCACCGCCGAAGGACGAGGACCTGCCCGAGATCCGCGACCTGCGACGCCGCGTGCAGAGCGCCGAACTGCGAGCGGAGCGGATGAATGCGCTGCGGACCTCGGACACGCGCATGCAGCGAGCCGACCCCGGCTACGCCACGCGGGCCGGCGCCAACAACGCCCACTTCCTGCTGCCCCGCCCAACGGTGAACATCAGCACCGTCGACTACGGCAAGCTCTCGGCCGAAGTCGGCGCCGAACTCAACGCGATCGGCGTCTACAGCTCGCTTCATCTCAGCGCACTGCAGAAGGCGACGCGGCTCGCCAACGAGCCGCTCACACCGCAGGAGCGGCGCGCACTGGCGCGCGCGATGCTGGCCGACGAGGCCTTTGCGCTGCACTTCCTGGAAGACGTCTTTGCCTCCGGCCACGTCGCGGGCACCTGGGGCGATGCATCGCAACGCAAGGGCACGCACGACTACTACAACGAGAACGGGCTCGAGGTCGTCAACTGGATGGGCAGCAGCGGCTCGATCGTGCTGATGGGTGACGCGCACATGCGTCCCGAGGACGCGCAACTCGCCGCGAAGTCGGTGCGCACGAGCCTGGAGCAGGTGCTCGACACGGCCTCGGGCAACGTGGCGCTGCGTCACACGCCGCTGGCGCCGGCCGCACCCGACGCCCTGGATGTATGCAAGAGTACGACCCTGCCCCGGCGCGACGAAGGCCTGCGCGTTGCCGCCGACACACGGCCTCTCTACGAGACCGTGCTCAACCCGACGCCAATGCCCGGGCTCGGCGCCGGCCTGGGCTCGCTGCCGCGCTTTCGCAGCGAGCTCGGGCCGTTCATTGGGCTGGCGGGGACGATCGATGCGCGCGCCGTCGATGGCGGATTCGCGCCATCGCAAACGAGCCGCGGCGCGATCGCCGGGCTGGACCTGAGTTTCATCGCCGGCTTCGGCCTCGAGGGCGTGATCGGCGAGTCTGGCGACGGGCTGGTGTTCGCCTCGATCGGGCTGCGCGCAGACTCGGCGTCGAGCAACAAGATTTCCGATTCGCTGAGATCCAGCGAGGGCGGCAGCATCACCGCCGCCATTCCGGCGCGCACCGGACTGTCGACGCGGCTGCGGGCGCCGTTCTACCTGCTGCCCGGCGACCTGCTGGTGCTGTCGCCGATGTATTTCTTCAACCCGGATGCCTACACGGCCATGGCCGTGACGGCCAGCAACGGCGGCCTGATTCCGTGGCAACTCGGCTGGGCCACCTCGATCGGCCGCTTCCAGTTCGTGCTCGGCCGCGAGCTCGGCGTCACGTTCTACGGGCTCACGACCAACGACCAGCTGATCGCCCCGCCGAGCACGCCGGGCGGCGGCTTGAGCTTCGTCCAGTTCAAGTCGATCTCCTACGACCTGCCGATCGCGGAATACCGGCCCTATCGCTCGTTCGCGGGCAACCAGAGCTCGACGGTGCTGTTCCAGCTTTTCGCGAATGCCGACGTGCCACGTGCGGGATCGACCGTCTTTCCGCCCGGCTCGCCGGCGGTCGATCTGAAAACGGTCTGGTCGCTCGGGCTGCGCATGGTGTTCGATTGGCGCCTCTACCGCTGAGCGGGCGGTCCCGGCCATCGAGACCATGGCGACAGGCCGCCCGCGACGTCGACGTGGATCGCTGTAATGACACTGGCGTTACGGCGGTATAGACTGCCAACTCATTCAACTGGGTCGGACCATGAAAACCGCCATCGATACGCCAGCCAAGCGCGCACCGCGAGAAACCTTGAACCTGCGCATCCCGGCCGCCGAGCGCGGTCTGATCGACCGTGCGGCCAAGTCGAGCGGCAAGACGAGGACGGACTTCATCCTCGGCGCCGCACGGCGGGCGGCGGAAGAGGAGTTGCTCGACCGCACGATCTTCGTCGTCAGCCCTGCCACCTACACCAAGTTCCTGGCCATGCTCGATGCGCCGCCGCAACCGAATGAACGGCTGCGGCGCACCATGCAAACGCCGCCGCCGTGGACCAAGGCCTGATCGACAGCCTGGTGATCCAGCCACCCGAGCCGCTGACCGCGGCGCATCCGCTCGGCGACTTCAGTAGCGGCGCTGTTTCGCTCGATGAATGGCTGCGGCGGCGGGCGTTGCCCAACCAGGCCAGCGGCGCCTCTCGCACCTTCGTGGTCTGCGACTCGCAGGAGGTCGTTGCGTTCTACGCGCTGGCTGCCAGCGCGGTGGCTGCCGATGCAGCCCCCGGGCGCTTCAGACGCAACATGCCTGACCCGATCCCCGTCGTCGTGCTTGCGCGCCTGGCGATCGCACGGAGTCACCAGGGTCGCGGGCTGGGGCGCGCGCTCTTTCAGGACGCCGCGCACAGGGTCATCCACGCGGCCGACGCCATCGGCATTCGAGGCCTTCTGGTGCACGCGATCTCCGATGAAGCGAAGGCCTTCTACATCCGACTGGGTTTGGACCCCTCGCCGCTGGAGCCAATGACCTTGATGACGACCGTGGCCGACCTGAAGGCAAGCCTGCCTTGATCAGGCTGCGGCGACGGGCTGAGCGTGGAGCAGCGAAGCTTGGAACGCACGGCGCATCGACGCCCGCGCCGTGCCATAACTGCCGCGAACTCGGGCCAGGCCGAGAGCTACCTCCTCAGTATTCGACGACCCGGTCCAGCTTGAGCACCCAGCTGGCTTCGCCCTGCCGCAGCTTGTACTGCAGCTGGCGCGTGCCGCCGGCGGGTGCGGCGTTGGTGTCCCCCGGCCTGTAGACCGGGAAGCGGCGCACGAGCGTGCTCTCGACGACGGCGAACTGGTCGTGCCCCAGGTAGCCCTCGGCGGCGCTAGCGTGGTCGGTAACCGGGGACAGGTAGATCTCGCTCAGCGACTTGCGCCTGTTGGCGCTATAGGCCACCAGCGAGCCGTAGGAACCCGAACCGGCCGACGCGACGTAGACGTAGAGCTCGGGCGAGCCGTCGGCGTTCAGGTCGGCCACTTCGACGCCCGTGACGGTGCCGTCGATCTCGCGCTCGATCGGCGCGTTGACGAGCGCGAGCCCGGACGGAACGATCCTGAGCCTGTTGAGCGACGAATCGTTGGCGCAGGTGACGCGGAACTTCACACCCTGCAGCGTCAGCGTCCTGTCGAACGGCACCAGCGGCGCTGCCGCCATCGGCAGCAGCCTCGGTGCCGGCACGACAGCCGGACTCGCAGCAGGCGAGCGCGGAAGGCCGGCGGTGTCCCAGTAGACGAACACCGACTCCCTGGACAGCCTGAAGATCAGGCCCCGGTCCCCGAGGCCGCGCTGGCGGTAGGCCGGCTTGCCGCCCTGGTCGACGTAGGTTCCCGCGCTGCCGTGGGGGCTCAACTCGTGGCGCACCCCGTCGGCACGGTCGATGGCGACGTAGCCCTGCCGCTGCGAGAACGTGCAGGCCAGCATAGCCGAGGCCTTGTCCGAGCCCTTGGGGTAGATGTCGCAGCGGGCATCGACGGTGTCGGCGTGGGCCAGGCCCAGGGTTGACAGCAGCAGGCCGATGGCAAGCGGCCTGACGATCGGTGAAGTGTTCATCGGAGCAATGCAGGGTCGCGTAGCAGGCACGGTGTTCCGGTCAAAGCAGCCAGTCTATCGGCATGACGGACAGCACACCGACTCCCAGGCGCCGCATCGCGCTCGTCTCCGGCTCGGTGTCGTAGACCTTCTCGCCCGTCGCAGTGCGCTCGATCCATTGAAGGCTCTGGCCATCGGGCGCGAGCCGCACCTCGTAGGCCGCCAGCGGAACGCCCTGGTCGAAGATCTCGCCGAGCCCTCTTGCGAGCACCGGGCTGTCGATGACGAGCCCCAACTCGGTGTTGAGCAGCGCAGAGCGCGGATCGAAGTTGAACGATCCGACGAAGATGCGCTCGCCGTCCACGGCAAAGGTCTTCGCGTGCAGGCCCGACGACGAGCTCGACCCCACGGCGTTTCGGCTGTCCTTCGGTTCCAGCCCGGCCGTCGACCTGAGCTCATAGAGCCTGACGCCGGCACGCAGCAGGTCGCGGCGATGTTTCGCGTAGCCGGCGTGCACGGCCGTCACGTCCGACGCCGCGAGCGAATTGGTGAGGATGCGCACCGCGACGCCACGGCCGGCCACTGCCGCGAGGGCCGCGGTGCCCTGCTCGCCGGGCACGAAGTACGGCGAGACCAGGTCGAGCGTCTTCTGCGGGCGGCCCATGGCCTGCACAAGGTCCGGGAACAGCAGCACATCGGTTCGCTGCTGCGTGTCGAGCGTCTTCGCCGGGTCGTCGAACACGAGCTTCGTGCTCGCCCACTCGAAGGTGAGCTTGCCGGCCAGGATGTCTCGCACCACGGGCGTGGCGCGCACGGCCTCGAGGTAGGCGACGGCCTGCGGGTCGGCGTGAGCCGCGGCGAAACGGGCCTGCAGATCGGCGGCCGCCTGCGGCCCCACCTGTCCGATCAGGCTCGCCGCCGGATACGCGGAGGCGCTGTTCCAGTAGAGATCGAACTCCTTCGAGACGTCGCCCACGGCCGTGCCCACGGCCACCACGTCGAGGTCGGCAAAGAGCATGTCCGTCGCCCGCGCCGAAGTACTCGTCGCCGATGTTGCGCCCGCCGACGACCGTCACCTGGTTGTCGGCGGTGAACGACTTGTTGTGCATGCGCCGGTTGAGGCGCGCGAAGTCGGTCAGGTAGCCGAGCGCGCGGGCGCCGCGCTGCACGAAGGGGTTGTAAAGGCGCAGCTCGATGTTGGGGTGCGCGTCCAGCGCGGCCAGCGTCGGGTCGAGCCCGGCGGTGTTGTTGTCGTCGAGGAGCAGGCGCACGCGCACGCCGCGCTCGGCCGCGCTCCACAGCGCTTCGAAAAGCAGGGTGCCGACCAGGTCGCCATGCCAGATGTAGTACTGCACGTCGAGCGACTTGTCGGCCGCAGCCGCCAGCACCACGCGGGTGGCGAAGGCGTCCCGGGGATCGACCAGGGCATGGATGCCACTCAGGCCCGGATGTGCGGCCACGTCGGACGCCAGCGCGCGGCCCAGCCGCGTGCCGCCGGTGTCGGTGGCGGCCGTGGTGACGGTCCGGCTCTCGAGCGACGGCAACGAGGTGGCGCAGCCGCCAAGCAGGCCGCCCAGGAGGCACAGCATCCCCAGCGTGGCGACGAGTCCTGCGAGCTTGCGCATCGACGCCTCCCAGCGCTGCGCACCGCAGCTCAACGCAGCGCCCGCACAATCGCGCAACCTGATGGTTTCATGCGCTATCAACCATTGCGAGCAACGCATTGAACAGCCCCAGTCCGCGTTCCGAGGCATTGCCTTCGTCGTGATCTCCGCGCCGCTGCCGTCATCGGTCACCGGGCCTGGCGCACCCGTGCATCTTCGCCCTTGCCCGCTCGAATCGGGTCCGTCGATTCGTTCCATTCGAGGTTCAGCGCCTGCCACGGCTGAACCGGCGCGCGGGATACCCCGATCGCCATGCGCATGCCGTCCGTGAAATACGGGTCGTCGGCCAGGTTGTGCCGGGGCTGATCGCGAGCCGCAGCCCCCACACCACGTACGAGCGCGAACCATCGGACGGCTTCCTGGTGCAAGAGGCTCTGCAGCACGTACTGGCGCGACTCGTCCACGTTCGGGTCGATGACGTGGGTCGTGAGCGTCGGCGACTTGGTGGTGACCTTCACGCCGATGTCGCGACTGACCTGGCCAACCCAGACCGGCTGCCCTTCACAGCGGAACGGGGCGAGCCAGAGCCGCATGTGGTTGCGTTGCGCGATTTTCGCCCGGCCTCGCTGCAGGGCGATGTCCTGCTTGCGGCCGAACAGGTACAGGGCGCTGACGGGCGCGGTGAAGAACGGTTCGTCGGCGACGGCCGCGCCGATCATCCTGCGAATGCTGTCGACCGTGATCGCTTCGGTGAACGTCCACCCGCCGGCCGTGAGCGCCGGAATCACGTCCTCGCCCAATCCGATCAGCGCAATGTTGAGCGGGTCGCCGTCGCCCTGGCCGTCTTCACGCGTGGTGCAGCAGGGCAGTTCGCGAATCCTCGAGCGCGCCTGCTCGAGGGTCAGGTCCGGCAGGGCATGGACTCTCTCATACAGCTGGCGCAGCGCCGAGCTCTCGTAGTCGAAGCCCTGGGTCGGGAGCATCACCGCGAAGCGCATCCTGAGCCCATGCCCCGGCGCTGAAAACCTCAGGTCCACGAATCGGCCTCCCCGCAGGTGGGAGGCGTAGACGTAGCCCTCGTTGACGCTTCCCGCCGGCAGGAAGAACGGCAGCGCGCTCTGGCGCAAGGCCTCGGTCACGCCAGCGCCTGCCTGCGGGTCGAGCCCCCCTGCGGCGATCAGCGCCGTCTCGTCAGCGGTGTAGTAGTCCGGATCGATCGCGATGGGAAGAATCCAGTAGTCCACGGCGCTCGAGTTCTGGACCCGGATCCAGATCGGCTGGATGCCGTGCTCGGCCAGCGAGACGCCGAAATGCCTTGTCACCTCCACTTCGTCGGGAACGGCCAACTGCACCGACATGCCGCCCTGGGTGAGCGTCTGGACGCGACCGAGTTTCAACGGGATTGCTCGTTCCGTGCCAGCGGTGGACACCGGCGGGGCAGTCGCACAGCCCACCAGCGAGGCCGCCGCCAGGAGCCATGCCATGGCGCTGCACGAAGCTCGCCCGATGCTGATTTGCCACTTCATCGTGCTCACTCTAACGCGAATCGTTACATCGCCCGACAGGCCGCCAGCGCCCTGCGACCCACTCCGTCGCCCTGCGGATGGCGTCTCGTCTGCATAGAATCCGGCCCTACCCTATGAATGCCTTCGAAGTCCGCCGTCAATTCAGCCTGCTCCGGCGCATGGGCCTGGTCGCTGCGATGGCTTGTGTCGTTGCGGCATGCACCACACCGCCCGTCGCACCGCCGCCCCGCGGCGCACCCGGGGTGGCCAAGGCGCCAGCCGCGGCCGGCCCGCTGGCCGATGCCGAGGCAGGCGTGCTGCAGATGCAAGGGTCCGGACGGTCCGGCTTTCGCCTGCTGGAGTCGAACCGGGACGGGCTGACGTGGCGGCTCGCGTTGATCGACAGCGCGCAGCAGAGCCTGGACCTGCAGTACTACACCTGGTGGGGCGACGAGGGCGGCAACCTGCTGATGAAGCGCGTCGTGGAGGCCGCCGACCGCGGCGTGAAGGTGCGCCTGATCCTCGACGACCTCTCGACGGTCCTGGTCGACGAGACGCACCCGAAGGTGCGCGACCAGGCGGCGGCGCTGATCGACGCCCACCCCAACATCGAGATCCGGCTCTTCAACGCGTGGCAGGAACGCTCGCTCGTCGGGCGCGGCTTCGACAGCCTCGCGCGCATGGAGCGCATCAACCACCGCATGCACGCCAAGCTGCTGGTGGCCGACAACCGCGCGACCATCGTCGGTGGGCGCAACATCGGCAACGAGTACCTCGGGCTGTCGCCGGACTTCAACTTCCGCGACCTCGACGTGCTGGGCATCGGCCCGGTGGCGCGCCAGGCCTCGGCGGTGTTCGACACCTTCTGGAACAGCGAGTGGGTCGTTCCGATCCGCGCGCTCGGCATCGAGACCGGCTCGACAACGTTGAAGGCCGAGGCCGCGCCGATCGTCCGCGAGCTCAAGGCGGCGCCAGCGATGAAGGGCCTGGCGCTGGACCGGCAGGCGTGGCGAGCCGAACTGGCGCAGGCCGTGCCGCAGATGCACGGCGGCACCAGCGGCATGCACAGCGACTCGCCCGACCCCGGGCAACTGACGCACCACATGCCGGCGGCGATCCGCAAGCTCGTCGGCACCGCGCAGCGCGAGGTGCTGATCGCCAACGCCTACATCATTCCCGACGAAGCCGCGATCGCCGACCTGCGCTCGCTCACGGCGCGCGGCGTGAAGGTTCGCATCCTCACCAACTCGCTCGCGTCGCACGACGTCCCCGCTGTCAACAGCCACTACAAGCAATGGCGCAAGCCGCTGCTCGAGGCCGGCGTCGAGCTGTACGAAGTGCGCCACGACGCAGCGACGAAGCCGCTGCTCGCCGACACGCCGCCGACGGTGTCGGAGTTCATGGGCTTTCACGTGAAGGCGATGGTCATCGACCGCGAGCGCGTGTTCATCGGGTCGATGAACCTGGATCCGCGCTCGGCGGCGATCAACAGCGAGATGGGCGTGATCGTCGAAAGCGGGAGCCTGTCCCAGGCGCTGGCGGCCAGCGTGGAGCGCGACATGCAGCCGGCCAACGCCTGGCAGGTCACGCTCGCGGCAGACGGCTCGGTTCGCTGGACCTCGGGCGCAGCGCGTGCTCGACAAGCAGCCCGCGCGCAACGCCTGGCAGCGCGTGGAGGACATCATCTTCATGGCGTTCCCGCGCGATCTCTACTGATCGCTCGTCACGCTTGCGGCGTCGCAGCGCCTCAGCGCGAAGGCAGGGTGGCCAGCGTGCCGGCCACGACCTCGATCGCCGCTTCGACGAGCGCTGTGCGGGGCAGCTTGTCCCTGAACATGAACGCCAGCGCTGGAACCTCCTCGCCCACTGGAATCGCGATCGCCCAATGATCGGCGTTCGCATAGCCGAGCAGGTAGCTGCCCGGCACGATCTGGTCGTACCAGAGCAGCTTGCCGTCGTTGCGCGGGTCGATCTTTGCGAGCCAGCGGTACGTTCCCAGCGTGGCCGGCGAAACGTGGTCGGGGCGTGGCGTCGCGACGAGTGAAAACATTGGGACCTTCACCGCTTGCCCGTTCTCTCGCCACCAGGCGAGCCGCACATCACGTCGAAGGTCGTGGAGTTCGTCGCCAGTCCCCGCATCGCAGCCCGGCAGCGGGAAAGCCGCCGCCCATTCCCGGTACGGCATCAGCAGCTCGTCGGCAAGCGGGCTGCCGTTGACTGCGCCCGCCACGGCAACCACCGCTGCGATGCGCTTCGCGGCGCCCGGAAAGCTGGCTACGAAGCCGAGCACGTCTGGCAACCCCTTGGAGTACGCGAACAGGATGATCGGGCGCGGGTCGTCGTCGAGCGCTGAAAAGTGCCCGGCCAGCCGACGCGCGTTGTCGGCCGTGCTGCCCCGACCCGACACCTGGAAGTAGTCGACCGTGAAGCCGCGCTGTCGAAGCGCGCGTTCTGCATCGGCAAACGGACGCGCAAGGCCTTCGAAGCACTCGGAGAGGAACCCAGGAACGAACGCGATGCGATACCGCTGCGCCAGGTCGTCCGTCGTTCGCATCGGGGGCGCATCGCCTTCGCCGTCGAGCCGAAGCAGGACCTCGGTGCAGGTGTCGCCCCCCGATCGGATGCGCCTGCACACGGCCTCGCGATACCGTGCCCTGAGGTCGCGCACCCCGACGTCGGCCGGGCCTGCCAGCACGACCGGCACAGTGCTCGGGCTGTACGGGTCGAACGATGGAGCGGCGCAGCCGGCAATCAGCGCCGAGAACGCCGCAAGCGCTGTGAGTGCGCCCGCGCTAAGAGTCGATCGCAAGATCATCGCCGGCGCTCGCAGGCTGCCTAGCCGCCCGTGACCGGCGGGAAGAAGGCCAGTTCGGCGCCGTCGCTCACCACGGCCGCCTCGTCGCACAGGGTCTGGTTCAGCGCCGTGCGCACGGCACGCCCGCGCGCGAGCGCCTGGGCGTGGGCGGGGCTGCGCGCGATCAGCGCGTCGCGCACCGCCGCCACCGTGGACGGCCCGTCGACAACGAGCGTGTCGCCCGGCCCCAGGGCTTCGCGCAGCGAAGCGAAGTAGCGCACCTGGACGTTGATCGGTTGTGTCATGCGAGCAGGTCCGCAAACGAGAAGTAGCGTACCGGGTCACCGCGTCGGATGGCCTGGCCCGGCGGGTTGTCCACCACGCCGTCGCCCCAGACGGCCGAGGTCAGCACGCCCGAACTCTGGTTCGCGAACAGGTCCAGCGCACCCTCGGCATTGCGGCGCACGCGCAGGAACTCGCGCCGGCGGTCGGGCCGCGGCCAGTCGAAATCGGCCCGCACCGACAGCGCCTGTGGCGGCTGCGGCGACGCGCCCTGCAAGCGCAGCAACAGCGGTCGCACCGCGAGCAGGAAGGTGATGAAGCACGACACCGGATTGCCCGGCAGGCCGATGAACCAGGCGCTGGACGCGTCGGTGCGGTGCACTGCGCCGAACGCGAGCGGCTTGCCCGGCTTGATCGCCACATGCCAGAGGTCGAGCCTGCCCTCGGCCTGAACGGCAGGGCGCAGATGGTCTTCCTCGCCGACAGACACGCCACCCGAGCTGACGATCAGGTCGCAGCCCGCCGCCGCGCGGCGCAGCGCGTCGCGTGTGGCGGCCAGCGAATCGGGCACGATGCCGAGATCCACGCAGTCGCAGCCGAAGGCTTGCAGCAGACCGCGCAGCGTGTAGCGGTTCGAGTTGTAGATCGCGCCCGGGCGCAGCGGCTCGCCGGGCATCACCAGTTCGTCGCCGGTGGAGAGCAGCGCCACACGCGGGCGGCGGACGACGCTCAGCGACGCCGCGCCGACCGATGCCGCGAGGCCGAGCGCTTGCGGCGTGAGCCGCGCGCCGCGCGCGAGCACGACGCTGCCGAGCTGCACGTCCTCGCCGCGTCGGCGTATCCACTGCCCCGCCAGCGGAGCGACGGCCACACGCACGCCGCCGTCGACGGCTTCGCACTGCTCCTGCATGACCACCGCGTCGGCGCCCGCGGGAATCTGGGCGCCGGTGAAGATACGCGCCGCCGTGCCGGGGCGCAGCGGGTCGCCGACGACACCGGCCGCGATGCGCTGGCTCACCGGCAGCACGGTGCCGGCGACAGGCACGTCGGCGGTGCGCAGTGCGTAACCGTCCATCGACGTGTTGTCTGCCGGCGGCACGTCGAGCAACGACACCACGTTTGCCGCGAGCACGCGGCCGAGGGCGTCGAAAGTGGCGAGTGGCTCGAACTCAGCCAGCGGCCGAACGGCCTGGAGCAGCCGCGCCAGCGCCTCGTCCAGCGTCAGCATCGGCGAGCCAGTCTTCGGGGGCGATGTACTCATAACGGGCAGAGTTTTCCAGCAGGAAGTCGGCCACCGCGGCGGGGGCATTGAGGTCGAGTATCGGCAATGCCGTCGCCTGCGGCAGGCGTTGCGCGCTGTCGGTGGCGAGCGCGACGACGAAAGGATCGTCGGGGTACTGCACCGGCTTGCCGACCGCGGCGCGCCAGACCTCGATCTTCAGCAGGTCGGCGTGCTTGAAGCCCTCGACCAGCGCCCAGTCGCACTCGACCAGCTCGGCGAGCAGCTGGTGCACCGTGGGTTGCACTTCGATAGCAAACTCGCGGATCTTGGCGAGGCGCCGCCGCGAGGCGATCACCACCTCGAACGCGCCGGCCTGGCGGTGGCGCCACGAGTCCTTGCCAGGATGGTCGATGTCGAACTCGTGGTGCGCGTGCTTGACCACCGACACGCGCTGACCGGCCAACACCAGGCTGGCGATCAAGCCCTCGACGAGCGTCGTCTTGCCGGCACCCGAGTATCCGGAAAAACCGATGACCTTCACGCGACGTGCGCCTCGATGTAGCTCTTGACCGCCTGCGCGTCCGCGGCCATCACGGTGAAGCGGCGCGGCAACGCCTCGATGCCGACTTGCGCCGGCGGCCGAAGGGGTTCGCGCCCGAGCGCTTCGACGATCGTCGCCGAGAACTTGGCCGGCTGCGCGGTTTCGAGCACGATCATCGGCACGCCCGGCTGCAGGTGCTCGCGCGCCACCTTCACGCCATCGGCGGTGTGCGGGTCGATCGTCACGCCGCACTCGCGATAGACGCTGCGGATCGTCGCCAGGCGATCGGCATGGGTACTGCGGCCCGAGGCGAAGCCGAACCGGGGCAGCCGCGCGCGCGCGGCCGCGTCGAGGCTGAACTCGCCGTCGCGAGCGAGCCGGGTACCGAACAGCTCGCGAACACGCTCACCATCGCGGCCGAGCAGATCGAAGACGAAGCGTTCGAAGTTGGACGCCTTGGAGATGTCCATCGACGGGCTCGAGGTCTCGCGAGTCTCTGCAGCGCCGCGCACACGGTAGGTGCCGGTGCGGAAGAACTCGTCGAGCACGTCGTTCTCGTTCGTCGCGACGACCAGCTGGCGAATCGGCAGTCCCATCATGCGTGCCACGTGGCCGGCACAGATGTTGCCGAAGTTGCCCGACGGCACGGTGAAGCTCACGACCTTCTCATTGGATGTCGTGGTCTTGAAGTAGCCGGCGAAGTAGTACACCACTTGCGCCAGCAGGCGCGCCCAGTTGATCGAGTTGACGCTGCCGATGCGGTGGCGGCGCTTGAAATCGAGATCGTTCGAGACCGCCTTGACGATGTCCTGGCAGTCGTCGAACACGCCCTCGATCGCGATGTTGTGGATGTTCGCGTCCTGCAGGCTGAACATCTGCGCCTGCTGGAACGGGCTCATTCGGCCGAGCGGCGAAAGCATGAACACGCGCACGCCCCGTTTGCCACGCAGCGCATATTCGGCCGCGCTGCCCGTGTCGCCCGAAGTTGCACCGAGGACGTTCAGCGTCTCGCCGCGGCGCGCGAGCTCGAACTCGAACAGGTTGCCGAGCAGCTGCATCGCCATGTCCTTGAAGGCGAGCGTCGGACCGTTGGACAACGCTTCCAGCCACAGCTCTTCCCCGATCGGCCGCAGCGGCGCGATCTCCGCCGTGCCGAAGATCGCTGCTGTATAGGTCTTGTCGACGAGTGCGCGCAGGTCGGCGGCGGGAATGTCGTCGATATAGAGCGACAGGATCTCGAACGCCAGGCCGGCGTAACTCAGACTGCGCCACTTCGCCAGCATTGCACCGTCCACTTGCGGATAGTGCGCCGGCAGGTACAGACCACCATCGGGTGCCAGGCCCTCGAGCAGGATTTCGCAGAAGCGGCGCGACGTGCTGTCGCCGCGCGTGCTGAGGTAGTTCAACTCAATTCTTCCTTGCGGATGCGCACGATCGGCGCGAGCACGGTCGGCAGGGCCTGCATCTGCGCGATCGCCTTGTTCATCTCGCCCTCGACGGTGTCGTGGGTCAGAATGATCACGTCGGTCTGTGCCTCGCCCTCGGCAGACTCGCGCTGCAGCAGCGCGTCGATCGAGATGTCGTGCTCGGCGAGGATGGCGGTGATGCGCGCCAGCACGCCGGCCTGGTCGGCCACCTGCAGGCGCAGGTAGAAGGCGGTCACGACCTGCGCGATCGGCAGGATCGGCGTGTCTTGCATCGAGCCGGGCTGGAACGCGAGGTAGGGCACGCGGTGGTCGGGGTCGGCGGTGTGCAGCCGCGTGATGTCGACCAGGTCGGCGATCACCGCCGAGGCGGTCGGCTCGGCGCCCGCGCCCTTGCCGTAGTAGAGCGTCGTGCCGACGGCATCCGCCTGCACCAGCACCGCGTTCATCGCGCCCTCGACATTGGCGATCAGGCGCCGGGTCGGGATCAGCGTAGGGTGCACGCGCAGCTCGATGCCGTGTGCGGTGCGCTTGGTGATGCCGAGCAGCTTGATGCGGTAGCCGAGTTGCTCGGCGTAACGGATGTCGGCCGCCTGCAGTTTCGTGATGCCCTCGACGTGCGCCTTGTCGAACTGCACCGGGATGCCGAAGGCGATCGCGCTCATGATGGTCGCCTTGTGCGCCGCGTCGACGCCTTCGATATCGAAGGTCGGGTCGGACTCGGCGTAGCCCAGGCGCTGTGCGGTCTGCAGCACGACGCCGAAGTCCAGGCCCTTGTCGCGCATCTCCGACAGGATGAAGTTCGTCGTGCCGTTGATGATGCCGGCAATCCACTCGATGCGGTTCGCCGTCAGCCCCTCGCGCAGCGCCTTGATGATCGGGATGCCGCCGGCCACCGCGGCCTCGAAGGCGACGACGACGCCCTTCTCGCGCGCCGCAGCGAAGATCTCGCTGCCATGGACGGCGAGCAGCGCCTTGTTGGCGGTGACCACGTGCTTGCCGGCGGCAATCGCCTCGAGCACCAGCGTGCGCGCGATGCCGTAGCCACCGATCAGCTCGATGACGATGTCGATGTCGGCGTTCGCGATCACCTCGCGCGCGTCGGCAACGACGCGCACGCCGTCGCCGACGATCGCCCTGGCGCGCACGGTGTCGAGATCGGCCACCATCGTGATCGCTATGCCACGCCCGGCGCGGCGCTGAATTTCTTCCTGATTGCGCTGCAGCACCTTGAAGGTGCCGCTGCCAACGGTGCCGATGCCGAGCAGGCCGACCTGGATGGGTTTGACTTCGGCATCACGTCGCTGCGCGACATGCGTCTGCGCCGAAACACTTCGTGTTTTCATGGTTTGATCAGTGAGAGTGGCGTCTGCGGTAGTGATCGAGGAATCGCGCGATGCGCCCGATCGCTTCGGTCAGATCATCCGAATTGGGCAGGAACACGATGCGAAAGTGGTCCGGCCGCGGCCAGTTGAAGCCGCTGCCCTGCACGATCAGCACTTTCTCCTCGGCCAGCAACTCGTAGGCGAACTGTTGATCGTCGATGATCGGGTACATCTTCGGGTCGAGGCGTGGGAACATGTACAGCGCCGCTTTCGGCTTGACGACGCTGACGCCCGGAATCTCGCTCAGCAGCTGGTAGGCCAGGTCGCGCTGGCGGCACAGGCGCCCGCCCGGTGCCACCAGGTCCTTGATGCTCTGGTAACCGCCGAGCGCCGTCTGGATCGCCAGCTGCCCTGGCGTGTTCGAGCACAGGCGCATCGAGGCGAGCATGTTCAAGCCCTCGATGTAGTCGCGCGCGTGGCGCTTCTCGCCCGAGACGATCATCCAGCCGGCTCGATAGCCGCAGGAGCGGTAGTTCTTCGACAGGCCGTTGAAGGTGACGAACAGCACGTCGTCGGCGAGCGACGCGATGCTGGTGTGCGTCGCGCCGTCGTAGAGCGTCTTGTCGTAGATCTCGTCGGCGAACACGATCAGCTCGTGCGCGCGTGCCAGCTCGACGATCTCGCGCAGCAAGCTGTCCGGGTACAGCGCGCCGGTCGGGTTGTTCGGGTTGATGACGACGATCGCGCGCGTGGTGGGCGTGATCTTGTTGCGGATGTCGGAGATGTCGGGCAGCCAGTCGCTTTGCTCATCGCAGAGATAATGCACCGGCGTGCCGCCCGAGAGTGCCACGGCCGCCGTCCACAACGGGTAGTCGGGCGAAGGCACCAGCACCTCGTCACCGTCGTTGAGCAGCGCATTCATGCTCATCACGATCAGCTCCGACGCGCCGTTGCCGAGGTAGACGTCGTCGACCGTCACGCCGTGGATGTGCTTTTCCTGCGTGTAGTGCACCACCGCCTTGCGCGGCGCGAACAGGCCCTTGCTGTCGGTGTAGCCGGCCGAGTGCGGCAGGTTGCGGATCATGTCCTGCACGATCTCGTCGGGCGGCTCGAGCCCGAACGCGGCGATGTTGCCGATGTTCAGCTTGATGATCTTCTGCCCCTCTTCCTCCATCTCGCGCGCCTTGTCGAGCACCGGCCCGCGGATGTCGTAGCAGACGTTGGCGAGCTTGGCGGACTTGGTGATGGGCTTCAACAAAGCGTCTCCTCGGGCAGCACCACAGGGTCTTTGCTGCGGCGCAAAAGATAGAATTTAACCATAGGGGTGCGTTGCCCCTGCCCCCGCCCGCGCCTCCTGCCCAGTGAAACTCCAGCCCGACCGCATCGAAGGGGTCAACGTCGTCACCGCGATCGCGCCGGGTCTGGTGCGAATCAACGCGCAGCCCTATGGCACGAGCCTCCTGCTGCCGTGGCGGGGCGACGTGCAGGCCTGGCCGCTGCGATGCGTTCGAGCAACTTCGAGCCGAGCACTTCGACCAACTCTTGACGCTCGCGCCCGAGCTGGTGATCTTCGGCAGCGGACAGCGGCTGCGGTTCGCCGCGCCGGCGCTGCTGCGATCGCTGATCGAACGGCGCATCGGCATCGAGACCATGGATACCGCGGCAGCCTGCCGCACCTACAACGTACTCGCGGGCGAAGGGCGGGCCGTGGTGGCGGCGCTGCTGCTCGAACCGCTGCGCCGGCCATAGGGTGCGCTACGTGGCGGCCGGCGGGCAGCCGGTATAATTGCGGGCTACGCCACGCGCGGCTCAACTCATCAGAATTCTCTTCATGACGCCAGCCCTCAACAAACCCCTCCCGGACTTTGAAGCGCTCGCGACCGGTGGCGTGAAGTTCACGCCGCAGGCCTTCCTCGGGCAGACCGTCGTGCTGTATTTCTACCCGAAGGACAATACCCCCGGTTGCACGACCGAGGCGATGCAATTCCGCGATCGCCACAAGGATTTCGTGAAGGCAGGCGCGGTGGTCTTCGGCGTGTCGAGAGACAACATGACTTCGCACGACAAGTTCCGGCAGAACGCTCGAGTTGCCGTTCAACCTGATCGCCGACACCGAAGAAAAGCTTTGCCACATGTTCGGCGTGGTGAAGAACAAGATCATGTACGGCAAGAAGGTCAAGGGCATCGAGCGCAGCACCTTCCTGATCGACCCGCACGGCATGCTTCGCGGCGAATGGCGCGGCATCAAGGTCGCCGGCCATGTGGATGAGGTGCTCAAAGAGGTGAAGGCGCTGAAGAAGGCTGCCTGAGGGCAGCCGCGGCGCGGCGCCTGTGTGGCCCGCGCCACCCCTTCGCTCTTTCAGCGTCTACAAAGCCCATGCCCCTGCCCAAGCCTCCCGCCAAGCGCGCCTCCCTGCTCAGCCCCGCCGACTTCGAGAGCCAGGCTGCACCAAGACCGGCCAAGCGCGCCCTGAAGCCACCCGCAGGCATCGAACAGGCGTGCCGGCGGTGATGGACCTCTTCGACACCCGCTCCGAAGCGACGCCGGTCACCGCGCCCCAGGCCCCGTGCATCGTCGCTGCGCGCCCTGTGGCGACCAGCCTCGCCAAACCGCGCAAGCCGCGCGGCATCGGTCCGGCCAAACTCTTCGTGCTCGACACCAACGTGCTGATGCACGACCCGATGTCGCCTCTTCCGCTTCGAGGAGCACGACATCTACCTGCCGATGATCACGCTCGAGGAGCTCGACGATCACAAGAAGGGCATGAGCGAAGTGGCGCGCAACGCGCGCCAGGTCAGCCGCGACCTCGATGCGCTGGCCGCGGCCCTGGCGCGCAACGGCAGCGTCGAGATGAGCGACGGCCTGCCGCTGGCGCGCACCGGGCATCGCGAGGCCGGCGGCAGGCTTTTCTTCCAGACCAACCTGGTCGAAGTCACATTGCCCGCAGGCCTGCCGCAGGGCAAGGCGGACAACCAGATCCTCGGCGTCGTCCAGGCGCTGCGCGAGCAGCAGCCGGGGCGCGAAGTGGTGCTCGTGTCCAAAGACATCAACATGCGCATCAAGGCGCGTGCGCTCGGCCTGCAGGCCGAGGACTACTTCAACGACAAGACGCTCGAAGACGGCGACCTGCTCTACACCGGCGTGCTGCAGCTGCCGGCCGACTTCTGGGACCGCCACGGCAAGACCATGGAGAGCTGGAACCAGGGCGGCCTGACGTACTACCGCATCGCCGGCCCGATGGTGCCGCTGCTGCTCGTCAACCAGTTCGTGTTCCTCGAGGCGCCGGGCGCGGCACCGCTTTACGCCAAGGTCACCGAGATCACCGGCAAGACCGCGGTGCTGCAGCACGCTCAAGGAGTACACCCACGCCAAGAACGCGGTGTGGGGCGTCACGGCACGCAACCGCGAACAGAACTTCGCGCTCAACCTGCTGATGGACCCGGAGTGCGACTTCGTCACCCTCACCGGCACGGCAGGCACCGGCAAGACGCTGATGACGCTCGCCGCCGGCCTGAGCCAGGTGATGGACGACCGCCGCTACACCGAGATCATCGTCACCCGGGTGACGGTGCCAGTGGGCGAGGACATCGGCTACCTTCCCGGCAACGAGGAAGAAAAGATGAGCCCGTGGATGGGCGCGCTCGACGACAACCTCGAGGTGCTGTCGCGCAGCGATGGCAGCGCCGGCGAATGGGGCCGTGCCGCGACGAACGACCTGGTGCGCAGCAAGATCAAGATCAAGAGCATGGCCTTCATGCGCGGCCGCACCTTCCTCAACAAGTTCCTGATCATCGACGAGGCGCAGAACCTGACCCCGAAGCAGATGAAGACGCTGATCACCCGTGCCGGCCCCGGCACGAAGATCGTCTGCCTCGGCAACCTGGCGCAGATCGACACGCCTTACCTGACCGAAGGCAGCTCGGGCCTGACCTACGCGGTCGATCGCTTCAAGGGCTGGCCGCACGGCGGCCACGTGATGCTCGCGCGCGGCGAACGCTCGCGGCTGGCCGACTTCGCGTCGGACGTGCTCTGAAGCCCGTCCGGTAGACGCTCAGTCAGCGCGGCCGGCGCCGGCCGCGAGCCACCGGTGCCATTGCCATTCGGGTGGGATCGCCTCGGGCATCACACCCTCGACCACGTCGAGGCCCTTCTTCAGCATCCACGACGAGTCGTGCCAGCCGGGGCCCATCGGCTCCTGGTCGATCGACCAGCCCTGGTTGCTTGCCGCCAGCGGCAGCGACGCCAGCTCGATGATCGCAGCGACCGGATGTGGCCGTTGCGCCGTAGTCGCCAGTCGCGCCATGATGTGCACCCCCTTCGAACAGCCTGGGATGCAGTGTTCCCGGCCGTCGAGGCGGCGCCCATCCCTCCGAGGTCGGGATTCGCGCAGATCGGGCACCCCCTGAAGGGTCGGGGGGTCGGTATCGCTCGATACCCCCCGACGGAGGATGGTGTCCGGGGATCAGCCGCCCACGCCGGCTGCCGTCATCAGGCGGTCGTCAAAAATGGCCACCGCGCGCGTCCAGCCGGCCGATGCGCCGCGGATCTTGTGCGGGAAGCACGAGATGGTGAAGCCGTCGGCCGGCAGCGCCTCCAGGTTGTGCAGCTTCTCCAGATGGCAGTAGCCGATGTCGCGCCCGGCCTTGTGGCCTTCCCAGATCAGCGAGGCGTCGTGCGTCTGCGCCGTACTTCTTCGCGGTATGGACGAACGGCGCGTCCCAGCTCCAGGCGTCGGTGCCGGTCAGCCGCACGCCGCGCTCGAGCAGGTACATCGTCGCCTCGTAGCCCATGCCGCAGCCGGACGAGACGTAGTCCGGCCTGCCGTAGCGCAAGCCGGCGCGCGTGTTGACCACGACGATCTCCAGCGGCGCGAGCGTGTGGCCGATGCGCTTCAGCTCCGCCTCGACATCCGCGGCGGTGACGACGTAGCCGTCGGTGAAGTGACGGAAGTCGAGCTTGACGCCGGGCTGGAAGCACCACTCCAGCGGCACCTCGTGGATCGCGATCGCGGGCTCTTGCTCGCCCAGCGCCTTGTCCATCGTCGAATGGAAGTGGTACGGCGCATCCAGGTGCGTGCCGTTGTGTGTCGACAGCTGCACCATCTCCACCGCCCAGCCCTCGCCATCGGGCAGATCCTGCTGCTTCAGACCGGGGAAGAACGGCTCGATCTGGGAGAAGGTGTTCTCGTGCGAGAAGTACTGGATCTTCGGCGCGAAGGCCGGCGGGTCGCTCAGCACATCGTTTTCGAGGTAGATCGAGAGGTCGACGAATCTGCGGGACATGGCGCGCTCCTTGCGTGACGAATCAGGGGATGATTGGCTGCTGCCAGTGCACCATCGGCAGGCCTGCCACCGGCGATCGAAAGGTCGGGATCGTCGTGCCGAGCAGGCTGCCGAGGTACACCGTGCGCAGGTCCGGCCCGCCGAAGGTGACGCTGGCCATCCAGGGCGCCAACGTGCCGCGTGCGCGCGCCATGTCGTCGGCAGTCACCGTGCCGGCCCGCATCTTCTCGACCAGGTTGCGGCTCGCCGCCGGGTCGCCGTCGTCGAGCAGCAGGCGCACGTCGCCCTGCGGCGTCAGCGCGATCAGGCGGTCCACCATCACCAGCGTGCACCACAGGTTGCCGTGGGCGTCGAAGGCGATGCCGTCGGGGTAGCCGCCGAGGTCGGCCGGCCCGAAGACCTCGCGGTCGGTCAGCTCGACGCCACGGTCCGACTCGACGAGCCGCATACGCGTGAGGTGCGGACCGGTGGTCTCCACGACGTAGAGCCATTCCTCGCGCGCATCGAGCCGGACCTCGTTCGTGAAGTGGAAACCGTCGGCCACCACCCGCAGGCTGTGCTCGTCGAGCACCGCAAGGTAGCCGTCGCGCACGCGGCTCGCGGCCGCGCGTGTCCACGGGTTCACGCGCGTCGAGACCGTGAGCCAGAGACGGTTCTTCGAATCGCGCAGCACGAAGTTGACCTTGCCGATCGGTTTGCCATCGATGCGGTCGTGCAGGGTTCGCGTGCGGCCGTCGCGCGACATCAGCTCGAGGCAGTCGGTGCCGAAGTTGGCGATCAGGAAGTCGCCGTTCGCGGCGAACGCCAGGCCGTTGGGCAGCGTGCCCTGCGTGAACTTGGCCTCGAACGCCTCGGCGCTGTCGCTGGTGGCGCTGGCGAATCGCTCGTCGGCGCGCTGCCCGATGAAGCGCTGCGAGCCGTCGGGCGCGATGCGCGTGACACCACCCCGGGCGTCAGCAGCCCAGAGCGTGCCGTCGCGCTCGGCGAGGATGCACTCCGGTCGCTGCAGGTCGTGACCGATCGTCGAGACCGCAGCGCGGTCGACGGTGTAGTCGTCGAGCGGATTGGGCATTGGGTTCACTTGAGCAGCACCAGGCTGAGTTGCGGGAAGGCGATCAGCAGCACCAGCACGGCGAGCATCGTCAGCGTGAAGGGCGCTGTGCCGCGAAAGATGTCGCCCAGAGAGATGGGCACCGTGTCGCCGAGCGTGCTCTTGATCACGAACACGCTCAGGCCGAACGGTGGCGTCAGCAGCCCGATCTCCACCGCGACCACGGTGATGACGCCGAACCAGATCAGGTTCAGTCCGAACTGCTCGGCCACCGGCAGCATCAGCGGCAGCACGATGAGCAGGATCGACGACGAGTCGATCACCGTGCCCAGCAGCAGGATCAGCAGCACGTAGATGAGCAGGAACATCGCGACGCCGAAGCCCGCTGCCGCCATCCAGCCCACCATCGCCTGCGGCGTGCCGCTCATCGCGAGCATGCGGGTGTAGATGTTGGCACAGATGATCAGGAAGCTCACCGACACCGTGACGTGGCCGGTTTCGGTGAGCACCCCCCAGAAGCTCAGCCAGGTGAGCTTTCTGCGCAGCAGCGCGATCGCGAGCGCCATCAGCGCGCCCACGGCGCCTGCCTCGGTGGCCGTGAAGAACCCGGCATAGATGCCGCCGAGCACCGAGCCGATGAGGGCGACGATGGGCAGCATCTTGACGGCCATTTCGCGCATCGTCATCCGCGGCTCGTCTTCGGAAGTTGCGCCGACAGTACGCGAAAACACCTTCTGCGGCCACCAGCGCGCGAGCACGAGGATCAGCACCGAATAGGCCAGTGCGAGCACCAGCCCGGGCACGATACCGGCGGTGAACAGGTCGCCCACCGACTGGTTGGAGAGAAACCCGTACAGGATCATCAGCAGGCTCGGCGGGATCAGCATGCCCAGCACCGACGAGCCCGCCACCACCCCGACCGCGAAGCGCGGCTGGTAGCCGAAGCGCAGCATCTGGGGCACCGCGACGCGCGTGAAGACCGCGGCCGACGCGATCGAGATGCCGGTGATCGCGGCGAACACCGCGTTCGCCGCCACGGTGGCCACGCCGAGACCCCCGCGGACGCGGCGGAAGGCCTGGTTGGCGACGTCGAAGGCGTCCTTGCCGACGTCGGCATAGGCGACGAGGAAACCGGTCAGCACGAACAGCGGCACGACACCGAAGATGTGGCTCGCGATCGAGTCGCTCACCGCCTGCGCGAGCAGGTTGGCCGCCACTTCCACATCGCCGCGGATCAGCCACACGCCGACGAAGCTGAGCAGCCCGAGCGTGATGGCCACGTGCATGCCGGCATAGATCAACACCAGCATCAGCACCAGCGAGCCGAGTGCGATCGTGACGCTACTCATGCGTCGGTGCGCCTGTCGCGCGAGCGCATGCGCCCCAGGTCGCTCGCCATCAGCAGCAGGTAGCACAGCGCGGTCATCGCCAGGCCCAGCAGGGTGATCAGCCGAATCGGCCACACGGGCGCCTGGAAGTCGCCGATCGCGCCCACGTACTCGCGGATGCGCACGGCCTGCACCAGCGGCGCCCAGCTCGCCCACAGAATGACACCCAGCAGCGCGGCGCCGACGAAGTGGTACGTCGCGTGCAACGCGTCGCACAGGCGCGGGCGGGTGCGTGCCAGGCGGTCGAGCAGCACGTCGGCGCGCGTGAATCGGCCGACACGCAGCGTGTCGGCGAGTTGCAGGAACACGATGCCGACGATCGACAGCGCCACCAGCTCGGGCACCCCGCGCACCGGCATCGAAAGCAGATTGCGGCCGAGCACGTCGGCGTTGATCAGCACCATCAACGCCAGGATCCACAGCGTGCCGAGCGCATTCATCGCGCCCGTCACGCGGTGCAGGTGGAACGGCAGCGCGCCGCCGTAGGAGTTCCGGGCCCTCGGTTCCCCCAACTCACTTGCTCCAGTCGCGCGGCACCTTGGTCCCGGCCTTGATCAGGCTGGCCATATAGGCGT
Organism: uncultured bacterium; assembly: GCA_963701725.1. Taxonomy (GTDB): domain Bacteria; phylum Pseudomonadota; class Gammaproteobacteria; order Burkholderiales; family Burkholderiaceae_C; genus CAIKUF01. The sequence goes on along the minus strand of CAVPAZ010000020.1, from coordinate 34,374 downwards.
CCAGCACCTCGCCGGCCGGCAGGCCCCGGCTTTGGACGTCGGCAGCCCAGGTCTTGGCCACTGGTGGCAATGCATCGGCCCAGCGCTTGCGCTCGGCGATGCTCAGTTCGCTGACCTTGGCCCCGCCTTCGATCATCTTCTGCATCAGCGCGTTGACGGCTGCGGTCTGGGCGCTCGCATAGGCAGCGGTCCAGACGTCGCCGGCCTCACGGAAGGCCTTCTGCACCTCCGGCGGCAATTTGTCGAAGCGGCTCTTGTTGATGGCCACACCACCGGCGAACATGGAGCCGAAGTTGACCTTCGTGATGTACGGCGCCACCTCGTGCAACTTGGCGCCCCAGGCGCCGGTGGCGAATACGATCGCGCCATCGGAGACGCCAGACTTGATGTCCTCGTAGTAGCTGTTCAGCGTGCCGGCCACAGCGACCGCGCCGGTGCCGCGGATCCAGTTCGCGGCCGGCCCGGGCGCGCTGATCTTCTTGCCCTGCAGGTCCTCGATCTTCGTGACTGGGAACTTGGTCCACAGGTGGTAGGAGTCGAGAGCCATGCCGCCCAGGTAGACGAGGCCGTTCTTCGCCCACACCTCGCCCATCGCGGGCACCGCGGTCTGCAGATCGGTCACCGTCCTGCCGACCAGGCCGATGTCGTCGCTGCCGAACGGCGTGAAGTAGCTCACGTTCTGCAACGGGAACTTCGGCGCCTCGAACACCGTGCTGACGATCGCGAGGTCGGCCACGCCGTCGGCCACGCCCTTGGATTCCGAGCCCAGCTTCAGCAGCGTGCCGCCCCAGGCCTTGGTCCATTCGATCTTGTACTTGCCGCCGGCACTGGCGAGGCGCTTGTCCACCTCGGGGATCAGCACCTCGTCGACGGTCTTCACCCACAGAAAGACGGGGGGGTGGCCAGCGGCGGCGGTCAGCTTGATCACCTGCTGTGCCGCTGCGGGTGCGGCGACCAGGGTGGCGAGCGCAGCCGCGGCAGCGACGGCAATGAAGGTGCGGTGAAGTGTCATCTGGGTCTCCTCGGGTTGTCGGAAGCTCGCCCACGCGGCCGGCTGCGCCAGGCCAGCCCTTGCGGCGCTCGGGCGAGTCCAGCGTCGAGCTTACAGCTCAAGCGACCGGGAACATGTCCTTGATCTGCTGCAGCGCCGTCGGGTCCTCGATCGTCGTCAGGTCGCCCGGGTCGCGGCCCTCGCACACCGCCTGGATCGCGCGGCGCAGCATCTTGCCCGAGCGCGTCTTGGGCAGCACGCTGACGAAGCGCACGCGCGCCGGCCGCGCCACCGCGCCCAGCTGCTCGTCGACCACCTTCATGATCTCGCCTTCGAGCTTCAGCGCGCGGCCTCGGGTCGCGGCCGCGCGACGGCGTCCTTCAGCACCGACGAAGGCCATCGCGACCTGGCCCTTGAGCTGGTCGGCCACGCCGACCACCGCCACCTCGGCCACGTTGGGGTGGCTGGAAATGCTCTCCTCGATCTCGCGCGTGCCCAGGCGGTGGCCGGCGACGTTGATCACGTCGTCGGTGCGGCCGAGGATGAAGAAGTAGCCGTCCTCGTCGCGGATGCCCCAGTCGAAGGTGCTGTAGACCAGCCGGCCCGGGATGCTCTTCCAGTAGGTCTTGACGAAGCGCGCGTCGTCGCGCCACACGGTCTGCATGCAGCCCGGCGGCAGCGGGCCTTCGATCGCGACCACGCCTTTCTGGTTGGCGCCGAGTCATCTCTTCGCCGGTCGCCTCGTCGAGCAGCTTGACGTCGTAGCCGTACATCGGCATGCCCGGCGCTGCCGAACTTGCTCGGCGCCTTCTCGACGCCGTTGGCAGAGGGCCAGGATCGGCCAGCCGGTCTCGGTCTGCCAGTAGTTGTCGATGATCGGCCGGCCCAGCGCTGTCGGCGATCCAGCTGCGCCGTCGGCTCGTCCAGCGGCTCGCCGGCCAGGAACAGCGCGCGCAGCGACTCGACAGGTCGTAGCTTCTTCAGCGCCGCCGGGTCCTGCTTCTTGAGCACGCGCACCGCGGTGGGCGCGCTGAACATCGACGGTCACCTTGTACTTCTCGACCAGGCTCCACCAGATGCCGGCGTCGGGCCGCGTCGGCAGGCCTTCGTACATGATCGTCGCCATGCCGGCGATCAGCGGGCCGTAGACGATGTAGCTGTGGCCGACGACCCAGCCGATGTCGCTGGTGGAGAAGTAGGTCTCGCCCGGCTTGCCGCAGGAAGATGTGCTTCATGCTCGCCGCCAGCGCCACGGCGTAGCCGCCGGTGTCGCGCTGCACGCCCTTGGGCTTGCCGGTGGTGCCGCTGGTGTAGAGCGTGTAGCTCGGGTGCGTGGCATCGACCCAGACGCAGGGCACGACGGCGTCGCAGGTGCTGCTCGCGCAGCGCCGCGTAGTCGACGTCGCGGCCGGCCACGCGCTCGATAGGCGCCAGGCCGCGGTCGACCATCAGCACCTTGGCCGGCTTGTGCGCGGCCAGGCGGATCGCCTCGTCGAGCAGGCCCTTGTAGGGCACGACCTTGCCGCTGCGGCTGCCGGCGTCGGCGCTGACGATCACCGTCGGCTCGGCGTCGTCGATGCGGCTGGCCAGGCTGCCGCTGGCGAAGCCGCCGAACACCACCGAGTGGATCGCGCCGATGCGCGCGCAGGCCAGCATCGCGAACGCCGCCTCGGGCGATCATCGGCATGTAGATCAGCACGCGGTCGCCCTGCTTGACGCCCAGCGCCTGCAGGCATCGCGGCCATGCGCTGCACCTCGGCGTGCAGTTCGCGGAAGCTGTAGATGCGCTCCTCGTCGGTCTCGGTCGAGACGAAGATCAGCGCGTTCTGCTCGGCCCGCGTGCGCCAGGTGGCGGTCGACCGCGTTGTGGCACAGGTTGGTCGTGCCGCCGACGAACCAGCGCGCGAACGGCGGGTTGCTGTAGTCGCAGACCTGGGTGAACGGGCGTGTGCCAGTCGATCAGCGCGGCCTGCTCGGCCCAGAAGGCGTCGCGGTCGTCGATCGAGCGGCGGTGGAAGCTGGCGTAGTCCATGGTGTCTCCTGTGTGTCGCGTCGGCTCGGGTCACCGCGGTACAACCGCGGCGCCCCGGGCAGCAATGGTCCCAGAGCGCATTCTCGCCATCGTGCTTGCGCAGCGCTGACGCAGCCCGGCTGCACGCTGCGCCGGCCCGTCCATTGCACGGCCCGCGCAGGCGGCGCATTCACGCCGTGCGCACGACGATCCGGCCGCGCACCTGCCCGTCCATCAGCCGCTGCGCCTGAACGATGGCATCGTCCAGCACTATCTCGTGCGTGATCGCCTCCAGCGCCGCGCGCGGCAGCTCGGCCGCAAGGCGCGCCCACGCCGCTTCGCGCAGCGCGAGCGGCGCCATCACGCTGTCGACGCCGAGCAACGCGACGCCGCGCAGGATGAACGGCATCACGCTCGTCGGCAGGTCCGAGCCCTGCGCCAGGCCGCAGGCGGCGACCGCGCCGCCGTAGCGCGTCTGCGCGCAGGCATTGGCGAGCGTGTGGCTGCCGAGCGTATCGACGACGCCGGCCCAGCGCTCCTTCTGGAACGGCTTGCCCGGAGCTGCAAGCTCGCTGCGCGCGATCACGTCGGCAGCGCCGAGCTCGCGCAGGTAGTCGGCCTCGTCCGCCTTGCCGGTGGACGCCACGACGCGATAGCCTGCCCGCGCCAGCAGGCTCACCGCCACGCTGCCGACACCGCCGGTCGCGCCGGTCACCAGCACGTCGCCACTGCTCGGCGCGACGCCGTGGCGCTGCAGCGCCATCAGGCAAAGCATCGCCGTATAGCCCGCGGTGCCGATGGCCATCGCCTGCAGCGGCGTGAACGCTTCGGGCACGCGCACCAGCCAGTCGCCCTTCAAGTGCGCGCGCTCGGCGAGGCAGCCCCCAATGCGCCTCGCCGACGCCGAAACCGTTGAGCAGCACTCGGTCGCCCGGTTTCCAGCGCGACTGCCGGCTCTCGATCACGGTGCCGGCGCCGTCGATGCCGGGCACCATCGGCCAGCGGCGCACGACCGGGCCGCGGTTGGTGATCGCCAGGCCGTCCTTGTAGTTCAACGACGAAGCCTCGATCGCGACCAGCACGTCGGCGTCGGGCGTCGCCGCCTTCAGCGCCGCGTCGTCCAGCGTCGTCACTTCAGCGCGGAATCCCGCGTCGTCCTTGCTCAGCAGCAGTGCCTTGAACATGCGTGTCTCCTTTGTCTGTCAGTCAAGAGTCTTGCGATACCTCAGCAGCGCCAGCGCCCCCGCCGCGCCCACGAACGCGAGCATCGGCCAAAACTCGGGCAGCACCTGTGCCAATCCGTTGCCCTTCAGCAGGATGCCGCGCACGATGCGCAGGAAGTGCGTCAGCGGCAGCAGTTCGCCGATCCATTGCGCCCACTGCGGCATGCCGCGAAACGGGAACATGAAGCCCGACAGCAGGATCGACGGCAGGAAGAAGAAGAACGCCATCTGCATCGCCTGCAACTGGTTGCGCGCAAAGGTCGAGAAGGTGAAGCCGACCGCCAGGTTGGCGACTACGAAGACGCCGATCAGCGCCAGCAGCAGTGGCAGGCTGCCGACCATCGGCACCTCGAACAGCAGCCACGCCGCAGCGAGGATCACGCTGAGCTGCACGTAGCCGATCACCACGTAGGGCGCGATCTTGCCGAGCATCACCTCGAGCGGCCGAACCGGCGTGGCGAGCAGGTTCTCCATAGTTCCGCGTTCGCGTTCGCGCGTCATCGCCAGGCCGGTCAGGATCACCATCGTCATCGTCAGGATCGTGCCGATGATCCCCGGCACGATGTTGTAGCGCGACAGGCCCTCCGGGTTGTAGCGGCGATGGATGCGGATGTCGTAAGGCGTCGCGCCAGGCTGCAGGTGTGCCAGCGGGCCCTGCAAGTCGTGCGCGAGCGCGGGACCTGCCGCCTGCGTCAGCGCGGCGATCGCGTTGCCCGAGGCCTGGGGGTCGGTCGCGTCCACCGCCAGGAGCAGCGCCGGGCGTTCGCCGCGCACCAGGCGCCGCGAGAAGTCCGGCGGAATCGACACGATGAACTGCACGGCGCCTTCCGCGAGCAGCTCGTCGGCCTGCGCTTCGCTCACCGCAGGGTGGGTGACGCGGAAGTAGCCGGTGTTCTGCAGTGCCGCGAGCAGGCTGCGCGTGAAGGGGCCGCTGTCCTGCGCCACGACCGCGGTCGGCAGGCCCTTCGGGTCGGTGTTGATGGCGTAGCCGAACAGCACCAGCTGCAGCACCGGCACGCCGACCGCCATCGCGAAGGTCAGCCGATCGCGCAGCATCTGCTGGAACTCCTTGACGAAGATCGCCAGCAGGCGGGCGAACGACAGGCCCTTCATGCGGTCCCGAGCCTCGCGCGACAGCAGGTTGATGAACACGTCTTCCAGGTTCGGCTCGGTGCGCAACCAGCGCAGCGCGCCGTGCTCGCGATACGGGGCGAGCGAGGCGTCGAGCAGCGGCGCGTCGCGGCCCGCCACGTGCAGCGCGTTGCCGAACGCGGCGACGCTGAGCACGCCCGGCAAGGGCTTGAGCTCGTCGGCCAGCGTCGCCAGGTCCGGCCCCTCGACCGACCACACGGCGAGACCCGATCCGTCGATGATTCTTTGCTGCGTGCCGCGCGCCAGCAGCTCGCCGTCGGCGATGTAGACGAGTTCGTGGCAGCGCTCGGCCTCGTCCATGTAGTGCGTCGAGACGAGCACCGTCACGCCCTCGGCGGCCAGGCGGTGGATCTGGTCCCAGAACTCGCGCCGCGCCTTCGGGTCGACGCCAGCCGTCGGTTCGTCGAGCAGCAGCAACCCGGGCTTGTGCAGCAGGCACGCGGCGAGCGCCAGCCGCTGCTTCCAGCCGCCCGAGAGCGCGCCGGCGAGCTGATGCTGGCGTGGTCCCAGACCCATGCCGGCGAGCGTCTCGTCGACGACTCGCCTGCGCTCGGGCACCTCGAACAGGCGGGCGATGAAGTCGAGGTTCTGGCGGATCGACAGGTCGTCGTAGAGGCCGAACTTCTGCGTCATGTAGCCAGCCTGGCGCTTGATCTCGTCGGCCTCGCGGATGATGTCGAGTCCGAGGCATCTGCCCTGCCCCGCATCGGGCGTGAGCAGCCCGCAGAGCATGCGTATCGTCGTCGTCTTGCCGCTGCCGTTGGGGCCCAGGAAGCCGCAGATGCTGCCGCGCGCGACCTGCAGGCTCACCGCATTGACGGCCGTGCGATGACCATAGCGCTTGGTCAGGCCGCGGACGTCGATGGCCAGCGCGGCGTCGTTCAAGGGGCGGCCCCGGCCAGGCGCTTCACATCCAGCGGCAGGCCGGGCCGCAGACGCGTGCCGTCGGCTGCGGCAGGCCGGGCCTCGACCATGAAGACGAGCTTGGCGCGCTGTGCGTTGGAGTAGATCACCGGCGGCGTGTATTCGGCCTGCGTGGCAATGAAGCTGATCCGCGCCGGCATCGGTGCACCGCAGCCGTCGCAGTGCAGCTGGACCGCCTGGCCGAGCGCGAGCGCGCCGATCTCGGACTGCGGAACGAAGAAGCGCGCCTTCACGCCGCCGGCGGGAAGCAGCGAGACCACCGGCTGGCCAGCGCCGACCCACTCGCCTTCGCGAAAGAAGGTCTCGGCCACCTGTGCGCGAAGCGGTGCGCGCTTGAGCTTCTGCTCCTCGCGCCAGGTGCTTTGCGCCAAAGCCTGTTCGGCCGCCTGCACCTGCGCCAGCGCGGCGGCCTGCTCGTCGGTGCGTGCCGGCAGTCGCGCCACACGCAGGGCCGCACTGAGTTCGCCGACGCGCGCCTGCGCCTGGGTCGCCGCGGTGCGCGCCTCGTCCAGGCGCGCCGCGGAAACGAAACCCTGCGCCAGCAGCCCCTGCTGGCGGTCCAGTTCGCTTGCCGCGAGTTGGGCTTGCGTCCTCGCTTGCGCGAGCTGAGCCTCGACCACTGCCAACTCGTCGCTGCGTCGTCCCTTCGCCGCATTGGCCGCCTGCGCTCGCGCCGCCGCGACGCGGGCGAGCGCCTCGGCCCTGGCCGACTGCTCGCTGGCCGCCTCGAGCGCAAACAGCGGCGCCCCGGCCTCGATGGTCTGGCCGCGCTGCGCGTCGAGCTGCACCAGGGTTCCGGCGAGCGCTGCTGCGACATACACGTACTCGCCCTCAGCGTAGCCCGACCAGCCTTCGGACTGCGTCGGTGTGCAGCCCGACAGCAGCGTGGCGACCAGAAGGGCGTAGCGGGCAGACACGGCAATGACCTTCACTCGGGCTTCCCTTCGCGCAGCGCAAGCGCGATCGCCGGGTCGGACATCAGCGGCGCGGCAGGTCGTTGCGAGGGCCGTGGCATGGCGCGATGTTAGGGCCTTGCCGGTAACCCCGGGACACCGGTCGGGACGCGCGAGTGCGCAGCTCGAACTGCGGCTTGTCCACGGTCGCGAAACCGGCTTCCAAAGTGTGGACAATGCCGCCATGACTGACAGAGTGATCCCGCTCGCCGACCGCCGCTACGCGGCTGCCGTGCCGCGCGTGCCGGCTGCTGCTGCCGCGCCGAACGGGCTGCTCGCGGACCGCCTCGGCCGCCCGCTGCGCGACCTGCGCATCTCGGTCACCGACCGCTGCAACTTCCGCTGCAGCTACTGCATGCCCAAGGAAGTGTTCGACAAGCACTACGCCTTCCTGCCGCACAACTCGCTGCTGAGCTTCGAGGAGATCGCGCGCACGGCGAAGCTCTTCGTCGCGCATGGTGTTCGCAAGATTCGGCTCACCGGCGGCGAGCCGCTGCTGCGCAAGGACGTCGAGGCGCTGGTCGGCATGCTCAGCGTACTGCGAACACCCGACGGCGAGCCGCTGGACCTGACGCTGACGACCAACGGCTCGCTGCTGGCGCGCAAGGCGCAGGCGCTGAAGGATGCCGGTCTCCGGCGCGTCACGGTCAGCCTGGACGCGCTCGACGACGCGGTCTTCCGGCGCATGAACGACGTCGACTTTCCGGCGGCCGATGTCTTGCGCAGCCTCGACGAGGCGATGCGCGTGGGCTTGGGCCCGATCAAGGTCAACATGGTCGTCAAGCGCGGCACGAACGACCACGAGATCGTGCCGATGGCGCGCCGCTTCCGCGGCACCAGCGTCGTGCTGCGATTCATCGAATACATGGATGTCGGCGCGAGCAACGGCTGGCGCATGGACGAGGTGTTGCCGTCGGCGGAGGTGATCGCGCGGGTCGATGCGGTCTTCCCGGTCGAACCCCTCGAGGTACAGGTTCCCGGCGAGACGGCAGAACGCTGGCGCTACGCTTCCGCCCGTAGCGACGAGCAGGGCGAGATCGGCGTCATCTCGAGCGTCACGCAGGCCTTCTGCCGCGACTGCAACCGCGCCCGGCTGTCGACCGAGGGCAAGCTGTTCCTGTGCCTGTTCGCGCACCAGGGCCACGACCTGCGCGCGCTGCTGCGTGGCGGCTACAGCGACGCGCAGATCGCGGCGGCGATCGGCCTCGTCTGGCAGGGCCGCGACGATCGCTATTCGGAGCTGCGCGGCGCGGTCGCGCACGAGCCCCTGCCGGCCGACGCGGCGCAGCGTCGCGTCGAGATGCACTACATCGGCGGATGAAGTGACGGGCCCGCGCTTGACCACCGTCTCCCCCGCCCTGGACGCAAGCCTTGATTGAGCGCGACGACATCACCGGGCTGATCCTCGCCGGCGGCCGCGGCAGGCGCATGGGCGGCATCGACAAGGGACTGCAGGCCCACCGCGGCGTTCCGCTGGCGCTGCATGCCTTGCTGCGCCTGGCGCCGCAAGTCGGGCACGTGATGATCAACGCCAACCGCAACCTCGCCGCCTATGAATCAATGGGCGTGCCGGTCTGGACCGACGACCTGCCCGACTTCGCCGGCCCGCTCGCTGGCTTCCTGACCGGGCTGGAGCGCTGCGAGACGCCCTACCTCGCAACAGTGCCGTGCGATTCGCCGCTCTTCCCGCAAGACCTCGTCGCCGCGCCTGGCCGCCGCGCTCGAGGCCGGGAATGCCGAGCTGGCGATGGCCTCCACGCTGGAGAACAACGTGCGCTGGGTTCAGCCGGTGTTCTGCCTGATGAGGGCGACGCTGCTCGAAAGCCTGGTGCGCTTCACGCACGCGGGCGGGCGCAAGATCGATCGCTGGACCGCCGCAGCATGCCTGCGTGAACGTGCCGTTCCCCGACGAGCGAGCGTTCTTCAACGCGAACACGCTTGCCGAACTGCAGCAACTTCAGGGAATGGGCGCTGGAGGCCGATGGCTGAGTCGCACGCCCCTGCGTTGGCCGCGGACATTCGCATCCGCCTGATGGGCGCGCCCGACCTCGCGGCCTACAAGGCGCTGCGCGACCTGATGCTCGCCGCCCACCCCGAGGCCTTCACCTCTGACGCCGAGACCGAACTGCGCCGGCCGCCCGAGAGTACCTGGCGCGCGTCGCCGGCGCGGCCGACAAAGGCTGGCCATTCACGTTCACCGCCTGGCGCGGTGCGTGGCTGTGTGGCGCCCTCACCTGCGAGCGCGACGAACGCGTCAAGGTCGGCCACATCGCAAAGGTCGTCGGCATGATGGTGCACCCCGATGCACGCCGGCGTGGTATCGGCGCGCGCACTGCTCGAGGCCTGCATCGATCTCGCCCGCCGGCGTCGGGGTACCGAGTTGTTGACCCTGTCTGTCACCAGCGGCAGCGTGGAGGCGATCCGTCTCTACGAAAGCGCCGGCTTCGTCCGTTACGGCCGGCTCGAGCGCGCGGTCCGAATCGGCACCCACTACCATCACAAGGACCTGATGGCGCTGCGCTTCGAACCCGCGGCCTGACCCGAATGCCGAGCCTGCAAGACATTGCCGCCCAGGTGAGCGGCTACGACCCGAACGCGCTGCCCGTTGCACAGGCGCAGGAATTCATCGCGCGCCTGGTGCCACGCGTCGAGGCGATCGAGATGCTCGCGCTGCGGGCGTCGCTCGGCCGGGTACTGGCGCGCGACCTTGTCTCGCCCTCCAACGTGCCCGCGCAAGACAACTCGGCGATGGACGGCTATGCGCTGCGCGGCAGCGATCTCGCGCCCGACGCGCCGACGCGGCTGGCGCTGGCCGGCACCGGGCTGGCCGGCCAGCCCTTCGCGGGCGAAGTGCCACCGCGCGGCTGCCTGCGCATCACGACCGGCGCGCTGATGCCCGCCGGGCTCGACACGGTCGTGCCGCAGGAGTTCGTCGCGCTCGAAGGCAACACCGTGCTCGTGCCGCCCGGCGTCGTGCGCGCCGGCGACAACCGGCGCCTGGCCGGCGAGGACCTGGCCGCCGGCAGCGCCGCGCTGGCCGCCGGGCGCGTGCTGCGTCCGGCCGACCTCGGCCTGATCGCGTCGCTCGGCGTGGCCGAGGTCCCGGTGCGGCGGCGGCTGCGCGTGGCGTTCTTCTCGACCGGCGACGAGTTGCGATCGATCGGCGAACCGCTGGACGCCGGCTGCGTCTACGACAGCAATCGCTACACGCTTTGGGGCATGCTGCAGCGCCTGAACGTCGAACTGCTGGACATGGGCGTGGTGCGCGACGACCCGGCCGCACTCGAGGCGGCGTTTCGCCAGGCGGCCGAGGCGGCCGACGCGGTGATCACCTCGGGCGGCGTCAGCGTCGGCGAGGCCGACTACACGAAGAGAATCATGGCGCAGCTCGGCGAGGTGCTGTTCTGGCGCATCGCGATGCGGCCCGGGCGTCCGATGGCGATCGGGCGCATCGCGAGCGCGGGCCGCAGCGCAATCCTGTTCGGCCTGCCGGGCAATCCGGTGGCGGTGATGGTGACCTTCTACGCCTTCGTGCGCGACGCGCTGCTGGCGATGAGCGGTGCCACGGTCGAGCCGCTACCCACGCTGCGCGCCGCGTCCACTGCCGCGATCCGCAAGAAGGCCGGGCCGCACCGAATACCAGCGCGGCATCCTCACGCGCGACGCAGACGGGGAGTGGCAGGTCGCCATCACCGGCTCGCAGGGCTCGGGCATCCTGCGCAGCATGAGCGTGGCCAATGGGCTCGTCGTGCTGGGCCACGCGCAGGGCAACGTCGCGGCAGGCGAGCGGGTCGATGTCTTGCCCTTCGATGGACTTGTCTGAGCGGGCGATTGCGTCCCGTGGCGGGTGTTACTGAAGTAACAGAGTCCTGAATTGCCGCCGGCGTTCACGGCGAGCGGCTACGCTTCCCTCATCTGCCCGCGCGCAGGCCGCCGGAGCCCGAAGCCCGGGCGCGACACGGTACTTTTCATTTGGAAGCGATCGCCGCTCCGCCCAGGCGTCTTACGCCGCCACGCAAGGGAAGAAGCGAGGGGGCTGCCCAGGCGCGGGGCGATCCCCGGCCAGGCATCGCCGTCGAACGACCGCATCGTGGCGACACACTCCGGACCATGAAGACCCGCGCGCTCCTGCTCGTCGTCGCGCTCGCCGTCTGCGGGTGCGCCAGCGTGATGCCGCCCGCACCTCCGACGCCGCCCGCACCTCCGACACCGCCGGCGCTCGCCGATCAGCGAGCCGCCGTGCCGGCGGCGTTGGCTACCGAGCGGCAATGGTTGCAATCGTGGTTCCAGGGCACGCCGGTGCTCATTGCACAGCGCAAGGATGGCGCCGTGAAGGTCGATGTTCCACGCGAGTTCTGCTTCGACCCGGGGCGCAGCAGCGTCAAGCCGGCACTCGCCACGGTACTGGACAAGGTGGCTGAGAGCCTGCGCCGCATGCCGCTGGTCCGCTTGTCCTTGCTGGCCGCCCCGGACGATGCAACCGGCGCTGCGCCGTTGGCCATTGAACGCGCTGTTCAGGTCCAGAAGCACTTGCTTTCTCGCGGAGTGCCTGCGGCACGCCTCGGCAGGCCGACAGCCACGGCCGCTGCCGCAGTGCAGTTGCGCATGGAGGCAGCTTCGCCGTGAACCGACGTGCCGTTGGTGTCGAGACCCGCTCGTGCCAGCCCGCGAACGCCCCGTGCGGGCTGATGCCGCAAGATGCCGAGGACCTCGCCCGCTCATCGTGCGCTCCAGCCAACCGGCAGACCGGCTCGGGTCGACTGGTCTCTCGAACCCGCGCTAGCTGCATCCCTTTCGATCCGGCGCCTTCAGAGAGCTTCCTCGATTCCCCGGTTGGCCAGCGCGTCGGCGCGTTCGTTGCCCGGGTTGCCAGAATGGCCCTTGACCCAGCGCCAGTGCACGGCATGAAGCCCGCGCAGGGCGTCGAGCCGCTGCCACAGCTCGATGTTCTTCACGGGCTTGCGGTCGGCCGTCTTCCAGCCGCGTTGCTTCCAGCCGTGGATCCACTCGGTGATTCCCTTGCGAACGTACTCGCTGTCGGTGTGGATCGTCACCTCGCAACTGCGCTTGAGCGAAGCGAGCGCCTCGATCACCGCGGTGAGTTCCATCCGGTTGTTGGTGGTGAGCCGCTCTCCGCCGCAAAGCTCCTTCTCGTGCCCGCCGGTGCTCAGCCAGGCGCCCCAGCCGCCCGGGCCCGGGTTGCCCTTGCACGCGCCATCGCTGTAGACGGTGACCTGCGGGCGCCGGATGGCCGGGGCCTCCACCTTCTTCGCGGGCACCGTCATGCCGAGTCCTTGTTGCTGTTGCCGACCACCACTGCCGCCGCCTTGGGCAGCGTGCGCTGCTCCCTCGCCAGGCCGACCAGGCGCATGCCGCGCACGCGCTTGACGGCAGCAACGCAGTACACCGCACCGAACACCGGCCACCATCGCTCGCCTGCGCTCTCCAGCCAGCCGAAGCGTGACAGCCACTGTTCCGACTCGAACGGCGGCCGGTAGCAGCCGAGGCTTTCGCCATCGATCTCGAAGCTCAGCAGGCGCAGCCAGTCGCGCAGACGGCGGTGGCCGATGAAGTCGCTCTTGCTCGGCACGTACAGCGGGCTTGCGCTGCGCGGCGCCACACGCCGGCGAAGGTGGCCAAGGCCTTGCCGCAGCCCCCACAGGCTGTGCGGGTTGAAGCCGAGGATCACCGCCCGCCCCTCGGGCCGCAGCACGCGCTCGACCTCGCGCAACGCCAGGTGTGCGTCGCGCGCCAGTTCCAGCGTGTGCGGCAGCACCACGAGGTCGAGGCTCTGGCTGTCCAGCGGCAAGGCGTCGAAATCGCAGCGCAACAGCGCTGCGGTGTGCGCGAGGCCTTGGGACGAAGCCGGGATCGTCGCCTCGGCATCGAGCGCGATCCACCGATGCGGCATGCGGTTGCCGCGCAACGCGTCGATCTCGGGCAGCCCGAGCTGCAGCGCGTGAAAGCCGAAGATGTCGGCCACCGCCTCGTCGAGCCGGGCCTGTTCCCAGGCGAGCAGGTAGCGCCCGGCAGGCGTTTGCAGCCACTGGGTCAAACCTATAATCGCGCCGGACTCGCTCATGAACTTGACCGCACTGTCTGCCTTCAGTGACAACTACATCTGGATGCTCGACGACGGCCGCGAAGCGCTCGTCGTCGATCCCGGGGCGCCCGGTCCTGTCGAGATCGCGCTCGACGCGCGCTCGTTGGCGCTGGCGGGCATTCTAGTGACCCACCACCATCCCGATCACGTCGCTGGCGTCGACGCACTTCGCCCGCGCCTGCGCGGCCCCGTCTTCGGGCCGGCGAACGAGTGCATCCCCGAGCCCTTCGAGCGCCTGGCCGAAGGCGACGAGGTCAAGCTGCTGGGCCTCGCCTTTCGCGTGCTCGACGTGCCGGGCCACACCGCCGGGCACATCGCGTACTACACCGACGCCGCGCCGGGCGCACCGATCCTCTTCTGCGGTGACACGCTGTTCTCGGGGGGCTGCGGGCGGCTCTTCGAGGGCACGCCGGCGCAGATGCACACCTCGCTCGCCAAGCTCGCCGCGTTGCCGGGAACGACGCGCGTGTGCTGCGCCCACGAGTACACGCTGGCAAACCTGAAGTTCGCGCGAGAAGTCGAACCCGGCAACCAGGCGCTGCTCGACTACGAGGCTTGGTGCCTGCGCGAACGTGGGATGCAACGCGCCACGCTGCCCAGCAGCATTGCCCGCGAACGGGCCGTGAACCCGTTCCTGCGCTGCGCGGAACCCTCCGTCATGCAGCGCGCACGAGCCCAGGGTGCGACTGGCGACACGCCGGTCGACGTGCTCGCCGCGCTTCGCCAATGGAAGAACACCTACCGATGATGACCCGACTCTGCTGTCTGCTCGGCGGCCTGCTGCTCGCCGGTTGCGCCACCACCCCATCGGGCACCACGACGGCACCGCTCCCTGCCGAGCAGGCAGCACAGAGCGCAACGGCCCCCGCGAACGACACGGCCGAAGCATCTGCCGCACAGCCCGCGCAGGCCGCAGCTGCCGAACGCGCCGCGCGCCGGGCCGGTGGCGCCATCGACCTCGACGACGAAGGCGCACGAACCGACCTCTGGGTTCGCGTGCGGCGCGGCTTCGCGATGCCCGACCTCGACTCGCCGCTGGTGCGCGACCGCGAGCAGTGGTATGCCACGCGGCCCGACTACGTGGCACGCATGACGGGCCGCTCGAGCCGCTACATGTTCCACGTCGTCGAAGAGATCGAACGGCGCGGCATGCCGACGGAGCTCGCGCTGCTGCCCTATGTCGAGAGCGCGTTCAACCCACAGGCCGTGTCCACCGCCAAGGCCTCGGGCATGTGGCAGTTCATGGCTGCCACGGGCAAGGATTTCGACCTCAAGCAGAACGTGTTTCGAGACGACCGGCGCGACGTACTCGCCTCCACGCGCGCAGCGCTCGATTACCTGTCGCGCCTCTACGCGCAGTTCGGCAACTGGCAACTCGCCCTCGCGGCCTACAACTGGGGCGAGGGCAACGTGCAGCGCGCCATTGCGCGCAACCAGAAGGCCGGGCTGCCGACCAACTACGCGAGCCTGAAGATGCCCGACGAAACGCGGCTGTACGTGCCCAAGCTGCAGGCGGTGAAGAACATCATCGCGCGGCCCGAGGCCTTCGGCCTGGCGCTGCCGCCGCTGGACAATCATCCGTACTTCCTGAGCGTCCCGATCGATCGCGACATCGACGTCGCGCTGGCCGTGGGCCTGTCGGGCGTGACGCTGGAGGAGTTCAAGACGCTCAACCCGCACATGAACAAGCCGGTCATCCTTGCCGCCGGCACGCCGCAGGTGCTGCTGCCGTACGACAGCGCGAACCGCTTCCTGCACGGCCTGGCGGCGCACCGCGGTGCCACCTCGAGCTGGACAGCCTGGGTCGCGCCGAAGACGCTCAAGCCCGCCGAGGCAGCGAGGCAGGTCGGCATGAGCGAGGACGAACTGCGCGAGGTGAACCAGATTCCGCCGAAGATGCTCGTCAAGGCCGGCTCGACGCTGCTCGTGCCGCGCGGCGCCACGCGTCAAGCCGACGTGACCCAGCACGTCGCCGACAGCGCGACGATCTCGCTCGCACCCGACCTGCCGCCGCTGCGCAAGGTCTCGTTCAAGGCCGGCAAGAAGGACAGCGTGGCTTCGATTGCCAAACGTTACCGCGTCAGCGAGGAGCAGGTAGCGCAGTGGAATCAGGTCGGCACCAGCGCCAGCTTCAAGGCCGGCCAGACACTCGTCGTCTATACGCCTGCGAAGGCCGTTCGCGTCGCCGCGAAGCCGGCTCCCAAGGTCAGCACGCGCGGTCGTCCGGTGGCCTCGGCGAGCGCACCGATCCGGGTCGCGACGATCGCTCGCTGAGCCTGCTGCGACCCCAACGCAAACAGCCGGTCGACGACCGGCTGTTCGCTCGTCACGACACCGCTCTCAGGCGAAATTGGCTTCGGCAAAGCGCCAGTTCACAAGCGAAGCGAGGAAGGTCTCGACCCACTTGGGCCGCAGGTTGCGATAGTCGATGTAGTAGGCGTGCTCCCACACGTCGATCGTCAGCAGTGGCTTGTCGCCGGTCGTCAGCGGCGTTCCGGCGGCGCCCATGTTGACGATGTCGACGCCGCCGTCGGCCTTCTTGACGAGCCAGGTCCAGCCCGAGCCGAAGTTGCCGACCGCGCTCTTCGTGAATGCCTCCTTGAACGCCGCGTAGCTGCCCCACTTCGCGACGATGGCCGCCGCCAGCGCACCGCCCGGCTCGCCGCCACCGGCAGGCTTCATGCAGTTCCAGAAGAAGGTGTGGTTCCAGATCTGCGCCGCGTTGTTGTAGACGCCGCCGGAGGACTTCCTGACGATGTCTTCCAGGCTCATCGCCTCGAACTCGGTGCCTTTCTGCAGGTTGTTGAGGTTCACCACGTAGGCGTTGTGATGCTTGCCGTGGTGGTATTCGAGCGTCTCCTTGCTGAGGTGCGGCGCCAGTGCGTCGATCGCGTACGGCAAGGCAGGCAGGGTATGTTCCATGGGGTTCCTCCTCTCGGTTGGGGTGAGCCGATGGATTGTAGGCAGCTTGCTTCACCCTGCCCCGAGGGCCGCTTTCGGCGCCGGCCTCAGCGACGTCCGGAAGGGTGAACTTCGTCGACGATCGCGCTCAGACCCCCGTCGGCGAGCGTGGCGGAGATGTGCTGCCCCGGCGCGATCTGCGCCACGGATGTCAACGCCGCACCTTGCGCGTCGCTCAGCCAGGCATAGCCGCGCGCGAGCACCTGCTGCGGTGCCAGTGCATCCAGGCGCAGTGCGAGCGACGCGAGACGCTGCGCGTGCTGCGCACGCAATACCGCCACCGCACGGTGCAGCCGCAGCGCGGTCTGGCGCTCCTGCTGCGCCCGCGCCAGGCTCGCCTGGCGCACTGCGGCGGCGAGGCGGTACTGCAGCATGGCGAGCACCTGCCGCTGGCGGTGCACCAGCTCGGTCGGCCGCGCCAGGCGCAGCGCCGCGTGGTCGAGCCGCTGGCGGCGAGCGTCCAGCGCGCGCTGCACGCGCTGCTGCAGGGTCGCGGCAAGCGCGCTCAAGACTCCCAGGCAGTCGACCCGGGCTGGCGCCGCCAGCTCGGCTGCGGCGGTTGGCGTGGGCGCGCGCAGGTCGGCGGCAAAGTCGGCCAGCGTCACGTCGGTCTCGTGGCCGACGCCGCACACCACCGGCAGCGGGCAGTCCGCGATGGCACGCACCACGCGCTCGTCGTTGAACGCCCACAGGTCTTCCAGCGAGCCGCCGCCGCGGCAGACGATCAGCAACTCGACCTCGGCGCGCCGCGCGGCGAGGCCGATCGATTCGACCAAGGCCGCCGGCGCCTCGCTGCCCTGCACGGGGCTCGGATAGACGATCACCCGACCTGCGGCGCGCGGCGCGCGAACGCGCTCAGCACGTCGTGCAGCGCGGCTGCGCCGAGCGAGGTCGACGACGCCCACGCGGCGCGGGTAGCGCGGCAACGGACGCTTGCGCGCGGGATCGAACAGGCCTTCGGCCTCGAGTCTCGCCTTCAGCGCAGGAACTGCTCGTACAGCGCGCCGGCACCGCCAGCGCTGCATCGCCTCGACGACGAACTGCAACTCGCCGCGCGGCTCGTAGACGGCGATGCGGCCCCGCACCTCGACCTGCTGGCCGTCGGCCGGGCTGAAGTCCAGCAGGCCCGCGGCGCGGCGAAACATCGCGCAGCGGATCAGCGCCGCCTGGCCATCGGCATCCTTCAGGCTGAAGTAGCAATGGCCGCTGGCGGCGCGCGAGAAGGCCGAGATCTCGCCCAGCACCGTGCAGGCGGCGAAGCGCGCCGCCAGCGCATCGGCCACCGCAAGCACGAGCGCGGCGACGCCCCACACGAGGGGCCCCGGCGGCGCTCCGAGCACGGAAGACGCTGGCTCAATCATCGCCGCAGGCCAACACTGGCGCGGGCCGAGAACTCCACAGCCGCGCCAATCAAGGCCGGGCGGGGCGAAACCCCCGTCACGAGGCTGTCATGATCGTGCAAGTGCTTGATTTGCAAGGGATATTTTCTGCCCAAAGTTTTAGCAACCTGTCCGAAGGCCCGATGTTTTCTGAGCCCGCGGGTTGCCATCCGGGGTTACGCACAATGTTGTCCACAGATTGCGGTGGACAGTTCGCCGCCTGGCGAGCTCCTGCCGCGCGCCCCGCAGCGCATGCGGCCCGGGCGATGCACCCGGCCCGGCCCTGCCTTCAGGCCATAATTGCGGCCCGCAAAGCCGCGTCCACCGTCCCGGAGACCCCCTTGCTTTCGATCATACAAGCCGCTGGCTGGCCGATCTGGCCACTGATCCTGTGCTCCGTCGTGGCCTTGGCGCTGGTGATCGAGCGGCTGGCCAGCCTTCGCGGCGCGCGCGTCGCACCGCCCCGGCTGCTCGACGAAGTGATCTCGGTCACGCGGCACCAGCCTGCCGGCCGCCGACGTGGTCAACAAGCTGGCCGACAGCTCGGTGCTCGGCCAGCGTGCTGGCCGGCGGCCTGCGCGCTGTGATCGCCGAGCCGCGCATCAGCGAGGACGCGCTGCGTGACAGCTTCGAGATCGGCCGGCCGCGCCGCGGTGCACGGCCTGGAGCGCTACCTGAACACGCTGGGCACCATCGCCACGGCGGCGCCGCTGCTCGGGCTGCTCGGCACCGTGGTCGGCATGATCGAGATCTTCGGCTCGCAGGCCCCGACTGGCGGCGGCAACCCGGCGCAGCTGGCGCACGGCATCTCGGTGGCGCTGTACAACACCGCGTTCGGCCTGATGATCGCGATCCCGTCGCTGATGTTCTACCGCTACTTCCGCGGCCGGGTCGACGCTATTCCGCTCGACATGGAGCAGGCCGCCGAGCGCATGGTGCCGCACCTGATGCGCTTCGCGGTGCCGCGCCAGGCGGCGTGAGGCGCGGAGTACCGGATGGCCATGAACTTCCGCCGCACGCGAGCCGGAAGAGCCGGAGATCAACCTGATCCCGTTCATCGACGTGCTGCTGGTGGTGCTGATCTTCCTGATGCTGTCGACCACCTACTCGAAGTTCACCGAGCTGCAGGTCAACCTGCCGGCCGCCGACGCCGAGCAGCTGCGCGACCGACCCGCGCGAGATCATCGTCTCCGTCGCAGCCGACGGCCGCTACGCGATCAACCGCAGGCCCTCGACGGCCGCAGCGTCGAACTGCTGGCGGCCGAGCTTGGCGCCGCCGCCGAGGGACCGAAGGACGCGGTGGTCATCATCTCCGCCGACGCCAGCGCGGCGCACCAGACCGTGATCAACGTGCTGGACGCCGCGCGGCGCGCCGGCCTGCCGCGCCTGACCTTCGCGACCCAGACCTCGCGAGGAGCGGCAGGCCGCTGAGGCCCCGCAAGCAGCGTCCCCTCGGCCGTGTCGCTGCAACAGCGCCTGGAGGCGTCCTGGGCCACGCGCGGGCCGCTTGCCTGGCTGCTGCTCCCGCTCTCGCTATTGTTTCGAGGCGCGCTCGCGCTGCGCCGCGGCCTCGCCCTCGCCGGTCTGCTGCGTGTCGAACGGCTGCCAGTGCCGGTGGTCGTGGTCGGCAACCTGGTCGTCGGCGGCGCGGGCAAGACGCCGACGGTGATCGCCGTCGTCGCCCTGCTGCGCTCGCGGGGCTGGGCGCCGGGGTCGTCTCGCGCGGCCACGGCCGCGCCAGTGCAGATCCCGCTGGCCGTGACGCGCGACACCGCTGCGCATGCCTGCGGCGACGAACCACTGCTGATCCGCCTGCGCACCGGCGCGCCGGTGCAGGTCGGCCGCGACCGCGTCGCCGCCGCGCGCGCGCTGTGCGCCGCGCACCCGGAGGTCGACATCCTCGTCGCCGACGACGGCCTGCAGCACCTGCGCCTGGCGCGCGATGCGCAGCTGATCGTGTTCGACGAGCGCGGCGCCGGCAACGGCCTGCTGCTGCCGGCCGGCCCGCTGCGCGAGCCGCTGCCGCGCGAGGCACCGCCGCGCACGTGGTGCTCTACAACGCGGCCGCGCCCAGCACCGCCTGGCCGGCGGTCTGGCGCGGCGCGCCTTGCCGGCGCGGTGCCGCTGGCCGCCTGGTGGGCGCGGCGAGGCGCCGAGCCCGGCCAGCTGGACAGCTCTGGCGGCCGCCCGCTGCTGGCCGCGGCCGGCGTTGCCCGCCCGGGCCGCTTCTTCGCGATGCTGCGCGGCCACGGCCTGCAGATCGACGAGCTGGCGCTGCCCGACCACCACGCCTTCGACGCACTGCCCTGGCCGAGCGGAACGGCCGACGTGATCCTGACCGAGAAGGACGCCGTCAAGCTGCCGCTGGCACTGCCGCTCGGCGCGACGCGGGTCTGGGTCGCGCCGCTAGACTTCGAGCTCGACCGCGGCCTCGGAGCGCGCGCTGTCTCCGGCTGCTGCCCTCGCCCACAGAGCAACCCAAGGAATGACGACTCGACCACCGCCTGATCGACCTGCTCGTCTGCCCCTCTGCAAGGGCCCGCTGGACATGCGCGCGATGCGACAGCGCCGCACGAACTGCGTGTGCCAGCCGACCGCCTGGCCTTCCCGATCCGCGACGGCATCCCGGTGATGCTCGAGAGCGAGGCGCGCCCACTGGACGCTGCGCCGGCCGAACCTGCACCCGGCGCGCAGGCGTGAGCTTCACCGTCCTGATCCCGGCGCGGCTGGCGTCGACGCCGCCTGCCGCGCAAGCCGCTGGCCGACATCGCCGGCCTGCCGATGGTGGTGCGCGTGGCGCAACGCGCCGCGCTCTCGGCGGCGATCGCGCGTGGTCGTGGCCGCCGACGACGCCGAGATCGTCGCAGGCCTGCGACGCGCACGGCGTGGCCGCGCTGCTGACCCGCACCGACCACGCCAGCGGCAGCGACCGCCTGGCCGAGGCCTGCACGCTGCTCGGCCTGGACGGCGACGACGCTGGTGGTCAACGTGCAGGGCGACGAGCCGCTGATCGACCCCGCGCTGATCGACGCCTGCGCCGCGCTGCTGCGGCGCGCGCACGCGACTGCGTGATGGGCACGGCCGCGCACGCCGATCGCCAGCGCGGCCGACTTCGCCAACCCGAACGTCGTCAAGGTCGTGCTCGACGCTGCCGGCCGCGCGCTGTACTTCTCGCGCGCCCCGATCCCGTGCTGGCGCGACGGCCGCAGCCGGCGCGCTCGCCCTGCCCGCGCCGGCGCCGCTGCGCCACGTCGGCCTGTACGCCTACCGCGCCGCTTTCCTGCGCCGCTTTCCGACGCTGCCGCCGGCGCCGCTCGAGGCCACCGAGGCGCTCGAGCAACTGCGCGTGCTGTGGCACGGCGAGCGCATCGCGGTGCATGTGAGCGCGCATGCGCCCGGGCCCGGCGTCGACACGCCCGAGGACCTCGCAGCGCGTGCGCGCGCTGCTCGCCTAGCGCCGCTCCACGCGGGAGCGCATGGTATCCTCGCGTCGCCACGATGCAGCTGACGACATGCTATTCTCGTTTCGAAGCCCCGATTCGCTGAAGCGTCGTCGCCCGGGCCGGAGCACGCGGCAGACCGAACGCTCCGCGACAGACCACGAGGAACCACCGATGAGACTGATCCTGTTGGGCGCGCCCGGCGCCGGCAAGGGCACGCAGGCCACGTTCATCTGCCAGAAGTTCGGCATCCCGCAGATCTCCACCGGCGACATGCTGCGCGCCGCGGTGAAGGCCGGCACCGCGATGGGCCTGGCGGCCAAGAAGGTGATGGACGCGGGCGCCCTGGTCAGCGACGACATCATCATCGGCCTGGTCAAGGAACGCATCGCGCAGCCCGATTGCGCCAACGGCTTCCTGTTCGACGGCTTTCCGCGCACCATCCCGCAGGCCGACGCGATGAAGACCGCCGGCGTCAAGCTCGACGTCGTGCTCGAGATCGACGTGCCCGACGAGGCCATCGTCGAGCGCATGAGCGGCCGCCGCGTGCACCTGGCCTCGGGCCGCACCTACCACGTCAAGTTCAACCCGCCCAAGGTGGCCGGCATGGACGACGTGACCGGCGAGCCCTGATCCAGCGCGACGACGACCAGCGAAGAGACCGTGCGGAAGCGCCTGCAGATCTACCAGAGCCAGACGCGGCCGCTGGTCGACTACTACGCAAGCTGGGCCGCCAGCGGCGACGCGCGCGGCGCCGCGCTATGCGCGCATCGCCGGCACCGGCAGCGTCGACGACATCAGCGACCGCGCCCTCGCCGCACTCGGCTGACGGCGCTCGCCGGCGGCACACGCGACGCCGTCCGCCGCGAGGCTGCGCCGGCGATCGCTGCCAGGCATCCACCTTTCAACATCCGCAGACAGGAGCACTCCATGGACATCGCAGGCAAGGTCTTCATCGTCACCGGCGGCGCCTCGGGCCTCGGCGAAGGCACGGCGCGCATGCTCGCCGCCGCAAGGCGGCAAGGTCGTCGTCGCCGACCTGCAGGCCGACAAGGGCGAGGCGCTGGCGCGCGAGATCGGCGGCGCCTTCGTCAAGTGCGACGTCAGCCAGGAGGCCGACGGCCAGGCCGTCGTCGCCAAGGCCACCTCGATGGGCAAGCTGATGGGCCTGGTCAACTGCGCCGGCATCGCGCCGGCCGTCAAGACCGTGGGCAAGGACGGCGCGCATCCGCTGGCGAGCTTCACGAAGACGATCACCGTCAACCTGATCGGCAGCTTCAACATGATCCGCCTGGCCGCCGAGGCGATGTGCAAGAACGAGCCCGAGCCCACCGGCGAGCGCGGCGTGCTGATCAGCACCGCCAGCGTCGCCGCCTACGACGGCCAGATCGGCCAGGCCGCGTACTCGGCCAGCAAGGGCGGCGTGGTCGGCATGACGCTGCCGATCGCGCGCGACCTGGCGCGCAACGGCATCCGCAACATGACCATCGCGCCGGGCATCTTCGGCACGCCGATGCTGTTCACCATGCCGCAGGAAGTGCAGGACGCGCTGGCCGCCAGCGTGCCCTTCCCGAGCCGCCTGGGCACGCCGGCGGACTACGCCAAGCTGGTGCAGCAGATCGTCACCAACGACATGCTCAACGGCGAGGTGATCCGCCTGGACGGGGCGATCCGGCTGGCGCCGAAGTGATGACGACCCCAATACACCTGCGGTGTCGCCCCCCAGGGGGATCAGTCCTCTTGGAGCGGTCCGACGACGACTGAGTCGCGAGGCGCAGCACTTGCGCTTCGTGACCGCGCGCGCCCGCGGGACCGGCTGGAGCGGGCTGCGGCCAGCCCTCTTCGGCGCATTGCTCGCCGGCTGCACGACGCTTGCGCCGCGCGACGGCACGCCTCCGCAGCCAGCGTTACCGGCAGGCCAGCCTGAGCTGACCACGCCGGTCAGCGTCAAACCGGGCTGGCGCTTTGAGCGCCAGGCCATCGTCGCCGCCCATCCCCTCGCTGCCGAGGCCGGGGCACGGATGCTGCGCGCCGGCGGCTCGGCGCTCGATGCGGCGATCGCCGCGCAGATGGTGCTGGGGCTGGTCGAGCCGCAATCCAGCGGCATCGGCGGTGGCGCTTTCCTGATTCTCTGGGACGGCCGCGACGTCGAAGCCTGGGACGGCCGCGAGACCGCGCCCGCGGCGGCCGACGAGCGGCTCTTTCTCGACGCTGCGGGTCAACCCCTTGCGTTCGAAGCCGCGCTGGTGGGCGGCCGCGCAGTCGGCGTGCCAGGCGTGTTGCGCATGCTCGAAGCCGCCCACCGCGGGCAGGGTCGGCTGCCGTGGGCGCGCCTGTTCGAGCCGGCCATCACCCTCGCCGAACAGGGTTTCGAGATCTCGCCGCGCCTGCATCAGCAACTGCAGGGCGATCCCTACCTGAAGCGCGATCCGGTCGCCCGCGCGCTGTTCTACGATGCGTCGGGCGGGGCGCTTGCCGCCGGGTCCCGCCTGCGCAACCCCGAGTACGCCGCGGTGCTGCGCGAGATCGCGGTTCGCGGCGCCGACGCGCTGCATCGGGGCCCGATCGCACGGGCCATCGTCGCGGCGGTGCGCCAGCACGCAAGCAACCCGGGGCGGCTGAGCGAGGCCGACCTCGCCGGCTACGCGCCGAAGCAGCGCGACGCGCTGTGCAGCCTGTGGCAGACACTGCGCCTGTGCGGCATGCCGCCACCCTCGTCGGGCACGCTGGCGGTGGCGCAGATCCTCGGCATCACGACGCTCGCCGCGCAGCGCCTTCCTGCGGCTGCGTTCACGGGCCTGCCGACGCCCGGGTTCCTGCACCTCTACAGCGAAGCCTCACGCCTGGCCTTCGCAGATCGCAACCAGTACGTGGCCGATCCCGACTTCGTCGCTCCGCCAGCGGGCGACTGGAACAGCCTGCTCGCGCCGGCCTATCTCGCGCAGCGCGCAGCGCTGATCGGCGAGCGGGCCATGGGCCGAGCGCAGCCCGGCGTACCGCCAGGCGCCACGCTCGCCTGGGCGGGCGAGGTCAGCCCCGAGCAGCCCTCGACGTCGCATCTGGCCGTGGTCGACGCGTCGGGGCGCGCGGTGGCGATGACCACGAGCATCGAGCAGCAGTTCGGCGCCCGCATGATGATCAACCGCGGGCTCGGGCTGGCCGGCGGCTTCCTGCTCAACAACCAGCTGACCGATTTCAGCTTCGTCGCCGCACAGGGCGGACACCCGGTCGCCAATCGCGTGCAGGGTGGCAAGCGGCCGCGCTCGAGCATGTCGCCACTACTCGTGTTCGATCGCGCGACGGGCGATCTGCTGATGGCCACCGGGTCGGCCGGCGGGCCGGCGATCATCCATCACACGGCCAAGGCGCTGCTTGCAATGACCTGGGGCCTCACGCCGCAGCAAGCCGCGGATCTGCCGAATTTCGGTTCGTTCAACGGGCCGACGCTGCTCGAGCGAGGGCGCTTTCCAGCGGCGACGGTCGATGCGCTGATCGCGCGCGGTCACGCGGTCGAAGTGCAGCCGATGACCAGCGGCGTGCACACCCTGATGCGCCGGCCCGCCGGCGGCTGGGCAGCAGGCGCGGACCCTCGGCGCGAGGGATCGGCGAGCGGCGACTGAACCACCCGTCCCGAACGCGGGTGGGTTCGCGCCTGCATGCGAACGACAGGCGTCAGGTCTTTCGTTTGCCGAGGATGATCCACATCCGGGCCAGATCGGCCGTGCCGTCGCCGCCGATCACCGTGCGCAACACGCTCGCCGCTCTGGCGTCGCCGGCGAGAACCATCGCCTGGCCGAGGCGCAGCTTGCCGTCTTCGGGCCGCTTCAGGCTGCCCTTGGCGAGGCCCTTCTCGATCAGCTTGACGCCCTTGCCCGCCTGGCCGGAGAGCGCCTGGTTGAAGCCCACGGCGACGAGCGCCGTCCCGTCCTTCGCATCGAGCGCCTCGGTCTCGCGGGTCGCTGCCTCGGTGCGTGCCTCCTCGGCCTTCCTGACAGCCAGATCGCGCAGCCGCTTCTGGCGATCCGCCTCGGCGCCGGTGCCGAGCACGCCCGCAGCGAAGCCCTTGTCGATGGCCATCTTGCCCTCGGCGGCGAAGCCGGCCTGCAGGGCGAGCTGCGTCATCTCCATGTAGTCGTTGGCCGTGCGCATGCCGCCGGTGGCGAGCATCAGGCGGTAGATGTCGAGCGAGAAACGGTCTGAAAAACCGGGCTTGCGCTGCACGCCGGCGATCAGCTCGGCCCAGTATTCCTTCTTCGGGTAGTACGTGACGAGCCGCTCGAGCGCGAACGTGTAGGCGTTGCCCTCGGGCTGCCGCGCGGTGGCGTTCATCAGGAGCTTGAGTCGATCTTCGGACGGCGCCTTGCCCGCCTTCTCGTCGGCCTGGATCTCGGCCATCAGCTCCTTCGTCACCCCCGCGGTGTCGCCCGAAAGGTATTGCGCCTGGATCAGCAGCGTCTGCATCTGCGCGCTGGTGCCGCCGTCGCGCACGTAGCGTTGCGCCCACTCGACGGCCTTCGGATATTCCTTCGCCCGGTAGTAGCCGCCGGCGATCGATTCGACCATGCGCAGCTTGTCGGCCGCGCTCACCTTCCCTGAGGCGCTGATCGCCTCGTAGGCCTTCGCGGCCGAGGCCATGTCGCCCGCGCCCAAAGCGGCGGCAATGCGCATGCGTTCGATCAGGTAAGTCTCGTGCGCCGTCCTGTTGGGCACGGCCTCGGCATCGCGCACCTTGACCAGCGCTTCCTTGAATTTCTGCGCCTTGATCAGGCCCTGCGCGGCCTGCAGCGGCGTACCGACCTCGGGACGCACGGTGTCCTGCGCCTGCGCCGCGCCGGCGAGCAGGGCCAGCGACACGGCAACGATGCGGAGTGCGTGCTTCATGGGCGCTACTTGATGAACTGCTCGTTGCCGACGATGCCGAGCTTGGTCACGCCCAGGCGCTGCGCAGAGGCCATCACCGCGGCGACGTTCTTGTAGGCGACCAGCTTGTTCGGCCGCAGGTGCACCTCGGGTTGCTCGGTCTGCGCGGCGGCCTGCACGAGCCTCGCTTCAAGCGCCTGCTTGTCGGCGAGGGTTTCGCCGTTCCACAGCACGGTACCGTCGAAGTCGACGTCGATCGTCACCACGACCGGCGGCGCCGTCGGCGGCGGCGGGTTGCCGGCCGGCATGTTCAGGTTGACCGAGTGCAACTGCACCGGGATCGTGATGATCAGCATGATGATCAGCACCAGCATCACGTCGATCAACGGCGTGGTGTTGATGTCCATCATCACTTCGTCTTCGCTCGAGCTGCCCGAGCCGATGTTCATTGCCATGCTGGGTCCTTAGCTCTTGGCCGGCGGCTCGGTGACGAAGCTGATCTTCAGGATGCCGGCGCGCTGGCAGGCGAACACGACGCGCCCGACCGATTCGTAGCGGCTTTCCTGGTCGCCGCGGATGTGCACCTCCGGCTGCGGGTCGAGCACCGAGACCTTCTTCAGCCGCTCCACGAGCACGTTGTTGTCGGCCACGAGCTGCAGGTTCCAGAACACGTCGCCGTCCTTGTTGACGGCGATCTCGATGTTCTCGGGCTTGGTCTGGCGCGGCAGGTTGGTTTCGCTCGGCAGCCTGACGTTGACGCTCTGCGTGACCACCGGAATGGTGATCAGGAAGATGATCAGCAGCACCAGCATCACGTCCACGAGGGGCGTCGTGTTGATGGACGAGACCACCTCGTCTTCGTCGCCGCCGCTCGAGCCTATGTTCATCGCCATGGCGAGTCCTCCCCGTTCGTCAGAGGATCAGCGAGCGCTGCGCGGCCCCACTCGGCCGCCCATCAGGATGCCGTGCAGGTCGGCGCCGAAGCCGCGCACCGATTCCATGGTCACCTTGTTGCGACGCACCAGCCAGTTGTAGCCGAGCACCGCGGGCACGGCGACCGCCAGGCCGAAAGCCGTCATGATCAGCGCCTCGCCCACCGGGCCGGCCACCTTGTCGATCGATGCCTGGCCGGCGATGCCGATCGCCGTCAGAGCGTGGTAGATGCCCCAGACCGTGCCGAACAGGCCGATGAAGGGCGCCGTCGAGCCGACGGTCGCCAGGAACGCCAGTCCATCCTGCAGCCGGCTCTGCACGGTGTCGACGCTGCGCTGCACGCTCATCGAGACCCAGGTGTTGTGGTCGATGTTTTCGGTCAGCGTGCCCTCGTGGTGTTCGCTCGCCTCCATGCCGGTCTCGGCGATGTAGCGGAACGCGCTGCCCTTCTTCAGGATCTTGGCGCCATCGGACAGGCTCGCCGCCTTGAAGAAGCCGCCGCGCGCCGCCTTGGCCTCGCGCGAGAGCTTCAGGCTCTCCCACAGCTTGGTGACCAGGATGTACCAGCTGCCCATCGACATGAAGACGAGGATGATCAGCGTGCCGCGGGAGACGAAGTCGCCCTGCGCCCACAGCGCCGACAGGCCGTACGGGTTGTCGACCGTCTCCTTGGTCACGGCAGGCGGCATCGGCGGCGGCACGGGCGCGGCGCTCGTGTCGGCGGGCGCAGCGGCGCTGGCCGCGGGCGTGGCATCAGCCGGCTTCGCGCCCTGGGCAAAGGAGAGCGTTGGCAGCGCGACCAGCGAGACGGCAAGGGTAAGCGCCGCGAGCTTGGTGGACAGACGGGTGGTCATGGGAGGGGTCTCCTGTGTGGCAACTTGACGGTTCGGTGAAAGGATTGCGGGCGGCGCGCCTTCGTGAGGCCACCTGCCCTTGCGGGGTGGGGATCAATCAACCTTGAAGACGAATTCCTGATCGGCAACGTGATCGCCGTTGCAGGTGTACTGCAGCATCGCCTCGCGCACGGCGGCGTCGAACAGACCACGCGGGTTCGCGCTTCTGATCTCGACCTCGACGACCTTGCCGCCCTTTATCGTGGCCCGGGCGACGACCGTCCCGCCGGTGCCGGCTCGCAAGGCCTTCACCGGCATTTCCGGCGGTGGCATCGACGTGCAGATCGTGCCGATCTTCACGACCGCGGGCCTGGCGACCGGCGCAGGCGGAGCAGGCGGGGCGGCCGGGGCCAGCGGACGGAAGTCGCTCGGCGGGGGCGGCGTCGACGTGACCGAGCTGATCGTGTTCTGCTGCGTCGCCGGCGCGCTGATCTGCACCTCGGGCGGCGGGATGTACGGCGGCGGCGGCGCCTCGAGCTTGGGCGGCGGCGGCAGCAGGCGCTCGGGCGGCGGCGGCGGTGCCTTCACCTCCTCGATGACCTTGGTCTCGATCGGCTGCTTGATGACGTCGACGATCTTCTTGCCGAGCCCGGTCACGAGCGCGTAGATCACGACCGCGTGCAGCGCGATGACGATCGCGATGCCGAGCAGGTGCTTCTGCGGCTCTGGGCTCCGCGACGAAAAGTCCATGTTCTGGGGTCTCCAGAGGGCAGTTGTTTGCGAGGTTGACAAACGCGGTTCAGTACAGACCTGGCTCGCTCCCAAGTCCTGTCCGAACTAAAAATGCCCGCCGGCTTGTGGCCAGCGGGCACTAGGCGTTTAGAGATCCGGCGCCAAACTTGATTATACGAGCAGGCGCCCGGCCCTCCCGGCCGGGTCTTGCGTCAGAATTGGTAGGTACCCCTCAGCAGGAAGGCACGGCCGATCGGGTTCGCATACCGATAGTCGTAGCCCACCTGGAAGCCGCCACCCTGGTTCGAGAACGGGGGCTTGTAGTCGAACAGGTTGGTCACGCCCGCCGTCAGCGCCAGTCCCTTGACGCCGCTCCAGGTCACGGCCAGATCCCAGACGTTGTTGCCGGCAACGGTTCGGGGGTTGTCGTTCTCGTCGGTGTTCTCGTCGCGGTAGGCGCTGGTGTAGCGGTTCAACAGCTGCGACGCCCAGGCGCCGTACTGCCAGCCGAAGTTCATCACCTGGCGATAGCGCGCCACTGGACCGCCGTTGAAGTAGACGCCGAGGTTGTTGTTGTAAGCCGCGTCCTTCTCGAGCTGGTACTCGTAGGTCATCACGTAGGTTCCCTTCCAGCCGAAGTTGAACCTGCCCCAATCCGTCGCCTTGCCCTGCCAGGTCGCCGTGACGTCGATGCCGTCGGTCTTGTAGTTGCCGAGGTTGAGCTGCTTGTTGATGATGTAGGCGAGCGTGTTCGGGCTCGCATCACCACCGCAGACATTGGACATCTTGGCAAATTCATCCGCCGACAACTGGCCGCAGCGCTGGAACTGCGCGGCATACTTCGTCGGGTCGCCGAAGATCACTTCCTCGCCGGTCGGCCCGATCGACTGCGAAACGTTGTAGTTCCAGTAGTCGATGCCGAAGGTCGTCGAGTCCATCGGCTGCACCGCGAAGCCTAGCGTCCAGGCCTTCGAGGTTTCCGGCTTCAGTTCCAGGTTGCCGCCCTGCTGCTGCTGGAACTGCATGCCGCAGTCGCGGCTCGCGACGCCGCCCGCCGCGCTGTTGACGACGCCGTTCGGGCAGAGCAGCGGATCGTCGTACGGGTTGCCGGTATAAGTCACCGAATTCGGTGAGTACATGTCCTGCAGCGTCGGCGCGCGGAAGCCCTTGTTGTACGAGCCGCGGAACAGCAGCTGCTGCATCGGCTGGTAGCGGAACGAGACCTTCGGGTTCCAGGTGCCGCCGACGTCGCTGTAGTTGTCGTAGCGGATCGCCACGTTGGCTTCGAGCTCCTTCGTGATCGGGATGTTCAGCTCGGCCATGATGGCAGTGTCGTTGCGGCTGCCCGTCGAGTCTTCGGCGAGTTCGAGGCCCGAACTCGCGGCCTGGCGGATCAGCGTGAAGTTGTTCGTGTATCTCGGCCTTGTCCTTCAGGTACTCGAAGCCGACGGCGAGCATCATGCTGCCGGCGGGCAGCTTGTAGACCTCGCCGCTGGCCTGGGCGGTGAAGCCGTGCAGCGTGCCGGTCGCCTCTGCACCTGGCCGAGGATCTTCGCGCTCTGCAGGTAGGCCGAACCTTCGGCGGACTGCGCGCCGAATGGGTTCAGCCAGGGCGCCCGCTGAGACCCTGCAGCCCGTTCTTGATCATCGTGCTGTTCACGTAACCGCCAGTGAACTCGTTCTTCACCTTGGCCTCGGACTGGAACACGTGCGCCGAATAATCCCAGCCCTTGTACTGCCCTTCCCATGGCCAGCATGATTCGGTTCGTGTCGCTCTCGAACTGGAGGCTCGCCCGCCCACCTCGGTCTGGCGCCAGCCGGCGGTGACGTTCTTCGTCGGATCGAACGCCGCGTTCGGATTCGCCGGCGTGATGCCGTTGCCCGGATAGAACGGGTTGCCGGGGACTACGGTCAGGTTCGTCACAGGGGTCGGCGAGATGATCGAGGCTACCGAGTTGTTCGCCTGGATGTACTCGAGCGAAATCGTGTTGTCCTTGTTGACCGCATACGAGCCCTTGGCGATCAACGAGGCTGCTCCTGCTCCGGGATGATGTTGATGAACGGCACGTAGTCGAAGCGGCATCCGGGTGCCGGGAATCGAGTACGGCGGGTCGCAGTTCGGCAGGCTCGGGTTGTACGTTCCGCTCAAGCCGCTCTGAGTGTAGTTCGCCGGGAACGTGGTTCCGCTCGTCTTGTTGACGCCCTTTTCCGGAATGTAGGCGGTCTTCGCGAAGTCGCGGTCCGTCGCCGCGAGCGCATTCTGCTTGCGCCACGACACGCCGGCGAAGACGTTCCAGCCCTGTTCGGAGAGCGAGCCGATGCCGCCCGTGATGCCGGCCGTGTAGGCCTTGCCGTCGCCCGAGGCGGCGCAACGACGCGTCGGCCGACAGGCCGATTCCGGTGTATTCCTTGCGCGTGATGAAGTTGATCACGCCGGCAATGGCGTCGCTGCCGTAGATCGCCGACGCGCCGTCGGAAAGCACTTCGACGCGCTCGACCGCCCCGAAAGGCAGCGCGTTCAGGTCGACCGCGTTCGACAGGTAGGGGTTGTTCACCATCCGCTTGCCGTTGACGAGCACCAGCGTGCGCGAGGAACCGAGGCCGCGCAGGTCCGCATTGGCCGCGCCGCCGGTGGAGGAACCGACGGATGTGGTGGTCGTGATCGACGACTGATTCGACGCGATGAAACTCATCGCCTGCTCGGCGTTGGTCACGCCGGCCTTGGCCAGATCCTCGGCCTTGATCACCGTCACCGGCAGAGACTGCTCGGCGGCGAGCCTCTTGATCGACGAACCCGTGATCTCGACGCGGTCGAGCTGCGCCGCCTGCTGGGCCAGCGCGGGCAGAACGCTCAGCGCCAGACTGCCACCGAATGCGAGCATCAGGCCTTTGCAGACCTTGGTCTTCTTGAACATAGTGACTCCTGAGTGGACTGAAAAGTTGATCGGTGCGCCGCCCGGATGGCACGGTCCAGTCGACCGCCCACGCCCGCCCGCAGCGCATTTGTGCGTGCCATTCTCATGGAGCAAAAAGTTACGCCCTGTTAGGGAAACCCTTGACTCGCCACCTGGCCGGGTCCTGCGGCAGCAGCTGCAGAGATGCCCCAATGCTCGAAAGCCTTGTTTCTGCGAGGGTTTGCGGGCGATACGCACCGCAACGCCAAGCCCGGCAAGCCGACCGCCCGAATGCGGGGGTGGCCGTTGGGCGCAGGCAACAGAAGCGGAGTCTTGACCTATCGCAAGGACCTGCCTTGGCCCGGCGTGCTCAATCGCGGGTCGGTTGCCGAACGCGACCTGCCCCAGCTGCCGGCCGTCGTTGGATGTGGCTGGTAGGTAATTGCGTGATCCACGGTGACACGGAAGCGAAGTTGTGGCATGGCCAGGCCCCGGTGCAAGCCGCCGTCGCCGCCCAGCCAGTACTGCATGTGGCATGCTTGACCGCCTGACCATCGACTTTCGGAAGCGCCATGCCCACACCCCTGCATGAACTTGAGGCCCAGGTCCTCGGCCTGGTGGCCGAAGACCGGGCGCTCGTCTGCTGGAACGTCTCATCGAAAGCTTCGAGCCCGATACGAATGCAGAGCGGGCATGGGTGGCAGAGGCGTTGCGCCGGGAGGCCGATGTCAAGGCTGGGAGATCAACCATGGTCTCTGGCCCGCTAGCGCTTCAACGCGTTCGCGCGAGAATCGCGTGACCTACTGGCTTCACGAAGAAGCCGAAGCTGAACTCGGTGATGCCGCCGTCTATTACGCAGAACACGCAAGCAGCACGATTGCTGATGCGTTTCTTGACGAAGTTCGAGAGAGGCGTCGCGCTCCTAAGCGAAAATCAGCAACTCGGCACGCGCAAGAAGGACGGAATGCGAGCCTATCCGTTCCGCCGGCTTCCCTATTCGATCATCTACCGCGAAGATGACGCAAAGCCGGACCGCAGGTCTACGCGCTGGCGCATCAAGACCGAGAGCCTGGCTACTGGCAAGATCGGCTATAGCGACAGATGCGGAGGAATTGCTGGTTCCCTTCGAAGAGTTCCCGTGGTTCAGGAAGGCAACCATCGAGCAACTCTCGGACTTACAGTGGCCAACGCCAGATCATCTGGTTTGGTCTCAACTCGACGCGTATCTTTCGGTCGAGTCCATTCGCGATCCGTCGGCCTTCCCGCTGGTCTCGAAAGCAGCTGACTAACCGCGGCGAATCGTAGCTTCTGTCAATCCGCCACGAGGGCCACCACACGCGGCACCGCGGCCAGCAGCGCCCGCGTGTACTCGCCCGGGTCCGAGCCCGCTCGCCGCGGGGCCCGCTCTTCGATGCGCCCGGCGCGCATCACCGCCACGCGGTCGGCGATGTATTCCACCACGCCGATGTTGTGCGTGATGAAGAGGTAGCGACACGCCGAGTTCGCGCTGCAGGTCGCGCAGCAGGTTGAGGATCTGCGCCTGCACCGACACGTCGAGCGCCGAGGTCGGCTCGTCGCAGACGATCAGCTTCGGTTGCACCGCGAGTGCGCGCGCGATGGCGATGCGCTGGCGCTGGCCGCCGGAGAATTCGTGCGGGTAGCGATCGAGCGCGTCGCGGCGCAGGCCGACCTGGTCGGTGAGGCTTCTCGATGCGAGCGCGCCGCGCGCGGCGTCCAGTTCGGGCAGCAGCGCCAGCAGGCCCTCTTCCAGGATGTCGAACACGCGCATGCGCGGGTTCAGCGACGCGAACGGATCCTGGAAGATGATCTGCATCTCGCGCCGGGCCGCCTGCAGTGCATCGCCCTGCAGCGCGAACAGGTCGCGGCCGTCGAGCAGCGCGCGGCCTTCGATCGCCGCCTGGCGGCGCAGCAGCTGCACGATGGCCTTGCCGGTGGTCGTCTTGCCGCAGCCCGACTCGCCCACCAGCGCGAGCGTCTCGCCGCGCGCCGACGCGAAGGACACACCATCGACCGCGTCGAAGTAGCCGGCACGCGCTGCAGCAGGCCGCGGCGGATCGGGAAACGCACGCGCAGGTTGTCGACCTCGAGCAGCGTGCGCGCCGCCGCTGCGATCTTCGCGCGCCGCTGCTGGCTCGGCGTACGCGGAGCACTTCGACGCCCGCCGCGCCCGCGGCCACGCGGCCGAGGCCGGTGCGCCGCCGCAGCGTACAGCAGGCAGCGCACGCTGCGCGCGCCGGGTGCCTGCAGCTCGGGCGGCTGCTCGCGCACGCGCCGATGCCTGGGCGCAGCGCGGCGCGAAGCGGCAGCCCGCGAACTCTGCGTCACAACGGCGGCACCGTACCGGCGATGGCCTCCAGCGGCACGCCCCGCCGCTCGCCGCGGGCAGGGCGCGCAGCAGGGCGCGCGCATAGGGGTGCTTCGGCGCGGCGAAGAACTCGGCGGCCGGCGCCACCTCGATGATCTGGCCGGCGTACATCAGCGCCACGCGGTGCGCCATGCCGGAGACCACCGCCAGGTCGTGCGTGATCAGCAGCAGGCCCATGCGCTGCTCCCGCTGCAGGTCCTTCAGCAGGTCGAGGATCTGCGCCTGGATGGTCACGTCCAGCGCCGTCGTCGGCTCGTCGGCGACCAGGAAGTCGGGCTCGGCGGCGAGCGCGATGGCGATCATCACGCGCTGCTTCTGCCCGCCGCTCATGCGGAAGGGGTATTCGTCGATGCGGCTCTCGGGCTCGGGGATGCCGACCCGCCGCAGCCAGTCGATGGCCTTGGCGCGCGCCGCGGGCCCGCGCAGCGGCGTGTGCGCCTCGATCGCCTCGACGATCTGACGGCCGACGCGCATGACGGGGTTCAGGCTGGTCGCCGGCTCCTGGAAGATCATGCCGATGCGGCCGCCGCGTACCTCGCGCATCTCGGCCTCGGGCAGGGCGAGCACGTCCTGCCCTTCGAGGCGGATTTCGCCTTCGG
>CAVPAZ010000019.1:0-56976 GCA_963701725.1 uncultured bacterium | reverse complement strand
GCACCTGGTCCAGGCGCTGGGTGCGCAGGTGCAGGTTGCCCTCCGCCTTCACGGTGCAGACCTCGCCGTCCGGGTACTCGACAAGGGCCAGGATCTCGCGCCGGGCCAGCTGCGCACGCGCGTGGACTGGATCGGTCCCCTTCGTCGTGACGCCTTGCACCGACAGAAGCAGGCATTTGAAGTCGGCCTCGCCGACACCCTTGACCAGGTGGTGCCAGGTGTCGAGGATCAGCTCCGGGTCTTCATAGTCAACCACCTGCACGGCGATGTGGGCGATTCCCATCTCCCGCATCGCCGTCACGCGGTGCGCACCGTCGAGTACTACATAGCGCTCCTCGCCGGGGACGGCAGCCACGATGGTCGGGTTCTTCAGCACCCCGTCGGCCTGCAGACGTTCCATCAGCGGCCCGCTGCGCATCGGGTCGTGCTGTTCGTGCAGCAGCAGGTTGGCCACGGGCAGCACCCGCAGGTCTGGCATCTCGGGCTGGCGTTGATGAGCGGTCATGCTGACTCCCCGGTGGCCTCGCGATCCTAAGCCCGCTCCCGTCGCGCCCGCACCGCCGCCGCCGAGCGCCTGCAATACCGGCACCGTCTGGGCAAGGCCGAGGCACGCGTCGGTGATCGACACGCCGCGCTTGAGCGGCACTCCGGGAATCAGGTCCTGCCTCCCCTCCTCGAGGTGGCTCTCGATCATCACGCCGATGATGCGCCGCTCGCCGGCTGCGATCTGCCCGGCCACGTCCTGCGCGACGGCGATCTGCCGCCGGTGCTGCTTGCTGCTGTTGCCGTGCGAGACGTCGATCATCACCTGCTCGCGCAGGCCCGCGGCGCGCAGCGTCTCGCAACTCGCGGCCACGTGCGCGGCACCGTAGTTGGGCGTCTTGCCGCCGCGCAGGATGACGTGGCAGGCGTCGTTGCCGCGGGTTTCGAAGATCGCGGCCATGCCCATCTTCGTCATGCCCATGAAGGCGTGCGGAGCCCGCGCGGCGAGGATCGCGTCGGCAGCGACCTGGATGCCACCGTCGGTGCCGTTCTTGAAGCCGACGGGGCAGCTCAGCCCCGAGGCGAGCTGGCGGTGGCTCTGGCTCTCGGTCGTGCGTGCGCCGATGGCGCCCCAGGCGATCAGGTCGGAGATGTACTGCGGGCTGAGCAGGTCGAGGAACTCCGTCCCCGTCGGCAGGCCCAGCGTCGTCAGCTCGAGCAGCAGGCGGCGCGCGCGCTCCAGCCCTTCGTTGATCGCAAAGCTGCCGTCGAGGTGCGGATCGTTGATGTAGCCCTTCCAGCCCACCGTCGTGCGCGGCTTCTCGAAGTAGCTGCGCATGACGACAACCAGTTCGTCGCAAAGCTCGTCGGCGACGGCCTTCAGGCGCTGGCCGTACTCGAGCGCCTCGTCGTGGTCGTGGATCGAGCAGGGACCGACGACGACGACGAGGCGGTCGTCGCGGCCCTGAAGCACATCGACGATGGCCGCGCGGCTGGATTCGACGACGGCGAGCGTCTCGTCACGCACCGGAACGCGCTCTTGCAGCAGCGCAGGCGTGATCAGCGGGCGGACGGCGCCGATGCGAACGTCGTCGATGCGGGTGGTATCCAGCGTGCCGTCGCGGACACCGACCTCACGGTCGTGCAGGGGGTCGTCGAGAGTGGGCATGGTCGGGTCGGTGAGTCGATACGGTCGGGGCGCGCAAGGGCGGGATGGCGCTGAATTGTCCGCTCGAAGAATGGCGAATGCGCGCACTCTGTCCGCGATCATGTGCCCGGGTCCGGCAAAACCCTATGATGGCGCCCATCCCCGCATGGAGCACCCCGCATGAAATCCTTCACCGTCCTCGCAACCCTCGTCCTCGCCGCCGCCGGCTTCGCCGCCCAGGCCGCGCCCGCCTCGCAGGCAGTCACCGTGATCGGCGAGGTGCTCGAAACCCGCAACGTCGAGAGCTACACCTACCTCAGGCTGAAGACCAAGGATGGCGAGATCTGGGCCGCCGTGCCGACGACCACCGTGACGAAAGGCGCCAAGGTCACGATAGGCAACGCGATGACGATGGAGAACTTCGAAAGCAAGACGCTCAACAAGAAGTTCGACAAGATCGTCTTCGGCCAGCTCGCCGACCCGAACGCCAAGCCCGCGGCACCGCACGGCGCGGCGTCCGCCGGCACCGCCGGCGCCGCCGCGCCCGTCGCCAAGGTGGCCAAGGCCACCGGTCCCGACGGGAAGACCGTTGCCGAAGTGATCAAGGGCAAGGCCGCGCTGAAGGACAAGCAGGTCGCCGTGCGCGGCCAGGTGGTGAAGGTCAGCCTCGGCATCCTCGGCAAGAACTGGCTGCACGTGCAGGACGGCTCGGGCTCGGCAGCCGACGCCACGAACGACATCGTCGTGACCACGAAGAACGAAGCCGCGATCGGCGATATCGTCACCGCCAAGGGCAAGGTGCGCACCGACGTGGACGTGGGTTCCGGCTACAACTACGCAGTGCTGATCGAGGACGCCGTGGTCGGCAAGTAGCCGCGCGGCACGATCGCCAGCTCGCGCAGAACATCAGGAAAGCCCTCCATGTCGAAGACCGCCTACACACTCGCCGCGATCGCGTCGACCGCCCTGCTCGCGGCCTGCGCCACGCAGTCGACGGGCCCCGACGCCCGCACCGCCACCATCCAGCGCACCGCATACGGAGTGCCACATATCAGCGCGCCCGACTCGGAGACGCTCGCCTATGGCGTGGGATATGCCTACGCGCAGGACAACGTGTGCATGTTTGCCGATCAGATGGTCACCGCGCGCGGCGAGCGCTCGCGCTGGTTCGGCGGCGGCGCAAGGGCCCTGCTCGGAAGACGGATGCTGCCCAACGAGCAGATCGACTTGTTCGTCGCCGCGCACGTGGACGACGGTGCGCTCAAGGGCGCCTGGCAGCGCGATGCGAGCGAGGAAGCGCGCGCAATGGTGCGTGGGTACGTCGAAGGCTACAACCGCTACCTGGCCGACCAGGCCGGCAAGCTGCCGGCAGCCTGCTATGGCCAGCCCTGGGTGCGACCGATGACGGTCGCCGAGTACTACCGCGCGTTCGAAATCGTGATGACTCAGGCCGGCATCACGGCGCTCGCCGACGCGATGCTCGGCGCACGACCACCGGCCGCCGGCAGCGCAAGCGCAACCGGCGCCGACCTCGTCGCTGCCGCCGATGCGATGCGCGAGGCCGGCCTGTTCGACAGTCCGCTCGGCTCCAATGCCTGGGCCTTCGGCAAGGAGGTTACCGCCGACGGCCGTGGCTTGCTCCTCGGCAACCCGCACTTCCCCTGGGCCGGAACGAACCGCTTCTGGCAGATGCACCTGACGGTGCCGGGGCGCCTCGACGTGATGGGCGCCTCGTTGGCGCTGATTCCCGCAATCAACGTCGGCTTCAACAGGGATGTCGCCTGGTCGAACACGGTATCTTCCGGCAAGCGCTTCACGCTGTACGAGCTCGCACTGGTTCCGGGCGACCCGACCAGCTACCTCGTCGACGGACAGCCGAGAAGATGACTTCGCGCACGGTGAAGATCAGCGCGCTGCAGGCCGACGGCTCCCAGGCAGAGAAGTCGACGACGGTGTGGTCCACGCGCTGGGGACCAGTGGTGGTGATCCCGCCCGCCGGGTTGAACTGGACCACGGCGCGCGCCTACGCGCTGAAGGACGTCATCGCGGGCAACGCGCGCAGCCTGGACATGTTCCTCGCACAAGACCGAGCCGACAGCGTCGCAGCACTGCGCGACGTGCACATGAAACTGGGTGCGCAGTGGTCCAACACCGTCGGTGCCGACCGCCATGGCGAAGTGCTCTATACCGACGGCAGCACCGTGCCCGACGTCGACGCCGCGCAGCTCGAGCGCTGCGCGCCGAGCGCGCCCGCGAAAGCGCTGTTCCGTGCCGCCGGGCTGGTGGTGCTCGACGGCTCGAAGAGCGCGTGCGACTGGCGGCAGGACCCAGCCTCGGCGCGGCCGGGGGCCATCCCCTACGAGCGCATGCCCAAGGCGATCCGCGGCGACTGGGTGGAGAACAGCAACGACAGCTTCTACTTCACGCATCCTGCGCAGCGCTTCGGCGACATCTCGCCTCTGGTCGGCGAAGCGATCGTGACCCGCCCACGCACCCGCGCCGGGTTGACGGAGATTCCGGAGTTGCTCGCACGCGGCAAGGTCACGCCGGAGGCTGTCCTGGCGCAGTTGTTCGAAAACCGCAATTTCATGGGCAGTATCACGATGCCGGATCTGCTGGCGGCCTGTACGGCCAACCCGCCAGCCTCCGCCGAAGCCAAGGACGGCTGCGCGGCCTTGCGTGGCTGGAACCGCACCAACACTCTCGACGCACGAGGCGCGCACCTGTTCCGCGAGTTCTGGCGCACGGCTCGCCTGATCCCCGGCGTGTACCGCATCCCGTTCGATGCCGCGCAGCCGGTGGCCACGCCCGCGGCCTGAAGATGGATGACCCGGTGATCGCCGGCAAGGTGTGGGACGCGCTCGCGCAGGCGGTCACCAAGGTTCGCACCGCGGGATTCGCGCTCGACGCAGCGCTCGGATCGGTGCAGCGCCCGCTGATCACCGAGCGAGCCGATCCCGCTGCACGGCGGCGACGAGTTCGAAGGCGTGCTCAACAACCTCGGCAACCAGTTCGCACCGGGCATCGGCCCCAAGGGCCTGCTCATCGACTACGGCACGAGCTACGTGCAGACCGTCACCTTCGACGCGCGCGGCCCGGTGGCGCAGGCGATCCTGACCTACGGCCAGGCGACCGACCCCGCGTCGCCGCACGCGACCGACCAGCTGTGGTTGTTCTCGCGCAAGCAGTGGCCGACGCTGCCCTTCCACGCCGACGACGTGGCGAAGGCGCGCGTGGGCGAGGTGCTGCGGCTCACGCGGCCGTAGCGAACCGGCCCTTCACTCCGGCCACGGCCTCACCGATCGGTCGCAACGGCCGGTCGGTGCCGAGGGTGCCGGGCGCTGCGCGCCGGTGGGCCGCAGCCCGCTCAGGTCCCGCCGACGAAGGGGTTCGTACGCCGTTCACGGCCGAAGCTGCTCTCGGGCCCATGGCCGGGGATGAACACCGTATCGTCGCCCATCGGCCACAGCCGCTGGGTGATGCTCGCGAGCAGCGTGTCGATGGTCTCCGCCGGGCAGATCGGTGCGGCCGATGCTGCCGGCGAAAAGCACGTCACCAACGAAGGCGCAACGGGCCTCGGCACTGTGGAAGACGACATG
This sequence comes from uncultured bacterium, assembly GCA_963701725.1. GTDB lineage: Bacteria > Pseudomonadota > Gammaproteobacteria > Burkholderiales > Burkholderiaceae_C > CAIKUF01. The sequence continues at coordinate 51,747 of CAVPAZ010000019.1, read as the reverse complement.
CCCGGGCGTGTGCCCGGGGCAATGGCGCACCGCGAGCGTGCTGTTTCCCACGCGCACCGTATCGCCATCGTGCAGCCAGCGCGTCGGTGTGAAAGGCTCGGCCGGCGGGCAACCCGAACATCTGCCCCTGCTGCCGCAGGCCGTCGATCCAGAACTGGTCGCCCGGGTGAGGGCCGACGATGGGCAGCGCCAGCTCGCGCGCCAGCGCTGCCGTGCCACCGGCATGGTCGATGTGTGCGTGCGTGAGCAGGATCTGCCTGGGCGTCACGCCCAGGCGCAGCCACCGCGGCGCGGATCAGCGGCAGGTCGCCGCCGGGGTCGATGACGGCGCCCTCCATCGTCTGGTCGCACCAGACGATGGAGCAGTTCTGCTGGAACGGAGTGACGGGAATCGTGTGGTAGCGCAGCATGTTCGCCGATGGGTTGTTGCCGGGGAAGTTCCGGTGTCGCGGCCTCCGGCGGACTCGAGTGCGCAGTACGCGTCGGTCGGCGCAGTGCCGATGGTAAGGGCCGCCGTGTCCGAGGCCTGCGCGACGCATTGCGCATCTCTGCTTCCCACAGTACAAGCTCCGGGAGCGGGTCCTTGATGTCGCGCAATCAGGCGTGCAGCGATTGGTGGGAGCATTTCGTCGCCGTTGCTGCGGTCAACGGGTGCTTCGACTGGCAGGCGGGTGCAGCGCAGGCATGTTGCGGTGCTGCACGTTCACGGGAGAACCGAACTGTGTCCACAGGTCTGCAATTCGTGCCGGGAAGGCTGGCCAACCCCGCGGGACCGGCTGCGCCAGGCGTGTCACCACGCGCCGCTCCCGTGCGCCACCTCCATCGGCTCTTCGCTGTCGCAGCGCTCGTCACGACGACCGGTTGCGGTCCGTCGAACACCGCAGGGGAGGCGCCACTTGCTGCGGCTGAATGGCATGAGTTTCAGGGAACGTGGACCGCGGCCGGCGACCGCCACACGATCCGCCTCGGCAGCGATCGGCGCGCCTCGATCGCCAATCTGAACGGAACGCTGCTGCTCGCCGGGACCGCGCGCCCGGGCCTGGGCTTCCGCGCCGAAGCGATCGTGCTCAACGACAGCGTCAGCGGCATGGTCGGCCGCGCCGTCTGGACCGATGAGCGCGGCGATCAGGTGTACAGCGAACTGCGAGGCGAAGGCACGGCAACGGGCAACCGGATCCAGTCGGGACCCTGCTCGGCGGTACCGGCCGCTACTCGGGCGCAACCGGCAGCTACGAGTTCTCCTGGCGCTTCGTGCTCGAGGCCGAGGACGGAAGCGTGCAGGGCCAATCTGTCGGCCTCAAGGGCCGGGTGCGGCCGGCACCCGCCGGCCGCGCCAGTCGCAGGAGGGCAGAAGCCATGAGCAGCCCTCGTGCTGCGTCAGGCGCGCCTTGCCTTTTGCGCTGGCGATCGGCATCTGGTTCATGCCGGTCCCGGCCGGGCTCAGCGTACCGGCCTGGCACCTCTTCGCGATCTTCATCGCGGCGATCGCCTCGGTGCTGGCCGGCGCTTTCCCGCTGCTCACGTCGACGATGCTGGCTGTGGCGGCCGTGGTCCTCACCGGCACGATCTCCCCGGCGAAGGCGTTCAGCGGTTTCGCCAATGCGAGCGTGCTGCTGGTGGTGATCGCGTTCCTCGTCGCACAGGCGGTCGTGAAGTCGGGCCTGGGGCAGCGCATCAGCCTGTTCATGGTGAGCCTGTTCGGCCGCTCGTCGCTGGGCCTGGCCTACAGCATCGTGCTCACCGACGCGGTGATCGCGCCGGCATTCCCGAGCAACACCGCGCGCGGCGGCGTGCTCTACCCGGTGGTGCTGTCGGTGGCCCAGGGCTCGGGTTCGCGGCCCGACGACCCCGAAGGCCGCCGGCTCGGCGGCTACCTGATGTTCTGCGCGATGGCCAGCCTGGCCGTCTCTTCCGCCCTCTGGATGACGGCCACGTCGGCCAATCCGATCGGGATCCAGATCGCGAAGGAGTTCGGGCTCGAAATCGGCTTCGGCAGCTGGCTCGTCGCCGCCTCGGTGCCCGCGCTGACCGCGATCCTGCTGCTGCCGCGCGTCGTGGCGCGGTTCTTCCCGCCCGGAGTCGGCGAGACGCCAGAGGCCCCGGTGGCCGCGCGCAAGGCGCTGGCGGCGCTAGGCCCGCTGTCGCGCGACGAGCGGATCACCGCGGTGGCGTTCGTGCTGATGGTCTCGGGCTGGATCTTCGCCGACAAGCTCGGGCTCAACGTTACCGCCGTTGCCTTCGGCGGGCTCGGCCTGCTGCTGATGACCAACGTGCTGACGCTGGACGACATCGCGATGCAGGGCGACACGCTTGCCACGTTCCTGTGGCTCGCGGTGCTGTTCGCGTTGAGCGCGCAATTGAACGAACTCGGGTTCATGGGTTACGTGGGCCAGCGCCTGGCGTCGCACCTGGGCGGCCTGTCGTGGCCCGTGACGTACGTGACCCTGGTCTTGCTCTACGTCGCGATCCACTACATGTTCGTCAGCCAGTCGTCGCAGGTCCTCGCGCTGCTAGGCGTGTTCCTCGACGTGGGCATCCGCGGCGGCGTTCCTGCGCCGTTGATGGCGTTCGCACTGCTCTTCGCGAGCAGCTACTTCTCGGTGATCACGCCGCAGGCCGGCAGCCAGAACGTCATCTTCGTCGGCGGCGGCTATCTCACGCAACGCGAGCTCTACCGGCTCGGGCTGCTGATGACGCTGTTCTTCCTCGTCGTGTTCCTCGTCGTCGGCACGGCCTGGATCCTGCTGATCACCGGGTGAGCGCAGCCGGCCCACTGGCGCGGGCGAGGCAACCCAGTTCGACGGAGAACGACGATGGACAAGGCCTTCACTGAATTCGACACCACCTTGCGCGACGGGCGTGCCGTGCACGTCCGCGCGATCCGCACTACCGACGAGGCGGAATTCCTGCAGGCGTTCGACCGGATGGGCCCGGATGCCCGCTACATGCGCTTCATGCGTGCCGTTCGCGAGCCCAACGTGGAGCGCTTGCGCAAGGCGCTCGCCTCGTTCCCCGACGGTGGGATCGGGATCGTGGCGACCGTGCCGGCGGCCGACGGCATCGACATCGTGGGAAGCGCCATTGCCATCATCGGGAGCGACCCGACAAGCTGCGAGTTCGCGATCAATGTCGCCTCGGAGTTCGGCGGCGTCGGCCTTGCGACGACGCTGATGAACGCGCTCATCGCCGCGGCCAGGCGGCGCGGGATGAGGGAGATGGAAGGCTTCGTTCTGGCTGTGAACCGGCCGATGCTGCGCCTCGCAAGCCGCCTCGGGTTCAGCATCGCACGCGACCCCGAGGATGGGGCTGTTCGCATCTGCCGCCTGCATCTGGGCGAGCCCTAGGCTTCGATGGTGGCCGTGGCCTTCGCGGCCGTCGTGCCGGCGACGCCACGCGCGTCGCGTTCCTGCAATGGTGGAGGCGGCGCCGAGCGGGGCATCGCCGGCACGGCGGATTGCACCGATAGTCGTGCCCATCGGTACCAAAGTGTCCACCAGTCCGAATCGAGTCGGGCGGTCCACGGTGGGCCGCTGAAGGGGAAATGCAGCGTGCGCTGGAATCGGAAGTGCGCCATCAAGAGCTACCTCAGCGGCTCGATGTGGCTCGTGCCGGTCCAGGTCGCAGTCGACCAGTTTCACCGGCTGCTGCGGCCGGTCGGGCTGCGCGACTTGCGCGGAGAGGAGTTGCGCGACGACGCCTGCGAACTCCGGCTCGTCTTTCGAAGTCCGAACTGGGAAGACCACGTGCACCTTGCCTGTGTTGAAATCCGGCGCCGATGCGCGAGCAGCGTTCAGATCATGCGGAGGATGCGTTCGATGCTGGAAGACCTGATGCAGATCCTGCCGTCGCATCGACACGCCGAGCTGCGCCAGCGGCTTGCCCTGCTGGATCGCACGGTCGATGCGCACTACGGGTTTCCCGAAGACCGCGCCATTGCGCGCCTCCGCGATCCACAGGGGCTGTGCGGGTCGTCGGGCGTGCAACCGATGAGCGAGAGGGCGGCCGCCGAAGGCGCCGAGCCGCGACCCGGGATGATGGCCGACGAGGACGATGACAGTCCGGTCGGCGCCGACGATGCGCTGCAGCGACTGATGGAGGGCAACGCGCGCTTCCTGCGCGGTGAGCCACGCCACTCAGGGATGTCCAAGGAGGCTCTCGCCAGCCTCGCCGAGGGTCAGCGGCCCTACGCGGCGATCCTGGGATGCAGCGACTCGCGGATTCCGCCGGAGCTCGTCTTCGATGCGGGGTTCGGCGAGTTGTTCATCATTCGCGTGGCGGGCAATGTCATGTCGCCAGAGGTCATGGGCAGCATCCAGTACGCGGCCACGCACCTCATGACGCGGCTGTTCGTGGTGCTCGGTCACGAAGGCTGTGGCGCCGTACAGGCGGCGCTCGCGTCGAAATTCCAGGGAGTGCAGGAACGCTCGCGCATCGCCTTGCTGCTCCACGACATGCTCCCTGGCCTTGCCGATATCGATCCCAAGCTCCCGCCACGGCGACAGCTCGAGAATGCGGTCGAGGCCAACGTCCGCTGGTCCATGCGGCAGATCCTCGAGACGCCCGAAGGCCGCGCGCGAGCGACCGAGGGTCGCCTCAAGCTCGTCGGCGCGGTGTGCGAGATCGCGACCGGGCAGGTGCGGCTGATTGCCTGAGGTGCAGGGCGAGGCTACGCGCTCAGAACATCATCCGCGCGAGGGCAAGCCCGGTGATGACCGTCACCGCAGTCGCCACCACGCCCGGGATCATGAACGAGTGGTTCAGCACGTACTTGCCGATCTTCGTCGTACCCGACAGGTCGAAGTTGATCGCCGCGATCAGCGAGCCGTAGGTCGGGATGAAGAAGTAGCCGTTGACCGACGGGAACATCGCGATCAGGAACTGCGGCGGGATGCCGAGCGCCATGCCCAGCGGCATCAGCGCTCGCGTCGTCGCCGCCTGGCTGTAGAGCAGCACCGACGCGAAGAACAGGCCGAACGCGAACGTCCACGGCGCCGCCTCGGCCCACTGCGCCGATCGCCGGGACGATCACGTCCTTGTGCGCGGCGATGAAGCTGTCGCCGAGCCAGGCGAGGCCGAAGATGCCGATCACCGCGACCACGCCGGCGCGCAAGCGTCGCCGTCTTCGGGATGCTGTCGACGTTGACCTTCGTCACGAAGCAGCATCGCCGCGGCGACCGCCATCATCACGATCTCGATGACGATCGGCATGCTGCAGCGCGCTCTTCGCGCCGGGCAGCGTGCGCAGTGCCGGGAAGAAGCCGAACAGCACGACCAGCGCGACGCCCGCGAGAAAGATGAACGCGGAGGCCTTGGCGGCGGGCTTCAGCGGCGGGCGTTGCGGCCGCCGATTGCGGCTTCGGGATGTCGCCGGCTGCGAGCCGCGCCTGGTACTCGGGGTCGTCCTTCAGGTCCTTGCCGATGAACATCGAGACGATCGCCGCGACGACCACGCCGGTCAGCGATGCCGGCACGCAGACCATCAGGATCTCGGGCAGGCCCCATTGCGTGAGCCCCTTCTCGGAGAAGAGGCCGATCATCGCCGCAGTCGCGGCGGCGACCGGGCTGGCCGTGATCGCCTGCTGCGACGCGATCGTCGCCACCGCCATCGGCCGCTCGGGACGGATGCCGTTCTGGTGCGCCGTCTCGTAGATCACCGGCAGCAGCGGGTAGACGATGTGGCCGGTGCCGGCGACGAAGGTGAAGCACCAGGTGGTGAGCGGCGCGACGATCGTCACGTACTTCGGATTGGCGCGGATGATCGCGCTCGGCGATACGCACGAGAAAGTCGATGCCGCCGGCGGCGTCCATCACCGACGCGGCCATGATGACCGCCAGGATGATCAGCATCACGTCGACCGGCGGCGAGGTCGGGTTGACCCCGAACGCGACGACGAGCACGAGCAGCCCGACGGCGCCCCACAGGCCGAGGCCGACGCCGCTGTAGCGCGCAGCCCATCCAGATCGCGGCGAGCACGACGACGAATTGCAGAACGATCGAAAGTGTCATGTTCCGTCCCTCCGTGGGCGGCGCGCCGCAGCGCGTCACTGCTCGAACTTCGGGCTGATCAGGTTCTCGAACGAGAACACCTCGTCCCATTTCTGCTGTGTCAGCAGCTTGCGCTCGTTGACGACGATGTCGTGCAGCGGCTTGCCGCTCTCGTAGCCTTCGCGCGCGATCTCGGCGCACAGCTTGTAGCCGAGCGAGGGCTTGAGCACGGTGACGATGCCCAGCGAATTGAGCACCATGTCGCGCGAACGGTCGGCGTTGGCAGTGATGCCGTCGATGCAGTTCAGGCGCAGGCTGTTGACGGCGTTCTCCATCGTCGAGATCGACGTGAACAGCGCGAAGGTGATCACCGGCTCCATCACGTTGAGTTGCAGCTGCCCCGCCGATGCGGCAAGCGTCACCGTCAGGTCGAGCCCGATGACGAGGAACCCGGTCTGGTTGACAACCTCCGGAATCACCGGATTGACCTTGCCCGGCATGATCGACGAGCCCGGCTGCATCTGCGGCAGGTTGATCTCGTTGAAGCCGCAGCGCGGGCCCGACGCGAGCAGCCGCAGGTCGTTGCAGATCTTGGTGAGCTTCGACGACGTGCGCTTGAGCACGCCTGACAGCAGCACGTAGGCGCCGGTGTCGGAGGTGGCCTCGATCAGGTCGCCGGCCAGGATGAAGGTGGTGCCGGTCAGCTCCGAGAGGTACTTGGTCGCCAGCTCCGGATAGCCCGGCGCGGCGGTGACGGTGGTGCCGATCGCGGTGGCGCCCAGGTTGATCTCGTGCAGGAACTGGCGCACTTCGGCGATGCGCTGCACCTCCTCGCCGATCGTCGTGCCCCAGCCGTGGAACTCCTGGCCGAGCGACATCGGCACCGCGTCCTGCAGATGCGTGCGGCCCATCTTCAGCACCCGCTCGAACTCGCGGCCCTTGGCGAAGAAGGCCTGCTGCAGCTTGCGTCAGCGCCTCCATGTAGTTGCCCAGCCGCAGGATCAGCGCGAGGCGAAACGCCGTCGGGTAGATGTCGTTCGTCGACTGCCCGAAGTTCACGTGGTCGTTCGGGTTGACGAACTGGTATTCGCCCTTCTTGTGGCCGAGCTGCTCGAGCGCGAGGTTGGCGATGACCTCGTTCGCATTCATGTTGGTCGAGGTGCCGGCCCCGCCCTGGATGAAGTCGGTCACGAACTGGTCGCGCATCTCGCCGGCGATCAACCGGTCGCAGGCAGCGGCGATGGCGTTGGCGATCTTCGCATCGAGTACCCCGAGATCGCGGTTGGCGAGAGCGGCGGCCTTCTTGACGTAGCCGAAGGCCTTGACGAAATACGGCTCGGTCGACATCGGAATGCCGGTGATGTGGAAGTTCTCCTTGCCTCGCAGTGTCTGCACGCCGTAGTAGGCACTGTCCGGAATCTGCTTCTCGCCCAGGAAGTCTTTCTCGATGCGGTAGGACATGAACTTCTCCTTTGTCGTGGGCGCGCGCTGCAACAAACCACCACGCGCGATGAACCCATCGTCCAATAAGTCTCCTTCGCCGCCGGAAACGTCCGTTGACGGGCATCAACCACGTCGAGATCTGCCAGTGGCCCGGATCGACGGGACCGAAACGACCCGGTCCTTCATGTGTGCGACAGGCGCGACGGCTCAGGCCGTGCCCCCCAAGCACTCAGGCTTCGCTGCGTGAACCTTGCCGCGCGATGAACCCCGCGCTGGCCGCGATCAACCGTTCCGGCTGATCCCGCTGCGGCGAATGCCCGCAGTCGGGCAGTTCCAGCAGCTGCGTCTGCGGCACGCGGCGGGCAATGCCGCGGATCTGCTCCAGTGTGCCGTACTCGTCGTCCACACCCTGCACCGCCAGCAGCGGGCAGCTGATGGCCCCGATCTCGTCCTCGATGCGACCACTCGCGAAACGGCGGGTGCAGCCAGATGTCGGTTCCAGCCCCAGAACGCCGAGTCGGGGTCGTCGTGGTAGCGCGCCAGTCGCTCGCGCAGGTCGGTGTCGAGGTAGGCCCGGCGCGCCTCGTCGATGCTTCGCACCGACAGGTCCTCGACGCAGGATGTGCGGCGCCAGCGACGATCGCGCCGGCCACCTGCCGACGGGAAGCGTGCGGCGTAGAGCAGTGCGATCGAACCGCCGTCGCTGTGGCCGAACAGCCACGGACGTTCGACGGTGGCGTCGATTGCCAGCGCTCGCAGCAACGCGGGAAGCACCTCGTGCGCCTGGCGGTGCATGAAGTCCAGCCCCCAGACCTCCTCGGCCGCGCGCGGCGTGGAGCGGCCGTAGCCAGGACGCGAATACACCAGGCCGCGGCAGCCTGCCGCATCGCAAAGGCGCTGCGGAAAGTCCTTCCACATCGAGAGCGAACCGAGGCCTTCGTGCAGGAAGACGATCAGCGGCGACGCGCCCCGCTCGCGGGCAAGCCACTGGTGCTCGATCCGTACGCGGCGGCCGGACCAGTCGATGTCGACGAACTCGACCGCGCTGGCGGTCATGTCAGACTGGCACCGGGCAGTCCCAAGCCTGGCTGCGCCCACTTGGGCGGTGGCGAACTGGCCGAGCCACAAGCTGGGGGGCCGTCATTTCGCGGTGGCTTCCTTCTCGCGCAACCTGAAGCGCTGGATCTTGCCGGTGGCCGTCTTCGGCAGTTCGGCGATGAACTCGATCTGTCGCGGGTACTTGTAGGGTGCCAGGCGCTCCTTGACGAAGGCCTTCAGCTCGTCGTCGCCGACGCTCTGGCCCGGCTTGAGAACGACGAAGGCCTTGGTCGCGCGTCAGGCCCTCGTCGTCGGGCACGCCGATCACCGCCGCCTCGAGCACGGCAGGGTGCTGCACCAGCGTGGCCTCGACCTCGAACGGCGAGACGTAGATGCCGCTGACCTTGAGCATGTCGTCGCTGCGGCCGGCGTAGGTGTAGCTGCCGTCGGCGTTGCGGACGTACTTGTCGCCGCTCTTCGTCCACGCACCCTGGAAGGTCTCGCGCGTCTTCTCGCGGTTGCCCCAGTACAGCAGCGCCGACGTCGGCCCCTGGATGTAGAGGTCGCCGGTTTCGCCGTCGGGCACCGGCCGCCCGTCGTCGCCGCGCAGCTCGACCGCGTAGCCCGGCACCGGCCAGCCGGTGGTGCCGTAGCGCACCTTGCCCGGCAGGTTCGACAGGAAGATGTGCAGCATCTCGGTGGAGCCGATGCCGTCGACGATCTCGCAGCCGAAATGTGCCGTGAAGCGCTCGCCGAGATCCGCCGGCAGCGCTTCGCCGGCCGACGAGCACAGGCGCAGGGCCACGTCGCCCCGGGCCGGCAGGTTCGGCGCGGCCAGCATGCCGGCAAAGCCGGTGGGCGCGCCGAAGAAGACGGTCGGACGGCGTGTCCGCCCCTGCGCCGGTGTGCCGCCGAGCCATCGCTTGAAACACGGCATCGGGCGTCGGCCGTTCGGCCATCAGCACCACCGTCGCGCCCACGCTCAGCGGGAAGCTCAGCGCGTTGCCGAGGCCGTAGGCGAAGAACAGCTTGGCGGCAGAAAAGCAGACGTCGCTCTCGGTCAGGCCGAGCACCGGCGTGCCGTAGAGTTCGGCCGTCCAGTAGGGGTTGGCGTGGGTGTGCACGGTGCCCTTGGGGCGGCCGGTCGAGCCCGACGAGTACAGCCAGAAGCCGGGATCGTCGGGGCCGGTCGTAGCGGGCGCGGCGAGTGGCGGCTGCGACTCGACGAAGGCTTCGAAGTCGGCCGCGTCCGGCGGCAGAGTCGCGCCGGAGCGCGAGACGACGAGCCGCTTGACTTCGTGCGGCGCCTGCGCGAGCGCGGCCTGCAGCGTGGGCAGCAGTGCGCCCGAGACCAGCGCCGCCTGTGCCCGGCTATGCTCCAGCATGTAGGCGTAGTCGTCGGCAGTGAGCAGCGTGTTCACCGCCACCGGCACGATGCCGGCGTACATCGCGCCGAGGAAGGCCACCGGCCAGTCGCTGGAGTCGTGCATCAGCAGCAGCACGCGTTCTTCGCGCCGGAGGCCCGAGGCGAGCAGCGCGGCAGCCATGCGCCGGGTGCGCTCGGCCAGTTCGCCGTAGCTCAGCGCGCCGGGGTCGTCGATGTAGGCGGCCTTGGCAGGGCGCGCTGCATTGCGAGCGATCAGGTGCTGGGCGAAGTTGAACTTTTCGCCAGGTGCGGACACTGCGGGCTGCGTCATCAGGGTGTCTCCTCGGATAAGGGCGGCTCAGCGGGTGAACTCGATGCGCCCTTCGGGCAGCAGGTATAGCACCAGCGCTCGGCCGTTCGCCACCGTGGGCCGGTGCGCGCTGCCGGGCGGGCAGACGAGCCAGCCGGCGGGACGGCCGTCGAAGGTGGCGTCGCCCTCGATCGGCATGATCAGGTCGATCTCGCCGTTCGGGTGCGCGTGGTGCGGGCCGGCAATGTCCTTCATGTCGACCACGTCGACCGAGAAGCCGTGCAGATCGTCCGCCGGCTTGAAGATGCGGCCGTAGCGGATGCCGCCGCCTTCGCGGTTGCACAGCCAGCCTTCGGTCACGCCCTGCTGGCAGGACTGCTTCAGGCGCTGGTAGTGTCGCTTGCCGCGCCGTGCTCGCGGTTGAGCCAGACGTCCAGCGCAGCATCCAGCGGACGGCCAGCGATCTGCGCCGAGAGTTCGGCAAGGTGTTGGCGAAAGTCGACTTGTGCGGTGTGTGACACGGCTTCTTCTCCAAATTTCACGCCGGCTTGCGGCCCCCGACAAGATGCAGTATTGTGCATCAAATTGCAGATTACTGCCCACGATAGACCATGTCAAGCACTATACTTCATCGCGATGAGCTTGCTGGAGGCCGGGCTGCACGAGCAGGACCGGCGCCGGAGCGCCCGAGCCTGGCACCGGCGACGAAGAACCCGTCGCTGGTCGCCGCTGGGCGAGCGGGTGCGCGCGCCTGCGCGCGCGCGCGCGGCATGACGCGCAAGGCGGTGGCGCTGGCCGCCGACGTGTCGGAGCGCCACCTGGCCAACCTCGAATACGGCATCGGCAACGCTTCGATCCTGGTGCTGCTGCAGGTGGCCGCGGCCCTGCAGTGCTCGCTGGCCGAGCTGATCGGCGACGTGACCACCTCGTCGCCCGAATGGCTGCTGATCCGCGAACTGCTCGAACACCGCGACGAAGCCACGCTGCGCCGCGCGCGGGTGGCGATCGGCGAGCTGCTCGGCACCGGCGGCGCCAAGCGCGGCACGCAGCCCGCGCGTCGCCCTGATCGGCCTGCGCGGCGCCGGCAAGTCGACGCTCGGCCAGATGCTGGCCGACGACCTGGGTTCCCGTTCGTCGAGCTGAGCCGCGAGATCGAGAAGTTCGCCGGCTGCAGCATCGCCGAGATCCAGGCGCTGTACGGCATGAACGCCTACCGGCGCTACGAGCGCCGCGCGCTGGAGGAGGCGATCCAGATCTACCCCGAGGCGGTGATCGCCACGCCCGGGCGGCCTGGTGTCCGACCCCGCCACCTTCAACCTGCTGCTGGCGCACTGCACGACCGTCTGGCTGCAGGCCGACCCCGAAGACCACATGCAGCGCGTCACCGCGCAGGGCGACCTGCGCCCGATGGCCGCCAGCAAGGAGGCGATGGACGACCTGCGAGAGATCCTGGCCGGCCGCGCGGCGTTCTATTCGAAGGCCGACTTGAGCTCGACACCAGCGCGCAGCCGCTGGAGCCGACGTTTCAGGCGCTGCGCAACGATGGTCCGCGAGGCACTGGAGCTGCCAGCCTGAGACAACTTGGACGAAACCCCGCGAAACTGCTTGACGTACCGATGAATATGCATTATGATGCCTAACTTAGCCGCGACAAGCATGCACTATTGTTCTTTTCGCCTCACGGAGATCGCTCATGAGCACCCCGCCCCGCGTCGACTACCAGACCGACCCCTCGCAGTACCGGCACTGGAAGCTCAGCTTCGAAGGCCCGGTGGCCACGCTGGCGGCCGACTTCGACGAGAACGCCGGCCTGCGCCCGGGCTACAAGCTCAAGCTCAACAGCTACGACCTGGGCGTCGACATCGAGCTGAACGACGCCGTCAACCGCATCCGCTTCGAGCACCCTGAGGTGCGCACCGTGGTCGTGACCAGCGCCAAGGACAAGGTGTTCTGCTCGGGCGCCAACATCTTCATGCTCGGCGTCTCGAGCCACGCCTGGAAGGTGAACTTCTGCAAGTTCACCAACGAGACGCGCAACGGCCTGGAGGATTCGTCGAGGCACACCGGCCTGAAGTTCCTCGCCGCGGTGAACGGCGCCTGCGCCGGCGGCGGCTACGAGCTGGCGCTGGCCTGCGACGAGATCATCCTGGTCGACGACCGCTCGTCGGCGGTGAGCCTGCCCGAGGTGCCGCTGCTCGGCGTGCTGCCCGGCACCGGCGGCCTGACCCGCGTGACCGACAAGCGCCACGTGCGCCACGACCTGGCCGACCTCTTCTGCACCACCACCGAAGGCGTGCGCGGCCAGAAGGCCAAGGACTGGCGCCTGGTCGACGACATCGCCAAGCCGGCAGGTCTTCGCGCAGAAGGTGCAGGAGCGCGCGCTGGAACTGGCGGCGCAGAGCGACCGGCCGGCGGATGCCAAGGGCGTGGCGCTGACGCCGCTGCAGCGCACGATCGAAGCCGACGCGCTGCGCTACGGCATCGTCACGGTCGAGATCGACCGCGCGCAAGCGCACCGCCACCTTCACCGTCAAGGCGCCCGGCGCGGCGCAGCCGCAGACGATCGCAGGCGATCGACGCCGCCGGCGCCGCCTGGTACCCGCTGCAGATGGCGCGCGAGCTCGAAGACGCCATCCTGTCGATGCGCACGCAACGAGCTCGAGATCGGCACCTGGCTCATCAAGACCGAGGGCGACGCCGCGGCGGTGCTGGCGATCGACGCCACGCTGCTGGCGCACAAGGACCACTGGCTGGTGCGCGAGACCATCGGCCTGCTGCGCCGCACGTTCAGCCGGCTCGACGTGTCGTCGCGCAGCCTGTTCGCGCTGATCGAGCCGGGTTCGTGCTTTGCCGGCAGCTTGCTCGAACTGGCGCTGGCCTGCGACCGCAGCTACCACCTGGCGCTGCCCGACGACCCGAAGCGCGCGCCGAAGATCGTCGTGAGCGAAGCCAACTTCGGCCTCTACCCGATGGTCACCGGCCAGACGCGGCTCGGCCGCCGCTTCTACGACGAGCAGCCCGCGCTCGACGCGGTGCGGGCCAGGGCCGGCCAGGCGCTCGACGCCGACGCCGCGTTCGCGCTCGGCCTCGTCACGTCAGCAACCCCGACGACATCGACTGGGCCGACGAAGTGCGCATCGCGATCGAGGAGCGCGTGGCGATGTCGCCCGACGCGCTGACCGGCATGGAAGCCAACCTGCGCTTCAACGGCGCCGGAAACATGTTCACCCGCGTCTTCGGCCGCCTGACCGCGTGGCAGAACTGGATCTTCCAGCGCCCCAACGCCGTCGGCGAAAAGGGCGCGCTCAAGGTCTACGGCAAGGGCGACAAGGCCGCCTTCGACTGGAATCGCGTTTGAGGACACAACGGAACCCATGAGCACCATCAACTACAGCGAGAAGATCCCCAACAACGTCAACCTGAGCGAAGACCGCACGCTGCAGCGCGCGCTCGAGCAGTGGCAGCCCAACTACCTGAGTGGTGGAGCGACATGGGGCCCGACGGCTCGCAGGACTTCGACGTCTACCTGCGCACCGCGGTCAGCGTCGACCCGCAGGGCTGGGCGCAGTTCGGCCACGTGAAGATGCCCGACTACCGCTGGGGCATCTTCCTGAACCCGGGCGAGAAGGACCGCAAGATCCACTTCGGCGACCACATGGGCGAGGCCGCCTGGCAGGACGTGCCCGGCGAGCACCGCGCCAACCTGCGCCGCATCATCGTCACGCAGGGCGACACCGAGCCGGCATCGGTCGAGCAGCAGCGCCACCTGGGCCTCACCTGCCCGAGCCAGTACGACCTGCGCAACCTGTTCCAGGTCAACGTCGAGGAAGGCCGCCACCTGTGGGCGATGGTCTACCTGCTGCACAAGTATTTCGGCCGCGACGGCCGCGAGGAAGGCGAGGCGCTGCTCGAGCGCCGCTCGGGCGACCACGACAACCCGCGCATCCTGCAGGCCTTCAACGAAGAGACGCCCGACTGGCTGTCGTTCTTCATGTTCACCTACTTCACCGACCGCGACGGCAAGTTCCAGCTCTGCGCGCTGGCCGAGAGCAGCTTCGACCCGCTGGCCCGCACGACCAAGTTCATGCTGACCGAAGAAGCGCACCACATGTTCGTCGGCGAGAGCGGCGTCTCGCGCGTCATCCAGCGCACCTGCGCAGGCGATGAACGAGCTGAAGACCGACGACGTGGCCACGCTGCGCGCCGCCGGCGTGATCGACCTGCCGACGATCCAGCGCTACCTGAACTTCCACTTCAGCGTGACGATCGACCTGTTCGGCGCCGACGAGTCGAGCAACGCCGCCACCTTCTACATCGACCGGGCTGAAGGGCCGCTTCGAGGAAGGCAAGCGCGACGACGACCACGTGCTCAAGGGCCAGACCTACAAGGTGCTCGGCGCTGCAAGGGCGGCAGCTCGTCGAGAAGGAGGTGCCGATGCTCAACGCGCTGAACGAAGTGCTGCGCGACGACTACATCAAGGACTCGATCGGCGGCGTCGAGCGCTGGAACAAGGTGATCGAGAAGGCCGGCATCCCGTTCCGGCTGAAGGTGCCGCACAAGGCCTTCCACCGCAACATCGGCGCGCTGGCCGGAGCGAAGGTGTCGCCCGACGGCCGCGTGGTGAGCGAAGCCGAGTGGAAGGCGAACGTCGACGCAGTGGCTGCCTCGGGCGCAGACCGCGCCTTCGTCGCCAGGCTGATGGGCCGCGTCGTCGAGCCGGGCAAGTTCGCCAACTGGATCGCGCCGCCGGTGATGGGCATCAACCGCCAGCCGGTGGACTTCGACTACGTCCGCTTCAACTGACCCACCCCCGAAGCGGCTTCGCCACTCCCCCTCAAGGGAGCAACGCCTGCGGCCCGGCGGAGCCGGTTCCGCGGCGTTAGCTTGGGAATACGCGCCCATACCTCGCAGAGCCATTGAAATGAACGCCCCTGCCGAAGTCGCCGTCATCAAGCAGCACCTGATCGACCCCGAGATCTGCATCCGCTGCAACACCTGCGAGGCGATCTGCCCGGTGCAGCGCGATCACGCACGACTCGCGCAACTACGTGGTCGATGCCGCCAAGTGCAACCTGTGCATGGACTGCATCTCGCCCTGCCCGACCGGCTCGATCGACAACTGGCGCACGATGCCGCGCGTCGAAGGCCTACGGCGTCGACGGAGCAGTTCGGCTGGGACGACCTGCCGGCCGAGCTGAGCGCCGAGCAGCTGGCGGCGGAGGGCGTGACGGCCGATGCCGCGCCGGCTGTCGAACCTCTGGCGCCGGCGCTGCCTGCCGCCGAGAGCGGCGAGACGGCGTTCAACGCCGCGGCCTGCGGCGCCACCGTGCCGCCCTGGTCGGCCGCGCACCCGTACACCAATCTCTACGGCCCGAAGCAGCCGAGAAGTCGATCACCGCCACCGTGGTCGGCAACGTGCGCGTCACCCAGGTCGGCAGCGAGTACGACACGCACCACATCGTGCTCGGACTTCGGCGCGATGCCGTTCCCGGTGCTCGAAGGCCAGTCGATCGGCATCCTGCCGCCCGGCACCGACGCCCAGGGCCGGCCGCACCACGCGCGCCAGTACTCGATCGCCAGCCCGCGCAACGGCGAGCGGCCGGGCTACAACAACCTGTCGCTGACCATCAAGCGCGTGCTCGAAGACCACCAGGGCAACCCGGTGCGCGGCGTGGCCAGCAACTACATGTGCGACCTGAAGGTCGGCGACAAGGTGCAGGTGATCGGCCCGTTCGGCGCCAGCTTCCTGATGCCCAACCACCCGCAGAGCGAACATCGTGATGATCTGCACCGGCACCGGCAGCGCGCCGATGCGCGCGATGACCGAGTGGCGGCGCCGCCTGCGCGCTTCGGGCAAGTTCGAGGGCGGCAAGCTGATGCTGTTCTTCGGCGCCCGCACCAAGGAAGAGCTGCCCTACTTCGGCCCGCTGCAGAACCTGCCGAAGGACTTCATCGACATCAACTTCGCCTTCTCGCGCACGCCGGGCCAGCCCAAGCGCTACGTGCAGGACGCGATGCGCGAGCGCGCGGCCGACCTCGCGGCGCTGCTGGCCGACCCGAACACCTACTTCTACGTCTGCGGGCTGAAGGCATGGAAGAAGGCGTGGTGCTGGCGCTGCGCGACGTGGCGCAGCAGGCCGGGCTGGGCTGGGACGCACTGTGCGCGGCGCTGAAGACGCGAGGGCCGGCTGCACCTGGAGACCTATTGACCCCCTTGCCGGAGCGCGCATGACGCCGCAGTGGCACGGCGCCGTGGCGGCAATGCCCCGCGCTCCCGGGTGCAAGTTTTTCACGAACTCGGTAGCGCCCCGGTTGTCCGTGACGCCGTGGCAGCTGTACTATTTGTGCCGATTCCAACTGTCGTCGCACCCATGCCCAACAGCACGCCTCCGCCCGGATCACTCGATTTCGAGTTGACCGAACTGGGCGACGCGCGCCGGACTCTCGATCTGCTGCCTCCCGGCGTGATCGAGGCTCAGCAGATGGCCCCGGACTACTGGACGATCAGGCGGCGATCCCCGGTTCCGACCGATCGCGCGCTGACCGGCGAGGCGATGCATTGGGTCGTCCACCTGCCTGCCGAGGTGCGACCGCTCGCGCTGTGCGAACGGTTTCCGCGCGTCGCCAACGACATCGCCCAGACCTGGTCGAAGCGGGACCATTGCGAGAACCTGCTTGCCAGCTTGTTGAGCGACCGCCGCGGCAAGCGCCGCGGATTTCCGACCGAGGTTCGGGTCGAGATCGAACGACTGGCGCAATACCGGCTGACGATCGCCTGAGCCGACGGCTTCGGGCGGACTTCGATCTGCCCTCCCCTTCTGCAAGCGCTCCGTTGCGCTGACAGGACGCCGCACGGCCAAGAACCGGGAGCCCGCAGGCCGTTGCGCAATCGGGGGCAGTGATCGACAGGGGTCACTCGAGCCGGCCCGTCCCTCTGGTCACCACGCGCCATGTGACTTTCTTCGACTGCCGCTGAACGTCGCGCTCTACGCAGCGGGCAGCGCCTGCAGGGACACCCGGTACGATGCTGGCTCGACATTCGAGGCGCCTCATGGTCTGGGACTATCCGCAAGCGTTCGCTTTGCCCGTTGTTCCGCGCGGCGAAGACATCGACGGCCTGAGTCACACCAACAATGCGGTCTATGTTCGCTGGTGCGAGATGGCTGCGTGGGCCCATTCGGAAGCGCTCGGCCTGAGCCTGGCTGACTATCGGCGCCTCGATCGCGCAATGGCGATTCGCCACAGCGAATACGACTACCTCCTTCCCACCGTGCTCGATGAGGACCTCACCCTTGCCACTTGGTTGCTCGCGAGTGACGGCAAGCTGACGATGGAGCGCCGTTTCCAATTGGTACGCGACCGGGACCAGGCAACCATCCTGCGTGGCCGCTGGAATCTGGTGTGCATCGAACTGAGCAGCGGGAGGGTGCGTCGAATGCCAGCGGAGTTTCTTCAGGTCTACCGGGCAGCCATGGTCAGCACTTCCGCCCGCAGCGTGGACAGGCCCTAGCCTTCTGAATCCGAGTCGGCGCCGCGCTTGACCGCCCTCTCTGCGAGCAATGCGTCAGCCATCGCGTAGGCATGATGGGCAATCAACCGCTCATAGGTCAGCCCGTCCTTCAGCAACGGAAACTTGTCCCTGGTACTCCAGTAGTCGAGGGCGACCAGCGCGTTGCCAGCGAACCAGTCACGAAGGGTCATCTCGGGAATCGCGTTCCGAACGTCGGTCATGGTCGTTCTCCGGTTGCGGATGGGGGGCCTTGGCGGGGTCGTCGCGCGGCGGGAACAACTCATCGAGCAATTCGGCGGGCACCGTGTCCGGGATCTCGCAGACATCGACGCCATGCAAGAGGTCGAACGAAGACGACGCCCAAGTATCCGAGGCCACTTCAGACGGATCCGTTCTGGGTGCGGAGGTAACGATAGATGTCGAATCAACCCACGCGCCGAAGGGTGCGTCCTCCGAAATGCGCCAGACTAGCTTCTTCACCGGTCGTGGTGTGCTATGCCGAAAGTCCATGCACCCTCCAAAGAACGCCTCCCGGATGAAGAAGGCAGCGACACACTTCTGGATATCAATCCACGAGTTGGGTTTCAGGCAGCTCGCCAATCCAGCCCACCAGTGAACCTCCGCCCCAGCGACTCAGCCGGATAGGAAAGTGCCCAGAAGAATCTTCGAAGCTCCCAAGACAAACACGTTGCGCGTGCTCAACGCGGATGCGGGACACCCCCCGGACAAGGGGCCGGCGCTTGCCCTCAGCGAGCGACGAAACCCATCACTGGGTGTGGCGTGAATACTTGGCATCCGAGTTCGTCTTGCAGTGGTCGGGCACCGGAGTCGGGGATGGCGCTTGCCCGCATGCGCGACCGAGAATGGACCGAGACTTCCAGCAAACCGCACCGTGTCGAATCAGCCGCTCCGCTTCCCCACGTTGCTGGACGAGGCCACTTACCAATGGGAGTGGCCGGCGCCGCCCTTCTCCTGGCGACACCTTCCGGCTCCCGCCAACGACGTCGCGCAGCCGTGCCGAATCGAGAGTGAAACGGGTACAGCGATGGAAGGGGAAATGCTCAGTTTCGAACCGGCCGGGCGCAGGCTCGCGTTCCGCATGCGGTTCGATGGCCAGGTGGTATCGCTGCCGTTCTCGCGCATTCGCCGATTGACCTTGACCACGCCACTGCAGTCCGTCGCGCCGATCGGGAGTCCCCCGGTCGAACGGGTGCCGGCAGCCGCACAGGAACGCGAGTACGCCCTGCAATCGAGCGGCAGTGCCGAGCCACTGATCGGCCGCACCGCCGGCCATGTGGAGGCGGCCGAAGGGATGTATCTGTTCACGCCGGTCGAGGAGGAAGCGTCTCTGCAGCGCGTGTTCGTACCGCGCTCTGCCTACGTCCAGTGCCAATTCGGGCCTTCAGCGGAGGAAGTCGCCGCCAGACTCTGGATCGCCAGCCCGGATGAACTGCTCGCCGCAATCGAGCTCCAGCATCGTAGGCCGGTGCGGCCGATCGGCGAGTCACTCCTCGCCCTGGGTCTGGTTACAAGGTACCAACTCGATCGCGCGTTGGCCAGGCAATCCGACGATTTGCCACTCGGCGAATCGCTCGTGGCCGCCGGCGTGATCTCGCGCGCCGACCTGCAAACCGCAATCGCGCACAAGATGGGCTACCCGCTCGTAGATCTGACGCGATTTCCCATCGAAGCGGCTGCCGCCTCCAAACTGCCGCAACGCTTCGCGCTCAGTTACCGGGCAATGCCGTTGATGCTCGACAAGGGGCGGGTGGTCGTCGCGGTCGACAAGCCGTCCCGCGTGGTCATGCTGGAGGCGATCCATGCCTTCGCGCAACTCAAGGTCGTGCCGGTGCTGGCGCCGAAGATGCAGATCTTGCTGGCACTGCAGGGGCTGTCTGGCAATGTGTGGTCCCACAACGTGACCGATCGACTGGCATTCTTCGATACGGCGGTCTGACTCGGCTCAGCGCCATTCTCAAATTCGCCGTGCTCGCCGTCGCCATGGGGACGGGAGAGTTTTCGGTATCGACGGCCCTGCTCGACCTGCTCAAGCAAGTGGCGTTCGGCCTGATCGCTGGCCTGATCCTGGGCTACCTCGCAGCGATGCTGATCGCCCACGAAGAGTATGCGTTCCTGCGCGAATATGCCCCGGTGGTGTCGCTGATGGCGGCGTCGTGCGCTACTTTCCAGAGGTCTTTGGCGGATCGTCGCTTGATGGAAACAGTTGATCGAGCAGATCTTCGGGCACGGTATCTGTGACATCGCGGATGTCGGCCCCGTATTGAAGATCGAACGAGGACATCAACCAAGCGCCCGACTCAAGCTCGGGTGCGTTCAGTATTGGGGGAGGGATGGTGGCGGGATCGACCCACTCGCCTCTGGCTGTGCCCGGGGTCATGCGCCAGACCAGCGTCTTCGCTGGCCGTGGTGTCTTCTGCTTGGCATTCATGAATCCCCTCCCAAGAACGCTCCCCACCTCGAGCAGGTAGCAGCTCTTTCCCGAGAATGACCGCGCTGCGCCACTTCCTGCGCAACCTCAGCAAGGGTAGCTAACGGCAGCAGTCACCGATTGACTGGCCTCAATGCGCGGCTTGCTCACCGGCGGCCATGGAATCTCGTGGACTGTGTCAGGAAGCAGGGATCTTGTGCAACCAGTACTGCGATGGATTGCACGGTCGAGGAAGCCGAAGGTGACTACCGTCAACGCCTCGGCGCGAAGCCGGTCCAGTGCGGTGACGTCGAGCTACTCGTTAGACGGGAACGCGCCCTTCGCGGCCGAGCCACCATCGGAAGCAACGGTGCGCCAGGTCGACAGGCTCGCAATACATCAGCGGACAGCCGCCCACGATGGGGCTGATACCGAGCTCGGCACACGCCTTCAGTGCTGCATCGGAGACACTGCCATCGCCGAAGGAGCGGTGAAACCAAACGTGCTTGATCCCGCGGGCTCCAGCCTGACGAACGAGATGCGCCGCTACGGCAGGGTGCGTGACCACCATGAGCCCGTCGACGACTCCCGGCACGGATGCAAGATCGGGGTAGCACCTCGTGCCTTCGAGTCGATCAGCCTGAGGGTTGATCGGAACGACCTCGAAGCCACTGTCACGGAGCTTGCGGAAGATGGCGTTGGCAGGCTGCTTGCCCGAGCGGGAGACGCCCGCGATGGCGAAGCGCTTACCCGAGAGGAACTCTGATACGGCTGGGGGAACCTGCTGCATGCGGATACCCTCCGAGATCGCTCCCGACCTTCGCTTGAACTGCAACCACTGCAGTCTAGTGCTGACCTCATTCACGACAGAAGCATTGACGGGACACCTCACCGGGCGTTCGCCAAATTGCTCTTGGTGAGTCCGATCGGCGCTGCGCGGTCGTGCCAGTTCGGATCATGGCGTGGGGCGACGAAAGAGCGCCCGATCGGAAAGGAAGAGCCCCGAACATCGCTGCACGGGACTGAATTCCTGTTGGTAGGCCGTGCTGGGCTCGAACCAGCGACCAATGGATTATGAGTCCACTGCTCTGACCAACTGAGCTAACGGCCCACTGCGGCGCATTGTAGGCAGCGCGCCTTGCCGCCTACTTCTGGCTCAATGCGTTGGAGACCAGGCGCGACGTGATGTCGACGATCTGGATCATGCGGTTGTAGGCCATGCGCGTGGGCCCGATCACGCCGAGCGTGCCGACCACCTGTCCATCCACCACGTACGGCGCCGAGACGACCGAGAGCTCCTCGAACGGCACCACCATGCTCTCGCCGCCGATGTAGATGCGCACGCCCTCGGCGCGGCTGCTCACATCGAGCAGGCGTATCAACTGGGTCCTGTGCTCGAACAGGTCGAACAGCTTGCGCAGGCTACCGAGGTCGCTGGAGAAATCCTGCACCGCCAGCAGGTTGCGCTCGCCGGCGATCACGACCTGTTCTTGGCTGTCGGCCAGTGCCTCGCTGCCAGCCTGCACTGCGGCCTGCATCAGCGCGGTGATCTCGCTTCGCAGCGCGTCGACCTCGCGCTTGAGCCGCTCGCGCACCTCGTCCAGCGTCAGCCCGGCGTAGTGCGCGGTCAGGTAGTTGCTGGCCTCGACGAGTTGCTTCTGCGTGTAGTCGTGTGCGGTGAAGATGACGCGGTTCTGCACGTCGCCGTCGGGCGCCACCATGATCACCAGCACCCGCCGCTCCGACAGGCGCAGGAACTCGATGTGGTGGAACACGCTGGGCTTGCGCGGCGCGGTGATCACGCCGACGAAGTGCGAGAGGCTGGACAGCAGCTGCGCTGCGTTGGCGATCACGCGCTGCGGCTGATCGGCCTGCAACTGCGGCTCGGACCCCGAAGGGTCTGTGCTCAGCGCGAGCGGCTGTGCGGTCAGCATCGTGTCGACGAACAGGCGGTAGCCGCGCGCCGTGGGGATGCGCCCGGCGCTGGTGTGCGGGCTGGCGATCAGGCCCAGGTCTTCCAGGTCGGCCATCACGTTGCGGATGGTCGCGGGCGAAAGCTCGAGTCCGCTGGCCTTCGAGAGCGTGCGCGAACCCACCGGCTGGCCGTCGGCAATGTAGCGTTCGACCAGGGTCTTCAGCAGGGTCTTGGCGCGCTCGTCGAGCATGGTTTTCATTCTAGGTCGGGACCTGATTCTGGGGCCCGCTGGCGCAGGTCGCTGTGGTGTAATCCCGCGCATGTCGACCCGCTTTCGTCATGCTGCGCTCGTGGGCAAGTACCAAGCCGAGGGCATACGCGAGGTGCTCGAGGACATCGCGCAATTCCTGATCCACCAGGGGCTCGACGTGTCGCTCGAGAGGCAGACGGCGCTGTCCACCGGCATCACCGGCTATGGTGCCCTCGAGCCGGCCGAACTCGGCCGCCAGTGTGACCTGGCAGTGGTGCTCGGCGGAGACGGCACGATGCTCGGCATCGCGCGCCAGCTCGCGCGCTTTGGCCTGCCACTGGTGGGCATCAACCAGGGACGGCTCGGCTTCATCACCGACGTCTCGGTGGGCCAGTACGCCGCCGTGCTCGCGCCGATGCTCGCCGGCGACTACGAGATCGAGCACCGCAGCATGCTCGAAGGCGGCGTGCAGCGCGACGGCGAGACGATCTTCGAGGCGCTGGCGTTGAACGACGTGGTGGTCAGCCGCAGCCACACGGCCACCATGATCGAACTGCGCATCGGCATCGGTGCTGAATTCATGGCCAACCTGCGCGCCGATGGGCTGATCATCGCCTCGCCGACGGGATCGACCGCCTATGCGCTGTCGGCTGGCGGACCGATCCTGCACCCCGGTATCGCCGGCTGGGTGCTGGCGCCGATCGCGCCGCACACGCTGTCGAACCGCCCGATCGTGCTGCCCGACATGAGCGACATCACGATCGAGATCGTCGCCGGCCGCGACGCCAGCGTCAACTTCGACATGCAGAGTCTCGCGAGCCTCTTTCCCGGCGATCGCATCCGTGTGCGCCGCTCGCAGCACCAGGTGCACTTCCTGCACCCACGCGGCTGGAGCTACTACGCCACGCTGCGCAAGAAACTGCATTGGCACGAGGGGGAGTGATGTCTGCCCCCAAGATGCCTTCGGCGTCGCCCCCCCGAGGGGGAGCGTTCGGCTTGGGGCTGCCCGGCGCCGAACTGTCTGCCCCCAAGACGCCTTCGGCGACACGCTTGCAGGCCGCGCCATGTTGAGACGGCTCTGGCTTCGCGACTTCGTCATCGTGCCCGAACTCGAGGTGGAGCCCGGCGCGGGCTTCTCGGTGCTGACCGGCGAGACGGGCGCCGGCAAGTCGATCCTCGTCGACGCGCTGCAACTCGCGCTCGGTGGCCGCGGCGACGTCGGCGTGGTGCGTGAAGGCGCGGCGCGGGCTGAGATCGGCGCCGAGTTCGACCTGCCGGCGAGCCTCACACCCTGGCTCGAAGAAGGTGGCTTCGCGGCGCAGGACCCGATGAACGACCGGCTGTTGCTGCGCCGCGTGATCGACGCCCAGGGCAAGAGCCGCGCCTGGATCAACGGCAGCGCGGCCACGGTGGCGCAGCTGCGCGAGGCGGCCGATCACCTCGTGGACATCCACGGCCAGCATGCTTGGCAGAGCCTGACGCGAAGCGCCTCGGTGCGTACCCTGCTCGACGCCTATGCACGCATCGATGTGTCGCCACTGACGCAGGCGTGGTCGCGCTGGAAGGCGGCGGGCGACGCCTTGCAAGACGCGCGCGCAAGACAGGCCGACCTGGAACGCGAGCGCGAGCGCGTGGCCTGGCAACTCAGTGAGGTCGACAGGCTCGCCCCCGGCGACGACGAATGGGAAGCGCTCAACGCCGACCACTCCCGCCTGTCGAATGCGCAGGCGTTGATCGACGCGGCGCAGGACGCGCTGGCTCTCGTGTCGGAGACCGAAGCCAGCGCCGAAGTGCTGACGGGCCGCGCAGCCGATGCGCTGAACGCCGTGGCCGCTCACGACACGCAACTGGTCTCGGTGATATCGGTGCTGCAGGACGCCCAGTCGCTGTTGCAGGATGCCGCGCACACGCTCGCCGGATACCTGCACCGCACCGAGCCCGACCCCGAGCAGCTGCAAAGACTCGACGAGCGGGTGTCGGCCTGGATAGCGCTGGCGCGGCGCTACCGCCGGGCGCCGCACGAATTGCCGCCGCTGCGCGCGCAGTGGCGTGGCGAGCTGAGGGCACTGGACGCGGCGACCGACCTCGCCACGCTCGAGCGGGCGTTGACAGAGGCGACCGTCGGGTACCAGAGCGAGGCTAAGAAGGTGACGCAGGCGCGGCGCCGCGCGGCGCCGCAGTTGTCGGCCGCAGTCACGCAGGCGATGCAGCAGCTCGGCATGGCCGCTGGCCGCTTCGAGGTGGCGCTGCGCGACACGGACGCACCGCAGTCGTTCGGCGTGGAGTCGGCCGAATTTCTCGTCGCGGGTCACGCGGGCAGCACACCAAGACCGCTGGCCAAGGTGGCATCGGGCGGCGAGCTGTCGCGCATCGCGCTGGCGATCGCGGTGACGACGAGCCAGCTTTCGAGCGACCACGACGCGGCCGGCACGCTGATCTTCGACGAGATCGATGCCGGCATCGGCGGCGCGGTGGCCGAGGTCGTCGGCCGGCTGATGCGCCAGCTCGGGCAGCAGCGCCAGGTTCTTGCCGTGACCCACCTCGCGCAGGTCGCGGCCAGTGCCGATCATCACTACCTGGTGTCGAAGATGACCCGGGGCGCCGCCACCGTGAGCAGCTTGCAGTCGGTCTGCGGTGAGGCGCGGGTGGCCGAGATCGCGCGCATGCTGGGCGGCGGGCGCCTCTCGGGCACCAGCCTCGCGCACGCACAGGAACTGCTGGCGGTCGCCGCGGTCGACCCCGGTTCCCACGGTGGACGCAAGAGCGCATGAACAACCCCCTCGCTCCCGCGGAGTTGCGCCAGGTCGTGCTGGTGACGGGGATCTCGGGCTCGGGAAAGTCGGTGGCGCTGCATGCGCTGGAGGACGCTGGCTTCTTCTGCGTCGACAACCTGCCGCCCGAGTTGCTCCGCGATTTCCTGCGCCTCGAGCACGAACGCTCGGAGCGGCGCGTGGCCATCGCGGTGGACGTGCGCAGTGCCGGCTCGCTGCCGCATCTGCTGCCGCTGCTCGCGCAGTTGCGCAACGAAGGGGTCTCGATCAAGCCGGTGTTCCTCGACGCCACCACCGACGCCCTGGTGCGGCGCTTCTCCGAGACACGGCGGCGCCATCCTCTCTCGACAGAACGCCCACAGGTGCCCGCGCGGCGGCGTGAAGATCTGGAGCCCGATGGACGACGCCTGCTCACCGACGCGATCGAACTCGAGCGCAGTCTCCTTGCGGCGGTGCGCGAGGTGTCGACCGTCATCGACACCAGCCAGTTGCGCCCGACACAGTTGCGCCACTGGATTCAGGATCTGGTCCAGGCCAGCGGCAGCCGACTCACATTGGCATTCGAGTCGTTCGCGTTCAAGCACGGCGTGCCGCTGGACGCAGATTTCGTCTTCGATGTGCGGGTGCTTCCCAACCCGCACTACATCCGCGAACTCCGCCCGCTCACCGGGCGCGATCCGGCGGTGGCCGAATATCTTCGCGCGCAACCCGAAGTGACCGAAATGCTGGCGCAGATCCAGGCCTTCCTCGCGCGTTGGCTGCCGGCGTTCGTCGAAGACCAGCGCAGTTACCTGACAGTGGCAATCGGCTGCACCGGGGGCCAGCACCGCTCGGTGTTCTTCGCCGAGACGCTGGCCCGCCATTTCGCGCCGCACACCGCCACGCTGCTGCGCCACCGCGAGATCGACACGCGCGAAGCCTGATTGGCTCCGGCATCACAGCGCTGCGCGATCTGAGCCTCCACCGAAGCGCTTTGCGCTCTATTGAAGCGCTTCACGCTTTACCGAAGCGCTTCACGCTTTCACCAGCTTGCTGACCCGGCCTGCAGTTGCCCTACGTTGCCGGGTCGGCCCCGAGCAATCGACGCAGTGGTGCCGGAAGGGCAACGGCCACGAGGTCGGCGCGCTCGATCCAGCGTCCCGGGCCGAGCAACGTAGCCGCCGGCTTGCGCGACAGCTTCGCGCGCCGAGGGTGCAGAACCCAGTCGAAATGCGTGAGCGCGTGCTCGATCGCCGGCAGCGGCTCGAGCCGGGCCTCCAGCGCCAGGGCGATCGCGTCCAGCGCGGGCTCGTCGTCGTGCAGCGGAAGCGTCCACAGTCCGCCCCACACGCCACGGTCGGGGCGCTTCTGCAGCCAGACGCAGCCTCGCCACTCGAGCCACAGCCACCAGTTCTCGCGCCGCGTGCGCGCGGGCCGGCGCGTCTTCAGCGGATAGCGCTCTGGCGTACCGTCGCGTCGCGCCCGGCACAGCGTTGCGACCGGACACGACTCGCAGGCTGGTGCGCGCGTGCTGCACAGCGTCGCGCCGAGATCCATCTGGCCCTGGGTATAGCGCTCGATGTCGCGCTCGGGCAGCAGCGCGGTGGCCTTTGCCCACAGCGCGCGCTCGGCCGCTGCATCGGACAAGTCGCCGCCAAAGCCGAGCACGCGCGTCAGCACACGCTTGACGTTGCCGTCGAGGATCGCGACGCGTTCGCCGAAGCAGAACGCCGCGATCGCCGCCGCAGTCGAACGGCCGATGCCGGGCAACTGCATCAGCTGCGCGCTGCTGCGCGGGAACCGTCCGCCATGCTCGGCGACGAGCAGCCTCGCGCAGCGGTGCAGGTTGCGTGCTCGGCTGTAGTAGCCGAGGCCGCTCCACGACGCTAGCACCGCGTCGGGCGACGCCGCGGCGAGCGCGGACACGTCGGCAAAGCGGCCAAGGAAGCGCTCGTAGTAGGCGACCACCGTCGCGACCTGGGTCTGCTGCAGCATGATCTCCGACAGCCACACCCGGTAGGGATCGCGCGTGTCCTGCCAAGGCAGGCCGGTGCGCCCATGGCTGCGCTGCCAGGCAATCACTTGCTCGGAAAAGGCTGAGGCTGGCTCGAGGGCCGAAGTCATTGCCTGCTCGAAGGCGAGGCCGACAGCGATGAACACAGGCTGTCAGGGCCCTCGGGTTCGCCAGCGAAAGGAATCGTCATCAAGTGTGTCAGGCGCGGCGGAAGTGCCGCGGCATGGTAGCGCAGCGACCAGCGCCGCGCGACCGCCGGAACAGCTTGGCACTGCGTGGCGCGGCGCGCGCCGTCGCCCCATGCGCGGACAGGCCCCTGGCGATCGACGCCGCCTTCAGCGGCGCTGACAACGTGGGCAGAAGTAGCTCGCGCGCTGCGCCTGGACGATGCGGCGCACGCAAGCGCCGCAGACACGGCAAGCCTCGCCTTCGCGACCGTAGACCTGTGCCTCGTTCTGGAAGGCGCCGGCCACGCCGTGCGCGTCGCGAAAGTCGCGCAGCGTCGAGCCGCCGAGCTCGAGCGCGCGTGCCAGCGTCTCGCGAACCGCCACGGCAAGCCGTTCGCAGCGAGGCCGGCTGAGCGCGTTGCTGCGCGCGCGCGGGTGGATGCCAGCGGCGAACAGGGCCTCGCAGGCGTAGATGTTGCCCGCACCGACGACGACGTCGCCTGCCAGCAGCGCGAGCTTGATCGCCCCACCGCGGCGCCGCAAGCCGGCATGAAGGGAGGCGCCGGTGAAGGCCGGATCGAAGGGTTCGAGCCCCAGCCCCGACAGCAACCGGGCGGCCGCTCCCGCGTCGACCGCGGGCGACCACACGACGGCGCCGAAGCGGCGCGGGTCGGTCAGGCGCAAGGTACCTCGCGTCGTGACGAGGTCGAAGTGATCGTGCGCGCCGGGGGGCGTCACGGCGTCGGCGAAGCGCAGCGACCCGGACATGCCCAGGTGCATCAGCAATCCACCGCGTTCCAGCGGCAGCCAGAGGTACTTGCCGCGCCTGATCACCTCGCCGACGGTCTGCCCGATCAGCGACTCGCCGGCGCAGCCCAGCGGCCAGCGCAAGGGCTTGCCCAGCCGCACCGCGGTCACGCAGCCGCCCAGGATGCGCGGCCCGAAGCTCAGCCGTGTGACTTCGACCTCAGGCAATTCAGGCATCGGGGAATTATTGCGGACGCGCCGACTCCACCATCGCTCGAAGGAGGCGGCCACCAGCGACGCCCCACTAGAATGAATCGCTGTTTCAGGAGCAAGCCGATGCCGGCCCGATCTGTCCGTTCCAAGGCGATGCCTGCGCTGGCAATGACCTTTGCATTCCTCGCGCTCGCACCTGGCGCTGGTGCGCAGGAAGACAGCGCACCGGTCGTCAACTCCAACCTCACCGCGCCGCTGTTCTACCAGGTGCTGATCGGCGAGATCGAATTGCGCGAAGGCGCTGCCGGGACCGCCTACGACGTGCTACTCGATGCGGCGCGCAAGACGCGCGAGGAACAACTGTTCCGTCGCGCAACGGATATCGCGCTACAGGCGCGTGCCGGAGACCAGGCGCTGGCGGCGGTTCAGGCCTGGCGAACCGCGCTGCCGGCATCGATCGAGGCCCTTCGCTACCAGGTGCAGTTGCTCGTCGCGCTGAACCGGATCGCGGAGACCATCGAACCACTGCGCATGCTGATCGGCCTGACGCCCGCGGGCGAGCAGCCGAAGCTGATCGCCGCATCGCCGCGCTTCTATGCCCGCGCGACCGACCGCCGCGCGGCGGCCACGGCGCTTGACGGGGCGCTCGCGAGTTTTGCCGCGGCTCCGGCGACTGCCGCCGCCGCTCGCGTCGCCATGGGGCGCGGCTGGCTCATCGCGCAGGATCCCTCGCGCGCCCTCGAGCTCGCGCAAAGGGCACACCGCGATGACCCGGGCGCCGAGGGGCCGGCGCTGCTGGCGCTGGAACTGATGCAGGGCACGACCGCCGCCGAGGCGATCGTCACCGGTTGTCTCGCTTCGAATCCCAGCAACAGCACTGTCCGCATGCTCTATGCGCGCGTCCTGGGGGCGGCCCAGCGCCACGCCGATGCGATCGTCCAGTTCGAGATCGTCGCCCGCGACGACCCGAGCGCAGCCCTGCCCTGGCTCAGCCTCGGAGCGCTGCACCTGGAATTGCGCCAGGCGGCGCAGGCGACCGCGGCATTGCAGAAGTACCTGCAGCTCGCGCAGGCCGGCGCTCGGCCCACGGTGGCGCCAGGAGCGACCGAAGCGGAAGACGATGACGACGACGATGCTGTCTCGTCTTCCGACACCGGGCTCCTCCAGGCCTACCTGCTGCTGGCCCAGGCCGCCGAGCTGCAAGGCGATTTCGCGCAGGCCGAACGCTGGCTGGCCAAAATCGACAGCCCGCAGCGGGCGCTCGAGGTGCAGGCGCGGCGGGCGTCGCTGCTGGCACGTCAGGGCAAGCTCGGTGAAGCGCGCGCGCTGATCCGCAAGGCGCCCGAGAAGACGCCTGCGGACGCGCGGGCCAAGCTGCTTGCCGAGGCGCAGATGCTGCGCGACGCAAAGCAGTGGAACGAGGCCTACGCGCTGCTCGCTACGGCCAACGAAAAGTACCCGAACGATGCAGACCTGCTCTACGAACAGTCGATGCTGGCCGAGAAGCTCGACCGCCTGGCCGAGATGGAGCGGTTGCTACGCCGAGTGATGGAGATCCAGCCCGACTACCACCACGCCTACAACGCGCTCGGCTACTCGCTCGCCGAACGCAACCTGAGGCTGGAGGAAGCGCGCACGCTGATCCGCAGGGCGCTCGAGCTCAAACCGGGTGAGCCCTTCATCACCGACAGCCTGGGCTGGGTCGAGTACCGGCTCGGCAATCGCGAGGAAGCGGCGCGCCTGCTGCGTCAGGCCTACCAATCGCGGCCCGACGCCGAGATAGCCGCCCATCTGGGCGAAGTGCTGTGGGTCAGCGGACAGCGCGACGAAGCGCGGCGCATCCTGCGCGACGCGCGCAGCCGCGACGCCAGCAACGACGTGCTTCGCGAAACGCTGGCGCGGCTGCAAGTCGACCTGTGAACACGCCCGGCCCGCGCGCGGCGTGGCCGTCTGCCCTGCGCAGGGGTGCACTGGCAGTGGCTGTCGCAGCCGCGTTGTCGGGCTGCGCGTCGCTGCGCGAGACCAGTGCCGATGCCCTTGCGGGACGTCTCTCGGTTCGCGTGGAAAGCGCGTCCGGGGAGCAACTGCGATCGCTCAGCGCCAGCTTCCAACTGCTCGGCGACGCAGAGCGCGGCAGCCTCGACCTGTCGACACCGCTGGGAACGATCCTGGCGCAGGCGCTCTGGTCGCCAGGGCAGGTGCTGCTCGTCACCCCGCAGGGCCGCACGCCCTACGCCGACCTCTCGGCGCTGACGCGTGACCTGCTCGGCGAGCCCCTGCCGGTGGCGGCGTTCTTCGACTGGCTGCGGGGCCGGCCTTGGCCGGGCGCCGCTAGCAGCGCCAACCGTCCTCCCGACGAGGCGGGCTTCGTGCAGCTCGGCTGGCGGGTCACACTGGCACGCTTCGACGAAGGTTTCGTCGCCGCACGCCGCGCCGGGCCGCCGGTGGTGACGGTGCGCGCCAGTCTGGAAAGACCATGAAAGCGCTGTACGAACTGCCGGCGCCAGCCAAGCTGAACCTCTTCCTGCATGTCGTCGGACGTCGTTCGGATGGTTATCACCTGCTGCAGTCGGTGTTCACGCTGATCGACTGGTGCGACACGCTGCACGTCGAGAGGCGCTGCGACGCCCGTCTGGTGCGTCACGACCTCGGCGCACCGCTGCCGGCCGACGACCTCTGCCTGCGGGCTGCCCGCGCCCTGCAGCGCGAAAGCGGTACCGGGCTCGGCGCCGATATCTCGGTCGTCAAGCGTGTGCCCGCCGGCGCCGGCATGGGCGGCGGCAGTTCCGACGCGGCGACCACACTGCTCGCGCTGAACCGCCTGTGGCAGCTAGACTGGCCGTTGCCACGCCTGCTTGCGCTGGGGTTGGCGCTGGGCGCCGACGTGCCGTTCTTCCTCGCCGGGGACAACGCCTTCGTCGAAGGCATCGGCGAGAGACTGACGCCGGTCCGCCTGCCGCGACAGTGGCTGGCGGTGGTCAAGCCCGGCGCGAGCGTCGAGACGCGAGCGATCTTCGACAGTCCGCTGCTGGCTCGCGACAGTCCGGCTGTTATACTTGCGAGCTTTCTTGCAGACGCAAGCGCGAGCCGTGGCTTCGGCCCGGGCAGCTTCGGGCGCAACGACTTGCAGCCGCCGGCGATGGGGCAGTGTGCCGAGATCGCCGAAGCCGCCCGCTGGCTCGATGCCCGTTTCGGCAATAGCCGCATGACGGGCTCCGGCAGCGCCGTGTTTGCAGGGGCCGGCACAGGCGCCGAGCCGACGACGGTCCTGCCGGTGGATTTGTCGCCGGGTTGGGCCGGACGCATGTGTCGCAGCCTGGAGCAGCACCCCCTGCGGGGGTTTGTCGAAGGCTGAGTGCGGTTGCAGGTTGCCGGCGCAGGCCGGCGACCGGTGAAGGGGAGTCGCCAAGTTGGTCAAGGCATCGGATTTTGATTCCGACATGCGAGGGTTCGAGTCCTTCCTCCCCTGCCAGAATCCTGATCTCCGGTACGCATTCGGGTGCGGGCCGGGGTGAGCCCGGATGTGCGAGCGGGTGCTCGCACGCGCCAGGGCCAGTCGAACAGCCCCGAGTTTGCGGTCTCGGGAGCTGAAACGGAGTGAACGTGCTTTTCAATACCGTTCTGTTCACTGGCAATGCCAATCCTGCTCTGGCGCAGGAGATCGGCACGCACCTGGGCATCGAACTCGGCAAGGCTTCGGTCGGGCGCTTTTCCGATGGCGAGGTCGACGTCGAGATCCAGCAAAACGTGCGCGCGCGCGACATGTTCGTCGTCCAGCCCACCTGCGCGCCGACGAATGAGAACCTGATGGAGTTGTGCATCATGGTCGATGCGCTCAAGCGTGCCTCGGCGCGCCGCATCACGGCCGTGATTCCCTATTTCGGTTACGCCAGGCAGGACCGCCGGCCACGCTCGAGGCGCGTGCCGATCAGCGCCAAGGTCGTCGCCAACATGCTCGAGGCCGTAGGCGTCGAGCGACTGCTGACGATGGACCTGCACGCCGACCAGATCCAGGGCTTCTTCAACATCCCGGTGGACAACATCTACGCTTCGCCGGTGCTGCTGTCCGATCTCAAGAGCAAGAACTACCCCGACCTCGTCGTCGTGTCGCCCGACGTCGGTGGCGTGGTGCGCGCGCGCGCGCTGGCAAAGCAGCTCGGCTGCGACCTGGCGATCATCGACAAGCGTCGCCCGAGGGCCAACGTCTCCGAGGTGATGCACGTCATCGGCGAGATCGAGGACCGAAACTGCGTGATCATGGACGACATGATCGACACCGCCGGCACGCTGGTAAAGGCCGCCGAGGTGCTGAAGGAACGCGGCGCACGGCGCGTGTTCGCCTATTGCACGCACCCGGTCTTCTCCGGCCCCGCCGTCGAGCGCATCGCCGGATCGCATATCGACGAGGTCGTGATCACCAACACCATTCCACTCAACGAGGAGGGCCGCCGCTGCGGCAAGATCCGCCAGCTGTCGGTCGCGTTCCTCTTTGCCGAGACGATCCGTCGCATTTCCGACGGCGAATCGGTCACGTCGCTGTTCTCGGACCAGAACAACAACTTCTGATCCGAAAGCCTGGGTTGCGCTTCGCCGCGCAGCCCATTCGCGAGTCGCAAGACTCATCCCTTGGGGAGCCTGGTCGCGGGCACCCAGTCAATTGGAGAAACCATGAAATTCACAGCTTACGAGCGCACCAAGCAGGGGACCGGAGCGAGCCGCCGCCTGCGTAATGCTGCCAAGGTGCCCGGCATCGTCTACGGCGCCGGTATGCCGGCGATGATCGAGCTCGATCACAACGCGCTCTTCTTCGCGCTGAAGAAGGAAGCCTTTCACAGCTCCCTGCTCGAGATGGAACTCGGCGGCAAGACCGAACAGGTGCTGCTGCGCGACTACTCGATGCACGCGTATCGGCCGATGGTGATGCACGTCGATTTCCAGCGCGTCGACGCCACGACCAAGATCACGAAGCGCGTGCCGCTGCACTTCGTCAACGAGGAGATCTCACCGGCGGTGAAGACCGAGGGTTGCCTCGTCAATCATGTCGTCAACGAACTGATGATCCAGTGCCTGGCCGCGCAGCTGCCGGAATTCCTCACCGTCGACCTCGGCCACCTGGCCACCCGCGGCCAGACGCTGACGGTCAACGACCTGAAGCTGGCCGAGGGCATCAAGGTCGTGACGCACGGCAAGCCGAATCCGGTCATCGCCAGCGTCACAGCGCCGGCAGCCGAAGAGACGGCGCCCGTCGAGGAGGTGGCGGTCGCCGCACCGATCGCAGCCGCTCCTGCCGCACCGGCCAAGGGCAAGACCCCTGGGAAGGACAAGGAAAAGGCGAACAGGAAGTAGTCGCCGCACCCCGCATCCCGTTGACAAAGCCCCGCAGTTGCGGGGCTTTGTTCCTTGCGGCAGGGATAATCGCGACATGATCCGACTGCTGGTGGGCCTCGGAAACCCCGGGCCGGAATACGAGGGGACGCGGCACAACGCGGGCTTCTGGTGGCTGGATGCCGCAGCCCGCGCGTTGCACGCTCGCCTGGCCCCGGAGCGCAACTACCAGGGGCTGGTGGCGCGCGTCAACCGGCCCGACGGACCGCTGTGGTTGCTCGAGCCGATGACCTACATGAATCTCTCTGGCAGGTCGGTCGCAGCGCTGGCGCGCTTCTTCAAGATCGAACCCGGCGAAGTCCTGGTCGTGCACGACGATCTCGACCTCCAGCCCGGGCAACTCAAGCTCAAACTCGGCGGCAGCCCGGCCGGTCACAATGGGCTGAAAGACATCCACGCGCAACTTGGCACGCCAGACTACTGGCGCCTGCGGCTGGGCATCGGCCACCCGGGCGTCAAGGCCGAGGTGATCAACTACGTGCTGCGCAAGCCGACACCCGACGAGCGCGAGGCGATCGAGAAGGGCATTGCCCAGTCGCTCGGCGCTCTCGACCTTCTGCTGAACGGCGAAATGGACCGGGCGACGATGAAGATTCACGCCAGGCCGCCACGTCCGAAGCCGGCCCGGCCCGAAATGGTCCCCGACGCCGCCGCCGAAGGCGCCGTCGGGGACCGCAAGGAGTCAACGCCATGAAGATCTCCGCTTTCGCTGCCGGCGCCCTGCTGCTGGGTGCAGCACTCGGCGCCGCGGCGCAGAAGGTCTACCGTTGCGGCCCGGACGGGAGCATCTACCAGCAGACGCCGTGCGCCGAGGGACAGGCGGTCGACGTGAGCGACCCGCGCACCGCCGAACAGCGCAAGCAGGCGCAGGCGGCTGCGAAGAGCGACGCCCAGGCTGCCGCGAAGTTCGACCGCGAAATGGCGGCCGCCTCGTCCGCAAAGAGCGGCAAGCCCAAGGCCGAACCCGCCCGAAAAGACAGTGCCGCGAGCAGCCCGAAAGAGGCATCGAAGAAGGCCGACGCGCCGTCCAAGCCACTCGTGTTTCTGGTGCCGCTGCCCAAGGGTCCAGCTTCGACTGCCAAGCGGTAAGCGCTTTCAGCCCAGCGCGACCTTCGCCTTCGACGCCACCAGACGGCGGTACTTGGCCCAGAGCGTCTCGCGGCTTTCGACGTGTACCGGGTCGACCGGGATGCAGTTCACCGGACAGACCTGCACGCACTGAGGTTCGTCGAAGTGACCGACGCACTCGGTGCACCTGGTGGGGTCGATCCGGTAGATCTCGGGTCCCATCGAGATGGCCTGGTTCGGGCACTCGGGCTCGCAGACATCGCAGTTGATGCATTCGTCGGTGACCAGGAGCGCCATACCCTTGCCCTGTCACTCGCTCTCGGGAACGTCATGCGTGCGCTCCCGCAGGCGCTGATTGACCGACGGCGATACGAACTTCGACACCTCTCCACCCAGCATCGCGATCTCGCGCACGAAGGTGCTCGAGATGAACTGGTACTGGTCCGAAGGCGTCAGGAACAGGGTTTCGACCTCGGGCATCAGTTGGCGGTTCATGCCTGCCATCTGGAACTCGTACTCGAAGTCGCTCACCGCACGCAGACCGCGCACGACGACCTTGCCGGCGTTCTCAACCACGAAGTCGCGCAACAAGCCCCTGTAGCTGATGACCTCCACGTTCGTGTATTTTGCGGAGAGCTGCTGCGCCATGTCGAGCCGCTCGTCGATCGTGAACATCGTCCGCTTGTGGTGCCCCGCCGCGACCGCCACGATCAGGCGCTCGAATAGGCGGCTGGCGCGGTGAATGAGATCCTCATGACCGAGCGTCATCGGATCGAAGGTGCCGGGATAGACAGCGGTGAGGCGGGTAACGGACGTCAATGCTCGCTCCTGTTCGCTTGGGACCGGCTGTTCTGGTGCCGCAGTCTAGCTCTCGCCGGGCACCCGGCTCTGACGCTGCAGCAATTGGGCATGCACGGCGCCTGCGCGCACATGGCGAACCGGCCGCAGACCGAGGGTCTCCAGCGCTTCGCAGGGCCACTCGACGTTCGCCTCGAAGTAGAGGAAGCCGCCCGCCACCGGCAGTCGCGCCGCGGCTGCGAGCGCGGCCTCGAACAGCCCGGCGTCGAACGGCGGGTCGAGGAACACGATCTCGAAGCGAGCTGCCTCGCAGCGCGCCATCCACGCCAGCGCATCGGCACCCTCGATGCGCACCTGTTGTGCCTTCAGGCGCTCCCGTACATCGCGAAGCTGGCGCTGCAACGTCGAGTCGCGCTCGAGCATGACGACCTCGGCCGCGCCGCGCGAGGCCGCCTCGAACCCGAGCGCTCCGGTGCCAGCGAAGGCATCGAGGCAGTGCCACCCGGTGAGATCCTGACCGAGCCAGTTGAAGAGCGTTTCGCGCACGCGATCGGGTGTCGGTCGCAGGCCGGGGCGGTCGAGCACGGCAAGCTTGGTTCGCTTCCATCGCCCGCCGATGATCCGCACCTCGCGCGGCAGACCCCTGCGCGCGGACGTCACAACCGCACCGCAATGCCGCGACTAGCCAGCAGCGCCTTGGCCTCGGCGACGGTGTGCTGCCCGTAGTGGAAGATGCTCGCCGCGAGAACGGCGTCGGCGCCGCCGATCTGGATGCCATCGGCCAGGTGATCGAGGGTACCGACACCGCCGGACGCGATCACTGGCACGCTCACCGCGTCACTCACCGCGCGAGTGAGTTCGAGGTCGAAGCCGAGCTTCGTGCCGTCGCGGTCCATGCTGGTGAGGAGAATTTCTCCCGCGCCCTGCCCGGCCATACGGCGCGCCCAGTCGACCGCGTCGAGGTGCACGTTCCTGCGCCCGCCGTGGGTATGGACATCCCAGCCCGGGCCCTTGGCGGCCAGGTCCTCTCCGACACGGCGCTTGGCATCGATAGCCACCACGATGCACTGCGCGCCGTACTTCGCCGAGGCGTCGCGAATCACCTGCGGGTCGGCCACCGCCGCCGAATTGAAACTCACCTTGTCGGCCCCGGCATTGAGCAGGCGCCGCACGTCGTCCACCGTGCGCACGCCACCGCCCACCGTCAGCGGAATGAACACCTGCGACGCCACCGCTTCGATGATGTGCAGAATCAGGTCGCGCCCGTCGCTGGTGGCCGTGATATCGAGGAAGGTCAGTTCGTCGGCGCCCTGCTCGTTATAGCGGGATGCAATCTCCACCGGGTCTCCGGCGTCGCGGAGCTCAACGAAGTTCACCCCCTTGACGACACGGCCGCCGGTGACGTCGAGGCAGGGGATGATGCGTTTGGCGAGCATGGTGTGTCGGCCGTTCGGCGCGAGAATGATTGGCCAAGCCTCCGTGCAGCGGAGGCGCGACAACTCAGGCGCCGCCGGCGAGTTCGTCCGCCAGCGCCTGCGCGGCGGCAAAGTCCAGTTCGCCGCTGTAGATCGAGCGGCCGCAGATCACGCCTTCGATGCCCTCGTGCTCGACGGCACACAGCCGTTCGATATCCACCATGCTGCTCAACCCGCCCGAGGCGATGACTGGAACGGTCAGCGCCCGCGCGAGCCTGACCGTGGCTTCGATGTTGATGCCCGTCAGCATGCCGTCGCGGCCGATATCGGTGTAGATCACGCCTTCGACGCCGTAGTCCTCGAACTTCTTCGCCAGGCCCACCACCTCGTGGCCGGTGAGCTTGCTCCAGCCATCGGTCGCGACCTTGCCGTCCCGGGCGTCGAGGCCGACGATGATGTGGCCGCCGAACGCCGTGCAGGCGTCGTGCAGGAAGCCCGGCTTCTTCACCGCGGCGGTGCCGATGATCACGAAGCTCAGCCCGTCGTCGAGGTAGCGCTCGACGGTGTCGAGATCGCGGATGCCTCCGCCGAGCTGTACCGGAATCTCGTCGCCGACCTCGGTCAGGATGGCGCGGATCGCCACCTCGTTGACCGGCTTGCCGGCGAAGGCACCGTTCAGGTCTACCAGGTGCAGCCGGCGCGCGCCCGCCTGGACCCAGCGCCTGGCCATCGCCGCTGGGTCTTCGCCGAAGGTGGTCGAGTCGCTCATGTCGCCCTGCTTCAGGCGGACGCACTTGCCGTCCTTGAGGTCGATCGCGGGTATCAACAGCATGGCTGGGGGTCGAAGTGGAACGGGGGGTGGGGCGGGCGACGCAGTGTTCAGGGCTGCCAGCGCAGGAAGTTGCGATACAGGCGCAGGCCGTGCTCGGCGCTCTTCTCGGGGTGAAACTGCGTGGCGAAAATGTTATCGCGTGCCACCGCGCTGGTAAAGCGCGCGCCGTACTCGGTCTCACCCACGCTGTGGCGCGGGTCCGACGGTCTGGCGTAGAAGCTGTGCACGAAATAGAAGTAGGCGCGGTCGGGCACTCCCGCCCACAGCGGATGCCGGCGCGCGCCCTGGCCCGCCTGCACGACCTGGTTCCAGCCCATCTGCGGCACCTTGTAGCGACTGCCGTCGGGCTGCAGCCGTCCCTCGAGCCGGAAGCGCAGTACTTCGCCGCCGATCAGGGAGAGGCCGTGGGTCGGGCCTTCTTCGCTGCGCTCGAAAAGCATCTGCATGCCGACGCACACGCCCATCAGCGGCTTGCTCGCTGCCGCCTCGAGCACCGCTTCCAGCAGGCCCGAATCGCGCAACTCGCGCATACAGTCCGGCATCGCGCCCTGGCCGGGCAGCACGACGCGCTCGGCGGCGCGTACTTCGTCCGGCTTCGAGGTGACGATGACGTCGGCGCCCGTTCCCGCCGCCACATGCAGTACCGCCTGCGACACCGAGCGCAGGTTGCCCATGCCGTAGTCGACGACGGCTACGGTGCGTGTCACGGCGCGCCCTCACCCCAGCCCTCGCCCCCGTGCTCGGGGGCGAGGGAGTGCGCTATTGCGCCTCTCCCGCGTGCGGGAGAGGGTCGCGGTGAGGGCGGTCGAGCCATCTACAGGCTGCCCTTCGTCGACGGGATCGCGCCGCCCAGACGCGGGTCGACCTCGATCGCCATCCGCAGCGCGCGCGCGAACGCCTTGAATACCGTCTCGCACTGGTGGTGTGCGTTGTCGCCCTTGAGGTTGTCGATGTGCAGCGTGACCAGCGCGTGGTTGGCAAAACCCTGGAAGAACTCGAAGGCGAGCTGGCTGTCGAAGCCACCGATCATGCCTGCCTTGAACGGCACTCCCATGTGCAGCGCGGGTCGGCCCGAGAAGTCGATCGCGACACGCGACAGGGCTTCGTCCAGCGGCACGAGCGCGTGGCCGTAGCGGCGCAGTCCGGCCTTGTCGCCGACGGCCTTCGCGACCGCCTGGCCGAGCGTGATGCCCACGTCCTCGACCGTGTGGTGGCCGTCGATGTGCAGGTCGCCCTGGGCGTCGACCTCCAGATCGATCAGACCGTGGCGCGCTATCTGGTCGAGCATGTGATCGAAGAAGCCGATACCGGTGGCGAGCGTTGCCGCACCGCTGCCGTCGAGGTTGACCCGCACGCGGATCTGCGTTTCCTTGGTGTTGCGCTGCACCTCTGCAATCCGGTCCGTCATCACAGGCTCGCTTTCAGGGCTTCGATCATCAGTACGTTCTCCTCCGGCGTGCCGACGGTCAGCCTCAGGCAGTTGACGAGCAGCGGGTGCAGGCCGGCGATGGGCTTGACGAGCACGCCGTATCGCTTCATGCCCTCGAAGGCGCGCTTCGCATCGGGCACGCGCACGAGGATCATGTTCGCCTCGCTAGCGAACGGGGTCAATCCCGGCATCTGCGCCAGCGCCTGTTGCAGGCGACCGCGCTCCTCGCGCAGGATCGCGGCCTGGCGCGCGTACTCGTCGGCGTGCTCGAGTGCAAACAGCGTTGCCTCGGCGTTGAGCACGCTGATGTTGTACGGCGGACGCACCTTGTCGATCTCGTCGATCAGCGCCGCGGCGCCGGCCATGTAGCCCAGGCGCACGCCGGCGAGGCCGAACTTGCTGAGCGTTCGCATGACCAGCACATGCTCGTGATCGCCCATGCGCTGCATCCAGGTACGGGACGAGAACGGTTGGTAGGCCTCGTCGAACACCACCAGCCCGTCCTGCGCGCCGACGGCAGCAACGATCTTGTCGACGATCCGGTCGTCGAACAGGTTCGCCGTAGGGTTGTTCGGGTAGGCGATGTAGGTGATCGCCGGCCGGTGCCGCTCGACCGCCGCCAGCATCGCCGCTTCGTCGAGCTCGAACCCGGCCGTCAGCGGCACGCCGACGAAGGCCAGCCCCTGCAGCCTGGCCGACATCTCGTACATCACGAAACCAGGCAGCGGGGCGAGGATCGTGTTCCCCGGCACGTCGCAGGCCATCGCGAGCAGGCTTATCAGCTCGTCGGAACCGTTGCCGAGCATCAGCTTGCAACCCGCCGGAGGCTTCACGTAGGCGGTCAGAGCGGCAATCACGTCCGCCACGCATTGCGTCGGGTAGCGGTTGATCGCCACGCGGCCGAGCCGTTCACCGAGCGCACGTTGCAGTTCGGGCGGCAGACGGAACGGGTTCTCCATCGCGTCGAGCTTGACGAGCCCGTTGCTTGGCTGGATCGCGTAGCCGTGCATCGATTGCACGTCCTGCCGGATCACGCGCCGCAGGCGTTCCTGCAGGCTCGCGCTCATCGCGTCGCCTCCTTGCCGTTGTCGCTGATCGCGGCAGAGGCTTGGTCGGCAACTTGCGGCACGAGCCTCGGCTCCGATCCCCGCTTGCGCGGGGCCCCTCTCCGCGACGGGCTCATGACGCGCCATTCTTCGTCAATCGCATCTCGGCTGCCTGGGCATGCGCCTGCAGACCTTCGCCGTAGGCCAACTCCGCGGCAATCGGTCCCAGCACCTGCGCACCGGCGTGGCTGACTTCGATCAGGCTGCTGCGCTTCTGGAAGTCGGTCACGCCCAGCGGCGACGAGAAGCGCGCCGTGCCCGAGGTGGGCAGCACATGGTTGGGCCCGGCGCAGTAGTCGCCGAGGCTCTCGCTCGTGAACGCGCCGAGGAAGATCGCGCCGGCGTGGCGCAGCAGCGGCTCCCAGCGGTGGGGTTCGCCGCTCGATACCTCCAGGTGCTCGGGCGCGATGCGGTTGCTGATCTCGCAGGCCTCTTCCATCGAGCGCGTCAGGATCAGCGCGCCACGGCCTGCCAGCGAGGCACGGATCACGTCCCGCCGCGGCATGCCCGGCAGCAGGCGGTCGATCTCGGCCTGCACGCGCTCGATGTAGGCCGCGTCGGGGCTGAGCAGGATGCTCTGCGCGAGTTCGTCGTGCTCGGCCTGGCTGAACAGGTCCATCGCAACCCAGTCGGGCGGCGTGCTGCCGTCGGCCAGTACCAGAATCTCGCTCGGGCCTGCGATCATGTCGATACCCACCGTGCCGAAGACGTGCTTCTTGGCGCTCGCCACGTAGGCGTTGCCAGGGCCGGTGATCTTGTCGACTCGCGGCACGGACTGCGTGCCGTAGGCCAGCGCCGCGACGGCCTGCGCACCGCCGATCGTGAACGCCCGCGTGACGCCCGCCACATGGGCCGCCGCGAGGACCAGCGCGTTGCGCTCCCCGCGCGGCGTGGGAACGACCATCACGATCTCGCCGACCCCGGCAACGTGCGCCGGAATGGCGTTCATCAGCAGGCTCGACGGGTATGCCGCCTTGCCGCCCGGCACGTAGATGCCTACGCGGTCGAGCGGCGTGACCTTCTGCCCGAGCAGCGTGCCGTCTTCGTCGAGGTAGCTCCACGAGCGGCCGCAGTGCTCGAGCTGGCGCTCGTGGTAGCTGCGGATGCGTGCCGTGGCTGCCTGCAAGGCTTCGCACTGCGCCGGCGTGATGGCGGCGTACGCCGCGACGAAATCCTGCTGGGTCAGTTCGAGTGCCTGCATCGAAGGTGCGGCCAGCGCGTCGAAGCGCTGCGTGAACTCGAGCACCGCAGCGTCGCCCCGCGCGCGCACCGCGGCGAGGATCTCTGCAACGCGCTCTTCGATCGCAGCATCCGTCTGTGCCGACCAGTGCAGCACGCGCTCGAACTCCGCCTCGAAAGCGGCAGCACGAGTGTCGAGACGGCGGATCTGAACGCGCATGCGGCTACCTCGCTTCGTTCGGAATGGCGCTTTCGAACGCATCGATCAGCGAGCGCAACGGCTCGCGCTTGAGCTTGAGTGCCGCTTGGTTGACGATGAGGCGTGCCGAGATCTGCATGATCTCCTCCACCTCGACGAGCTTGTTGGCTTTGAGCGTGCTGCCCGTGGAAACCAGGTCGACGATCGCGTCGGCCAGGCCCGTCAGCGGCGCCAGCTCCATGGAGCCGTAGAGCTTGATCAGATCGACGTGCACGCCCTTGTCGGCAAAGTGTTCGCGCGCGCATTGCGTGTACTTGGTCGCGACGCGAATACGCGAGCCCTGCCTGACGGCTGCGGCGTAGTCGAAGTCCCTTCGCGTGGCCACGCTCAGGCGGCAGCGCGCGATCCGCAGGTCCAACGGCTGGTACAGGCCCTGGCCCCCGTGTTCGAGCAGGATGTCGTGGCCCGCAACGCCGAGGTCGGCGCCGCCGTATTGCACGTAGGTCGGCACGTCGGTCGCACGCACCAGCACCACGCGCACGTCGGGCCGCGTGGTGCCGATGATCAGCTTGCGCGACTTCTCGGGATCTTCCAGAACCTCGATGCCGGCAGCCCTCAGCAGCGGGAGCGAATCGTCGAAGATGCGACCTTTCGACAGCGCCAGGGTAATCATCCCTTCACCCTTTCGATATCGGCTCCGATGCCGCGCAACTTGCCTTCCATCCGGTCGTAGCCGCGGTCAAGGTGGTAGATGCGGTCGACCACGGTCTGGCCTTCGGCCACCAGGCCGGCGATCACCAGGCTCGCCGATGCGCGCAGGTCTGTCGCCATCACCGTCGCACCTGACAGCGATGCGACGCCCTGCACCACTGCCAGATGCCCGTCGATGTCGATCCGGGCACCCAGGCGCGTCAGCTCGTTCACGTGCATGAAACGATTCTCAAAGATGGTCTCGGTCACCCGCGCCGTGCCCTCGGCGATGCAGTCGAGCACCATGAACTGGGCCTGCATGTCGGTCGGGAATGCCGGGTACTCGCTGGTGCGAAAACTTACTGCCTTGAGCTGCCC
Organism: uncultured bacterium; assembly: GCA_963701725.1. Taxonomy (GTDB): domain Bacteria; phylum Pseudomonadota; class Gammaproteobacteria; order Burkholderiales; family Burkholderiaceae_C; genus CAIKUF01. Next base: position 9,130 of record CAVPAZ010000019.1, on the reverse strand, counting down.
GTCACTCTTGACACGGATCCATCCACGGCCCTCTGCTGTGCCCGACTCGATGCTCACGCCAGCCTCGCGCAACTTGTCGATCACCGCGTCGAGATGTCCGGCGCGCGCTTCCTTCAGTAGCACGTCGCCGCCGGTCGCCGCCACGGCGCACAGGAAGGTGCCGGCCTCGATACGGTCGGGAATGATGCGGTGCTGCACGCCGTGCAGTCGCGCCACGCCCTGGATGCGTATGCGGCTCGTGCCGTGACCCTCGATCTTCGCGCCCATCGCGATCAGCATCTCGGCCAGGTCGGCAATCTCGGGTTCCTGCGCAGCGTTCTCGAGCACCGTCTCGCCGTCGGCGAGTGTCGCCGCCATCAAGAGGTTCTCGGTGCCGGTGACGGTGACCATGTCCGTCGTGATCCGCGCACCCTTCAGGCGCTCGGCCCTGGCGAGGATGTAGCCGTGCTCGACGCTGATCTGCGCGCCCATCGCCTGCAGGCCGCGAATGTGCTGGTCCACCGGGCGCGACCCGATCGCGCAGCCCCCGGGCAGCGAGACCGTGGCCTCGCCGAATCGTGCCAGCAGCGGGCCGAGCGCCAGGATCGCCGCACGCATCGTCTTCACCAGGTCGTACGGCGCCTCGGGCGTGGCGAGCCTGCCGGCGTCGAGCAACACCTCTCCACCCTGCACCGTGGAGCGTTCGGCAGTCACACCCATGCTGCGCAACAGCTTGAGCATCGTGCTCACGTCCTGCAACTGCGGCACATTGCAAAGACGCACTGGCTCGACCGTCAGCAGCGCGGCACACAGCTCGGGAAGCGCTGCATTCTTGGCGCCCGAGATCGTGACCTCGCCATTCAGGCGGCGACCGCCGCGGATCAGGAGTTTGTCCATGCAGTGGATTCCTGGCGCTGAAACGCGGGGCCCGGGTCACGCACCGCACGAGGCACGGACCGGCCGCCCGCGGCGCGCCGCGGGGATGTCAGTGATGGTGAGTCTGGTCCGAGATACCCTGAGCGGCATACTCGGCCGGAGTGAGCGTCTTCATCGAAAGTGCATGGACTTGCTGGCGCATTCTATCGCCCAGCACCGCGTAGACGCGCTGATGCCGCCGCACCCGCAACAGCCCTTCGAACTCGGCGGAGACGATGGTCGCAAAGAAGTGCCGTCCGTCGCCTTCGACGGTAAGGAACTCGCAGTTCAGGCCGGCAGCGATGTATTCGCGCACCTCGGTGGCAGATGGTTCATCCATGGCGCCTTGATTGTAGGTTCAGCCCCGGAACCGGCGCGCTATAGTGCCCGCAGACAAGCCTGTTGCGAGGAATGACATGAACGTGCTGCAGATGACAGGCATGGCTCTCGTTGTGCTGGTGATTGCGTGGGCGGTGATCGCCTTCAACGCGCTCGTGCGGCGGCGCAACGAGATCGGCAATGCCTTCGCGCAGATCGACGTGCAGCTCAAACGCCGCTATGACCTGATCCCGAACCTGGTCGAGACCGCCCGCAAGTACCTGCAGCATGAGCGGGGCACGCTCGAGGCCGTGGCCGCCGCGCGCAACGGCGCCAGCCGCGCTGCTGATTCGGCGCGCAGGCTGCCGGCGGACGCCGCGACCATCGGCGCACTGGCCGGGGCCGAAACGGCGCTTGCCGGCACGCTGGCCCGGCTGATGGCGGTGGTGGAGGCCTACCCCGATCTGAAAGCCGACGCGACGATGCGCGAGCTGAGCGAGGAACTCGCGCACACCGAGAACCGCATCGCCTTCGCGCGGCAGGCCTTCAACGACGCCGTGCTCGACTACAACAATGCCGCGCAGCAGGCGCCGGCAAATCTGGTCGCCGCGACGTTCGGCTTTCGGCCGGCGGCGATGCTCGAGTCGACCGTGTCCGACGCCGAGCGACAGGCGCTGCGCGTGCGCTTCTGACGATGCTCTTTCGGCGTCACCAGGAAGCCGCCGACACTGCCACCTGGGGGATGCTGCTGGCCTTCGCGGCCGCGCTCGCCGTGCTGATCGTTGCCGCGAACCTGGCGCTGGCTCTGGCCTGGCGGCTGACGGTGCCGGTGGGCGGCGCCTACCCGGCGCTATTCTTCGAGACCAACACCGCCGTCGTGCTGATGCTCGTGCTCGGCGGCTGTTGGGTCGAGACCCTCCGCCTGCGTGAAGGCGGCGCCTATGTGGCCGAGTGCGCCGGCGCGCGGCCCGCCGAGACTGCCGCCAGTGCACGAGACGGCGCGTTGGAGCGCCGCCTTGTCAACGTGGTGCACGAGATCGCCCTGGCCAGCCGCACCACACCGCCAGCAGCGTGGGTCGTGCCGCGTGACGAGTCCATCAACGCCTTTGCCGCCGGCTGGACGCCCGAGGACGCGGTGATCGCCGTCACGCGCGGTGCGCTGGAACGGCTGACCCGCGCTGAACTGCAGGGCCTGGTGGGGCACGAAATGAGCCACCTCGTCAGCGGGGACACGCGCCTGCACATGCGACTGATCGGGCTCGTCTGGGGCCTGCAGATGGTGTACGGGCTCGGCTGCACCCTCGTCGAGCGCGACGATCACGGCAGCCTGCGCGCCGGCGTGATCGTCGGCGTGGCGCTGATGACCGTGGGCTACGCGGGTTGGCTGGCCGGCCGCTTGCTCCAGGCGGCCGTGGCCCGGCAGCGCGAATTCCACGCCGACGCCTCGGCAGTGCAGTACGCCCGGACGGTGGACGGCATCGGCGGCGCATTGCGCAAGATCGCAGGCCTTCCGCCGCTTCCGCGGCCGCGCCCTCCGGAGAGCCTGACACACCTGTGGCTGACCGAAGCGAGCGACACCGGGTCGTTCGGCCGCCGCTGGCTGGCAACGCATCCGCCGATCACGCAGCGACTGCAGCGCCTCTATGGCCGCCCGATGAAAGCGCTGGACGCCCCTCTGCTGCCACCTCCGGCCGACGAGCCCCTGCTAGCCATGGCGCCGCCGACCGCGACCGACGCCGCTGCCGATCACCCAGCCCGCGCCGCGGCCAAGAAGCCGGCCGCGAGACCCGCCACCCAGGACGAGCGCGATGCGCTGCAACGTGCCGCGCTCTGGCGCGGCCGCGGCGAGCGCCACGCCGCCTTGTTGGCCTGGCTGATCGGCGACGATGCTGGCCAGGAGGCGTGGTCGGCCTGGCGCGAGCGCGTCGGCAGCGCGGCCTTCATCGAGCGGCTGCGCAGCGACTGGCTCACGTTGCGATCGGCGGCTCGCTGGCAGGTATTCGACGTGCTGGTGGCGCACACGCGCGACGCTGGCCCCGACGACCGCGCGCCCCTGATCCGGGCAGCGCGCGGCCTGGCGCCGCGTGGCGCGGCGCGGATGCGCCTGCTTCTGCTCCGGCGCGCGCTGCGCGGCTCCCCGCCGGCGCGCGGCGGTCAGTCCTTGGAAGCGCTGGGCGCCGCGCTGAACGCCGCCACCGACCTGGTTGCGCAGGCCCTCGGCCCTCAAGGCGCGGCCTGGGCAGCCGCGTTCGAGTGCCCCGCCCGCGCCGCCGAGCCGGGGACGCATTGGCTCGCCTTCGGGCTACGACGCCTTCACGCGATGCAACGCCCACGCGTCGCGCGAGCCTGGTGCGAAGCCGCCGCCGCGGCACGGCTGCCACAAGACGCCGCCGCAGTCGACGTTCTCGTCACCGCCTGCCGCCTGCTCGACTGCCCGCTGCCGCCGGCGCTTGAGCGCAGCTAGGAACATCTCGTGCTCCTAGCTGCGCACCTTGTAGCCGATGCGCAGCAGGTGCAGGCACAGCGCGCACACCACTGCAAGACTCGCTGCCACCACCGCCAGGCCGACCCAGGGCGAGACGTCGCTGACGCCGAAGAAGCCGCGCCTGAAGCCGTCGATGATGTAGAAGAAAGGATTCAGGTGGCTCACGCGCTGCCAAAACGCGGGGAGCGAGCCGACCGAATAGAAGACCCCGGACAGAAAGGTCATCGGCATGACGATGAAGTTCTGGAAGGCCGCGATCTGGTCGAACTTCTCGGCCCACAGCCCGGCCACCAGGCCGAGCGCCCCCATGATCGCCGCTCCGGCGACGGCGAAGACGACGATCCACCCCGGCTCGGCGAGCTGAAGCGGCGCGAACCACAGTGTGACGAGCAGCACCCCGGCGCCGACGACGAGCCCGCGCACCGCGGACGCGCCCACGTAGGCGAGGAACCAGGCCCAGTGGCTCAGTGGCGTGACCAGCAGCAGCACCACGTTGCCGGTGATCTTGCTCTGAATCAGCGAGGACGAGCTGTTGGCAAAGGCGTTCTGCAGCACGCTCATCATCACCAGGCCCGGAATGAGGAAGCTGGTGTAGCCCACGCTGCCATAGACCTTCACATGGTCCTCGAGTACGTGGCCGAAGATCAGCAGGTACAGCACAGCAGTGAGCACCGGCGCGGCGACTGTCTGGACGCTCACTTTCCAGAAGCGGAGCACTTCCTTGTAGAGCAGCGTGCTCGTGCCGGCGAACATGTCACGAGTCATGCCGCCACCTTCGCGATGCCTGGGCACCTTGAAGCACAGGGCCGTCGGTGGCCTGGCCGCATTTCACTGGTCGACCCCCTGCAGGGACCCCTTGCCCTTCGCTTCATGCAGCCAGCCTCGGCACGCCCTGCATGATCTCGAGGAACACGTCCTCCAGATCGGCGCGACCGATCTCCAGGTCTTCCACCTTGACGCCGGCGGCGCGCAGCGTGGCCAGCATGGCCTCCACCTCCACCGCGTCGTGCGCGGGGACCTGCACGGTGCGACCTGTCACTCGCGCCCTGGCCGCCAGGCTGTCCGGCAGCAGCTGGTCCGTCTTGAAGCGCAGCATCGTGCTCGCCTTTCCGGCGAGCAGCGCTGAGGTGCGATCGAGAGCCACCACGCGGCCCTGCTTGAGCATTGCGATCCGCCCACACAAGGCCTCGGCCTCCTCGAGGTAGTGGGTCGTGAGCAGCACCGTGTGGCCTTGCTTGTTGAGCCGGGCGATGAAGCCCCACAGCGTCTGGCGCAGTTCCACGTCGACGCCAGCAGTCGGCTCGTCGAGCACGATTACCGCCGGGCGGTGCACGAGCGCCTGCGCCACCAGCACGCGCCGCTTCATGCCGCCGGAGAGCTGGCGCATGTTGGACGTGGCCTTGTCGGCCAGTCCCAGGCTCTGAAGCAGCTCGTCGATCCAGGCGCCGTTGTTCCTGGCACCGAAGTAGCCGCTCTGGATGACGAGCGACTCGCGCACCGAGAAGAATGGATCGAACACCAGCTCCTGCGGCACGATGCCGAGTTGCCGACGCGCGGCCGCGTAGTCGGTCACCACGTCGCGACCGTGCACGGTGACTTTACCGCTGCTGGCGCGCGCCAAGCCGGCGAGGATGCTGATCAGCGTCGTCTTGCCGGCGCCGTTGGGCCCGAGCAGGCCGAAGAACTCGCCCGCCTCGATGTCGAAGCTGACGCCGTCGAGCGCACGCACTTCAGCACTCTTGCCGCCGCGGCTGCCGGGGAATATCTTCGTGACGGACTGGAACGAAACGGCTGCCATGGCCAGTCGATTGTAGGCAGCGGGCTGCATGAAGCGTCGCCCGTCGCGCCCGGACGGGCGGGCTTGCGGGTTCCCATCGTGGGGCCGGCACGATGAAGGTGCTAGATTTCCCGGATGCAAGCGAAGAAACCGCGCCGCACAGCCGAACGCATCCTCGAGGTCACGCTCGAGCTGTTCAACCGCCACGGCCTGCCCAACGTGTCGACGACGTTGATCTCGGCAGAGCTCGGCATCAGCCCAGGCAACCTCTACTACCACTACCCGGCCAAGGACGAGCTGATCAACTCGCTGTTCGATCGCTACGAGCGTGCGCTCAACGAGTTGCTTCCGGCGGCCGAGGGTGTGCGCAACGTCGAGGACGCGTGGCTGTTCTTTCACATGCTGTTCGAGCTGATATGGCAATACCGCTTCCTGTACCGCGACCTGAACGACCTGGTGTCGACCAACCGGCGGCTCGAGACCCACTTCCAGTTCGTGCTGAAGAACAAGTCGCGTGCGGTGCAAGCCCTGCTCGACGGACTGGCCAGCGGCGGCGCGATGCGCATCGACATGAAGGCTGCCGAGACGGTGGCGACGTCGATGGTCGTGGTGCTCACCTACTGGCTGAGCTACGAGTACGTGCGTGAACCGCGTCGCGCACTCGAGCCCGAGGCAGCAGGTGCCTCGATGATGCGCGGCGCCTTTCACGTGCTGAGCCTGCTCGCGCCTTATCTGGAGGCTGCACAGCGCGAATACCTGCAGGCACTGGCCGGCCGCTACGACAAGACCTGATCCTCCTCCCTTACCACGACAACGGAGACTACGATGGCCAAATGGACCGCCTTTCCGCACGATGCTGCGGAGTACACGTACGACGCCGCGGCGCTGAAGAAGAAGTGGGCGCGCCTGCATGCCGGCGACGCCGAGCCACTGCCGAGGGACGAGAAGGTGCTTGCGGCATGGGCGCTCTACCATGCCGGGGAGTTCCAGAAGGCGTTCGACGCCGGGCTCAAGGCCGGCGGCGCCGGCATCACGGTGGCCAACAAGGCGCAGGCGATCTACGCCAACTACCTGGAGAAGAGCGAGAAGACCAAGCTCGCGATGTTCCAGGAAGTGGCGGCACGCGCAGAGGCGCTGGCCGCGGCCGAACCGATGAACGCCAACGCCCACTACTGGATGGCCTACGCGCTGGGCCGCTACAGCCAGGGCATCAGCGTGGTCAAGGCGCTTTCGCAGGGCTTGGGCGCCAAGGTCAAGACCGCATTCGAGACGGCGATCGCACTGTCGCCGAAGCATGCCGACGCCCACATCGGGCTCGGCACCTTCCACGCCGAGATCATCGACAAGGTCGGCGGCCTGCTCGGCCGTACGCAGGGCGCGAGCAAGGACACCGGACTGAAGATGTTCAAGGAGGCGCTGCGATTGAATCCGGCCTCGGCGATCGCGATGGTCGAGTACGCCAACGGGCTTGTCATGCTCGAAGGCGACAAGCGGATGAAGGAGGCCGAAAAGCTCTACGCCGATGCTGCCGCGTTCAAGGCGATGGACGCGATGGAGAGGCTGGATGTGGAGATGGCCAAGGCCGAGCTGGAAGATTGAGCCGCCGCAGCGATCAGCGCCTCGCGGGAATCAGGCACCGGCGGATCTCGACGGCCTGCCCGAGCTGGCCCCACTTCCATCGATGCTCCTGAGGGTCCACGCTCGTTCGTCACTGGAATCAAGCCCCGCGTCCCCGGGCCCACACCGCGATGGGCGACACTGGAAGCTGCCGATGGCGAAGCGGGATGCCCCAATGGGCCTGTTCTCAACGAAACTTGTCGGCCGGAATCGCCATGTCCCTCGCCTTTGAAGCCAACGCTTTCGACGTTCACCTGGCCGCCGGCAGGACCTGCTGCGGCTGCGGCGGCTGACCGGCTCGATGGCGATGGCCGACCTCCTGGCCCGACCCCATGAACCCGGAGCCGCCCGGCCGCCATGCCGGCTGGCGCTTTGGGACCTGGGCTTTCGGCCGTTCTACCTGCTGGCCGCGCTGTTCGCCGCGCTGTCGGTGCCGCTTTGGGCACTGCAGCTCAATGGCGTGATCGCCCAGCCCTGGTTGCGAGGGCCGCTGTGGCATGCGCACGAGATGGTGTTCGGCTACACGCTGGCGGTGGTGGTCGGCTTCCTGTTCACCGCGGGGCGCAACTGGTCGGGCCAGCCGACACCCACCGGGCCGACGTTGATGGCTCTGGCCGCGCTGTGGCTGGCCGGCCGCGTGCTGGTGCTAACGCCCTTTGGCGTAGCTGCGGCCGCGGCGAACGTAGCCTTTCCTCTGCTCGCGGCGTTGGGCTTGTTGCGCGCCTTGCGTGCCGGTGGCAACCGGCGCAACTACTTCTTCGTGGGCCTGCTGTTGGCCCTGGCCGGCGCCGCAGCGGTGCTGCACCTGGGCCAACTTCATTGGTTGCACCTGCCCGCGGAGTTGGGCCTGCCGGTGGCGCTGGACGTGCTGCTGTTCATAGTCGCGGTGATGACCGGCCGCGTCGTGCCGATGTTCACCAACAACGGTTCGCCCGGCGCGCGGGCGCGGCGCGAGCCGCGGCTGGAGACCCTTGTACTGGGCAGCGTGCTCGCCTTGCTGGTGGCCGACGCCCTGGGCCTGCAAGGGTCGCCCCTGGCGGCGCTGACGACGGCGACGGCGGTTGCACACGCGGCTCGCTGGTGGCTGTGGCAGCCGTGGAAGACGCTTCGTCAACCGCTGGTGTGGGTGCTGCACGCGGCGTACTCTTGGCTGCCGGTGCACCTGGGCTTGCGCGCTGCCGCCGCGATGGGCTGGGTCGCCGCCGGCCCGGCCACCCACGCGTTGACGGTGGGCCTGATCGGTATGCTGACGCTGGGCATGATCACCCGCACTGCGCTGGGCCATACCGGCCGGCCGCTGCGCGCCGGGCGCATCGAGACTGTCGCCTACCTAGCGATGCTGGGTGCGGCGGTGGTGAGGGTTTGCCTTCCTCTGCATGACGCCGCCTGGCTCTTGCCTTCGGTGAGCATCTCGGCCGCGCTGTGGTCACTGGCCTTCGCGCTGTACCTGATTCGCTACACGCCGATGCTGCTGTGGCCGCGCGCCGACGGTCGACCCGGCTGACCTACCCGCTCCGGGAACCGCCAACAAGCTTCGCGCTTCAGTCCTTGAACTCGAGGTACCTGCGTCCGAGCATCGCCAGCGTGTCCTCCTGAAGATGCAATGCGCGCAACCCCGCAATCTCCCCAGCACAATAGAGCTCGATGGCCGGCATGAGCTCCGGACTCTTGCGGCGCCACACCACAAACGATGCCGCCTGCCACTCACCCAACTGGTCTTTCGGCCGCATGCCCACGCCCGATGCGGCATCCAGACTGTCGCAGTATTCGAAGAGAGCGAACAGCTCGCCGTAGGTAGCCGGCAGCCGGTCAAAGCCATACCGGGTCGCGACCTGACGCATTAGAAGCTCGCTGGGCTCCGTGAACGCGACTGCAGCCGAGATGTCGCCGATGACCGCGCCACCCCCGATCAAGCGTAACGTGGCCCCGAGGCCCTCTTGACGATCAGAGTTTGAACTGCGCGAGCCAGTTGTTGACGAGTTCGATGTCGAAGGCTGAAGGATCCCATTCGCGGCCGATCGGTGATCGATCCCCGCCAG
>CAVPAZ010000018.1:0-10129 GCA_963701725.1 uncultured bacterium | reverse complement strand
TGCCACGCCCAGCGCCAGCAGCACCACCATCAGGTAGCGCGTGAGCGCGGGGTGCTCGAGCGCCCAGCGCGACACGTTGAAGCGCGCGCTGCCGACCTCGCCCGGGCCCAGGCCCGGCGGCGCGCGTGCTGGCCGGGATGTCCATGTCCTGGCCCCGTCCTTCAGCGAGCTGCCGGCGGATGCCGTCGGGGCCGATGGCCGGTCCGCGGGCGCGGCCACGGGCGGCGCCTCGAACAGCCTGACCTTCTGCCCCGGCGTCAGCGTGTGCACGCCGGCGGTGACCACCGCCTGCCCCGGGGTCAGGCCGGCCGCCACGACGACGGCGTTGCCGTCGGCACCGGCCACCTCCACCGGCTGCACCTGCACCGTCATCGTCTGCCGGTCGAGCAGCCACACCGCCGTACGGCCCTGCTGCTCGCATCACCGCCGTCAGCGGCAGCGTGAGTCACGCCCTCGCCGGCGCGGCAGGCTCGAGCACCGTGGCCCCGGTCTGGCCCAGCCGCAGGTCGGTCACGCCCGATGTCGGCCTTGACCAGGAAGGTGCGCGTCACCGGGTCGGCCGACGCCGCCACCTCGCGCACCGTGGCCGGGCGCAGCGTCTCGGTGCCCCCCAGGGCTTCATCTTCAGCGCTCCCGGGCCGGCCGAGCAGCGCGCCGCAACGCCGGCAGGCGGTCCTCGGGCACGCTGAAGACGGCGTCGCGCGGGCCATCGTGGGCCAGACGCAACACCGGCGCGCCGGCGGCGAGCACCGCGCCCGGCTCGGCGTCGACCGCGGTGACCACGCCCGACACGTCGGCCATCAGCACCGCGTAGCCCGGCCTGGTTGACCTGCAGGCCGGCCTGGGCACGCAGCTGCTCGGCCTGGGCCCGGCTGGTCTTCAGCGCCGCCTCGCGCCGCTCGAATTCCAGCCCGCTGATGAAGCCCTGGTCGCGCAACTCCCCGGTAGCGCTTCAGCTCGGCCTCGTTCAGCCCGCCAGCTGGGCCTCGGCGGCGGCCAGCGCGGCGCGGGGCGGCGTCCTGTCCCAGCTTGAGGTCGCTGGCATCGATCTGCGCCAGCGGCTGGCCGGCCTTCACCAGATCCGCCGATGTTGACCCCCCGCGCCGCACCAGCTTGCCGCCGACACGGAAGGCCAGCCGCGACTCGGTGCGGGCGCGGACTTCGGCCGCGTATTCATGCCTGCAGCGCGGCCACGCCCCCGACTGCAGCACCCCATCGTGCGCACCGCCCGCACCGGCTCCTGCGGGGCCGGCTGGGGGTGTACAGGCGATGAGCGCCGGTTTCCAGCGCCATGAGGGACAGGAAATGAGACAAGCGCTCATGGTGACCAACCTGCTGGAACGGCTGCCATCGGGGACTCGCGCCCAACACGTTAATGACTGACTGGTCAGTAATGTAGGAGTCTGCCGCCATCCCTGTCAATCGACCGGGCCGGTCCGCTGGCGGGGTGGGCGGCGAGCTCGGGAAGTGGCGGCTCAGCAGACAATCGGACCGGTGAGCGTCGATCACTACGAGAACTTTCCAGTCGCGTCCTGGCTGTGCCCGCCGGCCTTGCGTCCGGCCGTCGTCGCGATCTACCACTTCGCCCGCACCGCTGACGACATCGCCGACGAAGGCCACGCCAGCGCTGCCGAGCGCCTGGCGACCTGCGCCGATACCACCAGGCGCCTGCGACGCCGCTGCTGCAGGGCGATGCCGTCGGGGCGCGCTGGGGCAACGTGTTCACACCTTTGGCCGCGGCATGCCAAGCACGGCTGCCACTGGGCCCGATGACCGACCTGTTGAGCGCGTTTGCGCAGGACACCGGCAACCCGGTGTACGCCGACCGGCGCGACTGCTCGACTACTGCGCGCGCTCGGCCAACCCGATTGGGCGCCTGCTGCTGCACCTGTCTGGCATCGACGAGCCGATGCGCTGCGCGCAGTCCGACGCGATCTGCACCGCGCTGCAATTGATCAACTTCTGGCAAGACCTGCGCGTCGACCTGCCGCGCGGCCGGCTATATGTGCCCGCAGGCCGATGCCGCGCGCTACGGCCTGATCCACGGCAACTGCGCGCCGGCGCTGACTGCGACGCGCAGGCGCGGCCTGGTGCGCGAGCTGTGCGCCTGGGCCGCGCGAGACGATTCTGCATGGCGCACCCCTGGTGCATCGCCTGCCCGGCCGGATGGGCTGGGAGCTGCGCCTTGTCGTCCAGGGCGGCTTGCGCGTACTCGAGACGATCGAGGCTGCGAACTACACGCGCTGTCGCGCGGCCAACGATCAGCATGGCGTCGACCGGCCTTGCTGGCATGGCGCGCCTTGCGCATGCGGGCCAGGTGCGGCCCGGCAGTGTGGGGACCTCATGACGCCCGAGCAATACGTGCAGGACAAGGCCGCCCAGAGCGGCTCTTCGTTCTACTACGCCTTCCGGTTCCTGCCGCCGCCGCAGCGCGCCGCCATCACCGCGTTCTATGCGTTCTGCCGCGAGGTTGACGACGTCGTCGATGAAGTCGTCGACCCCAGCGTCGCCGCCATCAAGCTCGCGTGGTGGCGCAAGGAAGTGGCCAACGCATACGTCGGGCGCCCGAGCCACCCGGCGATGCAGGCGCTGATGCCGCACACGCCGCCTACGGCATCGAAGCGTCGCACCTGCTGGCTGTCATCGAAGGTTGCGAGATGGACTTGCAGCAGAACCGTTACCTCGACTTCGCCGGCCTCGCGCGATACTGCCATTTGGTCGCCGGCGTGGTCGGCGAAGTGGCGTCCAACATCTTCGGGCGTAGCCGACGCCGCGACGATCGACTATGCGCACCGCCTCGGTCTGGCGATGCAGCTCACCAACATCATCCGTGACGTGGGTGACGACGCACGGCGCGGCCGCATCTACCTGCCGAAAAACGAACTCAAGCAATTCGACGTCAAGGCCAACGAGCTGCTTGAGCGCAAGGCCCCTTGGGGCTACAGCGATCGCTTCACGCAGCTGATGCGCTTCCAGGTTGAGCGCGCCCACCGCTGCTACGACGAAGCCTTTGCGCTGCTGCCCGCGGCCGACCGTCGTGCGCAGCGCCCGGCCTGGCCATGGCTCAGATCTACCGCACGCTGCTGCGCGAGATCGAGGCCGACGACTTCAAGGTCCTGCACCAGCGCGTGGCGCTGACGCCGCTGCGCAAGGTCTGGATCGCGATGCACACCCATTGGCGGGAACGCTGATACGCATGTCGCGCCGTATCGCGGTGATCGGCGGCGGCTGGGCCGGCATCGCTGCCGCAGTCGCAGCGACCGAGGCTGGCCACCAGGTCACGCTGTTCGAGATGGCGCCGCAGCTCGGCGGCCGCGCGCGCCGTGTCGACCACAGCAATGACCTGTCACTCGACAACGGCCAGCACATCCTCATCGGCGCCTACCGCGACACGCTGTCGTTGATGCGCCGCGTCGGCGTGGATCCCGACATCCTGTTGCGGCGCCTGCCGCTGGCGCTGGTCGGTCCGACGGCAACGGCCTGCGGCTGCCGGCGGGCGTGCCAATGCTGGCATTCACTCGCGCGCGTCCTGGGCAGGCACGGCTGGTCGCTTGGCGAACGGCTTGCTTTGCTGGCGGCGGCCGGCCGCTGGCCCCTGACGGGCTTCGAGGCCGAGCCGCAGCCACGCGTCGCGGCTCTCACACGCGGCTTGTCGCCGCGCGTTCGGGAGACCTGATCGAGCCGCTGTGCGTGGCCGCACTGAATACCCCGGCGCACCTGGCCAGCGCGGGCGTCTTCCTGCGCGTGTTGCGCGACGCGCTGTTCAGCGGGCCGGATCGGCCGACCTGCTGCTGCCGCGAGTGCCGCTGTCGGCGATTGGTCCCCGAGCCCGCGGCGCGATGGCTCCGCTCGGCCGGCGCGGATGCTCCGCCGTGGCACGCGCGCAGATGCACTGACAGCGCCGACCCGGAGCTGGGCCGTCGATGGCGAAGGCTTCGACGCGGTCGTGCTGGCCTGCACCGCCAATGAGGCCGCGCGCCTGTGCCAACCCTTTGCGCCGGAGTGGGCCGCACAGGCGGAAGCCTTCGACTACGAACCGATCATCACCGTGTACTTGCGCAGCCCCGGCACACGCTTGGCAGCAACCGATGACAGCGCTGCCGGCCAGTGTCGACGCGCCCGCGCAGTTCGTCTTCGACCTGGGCGCGCTCGATGGCGGCGGTGCACGCGACGGCGTCTTCGCATTCGTCGTCAGCGGCGCCCGCGCCTGGGTCGAACGCGGGCTCGACGCCTGCGCCGCAGCCACTTGCGCCAGGCGCGGGCGGCACTTGCACAGCATTGGCGAGTGCCACCGACGCTGCTGCGGACTCTGGCCGAGCGACGCGCGACGTTCATCTGTGCACCCGGCCTCGCGCGCCCGACGACGGCCATCGCTGCGAACCTCGCGGCCGCCGGCGACTACGTCGATGGGCCCTATCCAGCCACGCTCGAAGGCGCCGTACGTTCAGGCTCGGCCGCCTTCGCGTCGATCGAGCAGTCGTAGTGCGGCGGCAACGCGCCGCAACCAACGGGCGTCGACGATGTTTTCAATATCCGGTGCGCAATTTCGCTATGCAAGAATCAACAAACAGAAGAGGCGGTGCGTGGCATGGTCAGCAAAGACCCCAGAACCCAACTATCCAAGTGCTGGAGCGCAGCTTTGCGCTGCTCGACGTGCTGGCCGCCCAGCCCGACCCATTGGCACTGAAAGTCATCAGCGAGCGCACGGGTCTGCACCCCTCGACCGCGCACCGCATCCTCAACGATCTGGTGGCCGGCCGCTATGTCGATCGGCCCCAGGCAGGAACCTACCGCCTGGGCATGCGCCTGCTTGAGCTCGGCAACCTGGTCAAGGCGAGGCTGGATGTACGCGACGCAGCGCTCGAGCCCATGCGCGAGCTGCACCGGCTGACACAACAGGCGGTCAACCTGTCGATGCGCCAGGGCGACGAAATCGTCTATATCGAGCGGGCCTACAGCGAGCGCTCGGGCATGCAGGTGGTGCGGGCCGTCGGCGGCCGCGCCCCGCTGCACCTGACCTCGGTCGGCAAGCTCTTCCTGGCCAACGAAGACCCGACAGCGGTGCGTGCCTACGCGACGCGCACCGGACTGGCTGGCCACACCCGCAACAGCATCACCGAGCTGGCCGCGCTGGAGCGCGAACTCGCCACGCGTGCGCGCCCGCGGCATCGCGCGCGACGATGAAGAACTTGAAATCGGCGTGCGCTGCATGGCCGCAGGCATCTATGACGACAGGGCCAGCTGGTTGCCGGCCTGTCGATCTCGGCGCCGGCCGATCGGCTAGAAGAGTCTTGGCTCGACCGGCTCAAGGCCACTGCGCGGCAGATATCAGCCGCACTGGGCTCACAAGCCCTGAGCTTCAGACCAGCGGAGCAGTCGCGTCAATCGCAGCCGATGGCGTGCGGCGGCGCAATCGGCATCTCGCTCAGCCATTTGCGAATCCGCTCGGCGTCGCCGATGCGCGAATACTTCCCGGCCGAGTCAAGCAAGACCATGATCAGCTTGCGGCCCGACAATCTGCGCCTGCATCACCAGGCAGCGACCGGCCTCAGCGATGTAGCCGGTCTTTTGCAGGCCGATGTCCCATTCGCCGCTGCGCACCAACCCGTTGGTATTGCGAAAGTGCATGTTGCGCGAACCGACCGCCACTTTGTGCTCGCGCGATGTCGAAAGCTCGCGAATCAGCGGGTGCTTGTCGAGCCTCGCGCACCAGCACGGCCAAGTCCGTCGCACTCGACTGGTTACTGGCTCGACAGCCCTGTCGGCTCGACGTAGTGCGTGTCCGTCATGCCGAGCACCTGCGCCTTGCGGTTCATGGCGGCGACGAATGCCGACAGCCCACCCGGGTAGTGGCGACCCAGCGCGTTCGCAGCCCGGTTCTCGCCGGCCATCAATGCCAGATGCAGCATTTCCTCGCGCGACAAGCGCGTGCCGACTCGCAGCCGCGAGCGGCTGCCCTTTTCGGTGTCGATGTCTTCGGCGTCGATGGTCAGCACTTCGTCGAGCGGCTGACCGGCCTCGCTGACCACCAGTGCCGTCATCAGCTTGGTGATCGAGGCAATTGGCAGCACTGCTTGCGAGTTCTTGCTGAACAGCACCTCGTTGGTGTCCTGGTCGAGTACCAGTGCGACGCTGGACTTCAGGTCGAGCGCGTCACTGGTACCGTGCAAGCCAACCAACTGGCCAAACGACGGGACGGCTGGCGCGGCACGCGACCGTTCGCGCGCGCGGCGCCTTGGGCGCCGAGGCCTCTGCTTGGCAACGATGGCGTTCTTGCCCGTGCGCGACTTTGACTCGGCGCCACCGGCAGCTGGCCACAAACGCAATGCCGACCAGCAACGCGCGCATCAAGCGCATGTGAGCGGCGCCTTCTCGCAACCGAATGTCATTGCCACGAGCAGACCTCGCATAACAATTCGACCCGAGTGTAGGGCACATGAAAAAGCCACGCAAGATCAACGACTTGCGTGGTTTTCCTCAAGTTGATCCTGCGGATTACCCTAGGCTTGTAACGGACTCACGCTTCAGCCCTGTGCGGCGACGCGCTCGGCCTTGCTGTGGAGCTTGTTCAGCGCAGCCAGGTAAGCCTTTGCCGACGCGACCACGATGTCTGGGTCCGCGCCCACGCCGTTGACGATGCGCCCGCCGTGTTGCAGTCGCACAGTCACCTCACCTTGCGACTCTGTGCTGCCGCTGGTGATGGCATTGACTGAATAGAGCAGCAATTCGGCGCCACTCTTGCACCTTCGACTCGATCGCCTTCAGGCTGGCATCGACCGGGCCATTGCCGTCGCTCTCGGCGTGGAACTCCTCGCCGCCGACGGCGAAGGCCACGCGTGGCATGCGGTCGCTCACCGGTCTCGGAGCGCTGCGACGAGCGCGAGCAAGCGGTAGTGCTCTTGCTCGTGCGTCACGCTCTCGTCGCCGACCAGCGCGATGATGTCCTCGTCGAAGATCTCGCTCTTGCGGTCGGCGAGGTCCTTGAACGTGGCGAACGCCGCATTGATCTCGGCCTCGGACTCGAGCTGCGATGCCCAGGTCCTGCAGCCGCTGCTTGAAGGCGTTGCGCCCCGACAGCTTGCCCAGCACGATCTTGTTGGCGGCCCAGCCCACGTCTTCGGCGCGCATGATCTCGTAGGTGTCGCGCGCCTTGAGCACGCCGTCCTGGTGGATGCCCGAGGCATGCGCGAAGGCGTTGGCACCGACCACCGCCTTGTTCGGCTGCACGACGAAGCCGGTGGTCTGGCTGACCAGGCGCGAGGCCGGCACGATCTGCGTGGTGTCGATGCCGAGTTCGAGCTTGAAGTAGTCGCGCCGCGTCTTCACCGCCATCACCACCTCTTCGAGCGAGCAGTTGCCGGCGCGCTCGCCCAGACCGTTGATCGTGCACTCGACCTGCCGCGCGCCGCCGATCTTCACGCCGGCCAGCGAGTTGGCCACCGCCATGCCGAGGTCGTTGTGGCAATGCACCGACCAGACCGCCTTGTCGGAATTGGGCACGCGCTCGCGCAGCGTGCGGATGAACTCGCCGTACAGCTCGGGCACCGCGTAGCCGACGGTGTCGGGAATGTTGATCGTGGTCGCGCCTTCGGCAATCACGGCCTCCAGCACGCGGCACAGGAAGTCCGGATCGGAGCGATAGCCGTCCTCGGGCGAGAACTCGACGTCGCCGCACAGGTTGCGCGCAAATCGCACCGCCAGCCTGGCCTGCTCGTAGCACCTGGTCGGGCGTCATGCGCAGCTTCTTCTCCATGTGCAGCGGCGCTGGTGGCGATGAAGGTGTGGATGCGCGAGCGCGCCGCACCCTTGCAGCGCCTCGGCGGCGCGCGAGATGTCGCGGTCGTTGGCGCGCGCCAGCGAGCACACGGTCGACTCTCTCGATCGCATCGGCGATCGCCTTCACGGCCTCGAAGTCGCCGTTGCTCGAAGCCGCGAAGCCGGCCTCGATGACGTCGACGCGCAGGCGTTCGAGCTGGCGCGCGATGCGCAGCTTCTCGTCCCGCGTCATGGAGGCGCCGGGCGATTGCTCGCCGTCGCGCAAGGTGGTGTCGAAGATGATCAGTTTGTCGGTCATGGTCATGGCCTGTGGCTTTGGAGTTGCGGTTCGCGGGCAGCTCGAACAAAGCAAACGGCCCGCTGCGTTGCGCTGGCGGGCCGTCGATCGGGAAGATGAACGGACGCAGATCGATCAGCGCGCCGGCAGCACTCCTAGCAGTAGCAGCTAGCGCGATCGGGCGCGGAACGATCATGGAGCGCAATGTAGCACGCGGCATTCAGCGGTGCAGGCCCGCCTCGTCGGGCTCGTCCGTCGAGGTCGCGATCACGCTGACCGGCTTGCCCTTGGCCTTGCGGTAGGCGTACACCACGTAGCCCGGAACGCCGTAGACGCAAAACAGCGCGAACAGCACGATCGGCGGATGGATGTCGATGACCGCGATGGCCAGCGCGATCGCGACGATCACGATGAACGGCACGGTGCGCTTGAAGCCGACGACCTTGAAGCTGTAGAACGGCGCGTTGGTGACCATCGACAGCCCGGCGTACAGCGTGACGCCGAACGCCGTCCAGGCCAGCCAGTCGATCTTGGTGACGCCCTTGAAGCCGGCGTCGTCCATCACCCAAATCAAGCCCATCACCATCGCCGCCGCCGCCGGGCTGGGCAGGCCCTGGAAGAAGCGCTTGTCGACGATGCCGATGTTGGTGTTGAAGCGCGCCAGCCGCAGCGCGGCACCCGCGATGTAGACGAAGGCCGGGATCCAGCCCCACTTGCCCAGGTCCTTCAGCGCCCACTCGTAGACGATGAGCGCCGGCGCGGCGCCGAAGCTGACCATGTCGCACAGGCTGTCCATCTGCTCGCCGAACGCGCTCTGCGAATTGGTCATGCGCGCGACGCGGCCGTCCAGGCTGTCCAGCACCGCAGCGCAGAAGATGCCGATGGCCGCCAGCTCGAAGCGGCCGTTCATCGCCATCACGATCGCGTAGAAGCCGGCGAACAGCGCCGCCAGCGTAATCGCGTTGGGCAGGATGTAGATGCCCTTGCGGCGCGGCCGCAGCGGCTCGCGGCTCGACGTCGTCGGCTGCGGGCCGTATCGTCATTCATGAGGCGGATACCGCGCGAGCGCAAAGGGCCGCCCACGGCGGCCCTCGACGCGGCCCGCGCGTCAGTTGCGGCTCTTGTCCACCAGCTTGTTGGCCTTGATCCACGGCATCATCGCGCGCAGCTTCTCGCCCACCACCTCGATCGCGTGCTCGCCCATCAGGCGGCGGCGCGACATCAGCGTCGGCGCGCCGGCGCGGTTCTCGAGGATGAAGCTCTTGGCGTACTCGCCGGTCTGGATGTCCTTGCAGCGCCTGCCGCATCGCCTTCTTGGTCTCCTCGGTGACGATCTTCGGGCCCGTGACGTACTCGCCGTACTCGGCATTGTTGGAGATCGAGTAGTTCATGTTGGCGATGCCGCCCTCGTAGATCAGGTCGACGATCAGCTTCAGCTCGTGCAGGCACTCGAAGTAGGCCATCTCGGGCGCGTAACCGGCCTCCACCAGCGTCTCGAAGCCGGCCTTGATCAGCTCGACCGTGCCGCCGCACAGCACCGCCTGCTCGCCGAACAGGTCGGTCTCGGTCTCCTCGCGGAAGTTGGTCTCGATGATGCCGGCCTTGCCGCCGCCGTTGGCCGCCGCGTAGCTCAGGGCCAGGTCGCGCGCCTTGCCGCTCTTGTCGGCATGCACCGCGATCAGGTGCGGCACGCCGCCGCCCTGGGTGTAGGTGTTGCGCACGGTGTGGCCCGGGGCCTTGGGCGCCACCATCCAGACGTCGAGGTCGTCGCGCGGCACCACCTGGCCGTAGTGCACGTTGAAGCCGTGCGCGAAGGCCAGCGACGCGCCCTGCGGATGTTCGGCTCGATGTCGTTCTTGTACACCGCGGCGATCTGCTCGTCGGGCAGCAGGACCATCACCACGTCGGCGCCCTTCACTGCGTCGGCCACCTCGGCGACCTTCAGGCCGGCCTTCTCGACCTTGGCCCAGGAAGCGCCGCCGCGGCGCAGGCCCGACGGTGACTTTCACGCCACTGTCGTTCAGGTTCTGCGCGTGGGCATGACCCTGCGAGCCGTAGCCGATGATCGCGACCTTC
>CAVPAZ010000017.1:0-223965 GCA_963701725.1 uncultured bacterium | reverse complement strand
GCACTTTACCGCGCGGCATCTCGGCCAGGTACTTCAGGCGCGGGGTGTAATCGCCTTCGAGGAACGGCATCGGGGTCAGACCGGCGTCGATCAGCGCCAGCATCAGGGTTTTCAGGCCGGGCCAGTAGAACTCTTCGAACTGCTTGTTGGACATGAAGCCACCCGCGCCGCGATGCAGCGGGATGAAGATGCGCGGGTTGCCGGACATCTGGGCGGCAGAGATCGCCAGCTGGATGGCGAATGGCGTGAACAGCTCGATGGCAGCCTTGAGCTTATCCGGCTGGCGGTACATATCCAGCATCACGCCACGCAGGCCGCGGAACATATCCGAGACCCAGTCGAACGGCGCTTCGGCGAAGGCGAAGGTGATCAGCGGGTAGCCGGCGTCTGGCCAGGTCGCCGATCAGCTTGGTCTGGGCGGCGATCTGACCGTGCCCATCTCCTGGCCGACTTCGACCAGGCGCTGCAGCATGGCCTGCACCGGCGGCGCGCTGAGCGTGCCGGACAGCAGTGAGATCATGGTATAGCCGCTGGACATCCAGAAGAACGGCGGGAACAAGCCCATCGGCTCCATGGTTTCGGACATGCGCGGCATCATCTTGCGCAGGACGAAATCCGACGGGTTGGCGAGGAACTCGTCGTATTCATCGGCCAGCATGTACTCGGCCTCGACGAACTGGTAGGGGCATTTGCCGGGAAGTGCTTGCCAGGCCAGCGGAAGGTGCGCAGACCGAGCAGTTCCATCACCTTCGACTGGGAAGAGCACGAACGGCGGCGGGGCCATGTCCCAATTCGAGCTTTTTGGTGGAGGCGAGCCAACCGGCGTAGACCCGCTCGTAATCCGGGCCGATGGCTTCGGCGTTGGTCAATCCGGCGTAACGGGTGACAAACAGGGCGGCCAGGCTGGCGACTGGGACACGGTCGGGCTTGCGCAGCGCCAGGGCATCGTAGAAGCGTTTTTCGCGCGCCAGGTATTCGGGCGATGGCTTGAACTGGTTTTCAGGTTGGTTGGACATGATGAACTCCCTTCTAGATTACGCGTACCACTGCTTGGCGAGGTTGACGGCGGTCATGGCATCCTTGCCAAAGGCGTCCGCGCCGGAGTACTGGCGGATCTGATCGTCGATCTGCCCGCCGCCGATCATGACCTTGACATCGGACATCCCGGCGGCTTTCAAGGCCTCCACGGTGGCTTTCATCGGGTCGTAGGCCAGGGTCAGGAAGCCGCTCAGGCCGACCACCTTGGCCCCGGTCTGGCTGGGCGGCGTCGACGAACTTGGCCGGCGGCACGTCCACGCCCAGGTCGGTGACCTCGAAGCCGTTGATGTCCAGCATGAAGGCGACGATGTCCTTGGCGATGTCGTGGATGTCGCCTTCGACGGTGCCGATGACGACCTTGCCCAGCTTCTGGCCTGGGGGCGTCCTGCTGCAGGCGCGGCTTGACGATCGCCGAGACCTGGCCGAGCATCTCGCCCGCCAGGATCAGCTCGGGGATGAAGCAGTCGCCGGCTTCGAAGCGCTTGCCGATGACGTCCATGGCCTTGCGGCAGGCCTCCAGCACCTCCAGCGGGGAGGTCCCCGCATCGAGCATCTGGTTAGTGATCTTGAGCGCGTCCTCTTCGCGCATTTCGGTGATGGCATCGATCAATTCTTGGGACATTTTTGGGTCTCCTTTGGATCCTATTGTTACAAATCGACACGCCGGTCGAGCAGCAGGGCTGTTCGCCGGCTTGTGGATTAATCGGGCTTCTCGAACAGGCCTTTGCGGGAGGCGCGGATGAAGTTCAGGCAGTGCGGGTCGCGCCCGAGCAGCAGCTCGGTGGTCAGGATGGCGGCCTGGATCTCGCGGTCGAGCGGGTCGAGGATGGCGCTGTCCAGGCCGTTCTGGATCGCCAGGCCGAGGAAGTAGCGATTGACGAACGAACGCGCCGGCAGGCCAAACGAGATGTTGCTCAGACCGATGGTCAGGTGGGCTTCGGGGTAGTCCTGGCGGACCCGGCGCATGGTCTCGAAGGCGATCGCGGCGCTCTGGGTGTTGGTGGAGATGGTCATCGCCAGCGGGTCGATGTACAGGTTGGCGTCGGGCACGCCGTGGGCGCGGGCTGCGGCGACCACTTTCTGGATGACTTCGAAGCGCTTTTCGGCGGTTTCGGGGATTTTCTTCTCGTCCATCGCCAGGGCGATCACCGGGCAGCCGTGTTCGGCGACGATCGGCAGGATGTCGGCCAGGCGTTCCGGCTCGCCGCTGATCGAATTGATCATCGGCGTCTTGCTTGACGGCCGGATGGCGCGGCGCAGCGCCTGCGGGTTGGCGCTGTCCAGCGACAGCGGGGTCTCCGAGACGGCCTGGACGGTCTCGATCAGCCAGATCAGGTCGTCGGGCTCCTGGTTGGGGTGTGTCCCGGCGTTGACGTCCAGCCAGGCGGCCCCGGCCTCGCGTTTGCCGGACAGCCAGGTCCTGGATGGAGGCGGCGTCGCGCTCGGCGATGGCCTGGGCAACGCGCTTGCGAGTGCCGTTGATTTTTTCACCGATGATTTTCATACAGCGCTCCTCAATGCCATCCTGGGGCAGAATTATGGTAAACGCATCGCCTGGGCGAAGCTGGCGGCTGAATTTGGGGTGATGGTCAGCTCCAGGTAGCGCGGCTTGCGCGGCAAGCAACTGCGCCCGGCGGCGAGCGGAGCCCGAGATCAGCATCCACTGCGCCCCGAGGGCGGCGGCGTTGCCGACCTGGCGGTATCGGGCGTTTGGCAGCTGCGGGAACAACCCGATGGCGATGGCGTTGTGGATGTTCGATGAACGAGCCAAACGCCCCGGCGACGATGACCTCTTGAACGTCTTCCAGGCGCATGCCTTCGGCGTCCAGCAGGGCGGTCAGACCGGCCTGGATGGCGCCCTTGGCAAGCAGGATCTCGTTGACGTCGCTGTCTGGGTGAGGGCGATATCGCGCCCGGATCCGCTGGCGGATGCTGGCGCCAGGACGAACTCAGGACCGTAATCGCCGCTGCGCACGCCTTCGTGGCTTGCTGTCGAAACGCCCGCTGGCGTCCAGCAGTCCGGCCCGGCGCAGCTCGGCGACGGCGTCCAGGATGCCCGAGCCGCACAGCCCGACCGGCGGCTGGTCGTCGACGGTGTTCAGCTCGACGCCGGAAGCGGTCAGACGGACCTTTTCGATCGCCCCGCCGGCGGCGCGCATCCCATCGCGGATATGCGCGCCTTCGAAGGCCGGCCCAGAGGCGCACGAGACGCTGGTCAGGTACGGCCGGTCGGGGCATGCGCAGGCTGATCTCGGTGTTGGTGCCGATATCCAGGCCGAGGGTGACCATGATCGCTTCGTCCAGATCGCAGGCCAGCGCCATGGCGACGTGGTCGGAGCCGATGTAGCCGCCGATGCCTGGGGGGATGTGGACCTTGCGCTCCGGCGGCGGCTGGCAGGCCGATCTCAGCGGCGGGCAGATCGAAGGCGGCCTGGGCAGCGGCGACGTACGGGGCGGCTGCCAGGCTGGCGGACCGGGAATTCGAGCAGCAGGTGGGTCATGGCGGTGTTGCCGACGATGCAGACTTCGGCAACCTGGCTGCGCTCTGCTCACCGGCCTGCCGCAGCAGATCGTCGAGCAGGCTGCGGATCGCTTGGCGGGCCTTCTCGGCCATCAGACGGCGCGTTCTCGGGCTGCGCATAGCGAAATTCAGGCGGCTGACCACATCCTCGCCGTAACTGACCTGCGGGTTCGGCGCGCCGGCGGAGGCGCGCGTCCTCCCGCTGGCCAGGTCCACCAGCCGGGCGGCGATCTTGGTGGTGCCGAGATCGACCGCCAGGCCGAGGGCGGCCGCCTCGGGCGGGACGACGCCGAGCACTTGCGCTGCATCGTGAAGCGCCGCTCCGTTTCGGTACCGGCGCTGCGCAGCAGGACGTTCACCTTCCAGCCGGCCTGGCGAAGCGCTTCGGGCAGGCTGCGGATGACAGCGCGCGCCGGCGGCTGCAGACGCCTCCAGGCCGTGCCGCTCGGCCAATCCGGCCGACAGGCGGGTCCAGGTCGGCGCGGGGGTCATGCAGGGTGGGGGCGTCCAGCTCAACGGCAGGGCGCGCACCAGCGGTTCGGGCGGCAGGCTGCGCAGATTGCTCTCGACCTGCAGGCGCTGGGCGGTGATCAGCGAGTGCTTTGGGGATCTCGACCGTCAGATCTCCCAGGATACGGGCTGCGCAGGCCAGGCGGAGACCGGCCTGGCGCTCGGCTTCGGTCAGCAGGAAGAGCTCGTCGCCGGTCAGCGGGCTGAGCGGGCCGGATAGGGCCATCACCTGGCACTGGCCACAGTTGCCCTCGCCGCCGCAGGCGGCGGTCAGATCGATGCCGGCCAGGCGAGCGGCATCCAGGACCGTCTGCCCGGCGGGCAGGCTGACGCGCTTGCCGAGCGGCTGGAACTGGACCTCGCAGGACCGGCGAGTCTGGTCATTCAGCCGGCTCCGCGCCGGTGTGGGCCGCCACGGGCGTTCCTGAAGTCCAGGTAGCTGATAGTCTGGCGTGGTCCGACCACCAGGATCTCGTCGTCCCACGGGCCGTTTAGCAGCTTGAGGGTCAGGGCGTTCGAGCCGGGGATTTCTTCGAAGGTCAGGTTAAACTTTTCGGCGGTCTTGCGGGCGTAATCGACGTAATCGGCCTGGCCGCTGCGCCCGCTGTCGATGTAGGCCAGCCGGGTGTAGTTCTTCAGCATGGTCTTCATGATCCAGGTCGGCGCGCTCTTCCCCGTATCGGGTCACCAGGCGCTCCCACTCGCCGAAGGGGGTGTCGGCGACTTCGATCCAGCCCTTGGTCAGGTAATAGGTGCCGGGGGCTTTGCGGGCCTGGGTCTGGTAGGCGTTGGCGGAGCCGAGGAAAATGGCAATGCAGTCATCGACGCGTGGGATGACCAGGGTGCAGTCGTTCGAGCGTCAGGCCGATGACGGCCATCGAGCACAACCCATAGCCCAGCAGCAGGGTTTCGTAGCGGCCCGACAGATGCGTCGATGGCTTGCTGGATGTGATCTTTTAGGTTGGCGGGTTTGAGATGCAGGCCGAAATCCAGGACTTCATAGGCCATACCGTCAGGCAGGAAGGGCAGCATCTCTTCCATGACCGTGGCACAGGCGATAACTTTGGTGCTGGCAGGGGATCGAGCGGAGGATGCACCGGCATTTCACCTCTATAGTTATATAGGGAAGTTTAGGAATGTAGTGTATACTTATTAGGGAATGTTGTCAAGAGGATCGGCAAAATCTGCGTATAATATCGATACCCGATGAATCCACGACGCACAAGCTTCGACCGAAGATAAATACCAGATCGACCGGGATGCCTTTGAACTGGCCTATCTGCAGCTGGCCAACATGCTGCGCCGCCAGATCGCCGACGGCGTGTTTCGCCCCGGCGACCAGCTGCCTTCGGAGGCGCAGCTGGTGCAGCGTTACGGGATCAGCCCGATGACGGTGCGCCGCTCGATCAATCTGCTGGCCGACCAGGGGGTGGTCAGCACGGCCCAGGGCCGCGGCACCTTCGTCAAGGCGGTGGAGTTGAGCACGGCGATCTTCGATCTGCAAGAGCCTGCAGGAGTCTGTTCCAGTCCATCCTCGGAGAGCAGCATCCGGCTGCTGGATGTGCGCGTGGTTTCAGCCGACGAGCGCACGGCGCGGAAGCTAGAGTCTGCCGCCGGCGATCGCGGCGATCTACATCCGCCGCCTGTTTACGCACGGCGACCTGCCCG
This sequence comes from uncultured bacterium, assembly GCA_963701725.1. Classification (GTDB taxonomy): domain Bacteria; phylum Pseudomonadota; class Gammaproteobacteria; order Burkholderiales; family Burkholderiaceae_C; genus CAIKUF01. The sequence goes on along the minus strand of CAVPAZ010000017.1, from coordinate 218,228 downwards.
TATTCTACCATCGCGCCTACCTGATTTATGACCCGACCCGACCGATTGTCGAAGCCGAGATGGATGTCACCTCGCTGCAAGGCCTGTTTTCGGGCGGCGACCAAAGCTTGCTCAAACACGGTGAGTTGAAAATCGAAGCGACTTTGATGAACGATGAAGAAGCCGGTCTGCTGAGACAGCCGCTGCCGGCGGCCGCTTTCCTGTTGGAGCATGTCTTCTTCGACTTCGAAGACCGCCCGCTCAGTTGGGGCTGGTTCATCTTTCCCGGACGACCGGCTGCACTTCACCACCAAAGTCGGGATCACGGCTAGCTTAACACTCGCTACGAAAGGAACGCATGGAACAGACAGACCCCAGACAAGCGATGAGCGCGGCGAGCTCGATCCGCCATGTGGCCGAGCTGGACGAACTAGCAGGCGCTGGCGCTGGTGCGGGCGCGCATCGACGCACAACGGCGATCCGTTGGCGATCGTCGAGGATCTGCCAGGAAGGGCTGCGCATGGTGGGCGAGCGCTACGAGCGCCAGGAGTACTTCCTGTCCGGGCTGATCATGGCGGGCGAGATCTTCCGCGAGGTCATGGAAATCCTGGCGCCGATCATCGAGCTGCGCTTTTCGCGGCAACGAGAACGGCTCGATCCTGCTGGGCACGGTGGAAGGCGATATCCACGATATCGGCAAGAACAACCTGAGCCTGCTGCTGACCAGCTATGGCTTCACCGTCACGACCTGGGAGTGGATGTGCCGCCGGCCGAATTCGTGCGCCGGGCGGCGGCAGGCGCATCCGGACATCATCGGCCTGTCCGGCCTGCTGACCAGCTCGTACGACAGCATGCGGCCACTGTGGCGCTGCTGCGCGCTTCGGCGGACCGCTTTGTAGCGCCGCGACCGATCATCATCGGCGGCAACCAACTCAACGAGCAGGTGTGCCAGTATATCGGCGCGGATGCCTGGGTGACCGATGCGATGACCGGCGTGCGGCTGTGCCAGCAGTTGATGACCGGCAGCGGCTGAGGCGTTTATCCCAGATTGCACCGAATAACCCAATCCCGGCACGTCGCTGGCGGCCAGCCAGCCATCCTGCAGGCGTAAAGCCGGGCACGGATGGGTCGTCCTGCAGGTAGAGGTAGCCGTCCAGGTCGCCGTACTGGACGTTGGGGCTGCTCAGGGCAAAGCTCAGCCCGGCGGCGGTAAGCATGGCCGGCTCGATCAGGCAGCCCACCATGCGCGACAGGTGGGCTGCGCGGGCGATGGCGTCGATCTGGCGAGCGCCGCGCAGTCCGCCGCAGGAGGCCAGCTTGACGCTCAGGCCGTGGCGCATGCCCGGCAGCGATCTTCCAGGCCGAATCCGGTCCGCAGGCGCTCTGGTCGGCCAGCACCGGCACGGGGCTGTGGCGCGGTCACCTCGGCGCAGCGCTGCCAGGTCGTCCGGCGGAGTAGGCTGCTCCAGCATCTCAATCAGGCCGCTTCAAGGCGCGCGCGCCACGTCCAGCGCCTGCTGCACGGTATAGCCGCCGTCGGCGTCCAGGCGCAGCAGCAGTTCGGGCAGGGCGCGGCGGATGGCCTGCACCCGGTGCACGTCGCTCTCCGGGTCGATCCCGCCCTTGATCTTCAAAATGCGGAAGCCCTGGCTGGCTCGCTGGCGGCCATCTCCACGCTCTCTTCTACGGCGGCGAGAGGATGGTGATCGAGGTCTGGATGCGGCTGCGGTAGCCGCCGAGCAGCCGGTAGAGCGGCATGCCGGCCGCCAGCCCGAGCAGATCGTGGAAGGCCAGGTCGAAAGCGCACAGTGCAGCGTCTGCGACCGGTGGCGGGGTGGACCTTGCGTGGATGACACCGGCAATCTCGGCCAGGCTGCGCTCAACCTGGGTCGGGTGCAGGTCGGCGGCGCGCCCGGCGCAGTCCTGGCAGGCATGTAGCAGGGCAAGGCGTTCTTCGGGCGTCCAGGCCGGGTCGGAGACCGTGCAGCCCCAGGCCGACTGGCCCTGGCGTGTCTCCAGGCGAACGAAAACGGCCATCACGGAACGGATCGGCGGCTGGCCGGCCATCTCGACCGGTTTGGTGACTTTGATTTCGACGGGGATGACTTCGCAATGAGTAATTTGCATCACTGGCCTCCAGTGAGCTGGGATTCAGACTTCGCCGAAGGGGTGCGGCGCGGAAGGCTCCTTAAGGATTATACCTTATTAGCGCGGGCGGCAAATTTCATGCTCGACGGCTCATGGGGAGTTACCGTGTGAAGGGCTATATGTGGCGCCCGGTGCGGGCGTACGCCCGCACCGGGCGCCACGTGGTCCCCCCCCCCCCCCCGTCCATGTGATTTCTGGAGAGCCTGCTCGACGGCGCGAGGCAGCTAATCAGCCCGACGAAGGATTAGACTCAAACCCATCACAATCATCCAAACCAGCCATAAGAGACTGCCGACCAATCCCGCCCATTCGACCATCGGAAAACCAGGAATCGCCGTGGCGAGCAGATCGCCCTGCGCTAGCAGGTATACGATTGAAGCGAACCATCCCAGGAAAGCTATCCAACGAGCAAACAGGCGCGAGCGATAAATGATTCCGCAGATCATACTCATCCATAAAATGATGAAGAATTGGCCCAAGTGCTCGCCAAGCGCCACGCCGCCGTACTGGTGTACAGCCGTGAACGCCGCCGACAGCGCCTCCTTACCTATGAGGCTGGTGGACGGGTCTGTGTACACCCGGGCAAGAACCGGAACCACAAATACCCAGCGCAGCAACCCAACCACCTGGACGACAAATCCGATCACAGCGATGGTTGTGGCCACGTCGATGAACGGGGAGTCTTCATCGGCCAGGACCCGCTTTAGAAGGATGGCGCCAACGAGCATCGGCAAGCCCACCCAGGCGAATGCCAGCCAGGTCAGGATGAGCGATGGTCCACCGGCTTGAAAGCGGGTCAGAATCACATCGACAGGGGCCCGCAAGATATCGGGGTAATCAAAGCGGGCAATCAGCGCCGCATACGGGACATTTACGAGGGCCGCCCCCAAGATCAAGAGGGACCCCGTCAGACGACGAAAGTTACGAGTGGACATTAAATTCTCCTTGGGTAAGGTAAGGTTGGAGGATACCGAGCATCAAATCGACGCCATTTTGCACTTGCAAGGCGTCAATATCCTGGCCGCCGATTTCGAGATAGACAATCCAGAACTCGCTGATCAGCCAGCAAACCTGCATGAGATCTTCGATGGTGCGCGCCTGCGCAGCCGGTCGCATAACGCCCGCTGAGACGAAGGCCTGGAAAAGGGCTTTGAAACCATCGTAACCGCGCTGGCGGACTTCTCGGAACACGGTCTGCAGGGTAAAATCATTGTGGAGGAGCACAACCAGCTCACGATAGGCAAAGCGGTATTCCCAGATGATCCGATAATTTGCGTTTACCAGATTTACCAGGTCCGCTAGCTCTGGTGGGTGATCGTCAGGCAGGGCCAACTCGCGGTTCCACCGAGCGTATAGACGCTGAAACAGCTCTCGGATGATCTCCTGCTTGTTGCGGAAGTGATAGTAAAGATTCCCGGGGCTGATCCCGCAGGCCGAGGCGATGTGGTTGGTTGTGACCTCGGAGGTTCCGGCTGAATTGAACAATCCTAAGGCGATGTCGAGAATTTTTTCGCGTGTGTTCATAAATCTCCGGTTTAGAGTAAATACTCTAATAATATAGAGTATTTACTCTAAATTGTCAAGTGGCCTCGGGAAAGAGTTTAGTCTACGAGACGAGCAAGCCTCCCAGAACTTTGAACGTGCGATGTATAATCACTGGAAAGCAATGGATGCGAAGGAGCAGAAGATGAAAACCGGCATCATCACAAAGATCTTGGCGTGGGTGGTCGGGATTGTGGTCGTGGCGGCGTTGTTGATTCAGCTCGTTCCCTTTGGCTCGGCAGGGATTAATCCGGCGGTGATCAACGAGCCGGACTGGAACAGCTCTGATACGCAGGCGCTGTTTATGACCACCTGCGGCGACTGTCACAGCAACGAAACGCGTTGGCCGTGGTACAGCCGCGTCGCCCCGATCTCGTGGTTGGTGTATCGGGATGTATTGGAAGGCCGAAAGTCTTTAATGTGTCGCATTGGGGACAGGGACGCCAGGAAGCCGATGAGGCTGCCGAGCTGGTGCTGCACGGAGAAATGCCACTGCCGATCTACCTGACGATGCACCCCGAAGCGCGGCTTGACCGTTGAGCAGAAAAACGCCCTGGTGGACGGCCTGGCGAAGACGTTTGGCAGTGAAATTGGCGTGAACGGAGAGGACGAATAGACCGATATGGAAGGGTATACGATCCTGGATCTGCAGCAGCGTATGCAAGCCGGCGATTTGACCAGCCGGGCATTGGCTGAATACTACCTGGCGCGCATCGAACGGATCGACCGGGATGGGCCGCGGCTCAACTCGGTGATCGAGCTGAACCCGGATGCGCTGCAGATCGCCGATGCGCTCGACGGCGAGCGGCGGAATAAGCGCCGCGCGGGCCGCTGCACGGCATCCCGATCCTGCTGAAAGACAACATCGACACCGCCGACCGGATGATGACCACTTCCGGTTCGCTGGCGCTGGATGGTCATTACGCCGGGCGGGACGCTTTCCTGGTGGAGCGCCTGCGCGCCGCCGGGGCGTTGATCCTGGGCAAGACCAACCTGAGTGAATGGGCTAACTTCCGCTCGACGCACTCGACCAGCGGCTGGAGCAGCCGCGGCGGGCAGACCCGCAATCCGTATGCGCTGGATCGCACGCCATGCGGCTCAGTCGTCCGGCTCGGGCGTCGCCGTTGCCGCCGACCTGTGCGCGGCGGCTGTCGGCACCGAAACTGACGGCTCGATAGTCTGCCCGGCGCACATCAACGGCATCGTCGGCCTGAAGCCGACCCTAGGGCTGATCAGCCGTGGCGGGGTGATCCCGATCTCGCACTCACAGGATACCGCCGGGCCGATGGCACGCAGCGTGACCGACGCAGCCGTGCTGCTCGGGGCGCTGACCGGCATCGATCCGCACGATCCCGAGACAGCCGCCTCGCAAGGCCGGGCGCCAGCCGATTACAGCGCCTTCCTGGACGACGACGCGCTGAAAGGGGCGCGGATCGGCGTCGCCCGCGGCTATTTCGGCTTTGACTTGCGCGGTCGACCGGATCATCGAAGCTTGCATCGACGCCATGAGGCCGCTGGGGCGGAGATCGTCGACGACGTCAAGGTCGTGGCGGAGAGCAAGCTCAGCCGCGATGAAGTCGAGGTGCTGCTGTACGAATTCAAAGTCCGACCTGGGCGCTTACCTGGAAGCCTGCGGCCCTCAGGCGAACGTCCACAGCTTCGACGACGTGATCCGTTTCAACCAGCAGAACCGGCGAAGGGTGATGCCGTACTTTGGGCAGGAGCGCATGCTGGCGTCGCAGCGCAAGGGCAAGCTGACCTCGAAAAAATATTCGCACGCGCTGGAGAAAGCCCGCCGGCTGGCGCGTGAAGGCATCGACCGGCCGCTTCAGGAGCACAATTTGCAGGCAATCGTCGCCCCGACCGGCGCGCCGGCCTGGGTGGTAGACCTGGTGAACGGCGACAACTACACTGGCGGCGGTTTTTCCGGTCCGGCGGCGGTGGCGGGGTACCCGCACCTGACCGTCCCGGCCGGGTATGTGTTCGGGCTACCCGTGGGTCTGTCGTTCTTCGCCTCCGCCTGGCAGGAGCCGGCGCTGCTGCGGCTCGGGCACGCCTTCGAGAAAGCTACCCGCGTTCGCCGCCCGCCGCAGTACCTGGCGACGGTTGACCTGACAGCCGACGAGGTCAGCTAGGCGCATCGTATGACACTGACCGTTTTCCCGAATGTGACAGGCAGCAACCTGCTGCGCCAGAGCGTTGTTCTGCCCGGCGGGTTGGAAGGCGAGTACAATTTGGTCCTGGTCGCCTTTCAGCAGTGGCAGCAGGCCCAGGTGGACAGCTGGGTTCCGGCGCTGGCCGAGCTGGAGCAAGCGTTCCCGGGGCTGGCGGCGTACGAGCTGCCGACGATCTACCGGATGAACCCGCTGTCCCGCTGGTTTCTCAACGAAGGCATGCGGGCGGGCATCCCGAACGACAAGACGCGCCGGTGTACAATCACGTTATATCTCGACAAGACCAAATTCCGCGCCAGCCTGGGTATCGCCGGGGAGGACGAGATCAGCGTGCTGCTGATCGACCGCGCCGGGCAGGTTTACTGGCGCACGACCGGGGTCTTCGAGGACGCCAAGGCCGGGGACCTGGTCCAGGCGTTAGGGCAGCGGATCCCGCCGGCGCATGAAACCCGCTGGAAGCGGAGATAATCCTTGGAGATTGTATGAAGAATCACAACATCCTGGGCGACCTGGTGATCGCCAGCGGGGCGCCGGGTCTGTTGGCGCTCGGTTTCTTATTCGACAGCGTGCTGCGGCTGATCGCGCCGGAAGGCGCGGAGCAGTTATCCCAAGCGCGCCAGATGATCTTCCTGGCGCCGTTGTTCGAGCTGCTGCTGATGTGCGCTCTGGTCGGGCTGATCTGGGTGATGAACACGCAGCGCGGCTACGGGCGGGTGGTCAGCGCGACCTACCTGGTTTTGGGTATCCTGGTTCTGTATGCGGTGGCGCTGATGTTCGTCCTGCCTTTGCCGGATCCGTTGTATGCGCTGACGATTTACGTTGCTCCAGGGACGATGACGTTTCAGGCTGGCGCGGCAGCGGCAGCGTTGGGGCTGATCAGCCTGTTCTTCTGGAACTCGCGCGAACCGGCGGCGGAAGACGTGGCTGTGTTGGACGAGGCGGTCCCCAGCCCCGAACCGCACGGCGGCTAGCCCCGGAGGCCGGATGGCAACCCAGGCGGAAAAGGCTGCCCGTTTCCTCGCTCTGCACCGGCAGGCGCGAGCGTTTGTGATCCCAAACCCGTGGGACCGGCCCTCGGCGCGCCTGCTGGCAGCGCTAGGCTTCCCGGCGTTGGCGACATCGAGCGCGGCCGCGGGCCGGCGACCTTCGGGCGTGCCGATGGCGGTCTGCGGCGCGAGCAGGCGCTGGAGCATGCCCGAGCGATCGCCGAAGCAACGGAACTGCCGGTTTCGGCGGACCTGGAAAATGGCTTCGCAGATGCCCCCGAGGCGGCGGCGGAGGCGATCCGGCTGGCGGCGCAGGCCGGGCTGGTTGGGGCCTCCATCGAGGACGCCAGCGGCGCGGCGGATGCACCGATCTATCCGTTCGACCTGGCGGTGGAGCGCGTCGCCGCCGCCGTCGAAGCGGCCCACGCACTCCCATTCCCGTTCTTGCTAACCGCCCGGGCGGAAGGCTTTTTGAACGACCGGCCGGACCTGGACGATGTGATCCGCCGTCTGCAGGCCTTCGAGCAGGCCGGCGCGGACGTGCTGTTCGCTCCGGGCCTGCCCGACCTGGCAGCCGTTCAAGCGGTATGCGCGGCGACGTCGAAGCCGGTCAATTTCATGGCGGGCCTGCCAGGGAAATCATTCTCGGTCGCTGAGTTAGAGGCGGTCGGGGTGCGCCGCGTCAGCATGTCGACTTCGCTGTTTCGAGCGGCGATGAGCGGGCTGGTTGAAGCCGCTCGAGAGGTCGGCGAGCGGGGGACTTTCGACTACATCGAGCGGATCCTGACCGGAAAGGAGCTCTACCCGTTGATCCTGGAATAAGCGGGGGCCGGCGGACCTCAGGGGACGAAAACGACGCGCAGGTCGCCTTCGTAATCGGCCAGGATGGCGTAATTCAGGTAGGCGGCGACGTCGGGGTGCGCCCGGGGGTATCGATTGTGGCGACCGTGAACGGATGAGCCGGATCGGCGATGTTGATGATCGTCAGACCGCCGTTCCAGTCGGCCAGATAGATCAGGGTCGGGCCGGCGATCGCCAGGCTGCGCGAAAATCCCACCGAATTGAAATATCCGATCGCTACTGGGGCGGCCGAGTTCGAGGCGTCAATGATCCCCAAACCTGCGTCGCCGTCGGCGACAAAAACCAGGTTATCGCTGGCTTCCACGCCGTACATGCAGTGGCGCGACGGCAGACTGCCGAGCGGCTGTGGGGAAGCCGGGTTGGAGACATCGATCAGGTGCAGGCCGCCGGTGTGGTAATCCGCCACGTAGGCGATCCCGCCGGTACTTCGACATCCAGGGCCTGGTCGGGTGTGTCGAAGCGCCCGACTTCGCGTGGGTGCGCCGGGTCGGAGACGTCGACGATGATCAGCCCGTCCCAACGGGCGGCCAGGTAAGCGTAACCGTCGGCGACATCCAGATCGGAGACGTACGCGTCGGGGTGCTGGCCCCGACTTCGAACGGGGCGGCCGGGTTCGAGACGTCGACGATGCGCAAGCCCGCCTCGGCGGCGGCCAGATAGGCGTACGGCGGGTCGATCGAGACGCCGTAGGCGTGGCGCGGTGGGATGTAACTACCGAGCTCGACCGGCCGGGTCGGGCTGCTCAGGTCGACGATGCGCAGTCCGCCGGTGGTGGCAGCCAGATAGACCAGGCTGCCGGAGACGGCGATGTCGTTGGCCTCGCCGGGCAAGCTCAGCCAGGCGACCTCTACCGGTGCGGCGGGCAGTGTAGGCGTGAGGTGGGTATTGGCGTGGTCGATGGCGACGGAGTGCTCGTAGGCAGGGGCGTTTCCGATGGCGTGGGGGTATCCACTGGGGTTGGAGTGTCTGACGGCGTCGAGGTCTGCGTCGGGGTATCGGTCGGCTCGGGCGTTTCCGATGGCGTGGGTGTGTTTGATGGTATCGGGGTGTCCGATGGAATTGGGGTATCCGATGGCATCGGGGTATCGGTCGGAATGGGCGTTTCCGATGGAATTGGAGTGTCGGACGGCGCCGGGGTCTGAGTTGGGACATCGGTCGTCGTCGGGGTTTCCGATGGGAGCGGCGTATCGGTCGGTGGTCCCGGCAGCGTAGCGGTGTCGGTCGGGGTAGGGCTGGGCTCATCCTGCAATGGGGCGGAGGACTCTAAACCAATTGGCGTTGCCCATGTCTCCGAGCAAGACAGCCGGATGGGCATTGCCCGAATCGTCCCCGACTTGCGTCCCGCTGCCGTTCGACATGCGGTAGTAGGCGGCTAACTGCGCCCGGTTCAGGTGATGGGCATCCAACTCGCGGTTCATCCAGGCGGCGATCGTGGCGGCGTCCAGGGCGACGTGCCACAGGCGGACTTCATCGATTTGCCCGGCAGCGTAGGTCGCTGCCCCGGCGTGGCCCGAGCCGCCCAGGTGCAGCGTTCCCGGTGTGGTCGCCGGGCTGATGGTGGGTCCGCTTGGGATGGCGCCTACCCGCTGTCCGTTCTGATAGGCGGTCAGCGTGGCTCCGTCGTGGACCAGCGCCAGGTGCGTCCAGATCCCCGGAGTGCAGTCAACCGGGATCCAATCGGCGCCGTTGGCGTCGACATTCCAGAGCCAGATGGCGTCGCGCCCGGCGTAGACGGCGTGGGAGACGCCAAAGCCGCGGGGCGGTCTGTGCCGGCGATGACCTCGCCGGTGATCGGCTGGGTCGCCAGTGCGGGGCCGGGGTCGAGGCGCAGCCACAACGACAGGGTCTTGGCGCTCCGCCAATCTGCCCCCAGGACGCTGTCGGCGTTGCCAATCTGGGCGTAATCGTCGCGGCCGTCAAAGAGCAGCGCATAACCGCCGCCGGCCCGGCCGGGCTGATGCGCAGGGTGCAGCAGCAATCCGGCCAGCAGCAGGGCGGCGACCAGCAGTCGCCAGGCGCGTCGGGATCGAGCCGTGTTCCATCGACGCAAGGCGGAATCTTGTCGTTTGACGCACGGATCCTCCATCCTCCCCTCCGGTTTACGATCTGGATGGCGGGCGCTTTGATGCAGGGCAGTGGTTTAACAACGCCGGCAGCGGCGCAACGATGTCCCCATTCGCCCATCATTATACGCGTATTTTCGCCAATCCGGCCTCCACGTTCCAGAATCGTTCAGAGGTGCCATTGGGCCGACCGGCTCAATGGCACCTCTGATTTAGAGTTGGCGCCTGTGCCGGTCAGACCGGCGGGCGGATTATTTCTCGAGCGGCAGCTCGGCCGCGACCCAGGCGTTCATGCCGCCGCCCAGGTTGCGCACGTCGGTGTAACCCATCATGCGCAGGGCCATCATGACGATGCCGCCGCGGTGGCCGGAGGCGCAGAGCACGCACGATCGGAGCGGCCTTATCGGCAGGCAGCTGGGTCATGTCGGCCAGCACGACGTTGATCGGCATGTTCACTGAGCCTTCGATGTAGCCGGTCGGCGCACTCTTCGTCGGTGCGCAGGTCGATGAGCGGTCGGGGCCTTCTCGGCCAGCTCGGTGTTCAGGTCAGCCGCCTTGACGGTGCAGAAGCCTTCCGGCAGGGTGGCGAGGAAGGCGTCCAGGTCGGGCAGGCGGGCGGCATCGACGCTCGGGCGCGGTCGCCGGCGGCGGGGGCGGCGAGCTTGGCCAGGTCCATCTCGACCGGCAGCTCGGCTTTCTTCCAGGCGCCGAGGCCGCCGCCCAGGTTCTTGACGTCGGTGTAGCCCAGCAGCTGCAGCGCAGCCATGACCATGCCGCCGCGGTGACCCGAGCCGCAGTAGATCACGATCGGCTGGTCGAGGGCGGGCAGCTTATCCAGGTTCTTGAGCACTTCTCGGACCGGGATGTTGACCGCGCCGGCGATGAAGCCGTCCTTTTCGATTTCGGCTGCTTCGCGCACGTCCAGCAGGAAGGGCGGCTTTCTCGGCCAGGGCGGTGTTCAGATCGGCGGCCTTGATGGTGTGGAAGCCTGCGGGCAGGTTGGTCGGGTATTCGGTCCAGATGGCGGTCCAATCGACCCAGCCGACGACCGGCATCTTGGCGGCTTTCCAGGCGCCCAGACCGCCGCCCAGGTTGATGACGTTGGTGTAGCCCAGCATCGTCAGGGCCACCAGGGCGATGCCGCCGCGGTGACCGGAGGCGCAGTAGACGACGATCGGGGCGTCCTTTCGGCCGGGAGCTGGTCCAGCGTGGTCATGAACTTGTCCATCGGGATATGGACGCGCGCCTTCAATGTAGCCATCTTTGTCCATCTCGGCCTGGAGCGCAGGTCGATGAGCAGCGGGGCGGTGGCCGCCGGCCAGGGCTTCGTTCAGCTTTCGGAATTGATGGTGAAGAAGCCTTCGGGCAGGCGGCCAGGAACATCATCCAAAGCGGTGAAAAGCGCCTGGTCTGCGACGATGGGGGTGCTGATCGACTTGGCGGCTTGCGGGCATGCGCCGGTCTCGACCGGCAGGTCGGCTTTTTTCCAGGCGCCCAGGCCGCCGCCCAGGTTGCGCACATTCGTATAGCCGAGCAGGTGCAGGGCAGCCGATAGCCATGCCGCCGCGGTGACCGGAGGCGCAGTAGATCACGATCGGTTCGTCCAGACCGGGCAGCTTATCCAGGTTCTTGAGCAGCTCGCGAATCGGGATGTTGACCGCGCCGGCGATGATAGCCATCTTTTTCGATTTCGGCGGCATCGCGCACGTCCAGCAGGAAGGGCGCTTTGTCGGCCAGCTCTTCGTTCAGCTTGGCGGCGGCGACGGTGCCAAGCTCTTCTCGGCCAGCGAGGCGATCATTTCGGTGAAGAGCGCCTGGAAATCGGGCGGCGCTTCGGTGGGCTCGGGGACCTCGGTCGGAACTGCGGTTGGCGCGGGAGCTTCGGTTCGGCCGGCGGCGCCTCGGTGGCGACGACGCACTGCGGTCTGCTCTACGGCCGGGGCAGCGCCGGGCGCGCAGGCGCCGAGCAGCAGCGCCAGGGCGATCAACAGGGCGAGCAGTATTCAGTTGAGTTTACATTCTTTCCTCCAGATCAGGTTTGATTTTTATCAAAATCGAGCTTACGTTTGAGTTAATTGCTCGGCGTCACGGCGAGCTGGCATGCTGCCGGAAACTCCGTATCGGGTCTGCAGCGGCAGCGTTGGTGTGACCGGCTCGCCCGGTTCCGGGATCGCCGTCGGGACGATCGGGACGATCACCGGCAGGTTGGCTTCCAGCTCCTCCGGGCGGACCTTATCGGCGGTCAGGAACAGGTCCGGCGTTGCCATGGCAGGCGTTGCAGCTTTCGGCCTGGGGCGTCTTGAGCTGGATGTTGTGCGGCGTGGCATAGGCCCAGGTAGGCAGGACGTTGAAATTCGGCAGCAGGTTCTCACCATAGAAGGCGAAGCCGTCCGGCGATGGCCGGGATATGGCGCAGCGGGACGTACTTGTACGGGCGGGTATAGCTGCGCTGCGGGTTGCAGCCCGATCAGGAAGGTGAAGTAGGTCGCATCGGTTTCGAAGAATGGCTTGCCGGTCTTCTCGCTGATGCGCCACATGGCAGCTATCGCACGAGGTGTAGGTGATCGAGTGGCACACCTGGCAGGAAAGATCGGCCCCGTGCACGGTGTGCATCTCGATGTTGTCCTTGCCCAGCGATGGCGTTCGGGTGGCAGGATTCGCAGGTGGGCGATCTGCAGGCCGGCATAGCGGTGGTCGGCCGGGGCAGGGCCATCTCTTCCGGGCCGGTGTGGCACTTGGAGCACTCGGCTGGCTGGCCGTGCATTTCGTGGTTGTTGTGGCAGTCGACGCAGTTCATGCGCCCTTCGCGGAAGTGGACGTCGCCGGGGTACTCTTCGTTCTTGCCCAGGTATTCGTTGCCCACCCGGCTGCCGTGGCAGGCGGTGCACGAGCGGGTCATCGGCGGGGTGCGGGTGAACAGGTGGCCATCGAACAGGCCGCCGCCCACGCTGGCCGGCTGGCCGACGTGGCAGTCGCCGCAGGAGGTGTGGCAGCGGGCGCAGTGATTGCCGAACATTTCCTCGAGCTGCCGGGTGATTTTCGGGGGCGCTGCGGGCTTCCAGCACGGTCCAATAGCCCTGCTGGGTGGCATGCAGGCTGTTCGGGATAAGCCGACGGCGACATCGGTGTGGCATTCGCGAGCAGGCGTTCGGGTCGCCTTCGCTTGGGCGGGCGATCAGGCCTTCGTGGGCGGTCTCTTTATCGGCGGATTGCACGCCCGCCGTGGCAGTCGGTGCAGGCGATGTGACCGTGGACGGTCTGCGGGAAGGTCTCAGCATTGACCAGGACTTTCTCCCAGGGCTCCAACGGAGCCACTTCGCCCCCTCAGCCAACCCCTTTGGATTCGCTTTCGCCGCTTTCGACCACTGGTTCGGCGGTGTCGATCAGGCGCTGCTTGGTCGGAATGGCACGTCAGGCACTCGTCGCGGGCGGCGGTCTCGGCAGCGGCCATTGCCGATGCGGCGCTCGGGTCGGCGGCTACGGGGGTTGCCGGTGTTTCCGCTCCGGCAGGCCGGCGGCAGCGCAATGCCGCCCAACCCGGCAGATAGGGCGGCCGGGCCGCAGCCGGTCAGCAGACCGCAGCGGCAATGAGAATGGTGAGCCAACGGGTACGCTTCATAGGTCTGCCTGTTTGTGCGCCTGTTCACAAAGATTATATAAGCAATTCCATTGATAAACAAGTGAATTCATAACTAATACTTATTGGTTTTGCCTATCCCGTTCTAATAAGGTATAAACTATGATAGAATTTGGTAATTATACAGTTTTGCTTATGTATCTTGTGCTATTATTCACAAGGAGAAGTACCATGCTCGACGTTCACCAGCTCAATGTTTTTCTGGCCGCGGCCGAGACGCTCAACTTCACCCAGGCGGCGCAACGGCTGCATATGACCCAGCCGAGCGTCAGCCAGCACATCCAGGGACTGGAGCGGCATTTCGACATGCAGTTTTTCCTGCGCAACGGGCGCAGCCTGGAGCTGACCGATGCCGGGCTGGCGTTGCTGCCGCTGGCGCGCGACGCCGTGGCGCTCTCCGTACGCATCGACGAGACGATGGAATCGCTCAAAGGCAAAGTCTACGGGCATCTGATCGTCGGCTGCAGCACCACGCCGGGCAAATACATTCTGCCGCAGCTGCTGGCGCGATTTCATCGCGATTATCCCGCAGGTGCGCGTCACCTGCCAGGTGTGCCCCGCAGACCGAGGCGTTGCGCAGGCTGCTGCGAAGGCGAAGCGCATTTTGCGCTGTTCAGCATGGACCAGCGACATCTACGCGGATATCGAAGCGCTGCCCTACATCTGCGACCCGATCGTGCTGATCGCGCCGCTGGATCACCCCTGGGCGCAGCGCGGCGAGATCGAGCCGCAAGACCTGCTCCAGGGCGATTTCATCATGCGCGAGCCGCGTCGGGGACGTTCGACGCCGTGCGCGAGGCGCTGGCGGTGCACAATATTTCCACCGGCGATCTGCGCATTGTGATCACCCTGGGCAACGCCGAGGCCATCGCCCTGGCGGTGCAGGAGGGCATTGGAGTGGGCTTTATCTCGAAGATGGTGGTCGACCGGCTGTGCGCCGGGCACGGTGGCGACCGTGCGGGTGCGCGGGGCCTGGATATCTGCCGCGAAATCTACATCGGGCGCAACAACCGCCGCCCGGCGACGCGCGCCCAGTCGGCTTTCTGGAATTTTCTAGACAGTCTCAACTCAATAATCTGCTGGTCTACCGGCGAGGCATAACCGCCGGACAGGCGCAACGGTAACCGCCTCTAAAAACTGTCGAGGCGTCGATGAAATCAATACAACCGCGAAATCAACCATGGAAGCGGCGCTGGTCGCCGGTCTGCTGGTCGGTATGTTGCTAACCGTCGCGGCGTCCAGGCCGGCACTGGCTGCCCCGCCGGCTGCAGGAAAGCACGCCGACACCGGCGGAGGCGACCTCGGAAATCGCCGCCCCGACCGCGCCGCCGAAAGCATGTCGCGAATGCCACCCGGATGTCGAGACGGCGTGGAGCGACAGCCGCACGCCCACGCATTTGATGACCAGGAGTTCGCAACGCGCTGGAAATCGGCTCGGCGAGCCGGGTGAGTGCCTGGTGTGCCATACCACGGGTTACCAGGCCACCAGTGGGATTACATGCCGCCGGTGTGACCTGCGCAGGCTGCCACGGCGAGGCCGTGGCAGGCCATCCGCCGGCGATGATCCCGGTCCGAGCCGACACCGAGTACTGCGGCTCCTGCCACACCACCACGCACGGCGAATGGCGGCTGACCGGGCATGCCTCGGCCGATGTGGGCTGCACCGACTGCCACAACCCGCACAGCCAGCAAGCGCGTTCGAGAACCCGGATGAAATGTGCGTCAACTGCCACAAGGACGATCTCGGCGAGCACCAGAACGATCTGCACATCCAGAAAGGCATCCGCTGCGTCGAGTGCCACGCCCTGATCCTGCCGCCGGAGGTCGCCGCCGGTCGACGGCCTGTCGCCGACCGGGCACTCGTTTACCATCACGCCGGCTACCTGTGTGGCCTGCCACACCGATACGCTGCAGATCGGCAAGCCGCTGCCCGGCTATGAAGCCGGCGCGCGAGGCGATCGGTGAGACGCTGCCGCTAACCAACACCCTGCCAACAGTGGTCGCAAACCTACAGCGGACGCGGCGTGGAAGCCGGCTGTCGCCCGAGCAGCAAATCCAGGCGCTGGAAGCGGCCCTGGCCAGCACGCGCCTATCCACGCTGTTCCAGGGCGGGATCATCGGGCTGGCGCTGGGCGGCACGACCGCTTATTTCGTGGCCCGCAACCTAGCCCGCCGCCAGGACGAGGAAGACAGCGACGCTGAAGACGACGGGCTAAGACGGCGACCGCGAATTGAGATCGGCGCCAGCGAGGGACAGGCGAATGCCGGACGAACCTAAGAAGACCCCCGTTCTGCAGCCGGGCCGATGTCGCTGAAGATTGCCGGCCGCGACCGCCGGAGCGCTGCAGTGACCCAGATCGTCATCTCCGGGCCGCTCTCGCCGGATGCGGTCCAGGGTATCGGGCAGCGCCACGCATCACAACGAGCCGGCGCAAAGGTCGCATACGAATGGCATATGGTCATCGACCTGGCGAACTGCATCGGCTGCGGCTACTGCGTGCACGCCTGCCAGGCGGTCAACGATGTGCCCGAAGATGAGATGCGCTGGAACATCGTCTTCCCGGAGCGCACCGAGGCTGGGCGATCGATTTCTATATGAACCGCCCCTGCCAGCACTGCCAGGAAGCGCCGTGCACACGGGTCTGCCCGGTGGGCGCAACCTGGATGCGCGCCGACGGCATCGTCGCCATGGATTACGACCGCTGCATCGGCTGCCGCTACTGCCAGGTGGCCTGCCCGTACGATGTGCGCCGCTTCAACTGGCGGGTGGTCGACCGCTGCAAACCCGTATGTGCCCGACTGGGGCACGCCCGAAGTCGAGCGCCGGCCACGCGGCGTGGTCGAGAAGTGCACCTTCTGCGTCCAGCGCATCGACCGCGGCCTGGCGCAGGGCTTGACGCCGGGCGTCGACCCGGCGGCGACCCCGGCGTGCGTCGACGATCTGCCCGGTGGGGGCGCGCATCTTTGGCGACGCCGCGGACCCGAACAGCCCGGTCTCGCAAGTATCTGGCCGACCACGAAACCTTCCGCCTGCGCGAAGAGTGGGGCACGCAGCCCAAGGTGCACTACGTGCGCCCGGCCGAAGAGGAGAGCTGAGATGGCCACGCCAACATCTCGAGACCACGCCGGCCGTCGCTCGGCGCCGCTTCCCGGCCTTCAGGTGTGGATCGCTTCGCTGGCTGGTGGCTGCTGCGTCATCGGCCTGGTTGCCGATGTCGCAGGTGCTGCTGCACGGCCTGCAGGTCACCGACCTGAGCGACCGCGTGCCCTGGGGGCTGTGGATCACGCTCGACCTCTCGGCGATCGCGCTGGGTGCGGGGGCGTTCACGTTTTCGGCCGCGGTCTACCTGTTCCGCATCCAGCCGCTGGAGCCGCTGGCCCGCCCGGCAGTCTTCATCGGCTTTATCGGCTACACCTCGGCCATGTTGGCGCTGGCGATGGACATTGGCCGCCCGGACCGCTTCTGGCATCCGCTGGTTTACTGGAATGTCCACTCGGTGCTGTGGGAGATCACCTGGTGCGTGATCCTGTACTCGACCGTGCTGGTATTGAGGTGCTGGCGGTGATCGGCGACAGCCGCCTGGGCGACGCGCTTCCCGTGGCTGCGGCGCCTCGGGCACGCGCTGCACCGCCTGACGCCGGTCCTGGCGGTGGTCGGGCATGGGCCTCTCGCTGCTGCACCAATCGTCGCTGGGCGCCACCTATGGCGTGCTCAGCGGCCGGGCGATCTGGTTCAAGCCTTCGCTGCCGGTGATGTTTATCATCTCGGCCGTGGCCGGCGGTATGTCGCTGACGCTGTTTGCCACCATGACGTGTCGCTGCGTACGGCACCGGCAATCGTCCCGCCGGCGGTCTGCCGCCAGGTCACGCGCCTGATCGGCTTGATTACGCTTGGCTATCTGTATATCAAGCTGTGGGATTGGGCGTGCCACATCCTATTACAGCAACACGCCTGCCACGGCGGATATCCTCAACGCGGCTGAGCGCCACGACGCCGTACAACACCACCTTCTGGGGCGTGGAAGATTCTGCTAGGCGGGATCATCCCGGCGATTATCCTGCTGCTGCCGAGGCTGTGCCAGCGTCGCTAGCTGGCGATGCTTTGCGCCTGGCTGGTGCGTCGGCGTGGTGATTAACCGCTGGAACATCACCCTGTCGGGGCTGGTCGCGCCGCCGGCATGGTCGCCGGGTGTGCTGGGCAACGTGGCGGCGGTCTCCTATTTCCCGTCCTGGATCGAAATCGGCGTGGCAGCTGGGCATCGTCGCCTACGCCTGGCTGGGCTTCACCCTGGGGGCGCGCTATCTTGGGATTTATCAGGAAACGGCGTAACGGCGCATTTCGAACTCAGCATCGAAGAACCCAAACCACCGGTGTTGGACCAGTTTCGTCCTGACGATATTCTGGAATAGTTCCCTGCGAAATTGAGATAAAATTATCGTACTGTGGATTCGCTCATCGATGCTTCGATGCTATCGTTTGCAACGATGATGGATTTCTCTGATTCGGCGCTTTGATCTAAAACACATTCGTAGAGGGGCGAAGAAATGAAAACCCATTCGTTCAGAGTTCGAGTCCTTGCTCTGATTCTGGTTTTCGCGCTTGGCGCCGTAATCGCGCCGGCGCCGGCGCTTTCTGCTGCCTTCCTCTTTGACATTCCAGGCCCTCCCAACAGTGGGGTTTTCGGCAAGACGGTGACCGTGCTCCCCAACGGTAATTTTGTCGTCACCGATCCAAACTACCCTTTTTACACGAATTACACGGAAGCAAAAGGGGCAGTCTATCTGTACAACCCAAATGGGGTCTTGATTAGCCGGCTCGCCGGCGACCGGGTGGGCAACTCGGTCGGGGGCGGTGGAATCACAGTTCTGACGAACGGCAACTTTGTGGTAAACAGCCCATTTTGGGATTCTCCCACCACGGATGGGGTGGGAGCCGTCACCTGGTGCAGCCAGGTGACCGGATGTAATGGAACCGTCACGCCATCCAATAGCCTGATCGGCAGCAGCAGCGGAGATCTGGTCGGTCATGGCGGTGTGACCGCCCTAACCAACGGCAATTACGTCGTGAGCAGTCCAGACTGGCGAAATGGGAGCGTTCTCTGGGCAGGGGCAGTCACCTGGGGAAATGGAAACGGTGGCACCACCGGCGTGGTATCAGCCGCCAACAGTCTGGTGGGCAGCCAAACCAACGATCAGGTGGGCAACACATCGGACGGTGAAATCATTGCCTTGACCAACGGCAATTACCTGGTACTCAACTCGATCTGGGATAACGGCAGCATCGTCAACGCAGGAGCAGTTACCTGGGGAAATGGAGCCGGCGGCACGACGGGCGCGGTGTCGGCAGCCAACAGCCTGGTGGGGAGCACTCCGGATGACAATGTGGGCGACACTTTTTGGGGCAGATTGATCGAGCTGCCAAACGGCAACTACGTAGTCGTCACTCCGTCCTGGGACCTGGACGGAACCCATCAGAATGCCGGGGCGATCACCTGGGGCAGCGGCGCCGCCGGGGTCGCCGGCCCGATCTCGGCCTCCAACAGTCTGGTTGGAAACAGCGACAACCTTCCGGCGGGCGCGGGGCAAAAAGTGACGGCTTTGACCAACGGCAACTATGTCGTGACCAGTCCGCTCTGGAGCCCGGATGGGACCAATGCGACCTGGGGAGCAGTCACCTGGGGCAGCGGCGCAACCGGCGTTTCCGGGCAGATATCTGCTTCGAACAGCCTGGTGGGCGGCCACCGTGGAGATTATGTGGGCGATGAAGTCATCCCCCTGTCCAATGGCAATTACGTGGTGAGCAGTCCATCCTGGGCTTTGGACGATTCCCATCCGTACGTGGGCGCCGTCACCTGGGGGAATGGAACAAGCGGCGTCATTGGTCCGGTATCCCCCTCGAATAGTCTAATCGGCCGTTCGCTGATGATGGCCGGTAGGGGTGGAGTGATCGCCTTGGCTAACGGCAACTACGCGGTAAGCAGCCCTACCTGGGGCTATGAACCACCGGAGCCGCTTAACGTTGGCGCAGTCACTTGGGGGAACGGGACCACCGGCATCACCGGTGAAATCTCCGCCGCAAACAGCCTGGTAGGCGTCAATACCTACGACAGCGTGGGAGACGGCGGATTGGTGGCGCTGACGAACGGCAATTTTGTGGTGATCAGCTATGGCTCTACGAGTAATCCGGCGAAAATCACTTGGGTCGATTTGCAGTCTGCGCCGACGACGCGATGAACCGTGGCATGGCCTACGCAGCGCTGGCCTATGTGGCATGGGGACTGTTCCCGCTCTACTTCCGCCACATCGCTGGCGTCGGCGCACTCGAGATCGTGCTGCACAGGGTGGCATGGTCCCTGGTGTTCCTCGTCGCGCTGCTGCTTGGGTTGCGCCGCTGGAGCTGGCTCGCGCCGCTGCGCCATCGGCCGGCAGTGCTCGGCGCGTCGTGCGTGAGCGCGCTGCTGCTGTCGTGCAACTGGCTGATCTACGTGTGGGCGGTGATGAACGGGCGCGTGATCGATGCGAGCCTCGGTTACTTCATCAACCCGCTCGTCAACGTGCTGCTCGGCTTCTTCGTGCTGCGCGAGCGACCGCGCAGCGGACAGTGGGCCGCCGTCGCGCTGGCCGCCGGCGGGGTGCTGTGGCTCGCCGCGCTCGGTCCGCAGACACCCTGGGTCGGGCTCGCGATCGCGGCCTCGTTCGGCCTCTACGGCCTGATGCGCAAGACTGCCGCGCTGGGCGCGATCGAAGGCCTCACGCTCGAAACGCTGTTCCTCGCACCGGTGGCGGTGGCGATACTCGGTTGGTGGACCTGGCAGGGCAGCGGAGGGCTGGCTCGCCACGGAGGCACGACGCTCGCGTGGCTGATCGGCGTGGGCCCGCTGACCGCCGTGCCGCTGCTCCTGTTCGCGGCCGGCGCGCGGCGCATTCCGCTGGCCACGCTTGGGCTGCTTCAGTACGTTTCGCCCAGCCTGCAACTGCTGCTCGGCGTGTGGCTGTTCGGCGAGCCGCTGGCGGGCAACCGCCTCGTCGGCTTCGTGATGATATGGATCGCGCTCGCCTTCTACAGCCTCGAGAGCTGGAAGCACGCGCGGGCGCGGCGCTGAAGCAGCAACGCTATTTCAGATCTCCGGCCAGGCTGGCCAGCGTCTCGGGCGCGATCAGCGTGATGCGCCGGATAGTTCGTGTGGTCGCAGCCGAGCTTGACTTGCGCGCCGGCGCGGATGGCCTGGCGTGCGCCGGTGCGAACTCGAAGCGCACGAAGTGCACCGCCGAGGTCTTCTCCTCGTTCTCGCGGTCCAGGTCCTCGTCGGCGATCGCGTAGACGCGCGCGTGCCCTTCGACCTCGACGAACATGCGGTCCTCGACGCCGATCAGCCGCGCCAGCTCGCGCTTGCGCTCGTGCGGATCGGGGTACTCGATCAGCATCGTCGCCTTCCAGTTGCTGCCGTCGGGCACCAGCGGCGGCGTAGGCATCGATCTCACTCCTGGATGCCCTCCTCGTCGAAGATCTTCTCGATGTGCAGCATCTCCTGGATCTGGCGGCGGATCGTCTGCTCGTCCTCGAACTGCAGCGTCATGTGCTCGCCCAGCCGCACGCTGCGCAGCCGGCGGTGCGCGATGGCCTGCGGCTTGCTGGACTTGCGGATCTTGGAATAGGCCTCCAGCGTCAGGAGGCTGTCGCGGGTGATGGTCATGGCCTCGCTTCCTTGCGGTTCAAAGCCCGTAGGCGATGCGCACGCAGGCTCAAGGGGTGCTGCACTGCCTTGGCCGGCGTGCCGGCCTGCTGCATGCCCTGGGCGATGTGGTGGCCGGCCATCGGGCAGTCGCTGCCGATGTAGTCGGGCTCGTCCTTGGCCATGGCCTTGAACACCGGCTTGCCGATCTTCATCGCCATCGGGTGGGTGGCCGGTCTTCACGCCGTAGATGCCGGCATGGCCCGAGCAGCGCTCGACCGTGTTGAGCCTGACGCTCGACCTTGGTGGCCGATGAGCTTGAACATCTCCTCGGTCTTGCGGCCGATGTTCTGCACCCGGCCGTGGCAGGGGATGTGGTAGCTGACCTTGCCCAGCGCGAGTCTTGAAATCGGTCTTCAGCAGGCCGTCCTTGTGGCGCGCGACGAGATACTCGAACGGGTCGAACATCGCCTCCTTCACGAGCCTGCGTGTCGGCGCAGTCGGGGAACATCAGCGGCAGTTCCTGCTTGAACATCAGCGTGCAGCTCGGCACCGCGGTGACGATGGCATACCCCTCGCGCGCGAGCTTCGCCAGCACCGGAATGTTGGCCGCCTTGTGCTCGGCCACCGCGTCGAGGTCGCCGAGCTCGAGCTTGGGCATGCCGCAGCACTTCTCCTTCTCGACGATCGACGTACGGGATGTCGTTGTGGGCCAGCACCTTCAGCAGGTCGTGGCCGATGCCCGGCTCGTTGTAGTTGATGAAGCAGGTCGAGAAGACCGCCACCTTGCCCGGCGTGCGCTCGCCGTTCGTCACCACGGTGGCGGCGCTCTTCGCGGCGCCCCAGCGGAAGCGCTGGCTGGCGAGTTCGGGCATCCAGGCGTCGGGATGCACGCCGAGCGCGCTGTCCATCAGCTTGCGCGCAGTCTTCGTGCGGTTGATCGCGTTGACCACCTGCACGACGACGGGAATGCCGGCGAACTGCCCGTGCATGTCGGTCGAGGCGAGAAACTTGTCGCCTGCCTTGACCTGACCCTTCTTGTACTTGATCGCCTTGGCACGCAGCATCAAGTGCGGGAAGTCGAGGTTCCAGACGTGCGGCGGCGTGTACGGGCACTTGGTCATGTAGCACAGGTCGCACAGGTAGCACTGGTCGACGACGCTCCAGTAAGTCTCCTTCGTGACGCCGTGCACCTCGCCGTCGGCGTGGCGTCCACCAGGTCGAACAGCGTGGGGAAGCTCTGGCACAGGCTCACGCAGCGGCGGCAGCCGTGGCAGATGTCGAACACCCGCTCCATCTCCTTGAGCGCCGACTGCTTCGTCGTAGAAGTCGGGAGTTCTCCAGTCGATGGGATGCCGGGTCGGGGCTTCGAGGTTGCCTTCGCTGCATGATCGTCCTGCCGCTGCAAAGTGCCGAGTCGGTACGCCGTGCCGGGCGCACAAGAAGAACAAGGGGCGCCAGCCCCTTGTTCACCGGGGCGCGCTCGCGTCAGTCCACCAGCGCTTCGAGCGCCTTGACGTAGCGATTCGCATGCGAGCGCTCGGCCTTGGCGAGCGTCTCGAACCAGTCGGCGATCTCGTCGAATCCCTCGTCGCGGGCCTGCTTGGCCATGCCCGGGTACATGTCGGTGTACTCGTGCGTCTCACCGGCAACGGCGGCCGCGAGGTTCTGCCGGCTCGATCCGATGGGCAGCCCGGTCGCCGGGTCACCCACGACCTCGAGGAATTCGAGGTGCCCGTGCGCATGGCCGGTCTCGCCCTCGGCGGTGGAACGGAACAGCGCCGCCACGTCGTTCTGCCCCTCGATGTCGGCCTTGTTTGCGAAGTACAGGTAGCGCCGATTGGCCTGCGATTCACCAGCGAACGCATCCTTCAGGTTCTTCTCGGTCTTCGATCCCTTCAAACCCATGTCGCTCTCCTTCAAGTGAGGTGAAATGACGACGGGCCCGTCGCGACGCGATGGGCTCGACAGTCGCATTACAGCACTCCGGCATGCGGTTTCAATGCGAAGAATCAATGTCGCGCATAGACAGGCTCAATCGGCCGGGCCGCGTTCAGGCCGCGTCGAGCAACTGGCGCACCAGGACGTGCAGACGCGCCCGCGGGTCGACCAGCCCGTCCAGTACGTCGAGGTGGTTGGCGCCCGGCACGCTCTCGCACACCGGGACGGCGCGCTCGCCCCAGGCCTCGCGAATCAGGCGGTTCTGGCGCAGGAACTCGTCGCTTTCGGCGCCGCCCACGACGGCGAACAACCGGCCCGCGGGCGGCGGGAAGCGCACCGGACTCAACCGCCGCACTGCCCCTGGTGTCAGACGCAGGTCTGCCTGCAGGAACGGCGTGCCGCGCAGCGGCTCGAGGTCGTACACGCCCGAGATGGCCAGCGCCGAGTTCACCAGCTGGGGCGGCAGGTCGGGCGCCACCTCCGACCAGCGGCAGCTCAGCAGCATGGCGGCCAAGTGCGCGCCGGCCGAATGCCCGGCGACGACGATGCGAGCCGGGTCGCCGCCATGGCGTGCCGCATTGCGATAGGTCCAGACGAGCGCGCGCGTCATCTGCAGCGCGATCGTCTCGATGCTGACCGCCGGGCACAGCGCGTAGTTCGGCAGCACGACCATCGCGCCGTGATCGACAAAGGGGGGAGCCAGGAACGAATGGTCGCGCTTGTCGAGCGAGCGCCACCAGCCGCCGTGGATGAACACCAGCACCGGTGCGTTGCCGGCGGCGGAAGGAAACACGTCCAGCGTCTCGTTCGGGCTGTCTCCGTAGGGCAGGTCGAGCCGGGGGCTCAACTGCTCGCGCGCGCGCGCCGACGTCGTCGCCCAGCGTTCGAAGATCTGTGGATGCTCGGCGATGCGCGCCCGGTTGTTGTACTGGGCATCGAGCCAGGCGGCGTCGTGGCGTGACATCGAAAGCTCCGAGAAAGTTGCGAAAGCGCTGGAGCGGCCTTTCTACGCCGAAGTCGAGCGCTCCTGCGCTCCCGCACGATTTGGTAGACTGCCCGCTGTCGTGGGGGGGTAGCTCAGCTGGGAGAGCGCTGCGTTCGCAATGCAGAGGTCGGGAGTTCGATCCTCCTCCTCTCCACCACCAAATATGACTGGGGCCTCGGGTGAAAACCTAAGGCCCTCCTAGTTTGCGAGCGTCACTCGTAAGTCCACTATAGGTCCACGACCCCTAGGTGCTCACGGAAATGCGCACTTCCTCGCGCCCCTTCCCACGGTACTGTTCCAGGTCGACCCCACGCAGCTCGACCACCCCCTTGTAGTCGACCGCGCCGACCTTCCGGAACCGCGTGACGCTCACGCCAGTGCCCTGTTCACGAGGATGCTCCGCCAGTGCCACCAGAGCCTCCTTGGCGCTCTCCAGTGCCGCATCTGCTGCCTGTGCCGCCCGCTTGGCCTGCGCGTAGTCCTGAGCCGCTGCAGCCCATGCCGCATCGTCCCTGACCACGGTGTCGGCCTCGATCAGCGGCGGAGGCGTATCGGTATCGAGAAGGCGTTGGAACAAGTCCCAAGCCTCACCGCGCTGCTGCCAGTTCGCCTGCGCGCACACCAGCCAGGCAGGCATCGTCGGCATCACTGACGGCGACACGATCACGTAGTGGGACGGCGAGCGCCTCGGCCGCTTGTTCCGTGTGGGGGCGGACAGGTGCTCCGAAAAGAGAGCGACCGTCGCTCGAGGCCTGAACGTCCGCGGCGCGGACGCCTGTTTGGCTCAGCGCTACCCGAAATACAGGGATGCCACCGCTGTGAGGGTCACCGAAGCGCACAAGAACCACAGTGCCATCCGAAGACCTGTGCGCGGACGGTGCCGGAAGAGGTTGCGACCGCTTGGCCAGTAGAGACCTCGGTGGTTCATGCAAACATCCTACGGGCGTCAGGGCACCGCGCCTCTCCCCGTGTGCAGGGGCTGGGATTGAAGCGCAGGCTGTGGCGGACCTCGGTATCCCGCTGTGCGCGTCTGACCCCCCTATCCCGGGGGTTCGCCTCCTGTTAGGGATGCGCAACGAGTCCGTCTGGTGTACTTTGTAGACTCGCCGCGCGCTGCACCTTCATGTGAGGAGCGTTGACGGGGGTGCAAATGAAAGTGCAAAGCAAGTCACCACCAGGGGCAAGGAGTCTCGTCTGGCGCATTTCCCCAGACGCACCCAAGGGCGCGTGGGTCGATCCCGCGACCATCCTTCCCGTAAAGGTGGACACACCTGACTTTGAGTCGGGCGCTTGGCTCATGTCCTCGTTCGATCTCCAGTACGGCGCAGACATCAGAGATGTTTCGGATACCGTGCCAGCGGACCTGCTCGATCAGCTGTTTCCTCCAAAGAACGATCCCCTGAAGAAGTCTGGAAAGTAGCGCACGGCCATCGCCTCGGAATCGCGCATCCGGCGGCGTGGTTGTTCTCTTACGCGGGTATGGGTACCGCTGTGGTGGGCGCCGGAAGTGCGAGTTGACGTGACATCGCCATACACTGCCGGATGTGCTGCTCGCAGACGTATTTCAGCGCCGAGAATGTCAGCACCGCCGAGACTGCCTGCCCCGCCACCGGCACGTACTTGGCGGCTTGCTGCGTGGTCAGCCGCACGCCGACCAGCTTGAGCAACTGAAGCACCAGTTCGCGCGTGACCAGTCGGCCGACCAGTAGGCTGCTACCAGCCGAGATCGGCTTGTACACAACCAGCCGGCGGTCCGGCGCGAGCCGCTCGACCTGCTCTGGCGTCAGGCCGAAGGCGCGGTTGATGTCGGGGATCAGCTTCATCAGGATGCCGATGTCGGTGATCCAGTCGACGCCGGGGATCGGCACCAGCGCCACGCCCGCGCCGAACAGCGCGCGTTTGGAGGCCATGCGCCGGCACGGCCGCGCCGTCGCGTCGATCTGTTCGGGCGTGTCGGGCACCAGGACCCATTCCGCGGACGCCGCCATGTGATCTGCTCAACCGTCGCGAGGAGCGTCCTACCCCTTCAGCTTGCCGACCACGAACAGCAGCACCACTGCCCCGAGCACCGGGCCGATGAAGCCGGCACCTTGCCCGGCCTGGTACCAGCCCAGCGCCTGGCCGACGAAGCCGGCGGCGAACGAACCGGCAATGCCGAGCACAGCGGTCATGATGATGCCTAGGTTCTGCGCTCCCGGCAGGACCGCCCGCGCCAACAGCCCGACGACAAAGCCCACGAGAACCATCCATAAGTAGTGCAGCCCAGGACGAGGAAAGCCTTCAACGGTCTCGTGAGAATGCGGTGCATTGCGTTCCCTGCCGCGATTCACTCGGATACTCGGCGCTGGCGCACCTGCGAACGATGCGTGCTGGCGGATGGAAGTTCGACAACTGTCAAGATCTCCCACCACGCATCACCTGGGTCCGTCCAGTGCCTTGGCCTTGAGCTTCGTGCACTCGTCCTGGATGATGGTGCCCGCGTCAAGCAGCGCCTTGGCCTCGCCAATCTGGTTGGCCGGCGGCCTTGCGGCCACGTCCCTGATCTACTCATCGGTTTCCGACTTGGTTCGCTGCGACGACGCCCGCTGTCGATTCGCGAGGCCTTTGCCGCGGGCGCTGATGTAGACGCTCGCCCTCAAGACGGGCACCAAGACCAGCCCGATGGGCCAAAGCACCTTGGAGCCCCACCGAGCTCGGCGTCGCGAAAGAGTTCGACCACGACCTGAAACATGATGATCAGGTGCGAAACGGAAATGAAGGTCGACAGCAGCATCCAGCGGCGCGGGAGTCCCGTTGAAATCCGCCGATTTCTTCTGGGTCGTACACGCCTTCGACGGCGAGCCCGCTCCGAAACACGGGTCCTGGCGGGCAGGGTGTCGCACTCCTGGACGCCTCCGTGGCCATGGCAGCGACGCTGCCTTCGCTCAACGCGACGGGGTCTGCAGGTGGGGAGCCACCGGCATCGGCTGGCCCTTGCGCGAGCCGAACTTGTGGCAATACGCCCAAGTGAACTCGGCGCCGAACAGGAAGATCTGCGCCGAGTAGTACACCCACAGCAAGACGACGACCAGCGAAGCGGCCGCGCCGAAAGCGGTCGAGATGCCGCTCCTGCCGATGTAGATGCCGATCATCAACTTGCCGGCAATGAACAGCATCGACGTGACCGCCGCGCCGATCCAGACATCGCGCCAGTCGATGCGCGCCCTGGGCATCGTCTTGTAGATCATCGCGAACACCACGGTGAGCAAGACGACGCTCAGCCCGAGTTCGACCGTGTTGGCGACACTGAGCCAGCCCCGGGAAAGCGGATCCCACCACCGGCCCAACGCGGAAAGCCCGGCACTGAATGCCAGCGAAACGATCAACAGGAACCCGATACCCAGGATCATCCCGAACGAAAGCAGCCGCGCACGTACCAGGCCCCAAAGGCCCGACCGCCCGGTTCTGTGCGGTGCCCGCCAGATCCGGTCGAGCGCGTCCTGCAATTCGGCGAAGACCGAGGTGGCGCCGATGAAGAGCAGGGCCGATCCGAACGCCGTCGCGAGCAGGGTGTCGCCCCGCTTCCCCGCGCTTTCCAGCAGCCCCTGCACCGCCGAGGCGCCGTGGGCGCCCAACAGCTCGTCCAGCTGGTGGAAGATTTCGCCGCGGGCGGCCTCTTCGCCGAACACGGCCCCGGCGACGGAGATCACGATCAGCAGCAGCGGTGCAATCGAGAACATGGTGTAGAACGCCAGGGCCGCGCCCATGCTCTGTGCGTAGTCACTCACCCAGTTCAGGGCGGCGGCCTTGATCACGTCGGCAATGTCTCTGAAGATCATGCTCGCTTTGCGTACCGGCGCGACGCGCGCCGCAGATTGAACGGGTGCGATGTCGCCATCGGTGTCCACTGCGTTGCGTGAGCCGTGAGTCGCGGCCCGCGAACCAGATGCCGGTGTGTCGAAGCCGTCACAGGCGTCCGTTGCGCGACAGCAGCACCGCAATCGGCCGCGAGCCGGGGAACTCCGATAGCACGATCACCAGGATCGCAGTGATCGGGACAGCCAGGAACGCGCCGGGCACGCCCCACAACTCGGACCAGATCGCCAGGCTCACCAGAATGGCGAACGGACTGAGGTTGAGCGAGTTGCCCATCACATAGGGGTCGAGGAAGTTGCCGATCAGAAACTGCGCCGCTGCCAGCGCCAACAGCAGCGAGAGGAGCACGGCCGGGTCGTTGAACTGAACGATCGCCATGATGGCGGGGAACAGCACGCCAAGCACCGAACCGACGTAGGGGACGAAGTTCAGGAGCGTGATCAACACTGCCCAGAACGCCGCGAACTCGAGCCCGAAAGCCACCATGACGAGCCAACTGATCGCCCCGAGCAGGATCGAGATGAACGTCTTGAGTGCCAGGTACGACCCGATGCGGCGGTTGATGTCGCCGATGATGCTGCCGATGCGGGCGACGCTGCGCGGGTCGTCCGAAATGTTGGCGAGCTTGGCCGCGAACGAGTGTTGCTCGACCAACAGGAACACCGCATACAGCAGCACCACCACCAGGCTGACGGCGATCGACGACACCGAGGCCACCACCGACCCGAGCAGCAGTTGGAGGTTGATGCGGGAGAGCATGTCCTGCCGCAAGGTGGCCCAGGTCGGCTCGGTCTCGATCTGGAACCAGACCGCCACCTTCTGGATGGCGGCCAGCAGCGTCTCCTGGTACTGCGGCGCGAGCGCAATGACCTTGTCCTTGTTGGCGATGACGAGCCATCCGATCGCAAGCACCGCGAAACCGATGAGCAGGACCGAAAGGGCGTACCTGAGCTGAATCGGCAAGGCGGGACCGGCAACGGGAAGGCGTCCGAGTGCATGGGTCACACCGACGATCACATAGACCACGACCGCGCCGAAGACGACCGGAACCCACACGTCCTTCCCGATGTACAACACCCAGCCGACGATCACCGCGAGGAAGGCGCCGTAGACCAGCGATTGAAACCGCGCATTCATGGCTGAATATACCGTGCACGGCTCGTGCGGGCGTGCGCTGCAGCGACCCAGGAACGGTGGCCGAACTGTGCATACAATCGCCCGCGGCAGCAGGGTTCCGCGGCCGCGTTCTGGCTATGCGCGTCGGGTAACTCGACCGCTGATGAATCGCGCTCTACAGTGAGATCGAAGCGATGGGGTCGAGAACTTTGAAGTGGTTGAAGCGGGGCGCCGTGGTGCTCGCCGTCAGCGTCATCACGCTGCTGGGCGTGCGCGTCTTCGACGTGCAGCGCGGTCCGCCGCTGGAACTGTGGCACACCTTCGTTCCGCACGAAATGTCAGCCGACGAGATCGACAAGTCGGACTGGAAGCAATACATCGCGGCGGAAGAGCGGGCCTTCGCGGAAGTGCGCACCGAGGTCACCGATCGCCTGAGCCCGCAAGCCCGCGACGAGAGCAACCGCTACGACGCGACGAGTCCGATCTACCCGGGCAAGTTCGCCACCGACTGGAACCGCTCCTACGTCATGCTGCCCGACGGCAAACCCGTCGGCGCGGTGGTGCTGCTGCACGGGCTGACCGATTCGCCCTACAGCCTGCGCCACATCGCACGGCGCTACCGCGATGACGGCTTCGTCGCGGTGGCGGCCAGACTGCCCGGCCACGGGACGGTGCCGAGCGGGCTGTCCACGATCGAATGGGAGCAGTGGACGGCGGCGACCCGCCTTGCGGTCAGGGAAGCGCGGCGCCTTGCCGGGCCGTCCGCGCCCTTGCACGTGATCGGGTTTTCCAACGGCGGCGCGCTGGCGATGAAGTACGCGCTCGAAGCCATCGACGACAAGACACTGGCGCGGCCGGATCGCATCGTGCTGATATCGCCGATGATCGGCATCACCAGCATGGCCCGGTTTGCCGGCGTGATGGGCTGGCCGGCGGTACTTCCGCGCTTCGCAAAGGCGGCATGGCTCGGCATCGTGCCCGAGTTCAACCCGTTCAAGTACAACTCGTTCCCGGTCAATGCCGCGCGCCAGTCGTCGCTGGTGGCGCGCAGGCTGCAGCAGCAGATCGCCAGCCATGCCACCGACGGCAAGATGGGGGAACTGGCGCCCATCCTCACCTTCCAGTCGGTTGTCGACTTCACGGTCAGCACGCGCGCGATCGTCAACGCGCTGTACCTCAACCTGCCAGCCAATGGCAGCGAGCTCGTGTTGTTCGACCTCAACCGCAACACCAAGATCGGCCCGCTGCTGCGGGCCAACACCGACACCGTGCTGGCGCGACTGCTGCCCGACCCGCCACGAACATTCAGAACCACCGTCATCACGAACGCGAGCCCGAGCAGCGCCGAGGTCGTCGAACGCGTCACCGAGGCCGGCGCCACCGCCGAACAGACTCGCGCGCTGGGCTTGATGTACCCGCGAGAAGTGTTCTCGCTGTCGCATCTGGCGCTGACGTTCCCGATGAACGATTCGCTCTACGGGCTGCAGCCGGATTTGCCCGAAGAGTACGGTGTCAACTTAGGCTCGATGGCGACTCGCGGTGAACGCGGCACGCTGATCGTCAGTGTGGATTCGCTTTCGCGGATGTCCTCGAATCCGTTCTTCCCGTACCTTATGGGACGTATCGAAGAAGGCATTGGCAAGGGTGGCCAGACAGTTCCCCGAAATTAGTCGTTCGTCGCTTGCCGGCGCCTCGATGCGTTTCCGTTCCGGTTTCTGCGGTCGATCGCCCACCGTCCGTGGGCGCTTGCCAGGCTCGGGGCGGCAATGGCGTCATTCGCGGGTTCAACCTTGGTGATAGAGTCCAATCAATGGTCTTCCAGGCATCCATGAAATCGAATTTGCGGCTGTTGCTCGCGTTTGCGCTCGCCTCCTGCATGCACGTCGCGGCGGCAGAAACTGCGATCATCACGAGATCCGTCAACGTCCGGTCCGGTCCCAACGCCTCTTTGCCCACGGTCACGTGGCTCTTGACTGGAACAAGGGTGACCGTCGTCGGATGTGTTGCGAGCTGGCGCTGGTGCGATGTCATCTCGGGTCGCGAGCGCGGTTGGGTCTATTCGCGCTACCTGTCGATTCCTTTCCAAGGAAGTGCCATCACGATCATCGATGGTGGCCCTCATCTTGGCTTGCCAGTGGTCGAATTTTCGCTGGGCCCGTACTGGGATGAGCACTACCAGAGGCGGCTTTGGTTCGCACAGAAGGCCTCATGGCAGGTTCGGTGGGACGAGCAGCGGGCTCCGCCCGAGTGGAGCGAGCCCGTAGGCCGCAGGTAGTCGACGCCGGGCCGGGCGCATCTCCAACTGCCGCGCGAGGCTGGCTCCGGCTCGTCGTCGTAGGTCCTTGCCGTCGAGGCTCGCCCGAGTTGGGTCCGGCGCGCGCACCACTTTGATTGCCTCTCCACCGGTGTGCGAGCCAGCACGTTCATGAACCTCGTGCGGCCCGGTCGGCGGGAGTCGCCGCGGAACCAGCCGACCGCTCTGGCAAGCGCTACTTCGCCTGTGCGGTGGTCGTGCCTTGTGGCTTGGGCGCGATGGCCGCGGCCACGCCGACCCAGCCACCACCCATCGCCTGGTAGACGTTGACGAGTTGCGCATAGCGGGCGGCGAGCAGGCCCACCGAGGCCAGTTCGGCGGCGAACAGCTCGTTCTCGGCCACCAGCACGTCGAGGTAGCCCGACACGCCCTTGTCGAAGCGCAGCTTCGACAGCCGCGCGAACTCGCGCAACGCCACCACGCGCTCGCGCTGCACGTCGAACTCCTCCAGCCTCTTCTGCGAGCCGGTCAGCGCATCGTTGGTCTCGCGAAATGCATTCAGCACCGTCTGCTGATAGAACGCCAGCGCGAGCCGCTCGCCAGCTTCGGCCGAGGCGACCTGGCCCTCGATGCCGCCGAAGGTGAAGACCGGGCCGGCCAGGCCGGCGCCGATCAGGCCCGCGGCCGCGGGGCCGGTGAAGAGGCTGCTGAAGACGGTGCTGGTGGTGGCCAGCGCGGCGCTGAGCGACAGGTTCGGGTAATACAAGGCGCGCGCCGCGCCGATGTTCGCATTCGCGGCCACCAGGTTCTGCTCGGCCTGCAGAATGTCGGGCCGGCGCTGCAGCAGCGCCGCAGGCAGGTCGGCGGGCATCAATGGCGCGACCAGCTGGTCGATGGTCTTGCCACGCGTGATCGGCCCCGGGTTGCGGCCGAGCAGGATCGAGATCAGGTTCTCCTGCGCCGAGATCGCCTGCTCGAAGGCCGGTATCGCGGCCAGCGCCTGCTGTACCTGCGAGCGGATCTGCGTCACCTCGGTCTTGGCCACCAGACCGGCCTTGAAGCGCAGCTCGAACAGCCGCAGCGTGGCCGTGAAGTTGCGCGCCGTGCCCTGCGCGATCTCGAGCTGGCGGTCGAGCGCACGCAGCGCGATGTAGCTCGTGGCCACCGCCGAGACGAGCGACAGCACGACGCCGCGCTGGCCCTGCTCGCTGGCATACACCTGGGCCTGCGCGGCCTCGGTCTGGCGCCGTACGCGGCCGAACAGATCGAGCTGCCACGACGCGCCCAGCGACACCTGGTAGAGCGAGAAGTACGGGTTGGCGCCCGGCGGCAGCGGCGGCACGCCGACCGCGCTGGCGCGGGCGCGGCTGGCGTCGGCGCCATAGCCGATCTGCGGATACAGCTGCGAGCCGGTGGCCGTGAGCGCACCGATGAACTGATCGACCCGCGCCGCCGCGATGCGCAGGTCGCGGTTGTCGCGCAGCGCGGTTTCGACCAGATCGTTCAGCACCGGGTCGCCGAACTGTTCCCACCACTTGAGGTTGGCCACGTCGGCCGCCTTCGGGTAGTCGATGCGCCAGGCCGGTGGCGTCTCCACGCTCGGGCGCACGTAGTTCGGGCCGACCGTGCAGCCGGCCAGCGCAGCGGCAATGCAGGCGGTGATGAGACGGGTCTTCATGGCGGTGTCCCTCCGAGGGTCAGATGGTGAGCGCGCCGGTAAGCAACGCCACAAGCGCGGCCACCGCGGATGCGCACAACACCCAGAAAAGAAGCCGCTCGCGCCGGCCGAACAGCGGCACGCGCTGTTCGCGCCGCGCGGCGGCATAGAGCCACGTGCCAGGCGCATACAGCAGCGCCGACAGCAGCAGGAACTTCGCGCCACCGGCCAGCAACATTGCCGCGGCGTAGAGCGTGGCCAGCGCGGCGATGATGCGGTCCTTCGACCGGGCGTTGGCCTCGCCGGCATAGGTCTCGCCGGTCCAGGCGAGCTTGAAGCCGTAGGCCGCCACCAGCAGGTAGGGCAACAGCGTCATCGCGCTGGTCATCTTCAGCGCCAGCGTGAAGGCCTGTTCGGCAAACGAGGTGACGATCAGGAAGCCCTGGATCGCCAACGTGGTCATCCACAGCGCGACATGGGGCACGCGCTGCGGATTCTCGGCCCCCAACCGTGACGGCATGGTGTCGTTCTGCGCCGCCGAATGCAG
This sequence comes from uncultured bacterium, assembly GCA_963701725.1. Lineage (GTDB taxonomy): Bacteria > Pseudomonadota > Gammaproteobacteria > Burkholderiales > Burkholderiaceae_C > CAIKUF01. Next base: position 184,810 of record CAVPAZ010000017.1, on the reverse strand, counting down.
CACCTCGGCGGCGAGCAGTGTCCACGACAGGTAGTTGCCGGCCACCGACAGCACCAGCCCGGCGCTGATGAACACCCGCCCCCAGGGGCCGACGATGGCCTCCAGCACGCCGGCCATCGACGGGTTGGGCAAGGCGGCCAGCCTGGCGCGCGGCAGGATGCCATAGGACAGCAGCGTCACCAGCATCAGCAGGCACAGCACGCCCAGGAAGCCCAGCACGGTGGCGATGCCGACATCGTTGCGGTCCTTGGCATAGCGCGAATAGACGCTCGCGCCTTCGATGCCGACGAAGACGAACACCGTCAGCAGCAAGGTGTCGCGCGCCTGGCGCGTCACCGCCGACAGCCCCGGCTCTTCCCCACCCCACAGGTTGAGCGTGAACAGCTCGCTGCGGAAGGCCAAGATCACCACGATCACGAAGATGCCGATCGGCACCGTCTTGGCCACGGTGGCGATGGTGTTGAGCGCCGCGGCCTGCTTGACGCCGCGCAGCACGAGCCCGTGCACGCCCCACAGCATCAGGCTCGCGCTGAGTATGGCCAGCGCGGTCGAGCCGTCGCCGAAGGCAGGGATGAACTGGCCCAGCGTGGCCTTGATCAGCATCAGGCAGGCCAGGCAAGCCAGGCAGCAGGCCATCCAGTAGCCGAAGGCCGCCGCAAAGCCCAGGTAGTTGCCGAAGCCGGCGCGCGCGTAGGCGTAGATGCCGGCGTCCAGGTCGGGACGGCGCCGCGACAGCGTCTGGAAGACGAAGGCCAGCATCAGCATGCCCGCTCCGGCGATGCACCAGGCGATGAACGCGCCCAGCGCCCCGGTACTGCGGGCGAAGGCCGCCGGCAGCGTGAAGATGCCGGCGCCGACCATCGAGCCGACGACCAGCGCCACCAGGGCGCCGCGGGACAGCGTGGCGTCGCGGGGGTCGCTCATGGGCGGCTGTGCATGACATGGGTTTCAGCCACGGGTGAGCAGCCAGCCGAAGGTGACGGCGCTCAGAAGCAGCGCCAGCATGGCCGATGGCCAGCGGCGCACGAAGCGGTCGCCCTGCTCGAAGGCCAGGCCCAGCAGCGCCACACCCCCGCGCGGGCCGGCGCCGGGCGCTAGCAGCGGGCGCCGCGCCAGCCCGGCGGCCAGCAGCGCGCCGAGCGCGAACATCGCCAGCGTGTTGCCCAGTTCCTTCGGCGACAACGGGTTCGATATCAGCTCGGCCGGCAACGGCCCCCATACCGCCGCCAGCGACAGCGCCAACGAGGCCAGCGCCAGGCCGAGCGCCGCGACTTGCGACAGCATCGACACCGGCTTCAGCCCGCTCAAGGGCGCGGCCGGGCGGCGCAGCACGCACAGCGCGATCAGCACCACGTAGGCCGCGGTGAAGGCCGCGCCGCCCTGCAGCACCAGCGTCCACCACCACTGGCCGGATTCGTCGGCCGACGCCAGCAGCAGCTTCTTCGCCAGATAGGCGCCGCTGGGCAACACACCCATCAGCGCCACGCCACCGACCAGGAAGGCCAGCACAGCCACCGGCAAGGCCCGCGCCGCACCGGCCAGGTCGTCGATGCGGTCGTGGCCCAGCGCCGAATAGACCAGGCCCGCGGCCATGAACATGCCGGCCTTGGCGGTGGCGTGCGCAATGGCCTGCAACAGCCCGGCCGCCTGGGCCGCATCGCGCAGCGCCATGTCGCCGGCGGCGTCGAAGGCCAGCGGGAAGAGCAGGAACAGGTAGCCGATCTGCGCTACCGTCGAATAGGCGACGAGCAGCTTCAGCCGCTGCTGGCGCAGCGCCACCACGCTGCCGACGACAATGGCCGCCGCGCCCATGCCGGCCAGCAACTGCGCGGCCGAGGCGCTGGCCACGCCGGGCATGACATCGAGCCACAGGCGCAGCACCAGGAACCACGAGCCCTTGATGACCAGCGCCGACAGCACCGCGCTGGCCGCGGCCGGCGCGCCGCCGTGCGCCGGCGGCAGCCAGATGTGCAGCGGGAACAGCGCCGTCTTGGCCAGCAGGCCGACGGTCATCAGCGCCAACGCGGTCCAGGCGATGGGTTCGGGCATCACCGCGTCGGCCAGCAGCGGGATGTCCAGCGTGCCGTAGCCGCCATACAGCAGCACCGCGCCCAGCAGGTACAGCACCGAGCCGCACAGCGCAAACAGCACGTAGCGCAGCGCGGCGCGCAGGGTTTCGCCGCTGCCCGCCAGGCAGACCAGCGGCACGCCGGCGAAGGTCAGCAGTTCCAGCGCGACATAGAGCGTGAACAGGTCGCCGCTGACGAACACCAGGTTCAGCGCGCCCCACACCGCCATCAGCAGCAGCCAGTAGGCGAAGGCAGCGCGCGATTCGGGCGCGCCTACCGGCGTGCCGAAATCGGCGCGCGCGAACAGGCCGATGCCGCAGACCACCCCGGCCACCGCCAGCAGCATGGCCACCGCCGGCCCGTCGGCGCGCAGCGCGATGCCCAGCGGCGGCGCCCAGCCGCCGAGCAGGTAGACCAGCGGGCCGTCGGCGTCGGGCCACGCCGCCGCGATGCCGACCGTCAGCGCCAGCCCCAGCGGCATCAGCACGAAGGCGACGCGCTGCAACCAGCGGCCGCCCAGCACCAGGCCGAGCAGCATGCCGACGAAAGGCAGCAGCACGGCAGCAGCCAGCAGCGGGCCGCCGTCGGTGACCGTCCAGGCATCCGCCGCCATCGCTCAAGGCCCTTCGCCGGCCGGCGGCTCTTCGGCCAGCGAGGCCGAGTCGGCGGCATCGATCAGCCGCAGCAGCAGCGCCACCGTCACCGCCGTCGCGGCGAAGGCGACGACGATGGCGGTGATGAGCAACGCCTGTGGCACCGGGTCGGCGGCCAGGCCGGCGGCGGCGCCGCGCTTGGCCAGCGCGCCGAAGAGCACGAACACGCCCGAGCCCATGATGTTGAAGGCCACCAGCTTGCGCAGCGGGTGCGGCTGCACGATCAGCCCGTACAGCCCCATACCCACCAGCGCGCAGGCGGCCAGCGCGAACAGCGTTTCGACGGTCATAGGGCAACCTTCGCGCTGGCGCGCTCCGGTGTGAGCGCTTTGGAGCGGCCACGCGCGCTCACCTGATCCCCCCGCGGCTCGGCGGCCCGTTCATCAGCAGCGCCAACACCAGCACCAGCGTCGGCAGCAGCGCCACCTCGATGGCCAGAATCAGCGGCTTGGCAAACCCGTCCGGATAGCCGAGGAAGGCGCCGGCCGTCCATGCACCGAGCAGGCCGACGGCGACGAAGACCAGCGGCCCGATGACGACGCCGCTGCGCACCCAGCGGTTGTCGATGCGTGGCGCATCGGCCAGCCCGGCCATCTGCACCAGCATCCACATCGCGGCCAGGATCGTGGCGGCCTGGAACTTGCCGCCCGGATGGTCGGCGCCGGCCCAGAACAGGTAGATGGCGACGACGATGCCGATCGGCGGCAGCACGCGCGCCAGGTAGGCCAGGATGCCGTTCGGATCGGTGCGGTAGCGCGGCCCGGGCGGCCGCCCCAGGCACCGTCGGCGGCCAGCGACCACACGCCGACCAGCGCGATCACCAGCACGATCGCCTCGAGCAGCGTGTCCAGTGCACGGAAGGCCAGCAGCACGCCGGTGATCGGATTGGCCACGCCGGTGGCCGGCAGGTTGGGCACCACCAGCGGCGCCAGGGTCGGCGCCGGCTCGGGCAGCAGCAATACACACAGCACCAAGGCCGCGGTGACGACCAGCGACAGCAGCCCGGCGATGGCGCACGTGCCGGGGCCGCTGCGTTCGCTCCAGGTGGCGGCCTCGGTGCCGCGCAGGCGGCCGACCGCGCCGAGCAGCAGCGCGCCGGTCAGGCCGCCGCCGATGGCGGCCTCGGTCAGCGCCACGTCGATGCCGGCCAGCCGCACCCACACCAGCGACAACAACAAGCCGTAGACGACGAAGCCGGCCACGGCCAGGAAAGCGTCGCGCGCGACCACCGTCCACAGCGCGAGCCACAGCAGCAACGCCACGACGACCAGGGTGACGACCGTGGTCATGAGCGCGGATCCTGGCGCCGCGCCGAACGCGCGATCAGCTGCGACACCGCGGCGCTGGACAGCATCACCAGCAGCCAGACCAGCAGCAGTTTCAGCCCGGCCAGCAGGCTGCCCACCTGCGGCAGCAGGCCGATGACCACCAGCACCAGGCCCAGGTTGTCGGCCTTGGTCAGCGCGTGCAGCCGCGTGTAGGCATCCGGGAAGCGCAGCAGACCCACGGTGCCGGCCAGGTAGAAGAACCCGCCGGCGACGATGGCGACGACGCTGAAGACATCCAGCAGCGGACTCACCCTGCGCCCTCGTCGCCGTCGACCGGCTGGTCCTGGCGCAGCGCGAACTTGACGAAGGCGATCGAGGCGAAGGCGCTCAACAGCGCCAGCGTCAGCGCGACGTCGAATACCGCACTCTCGCCGGAAGCCGCGCCGAACAGCAGCAGTGCACCCACCGCCCCCGAGCCCAGCAATTGCGCAGCCATCATGCGCTCGGCCCGCCCCGGCCCGCGCGCCACGCGCAGCAGGCCGAGTGCGACCATCAGCACGACGAAGGCGCCCGCCGAGAGCAGGAAATCAGCCATGGCGCTGCCCCGGCAGCAGGGCCTTGGCATAGGCACGCTCCTCGGCGGCCAGCTGCTCGGCCACCGGCTGGCGCACATCGAGGCAATGGAACTCGATGACCTGCTCGCGCCTGTCGCTGGCCACCGTGCCCGGCATCAGGCTGGCGATCAGCTCGAAGGCACTGCGCGCCGAGCCGGGCGGCAGCTGGGTGCGGTACTCGATGAAGCCGGGCTGCAGATCCAGCCGCGGCGCGAAAGCGCGGCGCGCCACATCCAGGCCGGCCACCAGCGACTGCCAAAGGAATCGCGGCAACAGCATCAGCAGCGCGCCCAGGCGCACGCGGCCGCTGGCCGGCGGCAGCAGCTTCACGCTGGCCCAGGCCGCGGCGGCGCAGGCCAGCACGCCGACCAGCAGGTTCGAACGGCTTGGCGCTCTGGTCGACCACGATCCACACGCCGAAGATACAGCAGCGCGCGCACGCCGAAGGCCCGGCTCGATGCCGTTCATGTGCCCTGCCCCATGGCCGCATCGGCGTCACGCAGGCCCACCGGCATCGCCGCCAACCGGTCGAACAGCTTCGCATCGGCGCGGATCGGCCACCAGTCGTAGAGGAAGATCTCCATCGGCCGCCACAGCGCGACCCAGCCGCCGATGATCAGGCTCTCGCTCACCAGCCAGGCATAGCCCTCGTGGCGGATCAGGCCGCCGAGCCACTGCGCCAGCGCGATCGCGCCGGCCAGGAAGGCCAGGCCGATGAGCAGGCTCAGGCGGCCGGTACGGAACAGCTGGCGCAGTTCGCGGCGCTTGCCCGCTGCGCAGCGCTCGAAATGTTCGTGCACGGCATCACGCAGCAGCGCGGCGGTGGCTTCGGTGCCGCTCTCGCGGCCGAGTTGCACCTGCAGCGCCAGCGCCGAGCCGGCAGGTGCCTCGCGCGCGCTGTCGATGATGTACTCGGCGGCCTTCGGGTCGAGATCGCGCTCGCGAAACGGCGCCGGGTCCATCGAATCGAAGAGCTGGCGCAACTCGCCCAGGTACAGCCGCAGCTCGTGCGCGGCAGGCGGCGTCATGGCGGCTGCTCCGCGGCGGCATGGCTGCGGTCGTGGCGTCCTCCTTGCCGAACACCGCCATGTACAAGCGTGGGCAGGAAGATCAGCGTCAGCAGCGTGGCCACCAACAGCCCGCCCATGATGGCGAAGGCCATCGGTCCCCAGAACACCGTGGGCGCGATCGGGAGCAGGCCGAGCACGGTGGACATCGCGGCCAGCATCATCGGCCGGAACCGGTTGGTCGCCGAGCCCACCACCGCGTCGCGCACGCTGCGCCCGGCGGCGCGCTCCTCCTCGATCGAGACGATCAGGATCACCGCGTTCTTGGCGATCATGCCGATCAGCGCCAGCACGCCGAGGATGGCGACGAAGCCCAGCGGCCGGTTGAACAGCAGCAGCGACAGCACCACGCCGATCAGCCCCAGCGGCATGATCGCCACCACCATCGCCAGGCGGCGGAAGCTGACCAGCATGACCATCATGATGAGCAGCATCAGCACGATCATCAGCGGCACCACGGCGAACACCGATTCGCTGGAGGTCTTGCTCTCTTCGTACAGGCCGCCGGTGGCGACCTTGTAGCCCTTGGGCAAAGCGGCCGAGAACTCGGCGATCTTCGGCGCCAGCGCGCCGACCACCGCATCGGGCAGCACGCCGGGGTTGACGTCGGCGCGCACCGTCAGCGTGGGCAGGCGGTCGCGGCGCCAGACCAGCGGGAATTCCTGCTCCTCGACGATGGTGGCGAACTGCTTCAGCGGCACCATGCGCCCGCTCGGCGTGGCCACCTGCAGCGAGCTCAGGGTCTCGAAGGACGCACGCTCGCTGTCGATGGCGCGCGCCACCACGTTCACCAGGTAGATATCGTCGCGCACCTGCGTCACGGCCGTGCCGGTGACGGCGCCGTTCAGCACCGCGGCCAGCGCCTGCGTGCTGATGCCAAGCTGGCGCGCCTGGTCCTGGTTGACCTTGACGCGCAATTGTCGCGCCGGCTCCATCCAGTCGAAGTGCACGTGACGCGTGCGCGCGTCGGCACCCAGCAGCTGCGCCAACTCGAGCGAGACGCGCCGCACCTCGTCCTTGTCGGGGCCGGTCACGCGGTACTGCAGCGGCCAGCCCACCGGCGGGCCCAGCTCCAGCGGCGAGACACGCGCCACGACCTCCGGGAACTGCTCGGCCAGCACCCTCTCCAGCTTGACCTGCAGGCGCTCGCGCGCCTCCAGGTCCTTGGCGACGACGACGACCTGGCCGAAGAAGGGGTTGGCCAGCTGCACGTTCAGCGTCAGGATGAAGCGGATCGCGCCGCGGCCCACATAGCTGCTGAAGTGGTCGACATCGGGGTCGGCCTTGAGCACTTGTTCCAGCCGCTTGACCTGGGTCTCGGTAGCGAAGATCGACGCGTTCTGGCGCAGTGTCAGGTCCACCGTCAGCTCGGGCCGGTCGCTGGACGGGAAGAACTGCCGCGACACCTGGCTCGACAGGACCAGCGCGACGACGAAGGCCCCGAGCGTGAGGCCGATGGTCAGCCACTTCATGCGGATCGCGCCTTCCACGAAACGGCCGTACAGCAGCAGCATCTTGCCGGGCTTGGCCTCCACCTGCTGATCCTTCGGTGGCTTGAGCAGCGCCTTGCCGATCAGCGGCGCGAAGATCACCGCCACCAGCCAGCTGACGAGCAGCGAGATGGCGACCACCGAGAAGATCGAGAAGGTGTACTCGCCGGCCGAACTCTGCGCAAAGCCGATCGGCACGAAGCTGGCGATCGTGACCAGCGTGCCGATCAGCATCGGCGCAGCGAGCGTGCGGTAGGCAAAGGTCGCGGCTTCGTCAGGCGTGTCGCCGGCGCCCAGCCGGCGCAGCATCGCATCGACCGTCGTCATGGCGTCGTCGACCAGCATGCCCAGCGCGATGATCAGCGCACCGAGCGAGATGCGGTGCAGGTCGATGTTGGCCACGTCCATGACCGCGAACACGATCGCCATCGTCAGCGGAATGGCCAGCGCCACCACCGCGCCCGGGCGCATGCCCAGGCTGACCAGGCTGCACGCCAGGATGATGGCGATGGCCTGCCACAGCGAGGTCATGAAGTCGCTGATGGCCACGTCCACCGTCACCGCCTGGTCGGCCACCAGCACCGGCTCGATGCCCACCGGCAGGTTGGCCTTGATGTCGGCCATCTCGCGGCGCACGTTCTCGCCTAAAGCGAGGATGTCACCGGCATCGCGCATGGCGATGGCCAGGCCGATGGCCGGCTGGCCGTTGACGCGGAACATCGGCTGCGGCGGGTCGGTGAAGCCGCGCCGCACCTTGGCGATGTCGCCGAGGCGGAAGATGCGCTCGCCCGAGACGATGTTCACCGATTCGATGTCGGCCTCGGTGTCGAAGGCGCCGGTGACGCGCAGGAAGACCCGCTCCTGCTGCGTCTGCAGCGTGCCCGACGGGCGCACCAGGTTCTGCGCCTGCAGCGTGGCCAGGATCTGGTTCAGGTTCAGCCGCAGCCCGGCCAGGCGCTCGGTGGAGAACTCGATGTAGATCTGCTCGTCCTGCGCGCCCAGCACCTCGATCTTCGAAACGTCGGGCACCTGCAGCAGCCGCGAGCGCACCGACTCGACGTAGTCGCGCAGCTCGCGGAAGTTGAAGCCCTCGGCGGTGAAGGCGTAGATGGTGCCGAAGGTGTCGCCGAAGTCGTCGTTGAAGAAGGGGCCGAGCACGCCCTGCGGCAGCGTGTGGCGCATGTCGCCGATGTTCTTGCGCACCTGGTACCAGACGTCGGGCACGGCGGCGGGCGGCGTCGAGCCCTTCAGATCGAGGAAGATCGTCGTCTGGCCCGCGACGGTGTAGCTGCGGACGCGGTCGAGGTGGTCGGTCTCCTGCAGCGTGCGCTCGAGCCGCTCGGTCACCTGCTTCAAGGTCTCGTCGACGGTGGCGCCGGGCCAGCCGGCGGCGACGACCATCGTGCGCACGGTGAAGGCCGGGTCCTCGCCGCGGCCCAGCTTCGTGAACGACATGACGCCGGCCACCACCGCCAGGATCATCATGAAGACCACCAGCGAGCGCTTGGACAGCGCCCACGCCGACAGGTTCGGCCCGATCACGACTTGGTCTCGAGCAGGCGGACCTTCTGGCCGGGGCGCAGTGCCTGCACGCCTGCGGTCACGACCACGTCACCGGGGTTCAGGCCCGAGCCCACCTGCACCAGTCGCTCGCATCCGAGGCGCGCACGGCGATGTTGCGCAGCGACGACGGTGCCGGTCTTCGGATCGAACACCCACACCGCCGTCTTGCCGTCGGCACGCACCAGCGCCGCGGCCGGAATGCGTGATGCCGCTCGACGGCGTCGAGCTGGATCCGCCCGGTCACGGTGCTGCCCAGTCGCATCGCTCGCGGCGGATCGATCAGCCGCACGCGCACCGCGAAGGTGCCGGTCACCGGGTCGGCGCGCGGCGAGACCTCGCGCACCCGGCCCTTGGCAGTGACCCTGGGTTGGCGCTCATCGTCGACCGCGATGTCCGGCCTGCCGCGCCTCGCGGCCGGCTCCGCCTTGGCGCCATTGCCCGGCGTGACCGCGACCTCGGGATCCAGCGGCGCGCTGTCCTTGATCTGCGCCGGCACGTCGAAGACCGCATCGCGCGCGCCGTCGCGCGCCACCTGGATGATCATGCGGCCGGCCGACACCACCTCGCCGGGCTGCGGGCCGCGCGCGGTGACCACGCCGGCCACGTCGGAGAACGAGGCGCGTGAAGCTCGAGTCGGTTCTGCGCCAGGTTGAGCTGCGCCCTGCACCGCCTGACCTGCGCCTCGGCCGATCTTGCAGCAGCGCCTTGGCCTGCTCGTACGAGGCCCGCGACACTGCGTCTTCGACCACCAGCTCGCGCATGCGCATGAAGTTGCTGCGCGCCTCGACCAGCTGGGCTCGCGCGGCCGCCAGCTGCGCCCGCGCCGACTGCAGGCCGCTTTCCTCGTTCTGCGGGTCCAGCCGGGCAATCAGCTGGCCGGGCTTGACGGTGTCGCCGATGTCCACCGTGCGCTCGACCAGCCGCCCGTCGATGCGGAAGGACTGGTTGATCTCGGTCTGCGCCTGCACCGTGCCGGTCAGGGCCACGCTGCCGCTGTCGGCCCGGTTCTCTATTGTCACCACCCTGACCGGGCGAATCTCGGGCGGAAGCGCTTCTTCAGTGCGCCGGCAGGCGCAAAGCAAGCTGAGTACAGCGAGCGCGAGGAGTGCGTTCGCTCGCGGCAGATGGCCCAATCGCCTGGCGGCAAACTTCTGTGACACGGAGAGGCTCCCTATCGATTCTTCGGGTGACTGCATGCGGCCTTGCGCCAACGCAAGCGGGGCATTCTCAATCATCACGACCTATTGCGCTTTGTCCGGCGCTTGAGACGTGGGTGCTGGCGTGGGTGCTGGCGTGGGCGCCAGGCGCAGCATCCGGATGCCCGCGTATGCGATGGCCACCGTGATCAGCGGGCTGACGATGCTGAACACGGCGAACGGCGCGTAGCTCCAGGTGGCCACGCCCAGCGTGGCGGCCATGTAGGCGCCACAGCTGTTCCATGGGATCAGCGCCGAGGTCGGCGTCGCGGTATCGCCCACGGTGCGCGACAGCACGACGGGCGCGAGCCCGCGCCTGGCAAATGCGGTCTTGAACATCCGGCCCGGCAGCACGATCGCAATGTACTGGTCGGCAGTGATGACGTTGGTGGCGAAGATCGACGTCACGAGCGAGGTGACCAGCGCGCCATCGGACTTCGCCTTCTCGATGATCGGCGTGATCAGCCGGTCGAGCACGCCCGCCTTCTCGACCACCCCGCCGAAGGCGAGCGCGGTGACGATGAGCCAGATCGTGTTCAGCATGCTGTCCATGCCGCCGCGGGTGGCGAGCATGTCCATTGGCGCGAAGCCCGAGGTCGATTTGTACCCACTGGCCAGCGCGAGCCAGACCCCCTTGAGCAGTGCGAGCGCCGCCGGCAGATCGCCCGCGTTGGCAAACCTGATGACGCGCTCGGGCGCCACGAATACGGCAAGCACGCCGCCCGCGATGGAGCCGAGGAAGATGGCGGTGAAGGCCGGCACCTTGAACAGCGCCAGCACTATGACCACCAGCAAGGGAATGAACAGCAGGGGCGTGATCTGAAAGGCACTTTGGATCGCCGCCATCTTGTCGGAGGCGTCGAAGTCACCGGGCCGGCCGAGCGCAAAGAACACCGCGAGCGAGATCGCCAGCGCCACCGTCGAAGTCAACAGCGTCTCGCGGATGTGCTGGTACAGATCGACACCGGCGGCTGCGGCAGCCAGGTTGGCCGAATCCGAGAGCGGCGAAGACTTGTCGCCGAAGTACGCCCCCGAGATGACGGCGCCCGCCGCGATGGCCGGGTTCAGGTCCATGCTGATGGCGATGCCCATGAAGCCGACGCCGATCGTGCCGACCACCGTCCACGAGCTGCCGATGCTGGCCGCAACGATCGCACAGATCGCGCACGCGGTGACGAAGAAGTAGTTCGGGTTGAGCAATTGCAATCCGTAATAGACCATCGCCACCAGCGTACCGCTGAGCGCCCAGGTGCCGATCAGGCCGCCCACGGCGAACAGGATGAAGATCGCGCCAATGCCGGTCGCAACACTTTCCGATGCGGCGGTGCCAAGGGTTGCGGCCGAGTGGCCGCGGCGCCAGCCGATGAACAACGCGATCATCGTCGCGATGACGAGCGCGACCTGGTTCGGCCCGACCGCGCCGGCATCGCCGAACAGGAAGTACGACAAGGCCACCAGCACGATCAGGCTGGCGACCGGGATGATTGCCTCGGTCAGCGTGAGCGGCTGTGGTGCGTCAGGTCTGATCATGCAGTTGAAGTCTAGCGGCTGCGGAACCTCGGCATTGTCGCGAACTTCCTGGGGACGCCACCGCGATCCCGGACACGGAGGCGCGTCAATCGTTGCCCATCCACCCCTGTGCGGGATCTAGCAACACCCATGCGGCCGCCAGCGGTGCCGGGCAGGCGACAGGGCGGTGGCGGCGCCTAGAAGTCCACCGCGTCGCGGATGATCGGGCAGGTCATGCAGTGGCCGCCGCCACGCCCGCGGCCGAGTTCGGCGCCGACGATAGTGATGACCTCGATGCCTTCCTTGCGCAGCAGCGTGTTGGTGTAGGTGTTGCGGTCGTAGGCGTAGACCACGCCTGGCGAGGCGCAGACCAGGTTGGCGCCGCTGTCCCACTGTGTGCGCTCGCGCTGGTAGTCGCTGCCGCCGGCCTCGACGACGCGAAGCTTCTTGAAGCCCAGTGCCTGCGCCACCACGTCGACGAAGGGCTTGTTCTCCGCATGCAGCTCGACGCCGCTGGCGTGGCTGCTCGGGCGGTACGAGAAGGTGCGCGTCTGGTTCATGAAGTCGGGCGCCAGCAGCACGCAGTCGCGGTCGGCGAAGGTGAACACGGTGTCCAGGTGCATCGCGGCGCGGATCTTCGGCATCGCCGCGACGATCACACGCTCGGCGGCGCCCTTCTTGAACAGCGTGGCCGCAAGCTGGCTGATCGCCTGGCGCGAGGTGCGCTCGCTCATGCCGATCAGCACGTTGCCCTTGCCGATCGGCATCACGTCGCCGCCTTCCAGCGTGGCCAGGCCGTGGTCCTCGGTCGGGTCGCCCCACCAGACGTTGACCTTGCCCGCGAAGTCGGGGTGGAACTTGTAGATCGCGGTGGTGACGATGGTCTCTTCGTGCCGCGCCGGCCAGTACAGCGGGTTGAGCGTCACGCCGCCGTAGATCCAGCAGGTGGTGTCGCGCGTGTAGAGCGTGTTGGGCAGTGGCGGCAGCAGGTACTCGGTGACGCCGGCCGCTTCCTTGACGATCTTCAGCGCCTTGCCGCCGGCTTTCTCCGGAAAGTCGTGCGTCGACAGGCCGCCGATCAGCGTTTCGGCGAGCTTGCGGTCGTCGAGGCCTTCGAGGTAGCTGCGCAGCTCGGCGATGAAGCCCAGGCCGACCTGGTTCGGCACGACCTGGTTGTCGAGGATCCACTTCTTGCCCTCGGGCACGGCCACGGTCTCGGCCAGCAGGTTGTGCATCTCCACCACCTCGACGCCACGGTCGCGCATCTTGGTGACGAAGTCGAAGTGGTCGCGCTTGGCGTTCTCGACCCACAGCACGTCGTCGAAAAGCAGTTGGTCGCAGTTCGAGGGCGTGAGGCGGCTGTGCGCCAGGCCCGGCGAGCAGACCATCACCTTGCGCAACTGCCCCACTTCCGAATGCACGCCGAACTTCACTTCGGGCGTCCTTGTCTTTGCCGCTGTCTTTGCATGCGCTTTTGCTTTTGCCATGTCGAGCTCCTTCGGGGTTAGATGGAAACTGCGCCGGTCGCCAGACCGTACACGCCGTAGATGCCTGCGGCAAGGATGACGCCGAACGTGACCCAGTCCGAGGTCTTCTCGAACACGGGCTTGCCCTGCTCGCGCCGTGCGACGTAGTACAGCACCGTGCCCGGTGCAAACAGCACGGCCGACAGCAGGATGAACTTCAGGCCGCCGGCGTAGATCATGAACAGCGTGTACAGCACCGCCAGCGAGGCCAGGATCAGGTCGCGCTGGCGCTCTTGCGGCCGTTTGTCGTAGGTCTCGCCACGCTGGGCGATCATCAGGCCGTAGGCAGCGACGAACAGGTACGGGATCAGCGTCGTTGCGCTGGTCAGGTTGAGCATCAGCGAGAACGCGTCGCGCGACCAGTAGGTCGTGATCACGATGATCTGGATGACGATGCTCGTCACCCACAGGGCCACCACCGGCACGTTGTTCTTGTTGACCTTGGCGAAGGCCTTGGGCATGTCCTTCGACTTGCCGGCGGCGAACATCACCTCGGCGCAGATCAGCGCCCAGGCCAGGTAGGCACCGAGCACCGACACCAGCAGCCCCACGCTGACGAAGACCGCGCCCCACGGGCCGACCACCGACTCGAGCACCGCGGCCATCGACGGCTGGCGCATGCCGGCGATGTCGGCGCGCTGCAGCACGGCGTAGGGCAGCAAGGTCACCAGCACCATCAGGGTGGTGACGATGACGAAGCCCAGGATCGTGGCCTTGCCGACGTCGGCGCGCTCCTTCGCGAAGCGCGAGTAGACGCTCGCGCCTTCGATGCCGATGAACACGAACACGGTGACCAGCATCGTCGCCTTGACCTGTTCGAAGAGGCCGTTGGTCAGGTCGCCGCCGTAGAGGTTGAAGCTGAACAGGTCCATCTTGAAGGCAATGAACGCGATAACGATGAAGACCATGATCGGAATGACCTTGGCCACCGTGACGATGCTGTTGATGAACGCCGCCTGCTGCACGCCGCGCAGGATCAGGAAGTGGAACAGCCAGATGCCGACCGAGGCCACCGCGATCGCCACCGCTGTGTTGCCGTCGCCGAAGACTGGGAAGAACGCGCCCATGGTGGACTTGATGAGCACCCAGTACGACACGTTGCCTATGCAGCTCCCGATCCAGTAGCCGAAGGCCGAAAGGAAACCCGGGTAGTCGCCGAAGCCCTCGCGCGCATAGGCATAGACGCCGGCGTCGATGTCGGGCTTGCGCTCGGCCAGCGCCTGGAACACGCGCGCCAGCATGTACATGCCGGTGCCCGCGATGAGCCAGGCGATGACTGCGCCCAGCGGCCCGGTGGCATTGGCGAAGGTGCGGGGCAACGAGAAGATGCCCGCGCCGACCATGCCGCCGACCACCATCGCGGTCAACCCCATCCGCGACATCTTCTGTTCAGCCATCTTGCCTCCTTCAGTTGTTCGTGCCCGGGCCGGTGCGGCCCCGCAGCCCTGTTGCACGCGCTAGAAATCCTTGCGCAGCGTGATCCACACTTCCGTCGAGCTGTAGTTTGCCGCAACGATGTTGCTCTGGTCGCGGATGTAGAGGATCTCGGGGTTCAGCGACCAGCCCTTCGCGAACTGCCAGGTCAGGCCGCCGCCCACCTCGTAGAGGTTGTCGTTGCGCGTGCCGATGCCCACCTGGCGGTCGCCGTCTGCGCCCAGTCGCTCGATGTTGTAGCGGTCGTTCTGCCACCAGCCGAAGACGAAGCCGCCGAGCTTGTCGGTGATGCTGAAATTCAGCGACGGCGACAGGCCGAAGAAGTTGGCATCGCCGTCGCTGCGCTGGGTGTTGAACTCGCGCCCGGCCTGCCCGGCCAGCGTGAAACTTGCCTTGCCGTCCAGCAGATCATGCGTCCAGCTGCCGGTGAACTCGGCGATGTTGCGCGTGCGCTCGCGAAGCGGCCCCGTGGGATAGCGGCGCTGCCGGATTTCGGCTCCCATCGCCACCTGGTTGTCGGGGTCGAGGCGCAGGCGGTAGTTGCCGTACAGGCCGAAGTCGTTGCGGTAGTCGCTGTTGCCGCGGTAGCTGACGCGGCCACGCAGGCCCAGGGCCAGGTTGCCCTCGCCCATCGTGCGACTGACGGCGCCGTTCCAGCGCAGGTCGGAGTCGTTGCGGCGCTCGGCGTTGTCGTAGTCGCGAAAGCGGTAGTCCAGGCTGCCGTCGAGCGCGTAGCCATCGCTCAGCACGTAGTTCAGGTTGCCGCCGCCGCGCGCCGCGAAGAAGCCGTCGTTGTAGGGCCCGCCACCGACCGCGCCGGTGCGGTAGTTGCCGAGACCCACGATGGCATAACCACTGGCCAGCAGGCGCTTGCCATCGGCGTAGCCCTGCGCCGCCTCGGCGTAGATCTCGACCTGCTGATGCAAGTCGGCCGGCAGGTCGTCGAAACGCAGCACGGTCTCGAACTCGATCTTCGCGCTCGCATAGTCGCCCAGCGCCACGTAGGCGCGGCCGAGGCCGAGGTGGGCGTCGATCGAACCCGGCGCGGACGCCAGCGCGCGCTCGAACAGGCCGCGCGCCGCGTCGGCCCGGTTCGTCTTCAGCGCGGCCTGGCCGAGCAGGAGGTTGAACGCGGCATCGTCCTTGGCAGACGCCTCGAAGGGCAGCAGCAGCTCGTAGGCTTCCTGGAACTTGCCGTCGCGCACGAGCTGCCCGGCGCGGCCGAGGTCGGGCCCGGCGGCGAACGCCGACGCGGCTGCGGCCAGCAGCGTCCCGACGACAAGGCCTCGCCACGCCAGCCCGCGGCAAGGCCGCGGACGGGCGGGACATTCGCAAGAGTTCAGCTTCGATTGGCTCATTGCTTCGATCCGATTCGTGAAACAGCCCTGCCGCGCCCAGGGCATACCAGAGGGTGCCGAGGGAAAGTATCCGCGACATCCGCAATCCCCCCTCGCCCGGGCGATAGCAGTTTGTTATAGGGCGATAATTTCCAGTCTCTGACCGATGCGGGTTTACCCGAGCGGCATGCAGAGGGTCATCACCGATCTCGCGGGAAACTCATGCCGGCCAACAGCCTGATCCAGCGTCTGCCCAGGCACTTGAAGATGAGCGAACTGCGCGTCTTCTTGGCGGTGCTGGAGCACGGCAGCTTTCGCAAGGCCGCTGCAGTCGTGCACCTCACGCAGCCCGCGGTTACCAAGACGATCTCGGGACTGGAGGAGACGCTGGGTGCCAAGCTGTTCAATCGCAATGACAACGGTGTCGAGCCGACCGTCCATGGCCTGAGCTTTGCGCCGCGCGCGAAGGCCATCTTCGACGAGTTGCGCCGCGCGGCGCAGGATCTGGCGCTCGTTTCGAGCGGCGCGCAGGGAACCCTGCGCATCGGCTCGGTGCCGATGCCGGCCATCCCCTTCCTGCCCATCGCCATCAAGCGACTGGTCGACGTTCACCCGGGTATCTTCGTTTCGGTGCTCGAGGCCCGCGAGTCGGAGCTGGAGGCTCGCCTGCGCAAGCGCGACATCGAACTGGCGATCCTCAGGCTTTCGCTGCTCGATCCCGGCGACGATCTGCAGGTGACGACCTTGTTCGAGGAGAAGCTGTGCGTCGTCGCCAGCAAGGACCATCCGCTGGCCGCCCGCAAGCACCTGACGTGGCCCGAGTTGCTGGAAGAACGCTGGGTGATGCCGCCGCCGGACTGCATCTTCTTCGAACACGTGCTGCGCACGCTCGGCGAACTCGGGCTGGCGTTGCCGCGCCACGTCGTCGAGTCGTTCTCGATCCATATCCAGTACGGCATGGTGCTGCACGGTGCCATGCTGTCGTTCGGCATGCGCTCACAGATCGATTTCGCGCCGGGCAAGAACCTGCTGGTGCGATTGCCGGTCGAGCTGCCGTCGATCGCAAGGGCCGTGGGCGCCGTGACGCTGCGCTCCCACGAGCTCAGCCCGCTCGCGCAACAACTCGTCGGTCACATCCGGGGTCTGGCGACTGCGCTTTAGGCGCGTGCGGCTGTGATGGCGCTGCGTCACGGAGGCGCAAGTTCTGCCCGGATCGCTTCTCAGCACAAGGCCAGGGTTCGGTGTCAGCCCCCGGCCCCACCCCAACCCACGGCGTCGATGGCGACCCCGCCGAACACGACCCCACCGAACGACCCCACCGGACAAGCGGGCCCTGTACACTGCGCTCCCTGCGACTGCGCCCAAAGCGGTGAACGCGAGCGGCAGATTCATTCGGGGAGTATCTGACATGCGCTATGTGTACATGGCATTGATCGCCGCCCTGGCGGGCTTTGTCATTCTCTTCAAGGTGCAGAACTTCGAATCCGCCACGGTGTCGCTGTTCTCGATGAGCGTCACCTTGCCGGTATCGGTACTGGTGTTGCTGATCTATGTGCTCGGCATGTTCACCGGTGGGTTCATGCTGCAACTGGTGCGCACCTGGATCCGTGGCGCCGGTGCTCGCGGCAGTTGATCCGATTCCCGCGCTGCCGTGAAGCCTTGGGCGATCTGCCCGTGTACTCGATTGACAACTTGAAAGACTGACATGAGCAATTTCTGGGACTTGGTTCTGTTGATGGTCTCGACCTTCGTTTTTGTGGCCTACCTGATCATCATGTTCCAGATCGTCGTCGATCTGTTCAGGGATGCCGAACTCGGCGGCGGCTCCAAGGTGCTGTGGATCATCGGTCTGATCTTCCTGCCCATGCTCACGGCGATCGTCTACATCGTCGCCCGCGGCAGGGGCATGGCGGCGCGGCAGCAGGCCAGCGTGCAGCGCGCCAGGTCCGATGCCGAGACCTACATCAAGGGCGTGGTGGGCAAGTCGCCGGCCGCCGACATCGCCGAAGCCAAGGCCCTGCTCGATGCGGGCACCATCAGCCAGGACGAGTTCACCAAGCTCAAGGCCAAGGCCCTGTCCTGACTGTCAACGGCCGCGCGCGGCCTTGTCGAACAGCGCGAACCCAAGGTGCCTGGGCCCGCTGACGCCGCCCCCTCGATCGCCCTCAAGGCGCCGGATCTTGCTGCTGTCCGGGCGGAGCGGTGGCCCAAGGGGCGGCTGCGACCGCGATGCGGTAGCCCACCGCATACAGCATGTTCATCTTGACCGGATCGAAGGTCTCGTCGGCGTCCATGCTCACGTCGTTGGGGATGGTGATCCATTGAAAGCTCGCGCCTTCCTGTTGCGCGTAGCCGTAGATGCGAAACAGGTCACCCAGCACCGCTGCTCTACCCGATGCATCGAGAACTCGCAACGCGATCGCCGGCAGCGATCGGCGCACGGGGTCAGGCAGCGGAAACAGCTGGCCGTTGTGGATCACGAAGATGTCTTCGTGACCGACGCCACGCCCCCCGCGGTCACGAAAGACAGACCTCCCGAACACCCCGCCGTTGAGGAAGACGCGTGCGCCCACGCCACCGTCGACGTGCATCTCGTCGTAGGTCCGCCCATCGGCCTCGACCGTGAAGAAGACGGGCGGGAAGGCGACCGGGATCGACGCCGAGGCGAGCATGACCTTGCGAAACAGCTCGAGCGCTTGCGGTCGGCCGCTGGCGGCGATCAGGCCCATGTTCCAGACCACGAAGCGGCGTGCGTCGAGGTCTGCCGTGCCGATGTAAAGCCTGCGGCCGCCCTCGTGCGCGTCGGCCACGAGGCGCAGGAAGTCGGCGTCGACGTGACGATCGATCAACGACGCCAGCGGCCCGGTGTCGGCGAGCGCTTCGCCGGTCAGCAACTGCCGCAGGATCGAGCCGAGAACGAAGATGTCGCGCGTGCGGGTGGTGGTGTAGAACTCGCGCAAGGCGCTGTCGTACGCCGGGCCGAGAAACGCGAACGGCGCCATCAAGGCGCCTGTCGATACGCCGGTCACCATCTTGAAGACGGGCCGCGTGCCACTGGTCGACCAGCCGTTGAGGAAGCCGGCGCCGAACGCGCCGCTGGCCCCGCCGCCCGACAAGGCCAGATGGGCGTAACGGACGGAGCCGTCGGCCGCGCGTGGGAAGTCGCCTTCCGATTCCTGTGCGAACGACGCCGCAAGATCGCGCTCCAGCATCCCGTTCGGGTGACCCGCCCAGGCCCGGATATCGGGCAGGTTCGGCACCGTGGCGGCCAGTGACAAGTCGGCCGGCACCGCGTTGCGCGGTAGCGATCCGCAACCCGCCAGCCAGACGACCGCGCCGATCAACGCAAGGCGCGCCAGCCCCGACAGCTCTGGCCGACGCGCCTGTCCGATTTGTGCCGGTCCATCGAGGTTCATTGCGGCGCTGGCTAGAGGTCTCTTCACTGCGTGACTCGGATTTCAGTCGAGATGCGCTCGGCGGCGAATGCCCCGCGCGCGAAGGCCAGGCTCGGCGCGGCGCCGATCGCATGCATGCGCAGGCCGGTGCGTCGATGCGGTGCGGCAGCGAAGGGATTCCGGAGGGTTGACAACGATTTCATTTCTCATCTCGCTTTGCGGCTAGCGCCCGCATACAGGGCTCGATGGGCAATGACATGCGGCTCGCTGCGCGCACGGATCACCGTTGTACACTGCGCCGCGCTACAGAGCGGGCCGCGAATGATACTCACGCGCCAGCGTCACTTCCGATTCTTCCAACGAACCCGAGGTTTGCATGGTCAAGACAGTTCTCGCGGCGCTTATCGTCGCCTTCACAGCGATGGGTGGTGCTGCCACCGCCCAGACCGGCTCCCCCACTTTGGGGAAGATCAAGTCGGCCAAGGCCATCAACGTGGCGTACTCGGCGGACTCTTTGCCGTTCTCCTTCACCAGCCCCAACAACGAGCCGGCCGGCTACTCGATCGACCTGTGCAAACGCGTCATCGCACAGATCGGCCGGGCGGTCGGCGAGCCGAACATCAAGGTGAACTGGCTGGCCGGCTCCGTCACCGAGCGTCTGCAGATGGTGGCCACCGGCCGCGCCGATCTGGAATGCGCGAACACGACGCAAACGCAGAGCCGCCTCGCCAACGTCGATTTTTCGAACCTGATCTTCATCGACGGCGGTGGCTTGCTCGTCAAGGCCGGTGCGCCGATCAACCAGATCACCGACCTGGCCGGAAAGAAGGTCGCCGTTCTGAAGGGCACGACGACCGAGACCCGGCTGAACGACACGCTTCGCCTGCGCCTTGTCAACGCCACGGTGTTGCCGATCGCGGACGCCGCCGCCGGCCTCGCGCTGCTGGAGGCGGGCACGGCGGACGCCTATGCCGGCGACAAGGTCAAGCTGGTGGGCCTGGCCGTTCAAGCGAAAGACCCTTCCAAGCTCGCGCTGGTGGCGGAAGACCTTTCGTTCGAGCCCTACGCGATGGCCATGCCGCGCAATGATTCGGCGTTCCGCCTCGAAGTCAACAGGGCACTGACGCAGGTCTACATCGGCGGCGACATCGAACAGATCTTCGCCCAATGGCTGGGCAAGCTGGGGCGCCCGACCGGATTGCTGGCCGTCATGTTTCTGCTGAACTCGATTCCCGAGTAAGCCTGCCCACTTGAACTGGAGAATGAGATGACCAAGCTATCGGGATGGCGGCGGACCGCCGCCTTGTTCACTGCGGGCTTCGCGCTGCTGCTGGCAGGCTGCAATACGCCGCCCGCGTTCCAGGTGTCCGAGCCGTCGGCGCGGGTCGGCACCGTCGAGTCGATCACGCAAGACACGGTGCAGAACGTCAACAGCACGGCCGGTGCGATCGGCGGCGCGGTGATCGGCGGCTTGCTGGGCAACCAGATCGGCGGTGGCCGGGGCCAGACCGCGGCGACCATCATCGGCGCGGGCGGTGGCGCCTTCGTCGGCAACCAGGCCGCTCAGCGAAGCCAGACCTTCGTCTGGCGGATTGGCGTGCGTTATGACGACGGCAGCATTGCCACGATCCAGCAAACCGCGGCGCCGGCGCTGCGTATCGGCGACCGCGTTCGCGTGACGTCCACCGGCATCCAACTGCTGTAGTGGCTCGCAACTTCACGTGGCTTGCGCGCCCCCACACCGTCCTGACAACCCACTGCCCGGCATGAACCGGCGCGGCTTCCTGGGTGCTGGCGCAGCGGCCGGCCTGCTGCTGACAGGCTGCGATTTCCCGTTGCGCGACGGCGTGTTCAACGCCTGCAAGCCCGAACTGCCGGCAGACTTGCGAGACCATCCGCTGGTGCAGGCGGCGTGGCGCGGGATCGACTCGGCCAAGGTCTGGGACACCCATTGCCACGCCTTCGGCGACGGCGACTCGGGCAGCGGGCTCTGGTTCAACCCCCGCATGGAGAACATCTGGCAGCCGCGCGGGTACGTCCAGAAGGCGTTCTACGTCAACGCGTCCTGCACCGACGAATCGAGCGGCAAGGCAGACACGAGCTTCGTCGATCGCCTGCTGGCCCAGTGCCGGGCCATGGCGCCCGGGTTTCACGTGCTGCTGTTCGGGTTCGACTGGGCGCGCGACGACGCCGGGGCGCCGATGCAGGAACGCTCGACCTTCCATGTGCCGGACGACGTACGTGGCGGGCCTGGTAGCCAGCCATCCTTCGCACTTCGAGTGGGCGGCGTCGATCCATCCCTACGACCCGCAGGCGCTGGACCGCCTCGACGCCGCAGCGGCGCGCGGTGCGCGGGCGATCAAGTGGTTGCCGTCGGCGCAGAACATCGATCCGGCGGATGCCCGCTGCGATCGCTTCTACGCCAGGCTGGCCACGCTGCAGATGCCGCTCATCACGCATGCCGGCGACGAGCAGGCCGTGCATGGCTTCGGCGAGCACCTCGGCAACCCGCTGCGGCTGCGGCGCCCGCTCGATGCCGGCGTTCGGGTGGTGGTCGCGCATTGCGCATCGCTGGGCATCGCCGAAGACACCGACCGCAACGGTTCGACGATGCTCACGAACTTCGACCTGTTCGCACGGCTGATGGACGAGCCGCGGCTATCGCGCCAACCTGGTCGGTGACATCGCGGCCATTGTGCAGAGCAACCGGATGGGCGTGATCGACACGCTGCTCGAACGCCGGGACTGGCACGACCGCCTGTTGAATGGCTCGGACTATCCGCTGCCCGGCGTGGTGCCCTTGATCGACTTGCGGGCGCTCGTCGATGCCGGGTTGCTCGATCCTGCGGCACGCGAGCCCTTGCGCCGGCTGCGCGACGTCAATGTGCTGCTGTTCGACTTCGTGCTCAAGCGCAGCCTGGCCGTCAACGGCCAGGGTTTCGCGCCGGCCGTGTTCGAGACGGCACCGTATTTCAGGCGCCCGGCCTGAGCGCCTGGGAGGAGAACCCCTTGAAGTCAGCATTCATTGTTCTTGTTCTGGCGGCAGTGGTGGCGGGTTGCATGCCTCGCAAAGAGGCCAGCGACCCCACGATGGCGAAGCAAGCCGACATGCACACCAGCCAGAACTCGCTCGACTGGGCCGGCGTCTACGAGGGCGTGCTGCCCTGCGCCGACTGCCCCGGCATCCAGACCCGGCTCACGCTGAGCCGCGACGAAACCTACGAGCTCGTCGACGCTCTACCTTGATCGCGACAACGCGCCGCGCGTCGTGCGCGGGCGCTTCAGCTGGCAGCCCAGCGGCAACGCGATCACGCTCGACGCCCAGCGCGGCGGGCAGCAGTTCGCGGTGGGCGAGGGCCGGGTCGCGCTGCTCGAAGCCGGGCGCCGCGCCGGCGTGGCCGCAGCCTGCCGCAGCGGGTGCTCAAGCTCGTCGCGCCGGTGCAGCCGAGCCCGGCGTGCAGCGCACGCTCGAATCGCATCGCTGGACGCTCACTGCGGCCACCAGTGCCCAGGGCCAGCGCATCGACGGCCTGCCCGCCGGCTCCGGGCGCCCGATCGTGTTCAATTTCGCCGAAGGCCGCCTCAACATCGAGGGCGGCTGCAACCGCATCTTCGGCGGCTACCAGATCGATGCCGACGGCCGTCTCACTGTCGGCCGCATGGCCTCGACGATGATGGCCTGCGAGCCGGCGGCGATGAAAGCCGATGCGGCGCTGTCGGAGCTGCTGGCCGAGCCGGCGAAGATCGAGCTTGCGCCCGGAGCCGAGCCTGCGCTGAGGCTGGTCACGCCCGCCAACGCCACTCTGTCCTTCAAGGGCCAGATGACACCCGAGGCGCGCTACGGCCCGCCGACGCGGGTGTTCCTCGAGGTCGCTGCACAGACCGTCGCGTGCAAGAACCCGCTCAGCGGCGCGAACGCGTGCATTCAGGTGCGCGAGCGCCGCTTCGACGCGCAAGGCCTCGTCGTCGGCGCGCCCGGCGCCTGGCAGCCGTTCTACGACCCGATCGAGGGCTACACGCACCAGCCCGGCATGCGCAACGTGCTGCGGCTTAAGCGCTTCGAGCGCGGCGCGCCGGCCGGCGGGCCGTCGTTCGTCTATGTGCTCGACCTCGTCGTCGAATCGGAGACGGTACCGCGCTAGAGCCTGTCGGGCTTTGGTTCGGGCCCGACCCAAACGCCGACAGGCTAGAACGAACCGAACGCAGAGCCCAACGCAATCACCGCCACCAGCCCGAGCAGCGCGCTGACGATGCCGACCATCACGATGTCGAAGTAGCTCTGCTTGTGCGTCGCGCCGCAGACGGCGAGCAGCGTGACGACGGCGCCGTTGTGCGGCAGGCTGTCGAGCGAGCCGGCGCCGATCACGGCCACGCGGTGCATCAGCGCCGGGTCGATGCCGTGGGTGGCGGCGAGCTGCATGTAGGTCTCGCCGAGCGCGCCGAGCGCGATGGTCAGCCCGCCCGAGGCCGAGCCGGTGAGCGCCGACAGCACGTTGGTGGCCACGGCCAGCCCGACCAGCGGGCCGCCTTCGATGCCGAGCACCCAGTCGCGCACCATCTCGAACGCGGGCAGCGAGGCGACCACCGCGCCGAAGCCGACCAGGCTGGCGACGCTGATCACCGGCAGCGCCGACGCGTTCAGCCCGGCGTCCACCGTGTCGCGCAGCGCCACCAGGCGGCGGCGATTGAAGGCGTACAGCACCACGATCGCCGCGCTCAGCGCCACGATCACCGACCAGACGCCGCCCACGCTGGCGAGCGAGGTTTCGCCCCAACGCACGTCGGCGAGAAAGCTCGTGTCAAGGCGCGGCAGCACGAGCAGCGACATCGTCAGGTTGACCAGCATCACCACGATCAGCGGCAACAGCGCGACGGCGATGCCCGGCAACTGCGCGCTGCGCGCACCGTGCTCGACTTCGGCCGGGTCGAACTCGTGCGACGCGGTGGCGCGCTCGCGTACCACGGTGTCGTGCGCGGCATCGGAGGCCGACGCGATCGGCCCGCCAAAGCCTTCACCGGCGCGGCGCGCGGCGGCCTCGGCGCGCATCAGCCACCACAAGCCCGAAGCCGAGCATGATGCCGGCCGCAATGAACCCGAGGCCCGGCGCGGCGAACGGCGTGGTGCCGAAGAACGGCATCGGGATCGCGTTCTGGATCGCCGGCGTGCCCGGCAGGGCCGACATCGTGAAGGTGGCCGTGCCCAGCATCACCGCCCCGGGCAGCAGGCGGTTCGGGATGTCGGCGGCGCGGAACAGCGCCTGCCCCATCGGCGCGAGCACGAACATCGCGACGAACAGGCTCACGCCGCCGTAGGTGACCAGCGCGCCGGCCAGCACCACGGCCAGGATGGCGCGGCTGGGCCCGAGCCTTTCGGTCATGAACTGCGCGATGGCGCTGACCGAGCCGCTGTCGTCCATCAGCTTGCCGAACAGCGCGCCGAGCAGGAACAGCGGAAAGAACTGGGCGATGAAGCCGGCCGCCGAACCCATGAAGGTCTGGGTCCAGTTCGCGAGCAGCGGGTCGCCCGAAAAGCCGGCCGCGATCAGCGCCGCGACGGGCGCGAGGCCGAGCACGCTCCAGCCGCGAAAGGCCAGCCAGACGAGCAGCCCGAGCCCGAGCAGGATGCCGAGCAAGCCCATGGTCAGAGCGTCTCCAGCATGGCGTCGAGATCGAGCGTGGACTGCTTGCCCAGGTCGTCGCCGTGCGCGTCGAGGAACAACTGCGCGGTGCGCCGCCCTTCGTCGCGCAGCCCGCACAGGAAGCGCCACTCGGTGATCATCTTCGAGCTGGAATCGAGTTCGGTCACCCGGTCGGTGGCGATGCGGTGGATGCGCATGTTGGCCCACTGCGCGCCTTCGCCGCGGCCCGGGTCGGCCACCTTGTGCAGCAGCGCGATCATGCGCAACTCCTTCAGCAGCGGGGCGTTGAACGACACCTCGTTCAGGCGGTTCAGGATGTCGCGCGCCGACTTCGGAATGGCCTCGCGCACGATCGGGTTGATCTGCACCAGGATCGTGTCGTGCGAGTCGCACTCGCGCACCAGCGGCGTGATCGTCGGGTTGCCCGCGTAGCCGCCGTCCCAGTAGAACTCGCCGTCGATCTCGACCGCCTGGAACATCGTCGGCAGGCAGCCCGAGGCGAGCAGCACGTCGGGCGTGATCTCGGCATTGCGGAACACATGCCCGCTGCCGGTGCGCACGTTGGTCGCGGTGATGAAGAGGCGGATCGGCGAGCTGGCCAGGCACTCGAAGTCGACCATGTCGGCCAGGATCTCGCTCAACGGGTTGGTGCCCGAAGGGTTGAGGTCGTAGGGCGAAAAGACGCGCGACATCATCTCGGCGGCCATGTACATCGGCGAGTATTCCAGCGTCCATTGGCCGGTCAGCATTTCCATCGGGCCGCGCCGCATCGGGCTGAACTTCGAGGCGTCGGAGACGCGCTTCCAGAAGTCCTCGAGCGCGGCCTTCGCGCCGTCGGCGCCGCCGTGCGCATGGCCGCTGGCCATCACCGCCGCGTTCATCGCCCCGGCCGAGGTGCCCGAGATGCCGTCGAAGGTCAGCCAGGGCTCTTCGAGCAGGCGGTCGAGCACGCCCCAGGTGAACGCGCCATGGGCACCGCCGCCCTGCAGGGCGAGGTCGACAAGGAGGGGTTTGCGGCTTCGGGCGGGCGTCGCGGACCCAGAGGTTTTGTGCATCGCAACATGATAAGCGACGGCATGCCCCTCAGGGCCAACCCACACTCACTGTAGCGCCGTCTCCACGCGGCTCTCGCACGGGGCTTGGCCCTCGGCCACCCTCCTGGCGCTCAGCGCCATTCGACCAGCGAGACCCCGATACCGATGCCGGCGTTGCGGAAGTTGTAGTTCTGCAGCGAATCGGCATAGCCGGCGAAGCCCTGCACATAACCGTGCAGCGTCGCCGAAGAGCGGGAACGCCCAGTCTGCCTGTACCGAGGTACGGGTGGGCGTGCTCGATCCGAACCTCAGGTTGTTCCGCAGCCTGGCAGAGAAAACATTGGAGCGGTAGGAATACACCGCCTGCAACTCGATGCGGCCGGCGTAGTCGCTGATGTCGGGGTTGTTGTCGGCGCTCGCGCTCTCGAGAAGCGCCACCAGGGCTTGATGAACAGGCTCAGGTCGCCCGAGCTCAGCCCGAAGGTCGCGTAGACGCGGTTCCACGAGCGCGACAACGGATCGGACTGGCCGTTCGAGTTGTGGACGACGCCGAGATTGAACATGCGCCACTGCAACCACTCCGGGCCGACCTTCAGGGGGAACGTCAACCAGGCCTCGGGCTGATAGTTCGTCTCGCGGAAGGGGCGTGAGTTGTCGGCGTCGTAGACCTGCCAGAAGCTCTGCTGCGTATAGGCCGCCCACAGATCGACCGGGCTGTCGAGAATGTCTTGCAGCACCTTCGTCTTCAGGCTGAGCTGGAACTTTGCCTCGGTGTGCAGATCGTTCGCGCCCGCGCCCGGCGCACAGTTCGCCGGGTTGGGCGAACAGGGGCTCACGTTGACGTTCTTGCGCCAACTCACCGGCAGCACATACACCGGCTTATAGGGCTTGACCTTGAACAGGCCGTCCTTGGTGCCAGGGTCGAGTTGCCAGCGCTCGACGAAGGTCTGCGCCTTGTAGTTGTCCTCGGCAAACCAGCCGCTGGGCGCCGGGGAAGCTTCGGGTTGCACGCTGGCTGGCGGCGCCACGGGCGCAGCGACAGGTACCGGCGAGGCGGCAGGGACCGGCACCGCCGCCGGGGGCGTCGCGGCCGGAGCAGCGCGCCCGGCGGCTCGGTCATAGCAGGCCAGGCGCTCGGAGTCTGCTGCGATATCACGGCAGGCCTCGGAACCGGCAGCAGCCGCCGGCAAGATTGCCAGGGCGGCAAGGCTGGCAAACAGGGTTAGCAGGTGCCTAATGGGCGGAGGGGAAAGTGAATGGAAAGACGAATGTCCATGGGCGTGCGGTCCGGCGCACCTCGAGCGATAGGAGTATCACCGCCCGACCCGCGCTTGCCCCGGTGAACCGCAACGGGTCAGGCGGCCGCGCAAACCCCGTCTTCTCGTCGGCCAGCGCTCACGCCAACGCCGATGACCCGCTAGCGCAGGGTCATCGAGCGTGCCTTCAAGCGACGTGCGCTTCCCGCCTCATTCGCCGCAAAGCAGGCGCATGCGGCGCTCGGCGAGCGAGAAAGCCTCGTCGGTCTCGGCACTCAGCACCTGCTGCTTGGCCTGCTCGCAGGCACTGGCCGCTTCCATCTCGGCGGGCGCCACTGCAACCGGAGCCGGAGCGGGCGCAGGCGCCGCTGCGCGCGGCGCGGGGGGGGCGCAGCGGGCATCGGGCACGAGGCGAATGTTGCTGAACTGCCCTTGTTCGACGGCGACGCAATCGCCGACCCGCTTGCCCGCCTGGTCCGAAACGATGCGGGTGGTTGTCGTCCCGCCGATGAGGACCGTGTACTCGAACGCCTGCGACCGGCCTGCGAGCGTGCCAACGCCCCGACCGGCGGCAGCGCCCCCGATGGTGCGCAGCGCGCGGTTGCTGCCGGACTGCCCGCTACCTGTTGCGAGGCCGATGCCGCCGCCAACGAGCGTACCGACGTTCTGCGACGTCGAGCTGTCCACCGTGGTGGCGGCGACGTTGGTGATGCGCCCGTACTGGACGCGCGATTGCGCTTCAACTGCCGCCGGGCTCAGCGTGAGTGCGAGCATGGCGACTGCCGTCGAAGCGTGGGCAAATGCGATTCGGGTCATCGGTGAACTCCAGTGTGGTTGCGGGTAACGACGCGCCTTAGAGCGGGCCTGCCGCGCAGCGCAGGGCCGCCTTGTCTCGCAGATGATAGCGGCCGGATACAGGAACTGAAACGCCATTTCCCCTGGCCAAGGCCGGTTGCGCATGGCGCCGACGATCGCGCAACACGCCGGCGGGCACAGGCACTGCACGGCAGGCATGACCGCCGCGTTGGCGGCTGCCAATGACCCTGCACCCAGAAGGCTGCGATGAGGCACTTGCCGCAGCATGGGCGCCGGGATCTCGCGACGATGAATTAGCATTCGCCAACGGGTTCCTTCATCGGCGTTGAGGAGATCACGCATGCCCTGTCCTACCGTTCGAGGTTCATTGAGCTCGACATTCGCCGCCGTCGTGGCCGTGCTCTGCGCGTCGGCCGCGTCGGCGCAGTCCGAGGGCGGGCTTTACACCGCCGGTGCCGGCTTCAGCTTCCAGGTGGCGGCCGAGACGGCGATGTCGCAAAACGCAGGCGGGCGCAGGTTCTTCCTGCTTTCGCTGCCGCCTGAAACGGCCGCGCTGTCCGCCACCGCCCCCGCAGCCCTGGCCAGGCTGCGCAATCGCGTCGTGGCAGCCAACGGCGTGCTGCTGATCTGCCAGCGCGACATCGACAACGGCAGGATCAGACCGGCCGGTCTCGCGCCTGGCGTGGTGGCTGTTCGGGGCTGGCCGCGGCCGGGAAACAATGAGTTGCCGGATGGCCAGCGCTACTTCACGCACGAGAACCCGGCCAATCTGCCGGCGGCCAACGAGGCCTTGCGCCAGTTGCGCTCGACCTGCGCCTGAGCGAGCGCGCCTTCCACCCGCGCCCGGGCCGACAGAGCGGCCCCTCCCGAACGCCCAGGTACCTGGTGCGCGTCTGAATACCTTGCGCGGCGAGCCCCCCGGCGCCGTGGCCGACGGAACGAACTCCAAGATCGCCACCTTCCAGAAACGTGGCTGCGGCTATCGAAATCCCGCGCGCTTGAAGATCGCCGTCCATTTCCACTGCGGCGGCCTCAGCCTCTGGTCGCACACGTGGACCCACTGAAGAGTCCGATGATCCACAATTGCAGGTCCGTTTCAATGGCTGACGGGTGAGCCGAGCCACGCGCTGCAGTCGGCAGCCTCCGTATACTTGGTTGGCGAGGGCACGCTCCCTGACCTGAATGTTTCCATCGATGTTCCCCATGCGTTCACGTTTCCTCCGTGTTGCCGCGGCTTTCCTGGCGGCGTGTCTGCTTGCTGCCGCGCCGGCGCGCGCGGCGGAGCCCGCGACGTTCACCGCGGCCGAGCTCGACCAGAAGCTGGCGTCGATCGCGCTTTTTCCGGACGCACTCTTGTCGCAGGTGCTGATGGCGTCGACGTATCCGTCGGACGTTGCGCAGGCGGTGGAATGGGCGTACGCGCATCGCCAGTTCGAGGGCGACGCGGCGGTGGAGGCGGTGCAGGACAAGCCCTGGGATCCGAGCGTGCAGTCGCTCGTGGCGTTCCCGCAGGTGCTCGCGATGCTTGGCGAGAATCCGCAATGGGTGCGCGACCTGGGCGACGCGTTTCTCGCCCAGCCCGGGGACGTGATGGATTCGGTGCAGTTCCTGCGCGCGAAGGCGAAGGACGCGGGCAACCTCGCATCCAACGAGCAGCAGGTCATCACCGTCGAGCCCGCGCCGCCGCCGCCACAGATCGTGGTGGTCACCGCGCCCCCGCCGCCGACGCAGATCATCGTCATCGCCCCGGCCAACCCGCAGGTCGTGTTCGTGCCCATCTTCAACCCCCTCTGGGCGTTCGGCCCGTGGTGGCACCCGGCGTTTCCGCCGTTCTTCTTCCCGCCCCCGCCGCGCTGGGGCTGGGGCTGGAGCAGCGCTGCCCGTGCCGGGTTCTGGTGGGGTGCCGGCATCGGCGTGTCGAACGCGCTGTGGGGTGGCGTCGACTGGCGCCGGCGCGACGTCAACATCAACGTCAACCGCTGGAACACCATCAACGTCAACCACCGCATCGACTCGCGCGACCGCGACGTGAGTTGGCGCCACAACGCCAGCAATCGCCACGGCGTGCCCTATCGCAGTGCGGCAACGCGCGATCGGTTGCAGCAGGCGGTCGGCGACGTTCGCGGCGCGCGACGACTTCCGCGGGCGCGAACTGCAGCGCGATCGGGCGCGCGACGAGCTCGCCAACCGCGTGGGAACGCAGAACCTCGACCGCGATGCGCTGCGAAACATCGACCGCAGCCAGTTGCCGCAGCGGCCCGTTGCGCCCATCGACCGCGGCCAGTCGCCGCAGCGGCCCGTTGCGCCCATCGACCGCGGCCAGTCGCCGCAGCGGCCCGTTGCGCCCATCGACCGCGGCCAGTTGCCGCAGCGGCCCGTTGCGCCCATCGACCGCGGCCAGTTCCGGCCCACCCGCAGCGGCGCGCCGTTGCGCCCATCGACCGCGGCCAGTTGCCGCAGCGGCCCGTTGCGCCCATCGACGGCGGTAATGCGCGCGACCGCGCAGCCGGCGTGGACCGCAGCCAGGTCCAGAACCGGGCCGCGAATGTCGATCGTTCGCAGGTGCAAGGCCGCGCGGCCGGCGTCGACCGGTCGCAAGTGCAGAATCGCAATGCGAGTGCCGCCGCCGTCAACCGTGACAACGCGCTGCGCGACGCGGGCAATGCGGCCCAGACGCGCCAGCAGATCGATCGCGGCGCGGCAAGCCAGGCAGCGATGCAGCAGCGCGCTTCCGGTGCCGCCGGCGGCGCGGCGGCGCGGCGGCAATAGCGATGGGACCCATCTTGCTACCCAATTCCATGCGCAAACGCTGGCCACGGGGCGGCGCGGCCTGGCTGTTGGCCGCAGCGCTGATGGCCGCTTCACCGGCCATCGCACAGAAGGTCTTCCCCACGCCGGAAGCCGCGGTGGAGATGCTGGTCGACGGTCTCGCAAGCCACGCCGACGACGAAGTCCGCGCCGTGCTCGGTCCGGACTATCGTCGGCTGATGCCGCTCGACGCAGTGTCCGAAGACGACCGCCTCGACTTCCTGGCCGCGTGGTCGCGGGGTCATCGCATCGATCGCAATGGGGCTGATGCCCGCCTGGTGCTGGGCGACGGCTGGACCCTGCCGATTCCCATCGTCCGCCGCGGTGAAGGTTGGGCCTTCGACGTGCGTGCGGGGGTAGAGGAGGTTCGGATCCGGCGCATCGGCCGCAACGAACTCGCAGCGATCAAGTCGATGGTTGCCTACGTCGACGCGCAGCGCGAATACGCCGCTCAGGATCGCAACGGCAACGGCGTCCTCGAATACGCGCGCCGATTCCTGAGCCAGCCCGGCAAGCAGGACGGCCTGTACTGGTCCACGCCCGACGGCGAGCCCGCCAGCCCCGCGGGGCCACTGTTCGATACCCGGGACATCAAGGACGGCTACTACGGCTACCGGTTCAAGATCCTCGAAGCGCAGGGGCCGGCGGCAAGCGGCGGCGCGCGCAGCTACCTGAACCGCGACAAGCTCACCAACGGCTTCGCGCTGGTGGCCTGGCCGGCGCACTATGGCGAAACCGGCGTGATGTCGTTCCTGGTCAACCACGACGGCGTCGTGTACCAACGCAATCTCGGCCCTGCATCGGCGCGCGTCACGGGCGCGATGACGCGCTTCGACCCCGCTCCCCCCTGGGTGGCGCTGCCGCCACCATGAAGCGCGCACTGGCGGAAGCGGCGGCTACCGCGCACACGGCACTGGCCGCGTCGCGTTGGCGGCTTGGTACGGCACTGGGCCGACAGCCCGGACAGTGGCCCGCACGGCTGGTGCTTCAGGATCAACGTCACGTTGCTCCTTCGTTGCTGAGGGGTCGGTGCAAGGCGACCGCAATATCCCAACACCTGAGCTCTCCGGCAGGCAGTTGGGCCAACCCGGCTCCTCGATAATTCGCGCGAATCGACAGTGCGCGCCCTAATCACTGTCAGAACGAAAGTGGCTCGAACCATGAACAAACGCAACTTCATCGTCGCCGGCGCATCGCTGGCTGCCCTGGCCGTGCTGACGACCGGCTGCTCCACCACGAGCGGCGCCTCGGGCGACCCTGCCGCGCAGCGCAAGGCCATCGATGCCAGCGCCGACAGTGCGCTGGCGCGCCTGTACCGGGAAGCCGGCGGCTCACAGGAACTCATCGCCTCGGCGCGCGGCGTGCTGGTGTTTCCGTCGTTCCTCTCAGCCGGCTTCATCGTCGGCGGGGCTTCGGGGCAGGGAGTCCTTCGCAAGGCAGGCAAGACCACCGGGTACTTCCGCATGACCGAAGCCTCGGTCGGCCTGCTCGCAGGCGCGCAATCGCAGGCGGTGTTCATCCTCTTCATGACGCCGGACGCTCTGAGCCGATTCGAGGCCAGCAACGGATGGACGGCGGGTGTCGACGCTTCGGTGGCCTTGATCACGGTCGGCGCCGACGCCAGGGTCACGACGCAGACTGCGCAGCAGCCGGTCATCGGATTCGTCTTGACGAACGGCGGCCTGATGGGCAGCCTGAGTCTGAATGGAAACCGGATCACGCCGCTCGATATCAAGTAACTCCCAGCCCGCCTCGCGCGGGGCGAGACAGGGAGATCGGGCGATGAGCGAGACGGTATCGAAGACAAAGATTCTGCTGGCTCGACTGGTCGTCGTGCTGATGGTCGCGTTCGTCGTTCTCGGTGTGGCGTTGCACGGTCTCTCGGTACCGGTCTTCGAGCGCATCTGGCAAAACCTGATCGACCGTCCAAGCGGGCCGATGACCTTCCGCTTTGCTCTCCAGCCCATCATGGCGACAATTGCCGCCTTTCTCGACGGCATGAAGGACGCCCGGACCGGGCGCACGCCCTATTTGTGGACGATCGTCACCAATCCGGCGAAACGCGGCGATCGCCTCCACGAGGGGCTGATCGCCACCGCGCGGGTCATCCTGCTGGGCCTGTGCATGGACCTGATCTATCAGTTCATCGCATTCGACACCTTCCATCCCGCCGAGGCCGTCATCATCGCCGGCTTGCTTGCCTTCATGCCTTACCTGCTGCTGCGTGGCCCGATAGCGCGTGTCGCCCGCTGGTGGCTAGTCCGCGCCTCTGCGAACAAGATACGGTGATGGGGCTCGGATTCGGGGATCCGTGGCCATGAAGAACCGCATGAAACGGCTTCAGGCCGCGGCGAAGCAGCTCAAGCCCAAGCGCCGATATCTGGCGTCCGACTTGATTGCCGCGCTCACCTTCGCCGTGGTCAACGTGCCGCAGGCGATGGGGCACGCGCTGCTGGTGGCCGTCAACCCGGTGCTCGGCATCTACACGTTGATGGTCGCGGTGCCGGTCGGCGCCATCTTCTCCAGCTCTGTCTTCATGAACGTGTCGACGACCGGCGCGCTGGCGGTGGCCGCCGGGGTCGTGCTGCTGGAGTTTCCAGCCGGCCAGAGGGCCGAGGCGCTGGTCGTGCTGGTGCTGCTGGTGGGCGTGATCCAGTTGCTGGTCGGCCTGTTCCGGCTCGGCTTCCTGATCCGCTTCGTCTCCAATGCGGTGATGACTGGCTTTCTCAACGGCGTGGCCGTGCTGATCATCCTCGGCCAGTTGAGCGACCTGACGGGCTACCAGAGCAGCTTCTCGAACCGCGTGGCCCAGGCGCTGGACCTGCTGCTGCACCTCGGCCAGATCAACCTGCAGGCCACGACCATCGGCGGGCTCACGCTGGCGCTGATCGTGGGGCTGCTGTGGCACAAGGCCCTGCAGCGCTTTGCCTTCATCATCGCCATTGCCGTGGCGACTGTACTGTTGGCCTTGTTGACCCTTGCGGTCCTGCCCACGGCCGCCAACTTCGCGTCGGTCCCGACGGTGGGCAACATTTCGGCCATCCCACGTGAACTGCCGCAACTGGCGCTGCCCCAGCTCTCGCTGGTGCTGTCACTGTGGCTACCGGCCTTGTCCATCGCCATCATCGGCCTGGTGCAGGGGGCCGGCGTCAGCCAGGGCACGCCCAACCCTGACGGCAGCTACCCCGACGTGTCGCGCGACTTCCTGGGCCAGGGTGTTGCCAACATGGCCACCAGCCTGGTCGGCGGCATACCGGCCGGCGGCTCGGTCTCGGGCACGGCGCTGATCGTGGGCGCCGGCGCCAAATCGCGCTGGGGCAACATCTTCGTCGGGCTGTTCGTGGCGGCTGATCGTGCTGCTGGCCGGGCCGCTGGTGGAGCGGGTGCCCATGCCCGCGCTGGCCGCGTTGCTGATCGTCGCCGGGTTCCAGGGCCTGCGCGTGGAGCAGGCGGTGATGGCCTGGAACACAGGCCGGATCTCGAAGGTGGTCATGGTCGTGACCTTCGTCGCCACCTTGATCGTCCCGCTGCAGTTTGCAGTCTTGTTCGGTGTCGCGCTGAGCATCCTGCTCAACACCATTCGCCAATCGAACAAGGTCGTCGTCACCCAGTGGGTGCTGCAAGCGCAAGGCTTTCCGCTGGAACAGCCCCCGCCCAAACGCCTGCCCAGCCACGAACTCACGGTCTTGCATATCTACGGCAGCCTGTTCTTCGCCGCGGCCAAGAACATGGAAGAGATGCTGCCCGCCGTCGGCGATGCCACCCGCGCCGTGGTGGCCATCAACCTGCGCGGCAAGAGCGAGATCGGCAGCACCTTCGTGACCGTGTTGCAGCGCTATTCCCAGGCGCTGCAGGCCAGGCAAGGCAAGCTGATGCTGGTCGGCGTGGATCCGCTCGTGCGCGATCAGCTGGCCAAGACCGGGGTGCTCAGGCTCATCGGCGACGAGAACGTCTTCGTCGCCACGCCGCAGCTCGGCGCGGCGCTGAACCAGGCGGTGGCGGCGGCCAACACCTGGCTGGCTCAACCCCATGACGCCACGCCGGGCAAGGTATAGCATGCCGCTGCCTCAGCCCCGACAACCGCCCTACGGCGCCCTCGCGGCTCACGACAGCCCGGCCGCCCAGGAACCACGACGATGAGTGACAAGCAGGCCAGCGATCCCATCCGATCGATTCCACGTCGACGCGAATGTGCAAGCCCACTTTGCCTGGCTGCGCACGCGGCTCGCCGTCGAGCGCACGATGATGGCCTACATGCGCACCGCCGTCTCGCTGATCGGTTTCGGCTTCGCGATCTTCCAGTTCTTCTACAAATTTCATCAGTCACCCGAGTTCGCCGACGCCCGCTTTCCGAACGCGGCCTGGTACCTGGGGCTGGCACTGATTTCTTGCGGCACCATGGCGGCGCTGCTTTCGATCCTGCAGTACCGTTGGACTCTTCGCTACCTGTGGAGCGGCGGTTTCGCAGCCATCGCAGGCATGGCCAGCGAAGCCAAGCAGACCCCGCTCTACGCAATGTCGTTCCTTCTCGTCCTGATTGGCATTTTTCGCCTTCTTCGCGGTGCTGTTGCGTCTCGTATAGCGGCCCGTCTCGTCGCCTTGTCAGCCACTGAACCCCCAACGCCCTACCGAACCCCACCTTGCCCGCCGTAGCCGACCCCACCGTGATGCCCTCGCCGCTGCCCGCGAACGCGCCGCCGGGCTTCCACCTGCTGGCCAAGCCGAGCGGGTCGACCTGCAACATCGATTGCACCTACTGCTTCTTCCTGTCCAAGGAGTCGCTGTACCCGAACGACAAGCACCGCATGTCCGAGGCCACGCTCGAGGCCTACATCCGCCAGTTGCTCGAGTCGCACCGCACGCCGCAGGTGACGGTGGCGTGGCAGGGCGGCGAGCCCACGCTGATGAAGCTCGAGTTCTTTCGCCGCGCGGTCGAGCTGGTCGAGAAGTACCGCCATCCCGGCCAGACCGTGCAGCACACCTTCCAGACCAACGGCCTGCTGCTCGACGACGACTGGTGCGCGTTCTTCAAGCAGCACAACTTCCTCGTCGGCCTGAGCGTCGACGGCCCGCGCGAGCTGCACGACACCTACCGCGTCGACCGCCGCGGCCAGGGCACCTTCGACCTGGTGATGCGCGGCTGGCGCCACCTGCGCAAGCACGAGGTCGACTTCAACATCCTGTGCACGGTCAACGCCGCCAATCAGCAGCACGGCCGCACGGTCTATCGCTTCTTCCGCGACGAGCTGGGCGCGAAGTGGGTGCAGTTCATCCCGATCATCGAGCGCGCCACCGAGCAGACGATCAGATCGCCAACAAGGGCTGGAGCGAGCAGGCCGGCAAGAAGCGCCTGCTCTACACGCAGACCGGCAACCTGGTCACCGAGCGCACGGTGGGCGCCGAACAGTACGGCCGCTTCCTGATCGACATCTTCGAGGAGTGGGTGCGCCACGACGTGGGCCAGGTGTACGTGCAGCTCTTCGACGTCACGCTGGAGGCCTTCTTCGGCCGCCACCTGCTGTGCATCCACGCGCCCACCTGCGGCTACGGCCCGGCGCTGGAGCACAACGGCGATCTGTACTCCTGCGATCACTTCGTCGAGCCGAAGTACAAGCTCGGCAACATCCACCAGACGCACATGCTCGAGCTGGTGGCCTCGCCCGCGCAGCGCAAGTTCGGCCAGGACAAGCGCGACACGCTCACCGCCCAGTGCCGCGGCTGCAAGGTCCTCAACTGGTGCAACGGCGGCTGCCCGAAGGACCGGTTCGCGCTGTCGCGCGACGGCGAGCCGGGCCAGAACTACCTGTGCCCGGGCCTCGAGCTGTTCTTCACCCACACCGGGCCGACCTTCAACGTCATGGTGCAGCTGCTGCGGCAGAACCGCCCGCCGGCCGACGTGATGGCGTGGGTCGCCGAGGAGGATGCCAGGCGCGGCGCCTATCAGCCCTGCCCCTGCGGCAGCGGCAAGAAGTTCCGCTTCTGCCACGGCGACAAGGCGCCGAGTTCGCCCTTCAGCAGGGTCGATCGCGCAACTGACGGCGGCGTGACACGGCCGCCGCATGAGGCATGTTTTTTGGAACCGGGTTGCTTCGAGCCGATCCGGAATTTGTGTCAGCACTGAAAGGAAGAGACCATGGCAGCGAAGAAACCGAACATCCTGATCCTCTGGGGCGACGACGTGGGCTGGTGGAACATCAGCTACAACAGCCGCGGCCAGATGGGCTACCGCACGCCCAACATCGACCGCGTGGCCAACGAAGGCGTGGCCTTCACCGACTACTACGCGCAGCAGAGCTGCACCGCGGGCCGCGCCGCGTTCATGACCGGCCAGAACCCGATCCGCACCGGGCTGACCAAGGTGGGCATGCCCGGCGCCACCAACGGCCTGCAGGCGGAAGACCCGACCATCGCCGAGCTGCTCAAGCCGCTGGGCTACGCCACCGGCCAGTTCGGCAAGAACCACTTCGGCGACCGCGACGAGCACCTGCCCACGATGCACGGCTTCGACGAGTTCTTCGGCAACCTGTACCACCTGAACGCCGAGGAAGAGCCCGAGGACCCCGACTACCCGAAGAACCCGGAGTTCAAGAAGAGGTTCGGGCCGCGCGGCGTGCTGCATTGCAAGGCCGACGGCAAGGGCGGGCAGACGGTCGTGGACACCGGGCCGCTGACGATCAAGCGCATGGAGACCATCGACGACGAGGTGACCGAGCGCGCGCTGCGCTTCATCGACGAGGCGCACAAGGCCAAGCACGCCGTTCTTCCTCTGGTACAACACGACGGCGATGCACTTCCGCACCCACTGCGCCGAGAAGCACAAGGGCAAGAGCGGCCAGGGCGACTACAACGACGTGATGGTGGCGCACGACGAGAACATCGGCATGATGCTGGACAAGCTCGATGCGCTGGGCATCGCCGACGACACCATCGTCATGTACTCCACCGACAACGGCGTGCACTACAACACCTGGCCGGATGCCGGCATCACGCCGTTCCGCTCCGAGAAGAACACCAACTGGGAAGGCGGCTGGCGCGTGCCGTGCTTCGTGCGCTGGCCCGGCCAGTTCAAGGCCGGCACGGTGCTCAACGGCATCGTCACCCACCAGGACTGGATGGCGACCTTCCTCGCCGCCGCCGGCGAGCCGGACATCAAGGAGAAGCTTCTCGAAGGCCACAAGGCCGGCAAGAAGACCTTCAAGGTCCACCTCGACGGCTTACAACATGCTGCCCTACCTGAAGGGCGAGGTGAAGGAGAGCCCGCGGCAATTTCTTCTTCTACATCAGCGACGACGGCGACATCATGGCGATCCGCATGCAGGACTGGAAGGTGGTGCTGATGGAGCAGCGCGCCAAGCAGCTGGCGTGCTGGATCGAGCCGTTCGTGAAGTTGCGGGTCCCGAAGCTCTTCCATCTGCGCCGTGACCCGTTCGAGCGGGCCGACGAGAACTCGAACACCTACTACGACTGGATGATCTCCCATGCCTACATCATCTACCTGATGCAGGGCGTGGTGGCCAGCAGATCGAGAACTTCGTGAAGTTCCCGCCGCGGCAGAAGCCGGCCTCGTTCAACCTGGATGCCGTGATGCGCGACCTGGAAGCAGCCGGCGGCGGCGGCAACCACTGACCGGCACGCCCCATCGGCCGCAGCGATGGGGCCGCGTCCTGCCCTCACGGCCGGGCGCGCTGATTCAGCAGACCCGGGCGCCGAGCGATCGGTCGCCCGGGTCTCTTTCCGTTGCGTGGATGCACATACCTGGGAGACTGCCATGAAGAAAGACCCACCTACCGAAGTCATGCCCGATCCGCTCTCGTCCGCAGACGCGGCCTTGGCCGCCGACCCTCTTCCCTCCTGGAACGACGGGCCGGCAAAGCAGAGCATCTTCAGCTTCGTCGAGAAGGTGACAAAGGAAGGCTCGCCATCCTTTGTCCCCGTCCCCGAACGAATCGCCACCTTCGACAACGACGGGACGCTCTGGTGCGAGCAGCCGGTGCCCGTGCAGGTGTACTTCGCACTCGACCGTGTGAAGGCCCTTGCGTCGCAGCACCCCGAGTGGAAGACCAAGGAACCGTTCGCCTCGCTGCTCAAGGGGGATTTGCGGGCCACGCTCGCCGCCGGCGACGAGGCGCTGCTCGAAATCGTCATGGCCACCCACGCGGGCATGAGCACCGCGGAGTTCGGGCGGATCGTCGAGGATTGGATCGCCACCGCGAGGCATCCGCAGACCGGCAGGCTCTTCACCGAAATGGTCTATCAGCCGATGCTCGAAGTGCTCGCCTACCTGCGCGCCAACGGCTTCAAGAACTTCATCGTCTCGGGCGGCGGCATCGAGTTCTTGCGCCAATGGGGCGAGCGCGTTTATGGCGTCCCGCCGGAGCAGGTCATCGGCAGCAGCATCGAGACCCGGTTCGAGATGCGCGACGGCAAACCGGTTCTCTTTCGCCTGCCGAAGTTGAGCTTCAACAACGACAAGGCCGACAAGCCCGTCGCCATCAACCAGCATATCGGCCGCTGCGCCGATTGCCGCATTCGGCAATTCCGTGGGTGACCAGCACATGCTGGAATACACGCAGGGCGGCAGCGGCGCGCGCTTCGGACTGCTCGTGCTGCACGATGACGCGGCACGCGAATACGCCTACGGCCCGGCGCTGGGCCTGCCCACGCCCCAGCTCGGGGCCTTCACGCCGGCGCTTTACGAGCAGGCGAAGACAGCCGGCTGGACCGTCGTCAGCATGAAGGACGATTGGAAGCAGGTGTTCCCGTTCGAGCCGGGCCCGGTCACCGCCATCAACATCCTGCTGGAGCCCGACGCCACGATGCTCCAGCGTTGCGAAGCCAACAACGCCCGCCTGCTCGAGGTCTTCCCGAAGGGTTTCGCGCTGGATGCGACGCACCGCCCGCACGTCACGCTGCTGCAGCGTTTCGTTCGCACGGCGGACCTCGACAAGATCTATGCCGCCGCCGGCAAGGTTTTCGCCGGCACCGATGTGCTCGGCTTGCGGCTGGAGGCTTTCAGCTACTACTACATCCCGAGCGGCGCCATTGGACTTGCGGGCATCGTCGCCAGGCCGAGTCCTGAACTGCGCGAGCTGCAACAGGCCTTGATCGATGCCGTGGCCCCGTTCACTGTGGCCACCGGACTCTCGGACGCCTTCGCCACGACGCCGGATGATCCCGTCATCGACCCGCTGCTGATCGACTACGTTTCGGCGTTTGTGCAGAAGTCAGCCGGCGAGCATTTCAGTCCGCACGTCACCACGGGCATTGCGCCGCGTGACTACCTCGACAAGATGCTCGCTGAACCGTTCGAGTCGTTCACGTTCTCGCCGGCAGGCGCAGCCGTCTACCAGCTGGGTCAGTTCGGCACCGCTGCGAAGAAGCTCCATGAGTGGGGCTTGAAGCGCTGAGGCGGCGTCGCCGCGGAGTCAGGCACCAGCGGCAAAGCCGGAGGCTTGTCTTGGTGCACCCGGCAGGTTCACCTCGACGGCTTCAACATGCTGCCCTACCTGAAGGGCGAGGTGGGTGAGTGCCCGCGGCATTCCTTCTTCTACATCAGTGACAACGGCGACATCCTGGCGATACGGATGCAGGATTGGAAGGTGGTGCTGATGGAGCAACACGCCAAGCAGCTGGCGTGCTGGATCGAACTTTTCGTGAAGCTGCGCGCGCCGAAACTCTTCAACCTGCGGCGCGACCCGTTCGAGCGTGCCGACGAGAACTCGAACACCCATTGGGACTGGTTCATTTCCCATGCGTACGTCGTCTACATGATGCAGGCCGTGGTCGGCAGCCAGATCGAGAACTTCGTGAAGTTCCCGCCGCGACAGAAGCCGGCCTCGTTCAACCTGGATGCCGTGATGCGCGAGCTGGAAGCCGCCGGCGGCGGCGGCAGCCATTGACCGGCACGCCCCATCGGCCGCAGCGATAGGGCCGCGCCCTGCCCTGGAGGCCGGGCGCGCTGATTCAGCAGACCCGGGTGCCGACAGATCCGTCGCCCGGGTCTCTGCACTTCGGATTCATGTCGGAACACGAAGCAACCGTCCCGGATGCCTCCCTGGTGGCGCAGGCGGTCAGCGGCTTCCAATAGCGCGGTCCCTACCCAGCCCCGTTCGGCGGCCTCGACCGCTACCACCATTCAACCTGGACCGCAATTGAACGCGCCCGAGTGGGCTGCGCTGCGGTGCGCGGGCAAGGCATAGCGCAGGCGCGTCCTGCGCTCCGTTTGGGCTTGACGTTGCGGGCTCATGCCCGCGAGGCTGAGCCCGGTCACGGCGAAGGGCCTGGCCTCTCGCCTAGCGCAGCCTGCAAGGTGGAGCAACGCAGCCCGCGTGCCGCGGCGCACCTCAATCGGGCGCGTAGCGCTCTCACCCAAAAGGTGACGTTGGCCGTGGGGGCTGTCCTCTTGAGAAATGTGGCTATGCCACTTTCCTCGATCCCCCTGGGGACGGACACCGCAAGGCGGCGGCCTTGGGGCGCTCAGCGTTCATGTGGTCTCGCCAGCGGCGAGAAGCGGTCAAGTGCGGTTTCAGGGGTGACACATCCGGACGGTATCGTGCCAAGTGGGTGCCCTCCACCCGGTCAATCAGGTCGGCAGGGACCCGATGACGCCCGCGCGGTCGACAGTCGCGCCTTCGACGCCATGCACGTGAAGTTCACGCTGCGGCTTCGGCACCTCGATGCCGGCTTCGGCCAGGCCGTTTTGCACCTGCACGGCGAGCTCGCTGCGCACCATCAGCCAGTCGGCGCCTTCGGTCGTCCAGGCGCGCAGGTTGAACTCGAGTTGGCCCGGCGCGAGGCCGGTCAGGATGGCCGCCGGGGCCGGCGACATGGCAATGCCCTGCACGTTGCGCGCGATGCCGACCAGCAGGTCGATCGTGCGCTGCGGGCCGACCTCGTAGCCGGTCGACACGTTGATGTCGATGCGGCGGCGCGTGCCGCTCAGCGTCCAGTTGACCAGCTTGTCGGCCAGCAGCATGCCGTTGGGCACCACCACGTCGGCGCCGTCGAAGGTCGTCACGATCGTCGCCCGCATGCCGATTTCGCGCACCCGGCCCGACATGCCGGCCACGTCGACCACGTCGCCCGGCTGGATCGGACGCTCGAACATCAGGATGAGACCGGAGACGAAGTTCCTCACCACGTCCTGCAGGCCGATACCGATACCGACACCGAGTGCGCCGAAGACGATCGCGAGCTGTCCGACCTGCAGCCCCGCCGCGGCCAGCGCCGCGAGCAGGCCGAGGAACAGCACGCTGTAGTAGGTCAGCGTCGAGATGCTGTTGCCCACCCCGCGCGGCAGGGCCAGCGAAGGCAGCAGGTCTTCGGCCAGCACGAGGCGGATCGTGCGGGCCAACCAGAACGCGACCCAGGTGGCCACCGCAAACGACGCGATGCCGCCCAGGCTGATCGCGAGCTGGCCGACCTTGAATTCATGCGTCAGCACCGTCACCAGCAGGGCGGAGAGCGGCCGGTAGATGCGGAACGACTGCAGCGCGTAGACCAGCCAGCCGACGCCCAGCAGCGCGGCGCCGACCCGCGTCGCGAACGTGACCAGAGAGCCCGCATGGCGGCCGGCGAAGCGCGTGACTGCCGGCCGCGAGAACAGCACTTGCGACAGCGCCACCAGCACCGTGCTGCCGGCGTAGATCGCGAGCGCCGCGTAGCTGCTGTCGAGCAGCGCGCCGGTGAGCATGGTCGACAACGAGACATT
Organism: uncultured bacterium; assembly: GCA_963701725.1. Taxonomy (GTDB): domain Bacteria; phylum Pseudomonadota; class Gammaproteobacteria; order Burkholderiales; family Burkholderiaceae_C; genus CAIKUF01. The sequence goes on along the minus strand of CAVPAZ010000017.1, from coordinate 142,426 downwards.
GCCCAGCAGGTTCGAGCCGGTCGAGGTGAGCAGCACGGCGCTGGCGATCCAGCCGAGCAGCGTCATCGCCCGGCCTTGCAGCGAGGCGGCGTCCGCCTCGGCGGCACGGCGGGCGCGGCGGGCCCGCAGCATGCCCCAGGCCAGCGTCAGCAACATCAGCAGGTTCAGGCCGAGCAGGAACCCCCGGTAGAGCACCTGGTTGCCCAGCAGCATCGAGGCCACGGTGCTGAGAAAGTAGAACACCGCGCTCAGGTACGCCCACGGCCCGACCAGCGCCAGCACGCGCTTCTGCACCAGGGCCAGCACGGGGATCCAGGCGAGCAGCATCACCGCTTGCTGGCGGATCGTCGGCCCCTGGATGTCGTACACCACCGCGCCGAGGAAGACGAGCAGCAGCCACGCCGCCCAGGGCCGCGAGAGGGCCCGCATCGACAACTCGGTCGCCTGCCCGCCTTCCACCAGCCGTCGCGCGCGATACCGGAGCCAGACCATCGCCGGCAGCAGCAGCACCGCGCCCACCACCAGCGCCGGCAGCCAGCGCCCGTTGGCGGCGTCGTAGTCGGCCGCGAACGCACGCTCGACCTGCAGGCTCAGGCGCAACCCGGCGCTCACCGGCTCCTTCGCATCGGGGTCGTTGATGGCCTGCCACAACGGCGGCGTGTCCATCGACACCAGCAGCCGGTCCTGTTCATCGATCTTGCCGGTCACGCCGGCCACACCGGCCTGCACCTGCGCCGACAGCACGCTGCCCTTGCGCCCGAGGTCGAGCAGCTTGGCCAGCGGCGCCGAAACCTTCGGTTCGGCCGCGTCGATGAGGCCGACCATCTCTTCGGCCCGCGCCAGCAGCGCGGTCGGGAGGCCCGCGCTCTGCGCGGTGGCCTGCCAGACCGCGCGGCGGCTGGCCAGCTCGGCCACGTCTTCCGACTTGGCGTTCAGGCTGCGCGCCAGTTCGGCGCGGGTCTGCGCGACAGCCCGCTCGTGCAGCAGCCAGTGGCGCTGCAGGCTTTCGAGCCGGCGCACCGAGAGCAGCGGCAGGTCGCTCTTGCCCGAGCGCTCGGCAAGCTGCTGCACGGCGTTGGACTGGCGCGCAAAGGCCTCTTCGTAGCGCCGTGCCAGGTCGGGCACCTCCGCGCGTCGCACGATGCCCTGCAAGGTTTCCTCATCGGCTTCGGCGCGCGCCGGGATGTCGGCCGGCGAGATCGCCAGCGCCCGCTGGTCTGCCGAGATCGAGGCCGCGTCGGCGGGCGCCGGCGGTGTCTGGGCGAAGGCCGCAGGCGCGATGACGAGGCAGATCACCAGGAGCCGCCGCACGCGCCACGCGGCTGCGGGCTTCCGATCGGCTGAAGCGAAGGTCGTCATCAGGGGTGTCGTGATCTGCAACTGGGTCGGGGTGACGCCGCGGCCCAGGCCGCGCCGACCCGGCACTGTAGCCGGTCGCGAGTGACGCCGAAAGCGCCGCGCGGCGGCCCCGATTCCCGCAGCGCTCGAGGCCGCCTCGCCGCCCCTGTATCAGCGCGCGCGCCGCCGAAAGGCGGCCTGCGGGCAGAGTGACTTCGGAACCCACCTTCAGCGCCCCTGGGCGTGGACGATGCCGCCGGTATCCGCGCCGATGGTGGTGCCCGCCTCGCCCGCCAGGATGCGGCTCAGGTCGGCCAGTTCACCGATAGTGGCGCGCTTGCCGGCGGCGCGCACGAAGCGGCACACGACCTCGCCCTTCGGCCTCATCGAGCCGGCGGCGAAGGACATGGCATCCGCGCTTCCGGCGACACAAGATGGATCGCACGCTGCGTCGGTTTGCACCAGTCGGCGTGTACCGCGTCGGCGCCGGTCAGCATGACGTACACGTCGGCACCGGGTTCGCGCGCCGGCAGGCCGGTGCCGGGGTCCTTGTCGATCACGCACCTGATCCGCTTCCACGCTGGACCGGCGCCGACGCGGCCGAGGCGCAGGTCAAGGCAAGCATCGCAGTCAGCGTCGATCGGAACCCGGTTCGTGCGCTGGAGGGCTACCAACGCAATCGCCTTGACACCGAGGCAAGAGCCTCTCCCTGCAAAGCCTAGCGCGGCGGCGTAGAAGGCCCTGCGGGTTCACCTGGAGCGCGCCTCACCACCCCGGCCGCGCCACGCAACACGCCCGTTGCGCCGCGAGCTACCCCGCCGACCGTGCCGACGACCGCGTTGGGCACCGAGAGTGCGGCCACGGCGGCGGTGACAGCCGGCCAGCGCACCCGCCACTGCACATTGCCGAACGGGCCGTTCAGTTCGACCGGCACGGTGACGCCGTTGAGGAACACCATCTCCGGGCCTGCGCGGCCGCTCGCGGTGTTGACGACGCGGGCTCGCAGCGAATAGTCCATGCGGCTCTGGGCGAGGTCGATCGAGCCTTCGCCGGCCACGCGCAGAAATTCGCTGCGCCCGTCGAGGTCGGTACTGCGCGCCACGCCGTCGCGAACATCGAAGCTCGCGTCGAGCTGGCTGAATTCCGTCTGGCGGCCGGCGTCGGCGGTCACGGTGTCGTGTGCTGGCCTGGGACGCCGTCCGCCAGCCAGCCAGCGTCTGCGCCAGGTCGATGCCACGCAGCGCCGCCGGCCGCAGTGCCAGCGCGACGCGGCCGCTCAGCGCGGCACGCAACGCGCCCACCGTGGCGCCGCGGCTGCGCAGGTTGGCGTCGATCCGGCCGCGCCCGCGCAGCGCCGTCGTAGCCGAAGGTGTCGGTCAGCAGCGCGCGCAGGTCCACCTCGTCGGCGCGCAGCCGCAGTCCGAGCTGCCCGCTGCCGGCGTCGGCGCTGCCGCTGGCCTCGAAGCGGCCGCCCCAGGCGCGGCCGGCAAGCCGCTGCAGATCGAGCCTGCCGTTGTCGACGGCGGCCACCACATCGAGCGCATCGACGCGGTACGGCGGACGCACCAGTCGCGCCACCTTCAGGCGCAGCCGCGCGTCGGCCCACTGCAGGGCTTGCAGGTTGACAGGCGCCGCGGCGGCTGCGGGTGCCGGCGCGGCGGCACGCACGTCGGGCGCGAGAAACCGCTTCAGGTCGAGCGTGCCGAAGCTCGCATCGACATCGACGAAGCGCCGCGGCCGGTCGAGCGCAGCTTGAACGCGCGCCTCGACGCGTTGATCGTTGATCGTGCCCTTGACGACGGCCTCGCCGGCCCGCGCGGAAAGCTGCGCGCCACCCTGCAGCGCCAGCTGCATTGGCGGCAGTGTCGGGTCGTTGAAACGTCAGGTCCGCCGCCAGCCCGTCGAGGGCGGCGGCGAAGGGCTTCGGCTCCAGCACCAGCGTGGCCTGGGCCTTCCCCTGCACCGTGCTCGACCCGACCTGGCCGTCGACGTCCACCTGCAGCGCGGGCACCGTGATGCGCTCGAAAGCGCCGCTCGGCGCCTGGGAACTCAGCTTCAGCAGCAGCCGCTCGTCACCGCCGAGCACCAGGCGCCCGTCCATCGGCCCGCCTTGCAGGCTTTCGCCCACCACCTTCAGCGCCGGCCAGGCGAACTGCGCGTCGAGCGTCGTCGCTTGCCGGCGCCCCTGGAGCTGCAGCGACAGCTGCTCGAGCTCGAGCGTGCGGCTCTGCATGTCCAGGCGCAGCCGCGCCAGGCCGAGCCGGCCGGTATCAACCTGCCAGCCGAGCCGGGTGCCGCTGAACTGCAATTGCACGTCGGCAAGGTCGACGTGACTGTCCTCGACGCCCGGCGCCACGCCGTAGTCGAGCCGGATCGACGCGGCCTGCAGTTGCGCGACCAGCCCCTCGATGTGGAACCCCTGGCCGCGCAATGCCAGGCTGGGCTTGTCAGAGCCGAACGATCGGCGGCCCGCCGGGTGCTGGTGCCGGCAGCAGCTCGAACCCGGCGTCGAGCACGAGCGCGGCGTTCACTGCCGGCTGCCTCAGCTCGGCCTGCGCCTGCAGGTGCAAGGGCGAGCGCAGGCCCGGGCCGAACCGGCCGAGGCTGAGTTGCTGAACCCTGACGAGCCCTTCGACGCCATCGAAGGCATCGGCCACCTGCACCTCGGCCTCGGTGAGCTCGATGCTTTCGAACAGCACCGGCTTGCCTGTGCCCGGCGAGCCGACGGCAGCGTCGCGGGCCAGCAGATCGTCGATGTTGCGCCGGCCGTCGGCGCCGCGCCGGAGGTTCAGCTTCACGCCCCTGGCCGAGACGCTGTCGATCTCGAACTCGCGCCGTGCCAGCAGCGGCTCCAGACGCAGCGTCAGCGCCGCCGCCTCGATGGCGGCGAAGCGCTGCCCAGGCTGGCCTGGTTCCGACAGGCGCACGCCGTGCACCGCCACCGCCGGTTGCGGCCACAGTTGCAGCGTGACGGGCCCGTCGAAGGCCAGTTCGCGCGCATGGTGGGCTTGCATCCATTCGATCGCCACGCTCTTGAAGCGCGCGCTGTCGAAGCTGAGCACCAGCCACGTTGCCACGCCGACCAGCAGCAGCAACAGGGCCGAGACCGCATAGACGATTCGACGCCACGAGAGTCGCATGGGTTGAGCGCACGCGGCGCCTTGCGGGCCGCAGCCGGCCGGAGCGCCGATTCTGCATGACGTGTGAGCACTCGGCCGCGGCCGGGTTGCTCTTCGCAGCCCGTCCCAGGCGCCAGCCAGATCCGAAATCGGGCAACGGTAAAGGCTCCGTGACCCTTGGTGGGTGCGCGGGGTCAACGGCCTCGGCGCCGCAAGGTCCTACGAGCGAGTCCGACACGCTCGGGCGGAGTATCGCCGCCCGCAATCTCCCGGCGCGGCGGTGATAGACTGGCCCGCTCAAGCTACAGGAGCCTGCCGCATGAATCTGCGTTCGATCTTCGCCTGGGTGGTACTCGCGGTTCTCGTCTCGGGATGCCAGACGACGTCGATCCGCTCGGCCTGGTTCGATACCTCGTTCGCCGGCCCGCCCATGCGCAAGGTCGTCGTGGCGGGCAACTTCAACCGCACCGCGGACGGGCGCGTGCTCGAGGACACCTTCGTCGAGAAGCTGCGTGCGGCCGGCGTCGATGGCATTGCCGGGCACACTGTGCGCCTGGACGATCCCGCACTCTCGGAAGAGGCCTTCAAGGCCGCGGTCGTGGACACCGGGGCCCAGGGCCTGCTGCTCGTGACGCTGCTGGGTGTCGATACGCGGACCCAGGTCTCGACGACGATGGTGCATGGCGGCATCGGCTGGGGGCGCGGGCCCTGGGGCGGCAGCTCCTGGGGCGGCACCACCTGGACCAGCATCCCGGTGCAGCAGGTCAGCCAGTACGACCTGGCCACCGTGGAGACCAAGCTGTTCGATGTGCAGACCCGGCAGATCGTGTGGGCCGCCACGACGACGACGCTCAATCCGCGCTCCGCCGCACGCGAGGCCGCGGGATTCGCGGACCTCATCGTCGGTCAGCTCGCGAGTCGCCGGATCATCGCGGGCAAGTAGCCCGCCGATCGGACCCACCGCCACTGCCTCCCGCAGCCACGCCGGGCCGCCGGGTGCGGACGCCTGGAACGAACCGAAGAGCAGGCCCAGCGCAATCACCGCCACCAGCCCGGGCAGCGCGCTGACGATGCCGAGGGTGGCGGCGAGTTGCATGTAGGTCTCGCCGAGCGCGCCGAGCGCGATGGTCAGCACGCCCGAGGCCGAGCCGGTGAGTGCCGAGCGCACGTTGGCGGCCACGGCCAGCCCGACCACACGCCGCCCACGCTGGCGAGCGAGGTTTCGCCCCAACGCACGTCGGCGAGAGAGCTCATGTCAAGCCGCGGCAAGATCGGCAACATGAGGTTTCGTCTCGGCGCTCACAGTTGTTGCTGGGCTTCGCCGGCCGCAAGCTGGGCAAGGGAGCGAGCGCACTGCGGCGGGTCGACATCCAGGCCGACCTGATCTTGGCCTTCCTGGATCACCTGGAGCGCGAGCGGCACAGCGCGGTTCGCAGCCGCAACCTGCGGCTGACCGCGCCGCACCGGTGCTCGGCCCGGCTTTGCTTGCGGAGTACGAAGACGAGTTGGGCCGCACGAATCTCTTTGCAGCTCCCGCTTTGTCGCTGAAGGAGAAGTGCTTGATGGCTTTCTGAGTCGCTGTCGCTGGGCAGAGGTGTTCTATGCGTGGCGGCCCAGCTTGCCCGATGAAGCGGACAACCATCTGATCGAGCTCGGCGTGGCCGCGCAAGCCGATGCGATCGTGACGCGGAACCTGCGCGATGTGTCACGCGGAGAAATGAAGTTTCCTTCGCTCAGGGTCCTCACGCCTGAGCAATGCCTGGAGGCATTCTTATGTCCACGTTGACGATCCGTTCGCCCGGCGACAGGCACGAGCGCCTGAAGGCCCTCGCGCGATCCAACTCGATCAGCATCAACAAGCTGATGGACGAACTCGCCACCTTGGCGCTCGCCAACGACGATGCCAAGCTGCGCTTCGAGACCCGGGCAACTCGCGGCAACCCCAAGCGCGCACTGAGCCTCCTCGACAAGCTGGACCGCGCTGACTGAAGAGACCGTTGCCGGCTGTCTGCACGTTGCAGGAACATGCGCACGCCGAATTGACGGAATCGAGTCCGCTGGTGGAGCCTGCAGCGGTATGAGCCTGCGCTCACGCCCCCGGCGTCACACCCTCGCTGTACGAGGCCAAGGGCGCCGATCCCGGCTATCGACGCTCGCGTGCCCTCGCGCTCGCCGGTGCGGCCTTCTTGCGGGGCGCGACCTGCAGGGCCTTCTTCGCCGGGGCCTTTTTCGCCGGGGCCTTCTTGGCAGGCGCCTTGCCGGCGACGGTTTCCTGGGTCGCGCCAGCAGCCTGCGACGGTGTGAGCTTGGCGGCGTAATGGGCCAGTGCCCAGCGCGTCTTCGTCTGTTCGCTGTCGTCGCGTTCGGCGCCCACCTCGGCCAGGTAGGCCATGAAGCCACCGATGGCCACGGCCGCCTGCGCGATCGGCGCCTTGATCGACACTTCCATCAGTTGCTGGCCGTCTTCACGCCGCCAGAGCTCGGCGGTTATGGGCCAGGGGCAGGCCGGATCCTCGAAGCGCCAGCGCTGCGCCAGCAGCGGCCCGAGCACGGCAAGTTCGGTGAAGTCGATCTTGCGCTTCGCCACCGTCATCAGGAACTCCTCCTGTTCGGCGGAGAACACCGCTTCGATGGGCTTCTTGCCACCGGCCACGCGCTTGATCAACCCCTTATCCACCGGCATCGAGAACGACGCCGACTTCACCATCGCCTTCTCGCTGGCATCGACCTCGATCTTGAAGTCGCGGAACTTGCGCCACTGGTTGTCGATCTTCGCCGGATCGACCGGCCGGAACTTCACCGTGCTGTCGTGTTCGTCACCGATGACGCGGCGCGCACGCGCGATGATGCCGCCGGCCAGCAGGTCGAGCCCGGGCGTGTCGAAGAAGTAGATGTAGCGGTCTTCGTCGTTGCGCGTGGTCAGCCCGAAGCGTGCCAGCGCGGCGCGCACCTGGCGTTCTGGCACGGTGGCTTTGATCTCGATGGCCTCGGCGCCGGCGACCGCCTTCGCCACCTTGCCCATGGTGGCCCTGCCTCGTGGCTGCATGTGTTGCTCCCTGCAATGTGGATCGGCGCTGCATGTGCGGCGAAAGGGCGCGCTCATGACCGAGCCGGCTGACGGCAACTGGTTCGGTGCCGCCAGCCTCCCGCGGCTAGGGTCACTGCACCTTGAACGACTTGGTCGCCGCTGAAGTGCCGTTCACCAGAATCTCGACCTGGTAGTCGCCCGTGGGCCAGCCGTCGGGCTTGCTGATGTGGAACTCGGTCGTTGCCGGGCCGGCAGGCGTGATCGTGGCGGTCTCTTCCTTCACCGCGGCGGTCTTGCCGTCCTTGGAGTATGTCCACTTGGCCACCACGGTGGCCGATCCTGACCCGGTGGTGTCGATCGAGGCATGGATCGTGTCGCCCTTGGCGAAGACGTCGGTGGCGGCGCTCACCTTCTTGTCGGCGCCGACCGCCTTACCCATGCTGACCGTCGAGACCGTGACGCCGGCCGGTACCGGCGCGGGGGCCGGCACCACGGCGGGCGCAGGCGGTGGCGGCGGCGGTGGCGGGGGTTCCTTCTTGCCGCACGCGGCAAGAGCTACGGTGGCGACCACAAGGAAGAGATGGCGAAGTCTCGGCTGCATGGCGGGATCTCCTGGATTCGGATGGCTTGGAACTGCGGCGTCAGGCCAGCGGCGGGATCTTTAGCTTCTGGCCGGGGAAGATCTTGTTCGGATCCTTCAGCGTGTCCTTGTTCGCTTCGAAGATCTGCGGCCACTTGCTGGCATCGCCGTACTCGTGCTTCGCGATCTTCGACAGGCTGTCACCCGCCTTGACCTCGTAAATCTTGTCAGCCGTGGAACTCGAACCGCTTTGGACGTTGGAAAAATCTGGCATGTCGCTCATGGGCTGCTCCTGCGTGGAGACGAAAGAATAGCCTATCGCGGACCTCATTCAGGCAATCCCATCGCGGCGCGGCGCGCAAGCCTTGCGCCAACCGCGTGGCGCCGCACGGCGTCGCCAATCGCGACGCGAGCACAACTCTTTGCCATGCGCGACCAGCCAATGCCGGAGGCTTCATGCGGCCCTGGGCTGCGAGGCGCACGTGGGGCAGGAGTCGAGCCCGCGCGTCGCTGCATCACGCGGGCAGCACTGGTGCAACACGCCGGCGTCTCGGTCAGCGTCGTGTCGTCGTGCCAGGGCCTCTTCAGCTTCAGCACGACTTGCCCGGCGGCGTTGCAGTGGGTATTCCAGACTTGCCGACGCACCCGCATTGGGCAAGATCTTCCGGCGCCGAGTGGCGCTATGCAAGAAAGGGAGACTGCCTGGAGATCCTCATTCAACTGGTACTTGGTGCTCTCAGCGGAAACTTGGGCGGGGGCGCGAGTGCGGGTGGGGGCATGCTCGGCGACGTGGCTGGTGGCGGCATCGTGCAGATGGTCATCGTGGGCATCATCAGAAACATGACTTCATTGAGTAGTGAGAGGCAGCGTGCAGGAAGTCGTTGTCGGTCGTGAGCAGGGTCGAGTCATGACGTATGAAGAGCAGCGCCAACAGCGCGTCAATCGTGCCGACTTGAAAGCCGGCGCGACGACAGGTGTTGCGCAACTCCGCAGCGCGAATGTGATCTTGCAGATCTGGGCTGACAATTGGCAAGAACCGGTCAATATCAAAGTGCAAGAACTTTGGCTGCACATGATGTGGTGAGGTGTTTTCGATCCACCTCCTCTCATGGATGTAGGAAGCTCGGCCTTCGCGGCCCGTCTTCTTTGAAACCCATCATCCGACCCGCCCACTCCGGATGCGCTTGGATCAAGTGGTTGATCTTGTCGAAGATGCCGACGATGCGAACCTTGCGCGGGCCGATGGGCTGGCTTCGTGTCGTGCTCGCTCTCGGCCTGGCGGCATTGCTGGCCGGGCCGGCCGCCGCCGACCGCCGCGCCACACGCATCGAGGTGCATGGCCAGGTCGCCACCTTCGTCGGCGTGATCACGCCGGCACACAACGCGCAGCTGCTCGAGGCCGTCGGCGCTCAGCCGGTCGACACGCTCGTCATCACGTCGCCCGGCGGTAGCGCCGACGCCGGGCTGGCGCTGGCGCGCGAGGTGCGCGCGCGCGGCTGGACGGTCCGCGTGCGCGAGTTCTGCGGCAGTGCCTGCGCGAACTACGTGTTTCCCGCAGCGCGGCGGCGCATCGTCGAGCCGGGCGCGCTGCTGCTGTGGCATGGCGCCTTCAGCAACCTGCAGATGCTCGAGATCCTCGAGCGGCACCGCGCCCTGCGTGCACGGCTGGCCGACGGCAGCGCGCAGCACGACGAACTGGTGTTCGCAGTCGAGCATTCGACGCTGGTGCGGGCGCTGGAGCGGCTGGAGGCCGAGGTCAATGCCTTCGCGGCCGAGCTCGGCATCGATACGCGGCTCTACACCCTCGGCCACCGGCCGCAGCAGCTGGCGCGCGAGAGCTGGACGGTGCCGCTGGCGGTGATGGCGCGCTTCGGGCTCGGCGGCGTCGAGGCGCCGCCCGATTACGGCAGCCGCACCTACCTGCAGCGCTGGCTGCAAGCGCAGAACCTGCCCGACGACGACCAGATCGTCGTGCTGACGCTGGACGCAGACGGCCGCGCGGTGCTCCTGCCTTGAACTGCCATCCGCGACGCGCCAGCGCTGCTCTGTTAGGCATCGCGGCGACTCGTAGCCGCCCCTCTGATCGATGACGCAGGAGACTGCGCAGTTCCATCGTGCCGGCCGGGTTCTTTCTCAGCGACGCACCAGATCGACCCATATCGAGCGATCGGCACCGCCTCGATCAGCGGCCCGGCTGCGTCAGATCAAACTTTCCGGCGCGTGGTTGCGGTCGAATGGGCGACTAGAAACCCGCGCAGGGCGGGCTCGTAACCCCAGGAAATTTCATGTTCAGACTCACCTGCGTGGCACTGCTGTGCCTGCTGGTCGGCTGCTCAGGCGCAGCACCTCGGCAAGGCTCCGGTTGCATAGCAGGCGATCCTGGCGGCAGCCCCGAGTGCCAAGCCGTGACATACGCAAAGGCCCGCTGAGCACGAGCCACGATCAGCGTGCAGTTGCCAGGCACGTCGACGCAGGTATCACCACATGCGCCAGCGATTTCTGTAGCGCCCTGGTTTGCGGGATGCCTGCCATCCCTGCAGCGTGACGACGATGCCGATCAATGCACTGATGCCGAATGCGAGCCATAGCATCACGTCAACGACGTCCATGCTGCGAGCGTACTTCGCCGCCGGCGCGCTTGAATCGCCTACAGCGCGCAATGGGCGCGTGCTGGCCCGCGCAGCTTCACCGACACGCCGATCGACGTGCCTGCCAAGTTGCTCATTTCGCTGCCTTCTTTGCCTGATCCATCAATTCCAACTGCAGCTCTAGCAACCGCAGGCTCTGGTGAGTCGGATTTGTCATTCATGTGGGGACCTGGACGGGCCTCGCGTTTCGAGCCAGCGAAGCAAGAGCCTACCAGCATGCCCTGCTGTCCCTGATGGAGTGCGCTGGCCGAGTCCTGCCACAACCGCGCACTCCGAGGTGCTGGCAAGGCGGTGGCTACGTCACTGCGCATGTGTAGAGAGGCGCAATTCGACTGCTGGCCTTCAGCGATCACGGATGAACGGTTGCGCACCCCCGAAACGGCCCGTCGCCGCTCGAGGCCGCGAGCCGAAGTGCCGCCCTGAAACCGATCCTGGCGTCGAAGGCGAACGTTCACGCCATGTCCTGCCGCCCTGTGCAACGACCGCGCCCACGTTCCTACGCAAACCAGCGGAAGGCAAGCGGCAGGAGCAGCGACGCGAGCAACACCTGCAGGCCGAGTGCGATGCCTGCGTACGCGCCCGCATCGGCATTGACTTGCAGCGCTCGTGCCGCGCCGATGCCATGAGACACCGTGCCGAGCGCAAAGCCGCGGACGGCCCATTCGTCGATGCGCAGCAAGCCGAACAGGTACTTCGCGGAAAGCGCACCGATCATGCCGGTCACGACGGCAAAGACGGCGGCGAGTGCCGGCACGCCGCCGATCCGATCCGCAATGCCCATGGCAACCGGCGCCGTCACCGACTTCGGCGCCAACGAGCGCAGCACGTCGGGCGGCAAGCCGAATACCCACCCCAGAGCCACGGCGCTACCAGCAGCAGCGATGCCACCGGCCAGCGCCGCGATCGTCAACGCCACGCCGCGCCGGCGCAGTTCCGAGCGGCGCAACCAGAGCGGCCATGCGAGCGCAACCACGGCCGGCCCGAGCAGCACATGGATGAACTGCGCGCCGGCAAAGTACCTCGGATACGAGGTGCCGGTCACGACCAGCACAGTACCGATGCAGATGACCGACCACAGCACCGGATTCGCCCACGGCGCGCGATCGACACGGTCGTAGACGACGGCAGCGACGACGTAAGTGCCCAGCGTCGCGGTCAGACCGAAGAGCGGCGTGGACGCGAGGTAGACCCACAACTGTACGAAGTCAGTCATTGCGGCTGCTGCCCTTCGCTGTCCTGGGCAGGAGTGCGCGCAGGATCAACGCTGTCACGACCATGCCGACCCATGTCGAGAGGACGATCACGGCGATCAACCGCGCGCCGTACCTGGAGACCAGATCCAGGTGCGTGATGACCCCGACGCCGATCGGCACGAACAGTAGCGAGAGATGCGCCAGCAACAACTCCGCGGCAGCCTGGACGGGAACTCGCACCCAGTTCGCCTGCAGCGCGGGCAGGAGCAACGCCATGCCGAGGACGGGCCCGGGAAACGGCAGGGCAAAGGCATGAGCCAGTGCTTCTCCAGCGGCCTGCAGGAGCAGCAACAGGGCGAGACCGCGAAGTGCCATCATGATTCGACCTCGAAGGCTTGGGCACCACCGTGGCGATGATCCGCCGTGCGCTGGACCGCAGTGTGCAACGCTTCGGGATCCCTAGAGCATGCGGAAACCGCAAGTGCGCGCTAGCCTCAGTTCAGTGCACAGGCCCCCGGCCCACCCGGGTGGCCGCACGAACCACACGGCCCCGCGGCGGGCGGCGCCGCTGCCGCAGTCGATGCCGCCGTGGCGAAGACGGACAGCCTCTTCTCGAGGTCGGTCGAATGGCAGCTCGGGCAGCCCGGAACGGTGTTCGAGCGGACGAGAGCTTCGAATTCCCGCCCGCACTGGTGGCACGCATATTCGTAGATTGGCATCTGTGACTCCTTCTTTGCCGTGCATTGTGAATCAGTCCCGCGTCCCGCTGGCAACCGGTTCACCACCGATGCAGCCGTTCGAGAAGCGCCCCCGGGAAACCGCCGCGCACTCGACCTCCGCTCCGACGCCGGCGACGCTGCCGCGCTACGGCACGTCGAAGAAGTAGCGCTTCAACCCGGCCAGGATCATCTCGACCGCGATCGCGGTGAGCACCAGACCCATCAGTTTCTCGAGCGCCGAGACGACCGAGTCGCCGAGCAGCCGGCGGATGCGTCCGGCCAGCAGCAGCACGGCACCCGAGACGATCATCGCCACGGTGAGTGCCGCCACCCACTCCATCAGCCGCGCCGGCTGGCGCGAAGCCAGCAGCAGCACGGTAGCCATCGCCGACGGCCCCGCCAGCAACGGCACGGCGAGCGGAAAGATCAGCGGTTCGCGCCCTTCCTCGATGCCGTAGACCGTCGAGCCCGAGGCGAAGATCATGCGGATCGCCACCATCGCCAGGATCACTCCGCCCGCCACTTCGAGCGAGCGCTCCGAAAGCCGCATCACGCGCAGGAACGCGTCGCCGAAGAACATGAATGCGAACAGCACGACGAAGGCGATGCCGACCTCGCGCACCGCGACCCAGCGCCGCCGCGCAGGCGCCACGCCGCGCATGATCGTGATATAGATCGGCAGGCCGCCCAGCGGGTCGAGCACGAGCAGCAGCAGCACGAGAGCAGAGGCGAAGCTGTGATCCATCGGGTGCCTGATCAGCGCCCGCGCAAGAACAGCGCGTCGAGCTCGCGCAGCGTCACCTGGCGCCAGGTCGGCCGTCCGTGGTTGCACTGGTCGGAGCGGTCGGTGCGCTCCATGTCGCGCAGCAGCGCATTCATCTCCGCGAGCGTGAGCTGGCGATTGGCGCGCACGGCGCCGTGGCAGGCCATCGTCGACAGCAGTTCGTGCTGCGCGCGTTGCACCACGCTGCTCGCCTCGTGCTCGGCCATCTCGGCCAGCACGCTGCGCAAGAGGCCCACGCCGTCGCCACCGGCCAGTGCGGCGGGCAGGCTGCGCAGCGCGAGCAGGTGGGCCGTGAGCGGTGCGACGTCGAGCCCCAGCGTGTGCAGCGCGTCGGCCTGCGCCTCGGCGGTGGCGATCTCCTGCGGCGTCGCGGCAAAGGTGAGCGGGATCAGCAGCGGCTGTGTCTCGATGCCCGCGCCCGCAAGGTTTGACTTCAGGCGCTCGTAGACCACGCGTTCGTGGGCCGCGTGCATGTCGACGACGACCAGACCCTGCGCGTTTTCGGCCAGGATGTAGGCACCGCCGATCTGCGCCAGCGCGCGGCCGAGCGGCCACTCGTTCGCGGCGGCGTTCGCGGGCGCGGGCTGCTGCCCCACGGCCGCCTCCACGCGCCAGGGTGCCGGCGCTTCCTGCGCGTACAGCACCGCCAGCTGCTCCAGCGCCAGGCCAGGTTGCGCCGGCGCCGCAGCGCCGCGCCAGGGCACCTTGAACGACGCAAGCGCCGTCAGCGGCGGCTCGGCAACCACCGACGGGCCCGCGACGGCGGCGGCTCGCGTCGGCGCCAGCGCCGCCTCGACGGCGTGCCGCAGCGCCTGGTGCACTTCGCGTCCGTTGCGAAACCGCACCTCGATCTTCGTCGGGTGGACGTTGACGTCGACGCTGTCGGGGGCGATCTCGATGAACAGCGCATAGCAAGGCTGGCGCGCGCCGTGCAGCACGTCTTCGTAGGCGCAGCGCACACCGTGCGCGAGCAGCTTGTCGCGCACGTAGCGACCGTTCACGTACAGGTACTGCTGGTCGGCCCGTGAGCGTGCCGCGTCGGGTGTACCCGCACGGCCGTGAATGCGCAACAGCCCGAGGTCGGCCGACACCGCGCGGCTGTTCGCAACGAACTCGCTCGCCCAGTCACTTCGCGTACGCGCTGCCGTGCCGCGTCGGCACCGCGCACGGCACGCCACTGCTGCCACCAGCCTGCCGTCGTGCCAGACAGCGAAGCCCACGTCGGGGCGCGTGCAGTGCGTGGCGACGCACGGCCTCCAGCGCATGGACGAGTTCGGTGTCCTCTGTCTTCAGGAACTTGCGCCGCGCCGGTGTGGCGAAGAACAGCTCGCGCACCTCGACCGTGGTGCCCACGGCACGCGCCGCCGGCACGAGCTCGCCGCTGCGCGCGTCGATGCGCTGGGCACGGGCCGTGTCGGCGGTGCGACTCGTGAGCGAGAGCTCGGCGACAGATGCCACCGCCGCCAGCGCCTCGCCGCGAAAACCCATCGTCGCCACGCCTTCGAGCTCGGCCAGCGATGGCGATCTTGCTCGTCGCGTGGCGGCGCAGTGCAAGCGCCAGTTCGTCGGCGGGAATGCCGCTGGCCGTCGTCTTCGACGACGATGGAGCGCACGCCGCCGCCAGCGAGGCGCACGGTGACCTCGGTGGCACCGGCGTCGAGCGCGTTGTCGACCAGCTCGCGCACCACCGAGGCCGGGCGCTCGACGACCTCGCCGGCGGCGATCTGGCTCACCAGTTCGTCCGGCAGTTCGCGGATCGGGCGGCGCCCGGGGCGCACGGGGTCGGCATTCATCCGGCGATTGTAGGAACGCTGCCGCTGCCGGGGGCGAGGCGCCGGGGATAATCGGCCCCAATGGACATCCTTGCCTTCCTGGTCGACTTCATCCTGCACGTCGACAAGCACCTCTTCAGCCTTCGTGCAGAACTACGGCGCCTGGGTCTATGCGCTGCTGTTCCTCGTCATCTTCGTCGAGACCGGCGTCGTCGTGATGCCCTTCCTGCCCGGCGACTCGCTGCTGTTCGTGGTCGGCGCGCTGTGCGGCGCGGGGCTGATGAGCCTGCCGCTGTCGATCGCACTGCTGACCGCGGCGGCGATGCTCGGCAACCAGACGCAACTACACGATCGGGCGCTTCTTCGGGCCGCGCGTGTTCCAGTGGGAGCAGACTCGCGCTGGTTCAACAAGCGCGCCTTCGACCAGGCGCATGACTTCTACGAGAAGTACGGCGGCATCACGATCGTGGCGGCGCGCTTCATGCCGTTCCTGCGCACTTTCGCGCCGTTCGTGGCCGGCGTGGCGCAGATGACGCGCTCGCAAATTCACCTTCTACGACGTGACCGGCGGCGCGCTCTGGGTCGGCGGCCTCACCATGGCCGGCTACCTGTTCGGCAACCTGCCGTGGGTGAAGGAGAATCTGGAAAAGATCATCTGGGCGGTGATCCTGATCCCCGGCTTCGTCGTGCTGTTCGGCGCCTGGAGGGCGCGTCGCAAGGCCGCGCTGTCGAAGGGCTGAGCCGGTCACAGCGGCACAGAACTTCGCATGGCAGGAAACCGATGGAACTGAACCCGCTCCCAGCAGCCGCCCTCCTCGAAGGCGTCATCCGGATCGTGCGCCAGGCCGGCACGGTCGTCATGGACGTCTACGCCACCGACTTCGCGGTGCGCGGCAAGCACGATGCCTCGCCGGTGACCGATGCCGACGAGCGCGCCGAAGCGGTGATCGTGCCGGCACTCGAAGCGCTGCTACCGGGAGTGCCCGTGGTGGCCGAAGAGGCCGTCGCGCGCGGGCACGTGCCGCGCCTGGGCGGACGCTTCTGGCTCGTCGATCCGCTAGACGGAACGAAGGAGTTCGTCAGCCGCAACGGCGAGTTCACGGTCAACGTCGCGCTGATCGAAGCGGGCGTGCCGGTGCTCGGCGTGGTGCTGGCGCCCGCGCTGGGCCGTCTGTTCGCGGGCGCGACCGGGCTGGGCGCGTTCATGGAAGGCGCCGGCGGGCGGCGCGCGATCGCCTGCCGCAGCGTGCCGGCCGATGGCCTGACCGTGATGGCCAGCCGCTCGCACGGCGACGCAGCCGCGCTGGCCGCCTTCCTGGCCGGCCGCAAGGTGGCATCGCTGGCCAACGCGGGCTCGTCGTTGAAGCTGTGCCTCGTCGCCGCCGGCGAGGCCGATCTCTACCCGCGCCTGGGTCGAACGATGGAGTGGGACATCGCCGCCGGGCACGCCGTGCTGCGCGCCGCCGGCGGCGAGGTCCACTGTCTCGACGAGACGGCGCTGCGCTACGGCAAGCCCGGCTTCGAGAACCCGCACTTCTACGCGTCGGGCGGGCCCTCGTCGTAAGGCCTCGTCATCGCACGCCGAGCGCGCGCCGCAACTCCGCTGCACACAAGGCCACCGCAGCGTTCGCCTCGTCGAGCACCCTGCCCATCGTGATGAAGCCGTGGATCTGGCGCTCGAAGCAGACGTGCGCACCGCGGTTGCCGGCCTCGCTCAGGCGCTGCGAATACATCAGACCCTCGTCGCGCAGCGGGTCGTAGCCGGCGGTCAGCACGAAGGCGGGCGGCAGGCCCGAGAAGTCTTCGTGCAGCAGCGGCGAGGCGCGCCAGTCGAGGTCGTGCATCGGGTCGGGAAGGTAGTGGTCGTGGAAGTAGTCGATGGTGTCGCTCGTCAGCAGGTAGCCCTGGCCGTTCGTCTGGTGCGAGGGCGCCGCGCGGCGCTGATCGGTCGCCGGATAGATCAGCAGTTGGAACGCAATCGGCAGGTCGCCCGCATCGCGCGCCGCGATCGCCACGACGGCCGCCAGATTGCCGCCCGCGCTGTCGCCGCCGACCGCCAGCCGAGTCGCGTCGACACGGAGTTCGGCTGCGTTGCGCTGCACCCAGTAGGTCGCTGCCAGACAGTCGTCGACCGCGATCGGAAAGCGGTGCTCGGGTGCCATGCGGTAGTCGACGGCAACCACGGCGCAGTTCGCTGCGTTGGCGAGTTCTCGGCACAGCACGTCGTGCGTGTCGAGGTCGCCCATCAGCCAACCACCACCATGGAAGTAGACGAGCAGGGGCAGCAACGCTTCGGCTGCCGCGCCGATGGGTCGATACAGGCGCAGCGGGATCGCCCCGTGAGGCCCCGCGGCCTGCAGATCGCGCACCAACCCAACCTCGGGTGCATCGGGCTGGGTAAAGGCGCGCCGTTCCCGGTAGAAGGCCCGCGCCTCGGTCGGCGAGAGCGTGTGCGTCAACGGCAGCCCGCGCTGCTCAATGAGGTCGAGCAAAGCTCTGGCCTGGGGATGCAGCATGGTTGGTTATTTCGCTACGGGAGCTGGCGTCACCCAAGGGTCGCACGTCGATCCGCATAGGCATCGACGCGAAGGTCGGGTCGGTCACGCCGTGGCAGGCTGTGCCGGTGGAATCTGGCTCATCGCATGCTCAGCAATGGCGGTGATCGTCAGCGAAGGGTTCACGCCGGGGTTGGCAGGCATCGAGGCGCCATCGCAGACGAGCAGGTTCCGGTATCCGAAAACGCGGTTGTGCCAGTCCACAACGCCGCTGGCGGCATCTCGCCCGATCACCGCACCGCCGAGGATGTGTGCCGTCGTGGGAATGTTGGCGAGCGATTCCAGCAC
The DNA here is from genome assembly GCA_963701725.1 of uncultured bacterium. GTDB lineage: Bacteria > Pseudomonadota > Gammaproteobacteria > Burkholderiales > Burkholderiaceae_C > CAIKUF01. The sequence goes on along the minus strand of CAVPAZ010000017.1, from coordinate 124,402 downwards.
ACTGCTCTGCGCCACGCCGCCGGTGTGCGCGGCGAGCCATTCCGCAGCCTCGTTGGCCACCGGGATGAAGGTCGGATTGGGCCGCGAGGGGTCCTGTTCGGTCGACAGTCCGAATCCGCCGAACCAGCGCTTCCTGGTCCGGAACGCGATCGCATTGTCGATCGACTGCATGACGAGCAGGAGAACCGTGCGACGGCTCCAACCGAACGGCCACAGAAGCTTCTTCGCGAAGCGAAGCGGATGCCGCGCGATGTTGCCGAGCAGTTGCAGCGGCCGCGTCAGGCGCGTGCCTTCGCCAGTGAGCAACGTGACCTGCGTCGACATGAAGTCGCCCTTGTTGCCGTAGGTCACGAACTCGATATGCGTGTCCGGCCGCGGATGGATGCTGGCGCTGATCGCGACGTCGTTGGCGGGCTTGAGGCGGTCGTCCGGCAGTGTCACGGCGAGGATCGATTCGCTGTTCGTGCGCACCAGTTCACCCAACCGGTCGCTGATCCGCGGCAACGATCCACCGTGCTTGCACTTGGCGAGCAATCGGTTGGTGCCCAGTGCCCCGGCAGCCATCACGACGCCGCGCGCGGTGAAGCTGCGCCGCTGCTTCCTGAACCAGGCCCCGGGCCGTTGCGTGGTGACGCGATACCCGTCGCTTCCGTCCACCGCACCCAGCGGCTGGATATCGACGACTTGGTGTTCCGCCAACACCTGCGCACCGGCCTTCTCGGCGAGCCACAGGTAGTTCTTCAGCAGCGTGTTCTTCGCGCCAACGCGGCAGCCCACCATGCATGCGCCGCAACGTTTGCAACCGGTACGCTGCGGCCCGGCGCCGCCGAAGTAAGGGTCGGCTACGGCCTTGCCGGGCTCACCGAAGTAGATGCCGACAGGCGTCCGGGTGAAGGTGTGAGCGACGCCGAAATGCGTCGCCATATCCTTGAGCAGTCGCTGGCCGTCGCTGGCGAACGGCACGGTGTTGACGCCCAGCATGCGCTCGGCGGTGTCGTAGTGCGGCTCGAGCGCCGTAGCCCAGTCGTCGAGCGTCGCCCACTGCGGGTTGGCGTAGAACGCAGGCGCGGCGCGGTACAGCGTGCAGGCATAGACGACGCTGCCGCCACCCACCGCCGAGCCGCTGGCGATCATGATGTCCTTGAACACCGACAGTCGAAGGATCCCTCGCAGGCCGAGTGCCGGAGCCCACAGGAAGCGGCGCAGGTTCCAGGTCGTCGCCGCGTGGTCCTCGTCGCGATGGCGCCGGCCGCATTCCAGCACGGCGACGCGGTAGCCCTTCTCGGTGAGCCTCAGCGCGGACACGCTACCGCCGAAGCCGGAGCCGACGATGAGCCAATCATGGTCGAACGAGTTACTTGCCATCTGGAAATGATGCCGCAGGAATCTCGGGACCGCTCCCTAGAAGCCTGTCGAATCCCTAGGCCACTGCTGCGCGCCCGACGATCGCTCCGCAGTCCACGCCGGTGGGTAGCGCCCCGTACTGGTGATACCCATGGCCGTCCAGGCGCGAGCGGCAGAAGGCGTCGGCAACGAAGCCGGGAGCGTGCTGCACCAGCAGCGCCGCCTGCAGGCCGACGGCCATGCGGTCCACGAGGTCGCGTGCGCGGTACTCGATGTCGGACGGATCGGCCAGGTCGGCCTGCAGCGCGCGCACGTGGTGATCGAGCGAGGCATGGCCGCCCTTGGCGCGCGCCAATTCATCGAAGCAGGCGCCCACCACCTCGGGCGACTTGCGCATCGCGCGCAGCACATCCAGGCACTGCACGTTGCCGCTGCCTTCCCAGATCGCGTTGACCGGCGATTCGCGGAACAGGCGCGGCATCGGCGAGTCCTCCATCACGCCGCTGCCGCCGATGCATTCCATCGCCTCGACGGCATGCTGCGGCGTCCGCTTGCAGATCCAGTACTTGCCCACTGCCGTGAACAGGCGCACCAGCGCGTCTTCGTGCGTATCCGAGCGGCTGTCCATCGCCCGCGCCATGCGCATCATCAGCACCATCGCCGCCTCGGACTCCAGCGCCAGGTCGGCCAGCACGTTGCGCATCAGCGGCTGATCGGTCAGCAGCGCGCCGAAGGCCTTGCGCCGGCTGCAATGGTGGAGGGCCTGCGCCAGCGCCATGCGCATGCCGGCGGCCGAGCCGATCATGCAGTCGAACCGCGTCATCGCCACCATCTCGATGATGGTGCGCACGCCGCGCCCTTCGTCGCCGACTCGCCAGGCCAGCGCGCCACGCAGTTCGGTCTCGCACGACGCGTTCGACGCGTTGCCCATCTTCTTCTTCAGGCGCTGGATCTGCATCGGGTTCCGGGTGCCGTCCGGCCGCCAGCGCGGCATCAGGAAGCAGGTCAGTCCGGCGGGCGTCTGCGCCAGCGTCAGGAAGGCGTCACACATCGGCGCCGAGACGAAGAACTTGTGCCCGACAAGTTCGTAGGCCTGGCCCGTCCCTTCCAGCCCCACTGGCACGGCGAACGTGGTGTTGGCGCGCACGTCGGAGCCGCCCTGCTTCTCGGTCATGGCCATGCCGAGGGTCACGCCCAGCTTGCCCTCGGCAGGCCGGTTGGACGGGTCGTAGACGCGCCGCGCCAACCGCGGCTCCCACAACGCCGCCAGTTCGGGCTGCAGGCGCAGCGTGGGCACGGCGGCGAAGCTCATCGTGATCGGGCAGCCATGACCGGCCTCCACCTGAGAGTGCAGGTAGGACCTGGCCGCGCGCTCGACATGGGCGCCGCGGCCCGGCGCCGCCCAAGGCGCGCAATGGAGGCCCTCTTCGATCGCGGTCTTCATCAGCGCGTGGTAGGCGGGATGGAAGCGCACCAGGTCCACGCGTTGGCCGAAGCGGTCATGGGTGTCCAACTCCGGCGCGTTCCGGTTGGCCAGCACGCCGAGTTCGAGATACTCGGCCGTGCCGATGCGCGCGCCGAAGGCACTCAAAGCCCCTTCGGCACCCGCGGCACCTTCGCGCCGCACCGCCTCGCGCAACGCCATATCGGTGGCGTAGAGATTGACGTCCGCGAGCTCGCTGGACACATTGATCACCTCGTGCGTCGCAGCGAGGTAGCGCTGTGCCTGGCCCAGCGGATCGAGATCGTTCATGGCGTTCATGGCTTGCCCTTTCACATCTTCAGCGGGGCGCCTGGCCAGCCAGCTCCTGCGCCAGCGCGGTCGCATTCTGGGCCGTGAGCGCGTAGATCGAGAGTTGCGGATTGGCCCCGATGCTGGTCGGAAACACCGAACCGTCCATGACCGACAGATTCGCGACCTGGTGGTGCCTGCCGCGGCTGCTGACGACGCCGCGCGTCGGGTTCTCGCTCATGGCGCAACCGCCCATCAGGTGCGCGGTGAACAGCGAGGCGCGAAACTTCTTCATCGGCAGCTCGACGATCGCCCGCTTCGCTTCGCTCCAGCTCGTGGCGTACGACGCATCGAGATGCGCCGGCCGCGCCTGGGTTGCGCCGGCTGCGAACTGGGCCTCGATCATGCTCAGGTAGGCGCGGCGCGCGCCGTCCCAGGCGTAGTCCGTCAGGTCGTAGTCGAGGATCGGGCTGCCATCGGCGGCAAGGCGCACGCTGCCGCCCTGGCTCTGCGCAACGAAGCCGTCGCGCAGCAGGGCGAGCACGGCATTGCTGTGCCTGAACGCCGCCATCTCCTTGCGCAAAGCCTCGCCCAGACTGTTGATCACGCCCGAGCCGAGGCCGGGAAACATCGGCGGCACCTCGAGCTTGTAGCCCATGGCTCCGGTGGCGCCATCCTTCCACTGGAAGTGGTCGGAGGCGATCGACTGCGGCGCGCCGTAGAAGCCGTCGATGCGTTCGGGCATCACCGCCAGCGTGAGCACCACGGGATGGATCATCGTGCGCTTGCCCAGGCGCTCGTGCGGGTCGGGGAGTTGCGAGCGCAGCAGCAGTGCCGGCGTGTTGATCGCCCCACCGGCTGCGACGTAGTGCCTCGCCTTGATCGTCACGGTGACGCCGCTGGTCGTGCGGCCATCGCTGCGCAGCGCCTCGCCGACGGCACCCGTGATCCTGCCGCCTGCATGCTGCAACCGCCGCACGCGCAGCCGGTGCACGAGGGTCGCGCCGTTGCCCAGCGCCACTGGAATGGTCGACACGAGCATCGACTGCTTGGCGTTGACCGGGCAACCGAATCCGCAGTAACCCGAGTCCCAGCAGCCCTTGACATTGCGCGGGATGACGTGCGACTCCCAGCCGAGCTTGTCGCAGGCGCGCTTCAACACGCTGTTGTTCGCGTTCGGCACCCCCGCCCAAGGCGCGATGCTCAGCCGCTCCTCCATCTTCGCGAACCACGGCGCCATCTCATCCACAGCGTGCCCCACGACCTCATGCTGCGCCGCCCAATGCTGCAGCGTTTGCGCCGGCGTGCGGAAACTCGAGGTCCAGTTGACGGTCGTCGTGCCGCCGACCGCGCGTCCCTGCAAGATGGCAATCGCCCCGTCCGAAGTTGCGCGCGCGCCGGCCTCCTGGTAGAGATCGCGATAGGCGCGCGACTCGTCCATGTCCTTGAAGCTGGCCGAGGTCATCAACGGGCCCTCCTCCAGCAACAGAACCTTGAGACCGGCAAGGCTGAGGATTTCCGCCGTGACTCCGCCACCTGCACCACTGCCGATGATTGCAATGTCGGCTTCGAGCGTCTGCGGCGAGGTCAGCGCGGAGGCGTCGATGATCTTCCAGCCCGAGGCCATCCCCTCGGCGTAGATGTCAGGAATAGCCATGATCCGTTCTCACGAGTTGACGGCCTTGTACACGTGCGCCAGCGGCCCCGGGTAGCCCGACGCGGGCCAGCTTGCCGGCAGCACGTAGTAGCTGGCGCTGACGAGCTTGACGAGGATGTTGCCGCCGGCATTCAGCGTGGCGAACCGGCTCGCACGCCAGCGCGTCAGAAAGGCCTGCAAGGTGTCGATGCTGGCCTCGTTCCATACGCCCACGCCGGCCAGCACGTAGCGCAGCGGGGCAATGGCGAGCAGGTCCAGCAACTTGCGCAGTTCCTGGCGGCTGTTGAGGTCGAGCGCAGCGCAGGTGGCGTCCAGATTGCGCAGCACATCACCGACTCGAGCACTGCGCTGGCCCGCGTCCAGTTGCGCGAGGTCCAGGACGATGGCCGGCGCGAGGGCAGTGAAGAGCGCGAGGTCGCGGTCCTGCAGGAAGGCAAAGTCCTTCGCGGGCGCCTTCGTCGACTCGCCGCAACCGCCGAGCGCGCCGGCGAAAGCGAGCGCCACGGAAAAGCCCGCGCCGACCTTCAGGAACTCTCGCCGCGCCAGGCCAGGCGTCCTGTCGCGCGCGTCGGAGTGCGATCCAGATTCCATCGTCCGTCCTCGAAGCTCGATCATCGATCGGTCATTGTCGCGCTACTGCAGGTCGCCACGGCCGCCCTGCGCCTGGCGCTCTAGCGCTCGGCTTGCCGGTGAACCTGAACCGTCGCCGTCAGGCCCAGATAGGCGCCCTTCGAGCCGTACCAGCTGCCCGAAACAGGCGCTGCATGCGACGGGTCGCGCGCGACACCCACGCGAATGAGCTGGCTGCCGCCGAGCAGGTTGTTCGTCGGGTCGAACGGCACCCAACCGGCCCCCGGCAGGTAGGCCTGCAGCCAGGCATGGGTCGCGCCGGCGCCGGTGACCGCGGCGCCATCCGCGCCCGCGCTGTCGAGCGCCGGGTCGTACAGATAGCCGGAGACGAAGCGCGTCGCAATCCCGATCCGGCGCGCGGCCTCCATCATCAGCAAGGCGAAGTCGCGGCAACTGCCGCTCTTCAGGGCCAGTGTCTGCAACGGTGTCTGCGTGCCCTCCTCGGCGCGCTCGGCATAGGTGAGCGTGTCGCGGATGCGCCGGTTCATCTGCACCAGCAGCTCGCGCGTGCCGGTCGGCCCATCTGTGCGGATGAACTGGCGTGCCCACGCGGTGAGCTCGCCCTTGGGGTCGTCGTAGTGCGGGCGCAGATAGTGCTCGAGATCGAAGCGCTCCTCGACCGAATAGGCGAACGGAAAGATGTCTGCCGTAGGCGCGAGCGGCAGCTCGAAGTAGGTGCTGACGGCATGCTCGATCGTGAACGAGCAGACGAAGCGCAGCTCGGTCGCCGGAGCTATCGGTTGCACCAGCGCCACCGAGTTGGAGTGCGGGTCCTGGATCATGCGCACGATCGCCTCGGGGCTCACCTGCAGGTCGGTCGCGAGCACGCGCAGGTCGTGGCTGTCGCGCGGGCGAAACATCACGCGGTGCTCGCCGAAGGTCACCGGCTCGCGGTAGCGGTACACGGTGGTGTGGACGATGTCGTAGCGGATGGGCATGGGGTGGATCTCAATCTCTCGATGGCGGTGACCGCCACGACGTGCGCGCGGTCGACTACCTGCTCACCTGCTCACCTGCTTTGCATGAGTCGGCCTGCGACTGTGTGCCCCCTGGAGATGCTCGGCCCAGGGCGCAACCGCCGGCCGAGGCGCCGTCGAGGCGTTCGCCAGTTCATTGAGAATGCCGCAGTGCGCAGCGTCCTGCACACCGGCACATTGTTCGCGCAGCGACTTGAGCTGCTTCTCCAACTGCCGCAGTTCCCGAATGCGCGTTGCAACGTGGCCGATGTGCTCGTCGAGCAGCGCATTGACTTCGCCGCAGTCTTCCCGCGGCGCATCCCTGAATCGCAGCAGCAGGCGGATCTCGTCCAAGGTCATGTCCAGCGAGCGGCAGTGGCGGATGAACGCCAGCCGTTCGAAGTGTTCGGCGCCATAGATGCGGTAGTTGCCGCCGCTGCGCGGCGCCTGCGCCATCAGGCCCGCGCGCTCGTAGTAGCGGATCGTCTCGACCTGGGTCTGCACGGCCTTGGCCATTTCGCCGATCTTCATCTGGTGGCACCCTCGACTTTCGCAGGGGAAGCCTCGCTATCCTACCCGCTTGACTCTGAAGTGACTGGAGGGTTTTAACTGTCGGCACCGAGTTCCGAATCCGCAGTTTCTGTGGCGACCAGCTTGTACTCGAGTCGAGTCGCGACCAATGCCCACCATGAGCGACGTCTGCCATCACCACGGCTGTGCCCCTCCGGCCGCCACCCAGTCAGGGCGCTACCGCCGCGTGCTGTGGGCGGCGCTGGTCGTCAATGCCGCCATGTTCGCGCTCGAGGTGGCGGGCGGCCTGCATGCCGATTCGATCTCGCTGCTGGCCGACGCGGCCGATTTCTTCGGCGACGCGGCCAACTACGGCCTCGCGTTGCTCGTGCTCGGCATGGCCACCCATTGGCGTGCTCGCGCGGCGCTGTTCAAGGGCGCGACGATGGGGGCGTTCGGGATCTTCGTGCTGGGCCGGGCAGCGTGGGGAATTGCCGCCGGCACCGTGCCCGACCCGATGACCATGGGCACGATCGGCGCCATCGGCCTGCTGGCCAACGTGGCGGTCGCGGTGATGCTGTATGCCTGGCGCGAAGGCGACGCCAACATGCGCTCGGTGTGGCTGTGCAGCCGCAACGATGCGATCGGCAACGTCGCGGTGATGGTGGCGGCGCTCGGTGTCTTCGGGTCCGGCACCGCCTGGCCCGACCTGGCGGTGGCCGCGGTGATGGGCCTCCTCGGCCTGTCCGCGGCGCAGTCGGTGATCGCGCAGGCGCGGGCCGAACTGCGCACTGGCGCGACGCGCGCTTGACGATGCGGATCGATAGCGCGCCACCTTCGCGCCTGCCCGGCGTCGGAGCCGCGTTGGGTGCGGCCTTGCTGTTCGGTGCCGGCACGCCGCTGGCCAAGTGGCTGCTCGACAGCGTGAGCCCGTGGATGCTCGCAGGCCTGCTCTACCTCGGGTCGGGCGTCGGCTTGACGCTGCTGCGATGGGTCCGGCGCGCGCCGCGCGTGCGGTTGCCGGCGGGCCAATGGCGGTGGCTGGCCGGCGCGATACTGGCAGGCGGTGTCATCGGACCGGTCCTGCTGATGTTCGGCCTGGCCGGCATGCCGGCGTCCGGAGCCTCGCTGCTGCTGAATGCCGAGGGCGTCTTCACGGCACTTCTGGCCTGGTTTGTGTTCCGCGAGAACTCCGATCGCCGCGTCGCATCGGGAATGCTGGCGATCGTGGCCGGCGCAGCTGTGCTGAGCTGGCCCGGCGACGCGCGCTTCAGCAACGCCTGGCCGGCGTTGGCAGTTCTCGGCGCGTGCCTGGCCTGGGCGATCGACAACAACTTCACACGCAAGGTCTCGCTGCACGATGCGGCATGGATCGCTTCGGTGAAAGGCCTCGCCGCCGGCGCCGTCAATCTCGTCCTGGCGTTCGTGACCGGCAGCCTGTCGCCCGCCTGGCCCTTGCTCGCCGGTGCGATGGCGCTGGGCTTCGTTGCCTACGGCATCAGCCTGACGTTGTTCGTCGTCGGCCTGCGACACCTGGGGACGGCCCGCACCGGGGTGTACTTCTGCGTCGCACCCTTCTTCGGAGCGCTGGTCGCCGTGCTCTTGCTGGGCGAAGCCGTGGACGCGCGTCTGCTGGTGGCCGGGGCGCTGATGGCGATCGGTGTCTGGCTGCATCTGAGCGAGCGGCACTTGCACCGCCACACCCACGAACCGCTCGAGCACGAACACGAACACGTGCACGACGTGCATCACCGGCACGACCATCCGGACGCCGTCGACGACGCCCCGAGGCACACGCACCGGCATCGACACGAGCCGTTGGCGCACGCCCACGAGCACTTTCCGGACGTACACCACCGGCACGCGCACTGATCCCGTGCGAAGGGCCCTGCCGCAATGCAGCCGAAGGGGTGGATCAGAGCACCCGGTTGCGAGCCAGCGGCGGGTTGCGAGCGAAGTAGCGCTGCACGCCGCTGGCCAGCGCGTCGACGAGTTGGGCCTGGTAGTCCGGGTCGCGCAGGCGGGATTCCTCCTCCGGGTTCGAGATGAACGCCGTCTCGACCAGGATCGACGGGATGTCGGGCGCCTTCAGTACCGCGAAGCCCGCCTGCTCGACACTGCCCTTGTGCAACTTGCCCACCTTGCCGATGCGCAAAAGCACCTCGCTGCCGAGCTTCAGGCTGTCCTTGATCTGCGCCGAAGTGCTCATGTCGAGCAAGGTGCGCATCACCGTCGCGTCGGCCGCCTTCAGGTTGACGCCGCCGACGAGGTCGGCGGCGTTCTCGCGTTCGGCCATCCAGCGCGCGGCGCTGCTGCTCGCCCCCCTGTCGGACAGCGCGAACACCGATGCGCCGCGCGCCCGCGACGTGAAGAAGGCATCGGCGTGGATCGAGATGAACAGGTCGGCCTGGACGCGCCGCGCCTTGGCGACACGCTGGTCGAGCGGGACGAAGAAGTCGGCATCGCGCGTCAGCATCGCGCGCATGCCCGGATTGCGGTTCAAGTGCTCGCGCAGTTGCAGCGCGACGGAGAGCACCACGTCCTTCTCGCGCAGGCCGCTCGGGCCCACCGCGCCGGGGTCTTCGCCGCCGTGGCCGGGGTCGATCGCGACGATCACCAGGCGGTCGATCCGGCTCTGCGCCATCGTCGGCAGCATCGCCTCGGGGGCTGGCGTCTGCCGCGGCGGCGCCGACGCGGCAGCGACAGGTGGCAGGGCTGGCGCCGGAACACCTGGCAGCGGCTTGCCGAGCTTGCCGATCAGTTCGCCGAGCGCGTCCTTCACCGCCGCAGCGGCCTGCTGCTCGGCGAGTTCCTTCTCGCGGATCAGCGCCAGCAGTGGGTCGGGCGGCGTTGTCGGGTAGAGGTCGAACACCAGTCGGTAGCTGGTACGCCGCCACCGGGTCGAGCGTGAACACCTGCGGCGCCGTATGCTGCTTCAGGTCGAACACCAGGCGCACCACGCGCGGCTGGTTCTGACCCACGCGCACGCCGGCAATGTACGGGTCGTCGCTGCGCACCTTGCCCACCAGTTCGCGCAGCGCCGGGCTGAGCTCCAGGCCGTCGATGTCGACCACCAGCCGCGACGGGTTGTCGGCCATGAAGTGCTTCGCCGCCAGCGTGCCGTGTCGGACTCGATCGGTGACGCGCGTGTACTCGTCCGCCGGCCAAACGCGCACCGCCACGATGCCCGCGCCCCGCACCACTTCGCGCGCGCCGAGCAGCAGCACGAGGGCACCCCCACGCCTGAGCAGCTCGCGCCGCTCAGGCTTCACGGCAGCAACTCCAGGCCACGCGCGCTGTGCGCGACGAAGCTTGCTTCGCGACTGTCGTCGTCGCCGATCGCGATCGTTATGCACAGGTCGGGCCCCGGCAGCAGGCCGGCCGCCTTCTCGGGCCACTCGGCGATCTTCAGACCCGGCTCGCGTACACGTCGCGAAAGCCGGCGTCTTCCCACTCCTGCGGGTCGTCGAAGCGGAAGAAGTCGAAGTGCCAGACGTCGCCGTCGGGCAATTCGTAGGGTTCCATCACGGCATAGGTCGGGCTCTTCACGCGACCCTGGACGCCGAGCGCCTGCAGCAGGTGGCGCACGAAGGTGGTCTTGCCCGCACCGAGCGGGCCGCGCAGTTCGACCGTGGCATCGCGCAACGCCAGCCGCGCGGCCAGCACCTGCGCCGTGGCGGCACACGCCGCCTCGTCGCGCCAGCGGACCCTGCGCGTTCCTAGAATCGACGGATGGCGGTCGTTGATCAAGCGTTGGATGGCGTGAAGTTGCTGGCGCAAGTACGCGCATGGGCGCAAGAGCTTGGATTTTCCCAGATCGGCGTGGCCGACGTGGATTTGAGCACCGCCGAGCCGGGGCTCACCGCCTGGCTCGCCGCCGGCTTCCACGGCAGCATGCACTACATGGCCGCCCACGGCCCGAAGCGCGCGCGGCCAGCCGACCTGCTGCCGGGGACAGTGCGCGCAATCACCGCGCGCATGGACTACCTGCCACGCGCCACGCCCGAAGGCTGGCAGGCCATGGAGTGGCAGCGCCTGGGCGAGCCCGCCAACGCGATCGTCTCGACGTACGCGCGTGGCCGCGACTATCACAAGGTGATCCGCTCGAGGCTGCAGACAGCTCGCCACGCGCATCGCCGGAGCCGTGGGCCCGTTCGGCTACCGCGCCTTCACCGACTCGGCGCCGCTGCTCGAGGTCGAACTGGCCAGCGCGCAGCGGCATCGGCTGGCGCGGCAAGCACACGCTGGCGCTGCACCGCGAGGCAGGTTCGATGTTCTTCCTCGGCGAGATCTGCGTCGACCTGGCACTGCCGCTGACCGAGCCGGTCAGCGCGCACTGCGGAGAGTGCAGCGCCTGCATGGCGGTCTGCCCGACGCGCGCCATCGTCGGCCCGTACCGGCTCGATGCGCGACGCTGCATCTCGTACCTGACGATCGAGCACGACGGGCCGATTCCGATCGACCTGCGCCCGCTGCTCGGCAACCGCATCTATGGCTGCGACGACTGCCAGCTCGTCTGCCCATGGAACAAGTACGCGCGGCGCAGCGCGCTGCCCGACTTCGATGCGCGCCAGCCGCTCGCCAACGCCACGCTGCTCGCGCTGTGGACATGGGGCGAGGACGAGTTCCTGCAGCGCACCGAAGGCAGCGCGATCCGCCGCATCGGCCACCAGCGCTGGCAGCGCAACCTGGCGGTTGCCCTGGGCAATGCGTTGCGATCCGCGCCGGGCGACGAGATCGAGCGGCGCTTGCGCGAGCGGCTCGGCAGCGCGAGCGCGCTGGTAGCCGAACACATCGTCTGGGCACTGCACCAGCGGCCCGGCTGAGAGGCGAGCGCGTCTACACCGTCCGATCTCGTGCCGGGGCGGATCGAGCAAATGATCACTATATTCGCAAATGATCTATAATTGCGATCAACTTGATACTTTTCAACCGCCGCGACGGACAACTTCATTCATTCTGATCTTTGTGGAGAGGTCATGAACATCGAAAAGCGATTCCTCGCGCCATTGAACCGGTGCTACTCGGCCACCCACATCGTCGTCGACGGGCAGACCCGGATCCTGCTGGCCACCGAGGGCGAAGGGCCCTGCCTGGCCTGGACCGGGCCGGACTACGACGCCCCGCATGTGGTGTGGGACGGCCCCGGGCGGCACCATGTCCATGGTGCCGATCCCCGGCACCAACGGGGAATTCCTGGCCGTGCAGAAGTTCTTCAAGATGTTCCAGTGGGAAGAAGCCAAGCTGGTGCACGTGCAGCCCGCTGGCCGACGGCGGCTACGAGGTCACCGACGTGCTGCACCTGCCCTACATCCACCGGTTCGACCTGCTGCCGGCGGGTGACCGGCTCTATTTCATCGGCTGCACGCTGGCCACGCGCAAGGACGCCAAGGGAAGACTGGTGCAGCCCGGGCAAGATCTGGGTCGGCGAGTACAAGGGGTCCGGGGCCCCTGCAGGTGCCGTGCTGAAGGACGGCCTGACCAAGAACCACGGCTTCAGCCGGCTCGGACGCGACGGCGCCGTCACCAGCCTCGTGACCTGCGAGCAGGGTGCCTTCGAGGTCACGCCGCCGCAGCAGCCGGGAGCGGGCCTGGGCGATCCGGCAGTTCATGGACTGGCCGATCAGCGACATCGCCGCCATCGACATCGACGGCGATGGCGAACTCGAATACGCCACCATCGAGCCTTTCCACGGCTCGTACTTCAGGGTCTACAAGCTGATCGACGGCGCCTCCAGACAGGTGTACGAACACCCCGAGGTCAGCGAGTTCTATCACGTGGTCGTCGGCACCACGCTGGCCGGCCAAGCCGGTGTTCATCGGCGGCTGCCGGCGCGGGAAGCAGCAACTGTTCTACGTGCACGCGCTGCAGAACCGGCCCGCTGGTGCTTCAGGCGGAAGTCATCGAAGAGGCGGTCGGCCCGAGCAACGTGCACGTGATGCACGAAGCGCGGGCGCGACATCATCGTCAGCGCAAACCGCGAAAAGGCCGAAGCCGCGCTCTATTTCGTGACCTGAAGCCGTACCTTTCCGCGGTCGTCATGCAGCTCGGTGAGAGCGAGAGGACCCCCATGAAGAACCCTGTCGGCATTTACGAGAAGGCGCTGCCGAGAGACCTGGGCTGGCCCGAGCGATTTCGGGCCGCGCGCGACGCCGGCTACGACTTCCTGGAAATCTCGGTCGATGAAACACCCGAGCGAATGGCGCGGCTGGACTGGTCGCTCGCCGAGCGGCTGGCGTTCTTCAAGGCATCGCGCGAAGACGGCATCCCCGTGCCATCGATGTGCCTGTCGGGGCACCGCAAATTCCCCTTCGGCAGTGCCGATCCAGCCACGTACGGCGAGGGCCGCCGAGCTCATGCGCAAGGCCATCCGCTTTGCCGGCGACACGGGGATCAGGGTGATCCAGCTCGCGGGCTACGATGTCTACTACGAGCCGAGCACGAGCGACTCGCGTTCGCGCTACCTGGAGGGCATGCAGCAGGCGCTGGACATCGCGGCGCGGCACCAGGTGATGCTGGCGGTCGAGATCATGGACACCTCGTTCCTGAATTCGATCTCCCGCTACCTGGCACTGAAGGAGACTCTCGCGTCGCCCTGGTTCTGCGTCTACCCCGATCTCGGCAACCTCACCGCCTGGGGCAACGACGTCGCGGCATGAACTCGCCGCTCGGCATCGATCACATCGTCGGCGTCCACGTCAAGGAATCCAGACCCGTGGCGCCGGGCTTTCCCGGTGCCTTCCGCGACGTACCGTTCGGTGAAGGCAGCGTCGATTTCGTGACCTGCTTCAGGACCTTGCACGAACTCGGTTACGCGGGCCCCTTCCTCGTGGAGATGTGGACCGAGAAGGCCGCCGACCCGCTGCAGGAAATCCGGCGGGCGCGAGACTGGGTCGGCGCGCGCCTGGCCACCGGAGGCTATGCATGAATCTGCAAGCCCTGAAGCAGCGGGTGCTGCAAGCCAACCTGGAGCTGCCGCAGCTGGGCCTCGTGTCCTTCACCTGGGGAAACGTCAGTGCCCGCGATCCGCGCAGCGGCTCCATCGTGATCAAGCCGAGCGGCCTGCCCTACGAATCGATGACTGCAGACGACATGGTGAGGGTGGACCTCGACGGCAGCATCCTCGAAGGCAGGCGCAAGCCCTCTTCGGACCTGGCCACGCACCTGGAGCTGTATCGCAGCTTCCCCGCCATCGGCGGCATCGTCCACACGCATTCGAACTGGGCCACGGTATGGGCGCAGGCCTGCCGCGAGATCCCTGTACTGGGCACCACGCATGCCGACTACTTCCGCGGCGCGATACCCTGCACCCGAGTGCTGACGGTGGAGCAGACGCAGGGCGCCTATGAACGGGAAACCGGCGTGGCCATCGTGAACGCTTGCGCGAGGGCGGCATCGATCCGGCCCAGATGCCTGCCGTGCTGGTGGCCAACCACGGTCCGTTCGTCTGGGGCCCCGACGCCGAGACGGCAGTCCACAACGCCGCCGTGCTGGAACTCACGGCGCAGATGGCGTTCCTGACGCTGCAATTGAATGCCGGCTTGCCCGCCATGCCGAACGCACCTGCTGGACAAGCACTTCCTGCGCAAGCACGGCCCAGGCGCCTATTACGGGCAGACCTAAGCGCCGCGCTGGCAGCAGCGCGCCCGGCCGCCCTACTCCTCCGGTACGCGGTGCACCGTCAGCCCGGCAGCCTCGAGCTCCTCGCAAAATGCCACCGGCGTCATCCAGTCCGTCACCAGCAGATCCACGCGGCTCAGCGGACAGGTCAGGAAACTGGAAACGCAGTTCATCTTGCTGTGGTCGGCGACCACCACGACCTTGTCGCTGGAGTTCTCGATCATCGCCTTGTTGACGCTGGTCTCGAGCTGCACCGCGGTGGTGAAGCCGCGCTTGATGCTCACGCCGTTGATGCCCAGCACGGTGATGCTCGAGTAGATGCTCTGCAGGCTGGCGATCGCGACATTGCCGACCAGGGACCGAGACTGCGGTCGATAGTCGCCGCCGAGCAGGATCAGTTCGATGTCCGGGTCCAGGTCGAGCAACAGGCAGGCGGCGTTGTTGGTGACGACCCGCACCTTCTTGCCCTTCAGATGGCGAACCACCTCCAGGGTGGTCGAGCCGGCATTCAGGAAGACGGTCTCGTTCTCGGCGACGAGCGAGGCCATGTACTTGCCGATGAGCGTCTTCTCCTTCTTGGCGGTGTGGTCCTTGGTCTCGAAGATCTCCTCGAAGCCCAGGTCCGAGATGCAGATCGCGCCGCCGCGGGTGCGTTCGAGCAGCTTGTCCAGGCCAGCGTGTCCAGGTCGCGCCGGATGGTGATCTTGGAGACGCCGAACTCGGCCGCCAGTTCATCGGCCGAGACGGACTTGCGCTGGTAGACCATCTCCAGGATCTTCTTGTGCCGGTAATTCGACACCGCCATGATGGAGCTCTTCGCGACTTCCTTCGTGTCCATGGCCCGTTGCTCGTCATTCGAAGAGTGCCCGAGCCGGCGGGGCCGCCAGCGCATCGTACACGGCGCGCGCAGCGTCGCGCTGGCGCCGGTATACCGCAAGGCCGCGGCCGGGTCGGGCTGGCATAGCGCAGGGGCGGCTCGTGCTCGGCCAGCAGCGCAAACGCCTGGCGTGGCTGGCGGCCAGCCCGGTGGCCACGGCAGCCGGCGATCCAGGCGCCTTCGCCGTGGCCTCGTTGCCGTCAAAACGCAGCAGCGGCCGCTCCAGAACGTCGCACTGGATCCGGTTGAACAGCGCCGAGCGTGTCATGCCGCCCGACGCATGGACCGTCGCCACCGGGCCCGCAGTGCTGCTCCACCACGTCCAGCCCTTCCTTCAGCTCGATGGCGATGCCCTCCAGGATGGCGCGCACCACTTCGCCGCGCGTCGTGCGAGGCTCAGGTGTGCAGAACGCGCCGCGAGCGGCAGGGTCCCAGTGCGGCGATCCGCTGCCCTTGAAGTGCGGCAGCACGACCAGCCCGTTGCAGCCGGGAGGCGCCTGCGCGGCCTCGTGGGCCAGCGGGGCGAGCGGCAGGGCTTCGCCGTCAGCGGGCACGACGAGTTCCCTGAACCAGCTGGTGCACGGCGCCCGAGGTCAGCATGGTGGCCTCGACGATGTACGCGCCCGGCACCGCCGACACGTTGCACGACACGCGCATCTGCTCGTCCAGCGCGGGCTCGTCGGCGTGACCGATGATGTACGAGCCGGTCCCGGTGTTGGACACCGCATGCCCGCGCGCAAACAAGCCCAGCCCCAGGGCGGCGCACTGCTGATCTCCGCCGGCCGACACCACCGGCAATCCGCTGGCCAGGCCGGTCTGCGCGGCCATCGCCGCCGTGAGGCCGCCCACCACTGCGCCCGGTGCCACCAGGTCGCACAGCATGTGGCCGCGGCACGCCGAACAGTGCCAGCAGGGCGGCGTCCCAGCTGCGCGTGCGCAGCTCCAGCAGGTTGGTGCGGCTGGCCAGGCTGTGATCGGTGACGAAACGGCCGGTCAACAGAACAGGACCCAGTCCTGCACGCCCAGCAGCTTGTGCGTCGACGTCCCAGACCCCGGGCCGTTCGCGGCGCAGCCAGGCCATCTTGAGGGCCGAGAACACCGGCGAAATCCTGAGTCCGGTCTTGCGATAGACCGTGGCATCGCAGTCGCGCCATGGCCTGCGCCAGGCCGGCGCTGCGCGTGTCCTGCCACATGATGGCGGGATGCAGCGGCACGCCCTCGGCGTCCACCGGGATCACCGATGAGCGCTGTGCGGTGACCGCGATGCACGCCGGTTCGACGCCCAGGCGGAGCGCCGCCTGCCCGCAACTCGCGCAGCACGGCCCGGCAGCAGCGCCTGCCAGGTTCCCGGGTCCTGCTCCACGCGCCCGTCGTCCAGGTAGCGGGGCGGGTTCTGGCGCTGGTCGGCATGCAGCAGACGCCCGGTCTCGTCGTAGAGGATGGCGCGCAGGCTGGTGGTGCCGATGTCCACCGCACCACGGCCTTCATGCCGGCCCCCGGGGCTCGCGAGCGTTCATCGATTGTCAGCCCTTCACGGCCCCGGCGGTCAGGCCGGTGATGATCTGCCGCGCCGCGATGAACGTGAAGATCAACGGCGGCACGGCGATCAGGCTGCCCAGGGCCATGATCTTGCCCCAGTCCACGCCGATGTCGGTGATGTACAGCGATGCCGCAACCGGCAAGGTGCGCGTGGCGCGGTCGGTCAGCACCAGGGCCAGGATGAACTCGTTCCAGGCGATGCGGAAGGTGAAGATCGCCGCCGCCGCCAAGCCGGGCTTGATGAGCGGCAGCACCACTTTGTAGAACACCTGGATGGGGCCGCAGCCGTCGATGGCCGCAGCCTCTTCCAGCTCGGGCGGCACCTGCAGCACGAAGCCGTACAGCAGCCAGATCGCGAAGGGCAGATTCACCGCCACGTACAGCAGCACCAGGCCGGGCAGCGAATTGATCAGCCCGGCCCGGCTCCACAGCATGAACACCGGCACCGCCAGCACGGCCAGCGGCACGGTGCGCAGCAGCAGCGTGGTGTAGGCGATGGTCTTGCGGCCCTTGAAGCGAAAGCGCGCCAGCCCGTATGCGGCCATGCAACCCAGCACCAGGGTGATGACCGTGGAGACCACGCCCACGATCAGGCTGTTGGTCAGGTAGCGCGTGAAGCTGCCCTCGCCCAGCACTTCGCGGTAGTTTTCCAGCGTGGGCACGAAGAAGAAGCTGATGCCGGTATTGAAGATCTGCGTCTGCAGCTTCAGCGAGGTGGCGAACATCAGCACGATGGGCGCCACGCAGACGATGGCCAGCAGCACCAGCGCCGAGTAGTGCGTGGCCACGATGGCGGGATGGCGGCGCATCATCGCTCGTCGTCCTTGAGCGGATTGGACAGCCGCAGCGCCAGCCACGAAAGCGCCGCCACCACCATCAGCAACAGCACCGAGATGGCCGCCGCGCTGCCCAGGCGCTGGCCCACGAAGGCCGTCTTGTAGATGTGCAGCGACAGGATCTCGGTGCTGTCACCGGGCCCGCCGAAGGTAAGGATGTAGATCACCTCGAGCACGCGGAAGGCGTCGATCAGGCGCATCAGCAAGGTGATGGCGATGACGTGCATGATCATCGGCAGCTTGACGCGCATGGTGGTCTGCCACCAGGTCGCGCCGTCGATGCGCGCGGCTTCCAGCACCGAGATGTCGACGTTGGCCAGGCCGGCGATCATCATGATGAAGACGAAGGGCGTCCACTGCCAGATGTCGGCAATGATGATGGCGATGAAGGCCGTGTGCTCCTGCGCCAGCCAGCCCACTGGTGCGGCGCCGAAGAGGCCGATGAGGGCGTTGAGCAGGCCGAACTGCGCATCGAACAGGTAGCGCCACGTCAGCCCCACCGCGATGGGCGCGATCATCATCGGCAGGATGAAGAGCGTGCGGAAGAAGGCCATGCCGCGCACGTCGCCTTCCAGCGCCAGGGCCAGCGCGATGCCCAGCAGCATCTCGGCCACCACGCACACTGCCGCGAACATCAGCGTGGTGACGAGTGAACGCCACACCGCCGCGTCCTTGAATGCGGCGATGAAGGCCTCGGTGCCGACCCACTTGGCTTCGCCCCAGGGCGTGCCCATGCTCCAGTCATAGAAGCCCAGTTGCAGCGCCGACAACAGCGGCACCAGGCAGCCCACGGCCATCACCACCACGGCAGGGCCGAGGTAGACCAGGGGAACCCAGCGTGGGGTGCGCATGGCGGTGGGTGCTTGTCGGCGCGGGCTTGGCGGTCAGGCCTTGAGGTAGCCCCCGCGCTTCATGATGTCGGTGACCTTGGGCACCATGCCGCCGAGTGCATCCTCGGGCGTCTTCTTGCCGGTGAGGGCCTCGGAGACCGCGACGCCGAGCGCCTGGATGTTGATCTCGTCCCATTCGGCGATGATGGGCCGCCAGTCGAGATCGATGTATTCGATCTGCTGGCGCAGTGAGATGTACTCGGGGTACTGGCGCACCAGCTCGCGGTCGGCGATGGTCGACACGCGGGAGGGGACACCGCCGACCTTGGCTACAGCCTTGTCCTGCGCTTTCGAGGTCAGCCATTGCAGCAGCAGGAACGCGGCGTCGGGGTTCTTGGCGTTCTTCGGAATCGCCAGACCCAAGCCGCCCGACTGCGATGCATAGATCGAACCTTTAGGGTGCAGCACGTAGCTTACCTGGCCCGCGATCTTCGAAACCTGCCGGGTTGTTCACCTGGCCGAAGATCAGTGTCGAGTCAAGATACATCGCGGCCTGTCCCTGCAGGAACGACGTGATCATCTCGCCCTGACCGAAGCCGGGAATGCCGATAGGGCCGGTGTCCGAGACGAGCTTCAGGAACTTCATGGCCTTGACGCCGATGTCATCGTTGAAGTGGGGCTTCCACTTGTCGTCGAATATGCCGCCGCCCATCGGGTTCAGGTGCAGCAGCCAGGCGTGCACGCACTGGTGGCCAGCCTGGCCACGCGAGGTCAGCGCGCCGATGCCGGTCTTCTCCCGCACCACCGGCAGCAGCTTCTCGAACTCCACATAGGTGGTGGGCGGCTTCAGGCCGTGCTTTTCGAATAGGTCCCGCCGGTACGCCAGGATGGAGGTCTCCGCGCCGTAGGGCAGGCCGTAGAGCTTGGCGCCCGGACCCGGCAGGTAGCCCCTTGGTCCGCCGACCAAGCCGATGTTTTCGACGTAGGGCTTGATCAGATCCTTGAAGTCGTACTCGGGGTCGGCCAGCGCCGCGTTCTTCAACATCGGCTCGATTTCGCGGATCAGGTTCTTCTTGACGTATTCGCTCTTCCACATCACGACGTAGCACACGAGGTCGTAGTCGCCGGAGGGTTTGGCCATCTCGAGCAACTGCTTGTCCTTCATGCGCGCCATCGCGAGCCGATCGGTCTCGACCTTGATGCCGGTCTGCCGGGTGAACTCCGGAAGCACCTTGAGCATGGCGTCGTAGTGCGGGTGCGACGGGATGCTCATCACCACCGTCTGCCCCTTGTACTTGGCGTAGCGGTCCTGCGCGTGGCCCAGCAGCGGCAAGACCCGCACCCAGCAGACCCAGGGCGCTGCCGCCCGCCGTTTGTACAAATGTCCGTCTCTTCATCACTGGCTCCTCAGGTTATTGCCACATCACACGTTGATCCGCCGGCCGCTGGCCTTATCGAAGACATGCAAGGCTTGCGGATCCATTTCCAGGCCCACGGTCTGGCGCATCAGGTCGGCCCGCTGGCCGGGCACCACCGCCGTCACCCGGCCGTCCCCCGCGCCCACGAGCTTGCCCACCAGCAGCGATTCCATCCCCAGGTACTCCACCACGTCGACCTGCAGTTGCAGCATGGGTTGGCCCGTGGCCAGATGCAGGGTCTGCGGGCGCACGCCGGCCACCAGGCTCTGGCCTTGCAGCCGCGCATCGGGCAACGGAAAGGCAAAGCCCGGCCCCTGGAGCCGGGGCTGTCCGCCTTGCACCTGCACCTGGCCTTCGAGCAGGTTCATGCTCGGCATGCCGATGAACGCGGCCACGAACAGAGTGGCTGGCTGATTGAACACTTCGGAGGGCGTGCCCACCTGCTGGATGTGGCCCTTGTCGAAGATCACGATGCGCGAAGCCAGCGTCATGGCCTCGACCTGGTCGTGCGTGACGTAGATGGTGGTCTTGCCCAGCCGCTCGTGCAGCAGCGCGAGTTCGGTGCGCATGTGGGCGCGCAGCTTGGCATCCAGGTTGGACAGCGGCTCGTCGAAGAGAAACACCGAAGGCTCGCGCACGATGCAGCGGCCGATGGCCACGCGCTGGCGCTGCCCGCCCGACAACTCCTTGGGCTTGCGTTGCAGCAGATGCGTGATGTTGAGCACCGCGGCGGCATCGTTCACGCGGCGCGTGATCTCGGCCGCGGCAACGCCCGCCAGTTCGAGCGCGAAGCTCATGTTGTGGGCCACGTCCATGTGCGGGTACAGGGCGTAGTTCTGGAACACCATGGCGATGTCGCGCGCCATGGGGGCCAGGTTGGTCACGTCCTTGCCCTTGATGAAGATGCGGCCCTCGCTCACGTCGTCCAGGCCGGCGATCATGCGCAGGCCGTCGACTTGCCGCAGCCCGACTCGCCCAACAGCACCACGAACTCGCCCTGGTACACGTCCAGGTCCAGGTCCTGCACCACACGCACCGTGCCAAAGGCCTTGCCCACGCCCTTGAGTTGCAGCCCGATCTCTTCTGATCTCATCGCGATGTCTCGTTCGCTGAAGCGGCTGCCGGACGGCCGGGCCGCACGGCGGTGGATTTGCCGGGCCGGGCCGCCACCACGAGCCCGGTCAGGGACTACAAGAACGACGGGAACGGCAGATCCGTGTCCTTGGTGAAGACGTCGTCGAACCACGCGTTCGTAGTGGTACTCCATGTCGTCCTTGTTGTCGGGGTAGACGAACTTGCCGCCCACCTGCCAGATGTAGGGCTTGAACTTGTACTTCAGGCGGTCCTTCTTCATGGCCCACAGCATCGTGATCTCGGCCGGGTCGGCCATGAAGTTGGACCAGATGTCGTGGTGGTAGGCGATCACCACCTTGCAGTTCAGCGCCTCGCCCATGCGCAGGATGTCCGACGAGGTCATCTTGTCGGTGACGCCGCGCGGGTTCTCGCCGTAGCTGCCCAGGGCCACGTCCACCCCGTGTTCGTTGCCGTGCTTGGCGTAGCCGTTGGCGTAGTGCGAATCGCCGCTGTGGTACAGACTGCCGCCGGGCGTCTTGAAGAGGTAGTTCACCGCCACGTCGTCCATGTCCGGCGGCATCTTGCCCTTGGCCGTCTGGCCGGCGGGAATGGTCAGCGCCATGGTGCGGTCGAAGGCTTCCAGCACCACGATTTCCACGTCGCCCACCTTGACTACGTCGCCAGGACGCACGGTGGTGATGCGCTCACGCGGCACGCCCCACTTCAGCCACACGTCGGTGCTGGACTGCGGGCCGATGAAAGGCACGGTGCCCGGGCAGTTCTTCAACACGGCAGCGGCCACGTTGATATCGATGTGATCGTTGTGGGTGTGCGTGGACAGCACGGCGTCGATCTGGCGAATGGCGAACGGGTCGATCACGAAGGGCGAGACGCGCAGGTTCCGTTGCAGCTTGACGCAGCCAGTCATGCGCGCCATCTGATGGTGCGGGTCCATCAGCGGGTTCTTCATCGAGCGTTTGCCAGTGCCACACCACAGGTCGACACAGATGTTGGTATTGCCCTCGGTCTTCAGCCAGATCCCGGTGCAGGCCAGCCACCACATGGCGAAGGTGCCGGGGGCCACCACTTCGCGCTCGATCTCCTCGTTGAGCCAGGTACCCCACTGCGGGAAGGTACTCAGTACCCACGATTCCTTGGTGACCTCGTCGACTTTCGCCATCCCGTGCCCCTCTCATCTCGACCGTCAAATCGATCAACTTGCTCCGTGATTCTTGCATAATATGACATCTTGAATCGCCACACAAGATCAATTTGATCCTTATGCACATGGACTATCGCCTTCTTGATCTTAGGCAAGGTCGCGCTCCATACCCGGCGGCTGGCGCGCACCTGCATGGCGCCGGCGGGCTATCGGCCGATCGCGCATCCCCAATGGCCATCAAGGCAATCAACTTCGACTTGAACGGCACTCCGGCCGACGCCGAAGAAGCACAGCGCACCTCGTTCAAGCGGGCCCCTTGCGACGTCGTCGCGGACTTCGCCAGACCTGACGACCACGACAGGGCCACTGGGAAGATTCCTTCCGGGCTTGCCCCCATACACTGACCTGCACAGAATCGAGCTGCATATCCCCAAGGAGATGAACATGGCAAAGAAGATCGCCGCAGTGAAGAACGCAGACGCCCAGGGCACCGGCGAGACGATCGCTGAAGTCAAGGGCACCGAGGAGAAGGTTGCATCAAATGGCAAGCGCAAGGGCAAGAAGCGCGACGCTGACGCCTCGCAGGCAGCTGCAGCGCAGCCGGGCGAGGCGACCGCCAGCGGGAAGATCACCGACAAGGCCTACGCCCGCGAGATGAAGAAGCTTCACGTCGAGCTGGTGAAGCTCCAGGAATGGGTCGTGCACAAGGGCCTGAAGGTCTGCATCGTCTTCGAGGGCCGCGACGGCGCCGGCAAGGGCGGCACCATCAAGGCGATCACCGAGCGCGTCAGCCCGCGGGTGTTTCGCGTCATCGCGCTGCCCGCGCCGACCGAGCGCGAGAAGTCGCAGATGTACGCGCAGCGCTACCTGCCGCACCTGCCGGCCGCGGGCGAGGTCGTGATCTTCGACCGCAGCTGGTACAACCGCGCCGGCGTCGAGCGCGTGATGGGTTTCTGCACCGAGGAGCAGGCCAGGCAGTTCCTGACCATGGTGCCGCTGTTCGAGAAGCTGATGGTCAAGTCCGGCGTCATCCTGCTCAAGTACTGGCTCGAGGTGAGCCCGGAGGAGCAGACCCGCCGGCTCAAGGCTCGCATCGACGACGGCCGCAAGATCTGGAAGCTCTCGCCGATGGACCTGAAGTCCTACGATCGCTGGGACGACTACACGAAAGCGCGCGACGAGATGTTCGCCGCCACCGACACCGGATCGGAGCCCTGGTTCGTGGCCCGCTCGGAGGACAAGAAGCGCGTGCGCCTGAACGTGATCAGCGACATCCTGAAGCACGTGCCCTACAAGGCCATCAAGGCCGAGAAGGTCGAGCTGCCCAAGCGCAAGATCGGTCGCTACAAGGCCGCCGACTATGCGTTCAAGTTCGTGCCGGAACGGTTCTGATCTCGGGGCTGCGGACGGCGGCCCGTTGACTTTGCCAGGCAAGCGGGAGCCCCGATGAACCAGCAACCGATCCCGTCGAAGGCCAGCCCGTCCGCCGCCGGCGGGCTTCGCCTCGACGTCGTAGCCGGCCTCACGGCCGCGGCGGTCGTGCTGCCCAAGGCCATGGCCTACGCCACCGTCGCCGGCCTGCCGGTGGCCGTCGGTCTGTACACCGCCTTCATCCCGATGCTCGTCTACGCGCTCCTCGGCTCGTCGCGCGTGCTCAGTGTCAGCTCCACCACCACGCTGGCGATCCTGGCCGGCACGCAGCTCGGCCTGGCAGTACCGGACGGCGACCCGGGCAAGCTGGTCACGGCGACGGCCACGCTGGCCGCCATGGTCGGCGTGATGCTGCTGATCGCCCGGCTGCTGCGCCTGGGCTTCGTGGCCAACTTCATTTCCACGCCGGTGCTCACCGGCTTCAAGGCCGGCATCGGCCTGGTGATACTGCTCGACCAGGTGCCCAAGCTGCTGGGCATCCACATCACCAAGCAGGGCTTCTTCCGCGATGTCGCGAGCGTCGTGCACCACCTGCCCGAGACCTCGCTACTGACGCTGGCGGTGGCGCTGGCGACCTTCGCGGTGCTGATCGGCATGGAGCGCAAGTGGCCCCATTCGCCGGCGCCGCTGGTCGCAGTGGGAGGCAGCATCGCCGCCTCGTGGTTCTTCGGCCTGCAGGCGGCGGGTGTCTCGACGGTGGGGCTGATTCCGCAGGGATTCCCGTCGCTGAGCTGGCCCGATCCTTCGCTGATCGAAGCGCTGGCGCCGGGCGCGCTCGGCATCGCGCTGATGAGCTTCACCGAAACCATTGCGGCCGGCCGCGCCTTTGCGAGCCCGGCCGACCCGCCGATCAATGCGAACCGAGAACTGGTGGCCACCGGCGCGGCCAACGTGGCGGGCGCCCTGCTCGGCGCCATGCCGGCGGGCGGCGGCACGTCGCAGACGGCCGTGGTGCGCTCGGCCGGCGGGCGCACGCAGAAGGCCTCGCTGGTGACGGCCGGTGCGGCGGTGGCCACCATGCTGCTGCTGGCGCCCTTGCTCGGCCTGATGCCGAATGCCACGCTGGCTGCCGTGGTCATCGTCTACTCGGTCGGGCTGATCCAGCCGGCAGAATTCCGCGCCATCCGCGGCGTGCGCTTGATGGAGTTTCGCTGGGCGCTGATTGCCTGCCTCGGCGTGCTGGTGTTCGGCACGCTCAAGGGCATCGTCGTGGCCATCATCGTCTCGATGATCGGGCTGGCGAGCCAGACCGCCGTGCCGCGGGTGTCGGTCATCGGCCGAAAGCGCGGCACCGACCTTCTGCGGCCGCTCTCGTCCGAACACCCCGACGACGAGACCTTCGAGGGCCTGCTGATCGTGCGGCCGGAGGGGCGCCTGTTCTTCGTCAACGCGCAGAACGTCGTGGAGCAGATCAATGCCCTCGTCACGAAGTACAAGCCGCGCGTGCTGGCGCTCGACATGAGCCGCGTGCCCGACGTCGAGTACTCGGCCTTGCAGGCGCTGATGGAGGGCGAGCAGCGTGCAACGGAACACGGCATCGTTGTCTGGCTGGCGGGGCTGAATCCGGGTGTTCTCGAGGTCGTGAGGCATTCCGGATTCGACGCGCGCCTGGGGCACGAGCGCATGCTGTTCAACGCGCGAGCGGTGGTCGAGCGCTACCATGAGCTGCCGGCGGCCGGTGCGACGCAGGCGGCGGCGACCTGATCCGGGGTGGCCCGGCACAGTGGCAAAGAGCTTCACTCAAGGAGAACCCGATGACGATGAAACCGAAGTGGCGGATGGCGATTGCGCCGCTGTTGTTGACGGCGGCGCTGGCCGCAGGCAGCGCCCGCGCGCAAGAAGTTCCGATGGTCACCGGCCAGCAGTGGACCCAGTCCACCGAGCAGGTGAAGAAGGTCTACTTGATCGGCATGACCAATGTCTTGCAGGTCGAAACGGCCTACCAGGCCGGCAACGCGCCGTCCGATGCCCAGAGCGTCATTCCGCGTCTGGTCAAGGGGCTGAAGGGCCAGACCCTCGACAGCGTGCGCGAAGGGCTCGACCGCTGGTACGCGGCCAATCCCGACCGGTTGCAGCGGCCGGTCATCGAGACCCTCTGGTTCGAAGTCGTCGTCCCCGGACTCAAGACAGCCAAGTAACGGAGCAGCAACATGAAAAGAATCCACTGGATGGCGGCGATCGTCGTCGCGACGGCCGCGACCGGCTGCACGAACATGACGCCGCAGCAGCAGGGCACCGCGAGCGGTGCAGCCATCGGCGCCGTCGCCGGAGCCGGCATCGCCGCCATCGCTGGCGGTAGCGGCTGGACCGGCGCGGCTGTCGGTGCCGTTGCGGGCGGCGTCGCCGGCAACATCAAGGGTGGCAAACAACAGTGATGCCCACCCGGCACGGGGCGGACTGCGCACGGTCGACGCGTCATTCCAGGGCGCCGCCCCGATCGGATCGAATGCTCTATCGGCAGGACGGGATCGGCCATGCCTGACATCACACCCCGATGGGAATGGCGTTCCTTTGGCCGTCGCTTCGGCGAGGCCGAGGGGCGCCTCGCACAGCTCACGCCGAGCGGCGTCCAGGAGAGCGACGAGATCTACCTGCTGTCCCGCGCCGGCGCCAACGTGAAGATCCGCGACGCGCTGATGGACATCAAGGTGCTGCGCGAGGTCAACGCCGACGGCCTGGAGCAGTGGACGCCGGTCATGAAGGCCAGCTTCCCGCTGCCCTCGGCCGAAGCGGCGAAGGTGCTCGCGGCGCTCGGACTGCCGATCCCCGCGACCCTGCCCGCGAGCTACACGCAGGACGAGTTCATCGGGCAGTTTGCCGCGCCCGGCAGCGCCATCCGCGCGGTCGAGGTTCACAAGCGGCGCACCCGCTACACGGTCGGCGGCTGCATGGCCGAGCTCTCCGAGGTGGTGGCCAACGGCAAGCCCACGCGCACGATCGCGGTCGAGTCGGAGGATGCAGCCGCGGTGATCCGGGCCGTGCGCGAACTCGGCCTGGGCGGCTACACGAACACCAGCTACCCGCACGGCCTGGCCGCGCTGATCGACGACGAACCGGAGCGCTACGCCGTCATCGATGCCGGCACCAATTCGATCAAGTTCCACATCGGCGAGCACGACGTTGGCGGAAAGTGGCGCACCGTCATCGACCGCGCGGAGATGACCCGCCTCGGCGAGGGGCTCGCACAACAGGGCGTGATCGTCGACGCCGCGCTCGAGCGGACGGCCGTGGCGATCGCGGGCATGGTCGAAGAGGCGAAGCGGCACGGCGTGCGGGCGACCGCCGCCGTGGGCACGGCCGGTCTGCGCATCGCATCGAACGGCAACGAGGTCGTCGCAGCGCTCCAGGCCCGCACCGGCGTGCAGATCGAGGTGATCTCGGGCGAAGAGGAGGGCCGGCTGGCCTACGTGGCGGCGAAGGCCGGGCTCGGATTGAACCAGGGCTCGCTCGTCGTTTTCGACACCGGCGGCGGCAGTTCGCAGTTCACCTTCGGCCACGATGCCAGCGTCGACGAGCGATTCAGCATCGACGTCGGCGCGGTGCGCTACACCGAGCGCTACCGGCTCGACGGCGCCGTGTCGCCCGAGGTGCTGCGCGAGGCCCTGGCAGCGATGTCGGCCGACCTCTCGCGGATCGATGGACGCCCGGCGCCCGACGCGCTGGTCGCGATGGGTGGCGCGGTGACCAACATCACCGCGGTCATGCATCGCCTCGCCACCTACGACCCCGCGGTCGTCCAGGGCAGCGTCGTCGACCGCGCCGAGATCGATCGCCAGATCGAGCTCTACAGGTCGCGCGATGCCGATGCCCGCCGTGAGATCGTCGGCCTGCAGCCCAAGCGGGCGGAGGTCATCCTCGCCGGCGCCTGCATCGTCCGCACGGTGATGGACAAGTTCGGCAAGCAGAGCTTCACCGTCAGCGACAGGGGCCTGCGCCACGGAGTGCTGGCCGAGCGTTTCGGCGCTTGAAGGGCGGGTTGCTCCTCGTGAAGGGGCCCCACGCGACGACGCGAGTTCTTCAATCTTTGGATCAAAGGGATGCAGACCATGAATGCCACCACAACCCCAAGCCCTGAGAAGACCACGGCAAGTGCAAAGCCCGTCGCGGCGCCGACGAAGGCGCCGGCCCGCAAGGCGGCGAAGGTCGTTCAGCCCGCGCTGGCCAAGCCGCTCGCGGCCGAAGATGTCATGAAGATCTTCAAGCTCGGCAAGGGATCGAACAGCATCGAGCTCAAGTTGTCGGTGCCTCTTACGGGCCACAGCGCGACGATCAAGAGCATCGGGCTCGACCCGGTCGAGGCGCAGCCGCGGCAGGCCTACTTCTTCGATACGCCGAACCTGGACTTGAACCGGGCCGGCGTCGTCGTCCGGGCCCGTCGTACCCAGGGCGGGACGGCCGACACGGTGATCAAGCTGCGCCCCGTGGACCCGTCCACCCTCGACCCTGAGCTTCGCCGCTCCGCAGCCTTCAAGGTCGAGGTCGACGTGATGCCGGGCGGTTTCGTGTGCTCGGCTTCCTACAAGGGCGTCTGCAGCGGGCAGGAGGTGCTCAACGTGACCTCGGGCGATCTTGCCTTGCGCAAGATCTTC
This sequence comes from uncultured bacterium, assembly GCA_963701725.1. Taxonomy (GTDB): domain Bacteria; phylum Pseudomonadota; class Gammaproteobacteria; order Burkholderiales; family Burkholderiaceae_C; genus CAIKUF01. Next base: position 96,196 of record CAVPAZ010000017.1, on the reverse strand, counting down.
TCCAAGGAACAGCGCGCCTTCTACGACGCGCACGCGCCGGCAGGCATCACGATGGACAAGCTGGTCATCCTCGGACCCACCTTCCTGCTCAAGGCCAGGCACCAGCCGAAGGACTTCGACCGCCGCATCACGGTCGAAATGTGGCTCTACCCCGATGGCGCGCGCATCCTCGAGATCTCGACCAAGTGCCTTCCGGACGAAACCTTCAAGGCCGGCTCAGCGTTCAAGGACTACCTCGCCGGCCACGGCATCGCCCTCGGCGCCGAGCAGGCGCCCAAGACCAAGACCTCGCTGGACTTCTTCAGCGCCAAGCTCCGCCGGGAAGGGGTGGTCGGCTGAAGGGCCTCGCAACGGGCGGGCGGAGCCCACGAGGCTGATCCCGCGGCAAGGCGGCCCCCTCGCCGCTGACGCGGCCTACGCGGCCGGGCGGCCCAGGCGGTCGCCATAGCGGCTGCGCAAGCGCTCGATGATCTCGGTCATGATGAGCATCGTCTCCTTCTCGCCGAGCGCGACCACCGCCCTGTCGCGCACCGAGTAGTGCATCATCAGCAGCGACCGCAGCTTGTCGAAGGCGCGCGGGTTCTGCGAGCCGCAGACCAGCGTGTCCTTGTGCAGCACGCGTTCGATCACGCCGGGGTCGAGCAGCGGTATCTGGCAGATGGACGCGAGCTGGGCGATCTCGCGGTCGATCTCGTCGAAATGCTTGGTCCAGCGAACGTGGCGATAGTTGGGTTCTGCGTCGGGCTTGGCTTCGTCGGTCATGGCAGGCTCCTCACGAGTGGTCGGGCAGGATCGATGCAATCGATGATAGTCAACCCCCCAGCGCGATGACGACGGCCTCGACAGCCACCCCCAGCAGCACCATGACCAGGCCCGTGCGCCAGGGCTTCAGGCCCGCGTACTTGCCCCAGCCGTAGCCGCAGAGGAACAGCATCGCGATCGCAACCGCGGCCGAGACGCGTTTCGCGGTGCCCGGGTCGGCGATGAAGATGAACGGCAGAACCACCGGAAAGGTCGACAAGAAGACCATCAGGAAGACTTCCACTGCGCCGCGCAAGTCGAGCCCCGTCACCCGAACGACCGGCCCAGCCTGCACGGGCTGGGCGACGACCCACTGCCGGATGCGCTCGAGATCTGCGGCGCCGAGGGCGCCGGAAAGTGCGCCGATCTCATCACCGATGAGGCATTGGGCCTGCTCCGGCCGGCCGGCGCCGCGCACGGCCCGCAGCAGCTTGGCCTGCCGGCCCCGAGTGACGAGGTTGCGCATCACGTACATCACGCCATCGACAAAGCCCCAAGCAATGTTGCAGCCGATCGCGGCCACCAGCATGGTCCGCACCTCGTCGCGGCCAGCCGACGCCACGCTCAGCGTGCCGGTGAACGTGAGCACCATGAAGAGCCCGAACAGGACCTCCGAGATGCGATCGATCGGGTCGAGTACCCGGTTGTTGCCGCCGCTTCCGGAGTCCTCATTCATCGCTGCGATCCCGCTGGCTTCAGATATGTCATTGTGGTCCCGCGTCGGCCACCCGAGGCGCCGGCGCCGCCAGGTTCAAGAAGAAGCGGGTGTAGACCGCCTGCGGGTCGAGCTTGTGGAAGGCAGCAACGATGCGCTCTCGGTCATCGGCACGGACTGCGCGGATCAGCACAGGCCTTCCTTCGCGCATCGTGCACTGCTGACGAAAGTCACGCACGTCGGTTATGCAACCCATGCCTCCCGTGGACACCATTATCGTGCCAGCGCCATCCACCGGGTGGCCTTGGCGGGGCCTGTCGGCAGCGCCGCTCCTGGCCCGATCGACCGAGTGCGGCTGCGCTGATCTGAATCAACAGCTTCGGCCGCGGGTGTCGTCAAATGTTCAGGCGGTGTCGTGAAGTGCATGGGGTGAACCTGAGCTGGATGGCCTACTTGCACCGGCGCCCTGGGCAGGTGGCTTCACGCTTGCTTCACCTGATGCTCATACGCAGGCACCAAGCGGAGCGGTCGCCGCCATTTCGCGCCAAACTGCCGCCGCCGCCTCGAGGCCAATCATCCTGGAGAAAGGCAAGATGCCCAAGACTCTGAGCAAGATGACGAGCAACGTGCCCGCCAGCCCGGCGCCGAATGCCCTGTTTGCCTGGCCCGCAATGGCCGCCACCGTGAGCGCGAACACCGCCCTGCAGGCCTGGGGCCCGCTCGGCGAGTACGTGACCGATGCCATGCAGCGCACGGTGCTGTTCTGGGACGTGCTGCGCCAACGCAGCGACCAGTATTACGCGCAGAAGGCGAAGGACGTGCCCCATGTGCTGAGCTTCGACGCCGAACTGGTGCTCGACGCGCGCACCTTCGCCAAGCCGGTCAACTACCTGCTGGTGCGCATCAAGCCGCCGCAAGGCGTGGTCATCGATCCGCTGAAACGCCCGTTCGTGGTCGTCGATCCGCGAGCCGGGCACGGGCCGGGCATCGGCGGCTTCAAGGCCGACAGCGAAATCGGCGTCGCCATGCACGCTGGCCATCCGTGCTACTTCGTCGGCTTCACGCCCGAGCCGATGCCGGGCCAGACGATCGAGGACATCATGTACGCCGAGGTGGCTTTCCTCGAGAAGGTCATCGCGCTGCACCCCAAGGCCGAGGGCAAGCCCTGCGTCATCGGCAATTGCCAGGCCGGCTGGGCGGTGATGATGGCGGCGGCGATCCGGCCCGATCTGTTCGGCCCGATCATCATTCCCGGCTCGCCGCTCTCGTACTGGGCCGGGGTGGAAGGCCAGAACCCGATGCGTTACTCCGGCGGCATGGCTGGCGGCAGCTGGCTGACGGCGCTCGCCGGCGATCTGGGCAACGGCAAGTTCGACGGCGGCTACCTGGTCGAGAACTTCGAGAAGCAGAACCCCGCCAATACCCTTTGGACCAAGAACTACGACCTGTGGGCCAAGGTCGATACCGAGGGCAAGCGCTTCATCGAGTTCGAGAAGTGGTGGGGCGGCCACGTCAACCTCAACGCCGAAGAGATCCAGTGGATCGTCGACCAGCTGTTCATCGGCAACCGGCTCGCCACCGCCGAGATCGTCACCAGCGCCGGCGACCGCATCGACCTGCGAAACATCCGCTCGCCGATCATCTGCTTCTGCTCCAAGGGCGACAACATCACCCCGCCGCAACAGGCGCTGGGCTGGATCGTCGATCTGTATGCGAAGGACGACGACATCCGCGCCAATGGCCAGACGATCATCTATGCCGTCCATGAGACCGTCGGCCACCTGGGCATCTTCGTCTCGGGCGGCGTGGCGAAGAAGGAGCATCAGGAATTCGCGTCCAACATCGACCTGATCGATGTGCTGCCGCCCGGCTTGTACGAGGCCGTCATGACGCCCAAGACTGCCGACTCGGCCCACCCCGACCGGGTGGGTGGTGACTGGATCGTGCGCTTCGAGCCGCGTACGCTGGACGATGTGCGGGCCATCGTCCAGCCCGACCCCGAGATGGAACGCCGCTTCGCCACCGTGCGCCGGGTGTCGGAGATCAACCTCGGTCTGTACCGCACCTTGCTCCAGCCGTTCGTGAAGGCGTCGATCAACGAGCAGAGTGCCGAGTGGCTGAGCAAGCTCAATCACGCCGAATTGCCGTACCAGATCTTCTCGGATCGCAACCCGCTGATGCAGCCGCTGGCCCAGCTGGCCGAGCAGGTGCGCACGCAGCGCCAGCCCGCGGCGCCCGACAACCCGCTGCTGGCGTGGCAGGCGATGGTTTCGGATCAGATCATCACCACGCTGAATGGCTGGCGCGATCTGCAAGAAAGCAGCGTGGAGAAAGCGTTCCTGGCGATCTACAGCTCGCCGGTGTTGCAGGCCCTGGTTGGCGTTGGCGCTGATGGCGAGCCCCCGCGCCGCGGGCCCGGGATGGAGGCCGAACGCATGGCCTTCATCCAGCAGCGCATCGCGGAACTGAAGGCGCGCATTGCCGAGGGCGGCGCGCGCGAGGCAGCGATCCGCGCCCTGGTGTACGTCGGCCTGGGCGGGGAAGGCGTCGATGAGCGCGCGTTCAACGAGCTGCGCCAGCTGCGCGCCGAGAACCACGGGATGACGCTGGCCGAATTCAAGCAGACCCTGCGCGAGCAGTTCTTCAGCCTGATGCTCGACCGCGAAGCGGCGCTCGCCGCCATCCCGAAGATGCTGCCGCCCGATGCCACCAGCCGCACGCAGGTGCTCGACGCCATGCGCCGCGTGCTCGGCGCCGCCGGCCCGGTGAGCGGCGAACGGGCACAGCGGCTGGCTCAGGTTGAGAAACTGTTCGGCACTGGCCTGCGGACTGCTGCCGCCAAGAAGGCGCCGCGCAAGGCGCGCCGCTGAACCCGCTCGAAGAGGAAATCGCGATGGAACGCAAACACAAGAAGTACAAGCAGCTGATCGCGCGCGCCAAGGCACTGGCGCCAGTGCACTGCGCGGTGGCGCACCCCTGCGACGAAAGTTCGCTGCGCGGTGCCGTGCAGGCCGGGCAGATGGGCCTCCTGAAGCCGATCCTGGTCGGTCCGACGGCCCGGGTCGAGGCGTTGGCCAAGCAGCTCGGGCTCGATCTCTCCGACTGTGAACTGGTCGACGCTCCACACAGCGCAGGCTCGGCCGAGATCGCGGTTCGCCTGGCGCGCGAAGGCAAGGCCGAGATGCTGATGAAGGGCAGCCTGCACACCGACGAACTGATGGCCGCGGTGGTCAAGCGCGAGACCGGCCTGCGCACGAGCCGCCGCGTCAGCCACTGCTTCATCATGGACGTTCCGGCGATCGACCGCGTGCTCATCGTCACCGATGCGGCAGTGAACATCTTCCCGACGCTGGCGGACAAGGTCGACATCGTCCAGAACGCGATCGACCTCGCCCATGCGCTGGGCCAGGAGCAACCCAAGGTGGCGATCCTCTCCGCCATGGAGACGGTCAATCCGCAGGTCCCGTCGACCATCGAGGCCGCCGCGCTGTGCAAGATGGCCGAGCGCGGCCAGATCACCGGCGGCATCCTCGACGGGCCGCTCGCGCTCGACAACGCGATCGACCTGGGCGCCGCCCTGATCAAGAAGATCACGTCTCCAGTGGGCGGGCAGGCCGACATCCTCGTCGTGCCCGACCTGGAGGCCGGCAACATGCTGGCCAAGAGCCTGAGCTTCATGGCCGACGCCGATGCCGCGGGCATCGTGCTCGGAGCCCGGGTGCCGATCATCCTGACCAGCCGCGCCGATTCAGTGGAGACGCGACTGGCCTCGTGCGCGGTGGCGGCGCTCGTCGCCAAGGCGCGGCGCGAGAGCCTGAAGCAGGTCGTGGCGTGATGTCCGAGGCCATTGCGGTTCTCAACGCGGGCTCGTCGAGCATCAAGTTCTCGCTCTTCACCCAAGCCGGCGACGACATTGCGCTGGCGGTGCGCGGCCAGGCCGAGGGCATCCATACTGCACCGCGCTTCGTCGCCAAGAGCGCCACCGGAGAGACGCTCTCCAGCCATGCCTGGGACGAGGGCACGCGGCTCGGCCACGAGGGCGCACTCGAACACATCGTGGCCTTCCTGCGCGACAACGTGGCCGGGCAGAGCCTGACAAGTGTCGGCCACCGCGTGGTGCATGGCGGCATGGCGTATGCGCAGCCGGTGCGCCTCGACCGCACGGTGCTGCAAGACCTGGAGCAGTTCGTTGCGCTGGCCCCGCTGCACCAGCCGCACAACCTGGCACCGATCCGGCTCCTGCTCGAGCGCCGGCCCGACCTGCCCCAGGTCGCCTGCTTCGACACCTCGTTCCATCGCACGCAGCCGGAGCTGGCGCAGATGTTCGCGCTGACCAAGGAGCTGCACGACGCCGGGGTGCGTCGCTACGGCTTCCACGGTCTGTCGTACGAGTACATCGCATCCAGGCTGCCGCAGCTCGACCCGAGGGCGGCAAAGGGACGCACGCTGGTCCTGCACCTCGGCAACGGGGCCAGCATGTGCGCCCTGTCCGCCGGCCGCAGCGTGGCCAGCACGATGGGCTTCACGGCGGTCGACGGGCTGCCGATGGGCACGCGCTGCGGCGCCATCGATCCCGGCGTCATCCTGTACCTGATGGACCAGCGCGGCATGGACGTGCGCGCCATCGAGAAGCTCATCTACAGCCAATCGGGGTTGCTCGGCGTCTCGGGCGTGTCGAGCGACATGCGCACGCTCCTCGCAAGCGACGAGCCGCGGGCAAAGCTGGCGGTGGACCTCTACGTCTACCGCATCGGGCGCGAGCTCGGTTCGCTGGCCGCGGCGCTGGGCGGGCTGGACGCGGTCGTGTTCACCGGCGGCATCGGCGAGAACAGCGCCGAGATCCGCGAGCGCGTCTGCCGCGATGCGGCCTGGCTCGGCGTCGCGCTGGACGAACCGGCCAACCGCAGCGGCGGGCCGCGCATCAGCACGACGGCAAGCAAGGCCGCGGCGTGGACGGTGCCCACCAACGAGGAACTGATGATCGCCCTGCACACCCGCCGGGTGCTTGGCTGAGCGACTGGCGGAGGCATCACGATCATGGAACTCAAGAACAAGACCCGGAAGAAGAAGGTCGTCGTCGTCGGCGGCGTGGCCGGCGGCGCGTCATGCGCGGCGCGCCTGCGCAGGCTCGACGAGCAGGCCGAGATCCTGATGGTGGAACGCGGCCCGTACGTCTCGTACGCGAACTGCGGCTTGCCCTACCACATCTCCGGCGTGATCGAGAAGGAAGCCAGCCTGATGGTGGCGAGCGTGCAGCTCTTTAGCGCACAGTTCGCGATCGACGCGCGCACGAACTGCGAGGCGGTCTCGATCTCGCCGAAGAACAAGACCGTGGACCTGCGCAACGTCGCCACCGGCGAGGTGACGACCGAGTCCTACGACAAGCTGGTGCTCTCGCCCGGCGCGCCTTCGGTGCGCCCGCCGCTGCCCGGCATCGACCTGCCCGGGATCTTCCAGGTGCGGACGGTGCCCGACGTGCGAACGATCCGCGAGTGGATCGAGAAGGGGACGGAGTTCCTCTCCGGGATGTACAACTACTCGGGCATGCAGTTCGTCAAGCCGACGCGGCGCGCGGTGGTGATCGGCGGCGGCTTCATCGGCCTGGAGACGGCAGAGAACCTGGCCCATATCGGGTTCGAGGTAACGCTGGTGGAGATGCTCGACCAGGTGCTGGCACCCCTTGACCGCGAGTTCGCCCGCATCGTCCAGGAGCACCTGAAGCGGCACGGCCTGAAACTCGCGCTCGGCGACGCGGTGGCCGGATTCAAGCCGTTGGGCGAAGGCGCGCTCGAGGTGCAGACGAAGTCCGGCAAGGCGTATCCGGCAGACATCGTGATCCTGGCGCTCGGCGTGCGGCCGGACACCGCGCTGGCCAAGTCGGCGGGGCTCGCCATCGGCGAACGCGGCGGGATCCGCGTCGACGACCAGATGCGCACCAGCGACCCCGACATCTTCGCCGTCGGCGATGCGATCGAAGTCAGGGATTTCGTCACCGGCCACTGGAGCCTCATTGCGCTGGCCGGGCCGGCGAACCGGCAGGGCCGGATCGCTGCCGACGTGATCGCCGGGCGCGACTCTCACTACCGCGGCACGCAGGGCACCTCGATCATCGGGCTGTTCGGCGGCGCCGCGGCCTGGACCGGTGCCAGCGAGAAGACACTGCAGCGCATCGGCGACCTTGACTACGAGAAGGTCTACCTGTTCCCGAATTCGCACGCCGGCTACTACCCGGGCGCCAAGTGGATCGGGTTGAAGCTGCTGTTCCGCAAGTCGGACGGCCGCGTGCTCGGCGCACAGGCCCTCGGCGAGGACGGCCCGGCGGTGGACAAGCGCATCAGCGCGCTGGCGGTGGCGATCCAGATGCGAGCGACCGTCTACGACCTCGAAGAAGCCGAGCTCTGCTACGCGCCGCAGTTCGGGAGCGCGAAGGACGCGGTCAACTTCGCCGGGATGGTCGCCGCCGACGTGCTGCGCGGCGACATGCCGCTCGTCCATTGGGCCGACACGCAGGGCGCCTTCCTGCTCGACGTGCGCCAGCCGGTGGAGCTGGTCGTGGAGAGCGTCCAGGGCGCGGTCAACATCCCGCTCGGCCAGCTCCGGGCCCGCCTTGGCGAGCTTCCGCGCGACCGCGAGATCCTCGTCATCTGCCGCTCCGCGCAGCGCGCCTATTACGCAACGCGCATCCTGCTGCAGAACGGCTTAAAGGCCCGCAACATCTCCGGCGGCATGCTGTCGCGGGCGATGCTCTCGCCACCTTGAGAAGCCGGCGTTGCCCCCGACGACGACACCAGCGGGCGGCAGCCGTGACGACCCGGCGCCATGCGTGCAATGGCGTGCGCCGTCCCGTCCGCACCGAGGTCTCGGATGACTGAGCTGCTGACGACCCTGCTGAAGGTCTCGCTGGTCGTCTTCATGGCGGGCAGCTTGCTCGACATGGGTCTGCGGCTCAGGCTGGGGGCCGCGCTCGCGGGGCTGCGCAACGTGCGCTTCGTGACCCTGAGCCTGCTGTGGGGGTTCGTCCTCTGCCCGGCCTTCGCCTACGGGCTCACCCGGGTGATGCCGCTGGAGCAGCCCTATGCCCTGGGCCTGATCCTGCTCGGAATGGCACCCTGCGCACCCTTCCTGCCAATGGTGGTGGACCGGGCCCGCGGCGACATGGCGTACGCGGCCAGCTTCATGCTGCTGTCGTCGGTGGCCATGGTCGCCTTCATGCCGCTGGCGGTTCCGGTGCTGGCCACGGGCCTGACCGTCAGCGCCTGGACCATCGCCAAGCCGATGCTGGCTGTCGTGCTGCTGCCGCTGGCCCTAGGGATGGCGACCCTGCACGCGTCGCCGTCCGCTGCCGCAAGGATCCAGCCGATCGTCAAGAAGACGACCGGCACCGCCACGGTCGTGATGCTCGGGCTGGTCGTCGTGGTCTACGGCGAGGGGTTCATCGGCTCGGCGGGAAGCTACGCGACCCTGACCCAGGTCATCTTCCTGGGGGCCGTGACCGCAGGCTCGTATGGCCTTGCCTTCGGGCTGCCGCAGGGCCAGAAGAGCGTGCTCGGCCTGGGCATCTGCACGCGCAACCTCGGGGCGGCCTTCGCGCCGTTGTTCACCGCGCCGGACGTCGACCCGCGGGCGATCGTCATGGTCGCGCTCGGGGTTCCGGTTCAGGTGATCCTCTCGCTCGTCGCGGCGCGCTTGTTCGCCGCACGTGCGGGCGCAGCAGTCGTGGCCGGCGCAGCACCATCGTGAAGACAACCACTTCGAGAGTCGGCACTGGAGCAGCCCGGATGAGGACCATCGGCTGCTGGTCGTGACGTGGTGCCTGATCCTGATCCACCTGGCCGAGATCACGGTCTGGGCTTTGTTCTATCTGTGGGCGGGCTGCCTGCCCGATGCCGAGGCGGCGTTCTACTTTTCCAGGGTCACCTACGCGACCATTGGCTATGGCGATGTGGTGCTGCAGGCAGCCGTGGCGGCTGCTCGGCGCCGGTCGAGGGCTTGACGGGCATTCTCATGTGCGGGCTGTCCGCGGGCCTGTTCTTCGCCGTGCTGAGCAGGATCTACGCGTCGCGGCTGGAAGCCAAGCCATCCAAAATGAACCCATGAAACCACTGCTCGACGAAATCCGCCACAACCCGCTGCTGTGGCTGCTGCTCCTCGTGCCCGCAGTGTTTGCCGCCGCGAAGCTCAAGCCCGAAGCGCACACGCTGCTGTTCGTGCTGTCGGTGCTGGCCATCGTGCCGCTGGCCACGCTGCTGAGTCATGCCACCGAATCCGTGGCCGCGAAGACAGGCGATGCCGTCGGCGGCCTGCTCAATGCGACGCTGGGAAACCTGACTGAACTGGTCATCGCGCTCACCGCATTGAGTGCCGGGCAATACATGCTGGTGAAGGCGTCCATCGCCGGTGCGATCGTCACCAACACGCTGTTCATGCTGGGTGCGTCGTTCCTGCTCGGCGGACTCGAGCACCACGTCCAGGAGTACAACCAGGGCAGCGCCCGCTTGCAGGCCGGCCTGCTCTTCCTGGCCACGATCGCGCTGCTGATTCCGTCGGCGGTGTCGCAAGCCGACATCGGCGGCTGTGGCGGCCTTCACCCAGAAACTGAGCCTGGGATTGGCGGTGCTGCTCATCGTTGCCTACGGGCTGGGCATGCTCTTCTCGCTCAAGACGCACCGCGAGCTGTTTGCCAGCGCGGAACACGACCAGGCCGGCGAAGCGCCGTGGCCGATCGGTCTGGCCCTGGTCACGCTGGCCGGCGTCACGGTGCTGGTGGCGCTGGTCAGCGAGGTCTTTGTCGAATCGGTGCAGAAGGCGGCGGAGGCCTTCGGCATGACCCCCGCGTTCGTCGGCTTCATCGTCGTGGCGCTGGTGGGTGGCGCGGCGGAGATGGCTTCGGCATTTTCCGGTGCGCGCAAGAACCGGCTCGACCTGAGTGTTGGGATCGCGCTCGGCAGCGCGTCGCAGATCGCGCTCTTCGTGGCGCCGGTGCTGGTGCTGCTCAGCTACGTGATCGGCCCGACGCCGATGGACCTGCAGTTCTGGCCGGGCGCGGTGGTGATGATCTTCGTCGGCACGCTCACCGCGGCGCTCGTCACGAACAGCGGGCGCTCGACGTGGTTCGTCGGCGTCCTGGTGCTCATGGTCTATCTGATCTTCGCCATGACGCTTTACCTGTTGCCGCCCCAGGTACTGTGAGGTCACCGATCCAGCGATCGCCTTCGCCGGACGCGACACAGCATGATGGACGAAGACACCCACAGCGCCCCGGTAAGCGCAGACGAAGCACTCGCGCGGCTGATGGAGGGCAACGCGCGTTTCCTGCGCGGTGAGCCACGCTATGCGCGCACGTCCAAGGAGGCCCTGGCCAGCTTGGCCCAAGGCCAGCGGCCCTACGCGGCGATCCTGGGCTGCAGCGATTCGCGGATTCCACCCGAGCTCATCTTCGACGCCGGATTCGGCGACTTGTTCATCATTCGCGTGGCCGGAAATGTCGTGTGGCCAGAGGTCATGGGCAGCATCCAGTACGCGGGCACGCATCTCAGGACGAAGCTCTTCGTGGTGCTCGGACATGAAGGCCACGGCGATGCGGTAAAGTGACCGCAGCAGCCACCGGCAGATCACAATAGATCGCCGGGCCGAGCAAGGTACCGCAAGCTGCGATCAGGACTTGGAGCAACCATGACGAACAATCTTCGTACCCTCACACACGCAGATCACCGAGGCCGCTCGCCCTGGACTGCACTGCTGGCGGCGACCTTCCTTCTCGTCTTCGCGATGAGTTCCATCGCGCAGGCGCCGGCGGCTGCGGGGGGCGCAGCGCCACCGCCCGCTGCCGAGGAGATGGACTACCTCGTCGGCCCGATCGCGCTCTACCCCGACGATCTGGTCGCGATCATCCTGCCGGCCTCGACCAGCCCGCTGCAGATCGTGCAGGCCGATCGCTATCTGGACAAGCGCAAGGCCGATCCCAAGCTGCCGATCGATGACAAATGGGACGATCCGGTGAAGTCGCTGCTGAACTATCCCGAAGTCGTGAAGAAGATGAGCAACGACCTGGACTGGACGAGCGCGCTCGGCGAAGCGGTCGTCGCCGACCAGGGCGCGGTGATAGAGGGCGTCCAGAGCTTTCGCCGCCGGGCACAGGCCGCGGGCAACCTCAAGTCCGACGGCAAGCAGGTGGTGAAGGCCGAGAAGGAGATCATCATCATCGAACCGGCCGACCCGCAGGTGATCTACGTGCCGCAATACACGCCGAGCACCGTGGTGACCGTCGGCGTGGCACCGATCTACGGCTACTACCCGGCACCCTACCCGTCGTACTACTACCCGTATGCGCCGGGCGCCGCGATGGCTGCCGGCGTGATCTGGGGCGCCGCCATCGGTGCCGCCTGGAGCGGCAATCACTACGGTTACGGCGGCGGCAACAACACCATCAACGTCAACCGCAACACGAACGTCAACACCGGCAACCGCAATACCGCCAATGTCAATCGGGGCGGCGGGGCCGGCGCGCAGGGCGGCGGCGGCGCGTGGAAATCCAACAAGCAGCCCGGCCAGGTGAGCAGCTCGGTCGGCAAGTCGGCCCCGTCGTCGCGTCCAGGCGGTGCAGGGGGTGCCGGCGGCGCAGGTCGCGCTGGTGGTGCCGGCGGCGCGGGTGGTGCAGGCGGCTTTGGCGGCGCCGGCGGAGCGGGCGCCGGTGGTGGCGCGCGGCCGTCGGCGCAGCCCTCCGGCGGCGGTATGGGTGGTGGCGCAGGCGGCGGCAATGCCTTCGCCAACTCTGGCGCCTCCGGGCGGCAAACGCAGATGGACAGCTCGCGCGGCGCCTCGAGCCGCAGCGCGGCGCCCAGCGCGGCTTCGCGTCCGTCGCCGAGCAGCGCCGGTGCGCGCAGCGGTGGTGGCGGCGGCGGAGGTGCGCGCGGCGGTGGTGGCGGCGGCGGTGGCCGTGGCGGCGGTCGTCGCTGACAGCAGGAGCATCGTCATGCATCCATATTCATCCATCGAACATGAGACCTCCGCGATGAGCATCACCCGCCTCTGTGCACTCTCCCTGCGCCGCCTGGCACTGGCGCTGACCCTGGCGCTTCCGCTCGCCGCGGTGGCCGCGCCGCAGGAAACCTTCGCGACGCCGGAAGCGGCCGTCGATGCGCTGATGGCTGCGCTCAAGGCCGACAGCGATGCGTCCATGGTCGCCATCTTCGGCGAGGAGCACAAGGACCTGGTGATCCAGTCCGATCGCGCGGCTTCCAGCGCCTACCGGGCGAAGGTCCTGGCGGCCATGCAGACACTTCGCGTGCTTCGCGATCCGAGCCCGGATCGCCGCGTGCTGCTGATCGGCGACCAGGCGTGGCCCGTGCCCATTCCCATCGTTCGCAAGGGCGATCGCTGGCGCTTCGCCAGCGAGGAAGGCAAGGATGAGCTTGTCAATCGCCGCATCGGTGGCAACGAGCACAACGCCATCTACGTGCTGCGTGCCTCCATCGACGCACAGCGCGCCTACGCCGCGCTCGACCGCGATGGCGACGGCGTGCTGCAGTACGCGCAGAAGATCGCCAGCACGCCGGGCAAGCACGACGGGCTGTACTGGCCGTCCGACGCCACCAAGGGCGAGGCGGAGAGCCCGTTCGGGCCGCTGATCGCCGAAGGCGGCGCCTACCTCAAGGGCCACACGGCGGGCGACCCCTACCGCGGGTACTACTTCAGGATCCTCACGCGCCAGGGCACGGCAGCACCGGGCGGCGCCCACAGCTACGTGATCAACGGCCGCATGATCGCGGGCTTCGCGCTGGTGGCCTACCCCGCCGAGTGGGGCAAGAGCGGCGTGATGACGTTCATCGTGAACCAGAACGGCAAGGTCTACGAGAAGAACCTCGGCAAGGATTCCACCGCCATCGGCGCGAAGATGACGGCGTTCGACCCCGGCGCCGGATGGAGGGAAGTGGCGCCCTGAACGCAGCCATCCCTTCCCGGTGGCGCGAAGACTTGGATGCCGGCGCCAGTGACATGGGCGCCCGCGAAGGTGAGCGATCAGTTCAAAGCCCCGCGCCGCCCAGTGTTGCGAGTGCGGGCGTACGGTACGGTTCTGCTCTGCATCGTGGTGATGTTCGTCCTGCAACAGGACCCGTACGACATGGAATGGCTGGTCAGCTTCGACGCCTCCAAGGGCGGCTCGACGAGCCACCTGGCGCTGGCCCTGCGCGACCAGGCACCCGGCGACGACCTCGTCTACTCGGCCAACTTCTGCGCCGACCGCAAGCCCGAACACGAGAAGGGCTTCTACACCGACGACCTCATGGTCAGGATCCCGAAGAGGAAGAAGACCCTGTTCAAGACCACATCGTCGCTCGGTGACACGGCCTCGTTCGGCCTCGACTTAGGCGAGGTCTACAAGCGATCGCTCATCGGCATGGGCTTCAAGCTCTTGACGAGGGTGCAAAGGAAGGGCCTGCCCTCTGCGGACAGCCCCTCTGACCACCCGCAATAGATGACTACTTGCGCGCAGCGATCGAACGTTCGGCGGCAGTCACCAGATCCGCACCGATCTGGTTCTTCCACTTGTCGTATACCGGACGCGTGGCCTTGACGAAGGCTTCGCGCTCGAGCGGCGTGAGCTGCGTGATGGTCACGCCGAGCGCCGCGATCTCCTTGAGCAGCGGCTGGCCCGCTTCGTCCAGGCCCTTGCGCGCAATGGCGAGTTCTTCCTTGCCGGCGTCGATCGCCGCCTGGCGCACGATGGCGCGATCGGCTTCCGTCCACGAGGCCCAGACCTCCTTGTTGACAACGAAGATCAACGGGTCGGCGACGTAGCCCCACATCGTCAGGTTCTTCTGGCCCACGGTGTGCAGCTTGGCGGCCGTGAAGATCGACATCGGGTTCTCCTGCCCATCCACGGCGCCGCTGGCGAACGCCGGCTGGGCGTCGGCCCAGCTCATCTGCGTCGGGTTCGCGCCCAGTGCGGTGAAGGTGTCGAGGAACAGCGGCGAACCGACGACGCGGATCTTCAGGCCCTTCAGGTCGTCCGGCGTGTGCATCGGCCGCTTCGAGTTGGTGAGCTCGCGATAGCCGTTCTCGCCCCAGGCGAGCGGCATCACGCCAGCCTTGTCGATGATCTCGAAGATCTGCTTGCCGACCTCACCTTTCGTCAGCGCGTCGATGGCCTTGTAGTCGGGCATCAGGAACGGCAGCGAGAACAGGTTCAGTTCCTTGACCTGCGGCGACCAGTTGATGGTCGAGCCGATGGCCATGTCGATCACGCCCTGGCGGATGGCCGTGAATTCGCGCGTCTGGTCGCCCTGCACCAGCGAGACGCCGGGGTAGAGCTTGATGTTGATGCGCCCCTGGGTGCGCTGCTTGACCATCTCGGCCCAGATCTCGCCGCCCTTGCCCCAGGGGAAGCTGGGTGGCACGACGAGCGACATCTTGTACTCTGCTTTGTAGGCGCCCTGGGCGGATGCCGGAGCGGCGATGGCGAGCGCGGCGCACGCCAGCGCGAACGTGAGGAAGCTACGGGTCTTCATGGGCACTGTCTCCTTTGTCGAACGGGTTACACGAACATACACGAAAAGTCAGTACCCCAGCTTGCGCGGCAGCCACAGCGCGAGTTCGGGGAACACGATCACCAGCACCATGACGAGGAACATCGAGACCAGCATCCATCCGACCCAGCGCACGGTCTCCTCCATGCGCACGCCGGCGATGCGGCACGAGACCATCAGGTTCACCGCCAGCGGCGGCGTGAACTGGCCGAGCGCCACCTTCAGCGTCAGCAGCACGCCGAACCAGACCGGGTCCCACTTGTAGTGGATCACGATCGGCATCAGCAGCGGCACGAAGATCAGGAAGATCGACACGCCGTCGAGGAACATGCCGACGACGATCAGCATCAGGATCAGCAGCGACAGCACACCGTACTCGCCGAGGCCCGAGTTCACGATGGCGCGCGTGACCGGGTCGATAAGGCCGAGAGTGGACAGCGAGTAAGCGAAGATGCCCGCCAGCGCCACCACGAGCAGGATGATGGCCGACAGTTCGCCCGACTCCCTGAGGATGGGGAAGAGGTCGCGAACGGTCATCGTGCGGTGGATCACCATGCCGACGAACAGGCCGTAGAAGACCGCGACCACGGCGGCCTCGGTCGGTGTGAACCAGCCCGCGCGCATGCCGCCGAGGATCAGGACCGGTGCCGCGAGCCCCCAGATCGCATCGCGAAAGCTGGCCCAGAAAGGCGGCCTCGGCAGCGAGGCTTCGAGCTGCCCCATGCCGTGCTTGCGCGCGATCCACACGGTCGGCACGATCAAGGCGAAGCCGGCCAGGATGCCCGGGATCATGCCGGCGGCGAACAGTGCCGGCACCGAGGCGCCCGAGACGAGCACCGAGTAGACGATGAAGGCCACCGACGGCGGGATCAGGATGTCCGTGGCGGCTGCGGCACCGACCACGCTGGCCGCGAAGGCCGGCGGATAACCCGCGCGCGCCATGGCCGCGATCATCACGCTGCCCACCGCGGCGGCGTTGGCGGGGCCCGAACCCGAAATGCCACCGAGGAACATCGCGACGATGATGGCCACTACCGGCAGCATGCCGGGGCCGCGGCCGACGATGGCGATCGCGAAGTTCACCAGCCGCAGCGCGACTCCCGAGCGGTCGAAGATTGAGCCGAGCAGCACGAACATCGGGATCGCCAGCAGCGGGTACTTGCCGAGCCCGGCGTAGAAGTTCTGCGGCACGGCGAGCAGGCCGAACCACTGCGTGCCTGTATTGGCCAAGGCGATGGCGGCCGCGCCAGCCAGGCCGAGCGCCGCGCCGATCGGCACGCCGAGCAGCATCAGCGCGATGAACGCCACGAACAGCAGCGTACCGATCATGAGCGGCGTCCCCGCCGGACGAACAGGCCCAGCGCCCGCAGGGCGATGGCCACCGACATCACCGGCAGCCAGATCGAGTACCACCACTGCGGCACGCCGATGCCCGGGGTGGTCTCCCCGTAGATGATGTGGTCGTAGACGACGCGCGCGCTGAGCACCGCCATCAGCGCGAACAGCAGGAAGACCATGAAGGCGCCGAAGCGCGCCAGCAGCCGTTGCCGCGCGACCGGGCCGCCGTCGGCGAAGTACTCGATGCGGATCTGGCGGTTGCGCGCCACCGCTGCGGAGCCCGCGACCAGCGCCAACACGATCATCAGGAAGACCGAGAACTCCTCGGTCCACGCGAACGACTGGTCGCTGAAGTAGCGCACCAGCACATTAGCGAAGGTGATCAGCGCGAGCAGCGCCATGGCGATCACGGTCAGCCAGTCCTCGATCTTGAGCGATACGATGGTCTTCTCGTGGTAGTCGGCCGAATCGTGCGCCGGGTCGGTCACGATGGCGGCTTCGGGAGTGGGTTCGGACGAGGGGGACATGGGCGGTCTCGGGCTCGGTGGCGGGACGTTCAGGGAGGTTCAGTCCAGGAGGCTTCGCGCAGCGGCGGCGATGTCTGACACGCCCACGCGCGACTGCGCCTCGAGCACCGGCGAATAGCCCACGGGAATGCGCGGCGCGCCGAGGCGGCGCACCTTGCAGCCGACGGCCTCCGCCGCGCTGGCAGCAATCTCGGCACCGAAGCCGGCCGCCTGCACGGCCTCGTGCACGACCAGCAGGCGACCGGTCTTCGCACAGGAACCCAGCACGGCATCGCGATCCCAGGGCCAGATGGTTCGCAGGTCGATCAGTTCGACCTCGATGCCTTCGCTCGCTAGCTGCGTACACGCCTCGGCGCAGGCATGAACCTGCTTGCTCCAGCTCACCATCGTGAGCTGCCGTCCGGCGCGCAGCGTCCGCGCCTGGCCGAGCTTGACGCGCTGCGTCTCGTCGACAGCACCGGCAAGGCCCCACAGCGTCTTGTGTTCCATGTAGACCACCGGATCGCCGCTGGCCAGCGCCGCGCGCAGCAAGCAATAGTTGTCCTGCGGCGTCGCCGGACACACAACGACGACACCCGGCAGGTGCGCGAACCAGCTTTCGAACGACTGCGAATGCTGTGCAGCCGAAGAATCCCAGATGCCGATGGGCATGCGCACCACCATCGGCACCCGGCCCTGGCCGCCGAACATGAAACGGTTCTTCGCGGCCTGGTTGACCATCTCGTCCATGCCGCACAGCGCGAAATCGACGACGCGCATCTCGACCACCGGCCGCAGCCCCGCCAGCGCCATGCCCACGCCGGCGCCGAGGATCGCCGCTTCGCTGATCGGCGTGTCGATGATGCGCTGCGCACCGAAGCGCTCGAGCAACCCCTTGTACTGGCCGAAGATGCCGCCCCGGCCCACGTCTTCGCCGAGCACGACGACGTTGGCGTCGGCCTGCATCTCCTGCGTCAGCGCGAGCACCGCGGCTTCGGCGTACGTCATCAACGCCATTGACCTCTCCCCGTGGTCTGCACGTCGGTGAACGCGGCAGCGGCGTCGGGCCAGGGTGCAGCCTCGGCGACTGCGAGGGCGGCGTCCACCTCGGCCTTCGCTTCGCGTTCGATGGCGTCGAGGGTTCGTGCGTCGGCTCCCGGCATGGCCAGGTAGCGGCCGCGCGCCCGAGCGATCGGATCGGTCTCGAGTGCGTCCTGCAGTTCCCGTGGCGCGCGGTAGGCCGCCAGATCGACCGACACATGGCCTTTCACGCGGTAGGTGATGGCATGCAGCAAACGCGGGCCCTTGCCGCTGCGCACGTCCTGCACCAGCATGGACGCAGCGGCGTGGACGGCCAGCACGTCGTTGCCGTCGACCTGCACCGCGGGAATGCCCAGGCTCAGCGATCGTGCCGCAGCGCCGCCACCGGCCGTCATGCTGCCGCTGGCCGTGGTGGCGCTCCAGCGGTTGTCTTCGCAGACGAAGAGTACCGGCAGCTCGAATACGCGCGCCCAGTTCAGCGATTCGAGGAACGGGCCGCGGTTGATCGCGCCGTCACCGAAGAAGCATGCGGTGATGCCGTCGCGCCGCTGAATCTTCTGCGCATGCGCAGCACCCACGGCAATCGGCAAGCCGGCCGCGACCACGCCGTTCGCGCCCAGCATGCCGACCGAAAAATCGGCAATGTGCATCGAGCCTCCCTTGCCGCCATTGAAGCCAGTGGCCTTGCCGAAGAGCTCGCCCATCATGCGCTGCAGATCCGCACCCTTGGCCAGGGTGTGGCCGTGTCCGCGATGCGTGGAGGTCAGGTAATCGTCACGCTGCAAGTGCGCACAGACGCCGGCCGGAACGGCCTCCTGCCCGGTGGACAGGTGGAGCGGACCGCGAACCTTGGCGCGCCCGTCTGCCGCCTTGCCAAAAGCACTCACCCCCCCCTGGCTGGCAGCCTCCGCCGCATTCTCGAATGCCCGGATGCGCACCATCGTGCGGTACAGCTCCACGATTCGCCGGATGTCGTCGCTCAATGCATCTCCACCGCTTCGCATGCAATTTTCATTGTAAGAGCGGGCCGCAGCGACGATCGTCCTGTCGCTGACCGGACTCCGGGATAGCCCGCGTGGGAGCCTCGTACGGCACGCCGTCAACGAGCGGACTCGAATCCGGCTCTCGGCGCAGCATTCAGAACGGCGTTTGCAGGACCGCCATCCACAGCGGCATGGTGAGCGCGCACAGCGTCGTCGAGACCGTCACCAGCCCGGCCACGAACGGCCCGTGGCCACCCATGCGCACCGCCAGCACGTAGGCGCTCGGGGAAGTGGGCAGAGCCGCGAACGCGACGAGGATGCTGCGCTGCGCCGGTGGCAGCGCGAGCAATGCGCACAGACCCAGCGCAACCACCGGCAGCATCACGTGCCGGATGACCAGCAGCGACGCAGCGAGACCCGGCGAGGCCTTCAGGCCACCGAACTTCAGGCCCGCGCCGACGGCCATCAGGCCCAGCGGCAGCGCCGCCAGGCCGATGCGCTGCAACGCGGTGGACACGGCATCGGGCCAGTGCAGCCCGGCGAGGTTGGCAACGAGACCTGCCACGGTGCTCAGGATCAGCGGATTGCGAACGATCTCGCGCCAGTAGGCGTGGCCGCCGTGCCGAGCCAGCGGCCACACCGCAGCCACGTTGCACAGCGGCACGCACAGCGCGATCAGCAGCGCGACCCAGGCCACGCCCTGCGGTCCACCCAGACGCTCGGCCAGCGCCAGCGCGATGAACGAGTTGAAGCGGAACGCCGTCTGCGCGCCCGAGGCATGCAGCCGCCGGTCGACGCCCGGCCACAGCCGCAGCGTGTATGCGAGCGCGATGCCGGTGGCGACGACCCCCCAGCCGCCCAGGGCCAGGCCGATCGTCGCGCCCGGTTGCAGTGGCGTCTTGACGATGGAGGTGAACAGCAGCACGGGGAACAGCACGTAGTAGACGAGCCGCTCGACGCCATCCCACACACCCCGGCCGAGCGCCGTCCAGCGGCACAGCACGAAACCGAAAAGGATCAGCAGGAAGTCCGGAACCAGCAGCAGCACATGCGACATGCGGCGAGTGTGCCAGCCCGGCCAGAGCGCACACCGCGGCTGCGGGTATGCTGGCGCACCGGCAGGCCTGACCCGAATCGGGGCTGCCAAGCATTCGCACCCTCAACACCGTTCAACTCTTGCTGGAGACTCCATGACTCGCAGATCCTTCCGCGCTACGGCACGCCTCGCCCTCGCCGCGCTCGGCATCGCCACGGCGTGCAGCGCCTGGTCCCAGGCCTACCCGGCCAAGCCGGTGCGCCTGATCGTGCCGTTCGCCCCCGGCGGCACGACCGACATCGTTGCCCGAGTGACAGCCGAGAAGATCAACGGTCCGCTCGGACAGACGATGGTCGTCGAGAACAAGGCCGGCGGCGGCGGTTCGATCGGCGCGCTCGAAGTGATCCGCGCGGCGCCCGACGGCTACGTGCTCGGCATGGCGACGGTGTCGACCACCGCAGCGAATCCGGCGATCAATGCGAAGATCGGCTACAACCCGCTGACCGACTTCACGCCGATCATCAACATCGCGGCGACGCCGAACGTCATCGCGGTGCACCCGTCGTTCCCGGCGCGGGACTACAAGACCTTCCTCGAGGTGCTGAAGAAGAACCCCGGCAAGTACGCATTCGCGAGCTCGGGCACCGGCGGCATCGGCCACCTGCAGATGGAGCTGTTCAAGAGCCTCTCGGGCACCTTCGTCACCCACATCCCGTACCGCGGCGCCGGCCCGGCGCTGAACGACACCGTGGCCGGTCAGGTGCCGATCATCTTCGACAACATTCCCTCGGCCCTGCCGTTCATCAAGGACGGGCGGCTGATCGCGATCGTCGTCGCCGCGCCCCAGCGGCTGACCCAGCTGCCCAACGTGCCGACCTTCAAGGAGGTGGGCCTGGAGCCTGTCAACCGCATGGCCTACTACGGCGTGCTCGGGCCCAAGGGTCTGCCGAAGGACGTGGTCGACAAGGTTTCCGTGGCGGTGAAGAAGACCCTCGACGACCCGGCGGTGAAGAAGCGCATCGAGGACACCGGCTCGATCATCATCGCCAACACGCCCGAGCAGTTTGCTGCCCAGATCGCCGCCGAGTTCGACGTCTACAAGAAGGTCGTCGAGAAGCAGCAGCTCAAACTCGAATGATCGAATAACCAGGCCAACGCGGTGGCACCGACCGAAGCGAGCCTGGCCGCGATCGACCGCTTCATCGACGCGCTGTGGATCGAGGACGGCCTGTCGGCCAACACGCTCGCGGCATACCGGCGCGACCTGACGCTCTACGCCGAGTGGCTCGCGACCGTCCATCAGCGCGCGCTCGACGAGAGCAGCGAGACCGACCTGCAGGCGCACGGCGTGGCGCGCCACGCCCGCACGAGGGCAACGAGCGCGAACCGCCGCCTCACCGTCTTCAAGCGCTACTTCCGATGGGCGTTGCGCGAGCATCTGATCGGCGCCGACCCGACGCTCAGGTTGCTGACGGCACGCCAGCCGATGCGCGTGCCCAAGACGCTCAGCGAGGCGCAGGTCGAGGCGCTGCTCGCCGCGCCCGACACCGAGACCGCGCTCGGCCTGCGCGACCGCGCGATGCTCGAGCTGATGTACGCCAGCGGCCTGCGCGTGAGCGAACTCGTCTCGCTCAAGACCGTGCACGTGTCCTTGTCCGACGGCGCGCTGCACGTGACCGGCAAGGGTTCGAAGGAGCGACTGGTACCGTTCGGCGAGGAAGCGCGGCGCTGGCTCGAACGCTACATGGCGGGCGCTCGCGCCACGATCCTCGGCGGGCAGAGCAGCGATGCCCTCTTCGTCACCGCGCGCGGGCACGGCATGACGCGGCAGATGTTCTGGCTGCTCGTCAAGAAGCACGCCCTCGCGGCGGGCATCACCACGCCGCTGTCGCCGCACACGCTGCGCCACGCCTTCGCGACGCACCTGCTCAACCACGGTGCCGACCTGCGCGCCGTGCAGATGCTGCTCGGCCACGCCGACATCTCGACGACGCAGATCTACACCCACGTCGCCCGCGAGCGCCTGCGCGTGCTGCACGCCGCGCATCACCCGCGCGGCTGAGCCCGGTGTGCAAGCGATGCGCACGCTGATCTCGCCCCGCCGCTGGCTCGTCGCAGCCGCGATCGCCATCGCCACACTCGCTGGCTGCTCCACGCTGGAAACGCAGCAGCGGCAATGGATCTTCCGGCCGGTCAAGCAGACCTGGTGGGCCGGTGCACAGGCCGCAGAGGGCATGGCACCCGTGTGGATCGCTTTCGCGTCGAAGGAAAGCGGCGCGCCGGCACGCTTGCACGGCCTCTGGCTGCCGAGCGACGACCCGGCCGCACCCGTGCTGCTGTACCTGCATGGCGCGCGCTGGGACGTGACGGGCAGCGCCGCCCGAGTGCGGCGCATGGGCAGCCTGGGCTTCTCGGTACTGGCGATCGACTACCGCGGCTTCGGGCAAAGCACCGACCAGAGCGACGACGGGCTGCCGTCCGAAGCGCGCGCCTACGAAGATGCACGCGCTGCCTGGGACTGGATCGCCCGTCAGCATCCGCAGCAGCGCCGCTACATCTTCGGCCACTCGCTCGGTAGCGCGATCGCGGTGCAGCTTGCCACCGAGGTGAGCGACGCCAGCGGGTTGATCGTCGAGGGCAGCTTCACCTCGATCCCCGCCGTGTTCCAGAGCATGCCATGGGGCTGGCTCCCGGTGACGGCGTTCATCTCGCAGCGCTTCGACGCCGCGAGCCGGATCGACAAGGTCACCGTGCCGGTGCTCGTGGTGCACGGCAGCGACGACCGGCTGATCCGCCCCGAACTCGGCCGCGCTCTGTACGAGCGGGCTCGCTCGCCGAAGCGCTTCGTGCTGGTGGACGGCGGTTCGCACCACAACACCAACGCGCTCGGCCAGGCGCAGTACGGCGACGCGCTGCGCGAACTGTTCGGACCCGCGCTGTAGCGCCGCCGCGCGGCGTGCTCCAATCGCTGGCGGAGCACCCACCATGGCCACCCTCAAACTGAAGAAGCCCCCTGCCGCGGTCCGCACTGAGCGCGCGCCGGTGCGAACCACTGGCCCGAAGCCGCGCCCGACCGTGGCGCAGGCGAGGGAGAGGGCCGAGCGCCATGCTGCCCGGTCGACCGCGCGGCGAGAAGACCGGCCCCAGTCTGCCGACCGCGGACCCGCAAGACGCGACGAGCGGCCGTTGTCGTCCGAAGGCGGGCCCGCGCGGCGCGGCGATCGCGCGCCGTTCGCCGACCGCCCGCCACCGCGGCAGCGCCCTGGCGGCGCCGCGGCACCGCGCCGCGACGTGGATGCGCCCCGCCGACCTGCCGGCGAGACGGCGTCAAGCCCCGCAGGCAGCGCGACGCGCCTTCCTCCAGCGGCGCCGCACAGCGATCGACCCCGCCAGCACAAGCCGCGCGACGAGCGGCCCCGCCCTCCTCGGCCGCCTCACGCTGCGGAGCCAGCAACAACGCCGCAGCCCGCCACGCTGCGGCTGTCAAAGCGCATGAGCGAGCTCGGCATCGCGTCGCGGCGCGAGGCCGACGAGTGGATTCCGAAGGGCTGGGTGCGCGTCGACGGCCGTGTCGTCTCCGAGCTCGGGTCGCGCGTGCTGCCCGAGCAGCAGATCACGATCGACGCCAGGGCGCGCTTCCAGCAGGCGCAGCGCGTGACGGTGCTGCTGCACAAACCGGTCGGCTGGGTCAGCGGCCAGGCCGAGGACGGCTACGAGCCGGCCATCGTTCTGGTGAAGGCGCAAACGCAGTGGCGCGAAGACCACTCGGGTATCCGTTTCCTGCCGGAGCACCTGCGCAACCTTGCGCCGGCCGGCCGGCTCGACATCGACTCGACAGGCCTGCTCGTGCTGACACAGGACGGACGCATCGCGCGCCAGCTGATCGGCGAGGATTCCGAGGTCGAGAAGGAGTATCTGGTTCGCGTCGAACCCGCCGTTGGCGAGCCACTGTCGGCTAGCAAGCTGGCGCTGCTGAACCATGGCCTCGAACTCGACGGCGAGGCACTCAAGCCCGCGCTCGTCGAATGGGTCAACGACGATCAATTGCGCTTCGTGCTGCGCGAAGGCAAGAAGCGCCAGATCCGTCGCATGTGCGAGGCGGTGGGCCTGAAGGTGACGGGCCTGAAGCGCGTGCGCGTCGGCAAGGTCGTGCTAGGCGACCTGCCCCCAGGGCAGTGGCGCTATCTGCGGCTCGACGAGCGGTTCGCGTGAGCAGCGCAGCGACGCTGCAGGCTTGCAGACGGTCGGTTCAACCCGTAGCTTCCACCACCATCTGCACCCGCTGACGGCCGTTGTACTCGTCCAGATGCAGGCGGTAGGCGAGGCGCACTCGTCCGGGCAGCGGCTCACTGTGGCCGAACCAGATCGCGTCGCGCACGCTGCCGGCGTGGCGCAGCGTGAGCTTGAGGTGCTTCTCGCCGACCAGCCGCTGCGTGAGCACGTCCACCTCGTCGGCCCACAGCGGCGCCTCGAAGGCCTGGCCCCAGACCTGGGCGTCGATCGTGCGGATGGTCTCGACATTGAAGTACTCCCCGCCCAGTGGCCCGTCGATCGGCAGCTTGCGCGCCAGCGTGGCCGCGTCCAGCCATTCGCGCGCCACCTGTTGCAGCGCGTCGTTGAAGATGTCGAACGCGCCCTCGCCGAGCGTGCAGCCGGCCGCCATCGCGTGGCCGCCGAAGCGCAGCAGCACGCCGGGGTGGCGCTTGCTCACCAGGTCGAGCGCGTCGCGCAAGTGAAAGCCCGCGATCGAGCGGCCCGAGCCCTTGAGCAGCCCGTCGCGGCCGCGCGCGAAGACGAAGGTCGGGCGGTGCACGCGGTCCTTCAGGCGCGAGGCGACAATGCCGACCACGCCTTCGTGGAACGCGGCGTCGAAGATCGCCAGCGCGGGTGGCGGCTCGCCGTCACCGTCGACCGCGTCGAGCAGCGTCGCCAGCATCGCCTCGGCCTGCTCGCGCATGCCCGACTCGACCTGGCGCCGCTCGCGGTTGATCGCGTCCAGCATCTGCGCCAGTTCGCTCGCGCGCGCAGCGTCGTCGGTGAGCAGGCACTCGATGCCGAGCGTCATGTCCGACAGGCGCCCGGCGGCATTGATGCGCGGGCCGATCGCGAAGCCGAAGTCGAAGCCGCTGGCGCGCGTCGCGTCGCGCCCGGCGGCCGCGAACAAGGCCGCCACGCCGGCTTGCATGCGGCCGGCGCGGATGCGCTTCAGGCCTTGCGCGACGAGGCGTCGGTTGTTGGCGTCGAGCCGCACCACGTCGGCCACGGTACCGAGGGCCACCAGGTCGAGCAGTGCGTCGAGCTTGGGCTGCGTCGCTGCCGTGAACGCGCCGCGCTCGCGCAGTTCGCTGCGCAGCGCGAGCAGCACGTAGAACATCACGCCGACGCCGGCCAGATTCTTGCTCGCGAAGCTGCAGCCGGGCTGGTTCGGGTTGACGATCACGGTCGCGTCGGGCAGCACGACTGCGCCGTCGAACACCGCCGGCAGGTGGTGGTCGGTCACGACCACGGCGAGGCCCTGGGCCCGCGCATGGGCCACGCCTTCGAGGCTGGCGATGCCGTTGTCCACCGTCAGCAGCACGTCGGGGCGCTGCTGCAGGGCCAGGTCGACGATGGCGGGCGTGAGGCCGTAGCCGTGCACGGCGCGGTCGGGCACGACGTAGAGCAGCGTGCCCGGCGCCGCGCCGAGCAGGCTCAAGCCGCGCAGCGCGACGGCGCAGGCGGTGGCGCCATCGCAGTCGTAGTCGGCGACGATGCACAGACGCTGCTGTGCTGCGATGGCATCGGCGAGGAAGCGGGCAGCGGCTTGCGCGCCGAGCAAGTCGGCGGGCGGCAGCAGGCGGGCGAGGCCGTCGTCGAGTTCGTCGGCCGTGCGCACGCCGCGGGCTGCGAACAGACGCGCGAGCAGCGGGGGCACGCCGGCCTGCTCCAGCGCCCAGGCCGCGCGCGGTGGCACGTCGCGCAGGGTCAAGGTGGGAGAGGCGCTCAATGCGGCACCCCAGGCGCCGCCCGCCACCCCGCAGAGCGAGGCACGGAGCACTTGAGGCTCTCCGGTCCGTTCACAGCGCCTCCAGCACTGGCGCTGCAGCCGGCGCGCGCAGGCTGCGCGTGAGCCTCGCCCACAGCGCCTGCGGCGCAACCTCGAAGCGCTGCGCATGGCGCTCGCCGCACAGCGTGAACGAGGCCGGTTCGCCGCGCCCGGCGCGCTGCAGCAGCGCCGCAACCGGCCCGGCGTCGAGCGCGCGCCAGGCCTCGGCCCAGGCGGCCCAGTCCTCGATCAACGCCGGCGCACGCAGCGCGTCTTCGACGTTCAGATCGGCCATCGCCGCCTCGGGCTGGCGCACGCCGCAGCCGCTGAGCCAGAACGAGTTCACCGGCAGTGCGCCGCGGGCGCTGCGGGCGTCGTTGCCCGGGTCGTTGTAGAGCTGCATCTGCACTTCGCTCTGCAGCCGGCGCACCAACGCCATGCGCGGGCCGGGCGGCATCCAGACGTCGACATTGCGGCCGATCACGCGGTCGATCGACGAGGTGGGCAGCTCGCGCAACGATTCGTGCGCGGCATACCAGCGCAGCGGCGCGCCCCAGGCGATGCGCCAGCCCTCGCTTTCGAACAGGCCGCGCACGGCCTGCAGCAGCGCACGCGAGCCGGCCTCGTCGAGCGCGAGTTCGGCCGGGTCGACCAGTGCGACGTGGTCTGCCGCCAGGTGCCAGTGCACCGGCGTCAGCAGGCCCCAGGCTGCGTCTTGCGTGTCGATGCCATCGAGCGCCGCCTGGCGCGCGGCCCAGGGCAGGCAACCGTCGTCGCCGCGCAGGCCGCGCAGAGTGGCGAGGGCGCGCTCGTGCGGAGGCGTCAGGCTGCACTCGTCGCTGCCCTCGCGCAGCGTGGGCGCCAGGCGCGCCAGCAGGCGCGACAGGTTCGGCAGCTGAAGATCGCGCACGGTGTGCCGGCAGGCCTCCGACAGCGTGGCGGCGAACGGGATCATCAGGTGCATCGGGGCATTATCCGGCCCGGTCCCGGCACACCTGCCCAAGGCCCGTGAGACGATTCCTACCGTCACGGAGCGACCCTCATGAACAATTCCCCAGCCATCCCGCGCAGCATCTGGGCGCTCGGCTTCGTCAGCCTGCTGATGGACGTGTCGTCGGAGATGATCCACAGCCTGTTGCCGGTCTTCATCGTCACGACGCTGGGCGCGAGCGCGCTGATGCTGGGGCTGATCGAGGGCGCGGCCGAGGCGACGGCGCTGATCGTCAAGGTGTTCTCGGGCGTGCTGTCGGACTGGTTCGGACAACGCAAGCCGCTGGCTGTGGTGGGCTACGGTCTAGGTGCGCTGGCCAAGCCGCTGTTCGCGATGGCACCGGGCATCGGCTGGGTGGTGACGGCGCGACTGACCGACCGCATCGGCAAGGGCATTCGCGGTGCGCCGCGCGACGCGCTGGTGGCCGATCTGGCGCCACCCGAAGTGCGAGGTGCCGCGTTCGGCCTGCGCCAGTCGCTCGACACCGTGGGCGCGTTCGCCGGACCCTTGCTCGGCGATCGGCCTGATGCTGCTCTGGGCAAACGATTTCCGCGCCGTCTTCTGGGTCGCCGTGATCCCGGCCGCGCTGTCGGTGGCGCTGCTCGCGTTCGGCGTGCAGGAGCCCGAGCGCGCGCCCGGTTTAGCCACGCGCCAACCCGATCCGGCGCGACAACCTGAAACGCCTGCCGACCGCCTACTGGTGGGTGGTGGTCGTAGGCGCGGTGTTCACGCTGGCGCGCTTCAGCGAAGCCTTCCTGGTGCTGCGCGCGGCCGAGGGGGGCCTGGCGCTGGCGTGGACGCCGCTGGTGCTGGTAGGCATGAACGCCGTCTACGCGCTGGCCGCGTACCCCTTCGGTAAGTTGTCGGACCGCGTGAGCCACGGCAAGCTGCTGGCGCTGGGCCTCCTGCTGCTGATCGGCGCCGATCTGTTGCTGGCCGCGGGCAATCACTGGGGCTGGGTCTGGGCCGGCATCTCGCTCTGGGGCCTGCACCTCGGTGTGACGCAGGGCCTGCTGGCGACGATGGTGGCCGACACCTCGCCGCCCGAGCATCGCGGCACGGCCTATGGCTTCTTCAACCTGGTCAGCGGCCTGGCCATGCTCATCGCCAGCGGCCTTGCGGGCGCGCTGTGGGACCGCCTCGGCGCGAGCGCCACCTTCCTCGGCGGCGCCGCCTTCGGTGCGCTGGCACTCACCGTGCTGCTGCTGCGAGCTCGACGTCTGCGGCACTGAGCGCGACATGCCCGCATGTCGGCCAGCTGGCGATCGGCTGTCGATCGGCTAGCCATCCTGCGGGGTGGCCGCTAAACTGGATATATGTACAGCTTTCCGAGGCCCCCTTCCAATGACTGAAGAGGAGCCGGACGGCAGCGCGCCGCCAACGGCTGGGCGCCTGATCGCCCACCTCGACATGGACGCCTTCTACGCGTCGGTCGAGTTGTTGCGCTACCCCGACCTGCGCGGACAGGCGGTGGTGATCGGCGGCGGACGCGACCACGCGCCGCGCGCGCAGCCCGACGGCACGCGGCGCTATGCACGGCTGCGCAACTACGCGGGGCGCGGGGTGATCACCACCGCCACCTACGAGGCGCGCGCCTTCGGCGTCAACTCGGGTCTCGGCCTGATGAAGGCGGCGGCGCTGGCGCCCGATGCAGTGCTGTTGCCGGTGGACTTCGACGAGTACCGGAAGTACTCGCGCCTGTTCAAGGCAGCCGTTCGCGCCATCGCGCCGGTGGTCGAAGACCGCGGCATCGACGAGATCTACATCGACATCACGCACCTCCCCGGCGCGCAGTCCGACGGTGGACACGCCGCCGGCCGCGCGCTGAAGGACGCGGTGTTCGCAGCCACCGGACTGACCTGCTCTGTCGGCATCACGCCGAACAAGCTGCTGTCGAAGATGTGCTCCGAGTTCGACAAGCCCGATGGCCTGACGCTGCTCACCGAGGCCGAGATTCCATCGCGCATCTGGCCGCTTCCGGCGAGAAGGATCAACGGCATCGGCCCCAAGGCATCGACCAGGCTGGCAGGGCTCGAGATCCACAGCATCGGCGATCTGGCGGCAGCACCCCCGGCGGTGCTGCTGGCCGAGTTCGGCAAGAGCTACGGTGCCTGGCTGCACGCAGCGGCGCATGGGCGCGACGAGCGGCCCCTGGTGACGAGCAGCGAACCGAAGAGCATCAGCCGCGAGACGACCTTCGAGCGCGACCTGCACGCGGTACGCGACCGCGCCGCGCTCGGCGCGCTGTTCACCGAGCTGTGCGTTGCGCTGGCCGGCGACCTGGCGCGCAAGGGCTACGCGAGCAGGACGATCGGCATCAAGTTGCGCTTCGACGACTTCCACATCGTCACCCGCGACCTCACGCTGTCGGCACACACGATGGACGCGCACAGCATCCGCCGCGCGGCAGGCGAGTGCCTGAAGCGGGTCGACCTCACGCGCCGGCTGCGCCTACTCGGCGTGCGCGCCGGGGCGCTGGCGAAATTGTCCGACCTGGTGGGCCCGTCGGCCGCAAAGGACTCCGAGCACACGCCGCGAATCGCGGAATCGACGGCACACTATGGTCTGCCTCTCTTCGATGGCCCAAACTGAAACCCCGCGCAACAACCCGGAGACCCCATGCCCGTCATCACGAACATCGAAGACCTGCGCGTCCTGGCCAAGAGGCGCATGCCGCGCATGTTCTACGACTACACCGACTGCGGCTCGTGGACAGAGAGCACCTATCGCGCGAACGAGATCGACTTCCAGGGCATCAAGCTGCGCCAGCGCGTGGCGGTCAACATGGAAGGCCGCAGCACCGCGACGACGATGGTCGGCACCGAGGTGGCGATGCCGGTGGCGATCGCGCCGACCGGGCTGACGGGCATGATGCACGCCGATGGCGAGATCCTCGTCGCGCGCGCCGCCGAGAAGTTCGGCATCCCGTTCACGCTGAGCACGATGAGCATCTGCTCGATCGAGGATGTCGCCGCGGCCACCAAGGCGCCGTTCTGGTTCCAGCTCTACGTGATGCGCGACCACGACTTCATCGAGCGCCTGATCGATCGTGCCAAGGCCGCCCGATGCAGCGCGCTGATGCTGACACTGGACCTGCAGGTGCTCGGCCAGCGCCACAAGGACCTGAAGAACGGCCTGTCGACGCCGCCGAAGCCGACGCTCGCCAACCTCGTCAACCTGGCCACCAAGCCGCGCTGGTGCCTGGGCATGCTCGGCACGCGGCGCCGGCAGTTCGGCAATATCGTCGGTCACGTGAAGGGCATCGAGGACCTCGGCTCGCTGTCGGAGTGGACGGCCAAGCAGTTCGACCCGCGACTGAACTGGGGCGACGTCGAGTGGATCAAGAGGCGCTGGGGCGGCAAGCTGATCCTGAAGGGCATCCAGGACGTGGAGGACGCGCGGCTCGCCGTCGATTCAGGCGCCGACGCGCTGATCGTCAGCAATCACGGCGGGCGCCAGCTCGACGGCGCCGAGTCGAGCATCCGCGCACTGCCGGCCATCGTCGAGGCGGTCGGTTCGCGCATCGAGGTGCACATGGATGGCGGCATCCGCAGCGGCCAGGACGTGCTCAAGGCCTGGGCGCTGGGCGCGCGCGGCACCTACATCGGCCGTGCCCACCTGTACGGGCTGGGCGCGATGGGCGAAGCCGGCGTCGACAAGTGCCTCGAGATCATCCAGCGCGAACTCGACCTGACGATGGCGTTCTGCGGCCACACGAACATCGGCAATGTCGATCGACGGGTGCTGCTGCCGGGGACCTTCCCGACCTGAGCGCGCCGGGCGGCACGCCCGCTCAAGACGGCCGCACGGCGAACGTGTTGCAGGCGTCCGGGTTGCCCGTCTCGAAGCCGCGCTTGAACCAGCCCACGCGCTGCGCACTGCTGCCGTGGGTGAAGCTCTCGGGAACCACCTGGCCGCGCGCCTTGCGCTGCAGCGTGTCGTCCCCGATCTGCGAGGCGGCATTGAGCGCCGTTTCGATATCGCCCGGCTCGAGCCGCCAGCCCTGTTCGGCCTGCGAGCGCCTGGCCCAGACGCCGGCAAAGCAATCGGCCTGCAGCTCGAGCCGCACGCTCATCGCATTGGCCTTCGCTTCGGGCTCGCTTCGGCGCGCCGCCTCGACCTTGTCGCTGATGCCCAGCAGGTTCTGCACGTGGTGGCCGACTTCGTGGGCAACCACGTAGGCCTGCGCGAACTGCCCTGGCGCGCCCAGGCGAGTGCTCATCGTGTCGAAGAAGCTCATGTCCAGGTACACATGGGCGTCGGCGGGGCAGTAGAACGGCCCCATCGCCGCGTCGCCCTGACCGCAGCCCGTCGGGTAGCTGTTGCGGTACAGGGTGAGCCTGGGGTCGCGGTAGGTCTGGCCAGCCTCGCGGAAGACGTCGGTCCACACGACCTCGGTGCTGCGCAGCACCTGCGACACGAACCTGGCCTGCGCATCGTCGGCCGGTGGCTTCGTCGCCGGGCCGGGCGCGGTCTGCACCATCGGGGCGCCACCGCCGCCGCCGAGCAGGCCGAGCAACGTCAATGGGTTGATTCCGAAGACCCAGCCCGCGACCAGCGCAATCGCCACCGTGCCCAGGCCGATGCCGCGCCCGCCGCCAAAGCGGATGCCACCTCCCCCACCGGAACCGCGCGCGTCTTCGACGTTCGAGCTCTCGTCCTGGCCGTCCATCCTCATCGCGTACTCCCGCAGGGTCGATTCAGTCTTGCGCGTCGCGCGGCGCGGGAAGCGCCGCTCATGCTCTGGGCAGCGTCACGCCGGTCTGCCCCTGGTACTTGCCGCCGCGGTCCTTGTACGAGGTTTCGCAGACCTCGTCGCTCTCGAAGAACAGCACCTGCGCGCAACCTTCACCGGCGTAGATCTTGGCCGGCAGCGGCGTCGTGTTGCTGAATTCGAGCGTCACGTAGCCTTCCCACTCGGGTTCGAACGGCGTCACGTTGACGATGATGCCGCAGCGCGCGTAGGTGCTCTTGCCCAGGCAGATCGTCAGCACGTTGCGCGGGATGCGGAAGTACTCGAGCGTGCGCGCCAGCGCGAAACTGTTCGGCGGGATGATGCAGCTGTCGCCATGGAAGTCGACGAAGCTCTTCTCGTCGAAGTTCTTCGGATCGACGACGGTGCTGTGGATGTTGGTGAAGACCTTGAACTCGGGCGCGCAGCGGATGTCGTATCCGTAGCTGCTCGTGCCGTAGCTGATGATGCGGTGCCCGTCGGCCGCGTGGCGCACCTGGCGCGGCTCGAACGGGTCGATCATGCCCGTCTGCTCCGCCATGCGGCGGATCCATTTGTCGCTCTTGATGCTCATGACGCTGAGTCCCTGAAGTTGCCGGCATTCTAGACAGGCGGCCTTGCCGCGCCCGAGGCGGCCAGCAGCGCAGAAGGCACAAGCGCCGCGACGGGAAATCTACTCAGGCTGTACCGCGCGCCGGTTCCGGCTGAGCGTCGAAGCGTTCGAAGCCGCTGTAGCAGATGAAGTGCCGGTTCGTCGCCCGGCCGAACAGCGCCAGGCCGAGCCGCGTCGCGAGTTCATGCCCCATCTGCGTGATGCCGCTGCGCGAGACGATGATCGGCACGCCCATCTGCGCCGACTTGAGCACCATCTCGCTCGTCAGGCGGCCGGTCGTGTAGAAGATCTTGTCGCCGCCGACTACGCCGTGCAGCCACATCCAGCCGGCGATGGTGTCGATCGCGTTGTGGCGGCCGACGTCTTCGACGAAGGTGAGCAGTTCGTCCTGGCGGAACAGCGCACAGCCGTGCACCGAGCCGGCCGACTTGTAGGTGCTCTCCTTGCGGCGCACCGCATCGAGCAGGCCGTACAGCGCCGTCTGGCTCAGGCGCGCTGTCGGCTCGCTGGCCGGCGGTAGGCTCAGGCTGTCGAGCTCGTTCATCAGGTCGCCGAACATCGTTCCCTGCCCGCAACCGGTGGTGACGACGCGCCTGGCGGTCTTCTGGTCGAATAGCTCGATGCCGCGCCGCGTGCGCACCGCCGCAGCATTCACGTCCCAATCGACGGTGATCGACTCGACGTCGGCCACCGCGTCGACCAGGCGCTGGTTGCGCAGATAGCCGAGCACGAGCAGCTCCGGCGCGGCGCCGAGCGTCATCAGAGTGACCAGCTCGCGCTTGTCGACGAAGACGGTCAGCGCACGCTCGGCGGGAATGGCGATGCTGCGCGTGACGCCGAACTCGTCCTGCGCCTGCACCAGCTGCGTGAGCGGTGCGCTGGCCGCGGTCAGTCGCAATCGATCGGTCATCGGCGGACTGTAGCGGGCACGCGAAAGCCATGCTGCGGAGGAGCCCGCTCACGGCGCGGGCGTCCGCGCGCGGCCACGCCGCGGCACCGCCTGGCGGCGTTCAGGGCTTGGCGGCTGCGATGGCGGGCGCTGAAGCGGCTGCCGTAGGCACCGGCGCTGCCGTCGGTGCCGAATCGGGCGGCGACGGCACATAGACGAACGGCCCCGGATCGGCGCAGGCCGGCGTGGTCACGGGCGGCTTCGCGTCCTTGCCCGCCTTCTTCATGCCCGCGTAGTAGGCCGCGGAAACCGCGTCCTGCGACTTGCAGAGCTGGTAGGCCTCGACCTTGCCGGTCCAGGCGGTCTTGGCTGCCGCCTCGGCCGCCTTGGCCTTGGCCTCTTCGCTCGGCGGCGGCAGCTTGGACAGTGCGGCCGAGGTGCACAGGGCCGCGGCCAGGACGAGACCGAATCGCGCAAATTGGGAAGGTGCCATGGTCGTCTTTCTGTGCTCAGCTTCGTTGCGCCGCAGGTGCAACCGGTGCGGTCGGCGGCACGGGCGAGCGTTGAGCGGGAATCTTGCCCGCCTTGATGTCGTTGAACCAGAGTGCGTGGTGCTCTTTCGCCCAGGCCTCGTCGACGTAGCCGGTGCGCATGCCCTGGAAGGCACCCTTCATGCCGATCGTTCCCAGGTAGATATGGCCGCAGAACATCGCCATCATCAGCACCGACGCGACCGAGTGGATCATCTGCGCGATCTGCATGTCGGCGCGCAGATAGGCCAGCCCCGGAATCAGCTTGTCGAGCCACAGCCCCGAACCGACGACGACCAGCCCCAGCAGCATCACGCCACCCCAGAACACGATCTTCTCGCCCGCGTTGAAGCGGTGCGAGGGAATCTCCTGGTCGCCGAACATCCCGCCACCCCTGGCCAGCCAGTGCAGATCACCGGGACGGGGCAGGTTGTCTCGCAGGTAGGTCGCGATGAGAACGAGCAGTGCCACGGCGAACAACGGACCGGCGAAGTTGTGTGCCGTCTTCAGCGCATAGGTCAGCCATCCGAAGAGCGTGCCCCCGATGATCGGCAGCAGGAAGAACTTGCCGTAGGCCATGACCACGCCGGAAGCGGCCAGCACAACGAAGCTGATCGCCACGCTCCAGTGCGCCGCCCGCTCAAGATATGTGAATCGCTCGATCACGCGCCCGGTGTCTGGCAGATGGCCGCCCATGCTGCCGCTGCGCCAATAGAAGAGCCCGATCGCCACGAGCACCAGCAGCAGCAGCGAGCCGCCATAGGGAACGATCCAGTTGTTGCGGGTCTGGCGCCAGGCTTCGCCGGCGGTAGCCAGGCGCGAGCCCGGGTACTGCGTGAAGCCCTGGATCAAGGTGCCCGCTTCGGGACCCGTCGCAGTGGTCGTGCCTGGCTTGCTTCCCGATTCGCGCGCAGCGCGCCAAGCCGGCGCGTTGTTGCCGGGCTGGCTCCTGGCGCGTTGGGCGTTGGTCTCGTCGGGCTTCGGCTCCGCGGGGGCCACGAAGCCGGCCGGCGGGGCTGCCTTGGCGGCCGGCGCAGAGCCGGCGGCGTCCTGCGACCATGCCGGGCCGGCCAGCGCCAAGGCGCAGGCCAGGGCCGCACAGCGCAACGGGGTTGCAATCATCGCGTGCATGCTGTCTCCTGAGGAGGCCGGGCCGCCATCGCTATTCAATTGGTACGCAGATACTCGTTCTGGTTCTGCGCCCGCTTGGTCATCTGGGCCTGCCAACTGGCCTGGTCCCCAGACTTCCAGCCCGCCTCGACGAATGGGTCGGCCGCAGCGTCCCAGGCCGGCTGCGCGGCCCTCTTCGATACGACCTGGTCGGCCTTGCCGGACGGTCCGCCGCAAGCGGCGAGAAGGACTGCGCAACCGAGTGCCAGCAAGCGCTTCATGACTTGGTCCCTTCCTTGACGGGCGCCGCGCTGCCGGCCGCTGCCGGCTTGCCATAGGCCGTTCCCCAGCCCCAGACTTCGCTGCCCTTGCCGCGAACGAGCACACGGTTGCGCAGGATGTCGGCCACCACGTCGCCGTCGCCGCCGAGCAGCGCCTTGGTCGAGCACATCTCGGCGCAGATCGGGAGCTTGCCTTCGGAAAGCCGGTTGCGGCCGTACTTCTCGAACTCCGCCTGGCTGCCATTCGTCTCGGGCCCGCCGGCGCAGAAGGTGCACTTGTCCATCTTGCCGCGCAGTCCGAAGGTGCCGTTGGTCGGGAACTGCGGCGCGCCGAACGGACAGGCGTAGCTGCAGTAGCCGCAGCCTATGCAGACGTCCTTGTCGTGCAGCACGACGCCCTCTTCCGTGCGGTAGAAGCAGTCCACCGGGCAGACCGCCATGCACGGTGCATCGCTGCAGTGCATGCAGGCCACCGAGACGCTCTTCTCGCCCGGCACACCGTCGTTGAGGGTGACGACGCGGCGCCGGTTCACGCCCCACGGCACGTGGTGCTCGGCCTTGCAGGCTGTCACGCAGCCGTTGCACTCGATGCAACGCTCGGCGTCGCAGATGAATTTCATTCGTGCCATTTGCCTGGCTCCTTAGGCTGACTTCTCGATCTGGCAGAGAGTCGTCTTCGTCTCCTGCATCATCGTCACGCTGTCGTAGCCGTAGGTCGTCGCCGTGTTGACCGCCTCGCCGCGAACGATCGGCGCCGCGCCCACCGGATAGTGCTGCTTCAGGTCGGCGCCCTGCCAGCGTCCCGCGAAGTGGAACGGCAGGAACACCGTGCCTGGGCCGACGCGCTCGGTGACGAGTGCCTGGACCTGGATGCGTGCCCCGGTCGGCGTGCTGACCCAAACCTTGTCGGCGTTGCGGATGCCGCGATCGTTCGCTGCCCTGGGGTTGATCTCGACGAACATTTCCTGCTGCAGTTCGGCAAGGTACTTGTTCGAGCGCGTCTCGTCGCCCCCGCCCTCGTACTCCACCAGGCGACCGCTCGTCATGACCAGCGGGAACTGCTTGCCGATGTCCTTGTTCTTCTCCTGCACGCTCTTGAACAGCGTCGGCAGGCGCCAGAACGCCTTCTTGTCGTCGTGCGTCGGGTACTTGGCGACCAGGTCGGGCCGGTTCGAGTACAGCGGCTCGCGATGCTGCGGGATCGGGTCGGGGAAGTTCCAGACCACCGCACGCGCCCTGGCGTTGCCGAAAGGATGGCAACCGTGCGCCATCGCGACGCGCTGAATGCCGCCCGAGAGGTCGGTCTTCCAGTTCTTGCCTTCGGCGGCCTTCTGCTCCGCCTCGGTCAGGTCGTCCCACCAGCCGAGCTTCTTCAGCAGGATGTGGTCGAACTCCGGGTAGCCGGTGGTGATCGCGGCGCCCAGCGAGTGCGAGCCGTCCGCCGCCAGCAGCGACACGCCGTCGCGTTCGACGCCGAAGTTCGCGCGGAAGTTGCCGCCGCCGTCCATCACGTGCTTGCTCGTGTCGTACAGGTTCGGCGAGCCCGGGTGCTTGAGTTCCGGCGTGCCGTAGCACGGCCAGGGCAGGCCGAAATAGTCGCCGTCGAGCTTGTAGCCGGTCTCCTTGTCGACACCGCCCTTCGCCCTGAGCGTCTTCACGTCGAAGACGTTCATGTTGCGCATGTGCGCCTTCAGCCGCTCGGGACTCTGCCCCGTGTAGCCGATGGTCCACATGCCCTGGTTGATCTCGCGCAGGATCGACTCGGTCTCGGGCTCCATGCCGCCCTTGCCCTGGACCATCTTGTAGTTCTTGACGAGTTCCTTGCCGAAGCCGAGCTTGTCGGCGAGTTGCGCCATGATCATGTGGTCGGTGCGGCTTTCCCACAGCGGCTCGATCACCTTCTCGCGCCACTGGATCGATCGGTTCGACGCGGTGACCGAACCCGAGGTCTCGAACTGCGAACAGGCCGGGAGCAGATAGACGGCCCGATTCGGATTGAGGTCGGCCGCCTTGCCGGGCATCGCCGCCATCGCCGCGGTGGCCGACGGGTAGGGATCGATCACGACGAGCAGGTCGAGCTTGTCCATCGCCCGCTTCATCTCGAGCCCGCGCGACTGCGAGTTCGGCGCATGCCCCCAGAAGATCTGGCCGCGCAGGTTCGACGGCTGGTCGATCAGGTCGTTGTTCTCGAGAACGCCGTCGATCCAGCGCGACACCGTCATGCCCGGCTTGCCCATCATGCCCGGCGCGTACTGCTTCTTGATCCACTCGAAATCGACGCCCCAGACCTTGGCGAAGTGCTTCCAGGAGCCCTCGGCCAGGCCGTAGTAGCCGGGCAGCGAGTCGGGGTTCGGGCCGACGTCGGTCGCGCCCTGCACGTTGTCGTGGCCGCGGAAGATGTTCGTCCCGCCGCCGCTCTTGCCGACGTTGCCGAGCGCGAGCTGCACGATGCACGAGGCGCGCACGATCGCGTTGCCGGTCGTATGCTGCGTCTGCCCCATGCACCAGACGATCGTGCTCGGCCGGTTCTCGGCCATGATCTTCGCCACCTTGTAGACCGTCGCCTCGTCGACGCCGCAGGCTTCCTCGACCTTGTCGGGCGTCCACTTGGCCAGCACGTCGTCGCGCACCTTGTCCATGCCGAAGACGCGGTCGTGGAGGTACTGCTTGTCCTCCCAGCCGTTCTTGAAGATGTGGTACAGCACGCCGAACAGGAACGGAATGTCACCCCCCGAGCGCAGGCGCACGTACTCGTCGGCCTTGGCCGCGGTCCGCGTGAAACGCGGATCGACGACGATCATCTTGCAGCCGGTTTCCTTGGCGTGCAGCATGTGCAGCAACGACACCGGATGCGCTTCGGCTGCGTTGCGAGCCGATGTACATCGCCGCCTTGGTGTTCTGCATGTCGTTGTAGGAGTTGGTCATCGCGCCATACCCCCAGGTATTGGCGACACCGGCGACCGTGGTGGAGTGGCAGATGCGCGCCTGGTGGTCGGTGTTGTTGCTGCCCCAGAACGACACCCACTTGCGCAGCAGGTAGGCCTGCTCGTTGTTGTGCTTGCTCGATCCGACGACGAAGATCGAGTCCGGGCCGCTCTGCTTCTTCAGCTCGAGCATCTTCGCGCTGATCTCGTTGAGTGCCTGGTCCCAGCCGATGCGCTGGTACTTGCCGTCGACCAGCTTCATCGGGTACTTCAGGCGGAACTCGCCCTGCCCGTGTTCGCGCAGCGCGGCGCCCTTGGCGCAGTGCGCACCCAGGTTGATCGGGGAGTCGAACACCGGCTCCTGGCGCACCCAGACGCCGTTCTCGACCACCGCGTCGACCGCGCATCCCACCGAGCAGTGACCGCAGACGGTGCGCCGAACCTGCACCTTGGGCGCCGAGGCTGCCGCAGGCGCGTCGGCGGCCTGCGCCTTGCGCATCAGCGTCAACTGCGACGCCGCCAGGCCGACGCCGACGCCGAGGCCCGGAGCGGCGCAGGAACGCGCGCCGGTCCATCGTCGGAATCGCGCGAGAGACGCCGCGGGCCAGGCTGGCCACGAGCGAAGAGGGCAGCGCGGCCAGTGGCCCGCCGGAAGACTTACGCGTCAGCAACATGGAACCTCCCGAAGCCCGCGCGGAGCGGCTGGGGTGAATGGCAACCGGGTTCAGACCCGGGCGGTTTCGTAGTAACGCAGCACGTGCTGCGAGAGGCGATAGCCCTCGGCGTTTGCGTCCTGCGTCGAGAGCGCCACAGGTTCAGGAGCCGAGGCCTGCAGCGTTCGCGCTGTCACCGCTGCGGCCACGCCGGCAACCGCGGCGACGCCGGTCCCGAGCAGCATGCCGCGCCGCTTCAGCAGCGATGCGCCTGCAGCAGGCTTCAACTCGGGTTCACGGGGCGGATGCTTCATGGTCGGACCTCGGAAAGAATGGGCTGTCCAGCTAACACACCGGTCGAGCCTAGGCAAGGCTCTTCCTAGCCACTCTAGCCATCCCGGGAGTGCGCGTCATCAGGGTAGCCACCGACCCCAGCACATCACACATGATTGACGCAGCGC
Source organism: uncultured bacterium (assembly GCA_963701725.1). Taxonomy (GTDB): domain Bacteria; phylum Pseudomonadota; class Gammaproteobacteria; order Burkholderiales; family Burkholderiaceae_C; genus CAIKUF01. The sequence goes on along the minus strand of CAVPAZ010000017.1, from coordinate 57,101 downwards.
AACCCCAAGTCGGCAAAGGAGGTCTCAGAGATCCAGCATGTCGAAGGCCTGCGCCTCGACGCTGAAGAAGTCGCGCGCAAACGACGCCACGGCACGATAGAAGTCGCTCCGCGGCTGCGTATCGAGCACGCCCCACAGTGCGTCGGTCCAGCCGCGCAGGTGGGCGTCGAAGAAGCGCCGCTGCGTCGCCAGGTTGCTGACGGCGAGATCGTCGCCGGCGATCAGCAAACGCATCACCTCGCACAGGCAGGCGAGGTGGTCCTCGGTCATGAACTGCTCGGGCTGGCGTTCGAGCCCCAGTCCGCGCAGATCGTCGCGCAGGACGACGAGAGGCTTCTCGTTCAGCGCGCCGGCGATGAAGTACGACGCATGGAGGAACACCTCGGGCTTGCCTATGCCCTGGAACAGCGCGTCATACTCCTCGCGCACTTCCGCCAGTGGCACGCGACGTGAGGCGTGCACGAGCGCTTCGAAGGCCCTCTCGAGGAAGGCGCCCGCCGCCGGTGCCTCGGTCACGGCAACCTGGAGCTGGCTGTACAGCTCATCGGATGGCGGGGCGGCGAACAGCGCGCTCAGCAGGCCATAGACCTCGGCACGCGCGAGTTCCTCGCTGTCATCGACGGGGGCACTGAAGTTCAGCTTGTTCACAGGAAGCTGCCTCTCGCTTCATTCATGGCCAGTCGATCCTGACTTCGTTCGGGTCGGTATGGATGTCGATCACGCGGCAGTCGGCGCACATCTTCAGCCGCTCGGCCGCCGCGCCCTGGAACATCGAGTGCCCGGCCAGACGCCCCATGATCACCTCGATCGAGCGCAGCGTCCCGATGGGCTTGCTGCAGCGCAGGCAGAGATAGGGCTCGGCCTCGTTGAGCACGCGCATCTGCTTGCGCGCCTTGCCGCCGTCGGCCAGCCAGAGACGGGGCTGCAGCGTGACCGCCCTTTCCGGGCAGGTGAGCGCGCACAGGCCACATTGCACGCAGTTCTTCTCGATGAATCTCAGCTGCAGCTTGTCGGGATTGTCGGCCAGCGCCGCCGCGGGACAGGCGCCGACGCAGGCGAGGCACATCGTGCAGCGCCCGGCATCGATCACGACGCTGCCCCAGGGGCTCGCGCGGCAGGCAGGGCAATCGATTCGGGTACGCGCGGCGCCTGGGCGAGCAGGTGGTCGAGCGCCAGGTCGAGCGTGGCGCGCTTGTCCGCCTGCACCGCGAAGGCACCCGCCTGCGCGAGCGGTGTCGCCGGCGGCGCCTGCAGCGCGGCGTCGAGCTCGGCCAGATCCCGCGCGTCGCGCACCGACAGCAGCCGCACGCGTTCGCCATCGAACCCGAGACCCTGCATCAGCGCGTTGGCGAGCGACGCCTGTGCAGCCAGCGCGTCGCGGTACTCGGGCGCTTCCTCGTCGGTCAGCAGCAGCCAGACCTGGCTCGCGCCGTAGGCGAACGCGGCGAGCCACAGGTCGAGCCCGACGCTCGCGGTGTGCCACAGGTCCATCGGCAGGACCCGCGCCGGCACGCCGCACGTCGCCGCATCGACGCTCGCCGCACGGCCCAGCTCTTCGATCCAACGGCTTCCCGCACCCTGGCTGTGCAAGAGCAGCGCCGCCCCGCCCGATGCGTTTATCAGGGTGCCTTCGTGCTGCGCACTGCGGTATTCGCCCTTGGGGCGGCCCGGCGGACTCATGCCGCCGGCGCGCTGGTAGGTCTGCAGCAGCGTGCGAATGCGCCGGCCCTGGTGCGCCGCGGTCGGCGTGGCATAGCTCAGGGCTCCGCTCGGGCACACCGTGGTGCAGGCGCCGCAGCCGACGCACAGATGCGGCTCGACGATGACGCCCCCGCTGCCGGTGGCGTCGCTGCGGATGGCCCGCGCCGAGCAGACCTCGATGCAGGCATCGCAGCCGACACGCTCGTTGCGGCTGTGCGCGCACAGCTTGGCCTTGTAGTGAAAGAATTTCGGCTTCTCGAATTCGCCCGTCAACTCGCGCAACTGCAGCACGGCGTCGAATTGCCTGCGCTCGTCTGCGCCGGGTCGCAGGTAGCCCTGCGGCGGCTGGTGCGAGCGGGAGAAACGGCGCCGCCTGCAGATCGAGCACCAGATCGAACGCCTCGTTGAAGGGCCGCGGTGCGCGGCCGAAGTCGATCGCGCCGGCCGCTTCGCAGGCGCGCACGCAGTCGCGGTGCGCCCTGCACCGAGCGAGGTCGATCTGGTAGTCGAAGGCTATCGCCTGCTCGGGGCAGGTCGCGATGCAGGCATTGCAGCGCGTGCACAGGTCGAGGTCGATCGGATTGGCGCTCCGCCACTCGACCTCGAACGCCCCCAGCCAGCCCGTCAGCGACGTGACACGGCCATGGTGCACGGCCAGCGTGTGCGCCTGCGGCAGCGCACCGCCGGCGCCGGTCAGCAGCAGGCTCACGTCGAGCTTGTCGGCTAGCATGGCGGCCGCACGCTGCGCCGGCTCGGCGGCACCGATGACCAGCACGCGCCCGGCCGAGCGGTAAGGGACCGTCGCCACCGGATCGGGCGCGGGCAGTTGCGCCGCGGCGATCAGCGCGGCGATCTTCGGAACGACCGAAGCCGGCGCCGTCTTCGCATCCCTCGACCAACCGCCGGTCTCGCGAATGTTGACGAAGCGGATCGCCCGTTCGTTCAGGCCCGGTGCGCCCTCGGTCTCGGCGTTGAGCTCGAGGAAGAGCCGGCTCTCCTGCGTACAGCAGACGACGAGCTCGTCGCCGCTCTTGGCTGCGCGCTGGAAGGCGCCGGCCTCGCGCCGGCAGAGCAGTGTGTGCTGCGTCTGCAGCCCGTCGGCAGCGTCAGGGCCGAGTGCCTGGGCAACGCGGTCCAGCGCCGCCCGGGTCAGAGGCATCGTCCGGTTGCAGTCGCAGAGCAGTGTCTTCATCGGGTTGAGCTTCGGGTGCGTCGTCGACGGGTTCGGCGGCGAGAGGCTGTGGCAGAGCCGGCGCCGCGGCGCCAGCGGCGACGTTCGCTCGGGGCGGGCCCTGCGCACCCGCTTCTGTTTCTGGCGCCTCGTCGTCGAACAGGCGCAGGAGCTTCGATTGCGTCATCCGGCGCAGCATGGCCTCGGGAATCGGATCGGGCTTGCCATAGTCGTCGATATAGGTGTCCAGGCCGTCCATCACGTTGAAGTGCGGATCGGCGAACAGCTTCTTCATCGCCGCATGTTTGACGGCGTCGTCGACGCCTGGCGTCACGAAGCGCGAGAAGTCGGAATCCGGCCCGAGCCGCGCAACGTCGGCGAGCGTCGGCGGGGGGGGTGGCGGCTCGGCGACCCCGGCGTCCGCCGGCGGCAGGGCAACGTCTGCCACCACCAGTGGCGGCGCGTCCAACGGGAGCGGTGCGATCGGCAGCTCGGATACCGCCTGACCGGCGCGCACCTGCGCCTTGCGGCGCGACCAGCGCGACACGAAGCTCGCGTCGTCACTCATGTCGGTCTGGGCCGGATTGCCTCACGGCCCGCGCCCTTCGGGCGCCAGGAACGAGGCCGGACGGCGACGCTTCTTCGGCTCGGGGCGATAGTGCTCGTCGCTGAAAGCCTGCAGCCAGGCCACGAGCTCGCCGGGCAGCGGCAGGTTGTCGACGTGCTCCTGCGCATCCAGCCAGCGCCCGGCCTCGTGGTAGGACACGCTGACGATCTCGGGCCAGGCGCGCGAAGGGTCTGCGTCGTCGCTGCGCCACATCACGAACCACACCGGCGCGCCCGACGTGAGGTTGAGGTCGTAGCCCTCGCATTCATCCCGGAACAGCTCGAGCCGAAAGCCGGGATGCAGCGTGCGCAGGACCCGCCCGTCGTCGCGCAGCACGCGTGGTTCGGTGCCGAAAGCCGCTTCGTCAAGCAGCACCTCCACCGGCCGGTGCCGCCAGGCCTCCCAGCGGTTCGGCGCTGTCTCGCGCTCCATCACGACCGCTACATCGATCCGAGGGCGATCCATGGCTCCCGCCGTCAAGTGGTCTTCGAGATCGAGATCGTCGGGAACTTGGACGAGAAGTCCTTCGCGCGCTGCGCGATCTTCACCGCCATCTGGCGCGCGACGCTCCTGTAGATCGCCGCGACCTCGCTGTCGGGATCGCTGACGACGGTGGGCCGGCCCGCGTCGGCATGCTCGCGGATGCTCATCGTCAGCGGCAGCGCACCGAGGTAGTCGACGCCGTATTCGGCCGCCATCTTGCGGCCGCCGTCGGCGCCGAAGATGTGTTCGGCGTGGCCGCAGTTGGAGCACACGTGAACGGCCATGTTCTCGACGATGCCGAGGATCGGCACGCCGACCTTCTCGAACATCTTCAGGCCGCGCTTCGCGTCGAGCAGCGCGATGTCCTGCGGCGTGGTGACGATCACCGCGCCGGTCAGCGGCACGCGCTGGCTGAGCGTGAGCTGGATGTCGCCGGTGCCGGGCGGCATGTCGACGAGCAGGTAGTCGAGCTCGGCCCAGTTGGTCTGGCGCAGCAGTTGCTCGAGCGCCTGCGTGGCCATCGGGCCGCGCCAGATCATCGGGTTGTCGGCGTCCACGAGGAAACCGATCGACATCACCTGGACGCCGTAGTTCTCCATCGGCTCCATCGTGCTGCCATCGGCGCTTTCGGGACGTCCCTCGATGCCCATCATCGTCGGCTGGCTGGGGCCGTAGATATCGGCGTCGAGAATGCCCACCGTCGCCCCTTCGGCCGCCAGCGCGAGCGCCAGGTTGACCGCAGTCGTGCTCTTGCCGACGCCACCCTTGCCCGACGCAATGGCGACGATATTCTTCACCTTCGGCAGCAACTGCACGCCCCGCTGCACCGCATGCGGGACGATCTTCGTCGACAGGTTGGCGCTCACGTTCTGCACGCCCGGCACCGTGCGCGCGGCGGCGATCAGGCCTCTGCGCAGCGCGGCGACCTGGCTCTTCGCGGGGTAGCCGAGCTCGACGTCGAAGACGACGTCACCTCCTTCGACCTTGAGGTTCTTCAGTTGCCTTGTCGAGACGAAGTCCTTGCCGGTGTTCGGGTCGACGACTGTCTTCAGGGCTTCGAGCAGGCTGGGTTCGGAGATTGACATGGGAGTCGTGAGTCGGGTGAGAGGAAGCAGAGACCAGGGCGCGCGGAGTCTATCGCAGCCGGTTTGTCCCCAATGGCGTCAAGCCTAGAATTTGCGGCTTCCCAGCAGCGCCGGCGCAAGCCGGCCGCCCTGTCCATGCACGCCGCCCCGACCGCCCGCAAGCTCTTCGTCACCACCGCCCTGCCCTATGCGAACGGGCCGTTCCACATCGGCCACGTGATGGAGTACATCCAGGCAGACATCTGGGTCCGCTTCCAGCGCATGCAGGGCCACCAGGTGCATTTCGTCTGCGCCGACGACGCGCACGGGGCGCCGATCATGATCGCCGCCGAGAAGGCCGGCACGACGCCGCAGGCCTTCGTCGCGGCGATCGCCGCCGGGCGCCAGCAGTACTTCGACGGCTTTCACATCAGCTTCGACAACTGGAGCTCGACCGACGGGCCGGAGAACCATGAACTCAGCCAGGACATCTACCGCGCGCTGCGCCGCAACGAGCTGATCACGACCAAGACGATCGAGCAGTTCTTCGACCCCGTGAAGGCGATGTTCCTGCCCGACCGCTATATCAAGGGCGAGTGCCCGAAGTGCTTTGCTGCGGACCAGTACGGCGACAACTGCGACGTTTGCGGCGCCGTGTACGCGCCGACCGACCTGAAGAACCCGACTTCGACGCTGACCGGCGCGACGCCGGTGATGAAGCAGAGCGAGCACTACTTCTTCAAACTGTCCGACCCGCGCTGCATCGCCTTCCTGACGCAGCTGGACCCAGCAGGGCCACCTGCAGGGCGAGGTGCTGAACAAGATCAGCGAGTGGTTCAAGACCGACGCAGACGGCCACGGCGGCCTGGTCGACTGGGACATCAGCCGCGACGCGCCGTATTTCGGCATCGAGATCCCCGACGCGCCGGGCAAGTACTTCTACGTCTGGCTCGACGCGCCGATCGGCTACCTCGCTTCGCTGAAGAACCATTTTGCCAAGGGCGGCGCGCGAGCGCTCGGCGAAACCCGATCGTTCGAGGAATTCATCGCCGACCCGGCGACCGAACAGTTCCACTTCATCGGCAAGGACATCACCTACTTCCACACGCTGTTCTGGCCGGCGATGCTGCACTTCAGCGGGCGCAAGACGCCGACCAACGTGTTCGTGCACGGCTTCATCACCGTGCGCGACGAGAAGATGAGCAAGAGCCGAGGCACCGGCATCTCGCCGCTGCGCTACCTCGAGCTCGGCATGAACGCCGAGTGGCTGCGCTACTACATTGCGGCCAAGCTCAACGCGAAGGTCGAGGACATCGACTTCAACCCCGAGGACTTCATCGCCCGCGTCAACAGCGACCTGGTCGGCAAGCTCGTCAACATCGCCAGCCGCGCGAGCACCTTCCTGCAGCGGCACTTCGACGGCAGGCTCGCCGGCGTCGTCATCGGTTGGTTCGATTTCAAGGGCGAGCGCATCGAGGCGCCCGTCTGCCCGGCACTGCACTCGGCGCTCGACGCCGCGGGCGACCTGGCCGAGCTGTACGAGGAGCGCGAGTTCGGCAAGGTGGTGCGCGAGGTCATGCGCCTGGCCGACGCCGTCAACGAGTACTTCGACGCGAAAAGGCCGTGGCTGCTGGCGAAAGACATCGCGCAGCACGGCGACGAACTGCACGCGGTCTGCACCGACGTCTTCAACGCGTTTCGCCTGCTCGCGCTGTACCTGGGCCCGATCCTGCCCGATCTCGCCGCGCGCTCGGCGCGGTTCCTGAACTGCCGCATCGACGCCTGGGAGCAGGCAGCGAACCTGCTGCCCGCCGGACACCGGGTAGCGCCGTACGAGCACCTGATGCAGCGCGTCGATGCGAAGCAACTCGACGCGCTGCTCGAAGCGCCGCCCGCAGCGGCGGCAGGGCCGGTCGCCCCCCCCGGCGGCGAAGCCATCGCACCGGTCATCGCCATCGACGACTTCGCGAAGGTCGACCTGCGCATCGCGAAGATCGTCGCCGCCGAGCGCGTCGCGGGTTCGACCAAGCTGCTGCGCCTGACGCTCGACATCGGCGAAGCAGCGACGCGCAATGTCTTCAGCGGCATCCAGTCGGCCTACGCGCCCGAGGACCTGGTCGGCAAGTTCACCGTGATGGTCGCCAACCTCGCGCCGCGCAAGATGAAGTTCGGCATGAGCGACGGCATGGTGCTCGCCGCGTCGCATGCCGACGAGAAGGCGCACCCTGGCCTCTACCTGCTCGAGCCCGCGGCAGGGGCCGTGCCCGGCATGCGCGTGCGCTGATCCCGCGCCACGCGGCTGATTGTCCCCCGCGCATTGCGCCGCGGGAGAGATGCGCGTAGCATTTGTGTTTAACGCACATTGCATTAACATGGTCCGCACGCATGGAACTCAAGACCGCCCGCCTGACGCTGCTGATCGATCCGGCCAAGAAGGCCGCCTTCGAGCGGCTGTGCGCTGCGCAGGACCTGCACGCCGTCGCAGGTCGTGCGCCAACTCATCCGCGACTACCTGGCGCAGCACGGCGTGCTCTACGTGCCCAGCGGCGAAGATGCCGCGAGCATGCCGCGCTCGACGAGCCCGGCCCGCTCGCGCAAGCGCGTTTGAACCCCGTGGCCGAGCGCGGCCTGCCTCTCGCCCCGCACGGCGCTTAGGGGACTCCGATGAACGCGATCGCCAACTGGGTGCTGCTCGATGGCGTGCTCGTCGTTCTCGCGGCCTGGCTGGTGGTCGGCGTGGCGGGCATGGCCGCGCTGCGGCGCTTTCGCTTCGTCGCACGCGTGCCTGTTTCCGCTCGGCGGCCTGCTCGGCCTGGCGCTGTTCGGGCGTCGCGCTGGCAGCGCGTCTCGGGCACGCCCGAGGTCGCGGTGCTGCCGATCGGCCTGCCCGGCCTGCCCTTCCACTTGCGGCTGGACAGCCTGTCGGCCTTCTTCCTGATGGTGATCGGCGCTGTCGTCGGCCGGCGTGTCGGCCTTCGCCGCCGGCTACTTCCGCAAGGGCGAAGGCACGCCGCCGGGCCTGCTCTGCCTCGAGTACCACGTCTTCCTCGCCAGCATGGTCGCTCGTGGTGCTGGCCGACGACGCCTACGCGTTCATGGTGATGTGGGAGACGATGGCCCTGTCGTCGTTCTTCCTCGTCACCGCCAACCACCGCATCCCCGAGGTCCGCAGCGCCGGCTACCTGTACCTGCTGATGGCGCACATCGGCGCGATCGGCATCCTGCTCTGCTTCGGCGTGCTGCAGGCCAATACCGGCGACTACACCTTCGCCAACATGCGCGCGCAGGCCCTGACGCCGTTCTGGGCGTCGATCGCGTTCCTGCTCGCGCTGTTCGGCTTCGGCGCCAAGGCCGGCATCCTGCCGCTGCACGTCTGGCTGCCCGAAGCGCACCCGGCAGCGCCCTCGCCGGTGTCGGCGCTGATGAGCGCGGTGATGCTCAAGACGGCCGTCTACGGGATGTTGCGCGTCTCTTCGACCTGCTGCAGGCGCAGCTCTGGTGGTGGGGCGCGCTGCTGCTGGCGCTCGGCCTGGCGACCGCGCTGTTCGGCGTCGTGTTCGCCGCGGTGCAGGTCGACATGAAGCGCCTGCTGGCCTATTCGTCGATCGAGAACATGGGCCTGCTGTTCGCCGGCATCGGCCTGACGCTGATCTTCTCGGCCTACGGCATGCAGCCCGATGGCCGCGCTGGCGCTGACCGCGACGCTCTACCACGTCGCGAGCCACGCCTTCTTCAAGAGCCTGCTCTTCCTCGGCACCGGCTGCGGTGCTGCACGCCACCGGCGAGCGCAACCTCGGGCAAGCTGGGCGGGCTGATCCGCACCATGCCCTGGGTCGCCTGGGTCACGCTGGTCGGCGTGCTGGCCAGCGCCGGGCTGCCCCCGCTGGGCGGCTTCGTCTCCGAGTGGCTGCTGCTGCAGAGCTTTCTGTTCACGCCCGGCCTGCCGAACGCCACTGCTGAACATGCTGATCCCGGTGGTCGCGGCGCTGATCGCGCTCGTCGCGGCGCTCGCCGGCTACACGATGGTCAAGTTCTTCGGCGTCATCTTCCTCGGCCAGCCGCGCGAGGAGAAGCTCGCGCAGGCGCGCGACGCCGGCGCGCTGGGAGCGCGCCGGCATGCTCTGGCTGGTGGCCGGCTGCGTCGCGCTCGGCCTGCTGCCGGTGCAGTTCATCCAGCTCATCGATCCGGTGACGCGCCAACTCGTCGCGGCCGGCCTGGGCGAAGCGGTGGCTGCGCAGCGGCTGGCTGCTGGCGCCGACCAGCGTCGAGCGGGCGAGCTACGGCCCGGTGATCTTCCTGCTCGGCGTGGCGGCGAGCTTCGCGCTGGCCTTCCTGCTCGTGCGCCGCTTCTACCACGGCCGGCTGCGCCGCGCGCCGGCCTGGGACTGCGGCTATCGTGGCAGACGGCACGCATGCAGGACACCGCCGAAGGCTTCGGCCAGCCGATCCGCCAGATCTTCGAGCCGTTCTTCGTGATGAAGCGCGAACTGCCGACGCCGTTCGACACGCAGCCGCGCTACCGCGTCACCGTTGCCGACCATTTCTGGCACTGGCTCTACCTGCCCGTCGTCGCGCTCGCCGAGCGCATCGCGCGGCTGTTCGGCCTGTTGCAGCAGGGGCGCATCGCGATCTACCTGCTCTACAGCTTCGCTGACCTTGATTGCCGCTGCTGCTGGTGGTGAAGCGATGACCTGGCCGGGCGTCTTCTCGCAGCTGCTCGAGATCGTCGTCGCGCTGGCGCTCGCGCCGCTGCTGACCGGCTGGATCAACCAGTGGCGCGCCTGGCTGCAGAACAAGTCGGCGCCCGAGCCTGCTGCAGCCCTACCGCATGCTGCACAAGCTGTTCAACAAGGAGTCGGTGCTCGCCGAACACGCGTCGCCGCTGTTCCGCGTCGCGCCCTACGTCGTGTTCGGCTGCATGACGCTGGCCTGCGCGATCATTCCGACGCTGTCGACCGACCTGCCGCTGTCGCCGGCGGCCGACGCGATCGCCCTGGTCGGCCTGTTCGCGCTGGCGCGGGTGTTCATCTCGCTCGCGGCGATGGACATCGGCACCGCGTTCGGCACGCTCGGCGCGCGGCGCGAGATGCTGATCGGCTTTCTCGCCGAGCCGGCGCTGCTGATGGTGCTGTTCTCGGCATCGCTGATCTCCAAGTCGACGTCGCTGACGACCATCGTCGAGACGCTCGCCCATCGCGAGTTCGCGATCTACCCCAGCCTGGCACTCGCTGGCGTCGCCTTCTCGATGGTCTCGCTGGCCGAGAACGCGCGCGTGCCGGTGGACAACCCGGCGACGCACCTCGAACTGACGATGATCCACGAAGCGCTGATCCTCGAATACTCGGGGCGCCACCTCGCGCTGATCGAGTGGGCCGCGAGCCTGAAGCTCTTCGCCTATTCGTGCATCGGCCTCGCGCTGTTCTTCCCCTGGGGCGTGGCCGAGGCCGGCGAGCCGCTGGCGATGCTGCTCGCGCTGCCGGCACTGGTCGTCAAGCTCGCCGTCGGCGGCACCGGCCTCGCGCTGCTGGAGACGCTGAGCGCGAAGATGCGCATCTTTCGCGTGCCTGAATACCTGGCAACAGCGTTCCTGCTCGCCGTGATCGGCATGCTGGTCCACATCCTGCTGGCGGCATGACTGCCATGAACGAACTCCTGGCCCAGTTCATCAACCTGCTCGGCGCAGTGCTGCTGATGCTCGCCTTCGCGATGATCTCGCAGCGGCGCATCCTGTCGCTGATCGCGCTGTTCACGCTGCAGGGCGCGGTGCTGGTGCTGGCGACGGTCGTCGTCGGCTACGTCACCGGACCAGCCGCATCTGTACGTCTCGGCCGGCATCACCTTCGCGCTGAAGGTGGTGCTGATCCCGCTGCTGCTTCACCGCGTGATCGACCGGCTCGACATCCGCTGGGACGTCGAGACGCTGATCAACATCCCGACGACGATGCTGATCGGCATCCTGGTCGTGATCTTCGCCTTCAACCTCGCGCTGCCGATCGCCAAGCTGTCGACCATCGCTCGCCCGCGGCACGCTGGGCATCGCGCTGGCCTGCGTGCTGCTGTCGTTCCTGATGATGATCACCCGCGCCAAGGCGGTGCCGCAGGTGATCGGCTTCCTGTCGATGGAGAACGGCCTGTTCTTCGCCGCCACCTCGGCGACCTACGGCATGCCGATGGTCGTCGAGCTCGGCATTGCGCTCGACGTGCTGATCGGCGTGCTGATCCTCGGCGTGTTCATGTTCCAGATCCGCGAGCAGTTCGACAGCCTGGACATCCGCCACCTCGAGAAGCTCAAGGAAGACTGAGCTTGCACCCGCTGCTCTTCGTCCTCGGCATCCCGCTCGCCGGCGGGCTCGTGCTGGCGCTCGTCGGGCACCGCGACTGGGCGCGCGACGTGAACGTCGCATTCAGCCTTGGCACCTTCGTCGCCGCCTGCGTGCTCACCGCCGCAGGTCGTCGCCGATGGGCCGCAGTTCGTCTGGCAGCGCGAGTTCTTCATCGACGCGCTGAACGTGTTCCTCGTCACTCTGACCGCCTTCGTCGGCCTGACCACGGCGATCTTCTCGCGGCCGTACATGCGCATCGAGCGCGACCACGGCAAGATGACGCCGCCGCGGCTGCGCCTGTACCACAGCATGTACCAGCTGTTCAGCTTCACGATGCTGCTCGCGCTGATGACCAACAACCTGGGCATCCTGTGGGTGGCGATGGAGGCGGCGACGCTGACCACCGTGCTGCTGGTCAGCGTCTACCGCACGGCGGCCAGCCTGGAGGCGGCGTGGAAGTACTTCATCCTGTGCGGCGTCGGCATCGCGCAGGCGCTGTTCGGTACCGTGCTGCTCTACATGGCGGCCGAGAAGGTGCTCGGCGCCGAAGGCGGCGCGCTGCTGTGGACCAATCTCAACGCCGTGAAGGCCCAGCTCGACCCGAACATCATCACGCTGGCCTTCGCGTTCCTGTTCATCGGCTACGGCACCAAGGTCGGGCTCGTGCCGCTGCACAACTGGCTGCCCGATGCGCATGCCGAAGGCCCGACGCCGGTCTCGGCGGTGCTATCCGGCCTGCTGCTCAACGTCGCGCTTTATGCGATGCTTGCGCTGCAAGGTGCTGACCGATGGCGCGCTGCACGAGCCACCTTGCCGGGCGGCTGATGATGGGCTTCGGCATGTGTCGGTGGTGGCCGCGGTGTTCTTCCTGATCCGGCAGAAGGACGTCGAAGCGCATGTTCGCCTACTCGTCGATCGAGCACATGGGGCTGATGACCTTCGCCTTCGGCATCGGCGGGCCGGTGGCCAACGTACGCCGGGCCTGCTGCACATGACGGTGCACTCGCTGATCAAGTCGGCGATCTTCTTCGCCGTCGGCCATGCGACGCAGAAGGCCGGCACGCAGATCATGGACGAGATCCGCGGCCTGATCCGGGTCAGCCCGACGGTCGGCTGGGGACTGATGCTCGGAACGCTGGCCATCCTCGGTTGCCGCCTTTCGGCGTCTTCGCCAGCGAGTTCCTGATCATCACCACCGCGATGCGCGAGCAGCCCTGGGCAACGCCGCTGCTGCTGATCTGCGCTCGGTGTCGCGTTCGCAGCGGTGTTCGCGCGCGTGCAGCCGATGGTCTTCGGCGACACCTCGGTGCGCCCGCTCCCCCACCCCCCGGCGCTGATCCCGGTGTTCGTTCACCTCGGGCTCGGCCTGATGCTCGGCCTCTACATTCCACCCTACCTGGACGCGTGGTACCGGCAGGCAGCACAGATGCTCGGGGGCTGATCGAATGAGCGCCCAAACCCAAGTCACCCGATGGTCTGCATTCGGCCCGTTGCCGACCTTGAACTTCCGCTTTGCGCGTGCACGTCGGTGCGGCAAAGGCGCGTCCGGGCAGCCCGCAGCGCTTGACTGGGGCGGTCTGCGCTTCGCGCCGACTGCCCTGCGATGCTCGGTCTCGCGGCCCCGTCGCAGAACTCGCTTCGTTCGCTGCGCTCACTACGCTCAAACAACTGCGACGAGTCAGTTGACGATTCGCGCTTCGCGCGGGGCCACGAGCCCTGTGCTTCTCGGCGCCCCAGAGGCGCGCCGCGATCTGCCCGAACGCGCCTTTGCGGACACGCTGGTGCTTCTTGCGGGAAAAGGCACAAGAGGGTCCGCGCGGCGGGCGGTGCCCGGTGGGGGCGATTTCTGTGGCGACGAGAAGCGCAGGCCCGGGGTCGGCGCGCGAAGCGCGCTTCGTCAACTGACTCGGCGCAGTTGTTTGAGCGGAGTGAGCGCAGCGAACGCAGTGAGTTCTGCGACGCGACCGCGGGGCGAGCATCGCAGTGGAGTCGGCGCGCAGCGCCGACCGCCACAGCATGAGCCCCTGCCGGGCACCGCCTGCCGCGCCGCGCCGAAGCCACACAAGAGCGGACGCACGCGAAAGGTCAGCATTGGGCCGAGAGCAGTCTTTCATTGCCTATCAGCGTTTCATTTCCCACAGGTCGCGCGACGCGCAACGGAACTACTGAAGTGAAGCTCGCGGAACTCGACTTCGATTTCCAACCACTGGCCGCGCCGCTGCCGATCGCGCGCGCCACTGTGGACGCCGCGCAGTGGCGGGCAGCCGCCGCTGCGCTGGCGCAGGCTGGCGCTCGCCTCGTATCGCTGTGGGGAAGCGACCGCCGCGAGGCCGGCGCCGGCGCGCTGGTCGTGTCGGCGGCCTACGCGCTGCGCGACGGGTTGGCCTGGCTCGACATGCCGCTGGCCGAAGCGGCGCCGCGCTACCCCGACCTGGCCCGGCACTTCCCGGCCGCGCTGCGCATGCAGCGCGCCGCGGCCGACCTGCTCGGCATCGAGGCCGAGGGCGTCGAGGACCGCCGCCCATGGCTCGACCACGGTGCCTGGCCGGCCGGATTCTTGCCATTGCGGCGAGACGGCGACGACTCCGCCCCCCGAGGCGAAGCCACCGACTACGCCTTCGTTCGCGTCGAGGGCGACGGCGTGCACGAGATACCGGTCGGGCCTGTGCACGCCGGCATCATCGAGCCGGGGCACTTCCGCTTCTCGATCGTCGGCGAGAAGGTGCTCAGGCTCGAGCAGCGGCTCGGCTACGTGCACAAGGGCATAGAGCGTCGCTTCACCGAACTCGACCCGCTCGACGCCCATCGGCTGGCCGGTCGCGTGTCGGGCGATTCGACGGTGGCGTTCGCCTGGGCCTATTGCATGGCGCTCGAATCGGCCGCGGGCTGCGCCGTGCCCGCGCGCGCAAGCTGGCTGCGCGCGCTGATGCTGGAGCGCGAACGGGTCGCGAACCACCTCGGCGACCTCGGTGCGCTCGGCAACGACGCCGCGCTCGCCTTCGGCCTGGCGCAGTTCTCGCGCCTGCGCGAAGACTGGCTGCGCCTGTCGCGCGAGGCCTTTGGCCATCGCCTGATGATGGACTGCGTGGCGCCCGGCGGCGTTGCAGCCGAACCCGAGGCGAAGGCGCTCGACCGCATTCGCCTGCAATGCGATGCCATCGAGTCCGAGGTGCGCGCGTTGCTCGCGATCTACGAAGAACACGCGGGCCTGCAGGACCGGTTCATGACGACCGGACGCGTGACCCCAGAACTCGCCGCCGAACTCGGATTGACGGGCCTCGCCGGACGGGCGAGCGGGCAGGCGGCCGACCTGCGCTGCGACCATCGCCCGGCACCCTACGACGCGCTGGAGGTCCGCATCGCAACCCGCCAGGAGGGCGATGTCGCCGCGCGCGTCGCCGTTCGCTTCGACGAGGTCTTCGAGTCGCTGCGCCTGATCCGCGCCTTGTGCGCCCGGCTGCCGCGCGCAGCGGTGCGCGCCGAGGTGATCGTGCCGCCGCGCGCCGTCTTCGGCGCCGGCTGGGTCGAAGGCTGGCGTGGCGAGGTGTTCGTGGCGCTCCAGCTCGGCTCGGACGGGCGCATCCGCCGCTGCCACTGCCACGATCCGTCGTGGCAGAACTGGCCGGTGCTCGAACATGCGGTGATCGGCAACATCGTTCCCGACTTCCCGCTCATCAACAAGTCGTTCAACCTGAGCTACTCGGGGCAAGACCTCTGATGTGGAAGATCCTCAAGCAGATCGGCCGCAATGGCATCCGCACCGAAGCGCCGCCGCAGTTCGACGACGCGCTGCGCGTGCAGGCGGAGCGCATCCAGCGTGAGCTGCTCGACATCCTCGGCCAGGCGCTGGCGATCCGCCAGGTCGACGCCGGTTCGTGCAACGGCTGCGAGCTCGAGATCCATGCACTCGCTAACCCTTACTACAACATCGAAGGCCTGGGCATCCGCTTCGTCGCCAGCCCGCGCCATGCCGACATGCTGCTCGTCACCGGGCCCGTTTCACGCCACATGGAGACGGCCCTGCGTCGCACCTACGACGCCACGCCCGAGCCACGGCTCGTCGTGGCGGTGGGCGACTGCGGACGCGACGGGGGCATCTTCGGCGAAAGCTACGCGAGCTGTGGCCGGGTTGCCAACGTGATTCCGGTGGATGTGGCAATCGGCGGCTGCCCTCCGGCGCCGATCGAGATCCTGCGCGGGATCCTCACCGCCGTGAGGCGCGGTCGACCGGTCGACGCCGCAGCGCCGGCCCAGACGCCGACCGGTTCAGCCGCGCATCCGGCGAAGCCCTGACCAGAGCGAGCGAAGGCACCGGGCGAGGTCTTCGACATCCGGCTTGCCCCAGAGCCAGTGCGCGTGACCCCGGACCTTGCCCAGGCATCGCGGCATGCGTGTCAGGCAGACCGCGACAGCCAGGCGTCAGTTCACGAGTTCCCGCCATGAGACCCGTCGCGCGCCGCCGGCCAGCGGCGCCGGCGGCGGGGCGTCCTTGCTGACCAATTCGCCCTTGTTGTTGACGATGAGCGTCACGATGCCGCTCGGGGTCTTGATGAGCGTAAGGCCCTCGACCAGCGAATTGCCGAGGAAATACGAGACGACGTGTTCGGGCGACGTGCTCATGAACGATCCGCTGGTGACGTCGAAGTAGTAGAGCCACGAGGAGCCGCCAATCGCGCAGGCATTGGTCTCCGGCACATTGGTCGCCACGGTCAGGATGCCGCGCTGCTGATACATGTCGACATTGACGCGCTCACCGGTGCTCAGGCTCAGGTCGACATACCAGCCGTTCTTCGTCGACCAGTCCACCGGCGCGGGGTTGGCGATCGTGCGGGCTGCCTGGCCGCCAGCAGTGACCATGCCAGCGAGCGTCTGCGGGACCATGCCGCTGTTGGCAGCGTGAAGATTGCCGAGCGCGGGGTTGGTCAGCACGTCCTTGAACGTGTAGACCGACTGCAGGCTCGTGTCGCCGATGTCGCTTGCCCCGAGGTAGCGCCCGGTGCCGATCGAGACGAGCGGAATGCGCGTCGCGCCGACCTTGATCTCCGACAGCTCGGGCCGGGTGGTGATCGGCTGAGTCGTGCCGTTGGCCAGGCGCGCCTGGGCAAGCAGGAAGGCTTCGTTACCGCCCGGGGCGATGTTGTCGTCGATGTCGAAGCGCCACAGGTTGCCGAGCATGTCGCCGGCATAGACGCGCTTCGCGGTGTTGTCGTTGAGGTGGTCGACCCAGACATTGATCGCGCCGAGGTTGCTCGGGGTGAGGGCCGTGCCGGTGTTGGTCGGGATCTTCGAGATATGCGCGCCGGTCAGAGCGTTGCGCACGTACAGGAAGCCGGCGCCGCTGTTGTTGTATCCCGAGCTGAAGACCACGACCCAGGTGCCGTCCTTCAGCTTGGTGATGACGGGGTTGCCGTAGCTGTAGCCGAGATCGGCGTCGCTGAATTCCCACAGCGCCTTCGGCGCCGCGGGGTTCGTCACGTCGAGTGCGTAGTAGCCCTTCCCGCCCTTGTTGAAGCCACCGACGAGCACGGTATGCCAGGCGGCGCCGTCATAGACATCACCCAGCGTCGGCCCGCCGTCCGCATAGTACTGGTGCTGGTTCGGGTAGGCGAAGTCAGCCAGTTCGTACAGCGTGGGCATCACCAGCGTCGGCACATAGGCCCAGAGTTCGGCGCCGGTATCGGCGTTGAATGCATGCAGCATGCCGTCGTTGGCGCCGGTGTAGACGGCGGCCTGGCGCGCGGCATTGGCGGTCGCGTAGGCCTCATAGCCGGCGTCGACGTAGGTGAATGCAGGCTTCTTCACGTAGACCGGCACCGAGCTCACGATGTCGCCCAGGACGTCGCGCGTCGTGACGGGCGGCTGGCCGGCAACGGGGTTCGGAGTCGTCCAGATCCGCTCGCGGAACAGCCTGAGCACACTGCCTCCGGTACTCTCGTAGGCGCTCTGGCCGCGCAGGTAGTTGACCAGGTTCGTTCCGGTCGCGGCTGCCGTCTCGATCGCGTCGAAGCCGCCGCACTGGGTGAGCTTGTCGACTCCGACCGCCGGGCACAGGTTGTCGAAGCTCGCGTTCAGGCCTGCCGCCGTTAGGTTCGCGTAGGTGAACGAAGCGAGATTGTTGGCCACCCCGGCTTTGAAGAAGTAGATGTTGCGGGTATCGGCCGCGGCGGCGACCTGCGCATTCATCTGCGTGTTCGCATTCCAGAGTGTCGCGGCATTCACCGTGCCGGTCGCCGGGTCGATCGTCCTCGCTTCCAGGTTGCCCGACCAGTTCTGCGTCTGGTACTTTGCGACGAAGATGTAGTTGTCGCCCGCCACCGGCTGCAGGTTCGAGGTCGCCGCCGCAGCGCCGGCACCGGTCGAGGCGTCCAACTTGGCCAGAGCGTCAGCCAGGCTGTTAGCCAGTTCGACCGGGTCGTTTGCGCTGTAGTACTTGCCGCGGCCGTTGACTGCCGCGTGCCACAGGTCGTCGACGCGCTCGACGACCGAGTTGGTTGCATCCGCGACCTTCGGGTCGGGCCAGGCCTTGGTGCCGTTGACGATCTGGAAGTAGTCGCCCGCGGCCTGCGTATTGTAGTTCGGGTCGTAGACGAGCTTTCCCGACACGCCCAACCCGAGCGTGATGGTGTTCATGTGCTGGAAACTCGCCGGGTCGCCAGTCACCGGCGCGACGTTGTTCGTGCAAACATTCTGATTGATCACCGCACCGCCGCAGTTGCCGAGCGCGTTGTCCCGCAGGTCGGTCTTGTAGAAGTACATCGCAATGTCGGCCAGCGAGTCTGAGACACCGGGCCCTCCGGTGTTTCCGTTGGCCTTCACATCGTCGAGCTGCGGCCGCGCAATGGCCGGGACGAGGCCGGGACCGTCCTGGTTGCCGATCGAACCGCCGGTAAGCTTGGAATTCCACGCGTTGCCCTCTTCGCTCTTGTTCCAGTAACCATCGGTCGACAGGATCGTGTAGTTGCGCTGGCAGGAGTACTGGACCGGATCCACCGTCTGACCCGAAACCTTGTTGGCGAAATACTTGCCGGCCTTGAGAAGCGCCGGGCGAAGCGGCGTACCGCCGTTCGGGGTGTTGCCGTACAGCTTGCTGAAGAACGTCACCTTCTGGTTGATCGGGTTGGCGGCATCGAAGTCGCGGATGTTGAGGAACTCGTTGCCGTCGCTGGTCGAGGTTTCGTGGATGGTCGAGAAGCCGACGCGAAAGCGCGTGGCATCGATGTTCGAGAACGCGCGGCCGGCCGCCGAGCGCATCATCAGCATGCGAGTGCGGTAGTAGCTGTACCAGTTGGCGTAGTTGGTGAGCGGGTTCACGCCGGCGGGCGCCGCGATCGACGCCGAGGTGGTGACGATCGTGAACTTCGTGTAGTCGTAACCGTTGCCGCTGCAGGTCGCGTTGCCGGCGGGGTTGTAGCGCGCGTAATAGAACTGCGAATAGACTTTGTTTCCCTGCTGATTCACGCCGACCTGTGGAGTGCGGGCCCCCGGATTTGACGTGTCAACCGAGTATCCCCACTTCTCATTCAGGACCAGGAGATTCGCCGTCGTCGTCAAACGTTTCGGGTCCTGGAGATTCGGGTTGAAGCCGTCGAGCGGCACCGTGGCATTGAAGGGCACGTCTGGATAGCTGCTGCCGTCCGCCTTCAACGGGGGAAGGTAGGTCGCGGTCGGGTCGTAGAAGAGACGGTTGATGCGCGAGTCGCCGTAGCACAGATTGGTGTAGTTGGTCGTTTCGGGCAGAAAGTCGTAGAGCATCGAGAGGGAGTCGTCGAGCACGAACATCACGTTGGGCCGGATCGCCGCGCTGGGTGCGGTGTCGATCGGCGTGTTGGCGATGTCGGCAGAGGCCGCCACGGCAGCGCCGCCCAGCGCCCCCCATGCGAGCGCCGCGACGGCGCCACGGATGACTCGCGAGGCAAAGGACTTGGACATGATGGACTCCAGTGAAGCGGTTCGAGCGGCAATCAGAAATAGACGATCGATTCGGTGAAGCTGACAGTGCCGCGGGCGCCGACGGAGCGGACGATGATGCGGAAGTACGGCCCGCCCACACCCGGACCGAAGCGCGCACAGTTGCCGTACTTGCACTCCCCCCCGCCGGTCTCGACTGACACCGCGGTGAGCGGCACCGCGCACGAATTGCCGGCGGCGCCCGGCGCTCCGGCAGCCCTGCACAGCCGCGTGATGATCCAGCGCCCGGCGTTCTGGCCCCCGGCCATCACGGCACTCGGCGCGATACAGTTGGCGAAGCTGCCGGCGGCCGCATAGGCACAGTCGTCGTCGTTCCAGTCGACGATCGCCCGCGTGTTGTCGGTGCTGCCGTTGCCGGTGGCGTCGAGGGCCTCCAGGCTGGTCGCGTAGTAGCCGTCGGCGGGGCTGCCGGCATCGATCACCGGGTCGGCCTGATGATCGGCCAGCCAGGTCATGGCCTGGTTCGCGACCTGGTCGCTGGTCGCGGTGGCGTCCTGCTTGAAGCCGAGGTTGCCGATCACCAGTGCGCCGGTGTCGACCGAGCGCACCAGAGCCACGGAGGCCAGCGCCAGCGCGACGAGGGCGATCAGCGCGAAGAACAGCGATACGCCGCGCTGGTTACGGCGCGCGCGGCAGGAGTGGCGAGGCTCGGTCATCATGATCTCCGGCGCGGCGTCACGAGTGCCACAGCATGTTGCGCAGCGGCACGGTGGTCTCGAAGACCTTGTAGCGATAGCGCTGCCAGTCGGCCAGGTCGTCCACGTCGATCGTCACGCACTGCGACGCGCCGCAGGCGGCCGAACCGGCCACCGCCGTCGCGGTACCGACGTCCCACAGCGGGTTCGCTGCGGTGACGTTCTCGCGCTCGAACTGGGTGCTGCGCGCGACCACGGCGATGCGCACCGTCAGCACCTGGGCCCATGCGGCCTGTGTCGCCGGGGTGATCTTGTCGTAGGTGTCGACCACGCCGTCGGCGTTCGTGTCCTTGCCGTAGAAGGCCTGCAGCTGAACGATGTGCGGGAACAGTTCCTGCGTCGTCGAGGTGCCGTCGGCGGTGTTGAACGTCCGCAACTGCAGCGCCTGCACTGCCGACACGCTGTAGATGCGATCGACGAAGCGGCCGAGGTTGACCAGCAGGCTGCCGCTCGGGTAGCCGTCGGCCGGAAAGATCGTCTGGCCGCCTGGCTGGTTCCAGCCGTTATCGGCGTTTCCCGAGTTGTGCAGCACCTGGTTGTTGCCGAGCCCGGCGCCAGCCCCCGCGTTGAGGTTGGTCACCCGGAACACGCTGCACCAGTGCGTGGCGTCCCAGGTCTCGGGGACGGCGAGCATCATGTCGCCGTCGACGATGCCGAGTGCGCTGTTGACGAAGAAGTTGGCCGCCTGCTGCGGGTGGTCCTGGATGATCAGCACCGGGACCGAGTAGTTCAGCTTGTCGCTGCCCATCACTTCGACGCGGTCCGGTGCGCCATTGGCGCCGGCGGTGATCAGGAGGGGCACCAGAGACCAGGTGAACGCCACGCCGTTGCGACTGGCACGTATCTCGCAGCCGAGCGTCTGCGCCATGTTCGACAGCCCGTAGCCGGCCGACTGCAGGTCGCGCTGCAGTGTGTACAGCGCCAGCGCGCCGTTGAGCTGCGCGTCGGCGCCGCTCGTGGTGGTGCGCTTCTGCGCCTCGGCGAACACCAGCGTCTGCGCGATCACCAGCGTGGCGACCAGCGCGATCAAGACGCCGACCATCAGCTCGATGAGCGTGAAACCACGCTGGCGCGGCGACGGCATGCGGCGGAACTGTGCGGTGGCTGTCATCGCTGGATCACCGTGGAGGTCGTGTAGTTGTGGGCGCCGTCGTTCGGCGTCGTCCAGCTGATCGTGACGCTCACGACACCGGCAGTCGCCGCGCTCGCGGCGTTGCCCACCGCCACCGCCACCGTGCCGCCCGGCAGCGTGTTCGCGACCTTGGTTTTCCACTCATTGCAGCGCGCGTAGGCCGCGCATGCCGCGGTGGCGTAGTTCGGCAGATTCGCGGCGGTGTCGCCCCACATCGCGCCGATCGCCTCGCTCGCGAGGTAGGCCGCGTCGCCGCGAAACTTCGCGGCCGACTGCGTCTTCGTCATCGCGCCCTGCAGCCCGACGACGGCGAGGATGCCGATCGAGAACAGCAGGATCGCGATCAGCGCCTCGATCAGCATCATGCCTCGAGAGGCGTTCAGGCCGACGGCGCGGCGGCGCTTCGGCTGGTGCGGCTTGGTGTGCATCATGGCCGGCCTCATGGACAGATGCGCGGATCGGCGTTGTCGGTCACGGCGGGGTCGCACATGCGCACCGCGCCGCCCGCCGAGACCAGCACGCGCAGCCTGCGGTAGTTGCCGGCGGCCGTCGACGTGAAGTCGACGCGCGCGAGTGGCGCAGCTTCGACGGTGCGTCCGAATCCGTTGAACGTGACGGTCGCTGCAGCGGCACTGGCCGCCGTCATTGCAGCGACCGCCGCGGTGAGGCCGCCATCGCCCGCGGCACGCTTGTCGATGATGCGAGGGGCGACGGTGTCAGACACTGCCTCGCCGCACTTGGCTGCCGGGTCGTCGAGACTGATGACCCAAGACCCGGCGGACTCCGACGCGGCGCAGGTGTTGTCCATGGTCTTCGGGTCGCCCAGCGACACCAGGGTGAAGCGCACGTTCTGATTGCGGCGCACCGCCTCGTTTCGTGCGCGCTGGACACCCGCCGATACCGATTCGGCCGCATTGCGAATCTGCGTGTTCATCAGCCAGGTCTGGAAGCCCGGGAGGCCGAGCGCGAGCAGCAGCCCGAGCACGCTCAGAGTGATCGCCGTTTCGATCAGCGAGAAGCCGGCAAACGCGTGGCGTCGCATCGTCGACCTCAGCACTCGTCACCGCGCGCGAGCCAGCAGGCCTTGGCCACGGCCGCACCCTTGAACTTGGTCGTGCCTTTCACGTTGCCGCTGGTCAGCGTGTAGGCGTTGCCAACGGCGGCGCCGGAGCTGCCGGTCGCCGTCAGCGTGTAGCTCTGGTTGTCGGCCCCGAGCGCACACGTGAAGCCGAAGTACTTCGCGCCCGGAGGAGCGAAGTTGTTCCAGGCGGGTGCGTTGGCGCCGTTGGCGCAAACGGCTCCGCCGCCATTTCCGTAGCCGCGGAAGTCCTGGTAGTACTGCTCGAGCTTGACGCGGTAGTCGGCCAGGTAGCCGAATGCCTCCTGCACCTGGCCGCGCCGGACGTAGTCTCGGTACGAAGGCAGGGCAATGCTCGCGAGAATCGCGACGATCGCGACCACGATCATCAACTCGATCAGCGTGAACCCTGTTGCGCGACGCTGGTACGGCATGGTGAGGTCGACCTTTGAAGTAGTTGCAGTGCATTAGAGCGCATGACATGGGCTTGCGCGCGGCACCGCGTCGCCAACCCTGACGAGCGGCCTCCAAGCCGCGACGAGCGGCGTGCCCCTTCGTGGTGCCCGTGAACTGTGTCACGCGCCATCACGAGACGTGTCGCGAGACGTGGGCATCGCGAAGGGGGCATCACGAGGCACCCTACACCCTCACGTCGATCAGGCTGCCCGCAACAGGCGCCTCGCTGCCCGGGCGGGACTGCAGCGCCTGCGCCATCTGGTGCAACAGCGCGGCGAGGCGATCTGCCGGCGAAGTCGCGGCATCGACTGTGCCACCCTTCGGTGCAGCCACCAGATGCGTGAACGCCGTCAACAGCGGCGTGTCGGCAATGGCGCCGCCGCTGGGCGGGTTCGCTCCTTTGGCGGGGTCGGCCACTGCGAGGATGGGTGCTCTGGTGGGCACGTCCGCCGGCGCAACCGCCGCGCTCGCATCCATGCCGTCAGCGGCAGGCGTTGCTTGCGTCGTCTTCACGGCAACCGGAGAAGGACTTGTTGTCGGTGCGGCTGCGTCCGCAGAGGCAGGCGGCGCGGCGCCGCCCAGGCTTTGCGCCAAGGCCTCGAGCCGCTGCGCCAGGTCGCCCGCACTGGCGCGGCCCCAGGCGAATCCGTGACCGTGGTGACGCTTCGCACCGCCTTCGCCGCCAGTGGGGCGCAACGCGCTGAACAGTTCATGGAGGAATTCGTGCAGCGCCTGCTTGCGGTCATCGGCGCCCACCGGCGCGCCCGACGCGACCGTTTGGCCGGCAGAAGCTTGCGTCGCCCGACCGGTCTGGCCCACCTGCATCAGGCCGGCCAATGCGTCATGCAGCGCCGCGACCAGGGCATGGCGACCGGTCAAATGCTTGCGCTCGCGATCGTCTTCGGGGCCTTGCACCCGCGACGACTGCTCGTGACGACGCGACACCGTCGACACCTCGGCGGCACGGCAGGCACAGCCGGCGGCGCTCGAGGATTGAATTGCAGCCGACATGATGAAACCCTCCGTTCGACAGGCCCGAAGCGCCCCTCCATGCAGGGGCAAACCGTCAATATTCCCGGGTTATCGGCCCACCGAGGTGTCACCTTGAGCTTCCCGAGCGAGCGAAAGCGGGGCCGTTGGCGCCGCGATCGGATCGCCCGGAAGCTCTGCACGCAGATCAACGGCCCTTCCAGAACACCTCGCAGCGGGCGAAGTCCTTCAGCGCGGCAACGCTCTCGGCGAGCAGCACCTCGCGCCGCGCGGTCAGCCAGCCGATCGCGAACCACGCGCGGGGGTCGTCGCCGACCGCGCAGCGGTAGGTCGCGAGTCCGACGCACAGGTCGTTGTAGCGGCCGAGGCTTTCCTGCACGGGCGCGAGCCGCGCCAGATAGCGCGCGACGGCCTTGGCCTTGAACAGCGAGGCGGCGAACTCCGCCGCATAGCGCAGGCGCTTGACGCGCTTGCGAAGCGTGTGGCGGGCCACGTCGTCGAGATCCTCGTAGAGCTTGGCCGCGCGCACGACGCGGCGATGCCAGCGCTGCAGGCGATCGGCCACGGCGTCGGTCAATGGCGGCTCGGGCGCCGGCAAGGCGTCGGCCGCGGGTGTCGTGGCAGGCGGCAACGTTGGCGCCGCGGGCAGCGTCGACCTGGCAGGCCAGCAGATCGAGCAGCAGCAGCGTCGCTTCGTTCGCGCGCAGCAACTCGGTCGGTGTCGGCCCCTCAGGCGCCGGCGGCAGCTCGAACAGCGGCGCGCCGGCCTCGCGCAGTGCCGGCAGCAGCGATGCGGCCAGCGCGTCGCGGTCGCGCGCCACGCCGAGTTGGCGGAACAGCGCGGCCAGCCGCTCGTCCCAGGCAGGATCGATGCGCGCCGTCCAGCCGTCGAAGAAGCGCAGCGCCGAGCGCAGCCTGCGCAGGCCGACACGCAGTTGGTGCACGTGCTCGTCGCTGCAACGGCCATCGGCGATCTCGCTCGCATTGGGCAGGATCTGCAGCAGGCAATTGGCGAGCACGGCTTCCAGCGCGGCGTCGGCGCTCATCTCGCGCGCCAGGCGCACCGCGGCGGCCTTGACGACCGGGCCGACCGTCGCGTCGCGCGCCAGGCGCTCGCCGCGTTCGGCCTTGCTGCGCACGTCGAGCCACAGGCCATGCCGGCGCACCCAGCGGCGGGCGACATCGATCACCGCGAGCGGCCGGCCGCGAACGAGCTCGATCTCGAGTTCGCACACCGGCCAGCGGCGATCACCGGCCACGATCTCGCCGCTGTCGAACGCGAGCTCGACGCTGCCGCCCGCCGTGCGCAGCGTGCGTGCGCGGCGCAGGATGTCGGTGCGGTACCGCGCAGCCAGGCGTGGCGGCGCTGCTTCGCCCGGGCGCGCCTCCAGCGCAGCGGCGAGCCTGTCGCCGACGGGCGTGCCGGCGTGGCGCAACGGGTCCGCGCCCGGCACGGCGCCGGTCGGAACGCGAATCGCGCCGGTCAGCGGCACTTCGTGTTCGAACCGCTGCATCGCGTTCGGCCCGCCGGCCTTCAGCGTCTGCACCCAGCGCCGGCCTTCCTTGCGCAACCGCAGCGCCAGACCCGCGGCGGCGAGCCGTCCGTCCGGCGTGTCGAAGTAGAGGGCCTGCAGGCGAGTTCGCCGCGAATCGCCCGCCCCGACGGCGGCATCGACCCCGCGCCGCGACGCTGCGGGCACCTGGAACTTCAGCTCGATCTCGAACATCGGCGGTACGGCACAGAGTGGGTGAGGGATCGGCGGCGATGATCGCATGCGCGAGCCCTCTCTCGGACCCTCATGGCCCCTGCAGTACCGAGGCCAGCGCCTCGACCAGAATGACCAGGCGGGCAATGCCCTTGCGCTGCCGGCCACCGACCGAGCCGCCCCTGAATGGCGCGGCCAGCCGCGCCAGGCCGGCGACCCAGGGCAATGCGCGGGCCAGCGCCTCGCGCACGCTGGGGTCGGGATTCGCGGCAAGGTAGGCGCGCAGCAGATCGGGCAGCAGTGTGCGCGTCTCGGCCTCGCCGATCGGCCCCGCCAGCGAGATCGAGTTGAGGAAGAGCACGATGTCGAGCGCCTGCGCCGCCGGCAGCGGCACCAGCTCGCCGAAGTTCTCTTCGAAGTCGATTCGCCAGGTCTGGCCGTCCTTCGTCGTCAGGTTCTTGATCTGCGCCGCGCCGTGCCACTGCCCCGCGCGATGAAAGGCGCCGAGCTCGTCGGCGAGGCGCTGCAGTTCGGGGCGGCAGGCCTCGATCGACCAGCCTTCGATCTCGCTCGCGACCGTCGTGCCGCAGTGTTCGAGCAGCAGGTATCCCGTGCCGTGGTACACGATGCGAGGCACGCGCACGCCGGCAAGGGCGAGCCCCTCGAGCCGCTGCGCCTCGTAGTCCACGTTCGAGGCGGCTTCCGACAGCAGCAACGCCCGCATCGGCAGCGACTGCCCGGTGACGCGCCTGGCCAGCCAGCGCACGAGGAGCGCCTGCCCAAGCCGCCGCGGACGGTGCGCGATGCGCTTGGCCACGTAGCGCTTGCCGCCGTGCTCGACCAGCACAGTGCGCTCGGTGCAAGCTCGCAGCGCGGCATCGGCGGCGGCGACGAGCGATTCGTCAGGTCGGTCGGTCATGCGGATCGGCGGGAATCGGCTCGGGGCCAGCCCGGCAACAGGCCGCGGCAGCGGGCATTATCGGCGCGCACCGCGCCCCGCGCGCTGGCCGCACGGCGGGTCACAATCGCCCTCGAGCCGCAGTTGGTTCGTCCGCCACCGTCGCCGCCGGCAGCGCCGCGTCCCGCGTTCGAAACGGCCCCGGCGCAGCACAGCCCATCCCCAGCACCCACCATGGCCACCTCGGACCGCCGCTGGCAGTCGATCCCCGATCGGCGCCATTCGATCAGCCTGCTCATCGGCGCCTTCATCCTGCTGCGGCTGCTGCTCGCGGCCACGGTGCCGCTGCTGCCGCAGGAGGCGTACTACTGGAGCTGGAGCCTTCACCTCGACTGGTCGTTCTTCGACCACCCCCCGCTGGCGACCTACGCCATCGCGCTGACCACGAGCATCCTGGGCAAGTCGGTCTTCGGCATCAAGGCGGCCGCGGTGCTCTGGTCGCTCGGCTGGAACGTTCTATGGGCGCGGCTGATCCTCGACATGTACGACGACCGCCGGCTGGCCTTCTGGACACTGGCGGCGCTGAACCTCACTGTCATGTACGAGGCCTTCGGCGTCGGGCCGACGCCCGACGCACCGCTGATCTTTGCCTGGACCGGCGCGATCTGGGCCGTTTGGCGCCTCAGTCAGACCGGCGACGGCCGCTGGTGGTTCGCGGCAGGTGGCTTCGTCGGCCTGTCCTGGCTCGCGAAGTACTCTGGCGTC
This sequence comes from uncultured bacterium, assembly GCA_963701725.1. GTDB lineage: Bacteria > Pseudomonadota > Gammaproteobacteria > Burkholderiales > Burkholderiaceae_C > CAIKUF01. The sequence goes on along the minus strand of CAVPAZ010000017.1, from coordinate 30,063 downwards.
CTGCTGCTTCCCGTCGTGTTCGTCTACCTGCTGACGTCCGCTCAGCAGCGCCATTGGCTGGCGAAACCGCAGCCCTACCTGGCCTTCGTGCTCGCCGCGGCGATCTTCACGCCGGTGCTCGTCTGGAACGCGCAGCACGAGTGGGTGTCGCTCGCCTTCCAGAGCAGCCGCCGCGTCGGCGAGATGGGCGGCTTCAAGCCGCGCTACTTGCTGATGCTCGTCGCGACGCAGTTCCTGATGCTCACGCCGTACGTCTTCGTGCTCGTCATCGCTGCGCTGGTTCGCGGCGTGCGCGAAGGATTCGCCGGCAAGCTCGACGACCGCGCGCGCTTGCTGCTGCTGAGCGGCGCGATCCCGATCGCGCTGTTCACGCTGATCAGCCTTCGCTCGATCGTGAAGATCAACTGGCTCGCGCCTGCCTACTGGTCGCTGGCGATCCTGGGCGTTCGGCACGTTCTCGCGCTCGACAACGGCCCGCGGCGCCTGGTGCGGGGCCTGGCGTCCTCGTTGGCGATCCTGCTGGCGGCAGGGGTCGTGGTGGCGATTCCCGATCTGCCCATCGCCGGAGACCTGAACAGCTGGAGCGGCTGGAAGGAGGCGTCGACGCGGGTCGAGAAGGCCGCGGCCGCGGCGCGGGCGGGGGGCAAGGAGGTCTTCGTGTTCTCGCCCAACTACAAGATCAGCTCGCTGATCCGCTACTACCTGCCCGGACAACCGCGCACCTACGCGCAGGACATCTACGGCGACAAGGCGCTGCAGTTCGACTACTTCCCGCTGGAGCGCGACATGACTGGAGCCACGGGCATCCTCGTCGTGTCCGACCAGGACCAGGGCGACCTCGATCTGAAGCGCCTGACGGCATACTTCGATGGCGTCGAACTCGTCGACACGATCGAGACCTCTGCCTTCGGCAAGGTCACCCGCCGCATCGAGATCTACCGCGCCTCGAACTACAAGGGGCATCCTCCCCGCAGCGCCGCGAGCGCTTCGAAGTAGAAACCAGGACATGCCACAGCTATCCGTCATCGTTCCGACCTTCAACGAGATCGGCAACGTCGTCGAACTGCGAGACCGTGTCGCCATCGCGCTCGAAGGGGTCGACTGGGAGATGATCTTCGTCGACGACGACTCGCCCGATGGCACTGCGGCGACTCGTGCGCGAGATGGCACAAGCTGATCGCCGCGTTCGCTGCCTCCAGCGCGTCGGGCGGCGCGGACTTTCGACGGCCTGCATCGAGGGCATGCTGGCGTCGTCGGCACCGCTGGTGGCCGTGATCGACGCCGACCACCAGCACGACGAGCAGTTGCTGCCCCGCATGTTCGAATTGATCGACGGCGGCGAGCTCGATGTCGTCGTCGGCAGCCGCTACGCCGAGAGCGGCGGCATCGGCAGCTGGGACGAGTCGCGCGCCGCGTTCAGCCGCCTCGCCACCCGGCTCAGCCGGCTGGTGCTCAAGGCCGACCTGCACGACCCGATGAGCGGCTTCTTCATGATCCGCCGCGACGCCTTCATGGCCTGCGTCAAGGAGGGCGTCTCGGGCGTCGGCTTCAAGATCCTGCTCGACCTCTTCGCCACCTCGCCCGCGCCGCTTCGCTACCGCGAGTTGCCGTACCAGTTCCGCAATCGCTTCGCCGGCGAGAGCAAGCTCGACACCAATGTCGCGTGGGAGTATTTCGTCATGCTCCTCGACAAGTTCATGGGCGGCGTGGTGCCGATCCGCTTCATCGCGTTCTCGCTCGTCGGCGGCCTTGGCCTTCTCGTTCACCTGCTCGTCCTGGCGCTGCTCTTCAAGGGCGGCGGCACGTCGTTCCTGTGGGCGCAGACCGGCGCGACGATGGTCGCGATGACGAGCAACTACGTGCTCAACAACGTGCTGACCTACCGCGACCTGCGCCTGCGCGGCTGGGCCTTCGTGCGCGGCTGGTTCTCGTTCGTGCTCGCCTGCAGCGTCGGCGCGCTGGCCAACGTGGGCATCGCCGACTACCTGTTCCAGAAAGACAGCTTCTGGGTCTCGTCGGCCATCGCGGGCGTGCTGGTGGGTGCGGTCTGGAACTACGCCGTGACTGCGGTCTACACGTGGAAGACGCCGAAGAGCGCGTAGCGATAGCGAGCGCTTCGACAGCGCCGGCCGGATGCGCGCACAAGCCAATTGCCTGGATGCAGCGCCGCTAGAATCGGCGCTCACCCCGCACCGCCCTCCCGGGCGCCGACGCCATGCCGCTGTTCTGGAAGCCCTACAAGTCCGACGTCACCTCGTTCATCGAGCAACTCAAGGCGAAGAAGCCGACGCTCGAGGACGAGCAGCGCGCGGGTCGCGCACTGCTTTGGGACCGGGCGATCGACCGCGATGCGCAGGCCGAATACGCCGACGCGCGGGTGCCGCAGCAGCCTTACGTCTACCAGACCCGAAGCGACTGACGCTCGCGCCGTGATCGACGACGTGCTGGCACCCGAGGTGCCCGAGCTGCCCACGGCCGACGCCCCCGCGGTGGACGCCGAAGGCCTCCCCGAGGCGGTCGACCAGATCGCGCTCGCCCGCCTGTACGGCGAGCCACTGTTCGCGCTGCCGACCGACCTCTACATCCCGCCCGACGCGCTGGAAGTGTTTCTCGAGGCGTTCGAAGGCCCGCTGGACCTGCTGCTCTACCTGATCCGGCGTCAGAACTTCAACATTCTCGACATCCCGCTCGCCGACGTGACGCGCCAGTACCTGGCCTACGTCGAGCAGATCCGCAAGCGCAACCTCGAGCTCGCCGGCGAATACCTGCTGATGGCCGCGATGCTCATCGAGATCAAGTCGCGCATGCTGCTGCCGCCGCGAAAGAGCGCCGAGGGCACCGAGCCCGCGGACCCGCGCGCCGAGCTGGTGCGCCGGTTGCTCGAATACGAGAAGATGAAGCTCGCCGCGCTAAGGCTCGACGCGCTGCCGCTGCTCGGTCGCGAGTTCCTGCGTGCGCAGGTGGCGATCGAGCAGTCGCTGCAGCCGCGCTTTCCGGAGGTCAGCGCGAACGATCTGCGCGACGCGTGGCAGGACATCCTCAGGCGCGCGAAGCTCAACCAGCACCACACGATCACGCGCGAGCAGCTGAGCGTGCGCGAGCACATGAGCATCGTGCTGCGCCGCCTGCAGGGCCGCCGCTTCGCGATGTTCGAGGATCTGTTCGACGCCCAGCGCGGCCCCCAGGTGATGGTCGTGACCTTCATCGCGCTGCTCGAACTCTCGCGCGAGCATCTGCTCGAAGTGACGCAGGCGGAGGCCTTCGCACCGATCTACGTGCGGCTCGCCTACCAGCCCGCCTGAGTTGCCAACCCGAGTGCTCTCGTACCAGGGGCGTCGTGCCCCTGGTACTCGCCGATCGCTGCGCTGGTCGATCCCCGCAAGCGGGGCCCCTCGCCCTTCGCTTCGCGCTCTACCTCAAGCCGAGCTTGAAGCCGATCATCGCGCGCAACTTGCCCGGCACCACCGGCTTGATCAGCACGTGGAAGTCGTGCCGCTCGGCGTCGGCGTCGCTTCCCGTGATCGTGCTGCCAGTGACCATGATCGCCGGCACGGTGCAGCCGAAGGTCGCACGCAAGGCGTGGATCGCCTCGACACCGGTCTGGCCGTTCCCGAGCTGGTAGTCGACGATCAGCATCCGTGGCCGCACCAGGCCGCTGCCGCATTCACGCGCCCATTGCGTCGACGCCGCAATGCTGTCGAAGCTCGCCACTTGCGCACCCCAGCCCTCGAGCAACAGCGCCATGCCACCGCGCACCGCCGGGTCGTCTTCGACCACGAGGATCAGTTGGCCGTCCAGTGTCAGGGCTGGCAGCGCCTTGGCCGGCACGCTCGCGCCGGACACGGGCACCGGCTTGCCCTCGGGCAGCTCGAGCGTGAACACCGTGCCGCGGCCCGGCACGGAGCTCAGGGCGAGCGGCTCGCCCATCAGGCTGGCCAGCCGCTTGACGATCGCCAGGCCGAGCCCCAGGCCCTTCTTCTGCCCGGGCAGCGGCGCGGCACTGCCGGGCACCTGGTAGAACTCCTCGAAGACCCGCTGCTGCTCGACCTCGAGGATGCCCGGACCACTATCCCAGACCTGAAGCGCCAGCCGCTCACCACGTCGACGGCAGCTCACGAGCACGCCGCCGTCCTGGGTGTAGCGAATCGCGTTGCTGACCAGATTGCGCAGGATGCGTTCGACGAGCAGCGGGTCGGCGCGCACATGGTGTTGCTCGCCACGAAAGCGCAGCGCCAGGCCCTTCTCGAATGCGGTCGGCTCGAAATGCAGGCGCAGCCGGTGGAAGACGTCGGCGATCGGGAAGTCGACCGGCTTCACCTCGACGCCGCCGGTATCCATGCGCGTGATGTCGAGCAGCTCCGAGAACAATCCGTCGAGCGCGTCGACCGACGCGTTGATGCTGTTGACGAGTTCGACGACCGCGTCTTCGTGGCTGCGCTGGCGCAGCGCCTCGGCGAACAGGCTCAGCGCGTGCAGCGGCTGGCGAAGGTCGTGACTGGCAGCGGCAAAGAACTGCGTCTTCGCGCGGTTGGCCACTTCGGCCTGCCGGCGCGCCGCGTCGGACGCAGCCTTTTCGGCGCGAAGCTGTTCCATCAGTGCCTCGGTGCGCATCTGCAGGCGGCTCACGTGGTCGAACGCGCGGCGATAGTCGCGCCCGAGCACGATCGTCATGGCCATCGCGATGAGCATCACGGCCGCAGTCTGAATGCCGAGCCCGCCGTCCTGCAGCGCGACGCGTGCGATCGCCGGCAGGTAGACCAGGCCGACGAAGGCGAGGTAGAGCGCGAACTGCGGCGCGAGGATCGGTACGCAGGCAACGCAGAAGGTATAGACGACCAGGATCAGCACGATCTGCTGCAATGCGCTGCCGAAGGGATAGAAGCTCCATGCCGCCCAGCCCCAGAGCGCCGCGGTCAGCAGCGTGCCGGCGATCCAGATGCGCAGTCGCAGTTGCAGCGCCCAGAGAGTGGTCGGTTCATCCCGCGAAATTCGCCATGCGAGCGCCACACGCAGCAGCCAGCAGAGCGCGAAGACACCGCCCCAGCCCAGGCGCAGGCCGACCGGGGCGACACGGGCAAACACGAGCTCGACGACGACCGCGCCGACCGCGTGGCCTGCCAGGGATGTCGTGTTGTAGGCGAACATCGCGCGCGCCTTGTCGCGCAACAGCGTGTACGCGACTGCGTCGCCAGCGTGCGGCGCGTCCGGCTGGGGCGCGGGCACGTCGATCGCCATCACGAGCAGAACCCGTTCGGGCTAGCGCAAGCTGCGCGACCGCCAGGCCTGGATGCCACCCTGCTCCTGGGTCATCTGGCTCACCGCCAGCACGGCCTGGGTTCGCGAAGTGACGTTCAGCGCGCGCAGCACGGCCGCGACATGGTCCTTCACCGTCTCGACCGACAGGCCGAGCTCGCGTGCGATCAGCTTGTTCGGCTTGCCCTGCAGGAGCAGGCCGAGCACTTCGGACTGGCGCGGCGTCAGTGCGATCGTCGCCGAAGGGGACTGCGCCTGAGGTTCGCCGCCTTGTGCCTGCTCGCGCACGATGGCGAGGTAGCTCGGCACGGTGTCGCCTTCCGGCTTGGTCCCCGGGCGCTCCGATCCGAGGGTCATCGGCGGCACGTAGATGCCACCCTGCATCACGAGGTGCAGCGCCTCGAACAGCGTCGCGTTGCTGGCCCGCTTGGGCACGAAACCCATCGCGCCGAGGTCGATCGCACGAATCACGTCGCTGGACCGATCGGAGGCCGAGACGACCACCACCGGCAGCGCCGGGTAGTTCGCGCGCAACTCGACGAGGAGATCGAAGCCGTTGGCGTCGCCGAGCTGCAGGTCGAGCAGCACGAGGTCGTGGTCGGCGTTCGTCTCGAGCGCCTCGCGCGCCTCGCGCGCACTTGCCGCGCCGATCACCGTCACGTCGTCGCCCAGCCCCTGGATCACGGCCTGCAGCGCAGAAAGGATCAGTGGATGGTCGTCAACCAGCAGCACCTTCATGGCCAGGCCTCCACGAGCGCGATGGGGTCACGGGCTCGTCAAGCAGTCATCGTAGCCCAAGTGAAGCGCCCGCGACACCTTCAGCGCGTCGGTGTTGGATTCACACGTAGCGCCGCGACACCGACTCGGCGATGCACACCGGCTTGGCCGAGCCTTCTCGCTCCATCGTCACCTCCATCGTCAGCTGCGCACCGCCTTCGATGGCCTCGTACGAGAGCAGCTTGAAGCGCCCGCGAATCCGGCTGCCCACCGGCACCGGCGCCGGGAAGCGGACCCGGTTCAGGCCGTAGTTCACGCCCATGCGCGTATCGCGCAACTCGAACGCGCTGATCCCCATCTCGGGCAGCAGCGACAGCGTCAGGAAGCCGTGCGCGACCGTCGTGCCGAAGGGCCCGGCCGCAGCGCGAACCGGGTCGACGTGGATCCACTGGTGGTCACCGGTGGCGTCGGCGAAGAGGTCGATTCGATGCTGGTCGATCGAGATCCAGTCGCTGTCGGCCACGTGCTGCCCCACCAACGCTTGCAGTTCGCTCAATCTGTCGAAGCTTCGCATCCTCGTCCTTCAGGAATCCATCCACTCGATGATCGGCTGCCACTGTTCGAGATCGCGCTCGACGCGCCCGACAGCCACGTCCCACAGCGTAAGCCCGCGCGCTGCCAGGTGCACGTAGTTCTGCGTGTCGCGCAGGTAGCCGAGCACCGGCACCTCGAGCTTGCCCAGGAACCCGCGCAACTGCTCGGCGGCGATGGTGCCCTCGCGCACACGCATGCCCACCAGCGCGAACTGCACCCTGTCGCTGCGCCGGTGCGCCTGCAGCTGGCGCACGAAGTCGTGCGTCGCGCGGATGTCGAAGATGCTCGGTTGCAGGGGAACCAGCACGCGGTCGGCGAGCTTCATCACCGCATCGAGCCTCTTGCCGTGCAGGCCGGCCGGCGTGTCGAGCACCGCGTGCGTCGTGCCCTTTGGCGGCCGTACCACGTCGCCGTGCTCGACTTCCCAGGTTGCGATCGGCGGCAGGCTGGCCGGCCGCAACGCGAGCCAGCCGCATGTCGACTGCTGACGGTCGACGTCGCCGAGCATCACCGCGTGCCCCTGGCGCGCCAGGTAGCCCGCCAGGTTGGTCGACAGCGTGCTCTTGCCGACCCCGCCCTTGGGATTGGCGACCACGATTACCGGCATCTGCGCCTCCTTCGCTTTGCGGGTATGGTAGCGGCGCTCGCGACGCAAGCCGTTTCGATTGACCGGAGGCTAGCGCTGCATCGTCACAAGCCATGTCCGACGTCCTCGTCCTCGCCGCGCACCCGCAACTCGAGTCTTCGCGCGTCAACCGCGCGCTGGCGCAGGCTGCCGCGGCGCTCGGCAAACGGCATGTCGAGGTGCGCGACCTGTACGCGCTCTATCCCGACTACCTGATCGACATCGATGCCGAGCAGTCGGCACTCGCGCGAGCACGGCTCGTCGTCTGGCAGCATCCCGTCCACTGGTACAGCATGCCGCCGCTGATGAAGCTGTGGATCGACGAGGTGCTCGCCTTCGGATGGGCCTACGGGCCGGGAGGCACAGCCCTGAAGGGCAAGGACCTGTGGCTCGTGGCGTCGACCGGCGGCCCCGAGGATTCGTACCACCCCGGCAGCTACAACCGCTACTTCTTCGACGCCTTCCTGCCGCCGTACGAGCAGACCGCCATGCTGTGCGGGATGCGCTTCGTGCCGCCGCTGTTGCTGCACGGCGCGCACCGCGTTGGCGACGACGAGCTGGAGGCGCACGCCAGGCTCTACACCTCGCGCCTGCTGAGTTACCCGCACTGGCCCGAGCTGGTCGACATCGAGACCGCGCCGGCCTGCGACGTGCCTTCCGAGGCGCGGCCCGACGAAGACTGAACGGACCATGGACCACGGCTCCTGGCTGAACGCCAGCTTGATCTACCTCGCTGCCGCCGTCGTCGCAGTGCCGCTGGCGCGGCTGCTCGGCCTCGGGTCGATCATCGGCTACCTCGTGGCCGGGATCGCCATCGGGCCCTGGGGTCTGGCGCTCGTCACCGACCCGCGGCAGATCCTCGAGTTCGCCGAGTTCGGCGTCGTGCTGATGCTGTTCCTGGTCGGCCTCGAACTCGAGCCGCGGCGGTTGTGGTCGCTGCGCAAGCCCATCTTCGGCTGGGGCAGCGTGCAGCTGTTCGGCTCGGCGGCGCTGATGTTCGGTGCGGGCACGCTCGCCGGCGTCGTCTGGCCGCTGGCACTGGTCGCCGCGCTCGGCCTGGCAATGTCTTCCACCGCGATCGGCCTGGGCGTGCTCGCCGAGCGCAACCTGATGGCCACCACCTCGGGCCAGAGCGTGCTCAGCGTGGCGCTGCTGCAAGACGTGGCCGCGATCCCGATCCTCGCCCTGGTGCCGCTGCTCGCCACCGCCCAGGTGCATGCCGGCGGTGGCGGCTGGCTCGGTGCAGCCAAGGCCTTCGGTGTGATCGCCGCGATCGTGCTCGGCGGCCGGCTGCTGCTGCGCCCCGCGCTGCGCTGGATCGCGGGCAGCAAGACGCCCGAGATCTTCACCGCGGCGTCGCTGCTGCTGGTGGTGGCCACCGCGGCGTTGATGCACGCGGTCGGGCTGTCGATGGCGCTCGGCGCCTTCCTGGCCGGCGTGCTGCTGGCGGAAAGCGAATACCGGCGCGAGCTGGAGACCGACATCGAACCGTTCAAGGGCCTGCTGCTCGGCCTCTTCTTCATCGCCGTCGGCATGGCGATCGACTTCGCGGTGGTGTTGCAGCGGCCGTTGCTGATCGCCGCCGTGGTGATCGGCTTCCTGCTTGTCAAGGCCGCCATGCTGTGGGGCATGGCGCGCCTGATGCCCTTGCCGCTGCCGGAACGGCCGGTGTTCATCATCCTGCTCGCGCAGGGCGGTGAGTTCGGCTTCGTGGTGTTCCAGTCGGCGGCTGGCGCGGGCGTGATCGCGCCGGCCCAGGCCTCGCTGCTCGTCGCGGCGGTGGCGATATCGATGCTGCTCACGCCGCTGCTGCTGGTGGCCGCCGACCGCTGGTGGATCCCGCGCCTGGCACGCGGCAAGCGCAGCGACATGGCCGAGCTGAGCGAGCCGCAGAGCGGAGCGGTGATCGTGGCCGGTTTCGGGCGCTATGGCCAGGTGGTCAGCCGGATGCTCTACGCCAATGGCATCACGCCGACGGTCTTGGACCACGATGCCGAGCAGATCGAAGCGCTGCGCAAGTTCGGCTGGCGCGTGTTCTACGGCGACGCGACCCGGCTCGACCTGCTGCGCACCGCAGGCGCGGCGAGCGCGCGCGTGCTGGTGCTGGCGATCGACGACGTGGAGCAGAGCCTGAAGGTCGCCGCGCTGGTGCGCGAGCACTTCCCGCAGCTGGAGATCGTTGCGCGGGCGCGCAACGTTCAGCATTACTTCAAGCTGCGCGAGATCGGCGTCACGCTGGTCGAGCGCGAGACGCTCGACTCGTCGCTGATGAGCGCGCGCAGCGTGCTCGGCCTGCTGGGCTGGGAGCCGCACCAGGCGCGCACGCTGGCGATGCGCTTTCGGCGCCACACGATCCGCCAGCTCGAGGAGATGCTGCCGCACGTCAAGGACGAGGCGCGCTTCGTCGCGATGGCCAGGCAGGGCCGCCAGCAGCTGGAGGAATTGTTCGCGCAGGAGCGAGAGAGCGCACAGCGCGCCCGCCGCGAGGGCTGGAGCGACAAGCCGCCGACCGAGCCTTAGCTCATTCGATCCTGCACGCTTCTTCGAAGGCCAGCCGCGGGCTGCGCCCGAACAGCTTGCTCGCGTCGCCGCGGCCGAGGTTGCAGATGAAGTTGCTGCGCACCGCGCTGCCCGCGAAGAACGCCGCATCGAGCTGCGCGGCGTCGAATCCGCTCATCGGCCCGCAGTCCAGCCCGAGCGCGCGCGCCGCGAGAATGAAGTAGCCGCCCTGCAGGCTGGAATTGCGGAACGCCGTCGCCTCGATCAGCGCGGGCTTGCCGGCGAACCAGGGCCGCGCGTCGGCGTGCGGGAACAACTGCGGCAGCTTGTCGTAGAAGGCCAGGTCCATGCCGATGATGGCTGTCACCGGCGCCTGGCGCGTCTTCTCGACGTTGCCTGGGCTCAGGCAGGCGAGCAGCTTTTCCTTTGCCGCCGGGGAGCAGACGAACACCATTCGCACCGGGCTGCAGTTGGCCGAGGTCGGGCCCCACTTCATCAGGTCGTACAGCCGCCTGAGGGTCGCCTCCGGAATCGGATCGGCGTGAAAGCCGTTGTGCGTGCGGGCGTCGTCGAAGAGCTGCGCGGTGGTGATGTTCATGGGGGTCCGATGCTCGTCGAGGCGACAATTGTCGAATGTTCGCGCCGTCCCAGCACGATGTCAGGCGATTCTTTTGCGATGTGGCCACGAAGCTGCGCGACGGCACGCCGCTGACCGCGCTGGACGCTCTGGCCGCGCAGTGGATCGGCGAGCACCCGGAGTACGCTGCCGACCTCGCCGACGTCGATGCCGCGCTGGCCGCGAGCTTCAGCGTCGACGACGGCCGCGGCAACCCGTTCCTGCACCTCTCGATGCACCTGTCGATCAGCGAGCAGCTGAGCATCGACCAGCCGCGCGGCATCCGCCAGGCGTTCGACCTGCTCGCCGCCCGGCGCGGCTCGGCGCACGCGGCGCAGCACGAGGTGATGGAGTGCCTGGGCGAGATGCTGTGGACGTCGCAGCGCAGCGGCATGCCCCCCGACGGCGACGCCTACATAGCCTGCGTCCGCAAGCGCGCACCGTGAACACCATCCAGCCGAGGAATCCGCTGCATGGCGTCACGCTCGAGCGCGTGCTGGCCGAGTTGGTGGCGCACTACGGCTGGCCGGCGCTCGGCGAGCAGGTCAACATCCGCTGCTTCACGGTCGACCCGAGCATCGCGTCGAGCCTGAAGTTCCTGCGCCGCACGCCGTGGGCGCGCCAACGGGTCGAGAGCCTGTACCTGTTCATGTTGCGCGACGCGGCGCGGCGCTCTTGAGCGGAGCATCGATGGCCATCCCGGCCGGCACGTTGGAACGGCCGGCCTGTGCCGGGCCCTAGTCTTCCATCACCTGCGTCGGCTGGAAGCCCGTGGATCCGATTACCGTCGCCTCGAATCCATGGTCGGGAATTCGCAGCTTCGTGGTCGCCACCGTCGGTGAGGCCTGCGCGGCCTCGGCCGGCCGCCTGGCGCGTTGCGCGGCGGGCGGCGGCAGCCGCGTCGCCAGCTCGGCCTGCAGCTGGGCGATCTGGCGCCGTGCCTGGCTGGCGTGTTCGGCCGCGGTGTGGCGGATGGCCTTGACCTGGCCGTGCAGCGTGTCTAGCTTGCGCTTATGGAACCACGCGCTGGCGAACCAGCCGCAGGCCAGCAGCGCAAGAGCGGGGAGGATCAAGAGCAGGTAGGGCGTCATGGTCGGGCTGCGCTCCGTCGGACGGGGATCGGTCCGGTCACCCCCCTTCATCGGTACGAACGGCGCCGATCTTTAGACCCCATCCGTGAATGGGGCGGCCCTGCGCCTGGGCCGGCGTCAATGCGCCTCGTCCCAGTTCCGCCCCACACCCACCTCGGCCAGCAATGGCACGTTCAGCGAAGCGACGCCGGCCATGACGCGCGGAACGGCCGCGCGCGCCCATTCGAGCTCGTCGTCGGGAACCTCGAACACCAGTTCGTCGTGCACCTGCATCACCATCTGCGTCGCGCGCCGTTCGCCGTCCAATGCGTCCTGCACGGCGATCATCGCCAGTTTGATCAGGTCGGCCGCCGTGCCCTGCATCGGCGCGTTGATGGCCTGGCGCTCGGCGCCGGCGCGGCGCGGGCCATTGCCGCCCTGGATCTCGGGCAGGTAGAGGCGCCGCCCGAACACCGTTTCCACGTAGCCGCGTTCCGCGGCCTGCTGGCGCGTCTCGTCCATGTAGCGCTTTACGCCTGGGTAGCGCGCGAAGTAGCGATCGATGTAGTCGCGTGCCGCCTTCTGCTCGATGCCGAGGTTCGTGGCCAGGCCGAACGCGCCCATGCCGTAGATCAGGCCGAAGTTGATCACCTTGGCGTAGCGACGCTGCTCGCTGCTCACCTCGCCCACCGCCACGCCGAACACCTCGCTCGCGGTCGCGCGGTGCACGTCGACGCCTTCGGCAAAGGCGCGCAGCAGGCCCTCGTCGCCGCTGATATGAGCCATGATGCGCAACTCGATCTGCGAGTAGTCGGCGCTGACGATCCAGTGCCCCGGCGGCGCGATGAAGGCCTCGCGCACGCGCCGGCCTTCGGGCGTACGGATCGGGATGTTCTGCAGGTTGGGGTCGTTGCTGCTGAGCCGCCCCGTCACCGCCACCGCCTGCGCGTAGTTGGTGTGCACGCGGCCGGTGGCGGGGTTCACCATCAGCGGCAGCTTGTCGGTGTAGGTGCCCTTCAGCTTCGACAGGCCGCGGTGCTCGAGCAGCTTGGCCGGCAGCGGAAAGTCGGCGGCCAGCTTTTCCAGCTCGGCCTCGTCGGTCGACGGTGCGCCGCTGGCGGTCTTCCTGCCCACCGGCAGGCCGAGTTTGCCGAACAGGATCTCGCCGATCTGCTTCGGCGAACCGAGGTTGAACGGCTGGCCGGCAAGCGCGTGCGCCTCGGCCTCGAGCGCGAGCATGCGCTCGGCGAGCTCGCGGCTCTGCGCCGCGAGCAGCGCGCTGTCGATCAGCACGCCGTTTCGCTCGATGCGAGCGAGCACGCCGGCGGTCGGCATCTCGAGCCGCTCGTAGATGTAGCGGAGCCCCGGCTCGGCCTCGATCTTCGGCCACAGGTGACGGTGCACGTGCAGACACATCTCGCTGTCTTCGCCCGAGTAGCGCGCCGCCTTCTCGATCTCGACCTGGGCGAACGGGATCTGATTCACGCCCTTGCCGCAGAGGTCTTCGTAGTTCAGCCCGCTGCGATCGAGGTGCCTGGCGGCCAGGCTCTGCAGACCGTGCGGCTTGTGCGCCTCGAGCACGTAGCTCTCGAGCATGGTGTCGTGCACATAGCCGCGCACCGCGATGCCGGCGTTCATGAACACGTGCGTGTCGTACTTGATGTTCTGGCCGAGCTTCGGCCTCGCGGCGTCCTCGAGCCAAGGCGCGAGGCGCGCCAGCACGGCGTCCACCGCCAGTTGGTCGGGCGCGCCGGCATAGCCGTGGCGCAGCGGGACGTAGGCCGCTTCGCCCGGCGCCACCGAGAACGAAATGCCGACGAGCTGTGCCTGCATCGCATCGAGCGAGTCGGTCTCGGTGTCGAGGGCCGTCAGCGGCGCTGCGGCGATCTTCGCGATCCAGGCGTCCAGCGCCTCCAGTGTGAGCACCGTCTCGTAGCTGAAGGCTTCGACGGCCGGTGCGACGGCATCCGCGGTCTTGCGCCAGCGGGGCAGCCGAGGCGTCCGCTGCCGCTTCGGCCGCGAGGAGCTCCTTGCGGAAGGTGCGCAGTCCGTAGCGATCGTAGAAGGCCTGCAGGCCGTCGCGATCGACAGGCATGAAGTGCAACGCGTCGAGCTCGGGCCAGCCGGGCACCTGCGCCGACAGGTCGCATTCGGTCGCCACCGTGACGAGCCTGCGCCCGAGCGGCAACCAGTCCAAGGCCTTGCGCAGGTTCTCGCCGACGGCGCCCTTGATGCCGTCGGCCGCGGCGATCACGCCGGCCAGCGAGCCGTACTCCGCGATCCACTTGGCGGCGGTCTTCGGACCGACCTTCTCGACGCCGGGCACGTTGTCGACGCTGTCGCCGACGAGCGCCAGATAGTCGACGATGCGGTCCGGCAGGACACCGAACTTCTCCTGCACGCCGGCCATATCGAGCCGCTCGTTGCTCATCGTGTTGATCAGCGTGACGTTGGCGTCGACGAGTTGCGCCAGGTCCTTGTCGCCGGTGGAGATCACCACCCGGTGGCCGCTCGCTGCGGCGACGCGCGCGAGCGTGCCGAGCGCATCGTCGGCCTCGATGCCCGGCACCTCGAGCACCGGCCAGCCGAGCAAGCGAACGACCTCGTGGATCGGCTCGATCTGCTGCACCAGCGGCTCGGGCATCGGGGTGCGATGCGCCTTGTACTCGGCGTACAGGTCGTCCCGAAACGTCGGGCCCTTGGCGTCGAACACGCAGGCCGCGTGCTCGGCCGGGAACTGCTCACGCAGCCGCTTCATCATCGCGACGAAGCCGTGCAGCGCGCCGGTCGGGAACCCGTCCGGGCTGCGCAGGTCTGGCAGCGCGTGGTAGGCGCGGTAGAGGTAGCTCGAGCCATCCACCAACAGCAGCAACTTCTCGCTCATGCGGAGATTGTCGCGGAACGACTTGCGCCTCGCTGCTAGAGTTGCCCGACGCCCCTTGCACCTTCGTTTGCCATGATCGAGCCCCTCTTCCAGCGACGCACCCTGCTCCTCGCGTTCGGCTTGCTGCAGCTGGCATTGCCGCTCCGTGCGGCCGATGCAGCTCCCTCCCCAGCTGATGCTGGCCAAGGTCTACCGCGGCGACGTTCGGCTGGCCGACTACTGGGTCAGCGAGAAGTACGACGGCGTCCGCGGCTACTGGGACGGGCGGCAACTGTTGACGCGCAGCGGCAGGCACATTGCCGCGCCGGCCTGGTTCACGGCAGGCTGGCCGCAGCAGCCTCTGGACGGCGAGCTGTGGGCCGGCCGCGGGCGTTTCGACGCCGCGCAGTCGGCGATAGCCCGCGAGAGCCCCGAAGACGACGCCTGGCGCGAGATCCGCTACATGGTGTTCGACCTGCCGGCGCATCCGGGCCCGTTCGACGAACGCATCCCGGCACTGCAGGGTCTGCTGGCCGAGCTCGGCGTCGCCTGGGTGCAGCCGGTCTCGCAGCGCAAGGTGGCCGACCGGGCGGCGTTGATCGCGCTATTCAGGAAGACCGTCGACGGCGGCGGCGAAGGCTTGATGCTGCACCGCGGCAGCTCGCTTTACCGAGCCGAGCGCAACGACGACCTGCTCAAGCTCAAGCCGTACCAGGACGCCGAGGCCACCGTCGTCGCGCACCTGCCGGGCAAGGGCAAGAACGCGGGCATGCTCGGTGCCCTGGTCGTGCAGACGCCGGGCGGCCTGCGCTTCAGCCTGGGCAGTGGCTTCAGCGACGCCGAACGGCTCAATCCGCCACCTCTCGGCAGTCAGGTGACCTACCGCTATGTCGCCCTCGGTGCCGGGGGCGTGCCGCGCTTCGCGAGCTTCCTGCGCGTGCGCGCGCCGTGAGATCGAATCGATGCGCACCCTGTCGGCCGCGCGGCGGCTCTGCCTACAATGGCGGCATGAGGTCCAACTCGTTCATCGCTTGTGCCGTCTTGGCCGGGCCCGTGTTCGCCTTCGCCGCCGAACCCGTGGCCGACCCAGGTTCGACCCTTGTTCCCGAGCCGAACGTCCAGCGCACGGTGATCGAGGACGACGCCAACCGGATCGAGGAACTGAACGTGCGCGGCCAGACGCGCAGCGTCGTGGTCACGACGAAGGGGGCTCTCGCGGGGAGCTACGAGATCTACATTGGCGACGCGTCGCGAGACCTGAGCGACGCGGCCGGCCCGCGGCGCGGCGCAACTGGCCAGCGGGTCTGGCGCGTGTTGTCGTTCTAGGATCGCCTGGTCGCCAGCCCCCGATGGCCGTATTCACCGAGGTGCCGCCGCAGGAGGCGGCCGCGCTCGTGGCCCGGCTCAACCTGGGCACGCTGGTCTCGCTCGACGGCTGTGCCGCGGGCATCGAGAACACCAACTACTTCTGCGACACGACGACCGGTCACTACGTGCTGACGCTGTTCGAGCGGCTCGGCTTCGAGCAATTGCCGTTCTACCTGCACCTGATGAAGCACCTCGCCGATCGCGGCATCCCGGTGCCGGGGCCGAAGGCCGACGCGACGGGCGAGATCTTGCACCGCGTGCGAGGCAAGCCGGCCGCGGTGGTCGACCGCCTGCGCGGCAGCCACCGCCTGGCTCCAGACGCGGCGCATTGCGCGACGGTGGGCGAGATGCTCGCCCGCATGCACCTGGCCGCAAGCAGCTACGAACGCACGCAGCCCAACCTGCGCGGGCTGGCCTGGTGGATCGAGACCGTGCCGGTCGTGCTGCCGTTTCTGAGCGCCGCGCAGCGCGAGCTGATCGAGCGCGAACTCGCGTTCCAGCAGCAGGTGGCCGCATCGAGCGCCCACGCCAGCTTGCCGCGCGGGGCGATCCACGGAGACCTGTTCCGCGACAACGTGCTGTTCGACGCAACGCCGGGCGGCGACAGGCTCGGCGGCTTCTTCGACTTCTACTTCGCCGGCGTCGATGTGCTCCTGTTCGACATCGGCGTCTGCCTGAACGACTGGTGCATCGCCATCGATTCGGGCCGCCTTGCCGAGGACCGCGCGCTGGCCTTCGTCCAGGCCTACGACGCGGTGCGCCCGCTGAGCGGGGCCGAACTCAGGCTGCTGCCGGCGCTGATGCGTGGCGCGGCGCTGCGCTTCTGGATCTCGCGCCTGTGGGACCTGCACCTGCCGCGCGACGCCGCGGTGCTCACCGCGCATGACCCGGCGCATTTCGAGCGCGTGCTGCGCGAGCGCGCGAACGCTCCGTGGCATCCCGAGCTGACCCTTACTTGAGCGATTCGTCGATGAAGCTGCAGTTGGTGCCGGCCCGCCAGGGCGCGTTGTGGGTGCGCCGCGGTTTCGGCGTCTTCTTCACGCGGCCGCTCGCGTTCGCCGCGCTGTTCACCGGCTTCCTGTTCTTCGGCCTCGTCGCGATGCTGGTGCCGCTGGTCGGCCCTCTGTTGTTGCTGGCCTCGTTGCCGCTGGTTTCGCTCGGCTTCATGCTCGCCACGCAGCGCGCGCTGCAGGGCCAACTGCCGGGGCCTGGCGTGTTCGTCGCGCCGCTGCGCGTCGACCGGCCCCGCAGCCTCGCGCTGCTGCGCATGGGCCTGGCCTACGCCGCGGCGAGCGTCGCGATCATCTGGCTGAGCGACTTCGCCGATGGCGGCAAATTCGACGCGCTGCAGCAGGCCATGACCGGTGGCAAGGAAGACGCCGCAGCGATCGCCGCGCTGCTCGCCGACCCGCAACTGCAATTCGGCCTGCTGCTGCGCTTCGGACTCGCGTCGCTGCTCTCGTTGCCGTTCTGGCACGCGCCGGCACTGGTGCACTGGGGCGGCCAGAGCGTGGGCAAGGCACTGTTCTTCAGCGCCATGGCGTGCTGGCGAAATATCGGCGCATTCACGGTCTACGGGCTCGCCTGGGCCGGGGTGATCCTGATGTTCGGGGCACTGGCCAACGTGCTCGCCGCACTGCTGCAACAACCGCAACTGATCGCACTGGCCGCGGTACCCGCCGGGCTGCTGTTCTCGACCGTGTTCTACGTATCCTTGTACTTCACGTTCAGCGACTGCTTCGCGCCCGAGACCGCAGCCCCTCCCGACGCGGCATAGATCCCCCGAAGCCATCGCGCGTCGACGGCGCAGTCATGCGCGTCAGCGGCACACGCGCTGCACAGGCAAACGCCGCCGGAGCGAGCGGTGGAACATGGGCCCCGCCACCTGCACGCACCGGCCCTGTCAGCGCCGGACCTTGCCGTCCCCTGTCAACATCGACAGGTCGACGAAGTGCGACGCCACGTGCTGCTTCGGCCCGAAGTTGACATTGAAGCCACCGAAGCTCGTGTTCTGGATCGACTCCAACCCACTGATGAGCGCCTCGCGCGACGGGTTGCGCCCGGCGCGCCGGAGACCTTCGGCCAGCACCTTCGCGGCAAGGTAGCCCTCCATGCTCGAGTAGTTCGGCTGCGCGTCACCGCCGGCCTTGCGCACGGCCTCGAGGTATTCGTCGGAGATCGCGGTCGTCGTCGAGAACGGGAACGGCATCACCTGGCTGATCATGACGCCGCGGCCCTCCTTGCCGAGTTCGTCGGCCAGCGCCTGCGTGCCGACGAACGAGACATTGAAGAAGGTGCCCCCGTAGCCCGCCTTGCGCGCTTCACGGATGAACGCCGCGCATGACTTGTAGGCGCTGATTTGCACCACCGCGTCGGGCAAGCTGGCTGCGATGTCCTTCACCGCCTTCGCCACGTCGACGGTATTGCGCTCGACCGTGCCCAACGCCACCGGTTCCAGGCCCTGCGCCTTCAGGGCCCGCTTCACGCCTTCGAGTCCGGCCATGCCGTAGCTGTCGTTCTGGTAGAACACGGCGATCTTCCTCAGGCCCAGCGACGTGAGGTTCCTGACGATCAGGCGGGTCTCGTCGTAGTAGGACGCGCGCAGGTGGAACACCGACTTGTGGAACGGCTCTCGCAGCGCCTCGGCACCGGTGAACGGGCCGAAGAACGGGATCTTCGCGTCGACCACCAGCGGCAGCGCAGCCAGCGCGGTGGGCGTGCCCACGTAGCCAAACAGACCGAATACGTCGTCCTTGATGAAGGTCTCGGTATTGGCCCTGCAACGATCGGGCTCGTAGCCGTCGTCGAGCGTGCGCAGCTCGATGGTCCTGCCGTTGATGCCGCCCTGCGCGTTCAGCGCATTGAAGTGGATGCGCGCGCCCGCGTTCATCTGAATGCCGAGCTGCGCCGCAGGGCCGCTGAACGCGGCCGACTGGCCGAGCACGATGCGACCGGACTGGGCCCGCGCGGGCAGGGCCAGGCTCGCGGCTACGGCGGTGATCTTCAAGAGGGCGTCACGACGCTTCATGGTGAACTCCAGCGATGGGTTTGATCGTCATGGCGGGCTGCGGATCTCGATGGCCGGCGGCGGCGCGGAGGCTGCCGTCGCTGGCGCGACGACTCGAACGACATCGAATTGTGGATCCCGAGGTGCCGACTGCAACAGGCGGCATGCGTGACGCATTGCCCATTCTCGAAACATCCGGCCCTCGGCGTTTCATGCTCCTGCCCAGCGCTTTCGCCGCTGCCACCCTGCGTGCCACGCCAGCCGCGGGGCAGCTGGCGCGCGTGCCGGCAGGGTGTCTCAGGTCAATTCTCGGGCGATGCGTAACCGCTATGCTCGAAGGTGACCATGAGACGAGCGACGCACCGAAGAGGGCCACTGCGGTTCGCAGCCTGTGTCCTTGCGCTGGTCGGGGCGTCTCCATCGCGCTCGGCCGACCTGCTGGACGACCTGCGGGCCAATGCGAGCCTGGCCCTCGGCGTGTCGGCTGGCGTGGCGCGGGCATCCACCGGAACTTCGGCGCTGGAGGTGAAGCCGAAACCGCTCTGGGCCTTCCAGTACGGACGCATCCGCATCAGCACCGGCGGCGCGGCCGCCGTGCTCGGCGTCGTGCAGGACCCTCGCGGCCCCGGAGCGAGCGCCGAGCTGTTCAGCAGCGACGACGTGCGGATGGGCATTGCACTGCGCATCGATCGCGGCCGCAATTCGTCCGACATCGAGGGCCTGGAGGGCATGTCCGACGTACCGGCAACACTTCGCACGCGGGTCTACGCGTCGTACGCGCTGACGTCGCGCTGGACGACCGTCGCCAGCCTCTCGCAGGACATCCTGGGCCGGGGCGGCGGCACGGTGGCGACGGCAGACATCGGCTACCGCGAACCGATGGCTCCGGCCAGCGAGTGGTACGCGGGCGTCGGCTTCACCTGGGCCGACGTTCGCTACATGGACAGCTACTACGGGGTGTCGCCGGAATCCGCGGCAGCGACAGGCTATGCGGCCTACGCGCCCGGCGCCGGGCCGATGAACCTGCGCGCCGGGGTCGGGTTCATCACGGCCTTGAGCTCGCGATGGATCCTGTTCGGCGGCGCCGGTGCGACCCAGTTGCTCGGCTACGCCGCCGACAGCCCACTGACGACGAAGCGCACGACCGCGTCCGCGTCGATCGGATTGGCCTACCGCTGGGGCGCGAAGTATGAAGGACTGACTTCGGTGCTGGCGCCACCGCCAACGGCCCGGCCGGACAAGGCGGCGCCGTAGCTCCTGCCCCTCGCGCAGCGGGCTTGCCCGGGGCCGCTACGCAATCGGCGTCAGCCTGGCGATGGCCAGCGCCAGCCACTTCGTGCCATGACGCCCGAATCTCACCTGCGCGCGCGCATCCGCCCCGCTGCCTTCGAGCGTGACGATCACGCCTTCTCCGAACTTGTTGTGAAACACGCCCTGCCCCGCACGCAGGCCGTGGCTGCTCGTCTTGGGGGCGAGCGCGGGCGTCGGCACCGCCCGCGCCGACATGAGTCAGCGGGCCGGCGCCAAGACGGCGCCAAGCCCGAACCGTAGCCCCGCTGTCGCGGCGTGATCCATTTCAGGGTCTCTTCGGGCAGCTCGTCGAAGAAGCGGCTCTTCACGTTGTAGCGCGTCTGGCCGTGCAGCATGCGGGTCTGGCTGAAGCTCAGGTACAGGCGCTTGCGGGCGCGCGTGATGGCCACGTACATCAGGCGGCGCTCTTCCTCCAGCCCGTCGCGTTCGGCAGCCGAGTTCTCGTGCGGGAACAGGCCCTCTTCGAGGCCGGTGATGAAGACGCAGTCGAACTCCAGGCCCTTGGCCGAATGGACTGTCATCAACTGGATCGCGTCCTGCCCGGCCTGGGCCTGGTTGTCACCGGCCTCCAGTGCAGCGTGGGTCAGAAATGCCGCCAACGGCGAAATGATCTCGCCGCTCTCGGCATCGGCCAAGCCCGGCAACCCCGCGGCCCCCTGGGCAGCAACGGCACCCGTCTCGTCGACCGGCAGCGCCACCGCGTCCTTGCCGAAGCCCTCGATCGTCACGAAGGCCTCGGCCGCGTTGACGAGCTCGGCCAGATTCTCGAGCCGGTCCTGGCCGTCGCGGTCGCTGCGGTAGAACGCTTCGAGCGCGCTGCGTTCCAGCACATGCTCGATGATCTGGCGCAGCGTGAGCCCTTGCGTCGCGTTGCGCATCGCGTCGACCAGCGCGGCGAACGCGGCGAGGTTGCCGCCGCCTTTCCCGGCGACTGCACCGACGCTCTGCATCAGGCTGCGCTCGCCGGCCCGCGCCGCGTCCTGCAGCAGCTCGATCGTGCGCGCGCCGATGCCACGCGTCGGGAAGTTCACCACGCGCAGGAAACTGGTGTCGTCGTTCGGGTTCTCGAGCAGCCGCAAGTAGGCCAGCGCATGCTTGATCTCGGCGCGCTCGAAAAAGCGCAGCCCACCGTAAACGCGATACGGGATGCCGGCATTGAACAGCGCCGACTCGAGCACCCGCGACTGCGCATTGCTGCGGTAGAGCAGCGCGATCTCGGCCCGCGGCGTGCCTTCGCGGTGCAGTTGCTGGGCTTCCTCGATGAACCACTGCGCCTCGGCAAAGTCGCTGGGCGCCTCGAACACACGCACCGGCTCGCCGGCGCCGGCGTCGGTGCGCAGGTTCTTGCCCAGGCGCCGGGTGTTGCGCGAGATCAGCGCGTTGGCGGTGTCGAGGATGTTGCTGTGGCTGCGGTAGTTCTGCTCCAGCTTGATGACGCGCGCGACCTTGAATTCGCGCTCGAAGTCGGCCATGTTGCCGACCAGCGCGCCACGAAAGGCGTAGATGCTCTGGTCGTCGTCTCCTACCGCCAGCACGCCCGCCGGCGGCAGGCCGGCCTGCGGATCCCCGGGGCTGGCGAACATCTTCAGCCACTTGTATTGCAGCTTGTTGGTGTCCTGGAACTCGTCGACCAGGATGTGGCGGAAGCGCCGCTGGTAGTGATCGCGCAGTGCCGCGTTGTCGCGCATCAGCTCGACGGTGCGCAGCATCAGCTCGGCGAAGTCGACGCTCCCCTCGCGCTGGCACTGCTCTTCGTAGGCCTGGTAGATCTGGGCGAGCTTGCGCGTGTGATCGTCGCGCAGTTCGATGTCGCCGGGGCGCAGACCGTCGTCCTTCGATCCAGCGATGAAGGCGCTGACCTGCTTCGGCGCGAATCGCTCTTCGTCGAGGTTCATCGCCTTGATCACGCGCTTGACGGACGAGAGCTGGTCCTGCATGTCGAGGATCTGGAAGCTCTGCGGCAGCGCGGCGAGCTTCCAGTGCGCGCGCAGGAAGCGGTTGCACAGGCCGTGGAAAGTGCCGACCCACATGCCGCGCACCGGGATCGGCAGCATCGCACCCAGGCGCGCGAGCATCTCCTTCGCGGCCTTGTTGGTGAAGGTCACCGCCATCACACCGCCGGGCGAGACCTGGCCGGTGGTGATCAGCCAGGCGATGCGCGTCGTCAGCACGCGCGTCTTGCCCGAGCCCGCGCCGGCCAGGATCAGCGCCGGCTCGGCGGGCAGCGTCACCGCCGTGAGCTGCTCGGGGTTCAGGCCGCGCAGCAGGTTGCCGCTGTGCGCCGAATGGCCCTGCCCGCCCGAGCCTGTAGGAACTTCATCAGAATGCGGACTCATTGCCAGATTCTAGGAGCCGCCTTGTCGTTCACCCCGCGCCGCGCCGCACGCTGGCCTGCAGCATCGATGGTGGCGCTGTGCTTCGGCGCGCAGGCAGCCTGCCCGGCACCGACGGCCGGCGTTCTGCTCGAGCGCTTCATCGCGGCCGATTGCAAGGCCTGCTGGAGCACCGGCGGTGTGCCGACGGACGCACCCGCGCTTGCGCCATTCGTGCTCGACTGGATCGTGCCTAGCCCGAGCGGCGACGACGCCGCGCTGTCGCCGGCCGCGCTCGCCGAATCCGCGGCACGTGCCGGCGCGATCCCACCCGCGGGCCTGTTGCATCGCCGCCAGGTGCTGACACCGCGACGCGGCCTGAGCGTCAGCGTGCAGGACGGACCGGCCTGGAGCGGTTATGTCGGCATCCGGTTGCACGTTGAACGCCGGGGCACCGCGCTGCCCGCCGGTGCGGTGGGCTATCTCGCGCTGGTCGAGAACGTAGCAGCCGGCGACGAGGGCACGCCGATCGATCGACGACTGGTGCGCGCGCTCGCCGGGCCACTGATGCTCGACAAGGACCGCCCGAGCACCGATCACTTGCGCGCGCTGCGCATTCCGCCCGGCGCCCGGCCCGCGCGGCTTGCCGCGGTCGGCTGGGTCGAAGACCCTTCGGGCAAGGTCATCGCGCTGAACACCGCAACGCGCGGGAGCTGTGTCGAGGCGAAGCGTCCGGGCGCGTAGAATTCGCCACCGGGCCCAAATTTTGGCGCCCGGTTTCCGTTTCCGGCTCCCCTGCACGCGCAAGGTCTTCCGCCGGCCACAGCCGGGCCCCAGGTCAAGCGCTCCCACACCGTCCTGGAGCCTGAGCATGGAAATCTTCGATTACGAGAACATCCTTCTGCTACCGCGCAAGTGCCGCGTCGAGAGCCGCAGCGAATGCGATGCCTCGGCCGAGCTCGGCGGGCGCAATTTCAAGCTGCCGGTGGTGCCGGCGAACATGAAGACCGTGATCGACGAGCCGATCAGCGAGTGGCTGGCGACCAACGGCTACTTCTACGTGATGCACCGCTTCGACCTGGACAACGTGGCCTACGCGAAACGGATGCGCGACAGGGGCCTGTACGTCTCGATCAGCTCCGGCGTCAAGCAGCCCGACGTCGACGTGATCGACCGCCTCGCGGCCGAGGGCGTTGGTGCCGACTACGTCACGATCGACATCGCGCACGGCCACGCCGAGGGCGTGCGCAAGATGATCGAACACATCAAGCTCAGACTGCCCGCGGCTTTCGTGATCGCCGGCAACGTCGCCACGCCGGAGGCGGTGATCGACCTCGAGAACTGGGGCGCCGACGCGACCAAGGTCGGCGTCGGGCCGGGCAAGGTGTGCATCACCAAGCTGAAGACCGGCTTCGGCACCGGTGGCTGGCAGTTGAGCGCGCTGAAGTGGTGCGCGCGCGTGGCGACCAAACCGATCATTGCCGACGGCGGCATCCGCGACCACGGCGACATCGCCAAGAGCGTGCGCTTCGGCGCCGCGATGGTGATGATCGGCTCGCTGTTCGCCGGCCACGAGGAGTCTCCCGGCAAGACGGTCGAGGTGGACGGCAAGCTGTTCAAGGAGTACTACGGCTCGGCGAGCGACTTCAACAAGGGCGAGTACAAGCACGTCGAAGGCAAGCGCATCCTCGAGCCGATCAAGGGCAAGCTCGCCGACACGCTGCGCGAGATGCGCGAGGACGTGCAGAGCTCGATTTCGTACTCCGGCGGCACGAAGCTGGCCGACCTGCGCAAGGTGAACTACGTGATCCTCGGCGGCGAGAACGCGGGCGAGCACCTGCTCATGTAGCGCGGCGCCAGAGGGCGCCACCTACAATTTGAAGCTACGTGAAAACACCCGCCGCCGTGCGCGCGACGCGCCGGCGGCAAACCTGCCATGACCGAACTCGCCAAGTCCTTCGAACCCGCCGCGATCGAGGCGCGCTGGGCGCCGCTGTGGGAACAGAGCGGCGTCTACGAACCGACGATGGAGGCCGGTCGGCCGTCGTTCAGCATCCAGTTGCCTCCGCCGAACGTGACGGGCACCTTGCACATGGGCCACGCGTTCAACCAGACCATCATGGACGCGCTGACGCGCTACCACCGCATGCGCGGCTTCAACACGCTGTGGGTGCCCGGCACTGACCATGCAGGCATCGCGACGCAGATCGTCGTCGAGCGCCAGCTGCAGGAACAGGGCCAGTCGCGGCACGACCTGGGTCGCAAGAACTTCGTCGCCCGCGTCTGGGAGTGGAAGGAGCGCAGCGGCTCGATCATCACGCAGCAGATGCGCCGCCTCGGCGCCAGCGTGAGCTGGGCGCACGAGTACTTCACGATGGACGAGGGCCTCTCGGCCACCGTGACCGAAACCTTCGTCCGGCTGCACGAGCAGGGCCTGATCTACCGCGGCAAGCGCCTGGTGAGCTGGGACCCCGTGCTCAAGTCGGCCGTCTCCGATCTGGAGGTCGAGAGCGAGGAAGAAGACGGTTTCCTGTGGCACATCCGCTACCCACTCGCCGACGGCTCGGGCTCGGTCGTCGTCGCGACGACGCGCCCGGAGACCATGCTCGGCGACACCGCGGTGATGGTGCACCCCGACGACGAGCGCTACACGGCGCTGCACGGCAAGCAGGTGCTGCTGCCGCTCGCCGGTCGCAGCATTCCCGTCATCGTCGACGACTACGTCGACCGCGAGTTCGGCACCGGCGTCGTCAAGGTCACGCCGGCGCACGACGCCAACGACTACGCCGTGGGCCAGCGGCACGGCTTGGCCGTGATCGGCATCCTGGCGCTCGATGCCAGCGTCAACGACAACGCGCCGGTGGCCTACCGCGGGTTGGACCGCTTCGTCGCCCGCAAGCGAGTCGTCGCCGACCTCGAGGCGCAGGGCCTGCTCGTCGAAGTGAAGAAGCACCGACTGATGGTGCCGCGCTGCGCGCGCACCGGGCAGGTAATCGAGCCGATGCTGACCGACCAGTGGTTCGTCGCCGTCACCAAGCCCGGGCCGGACGGCAAGAGCGTGGCGCAGAAGGCGATCGACGCGGTGAGTTCGGGCCAGGTGAAGTTCGTCCCCGAACAGTGGGTCAACACCTACGACCAGTGGATGAACAACATCCAGGACTGGTGCATCAGCCGCCAGCTCTGGTGGGGCCACCAGATCCCGGCCTGGTACGGCAGCGGCGGCGAGGTCTTCGTCGCCCGCAACGAGGCCGAGGCGCGCGCCAAGGCGCAGGGCAGCGGCTACGCGGGCGGGCTCGTGCGCGACGAGGACGTGCTCGACACCTGGTACTCGTCGGCGCTGGTGCCGTTCTCCACACTGGGCTGGCCGCGCGAGACGCCGGAGCTGGAAGCCTTCCTGCCGTCGAGCGTGCTCGTCACGGGCTACGAGATCATTTTCTTCTGGGTCGCCCGGATGATCATGATGACGACGCACTTCACCGGCAAGGTGCCCTTCGAGACCGTCTACATCCACGGCATGGTGCGCGACTCCGAAGGCCACAAGATGAGCAAGTCGGAGGGCAACGTCATCGACCCGGTCGACCTGATCGAGGGCGTCGACCTGCCGACGCTGGTCCACAAGTCCACCGTCGGCCTGCGCAAGCCGGAGACCGCGCCCAAGGTCGCCCGTCGGGTGGAGAAGGAGTTCCCCAACGGCATGCCGGCTTATGGCGCCGACGCCCTGCGGTTCACGATGGCGAGCTACGCAAGCCTCGGACGCAACATCAACTTCGACACCAAGCGCTGCGAGGGCTACCGCAACTTCTGCAACAAGCTCTGGAACGCGACACGCTTCGTGCTGATGAACTGCGAAGGGCAGGACAACGGAGTGGAACGGAGTTGCGGCGAAGACTTACTTGCGCAGCAAGCTAGTCGCAGCCAGTGCGGGCTGAAGGAGCACACCGCGGCCGAGTGCGCAATCGGCGGGTCGACTCTCGGCTTCTCGCACGCCGACCGCTGGATCACCAGCGAGCTGCAGCGCGTCGAGGCGGCCGTCGCGAAGGGCTTCGCCGATTACCGGATCGACAACGTGGCTGCCGCGCTGTACTCCTTCGTCTGGGACGAGTACTGCGACTGGTACCTGGAGATCGCCAAGGCGCAACTGCAGGGCGGCAGCCAGGCGCAGCAACGCGCCACGCGACGCACCTTGCTGCGCGTGCTGGAGACGGTGCTTCGCCTCTTGCACCCGGTCACGCCTTTCATCACCGCCGAGCTGTGGGACACCGTCGCCATCGTCTCCGGGCGCAAGGCCGCAGGCGACTCGACCTCCATCGTCGTCGCGCCGTATCCGCAGGCTCAGCTCGAACGCATAGCCCCCGAGGCCGATGCCTGGATGGCACGGCTCAAGAGCGTCGTCGGCGTGTGTCGCGCGCTGCGCAGCGAGATGTTGCTGTCACCCGCTGCACGCGTGCCGCTCTACGTGCACGGCGACGCCACGTTCATCGCCGGAGCCGCACCACTTCTGAAGGCGCTGGCCAGGCTGTCGGAGGTCAGGCTCTTCCGGGGCGAGGCCGAGTACGGCGAGGCGACGCGCAACTCGCCGGTGGCCGTGTCTGGCGACGCCCGCCTCGCCCTGCATGTCGAGATCGACGTGGATGCCGAACGTGAACGCCTGGGCAAGGAGATCGCCCGCCTCGAAGGCGAGATCACGAAGGCGAACGCCAAGCTCGCCAACCCGAGTTTCGTCCAGCGCGCGCCAGCGGCCGTGGTGGCACAGGAAACGCAGCGCGTCGCCGGCTTCGTCGCCACGCTGAGCCGGCTGCGAGACCAATCGGAGCATCTCGGCTAGAGCCAGAAGTCCCCGCGCCATGGCGCGTAGCAGTTCCCTTTCGGCCATCAGCAGTCGCTGGTGAACGGCAGCTTCCGAGCATCGGAGTTGCGCGCCCGCGTGACCTGCACGACCAGCAGGCGGATCACCAGAAGGTGGGCGCCCGAAGGTGGCGCGCTCCAGGGCGATGCGGGCGCCGTGCCCGGCATGAGACCGTCCGAGGTCACCACCCTGCGTGCAAGCCAACGGCCCGGTCCGCTATGAGTGTCAACCGCATCTTCTCCTTGGTCTCACTGGCTCAAACACATCTCGAGGCCGGACGCTGCGACGACGTCGAGCAGGTTTGTCTTGCCGCTCTGCCGCTTGCGCCACAAGCCGGTCACCGGCGCTATGAGATCAATGGCCTTGATCTGCTGGCGCGCGTCCGCCGGCGCGACGAGGCGTTGCAACACGCTCGCGCCAAGCTTCCTTTGCGAACTCGCGTGGTGATTAAGCATGCTCCCGCGACCGCGATCCGCCCGGGTCTTCCGGATGTTTCCACAGGGCATCACCCGCCGTCAACCAGAAGGCGGGCGCACGCGTTAAACATTGTCAGGGTAAGGGAGAGAATCATGAGGCGCCTGGTCCATCCGTTGTTGACGGGTTTTTTGCTCCTGGGCCTCGTCGGGTGCGGCGGCGGAAACGACGGCCCGCCGCCGATCATCACCACCCAGATTCTCAGCGATCCTAGCTTCGACGGCGACATCGAGCAGACCTCACCGACGACGTACGCGATCGTCCAGGGCATGTCGCCGACGGTGCAGAGCGTGTTCGCGGGTATCGACTCAACGACAGGAACGGAATTCCGGGCCTTCCTCGACTTCCCACTGACAGGGCCGGGCGGGGTCCCCGGCACCGCCAGCATCCAGTCGGCGTACCTGCACATCTTCGTCAACAGCCTTCAGCCTGGCACCGCCACCCTTCCGATCCGGATCGACCTCGTGTCCTTTCAGCCGCCGACGCTGGCCGCGAGCGATTTCGACCTCGGCTACCAGCCAGCGCTTGCCTCCACGACGATCGTGCCGCCGCTGAATCCGACCGATGTCGGTACCGATGTCGTCGTCGATGTCACCCCACTGATGGACGCGGCGCAGCGCTTGGGCCTTCCCGACTTCCAGTTGCGCATCCTGGAGGATCTCGGAGTCAGCGTCCCCGCGAAGGTCGAAATCAACGACACCACCGGCGCAAACCGTGCCAAGTACGCGCCGCTGCTGGAGGTCAACTATTTCTGATGTCGCGCGCCAAGATGGCGGCGGCGAATCGGGAGATGACCTTGTCCTAGCGCGTGGTCTCCCCTGGGCAAGTCGCATGTTGAAGGCCAATGGAATTCCAGGACCCCAGGATTTTCAATTCCCTGGTTGCCCTGGTTCCGCGCCCGGGTCGGTCTGCATTGGTGCGCTCGCGAGATACCCGACACGAGCGTCAGCTTCGCGGCGCCCAATTCAGGGAGGTAAGCGTCGCATAAGGGTCGAGGCTGTGTGAAAACCCCCTCACACCTGGCGCATCGAATCCGTAGAGTTCGCGGACATATCGAGCACGGGAGCCGGTATGTCGCGCTTCATCGAAGGACAGGACCGAAGTCAGGTCACGCTCCTGCCGGAGTGCCTGGACGACTTCATCGCCGAGGACAACCCGGTTCGGGTGGTCGACGCGTTTGTTGCCGAACTCGATCTGTCTGCACTGGGCTTCAGAGGGACGACGCCGGCGTCCACCGGCCGGCCGTCCTATGACCCCGGGATGCTGCTGAAGGTCTACATCTACGGCTACCTCAACCTCGTTCAATCCAGCCGGCGCCTGGAGCGCGAGTGCCAGCGCAACGTTGAGCTGATGTGGCTGACCGGACGCCTGGCGCCGGACTTCAAGACGATTGCCGATTTCCGCCACGACAACCCTGCCGGCATCCGCAACGTGTTCCGCCGCTTCGTGTCCATCTGCCGCCAACTCAAGTTGCTGTCGCAGGGTGTAGTGGCCGTGGACGGCAGCAAGTTCAAGGCGGTCAACAACCGTGACCGCAACTTCACGCCGCACAAGCTGGCCAAGCGCATGCAGCAAGTCGAAGAGAGCATCGCGCGCTACATGGATGCACTCGACACCGCGGACCGCACCCAGCCGGCGGACCTGCAGGTCAAGACCACGCGCCTGCAGGACAAGTTGGTCAAGCTGCGCAAGCAGATGCAGCACCTGCGGGATGTCCAGACCGAGCTGGGCAAGCAGCCCGACCAACAACTCTCGCAAACCGACCCTGATGCGCGCTCGATGGCCACCAGCGGGCGCGGCACGGGCATGGTGGGCTACAACGTGCAGATCGCGGCCGACACCAGGCACCACCTGATCGTTGCCACCGAGGTGATCAACGAAGGCCACGACCGCGGCAGCCTGTGGTCGATGGCGCAGCACTCGCGCGAGGCGGTGGGTAAAGACCAGATCGAACTCATCGCTGACAGGGGCTACTTCAAGGGCCCGGAGATCCTGGCCTGCGAGCAGGCGGGCATTGAGACCTACGTGCCCAAGCCGATGACTTCCAACGCCAAGGCCGAGGGTCGGTTCAGCAAGGCCGACTTCATCTACGTCGCGCGCGACGATGAGTACCGCTGCCCTGCGGGACAGACCCTTTGCAGGCGATCAGACTTCGTTGACGACGGCATGACCATGCGCACCTACGCGCGTTACGGGTGTGGCGACTGCCCTCTGAAGGCACAGTGCACGCCGGGCACCTCGCGCAGGATCAGGCGCTGGGAGCATGAGGACGTGCTCGACGCGATGCAGGCCCGCCTGGATCGAAAGCCCGATGCGATGAAGATCCGAAGACGAACGATCGAACACGTCTTCGGAACATTGAAGCACTGGATGGGTTCGACGCACTTCCTGATGAAGACACTCGTGCACGTGCCCACCGAAATCAGCCTTCATGCGCTCGCATACAACCTCAAGCGAATGATCAGCGTGCTCGGCATTGCCAAAACGATGAAGGCAATGAGGTTGGCG